>JAFSOC010000020.1 GCA_017447185.1 Clostridia bacterium | reverse complement strand
TGACGTTGATTTTTCGGGCCATGTTCTTGGCTCCTTTCTGTAAATTTGGAGTAGAACTCCTGGCCCTATTTTACAGAAAAGAATGCAGCTTGGACCGGACTCTTTCCGCGGAAAGGTGGACTCATTTCGCGGATTGCCATGTTGGACTCATTGCGCGGACAGGTGGGTCTGAACAGCGGACGGGCAGGTCTCAGAGGCTGAAATATTCACCGAGGCACATATTTCACATCTACTTGCACCTTTTGGCCCGGATAGTCCGCTCGTTGATACGGCTTATTCTTTCGCTGCTTTTTCACTCGCTTGGGCTTCTGCTCCAGCAGCTTTCGGATTGTCTTTGTGAAACACCCAAAGCAACGCGTATATCCTCGTTCCCTGGCATCCTGATATGCCAGGATATGATCCTGCCATTTGTGTTTCTTCGCCAGCCGCTTTACCAGTCTGATCTCAGTCTCTGTTTGCTTCCTCGGACTTCTCCTGGGCCGTCGGCTCCGATCCTCCAGGCTCTTTGCTGTCCCATCCCACCTGTTTCGCCATTTGTGTACCGTTTTTCGCGACAGATGGTACCGTATTGCTGTCTCTGTTACCGTATGATCCCTTTGCTGATACTCCAGTACCCGTTGACGAAATGCTGCTTCCTGTGTATCCTTCCTCATGAGAGAACCTCCTGGCTTTTGTGTTGGTTTGGTCGCTTAACACTATACCACTTGGTTCTCTCTTTTTTATCCCCTTATTGTTACCTATGTATTGTACTCATACATTTTTCGCTCACAGGACATTGACAAACGGCCGCCGGACCGGTAAGATAGCGCCTGTGCGAGGTGAACAGACGATCGCGTGCCGCAAGGTATGAGGAAAGTCCGGGCACCGCAGGGCAAGGGTGCCGGCTAACGGCCGGTGGAGGCGACTCCAAGGAGAGTGCAACAGAAATAAACCGCCGCCTTCGGGCGGTAAGGATGGAAAGGCGAGGTAAGAGCTCACCCGGAAGCCGGGTAACCGGTTTCCGCTGTAAACCCCACCCGGTGCAAGATGCAATGGAGGCAAGCCGGCGGCCCGCCGCGTCCTCCGCAATCGCTTGAGCTCCGCGGTAACGCGGAGCCTGGATAGATGATCGTCCAGTACAGAACCCGGCTTATGGTCACGCTCGCATGTTAAAACGGCCCTCTGACGAGAGCCGTTTTCCTTTTTATTTCATTTCCGTGAGGATTTCCCCATCCTTCAGGGTAATCAGCACGCCGTCCTCCGTATCCTGGGTCAGGTAAACAGTTACATTATACTTCTTCAGCAGCTTCAGCACCCGGTTGGCCGGCGTATCCGGCTCGTCGTCGGAATTGGTGGAAATGACCGCCACCTTCGGCTGCACCGCGTCGATAAAGGCGGCGCCGGTGGCATCACTCTCCCCGTGGTTGCCGACTTTCAGCACATCCACCCGGGAGAAGAGGCCCGCCTGCAGCAGGGATTCCTCCTCCGGGAACTCCATATCTCCGGTCAGCAGCATGGTTCCGCCGCCGCCCGTGGCCAGCATTACCAGGGAATTGCAGTTTTCCGCCTCTTCATTCTTTACCAGCGGCCCCAGCACTTCCAGCGTACCGCCGTCCAGCGGCAGGCTGTCCCCGCCGGAGAGGAAGATCACCTTCTGATCCGTGTTCTTCAGCGCCTTCACCGCGGGATGTTTGCTCTCTTTCTTCTTATTATAATAAGCAGAGGCATATACGTTCTCAATCTCGATATCCGATTCCACCAGCATGGGGAAGCCGCCCACGTGGTCCTTGTCCGTATGGGTGAGGATCACACCGGTCAGGCGGGTGATACCTTCCTTTTTCAGGACCTTATACAGAGCGGGCCATTCATCCTCGGTGCCGGTATCGATCAGGTAAACCGTTTCACCGCTGCGCAGCAGCAGCGCGTCCGCTTTCCGTACGTTGATGGCGTACAGGGACAGCTCCGTGGCCTCCGGCTCCGTTGCGGTGCCCAGACCGGTACCCGAAGCCAGGGCAATCAGCAGGGACAACAGTATCGCGATAAACTTTCGGATCATTTTTCGGTCCTCCGTTTCCGGAAGCATTCCTGGAGCAGGCTGCGGCACTCTTCCGCTTCCGCGGTGCCGTACGCTTCCTCCCAGCTTCCCGTACTTCCCAGCGCCGGATCCGCCGGAAGGTCATACACGCTGCCGCAGCAGCCTTTTTCCGGATCCGGTACGCCGAATACGCATTTCTTTACGCGGCTCATCACCATCGCTCCCGCACACATGGGGCAGGGCTCAAGTGTTACATACAGGGTGCAGTCCTGTAATCGCCAGTCACCGAATGCTTCCGCTCCGTGACGGAGGCAGAGCATTTCCGCGTGGGCCGTGGGATCGTGCAGCTGCTCCCGGCGGTTGTGGTCCGCCCAGAGCACTTCATCGCCCCGCATCAGCACAGCGCCCACAGGGACTTCACCTTCGGCCAGCGCCTTGCGCGCCTCCTGCACAGCCAGCTCCAGCCCGTTCATTTACGCACCCCTTTCCAAATGGACAAATCTATTTTATAATAGGTAGAAATCTGTTGTCAAACGTCCCGGACGCTTTCCAGGGAGCAGAGGGATCAGGCAGCGGACAAGAATAAAATAATCACAGGAAAAACATTTAAGATTTTTTTATATGTAACTGTTTGTATAACCGTAATATGGTACAATAATGGTGCAAAAGGGAAACAGGCCCTGGACGCAAAAGCAATGAAAGGAGGGGGACGATCCCACATGACAAAGAACACAAAGCTGCTTAAACTGGCTGCCTTCCTGGTAGCGCTGGCAATGCTGCTTGGTTCGTTCCCTGGCAGATATAATGTAACTATCGCGAACGCTGACGGTGAAACTGAAGTAACCGTTGAACAGGCGCCCGAACCGGAACCCCAGCCGGAACCGGAACCCGCTCCTGCGGCTGAACCGGAACCTGCTCCCGTGGCGGAACCGGAACCCGCTCCTGCGGCCGAACCGGAACCTGCTCCCGTGGCGGATCCGGAACCCGCTCCTGCGGCCGAACCGGAACCTGCTCCCGCAGCGGATCCCGAACCGGAACCTGAACCCGCTCCTGCGGTTGACCCGGAACCGGAACCTCAGCCCGAACCTGAACCCGCTCCCGCAGTGGATCCCGAACCGGAACCTGAACCCGAACCGGAACCTGCTCCTGCAGCGGATCCCGAACCGGAACCTGAACCCGAACCCGAACCCGCTCCCGCAGTTGACCCGGAACCCGCTTCCGATCCCGAAGGTGACATCAGCGACGAGATCGACGGTAAGCCCGCTCCCGAAATGGATCCTGAAGAGAACGAAGAGGGAGACGACGACTGGGACGACGAAGATTGGGACGACGAAGACTGGGACGACGAGGACTGGGGCGACGAAGACGAGGACGATGAAGACGGCGAAACCATGATCCTGGATGACTGGGACGCCGGCAGCATCTCCGAAGACCTGCTGGATCGCTTCAACGATACGTCGAACTACGAGCATATGGAATACAGCGGAACCGCCGATATCGAGCTGAAGAATAACGGCGATCTCCATTACGGCGAAGAAATCAAGCTGGAAGCCAAGGTCCATGATGTGAACCTGAGTTACCGCCTGATCTGGGAAGCCAACGACAACGACGAACGCGGATGGTACACCGTGGCCAGCGGCGAAGAGTACAGTTACACGCTGACTGCTGACAATCTGGACCGTGAATACCGCGTAGTCCTGTTCTCCATCGACTAACATTTCCTTCTTCATATTCTATTCTCCTTTTAGGCGCAGTCTCGCAAACTGCGCCGTCTTTTTGCGTTTTGGCAGACAAAACAGACCGGATTTTCATGGGAAAAACTGCAAATAAAAACTTGTCAAATGTTCATATAGTTGTTACAATGTAACCAAATGACCAAAGAGCTGAACGGTGACATGAATTTACGATTTTAATCGCAGGAGGGTTATTCCGTGGCCGATACGATTCGAATTCAGATGATGGACCACTTTTTGATCTTTATCGACGAGAAGAAGACAGATCATCTGGCTGCCAAATCCAAGAAGGGCGCCGCGCTGATTCAGTACCTGATTCTGAACGAAGGCGCGCCTGTGCCCAATCAGAGACTGCTGAACGCCCTGTGGGACGAGGAGAAGAGCGCCAATCCGGAGAACGCGTTGAAAACGCTGGTCTCCCGTCTTCGCGTGCTTCTGAACCAGATCGACCCGAGCCTGGGAGCCTGCGTAGTTTCTGACCGCGGTGCCTATCACTGGGAATGCATCGAAGGAATGACCATCGACCTGTATGAGATCGATGCGATTTTCACGCGGCTGAGCGAGCCCAATGTCCCGGCGTCTGAACAGCGCAAGCTGTACAATATGCTGCTGGAGAAATATGAAGGCGACCTGCTGCAGCACAGCGAACAGAACGAATGGGCGCTGGCCAAGGCCACTACGCTGCACAACAAATACATTGCAGCGGTGTATGCCTATATTGAAATGCTGAAATCCAAGGCGCAGTACGCGGATATCGTCAGCGTCTGCCGCAAAGCACTGGACGTGGACTCCTTTGACGACCGCCTGCACATGGAACTCATGTCCGCCCTGATCAAGATCAACCGCACCGGTGAAGCGCTTGTACAGTACAAGCACGTGGTACAGCTGAATTACCGTTACCTCGGCGTCCAGCCCAGCGAAGACCTGCAGGAGTTCTACAAGCAGATCGTTTCCGCCGGGAAGACGCTGGACTTCAACCTCGAATCCATCCGGAACGAACTGCGCGAGAGCGGGGAACGCCGCGGCGCATTCGTCTGTGAATATACCGTATTCAAAGAAATCTTCAACCTCCAGATGCGTAACCTGGAGCGCCTGGGCGCCACCATGTTCCTGGCCATCATCATGATCTCTCCCTACAACGACAAAGAGATCGATTCCATGCGCCAGGATAACATCATGAACGGCCTGATGGAAATTCTGCGTAAGAATCTGCGCAAGGGTGACACGATTACACGGTTCGCCCCGACGATTTTTGCGCTGTTACTTCCGACCGTCAATTACAACACCGGCGGCATGGTGCTTGAACGCATCAAACGCGTATTTTACCGTAGTTATCCCAACAGCAATATCGTGTTCAACTACCGCGTTGGACCGCTTTCTTCCCAGGGAAAACCACTGGATGAACCGATTCCTCCGGCTGAGGCCTAAACGTTATATCGAATTCTGATACAACAAAGCAATATGTAACCGGGATATGACCGGTTTTTGCTATAATAATAGTAGGCCGAAACATGGGGAAACCAGATGCCCGTGGAAGCCGGAGGCCCCCCGGAAGCGCTTGTTATAAGCGCTTTCAGGACATGCCGATATCGGATGGAAACAGACGGGAATCCACCGGGAATGGATGACATGAAAATGCATCCGGATACGGGGAGGAAACCACCGATGTAACTGTCCGAGGAAAATACTTACTATATTATGTAACCATAAAAATAGAGCCCCAAACGGTCTCCATGAACAGTTACGGATGAGGTGAAATGCAATGAAGAAAACCATGAAACTGATTGCAATGCTGACAGTGATCACACTGTTGACCGGCCTGCTGGCGGTTGCGATTGCAGACGACAAGATTTATACGTCTCCCACCTTTAAGATCCCCAAGGATCGGGTGGTAGTTCTGCCGGATCCGGAACCTGAAACTGCCATTGAAGAAGGAACGGAGCCGGAAGGGCAGCCCACCGAAGAGCAGCCTGCTGAAGAGCAGCCCGGAGAAGAACCCGCCCCCGAAACTCCCGCTGAGGAAGGAACGGAGCCGGCGGAACAGCCTGGTGAAGAGCCCGCTGCTGAGAAGCCCGCTGAAACCGAGAACAAGCCGGCTGAGGAACCCGTTCCTGTGGAACGCAAGGTGCTGATCACCTCCTCCCGGAAAGACACGGTCATCAGGGATCAGTTCATTACCCTGTACAGCGAGCTGATCGGGTTCGACGGACTCGAACCTCACTATCAGTGGCAGGTGGACCGCGGAGACGGAAACGGCTGGGTAGATGTGGAAGGCGCGACCGGCGCGACCCACTCCTTCGTAGCCAGACCGGACACGATCCTCTACAACTGGCGCCTGATCGTAACGGTGGATGAATAATCCACAGTGAAACATAAACGAACCGATACAGACCCGAACAGACGGGAAGGATGGTTAAGATGAAGAAAACGATGAAAAAGATCACAGCGATCCTGATGGCGCTCCTGATCGTGACCCAGGTTGTCCCCGCTCTGGGTGCTACCTACTCCAGCGGCGTGATCATTGGAACCTCCGAAGGTTTCAAAGAGAAACTGGAAATCGTGGCTAGCAAAGGTACCTACGTACTGCTCGGCCAGACTCTGGTACTGGATGTGAACGAAGACTACACTCCCGCCTGGAAGTCCGCTGACGAAACCATCGCCACCGTGGACAAGACCGGTGAGGTTACCGCCCTCCAGGCCGGCACCGTGGAAATCACCGCCACCCAGGGAGAACAGACCTATACTATTGAAGTAACAGTGATCGATCCCGAACCGATCCTGCAGGAAGTTGTCGAAGAGACAGTGCAGGAGCAGCCCGTGGAAGAACCTGCTGAAGAACCCGCGGAAGAGCCGGCTGAAGAGCCTGCGGAAAAACCAACGGAAGAGCCCGCAGAAGAACCTGCTGAAGAGCCGACTGAAGAGCCCGCGGAAGAACCTGCTGAAGAGCCGGCCGAAGAACCCACTGAAAAGCCTGCTGAGCAGCCTGAAGAAAAACCCGCTGAGAAGCCTGCTCAGAAGACGGCCCTGGTGATCGTCATCAATGCCGAGAGCCAGAGGATTGCTTACGACGGCGAAGAACATCTGATGAACGGCTTCGAGGCCACCAGTAATGAAGACTCCTTTGATCCCTCAAAGATCAAGGTCTCCGGAGACCTCGGTGTCAAGGGAACAGACTGCGGTCTGTACGAACTGAAACTGGAAGATGTCGTATTCACCTACGACGATCCCAACGCCATCGCCCGCTTTGTGGTCAACAACGGCTGGCTGAAGATCACACCCGCTCAGGTAACGGTCACCGCAAACGAAGCCTCCAAGAATGAAGGCGAAGCAGATCCGGAACTGACGGCGGATGTCGTCGGCCTGTACGGTGAAGATACGATTGAATATACCCTGTCCCGTGAACCCGGTGAAACGGTTGGCGAATATGCCATCAAAGCTACCGGCGAAGAACAGCAGGGCAACTACCGGATCAACTATGTCGAAGGAAAATTCGAAATCATCGGTGAACCGGTGGTAACGATCGATATCAGTGTTCCGGAAGGAGAGGCTGTATTCCTCGGAACAATCATCACCATGAAGGCAGTGCCTGCCGGATTCGGAGATGTTGAACTGACCTATCAGTGGCAGTACAGCACTGACGGAGAGAACTGGACGGACATCGAAGGTGCCACCGAGAAAGTATATAAGTATGAACTGACCAGAAAGAACATGAAGTACACGTACCGTGTGTCCGTTGAACCTGTGAAATAAGATTACTGATCAGCGTCCGCGATGCATCATCCCGGACGTTGAATCCGCATCATCGCCTATTTGCCTATTGAAAGGAAGATCAGCATGAAAAAGAATCGCTGCTTCAAACTGACCGCATTGTTGCTGGCTATCACTATGATGATCAGCATTATCCCGAGCTTTGCTTTGGGAGATGTTGTTAATTCTAAAGGATCCAATGTCGATGGAATTCCTGAGATTAAGCTTAATTCAACATTTGTTACTTCAGAGAAGATCCTGGATGCAGGCAAGAAAGAAGTAAAGGATCTTTCTGCTGCTGATCCAAATGGTTCATTTACTCTGAATCTGAAGGTAGAGGAACCGGTAGGTGCTGTGTCTGATGAGGAGAAGCTTCCTCCCGACACCAGCAAGGTTATCATGTATTACCATATGGAGAACATGACTGCTGAATCCGGGGAAAACGACGACATTTCCTGGACATTTGATGCAGAAGCAAAAGATCTGGTTTTCAAATGGAAAAAAGAGTGGGAAGAAGACGAACGGAAATCGTTTGAAACTTCCATCAAGATTTATCCCAACTATCCTGCTGTGAATGATATTTCCGGTAGCTATGTATTGGGTACCGCTACTAAGGTAATGATGTCTGTTGGTAATTTTGAGGATGGCAACCGGGTTCGCGTAAGGTCTTCTGCCTTTACTGAAGAAAATGGCATGATCCGGCCAGTTACAGGTGTGAATCCTGTCTGGACACTGACCCATGTAACCGGTGACTATTATACAATTAGGTCCCGGAATACAGGAGAGTATCTCTACATCAGTTGTACAGCGGCAAATGGATATAAGGCTAAGAGTCTCTATTTGGTTACAGTTGATGATGAGAAATCTGCTCAGAAGATTCTTGTGAAAGACAAAGGAAATGGATACTATTCTTTCCATTATAATGGTGGTGCAATTACGAATGTCGGAGATAACGCATTCTATGGTTTTGCGACATATGTAGATAAAAATGCAGGGAATGCAGATAATGAGAAGTTTAAACTGTATTCTGAGAGCAGCCTGGTTCAGGAACCAACGCATAACCTTAGTGGTACTTGGTACATTAATTCCGGCAATCGGATTCTTTCCAATGTAAGTGACCAGGCCGGAAAAATGGGAGCGGTTGCGTATAATACGCCTGCAGATAATGATAATATCTATATTCCGAACAATAATATACAGGCATGGACATTTACGAATGTAGTAAGAGACTGGTATACGATCAGTGCTGCGGGAAAATATCTGAATATTAAACAGGGCAGTGTTTCTGTTTCTGAATCCCCCCAAAACCTGCTGATCCGTTCTGATGATAACTTCGCGACTATCATTATTTCAAATGGAGAGTTTGACATCAAGGGAAACACTTACTGTCTGAGGAAAAAGGACGACACTCTTTATGAAAGTGCACAGCTGGGAGCTGTTGCTAATACTGATTCCAACAAAACAGTAACTCTGATTCCGGAAGACAGATTCGTAAAGTTTTCCGAAACAATCACCGGAAGCTGGGCGATCGTTACAGAAAATTCAGGGGCAGTGCTGCTTGATCAGTTAAGCGATGGTAAGCTTGCTTCAGCGACTTATTCCAGGACCGAAAACGGAGTATTCAGTTTGGGTAAGGAGATCCCTGCCTGGACGTTCAATCAGGTAGATGGCGGATGGTATACAATCCAGACACCGGATGGGAAGTATCTTTCCATCGATGGAAAGACCCTTAGTCTGTCTGAAAGCAGAGCTGAAGTGTTTGTTCAGGAATATAACGGAAAAATCCGGATAACAAACGGCTTATATAATGCCCTGAAAAATGCGAATGGCAATCCGAATAACGGATATAATATAAATGATCAGGGTAAAGCCAAAGATGCGAATGAATGGCATATGCTGAGCAGAGTCGATCAGGATGCCAGTATGATGAACCTGTTAATTTTTGACCTCAATGGAGGAACAGCGACATCAATACCGAATGCTGTAATGGGTAAGGCAGGAGACAAGGTGATTCTCCCCAATATGGAAGCGACTAAAAACGGCCATGCTTTCATGGGGTGGGCGGAAGTAAAGGGCTTCCTTGATAAAAACGCCAAAACAGGACTAAGGTACCATGATTTGTTTAGGCCCGGTGAAACATATACTATTGCTGCAGATACGAAGACGCTGTATGCTGTATATAACACTGAAGAAAACAAAAAGATTCAGTTTGGTATCCGGCTGGATGGCGTGATTCAGGATGAACCGAATGATTATGACAAGGGAGCCTACAAAGGACACTTTTGGGAAGATGGGATTCTGAAGGAAAGCCGTTGGGCAATTGATATCGATTCCACAAAGCGGGTGAATGGCTATTATGTCGAGAATGATGTAACAGCATGTCTGAATTGGGTTCCTTCAATTGAAAAGATTACTGAATACCTTAAGAGTGACGGTAACATCACCTTTGATCCGGAAACACAATACATTCATTATTATGTATTGAAGAAAACTCCCGGAGGAGACTGGCATGTGGATGGTGTCATCCGGAACAAGGCCAATATCGAAGTTACCTACAATGCGAATGTACCGGTAAATGAAAAGCTGGCAATTGCCAATATGCCCGGAAGTTACCAGATCGCTCCGGGAACGGAAATCATTATCGGGACACCGAAGAACAGTACGAGTGTTATGAAGCCCGTAAGAGAAGGGTATGTGTTTACTGGTTGGAATACCAGCCCGGACGGATCCGGCACCAGCTATCCTGCCAGTAGTTATATACGACTGAAAAGCAACCTGAACCTGTATGCCCAGTGGGCGGATGCAGAAGGAGAATTGACACTCACCCTCGAATCCAGTTTACCGAATGGACAGCCCGCTCCTGAAGGAACGATGGTTACTCTGACAGCAAAAAAGACCGGATTTGACAATCTGGTCGAAGGGGTGGACTACATCTTACAGTGGCAGTACTCCACCGATCTGAAAAACTGGATCGACGTGCCCGGAGCACACGATATAACGTACACCTTTGAACTGAACATAACCACCGCGACATACACGTGGAGAGTTGTCGCCAAGGATATCAAATAAGATAGTGAATTCTGCCAATGCCGGAAACATCCGGTTATGCCTGAAAAGGCAATTGACCCAACCCCGCTGATGAAAGGAAGATCTGCAATGAAGAACAAGCGCAGTTCCCGCCTGTTGGCCTGGTTCCTGACCATGGTCATGATTTTCAACATCGCTCCGACAAGCGTTTTTGCTGAGGACCAGAATGAAGGCCAGCAAAACCTTGCGGAATCCGGAATGACGACCAACCCCGTGATCGTGGACGTCACGGAGTCCGCCGGCATCCGCGTCTCGGATGGTAATCTGGTGATTACCATTCCGAACAGCGACAAGCTGCCGTACGAACCTACCGATCAGATGGTCTGCACGATTCCGGATGGCGTTACCATTACCGCGAGTCAAGCGGCTGCGATGTCGAACGAAACCGTGGAATGCGTGCTCAGCGCGGACGGACAGCAGTTGGTATTCTTATGGAAAAACGATAAAGCCGAAGGCTTTACCGTTTCTATGCCGTTGTCGGCGACAACGCACAAGACGCTGACACCTGGTGACAACGAGTATATTATCCGGTATCAGATTCCTGGGAAACATACGTATGACGGAAATCCCGTACTGCTGGCGGACGACGTGATGGGAACCCTGTCGTACAGTGCAATTACGTCTGATCAGAACGCGTTCAATAACAAAGAGAAGAGTGAGCTCAAGGACAGGCAGTTTACCGGAACATCCCCGGAAGGGCATGAACTTGTTGGGCATATCATGTATATGAATTATGCTCCTACCGGCAGCCAGGAAATCCAGGTCCACTACCTGTTGATCTATAACGACGAGTCTGGTAAAGAACAGATCGAGACGTTCCAGTTGATCCAGAATGGGGAAGCGGAGATCCTGTTCGATCATGAGACTAACACGAAGGACAGCCTGGACGTTCCGAAGTTCCTTGGAACAATCAACGGTGGAACTCCCGGCAATAACCTGACGATCAGCAATAAGTATGCTGTCATGCCGTTCTACCTGCCGGAGTCCTATATGACGCTTGGCGGTCCTGTGTATTCCACGAATGGCGTGCCTTACCGACTGAACTATTACGGCTATACCTTTAACGACGAAGTATCTTCCCGTAGTGCTGTCAATCATTCCAACATTATCTACTGGGAAGGCCAGGGCGCCATACACCTGTACTTTACGCTGGAAGGAACCGGTGGCCCGCGCATTGAACCGCAACAGCCGACGGATGAACCGCAACAGCCGACGGATGAACCGGAAAATCCCGAGACGAGCGAATCGACTAAAATTCGCTTTAAAGTGGTTCGCAAACCGGGATCCAGCGGAGATTTACAATTTGGAAATTGGGGAGCGCTCAATGAATATGTTTCCCTCTCCAACACAGAGACTCAATATAAGAACGATATAGAAATAGAAGGTAATAGAACATACACATTCAGTATTAACGGTGGCATTAAGATAGAGAAGGTCACCATAGACAATGGTTCAATTACTTCGGAACCGCAATATCCGTTTGGCAACTGGACTGGCGCTCAAGTGACAATCAAGACCGGAGCATCCGGGTTGGTAACAATCACGGTTTATGAAGAAGGAACATTCCAGGGAGAAACAACTAAGTATAAAGTAACCTTCGTGGATGAAGATGGGACTGTTCTGAAGGCTGCAACTGAATATGATGAAGGCACGGCTGCGGCTAACATCGTGAAGCCGGCAGATCCGACCAAGGCAGCAACAGATGAATACACTTATACCTTCAATGGCTGGAATCCTCAGGTTGCAGAGGTAACTGCGGATGCGACCTACGCTGCGACATATACGGGAACGGCCAAGAAGTACAATGTAATCTACACAGTTGACGGAACAGAGACCTCCAGGGCAGAGGTTGCGTTCGGAACACCTGTAACGATTGCCGCTGACGCAGTGAAGGAAGGCCATGACTTCTCTGGATGGAAGATCGGAGAGGACGACGCTGCGAACTTCAACATGCCTGCGCATGACGTAACGATCGCCGGTACATTCAGCATCAACAGCTATGACGTGATCTACACGGTAGATGGCAAAGAGACTTCCAGGACTGCGGTGGTATACGGAACACCTGTAACCATTGCCGCTGACGCAGTGAAGGAAGGCCATGACTTCTCTGGATGGAAGATCGGAGAGGACGACGCTGCGAACTTCAACATGCC
>JAFSOC010000019.1 GCA_017447185.1 Clostridia bacterium | reverse complement strand
CTTCTCCAGGATCACCTTTGTGCATACATCCTCCACCCGGTCAATGACCCTGGCGATCTCCAGCTTCATCTCCACCAGCTCGTCAATCTGCTGCTCCAGTTCCTTCTCCTTTTCCAGGATCTTGGCCACGGTGTCCTCCATAGCCGACATATTCGGTGAATGCTGCACCCGTTCGCCTCCGAATCCCGGAGATACCCTTTCTGCAAGGGACCGCAATGCCTCGATCTGCTCCTGTTTTGATTTCACCTGCAATTCCAGATAATAGGCTCTGGACAGATATGCTTTTGCGTTCATCCCGCCGCCTCCTTTCTGAGTTTTTCTATAATCGTTGCCGGATCCGCATCCGTCAGGATTCCGAACCACCAGGACCGGAAGAACTGTTCGCATTCATCCTTCCTCCGGTTCCATTCCCTGTTCCGCGGATTGATCCGCAAATACTTCAACGCCTTCCTGTATTCTGCCACCGCCGACAGGATGATCGCCTGCGCCAGTTCCTCCCAGCACGTCTCCATCGGTTCATACTCCCTTATTCCGGTTTCGTTAAACCATCTGAACCAGCGTGCTCTGTTGCGCCGTATATACATACCGTGCCCTCCCTTCAGCCCAGGTTCGCCCGCACCGCGTTGATCAGGCTTTCCTGTGTGCGGTCCTTCCGCCCGAGCGCTGCAAGGATCTGTTCGTCAATGGAGTCCTTCGTCACGATGTGATAAATCACCACCGTGTCCGCTGTCTGCCCCTGCCGCCACAGCCGCGAGTTCATCTGCTGGTACAGTTCCAGGCTCCACGTCAGTCCAAACCAGATCAGTGTGTTGCCGCCCTGCTGCAGGTTCAATCCGTGCCCGGCCGATGCCGGATGGATCGCCGCCGCTTCGATCTTTCCCGCTTTCCAGTCCTGGAAATCCCGTGCCGTCAGCAGGTTCCGCACCTGCGGGAACCGTTCCTGAATCCGCTCCAGGTCATGCCGGTACCAGTATGCGATCAGTAGCGGATGCCCTCCGGTCGCTTCGATCAGGTCCTCCAGCGCGTCCAGCTTCCGGTCATGGATCCGCGCCACGGATCCGTCCTCGGTGTAGCAGGCGCCGCCCGCCATCTGCGCCAGCTTCCCGCACAGGGAGGCGGCATTCTTCGCGTCCACCAGCTGGTCTTCCCGCACCTGCAGGAACAGCTTTTCCTTCAGGGTCTCATACTTCTTCCGCTCCTCCGCGTCCATGTGCACATGCACCGTGCTGAATATGCACTCGGGCATCTTCAGGTAATCCACGGATTTCATGGAGACCGTGATATCCCCGATCTTCCGGTAGATCTCCTCTTCCGCCCCGGGACGCGGTTTCCAGGTGAATACCTGCTGCGCATTCCGCCTGTCCGGCAGGAAGTATGCTTCCCGGTACCGCCCGATGAACCGCCCCAGCCGCTCCCCCAGATCCAGCACCCGGTATTCCGCGAAGAGATCCATCAGCCCGTTCCCGGTCGGTGTGCCCGTCAGACCTGCAATTCTTCCCACTGTCGGCCGCATCTGCAGCAGGGCCCGGAAACGCTTTGACTGCCAGTTCTTGAAGCTTGACAGTTCATCCACCACGATCATGTCGTAGGCCAGCGGCAGTCCGGATGCCATCATCCAGCAGAGATTCTCCCGGTTGATGATGTGAATCTGCACATCCCTGCGGAGCGCCGCCTTCCGTTCCGCTGCCGTCCCGACTGCCACCGAATACGTCAGGCCTTTCAGATGATCCCATTTTTCGATTTCTTCCGGCCAGGTATCCCGCGCCACCCGCAGCGGCGCAATCACCAGCGCCCGGTGAATCGCCCGCCTTTCAAAAAGTGTCTTCATCGCTGTCAGTGTGATCACGCTTTTCCCCAGACCCATCTGCAGCAGGATGGCCGCCACCGGATGGGTCAGTATAAACTCCGTCGCGTACGTCTGGTACGCATGAGGAACATATTTCATTCAGCATCTCTCCGATCTTTTCCGTACTGTCCACCACAACCACCAGGAATCCCAGCTTCCGCAACTGCTCATGCCTGAATGCCTGCAGCGCACCCGGTTTCTCCCCCGGCGCTTTCATCTCCGCGAAAACAAGCCTGCCTCCCGGAAGCAATACGATCCGGTCCGGTACCCCCGCGATCCCCGGGGACACGAACTTCAGCGCCAGTCCGCCATGCCGGCGGACGGCCCGCACCATCCTTTTTTCCAGCTCTTTTTCTCTCACTGTCGTTCTCTCTTCGTGACGCAAGTACGCAAGTTCGCAACTTTTTTCTTATCTTTTTAATCTGTTTTCACCATGTGCTTTGCATTGCTGTAGTAAAAATAATTTATAATTTAATAGAAAAAGTTGCGTTGCTTGCGTTCACCGGAGGCAGTCCGGGACGTCATCCTCTGTCGCGCGTTCATAAATCCTTTGCCGTCCGTAAATTGGCACACGCACAGTCTTGTCCGTTCTTTTCCAGTTTTTCACTCGTACCATGAGTGCCGCGAGGGCATATGAATCGGCCGGTTTCATATCGGAAAGATCCCGGCTGAAGCATTCTGTCCAGATCTCTGCATTGCTGACGCGTTTTCGCCGCACACTTCCCCTCGGCATTACAGGATCATTTCTTCCATTCAGGAACTGCCTGCGTTCAAACAGGTCCATCTCTTCCCACTTTTCCGGCAGGAGCATCTCCAGGTATTCCTCCACAATACCCAGCCGGTCATCCGCTTCCATGGCGTCCTGTGCCGCTTCTTCCGCCGCCTTCAGAAGATCGCCTTCCAGCCAGAGCGGTTCATCCTGTTCCCACAGGTGCTTGGCCTCTGCCCAAATCTGGTCCCTTTCTTCCTCCGTAAAGGAGAAAATACGTTTGGATTCTGTCTGCCGGCATTTCACGATCCAGAATCGCCTGTTTCCTGTAATATCCCGCAGGTACCCGCGTTCGCCGTTGACTGTTGCCACAATGACGCAGCTTCGCGGATGGCTTTCCACCCAGTGGCCGTATGCTGCCCGGTACTGGTCGTCCGTCGTTGACAGGAAAGCTTTCACTTTCTCAATGTCCGCCTTCCGCATGCCCGCCAGCTCTCCGATTTCCACGAACCACATGCCCTGGAGTTTTTCGGATCCGGATTTGTCGTTCATATCCGTCAGCGACAGCGTTTCCGAGTAATAGCTTTCTCCCGCCAGCATCCGGAATACGGAGCTTTTCCCGATGCCCTGCGCCCCGTCGAGCACCAGTACGGAGTCGAACTTGATGCCCGGCACATAAATCCGTGCTACCGCAGCGGCCATCAGCTTGCGTGTCACCGCCCGGACATAGGGCGTATCATCCGCCTGCAGGCACTGAATCAGGATCGTCTCAATCCGGCTGACTCCGTCCCACGCGGGAAGCCCGTCCAGGTAATCCCGCACCGGGTGAAAAACCCGGTCCTCCGCCGCTTTCGTAAAGGCCACGGTGTAATTCCGTTCGGAAAAGGCTCCGTAATGCTCGTCAACCCATGCCCGCAGCTGCGCGTCGTCCGCGTTCCTCCACCAGATGTTTCCCTGGGGCCGCACCCAGGGGGCTTCACCGGTCAGCTGGATTTTCCCGGCCATTTCGTTGAGGGCGAAGAAGGCGCAGGCCGGATCGTTGCGGAGAATCAGCAGCAGGTTCTGCGATGTGTTTTCCACTTCCCCCGAACGCGGGTTGTAGGTCAGCTGGGATGCCCAGGTCCGGTCCGCTTCCTCTTCATCCCCGAAATCATCCGTGACTCTTTCCATCCGCTCCTTATCCAGGAGCAGCTTCACTTCTTCCTGTTCCAGCGCGAATTCCGCCATCTCCTGGAATGATTTCTTTGTTTCATCATTCCCGAACCGGTGGATCCGGACAATGTCAAAAGCGTTCAGCAGTTTCCCGCAGGCCGGATCCGTCGTATGGTGCGAATACACAAACCGCCCGTCATAGATCACCACGCCGGCTGTGGAATCCGCCGGCACATAGTCCCACCGTCCTTCGATTCCCGTTGGCTGGTAGATATCTGAAAGGAAGGTTTCCAGCGCTGTCTCCACCGGGTAATAGGTCCGGCAGAAAGCGCCCACGACCCCGTCCTTTTCCAGCGGATCCTTCTGGCGTTCTGCTGCCTGCCGTTCTGCTTCCGACTGCCGGGAGGAGGTTGGCCACTGGGACGCGTCCTTCCAGTTTTCGTATCTTGCCAGGTAGGTGTCTGTTGCCAGCGCGCGCCCGCAGGATTCATCGAAGACGAAAACGCCGTCGCTCGGGCAGGAGGCCCAGTACATCATCCGGTTCGCCTGGTAGGTGGAATCATCGAAATAATCCATTCCGATATCTTTCGCCACCTGGCGCATCAACGGCGGATATTCCTCTTCCGATACTTCCCTGTCCAGCAGGATCACCAGCCGGTATCTGGGAGCGGCCGGCGTATGCTTGTGCGTTGAATACAGGAACCATTCCACGCCCGGCAGTGCCTTGCGCACCAGCGCGGGGAAATCCGTATCCCCGGGAATATTGTCCGCGTCCAGCGCGCCGATGGTCCGGCACAGCACATTTCCGTTCTTCCGCACACCTTCCCGCAGCCATCCGCCCACAAACCCGCCCTGGTCCTTCAGGTCGTCCCGCTCTTCTTTGGACAGTCTCGGGTATTCTTCCGCCGTTTCCGTCGTGCGGATCGGAATACGGTTGCGGTCCTTCAGCCAGGACCAGGGCTTTTCCTGGTTTTTATATTTCCGGTTCGTCCGCCGGTTGCACAGCGAAACCTTCAGCAGGGGATTCATCCCTGTTCACCTCCCTGTTAATCCTTCCTGTAGAATGCGCATTCGTATCCGTCCGCCCGCAGCAGCAATCCTTCCGCCCACTTGGGACACACAGACATTCTTTCCGCGATTTCCTCCGCCGATACGCCGGGATCCGCTTCGATGATGAGCTCGTCGTGCACATGCGCCGCGATCCTGCAGTCTTTCAGGTTCCGCATTGCGTTGCACAGCAGGTCCCTGGAAATCCCCTGCACGATGTTTTCCGTAAACTTCGGGCCGTAGGACTGGATCCGGTCCCATTTCCGCGCCGTGTTCAGTCCCATGTATTCGATGCAGGGAGATCCGTACACGGATTCCCCGATCTGCGGATACGGATAGGCCAGCATCCGTCCCGACGGCAGCCGGATAAACAGGCCGCCGCTGTGCCTTGAGAAGGTCAGCGCGCCCATCCGCACCGTTGTTTTGTCCCGGACTGCCCTTTTCACGGCGTCGTCCACTTCTTTCCACAGCTCGACAATTCTCGGGTTCGCCTGCCGCCAGGCGGAGACCAGGGGCTGCAGTTCTTCCTCCGGCACGCCCATTTCCGTCGCTCCCATGCTGCGAAGGGCGCCGGCGCCGCCGCCGTAGCCCAGCGCCAGTTCCGCGATCTTTCCCTTCTGGCGCAGATGACCGTTCACTCCGTGCTTCTCCACCGGCACATGGAACATCTGCGACGCGCTGGCGCAGTAGATATCCCCGCCGGAGGCAAACACTTCCGTCCGCCATTTCTCTCCGGCCAGCCAGGCCAGTACCCGCGCTTCTACTGCTGAGAAATCGCATACGATGAATTTCATTCCCTCCGCGGGGACGAACGCCGTGCGGATCAGTTCGCTCAGCACATCCGGCACGGAGCCGAACAGCAGCCGGATTGCTTCATACTCCCCGGCTTTCACCAGGTTCCTCGCCGCT
The DNA here is from genome assembly GCA_017447185.1 of Clostridia bacterium. Classification (GTDB taxonomy): domain Bacteria; phylum Bacillota; class Clostridia; order Christensenellales; family Aristaeellaceae; genus Aristaeella. The sequence continues at coordinate 13,131 of JAFSOC010000019.1, read as the reverse complement.
TCCAGGTCCGGCAGATGGTTCTGTGGCAGGTTCTGGAGCTGTACATTCCGTCCTGCCCACCGTCCGGATCTCGGCGCACCGTAAAACTGGAACATCCCGCGCACCCGCCCGTCCCGGCAGACTGATTTGGCGATCGCTTCATATTTCCGCACGCTGTTCTTCGCCAGCTGTTTCCGCAGCAGCAGTACCTCCCGGATTTCCGGATTGGCTTTTCCGATCATTTCATTCACCTGCTTTTTTCCGAGGCTTTCCGCCTCCATTCCGTGTCCCCGCAGCCATCCGCGCACCTGCATGACCGAGTTCGGATTGGCCAGCTGTGTCTTTTCCGCCAGCGCTTCCGTCAGTTCCCTGCGGGCCTTTCCGTCCATCCGCATGGCCGAGGCCACAAGTTCCGTATCCGCCCGGATGCCCCGGTCGTTGATCTCCTGGTCCTGCGCGTATTCCTGCCACAGGTTTTCATACACGGGGTATGTTTCCAGCCGCCGCTGGATGTTCATTTCCACTTCCACGTCTCTCCGGTTGTAATCGATAAATTTTTTCCATCTCTCCGGATCCGCCTCCGGCAGGTTCCTTCCGCCTGCCGGGTTCTTCTTTGTTGCCCGCCCCGGCGTACAGAAGAAGCGGATCAGCTCCCTGCCTTCCGTCATCTTCTGCCGGTCCAGTCCCAGCGCCACGCCGGCGCCCGCCAGGGAAAGCGGCAGCGCCGCGTATGCGCACCGGACCATGGTGCACCGCCAGGATGCCGGTGAAAGGAATTCCCCTTCCGGAAGTTTTCCTTTGTCCCGCAGGAACCGCGACAGGCATACCCGCTCGAAAGAAGCGTTGAATGCCCATTTCAGCGCCCGGTCATCCGTCAGCGCCGAAAGGATTTCATCGGGAAGCTCCCCGCCGGATGCCAGGTCATATACCTCCACCGGTCCGCCATTCACAGAGCATCCAAACAGAAGAATGCGGAAGTCCGGCGCCTCCGCATAGCGGTAGACGCCGGCTTTCGCCAGATCTTCGGATGAATAGGTTTCGATATCGATGGAGAGGTTTTTCAGCCTCTCTCTCATGACAGGTAATCCTCATCGCTTTCGTCGTCATCGTCGGCAAAGTCCACATTCACGTTGCAGCGGCTTCCCAGGGGTTCTCCGTCGCGGATCTTCTGCACCCCGTCCAGGCCGCAGGCGATGCCCCGGTTTCCATTGGTGTTGAATGCGTAGAAGTGCATGGACACCCGGACATAGCATCCGGAATAAATCTCGCTCGCGTCCGTGATGTTCTTCTTCTCTGCGTCCACCACCACCGGCGGGCGTACGGATCCGGCGTTCACGAACCAGCATCCCCTGTATGCGGGATCGTCCGGACGTTCCAGGTCCCCGTCCCGGATCGGCAGTTTGATTGCGGCCATCGGGGGCAGCGTTTTTCCGTTTCCCTTCAGGGTGCTTTCCCCGCCCCGGTAAGCTTCTTCCACCGCAGCCCGGGCTCTCTTTTCCGCTTCGGTATCCGTCTTGGGAAACAGCACGCAGGCCGAATAGCGCGGTGTGCCGCCGTTCACGGAAGAGGGTTCAAATACATGCTCATACGACAGGCGGGCATTCTTTCCGGTTACAAATTTGCAGGGATCCGCAGATTTCTTACTCATTGTTTTTTTCTCCTTCACTTTCGTTTGTTTCATCCTGGAACACGTTTTCAACAGGTATCATTTCAGGCCGCCTGTCGCTTGCAGGGGCCAGTGTCGGTTTTCCAACGGGCTTCACGATCAGGTCCGCCAGCAGGGAAGCGAACTTTTTCTTCCCCAGCAGCTTTTCCAGCGCCGTCAGGCCCATCATCCTTTTCTCGTAGGGGTCTTTTCCTTCCGCCAGGATTCGTTCGGCCGCGGCGGCGTCATCTGAGAACTTTCTTGCAGCCTTCCCTTCCACCAGTTTCCATCCGGCGAACTTCCGGCCGTTCAGGGCTTCCTGCAGCGCGTATTCCTTCACTGCGCCGGCCCAGTTCACCAGGTCGTCCAGCCGGGAAAGCACTTCCGCGATTTCCTCGTCCGACAAAAGCGGCGGATCCCGGAAGTCGTACCTTGCGATGGCCAGCTGGTGTTCCGCCAGTTCCCGGCAGCACCGCCTGGCCCGGCAGTTCCGGCACCAGGTTCCGGCGTGAAATTCCCCTTCCCCGTCAAAAGCGGCTTTCGCCCGGGGTTTCAGTTCCTTTTCCGCCCATGCGTACAGTTCGTCCGTGCCCATTTCGGCTTCATCCACTGAATGGATCCGGGGCTGGTAGATCACCGTATGCACCCGGTTAAAGTCGTACAGCCCGCGGAACAGTTCGCAGGCTCCCAGCGCGTAGATCCGCAGCTGCAGGGAGGATGCCGGTACCCGGTGCATGCCGTATTTGAAATCGATAATGATGATTTCATCCTCCGTCACAATCACGCAGTCCGATGTCCCCATGCTCTCCGGGATATACATCCGCAGGTCCACCCGCTGCTCCGCGAATACCTTCGGTGTATCACCGGAGGCTTTCAGGGTCTCCAGCTTTTCCCGGATGTACTGCGCGTATCCTTGCGCGGCCTCTTCCATCTCTTCGTTGTAGTACGTAAGGGAGGGCCTGGGGTCCGCGTCCGGTATGCCAAGCATTACGTGCAGCAGGTATTCGCACAGGCGGTGCGCTTCCGTTCCTTCCGCGGCGAACACGCTGCCCAGGTCCGGAAACTGTTCGCACAGCCACGCGCTCGGCGTGCAGTTGTACCAGCGTTCCGAGGAGGAAGGCGATAAAAATGCGTGCTTATCCGGCATCCGCTTCCTCCTCCCCGGCTCCCAGGGCGGCCGCGGCCTCCGCCAGCTCCCGGTAATGCTCCGGCGGCACATCCCGGAGACTGGTCACCCCGTAGGATTCGATCAGGGCCTTGACCTGTTCCTTAAACCCGGCCGCATGCTTTTCCGTCAGGATTTCCCGCACCTCCGCCAGCGTCATTTTCTTTGTTTCCGTATCACCGGCAGCCCCGGCGCCCTTGTTCTGCAATGTCTTTTCCAGGTCGTCCGCCCAGGCGTTCAGGAATTCCGCGACCTCCCGCATTTTGATCAGGTTGCCGCGGAGATCTTTTTTGTCCGTCATACATACCTCCGTTATTCCTTGCTCGTTTCACATATCTCGATCGAATCAACCTGGTTTCATATCCAATCCTCCTTTCCGCAGGAAAAAAGTTCCTCTCAAGTGGTAAGAGTGAAAAAAACGCCAAAATTTACCCCCTGGGAACGATGGGGACGACCCTTTTCGTTCCCAAAGGGAACTCAAAGAAAAAAAAAGGAACGGTAGGGACGACCCTTTTCGTTCCCAAAGGGAACTCAAAGAAGGCACAAAAAAAAGCTCCGGAAAACCCGGAGCAAAATCCCCCCACCGCTTCCCGCAGCCGGACCGGGGTTTCAGAGCCATGACAGTAAAAAATCGGCAGCAGGAATAACGCGAATCGTAGTCCCGGAAACCTTCAGCTCTGAACTCTCTTCCATTGTTACAGTGATCAGCTCCTGTACATTCGGGTAACTGTTCCGAAGTTTTACCAGGTTCCCGGTTTCCCTGCCAAATGATGAATCATTGATATCAACACAAACCTGTATTGCCGCAGATCGTTCAGGCACGTAAAAATCCACATCTGTTCCGGTTCTGGATGATTTCATGAAGTAAAACTGATCCCCGTATTTGCGGTGGAGAGCAGAAGCCACCATATTCTCAAGCAATATGGATGACTTATCAAACAGAAACAGATTCAGCAATCCATTATCCTCAAAATAGTACTTTGGAGTACTCTCGCGTTCACTGAATGCCGAAAAACCGTTCTGAACCGTGAACAGCAGATAAGCTTCCTTTGCATAGGTAATGTAATCAATGACTGTATCCTTGCCCGTACTGAGCCCTATTCCCTTCAATGTACCGTGCAGTTTTGAATAGGATATTTCGTTACAGATCGTTTCCGCGATCTTTTTGATCAGCATCCTCAACGTATAATCGTTTTTCAGGTTGTTCCGGGATGCAATATCACCCAAAATAATTTTTTGCAAAACCGTGCTGAGGTATTCTCTTTTGGAAGTATAGATCAGCGACTCAGGCAAACCGCCTTCTTCCAGGTAACACTGAAAAGCTGATTCGATCCTGCCTCTTGCTTTGGTTGCAATCAGATCGGAAGATTGATGGGGAATCTCCCGGGCAGTCAGATATTCCTCGAAACTGTACGGAGTAACATACTTCTCAAGGAATCTCCCGCCCAGTGTTGTTTCTATTTCTTTGCTGAGCATTTTGGCGTTACTTCCGGTGATATAGACCCGTTCCTTACTGTCGGCCATTCTTCGGGCAAATTTCTCCCAGCCCTGAATGTTCTGGACTTCATCGAAGAAAAAGTATCCCTTCCGGTCGCTCATTTCGCTCTGCACAGCAATAATGTCATTAAAATCCTCCCGGGTAAATTCAGCGAGGCGTTCATCTTCAAAATTTATATAGATAATCTGTTCCCAGCTGATTCCGTCAGCGATCAGGTCCTGTACAATTCCATACAGAAGTGTCGATTTCCCTGCTCTGCGAATGCCGGTAAGAACATAATTTCCATTCTTTTCAAATGAATACGGCCGCCTGCATATCCTGCTTTCCCGGATAACCTGATGCTGATCCGTTATAACCTTTTTCAGCAAGCTGTGATTCATTCCCCTCACCTCCCTGCACATCATACAGTATGAGATGCATTTTGTCCAGTGCGAAGGACAAATTTATGTCATTTTTGTCCTCCACGCTGAACACAGGAACGGTAGGAACGGTAGGGACGACCCTTTTCGTTCCCACCCTTTCCGTTCCCTTTCGGGCGCATTGGTATATGGCTGCTTCTTACAGCGCCAGGATTTTCCTGAGATGTTCTGATATCAATGCCATATCAGTGTCTGAAACCACACCGATTCTTTCACCCAGCATCTTCCTGTCAACTGTAACGATCTTGTCTGTCATGACATAGCTCAAATCGTGCAGCCCGTTTTTGGGAGTCGGGGTTACCGGAACCCTTACTTCAATTTCAGAGGAATCATATGTCGTGAACAAGCAGAGAATACCATGGTGAAATGGTTCTGCATCCTTTTCAATAACCAGTTCACCCCAGATGAAGTGTATGACAATTATCCCGCTGACCGGCTAATACACGATATCGCGCTGGCCCTGATGGCGGTTTAGACCCAGACCACAGAGGTGCTGGATTATTTCCCTACGATTCCGGTGACGCAGGAAGCGGAGGAGATTCTGCAGACGATCACTCCGATCGCTCCGGAACCCTGACGCTGCCGGAATACGTCTACGCTACATACAACGAGCTGATGAAAAACGGCTGGCGGATGAAGGAAATCGACGAGATGGACATGCTGGGCTTCCTGCGCCTACGGGCATGGGACGCCCAGCGGGAAGCGGAAAAGAAAAAACCCCGGCAGCGCTTCATTGATGAAGTTTGGCCGGGGGTGAAGCCTTAAATCTCGTTTGTGAACTGCAGTTTGTATCGGATAAAATCATTATCCTTCGTGTCAAAGTTTTCTTCTGTAATCAGGATGACATTCGGATAGGCAGTCTTGTATTTGAGGATGTTGAAAAACGATTGGACTTCTCCATCATGGTCTACCATGGTTTCTGAGTCGTTATCTATTGCTTTGAGGTCTACCTGTAGCCGATTGATGAATTCATCATAATTCGCAATGGATTTCCCAATAAAGCAGGTGAAGTTCTTCAACCGGCAGGATTCCTTTTCATATTCTTCCTGCAATGCGGCCACAATCCAAGAGAAGGCCTCATAGTATTCACTGCTGATCGTGTAGTTGATCAGGATTTCCATATCCGAATACTGCTCATCGCCTATCAGTTTGCCCATGATCTCTGCAAGTTCCAGAAGCGCGTCAATGTCATCTGGATCTTTCAGATTGTTTTCTTTGAGCAGTTCATCCAACGATCTCATAGTCTCACGCCTTTCGGTCAGGGGAACGGTAGGGACGACCCTTTTCGTTCCCTTTTCTTTTACCAGACGATCTCTGAGTCTGCATAACCCTCTGTCAGAGACGGCTCAGAAAGAACAGATTCTTTTTCTTCATCATCCGTATCCTTCATTGCCTTCACTGCTTTGAATACTGTCGTTTTTGACATCCCCGTGAATTTGGATATCTGGCCCAGCGATACCCCACTCAAATACATTTGTGCAGCATATTCCTTCTGGAGCGGACGGTCCAGCTGCTGAAAAGCCGCAGTGGTTGCGCACCGGGAGATTTGCATCATCTTTTCCCGGACCTGCTCTTCCCGAAGCCGCCGGTCAAAATCTTCCTCATCCATGACAGCATCCTCATTGTTCATGGAAAGGAATTCCATCAGATTCTCCCTGCCGCCGAAAAGATCTATGGCATATTGCGTGTCTGTCACAGCGCCTTTCCCTCTTTCGTAGGCAAAATAGCTGCTCCAGCGATAACTCCCCGGCCGGCTTTCCAAGCCTGCTTTCAGCGGATTATGAAGGATGTACCGCAATACGGTCATGAAATACTGGTTTGTATCAACAGCTTCGCTCCGGTAACGGTTCTGGAACAGATACCCTGCCCGCTCGTATTTCCGGTTGAACCACATGGCATACCGGGTTTCGATCCGGGTAAGGGCGGTGTTCAGCGTCTCGCAGGCAGGCTCAATCAGCAGATGGACATGGTTGGGCATGAGCACAAAGGCATACAGCCTGAATCCTGAGATCTCCTTGCATCGGTCCAGGATTTTCATAAAGCATATGCGGTCTGCATCTTCTTCAAAGATGACCTGTCTGTTGATCCCTCTGATCATGACATGATAGATATTGGATATGCTCTTTTTTCTTGCTATTCTTGGCATGCTAATCACCCGGAAACAGTATACCATACATAAACGCAAAAAGGGAACGGTAGGGACGACCCTTTTCGTTCCCTCCGGTCACTCCTCCATCAGTTCCCTCGCCCGCTTCCGGACCATTTCCTTAATCTTTTCCTGGTCCTTGTTAATCTGTTTTGGACTCACTCCCCACTTCCGCGCAATCTCCGAAAACCGCACCCGTACCTGCCCGCCGGCGGCGCGCTGGATCATGGCCTCATAGACCTCCGCCTTTCTCCTCGTGAGCTCCGCGGCCACTTCCCGCAGGGCCTGCAGTCCGGCAGATTCCTCTTCCTCCTCAAAGGGAATGCTGAAGGCCGCATGGCGGTTCAGGTCGTCCGAACCGTCTTCCTCATCCACAAGGCAGTCCAGGGGCAGGTTGTACCGTTCCGGCTCTTCCTCCTCCAGCCACCAGAGCACATCCGACGTGGAAGGCGCATACCCGTGCTCCGCAGCAAACGTGGCGATGATTGCTTCCTTCCGTTGCATCCGCCGGGCCTTTTCCGCAGAGGTATATCCCGGACGCATCGCATCGTTGTTCTTCATCACCTGATGATCCACGAGCTTGTGATACTCCCGGAAAAAGGTCAGGTCGGTAATCTTCTCCCCCGTCCGGGGATCCGTATCCCCCAGGCGAATCATGCAGGAAGAAGGCGTGACACCGTCCTCCGTAACAAATTCATAGCGGATACGGTCGCGGTTGATGCCGTCGACATACCAGGTCTCGTTACAACGTAATCCCTTTTTCACTTTTGTTTCCTCCGTTCGTTCCAGTCAGAACGGAGGACCAAAAATGGGCGACTTTAATAACGCTGCACATCATTCTGAACACTCCGTTCTCGTGATTGCAGCGGCCCTTTCAATAGCCGGTGCGGTTGAAATCCGGCCGGAGGGCCTTGAAAGAACGCCGGAGCTGCCGGCGGCCGTCAGGCCGGAAAAAAGTCAAAAAGAAAAGCCGGGACAGTAACGATTGCGCACCGCAAAAGCGGTCTTCATCATCACTGCCCCGGCTCACGGTGCCTCGGTTTTATCCGGGCCCACGCTCGGTGGTCAGGATTCCTGCCGGATCCTTCTTATGATCCAAGCATCTCGATCAGGTCCCGGGCCTTTGCCCGGATGGTATGTTTCTTTGGTTCCTTGTAGACGATATATTTTCCGTCCTCTCCGTCGATCACATCGCAGAAATGCGTTCCGCCGATGCAGATCTCCGTGGTATTGCGGGAGCCGATCCTGGTGGTGATCTCCGCCAGTCCGCCATCCGCCTGATACGGTGCTCTCTCCGCCATCAGAAGCACCTCGCTTTCCGCCAGCAGGCAGAACCTTCCATGATTCTCACTTCTGTCATCTGTCTGTCCTCCTTCGAAGAAGTCCCATCTGCACGCCGGGATTCCTGGGCATCAACCCGCGCGGCCGGCCCGGCAGCCGGTCCCGCAGGGAAGCAGCTTTTTTCGGGGAAGCAAAATATATCATCCCGGGAAGTGAATTTGAATGGTTGATCCGGTAATCCACAGGCGAAATTTCGCGCCATGGAAGCCTTGATTTTACTGGGCTCAACGGAACATCAAGGGTTCCGGGATGGCTGTGGAAAACCGTGTTCCGCCCTTGCCCGGCAGGGGCTGTGGGAGTTGCCGGGGGAAATTGTACCTCACTGGTATTTTTTCAGTACCCAGGTCACAATCCCCTGGATCCTGCAGTTCTTCACAGGGATATCCACATACTTCGGATTTTCCGGATGAAGGAACACGGTTTTCCCGTACTTTCTGTACCGTTTCAGTGTATTCCCCACGCCCTCCGCCCAGGCGACGACGATATCCCCGTCCCGGGCTTCCTCCTGCTTTTTGACAAGGACCAGGTCCCCGTCATCAATCCCTGCGCCGGTCATGGAATCCCCGCTGGCATGCAGGAGGAACATATCGCCTCCGCCGAAGATATCCGTCGGCAGAAACACATACTGCTCGACGAATTCTTCCTCCAGGGAAAAGGGTCCGCAGGGGACGGAACCGATGATACCTGCCTGGAACACCCCGTTCCGGATCTTGTTGGACTGCTCCGTCACGATCACTTCACCGTCGTAATCGATGAGGCCCCGCTCGGTCATCAATGTCAGGTAGCGATGGACTGTAGCATTGCCCAGACCGGTTCCGGATGCCACCTGGCGGATGGAGGGAGAACGCCCGTTATCCCTGTAAAAATCGTTCACAAAGGAGATAATCCGGTCCATGGATTCACTGCTCTTTGGATTCATTGTGAGCCTCCTTCACATGCGGAACGCTTTGTTCCTCCCCCTGTGATTGTCATTATAGGGACGGATGAAGCGCATGACAAGAGCCAAAACGGAAGCCTGTTAAAAATCTGACAGGGTCCGGTGGAAATCCCGGAAAGCCTGTGATACAATAGAGACAATCAAAAAACGGGGAGAAAAAGCATGGCCAACAATAAATCACGGGTTCTGTTCCTGCTGGACTGGCTGCAGGAGAATACAGACGAGGAATGCGCCGTCAGCGGAGCGGAGCTGCGGCAGAAATTCAAAGAGAAGGACATGAATGCCACGGCCGCCACCCTGCGGGACGATATCGCCATGCTGCGGGAAGCGGGATATGATATCGAGGTGCGGGAAGAGCCCGGCGTGGCCACCTGGTATAAATACCTGGACCGGGAATGGTCCGGGAGCGAGGTGCAGATCCTGATCGACGCGGTGGCCTCCTCCCTGTTTATCACCAAAGAAAAAAGCCGTCAGCTGATAGACCGCCTGGCAAAGCTGGCCGGGCCCAGCGAACGGGCACAGCTGAAGCCCGGGATCCGGGTGGAAGACCAGATGAAGGCCCAAAACGAGTTTGTGCTCTATACCATCCAGAAAATCCGGGAAGCCATTGAAAAGGACTGCCGGATCCGGTTCAGGTACTTTGAGTACACGCCGGACCTGGAGCGGATCCCGAAGCACAAGGGATACGTATACGAAGTATCTCCCTATGCAACGATCTGGAAACAGGACCGGTATTATCTGATCGGCTGGAGCGAGAAGCACGGCGGGATCATTAATTTCCGGATCGACCGGATGGAAGTGCCGCAGCTGACAGCGGATGCGCGGCGGCCGGCGCCGACGGACCTGAAGCTGGAGGACAATTCAGACAAGATCTTCTGGATGTTTGACGGGCCGGAGGAAGAAGTGACGCTGCGGTTCAGGCCGGAGCTGATGAACCAGATCACAGACCGGTTCGGAACGGAAGTAAAGATCGAAAACAAAAAGACGAAGAGCATGGAAGTCACCGTGAAGGTGCACCTGTCCCCCACCTTCTATGCCTGGCTGTTCCAGTATGTTGGAGAAATGACAGTGATCAGCCCGGAACATGTGGTCAGTCAGTATGCAGAAAGGCTGGGACATGCCCTGGATGATGTCCTTGGAACCGAACCCCCGCCGCTCCCGGTGGATCCTTCCGGGCTCAATCCCCATACTCTTCCCGCTGTAAGATAACAAGCTCAGTCAAGAATGTCATCTCGACAAAACACCCTGTTTTGGGCGGTTCTGGTAATTAAGAATGAAACTAAATCCTGCATTTGGTTTATACAAAACCCTTCTTGACTAAATCTGATTTATTTGCTAAACTAAGCTTAGTCAAATAAGAGAGGGGAGAGAATTATCATGACACAAGTCAATATGCTTGAAGCGAAAAGTCATCTTTCGAAGCTGGTCAGGGATCTTGAACAGCACGAGGAAGATACGGTATATATTGCCAGAGACGGAAAACCGGTTGTCATGATGATCAGGATTCCGCAAAAAGAGGCTTCAGAACGGTTTGGCATCGCTGAAGGGGTGTTTACTGTTCCGGATAATTTCGACAGTTGGGACGAAGAAATTGCTGATATGTTTGAGGGATCCATATGAAACTATTACTGGATACACATATTCTTCTGTGGACACTTACAAATAATCCAAATATTCCACCGCTGGCAAAGAAAATGATCGGGGATGACACAAACATCATCTTCTTCAGTTCATTATCAGCCTGGGAAGTGGAACTAAAACACGAAAAGCATCCGCGGCAGATGACCATCGGAGGGAAAGAGATCGCGCATTACGCGGTGGAAACCGGTTTTTATCCCATTGGCGTCAGTCTGGATGAAATCGGGCTTCTGCCTTCGCTAAAAAGAAAGGAACAAGCACCGGATCATCATGATCCGTTTGATCGGCTACTGATCTGCCAGGCTGCTGCTCATGGCATGTATTTATTGACTCATGATATACGGATCAGTGAATATACAGATCCTTGCATTATCTATTGTCCTTAAATGTCGTCTACCTTTACGTCCACGCCGTAGTAGTTCAAAAGCATATACAGGGAAACGCTTTCTCAGCCGGTCGGATAATCCGGATACTGGCAGAACTCAATGACGTCCAGCATTCGCTGTCCAGATGGCCTGCGCGGCCTGCGCGAGTTCAGCACGGGTCAGGACGTCATCCGTTTGTGGAACCAGCCCATCCGGCGCATCATCCAGGAAACGCTGACAAAGTTCATCCAGTAAGTTTCCTGTCAGTGCGGTGTTTCCCCTGAACTGGCCATCCTCACCGGAATAAATACCTGCCTGTTTTGCCCATAGGGCGGCCTTCTCGTGGTCCGAACCGGCGGCTACATCCGGGAAGCCTTCCGCCTCCATGTCCGGTTCCGGCTTTCCGGCGATTCGCCACAGCATTTCAACCGTTTCTGCACGGGTGGAGGCACGGTCCGGAAGGAAGTAGCCGGTGGGATAAGGATCCATCAGCCCTTTTTCCAGAACAAACGAGGTATATTCATGATAGGTCGGAAGCTCAGGCTGCGGATATTCTTCTTCTTCGGACAAGCTAACCCAGGGAATGAAAATTCGGTTCAGCTCGGATATCCAGGTTTTCCCGTTTGCACGTTTGATGTCCAGCGTATTGATCTGGCAGCAGCGGGTCCGTTGGCGTTTGCCGCTGTAAGGGCTCATCAGGCTGCTGACCGTACTGACAACATAGTACTGTCCTGCCTGTTTGCCCAGATACATCATCTGATGTCCGGGGAAATTCAGCAGCGAACCGAGGGGCAGGGCGTCCAACAGCGCTTCCTTTTCTTCCAGCGTGTACGCGCCGATCATGATGCGCGGCATGCTTTCCACCAACTGCTGCCAGGTGCCGTTTCGTGGCATATCCAGACCGAAGCAGCAGAAAATGGAGTGATTGAGACTGGTGCAGTCCTCGTTATTCAGTCCCGCGCCCCAGCCATACGCGTCGCCCAGGGAGGCCAGTGCCACCTTCGCCAGGTTGGCGGTCGTTAGCGGCAGATAGTCCTCGCTCACGCATTCCCGGGCGTTAATCAGGGCGGGTCTTTTGCTGTAGCTGCCGTCCTCATTCCGCACGGGCAGATATACGGCATAGTTATGCAGCGGCAGCCGGTTGATCACCAGCGCGTCCGGATCTGTTTCTTCCATTCGCTCCAGCACGGTGCCCATGGTAATCATACGACCGGATGCCTGTGACGCGGAATTGGAATAGTCCGTATACATCTTGTCGCCCCAGAATACCAACCGCTTTTCGGCAGGAAGATCCCAGGCGGACAGCCATTCTTCCTTATCTTTGCAGATGGCAATATCCTCCACGCGCACCCAGCCGGTGCAGCAGGAGGTGGTGACGCCGAAGTATTTTCCGTCCGCTGATGTGGAATAAACGGCGACCGGCTCATTGACCCGGATGCCGACCAGCGGCTGATAATCAAAATCGATGTCAGAAGGATCGTCCAGCAGCTGCCCGTCCCACGGGAAGGTGATCAGATCGGTCCTGTTCACGGCGATTCCCCAGCGTACGGACATTTCTTCCGTCGCGTTCGGATCGATGACGTTTGCGGTAATGATGTCGAAATCTTCCTGCTCCAGCTTTTTTCCGTTCTGATCCCAGATCCAGCCCAGATAGTATTTGACATCGTCCGCCGCGCTTTCCTGCAGAGCCTGGTTTCGGGCCACGCCGTCGTAGGTCTCTTTCAGGCTTCTCATATCGCGCCGGTTAGATCCTTCTGTGGCAATGGCAGCGGCATTGATTTGCGCGATTTCCTCCGGCGTCGCCAAAAGCGCGTCCGGATCGTTCGTCAGGCCAGACCAGAACGCGGGATCCGTCATCTCTTCCGTAACACCCGGCATGAATTGCGGTGATTGAGCTGCGCGATCGGCTTTTGCCGGAATCGGCGCTGTCACAACGCAGCACAGCAGCAGAACGTAGCATAGAAGCAAAACACTGTATTTCCTGATTCGAGACATCTG
>JAFSOC010000018.1 GCA_017447185.1 Clostridia bacterium | reverse complement strand
TCGGTTCCATGAGGCGAAGGAAGCAGGACTGGAAAGTGTCACCTGCTGGGGAGACGGGTCTCCGCTCCGGGAATTCTTGTATGTAGATGATCTGGCAAATCTCTGTGTGTTCCTGATGAACAACTATTCCGGGAATGAAACGGTGAACGCGGGTACCGGTAAGGAACTGACGATCAAGGAACTGACAGAACTGGTCGCGAAGGTGATTGGTTATACGGGCCGGATAGAATGGGATCCCTCAAAGCCCAACGGAACACCTCGGAAGTTGCTGGATGTGAGCAAAGCAACAGCCCTTGGCTGGACCTATAAGACGGAACTGGAAGACGGAATCCGTCTGGCCTATGAAGACTTCCTCCATAATCCGATGAGAGCAGAAAGATAAACATAAGAAAAGGATATTTATCTATGAACATTATTTTGTTGTCCGGTGGATCCGGGAAACGCCTGTGGCCATTGAGCAATGATATCCGGAGTAAACAGTTCATCAAGATCTTCAAGAAAGAAAATGGCGAATACGAATCCATGGTACAGCGGATCTATGGACAGATCAAAACTGTGGATCCGGATGCCATAGTAACCGTTGCCACTTCGAAATCCCAGGTTTCCGCCATTCATAACCAGTTGGGAATGGATGTGGGCGTATCTGTGGAACCCTGTAGAAGAGATACGTTTGCAGCAATTGCACTGGCCACGGCTTATCTTCATGATGTCCAGGGTGTTCCGGAGACAGAAGCAGTGGTAGTCTGCCCGGTGGATCCCTATGTGGATCTTTCTTATTTCCAGTGCGTGAATGATCTGTACGAAGAAGCTTGCCATGGAGATAAGAATCTGGTCCTCATGGGCATTGAACCGACGTATCCAAGTGAGAAATACGGGTATATTAAACCAGATGGAAAAGGCGGATATACTTTTACAGAAAAACCGACCATGGAAAAGGCAAAGGAGTATATAAGTCAAGGCGCACTCTGGAATGGCGGCGTGTTTGCTTACAAGCTGAGTTATGTGCTGGAAAAGAGCAGGGAACTGCTTGGGACAGATGATTATCACACGCTGTTCGCGAATTACAGCGACCTGAAAAAGATATCCTTTGACTATGCGGTCGTTGAAGCGGAGACCTCCATTGAGGTTCTGCGGTATTCCGGCCAATGGAAAGACCTTGGAACCTGGAATACACTGACAGAAGCCATGGAAGAGCCGGTTATTGGTGATGGCAAACTGAATGATAAATGCGAAAATGTGCATATCATCAATGAACTTGGCATTCCTGTCCTTGGAATGGGCCTAAAGAATGTAGTTATTTCCGCTTCTCCTGAAGGGATTCTGGTTTCCGATAAAGAACAGAGCTCCTATATCAAGCCTTTTGTGGATGCAATTGATCAGCAGATCATGTTTGCCGAGAAGAGCTGGGGTTCCTACCGCGTCCTGGATGTGGAAGAGGGAAGCATGACAGTTAAAGTCACACTGAATCCCAATCATAAAATGAATTATCATTCCCATATGTATCGGGATGAAGTTTGGACAGTAATTTTTGGATCCGGAAAAACAATTGTGGATGGTATGGAACAATTGGTGAAACCCGGAGATGTAATCACGATGGCTTCTGGATGCAAACATACAGTAATCGCCGGCGAAGAAGGCCTCCAAATGATCGAGGTTCAGCTTGGCGCAGAAATCAGCGTTTCGGACAAAAAGAAATATGAGTTATAATATACCGTTCCTGCTGAAACCGGCAGCAAAAGACTATCTGTGGGGCGGATCCAGACTGAAGGATGATTTTAACCTGGAATGTGATATCAGTCCTTTTGCGGAAGCTTGGGTCTGCAGCTGCCATCCGGATGGGGAAAGCTTTATTTCTGCAGAAAATAAAACATTATCGGAGCTTCTGGCGGAACATCCGGAATACTTGGGGACGCATGCTGCAAGCGTGGCAAACGGCGCGTTTCCGATTCTGATCAAGCTGATTGATGCGAAAAAGGACCTGAGCGTGCAGGTGCACCCGGATGATGAATATGCTGCTGCACATGAAAACTCTTTGGGTAAAACCGAGATGTGGTATGTGCTGGATGCAAAACCGAATACACAACTCGTCTATGGATTTAAGCAGGATGTCAGTGAAGATGTCGTCCAAAGCGCAATTGATTCAGGAGAAATAGAGCAATATCTGAATCATGTGGATGTACATCCGAATGATCTTTTCTATATTGAAGCAGGAACTGTTCATGCGATTGGTGCAGGATGTCTGATCGCGGAGATCCAGGAAAGCAGTAACCTGACCTACCGTTTGTATGATTACCATCGGGTAGATAAGAACGGAAAAGAACGGCCGCTGCACATCAGGCAGGCGCTGCAGGTTGCAAACATGAAATCTTCTGCCACGCCGCGGCAGCCGATGCGCGTGCTAAAGTATCAGAATGGTACAGCCAGTGAGTTGTTATGCCGCTGTAAATATTTCCAAGTGGAGAGATTACTCCTAAATACAGAAGTGCAAAGGAAACTGGCAACATACCGGACAGGATCGAACAGCTTTCATTGCCTGCTTTGTGTGAATGGGTGCGGATCCATGAGCGGAGACGGTGTGATGCTGAATTTCTTCAAGGGAGACTGTGTCTTTGTTCCGGCAGATAGCATGGATTTAAAACTGCATGGAAAAGCCCAATTGCTGGATATAAGCTGCTAGGTTGATCATAAATAGAGCCCATTACCTGGTATGTATGAAGCAAACAAATACTATGGGAGGCAGCAGATTTCATGATTCGCAGAAACCAGGAATTTCTAAACAAAGTGAATATGATGATGGACATTCTGCTGACTGTTTTTGCGTATGTTTTGGCTTCTTGGGTTCGCCTTGATTTTTTGAACGGTGCGGAAGGCAATCCTGCTGCTGTGGGAGGTCGGACTGTATTGATGGCATTTATCTATGCCCTGATGCAGTTCCTGATTCTGAGTCTTTGGGGATTCTATAATACAACACGGACCCGGCGGCTGCGTTGGAGAATCCGGACGATCGTGATCGGCGTGACCATTTCCATTTTGCTTGCATCTACATTCCTGTTTGCTTTCCGCCTGGAAGATTTCTCCCGTGGTGTATTAATCGCGTTTTATATCATTTCCATGACGCTGTTAATCGTGAAATACGCGATTACTTTGCTTGTCTTCAGCCGATTCAGGAAAAAAGGTTATAATCTGAAGCATGTACTGGTTGTCGGAACAGGAGAGTTAGCTCAACAATATAAAAGGGATATTGACGAGGAAACGGAACTTGGATTCCACGTGATCGGTTTCATTGGAAATCAGCATAGGAAGACGGCGACGGAGGATATCTTCGGTAATTTTGGGGACCTGGACTATCATCTATCTATGCTGGACCTCAACGAAGTTGTTATTGCTCTGGATCCAGAGGATTATCCGAAAATACGGGAAGTCATTTCAGTCTGTGAACGTAACGGTGTGAAATATTCTGTGATTCCGTTCTATAACGACATTATTCCGGCAAACCCTGTCATTGAAACCATCGGAAAAAGCAAATTGATCAACATGCGTTCCAACCGGCTGGACAATGTAGGTTGGAATATTGTGAAGCGTGGATTTGACATGTTCGCCAGTGCACTGGCTTTGCTGATTCTGTCTCCTTTGATGATCTTCATTGCCATTGGCGTGAAACTGTCTTCACCCGGACCGGTTCTGTTTAAGCAAAAGCGGATTGGGTATAACCGGAAGGAATTCCAGATGCTGAAATTCCGTTCCATGAAGGTAAATGACACAGAGGAAACCGCCTGGAC
Source organism: Clostridia bacterium (assembly GCA_017447185.1). Taxonomy (GTDB): domain Bacteria; phylum Bacillota; class Clostridia; order Christensenellales; family Aristaeellaceae; genus Aristaeella. The sequence continues at coordinate 72,602 of JAFSOC010000018.1, read as the reverse complement.
GACAAACACGGATCCGCGGAGGACGAAATTCGGTTCCTTCCTGCGCAAATTCAGTCTGGACGAATTGCCCCAGCTGATTAATGTGCTGCGGGGGGACATGAGCCTGATCGGTCCGCGGCCGGAGCTGCCGCATTTTGTGGAGCAGTTTAAAGAAACCGTACCGTTCTATATGGTCAAACACCAGGTGAAGCCAGGCATTACTGGCTGGGCCCAGGTGAACGGATACCGCGGGGATACGAGCATTGAAAAACGGATTGAACTGGATCTTTGGTATATCGAGCACTGGAGTGTAGGACTGGATGCGCAGATTCTGTTCCGGACAATATTCGGCGGAATGATTAACAAGGAGGAGACCCGGTGCAGTACGCAGTAATCATTCCGGTACTGAATGCCGGACCTGCGCTGCTTTCCCTGGTTGACAGCCTGCTGGAACAAACGATTCAACCGGAAGAAATACTGATTGTTGATTCATCTTCAGATGACGGTTATCCGGCCAAAGCCACAAAAAAGGAAAAAGTTCGCCTGATTTCCATCCGGCGGGAAAGCTTTGACCATGGCGGAACACGGGATATGGCGCTACGGTCCTGCACAACTCCGTTTGTAATTATGATGACCCAGGATGCAATTCCGGTGAACAACCAGTGTATGGAAAACCTGCTGGTACCGTTTGCGGATCCTCAGGTAGCGGCGGCTTGCGGACGACAGATTGCGAAACCGGATGCAAAACCCGCGGAAAAGGCAGTGCGTGAATTCCGATATCCGGCAGAAAGTGATGTCTGGGAAAAGAAAGATATTGAAAAAAAAGGAATCACAGCGTTTCTGCTGTCAGATGTTTGTGCAGCTTACCGGGTATCGGCATTTGAAACAGTGGGCGGGTTTAAACAGCCGCTTGAAACGAATGAAGATATGCTGATTGCAGCGGATTTTCTGGATGCCGGATACAAGCTGGCTTATCAGGGAGATGCTATGGTATATCATTCCCATGACTATACCTTGAGCCAGGAATATGAACGGAACCGGAAGATCGGGATATTCATGCAGAAATACGGGAATCGTTTTACTGGGAGTTCCGTGAACGGAGAAGGATTCCGACTGGTGAAATCTGTCACCGGAAAGCTCCTGAAGGAAGGACATCTGGTATCCATCCCTTCCTTTGGGATGAATTGCGCAGCCAGACTTCTGGGAAGCCGGAACGGCAAAAAGACAGGCGGTGAGCAGGAATGACAATGGAGATCCTGCTGGCTACTTACAACGGCGCAAATTATCTGCCGGAACAGCTGGATTCAATCCTGGCACAGACAGATCCGGACTGGCACCTGACAATATCAGATGACGGATCCACAGATGATACGGCTCGGATTATTGACGAATATGTTGAAAAGAATCCAGGAAAAATCGAACGGGTTATTTTAGGGAAAACCTTCGGGAACGCCCGAGATCATTTTGTGGAAATGATTCGGAGAAGCGACGCACCGTGGTGCTTCCTCTGTGACCAGGATGATACCTGGATACCGGAAAAGATCGCGAAATTTCGGGAAGCAATCGATCAAGCGGAAACAGGCTTTGGCGCAGACACCCCTTTTCTTATTTTTTGCGACCAGATCCCGACGGACGCGGAACTGAAACCGGTGGCCGAATCTTTGATGCGTTACCAGAAGCAATATACAGAAGAATTCGATTACCGCAGCATCCTGATGCAGAACGTAGTGACCGGTGGAGCTATGGCCTTTAACCGGGCACTGGCGGAAATGGCATTGGAATGCAAGGACTTTTCAAAGGTCATCATGCACGACTGGTGGATGGCGGCTGTTGCGGCAAGATTCGGACAGATTATTTACCTGAATGAGCCGCTGGGGACGTATCGCCAGCATAGTGAAAACGCAGTAGGCGCAAAAGCGGTTGGCAGCGTTTCTTACGCGAAGGACCGGATGAGCAAACTGGGCGAAGTGTGCGAGACGATTCGAAAAAAGAAAACGCAAACAGCGCTTTTCCGGGATACTTACCGGAGTCGGTTGACCGGGAAGGACCTGGAATTCCTGGATGGCTTTGCGAAAAAAAGAAGCGGACCCGGATTCTATTGGAAATATGGGAAACTAATTCATGGAGTCGAACGAAAAGTCGGGATGACATTACTGGGGTAAAGGACATAGGAAGATGGAACAAAACGCACAGGTGACGAAGCGGCATATTCTCCTGATTTACAGGAGAATGATTCCTTCCATACGCTTGTGTGGACATGCCCAGATGCAGGAACTGGCGGAACAGGGAAAGATTGAATACCGAGCCATACAGGAAATGCATCTGAAAGCATCTGACCTGGCTTGGGCGGATCTGGTGCTACTGGGACGGTTGGACAGCTGGTATGAACTGCAACTGGTCAAGAAATTACACATCACCGGGAAAACGCTGATCTACATCATGGACGATGATCTGTTGAATATTCCGGATGAAGTGACCAGCGCGAGCTATTACAATCAGCCTTGTATCCAAAGGTATATTCGGGAAATAATCGGATTAAGCGATGTGATTCTTTCCCCGTCTCCGCTTCTGCTAAAAAAATACGCAGTGGATGGGCGGAAAGGAATCCTGACAGAAGAACCAACTTTACAGCCGATTCCATATAAACCACGCACTGAAGATAGACCGGTAAAGATCGGATTTGCAGGGTCTGTGGATCGGACGGGAGACTTTGATGGAATTCTACAGGAAGCTTTACTGCAGATACAGCGAGAATACGGGGAGAGGGTGACTTTTGAATTCTTCGGAGGCAAGCCTGCATTTGCCGAAGAATTGGGTGCCCACTATATTCCTTATACAGAATCTTATGATGATTATCGGGATACTCTAAACAGTCTAGAATGGGATATCGGCCTGGCGCCGATGCCGAAATCTGATTTTCATGCCTGCAAGCATTACAACAAATTTACGGAATATGCCGCAGCAGGAATCGCGGGAATATACTCAAAGGTTTCCCCTTATGACCGACTGGCGGCTTTTCCGGGATGTGCGGTATTGTGCGAAAACCGGGCAGAAGCTTGGACAGATGCGCTGCGATCCTTGCTGGAGGACCATAAATTGCGGGAGAACGTTCGCCGGAAAGCATCGGAATGCGCAGCAGGGCCATTGAGTATTCAGGAAATCAGCCGGAAACTTCTGGAAGAGCTGCCGGAATCCAGGACCGCTAAAGGAAACCGATTTGGCATATTACTGCCGCTGAAAGGAATGAATGTGATTAAGCGGTTCGGAACTTCTGTAAAAGGCCATGGCTTTGGCGGTTTTTTGAAGATGATGGGATCCAGGATGATAGGCAAGATTCGGAATTAAGCAAAATTGACGAAAACTTCTGCTAATTATATACTGAAAGGGTTGGCTGGATCAGTTCCGGCAGAAAGGAAAGAACGGTATGAAAGGCATTGTTTTAGCTGGTGGCTCGGGTACAAGACTTTATCCCCTGACGAAGGTGACTTCCAAACAGTTACTGCCGGTATATGACAAACCCATGATTTATTATCCGCTTTCCACGCTGATGCTTGCGGGGATTAAGGAGATCCTGATTATCTCCACACCGGAGGATACCCCGCGGTTTGAAGCGCTGCTGGGAGACGGAAGCCAGTTCGGCATTTCCCTGAGCTATAAAGTTCAGCCCTCTCCGGACGGCCTGGCCCAGGCTTTCATCCTGGGCGAAGAATTCCTGGCTGGCGGTCCCGGGGTCATGGTATTGGGAGATAACATTTTCTATGGCAATGGATTCCGGACAATGCTGAAGGCTGCTGTGAAGAACGCGGAAGAAAACGGCCGGGCGACGGTGTTCGGTTACTATGTGCCGGATCCGGAACGGTTTGGCGTCGTGGAGTTCGACGAAGCCGGACACGTGCTGAGCATTGAGGAAAAGCCGAAGCAGCCGAAGAGCAACTACGCGGTGACGGGGCTTTACTTCTATCCGGCGGGCGTTTCCAACCGGGCAAACCAGGTGAAGCCCAGCGCCCGGGGAGAACTGGAGATTACGACCCTGAACGATATGTATCTGAACGACGGGCTGCTGGACGTGCAGCTGCTGGGCCGGGGATTCGCCTGGCTGGACACGGGAACGATGCAGAGCCTGCTGGAGGCGGCGGAGTTCGTGGAAATGATCCAGAGCCGGCAGGGAATTACCATTTCCGCGCCGGAAGAGATCGCGTTTATCAACGGATTTATTGATAAGGAGAAACTGAAGGAAAGCGCGAAGGCGTACGGCAAGAGCCCCTACGGGGAGCATCTGAAGGCCGTTGCGGAAGGCAAAGTCAAGTATTGACTTCCCCGCGTCATCCCGAGCGAAGCGAGGGATCTGTTCTGCAGGGGACATCACAAATTTAACGTGAATATATCACAATGGAGGCGGGAGTAAAAATGACGATCTTTGTAACGGGCGGCGCCGGATTTATCGGCGGAAACTTCATTCACTACCATCTGAAGGAGCATCCGGAAGATAGAGTGGTATGTATTGATAAATTAACGTATGCGGGGAATCTGAGCACACTGGCTCCGGTAATGGATAATCCGAATTTCCGTTTCTGCAAACTGGATATCTGTGACCGGGACGGAATCTTTGCCTTGTTTGAAGAAGAGAAACCGGATGCAGTGATCAACTTCGCAGCGGAGAGCCACGTGGACCGGTCTATTGTGGATCCCGGCATTTTCCTGCAGACGAATATCATTGGTACTGCTACCATGATGGATGCCTGCCGGGCATTCGGCAATGTGCGGTATCACCAGGTTTCCACGGACGAAGTGTACGGTGACCTGCCGCTGGACCGGCCGGACCTGTTTTTCACTGAAGATACTCCCATTCATACTTCTTCTCCGTATTCCTCTTCAAAGGCCGGAGCGGATCTGCTGGTGATGGCTTACTACCGGACTTATGGATTGCCGGTGACGATTTCCCGGTGCTCCAACAACTACGGTCCGTATCATTTCCCGGAGAAACTGATTCCTTTGATGATTGCAAACTGCCTGAACGACAAGCCCCTGCCTGTATACGGCGAAGGCAAGAATGTCCGTGACTGGCTGTATGTGGAAGATCACTGCAAGGCAATTGACCTGATTGTCCGGAAGGGACGGATCGGGGAAGTTTACAATGTCGGTGGACACAATGAAATGGCTAATATCGACATCGTGAAACTGATTATCAAAGAGCTTGGAAAGAGCGAAGACCTGATCACCTATGTGACAGACCGTAAAGGCCACGATCTGCGGTATGCCATTGATCCGACCAAGATCCATAACGAGTTGGGCTGGCTGCCGGAAACGAAGTTCGCGGACGGTATCAAAAAGACGATCAAGTGGTATCTGGAAAACAGGAATTGGTGGGAAGAAATTATCTCCGGTGAATATCAGAACTACTACGATAAGATGTATACCAATCGCTGATAGGAGAAGCATATGAAAGTATTTGTTACTGGTGTTGGCGGACAGCTGGGCCATGATGTAGTAAATGAACTGATTGACCGTGGATATGACGCAGTAGGTTCGGATATCCAGGAAATCTACAGCGGTGTCCTGGATGGAACTGCGGTGGAATCCGCACCTTATGTGCAGCTGGATATTACGAATGCTGAAACTGTCAGCAATACGATTGAAGCCATTCATCCGGATGCTATTATTCACTGTGCAGCCTGGACGGCGGTGGACGCGGCAGAAGATGATGACAAAAAAGAGCTGGTTCACCGGATCAACGCAGACGGTACACAGTACATCGCAAATGCGGCGAAAGCTATAGATGCAAAAATGGTATATATCTCCACGGATTATGTATTCGATGGAAAAGGAACCCGTCCGTGGGAACCGGATGATAAGTGTTATGCCCCGCTGAATGTTTATGGCCAGAGCAAGCTGGACGGAGAACTGGCTGTCAGCAGCACTTTAGAGAAGTACTTCATTGTTCGGATTGCCTGGGTGTTCGGCCTGAATGGAAAGAACTTCATCAAGACCATGATCAACGTGGGTAAGACTCATGACACTGTCCGGGTCGTCAATGACCAGATTGGTACTCCGACCTATACACTGGACCTTGCTCGGCTGTTGGTGGATATGGTAGAAACCGAGAAATACGGTTACTATCATGCGACGAACAGTGAGTCCGAACCTGGCGGATTTATCAGCTGGTATGACTTCTGCAAAGAATTCTACAAGCAATACGGGTTAAAGACAGAAGTGATTCCGGTGACTACAGCGGAATATGGCTTGAGCAAAGCAGCCCGGCCGGAGAATTCCAGGCTGGATAAATCCAAACTGGAGAAAGCAGGATTTAAACCACTGCCTACATGGCAGGATGCGGTAAAGAGATATCTGAAGGAGGCACAACTGTAATGGCATTCACTTTCGAAAAAACAAAACTTCCCGGTGTGGTGATTATCCAGCCCCAGGTTTTCGGAGATGCCCGCGGATATTTCATGGAAACCTATAAGAAGAATCTGTATGCCGAAGCCGGAATCGATAAGGAATTTGTGCAGGACAACGAATCTTCCTCCTCAAAAGGTGTGTTGCGTGGCCTTCATTTCCAGAAGAACCATACCCAGGGAAAACTTGTGCGGGTGACGCATGGCGAAGTATTCGATGTAGCGGTGGATGTCCGGCCGGGATCTGAAACCTACGGACAGTGGGTCGGTGTCATCCTGAGCAGCGAAAAGAAAAACATGTTCTATATCCCGGAAGGATTCGCGCATGGATTCCTGGTGCTGAGCGATACAGCGGAATTTGTGTACAAGTGCACGGATGTGTATGACCCCGCATCTGAAGGCGGTATTCCGTGGAACGATCCAGATGTGGCTGTTGAATGGCCGAAACTGGATGTACCTTATAAAACCTCTGAAAAGGATGAAAAGCATCCTGGATTCAAAGACCAGGACTTTGAGTGGGCAAAGAAATACTGAGACAATAAGAGGGGGCGGTTCAATTTGATCCGTCCCCCTTTTCTTTGGCCTGTGCGCTTTAGCGCTTTAATCTATTAAATTCTCCTTCTTTGCTCTGCGACCGATGGTGATCGTGAATCCGGCGAGAAGATACAGGACTGTCATCTGCGGGTAACCATAGGTTACGTGACAGGTATTATCCAGGAGACCTTCAACGATACATAGGATTACACCAATGGGAATCACTTTCTGCCAGAAGGGGAGATCCTTGTTGCGGAAAATGCGTACCGCGTGAAAAACGGAAGCACACAGGAATGCCACATAGAGCAACAGAGCAGGAATACCGTTCTCCATCAGGTTCTGAAGCAGAGAGTTATGGCAGTGATACAGATATTCAAGTCCCTGGGGAACACGGATTTCATTGATCAGTGTCATTGGTTCATATACAGACTGGCCCAACAGCAGGTTTCGCGGATTGGAAACAACCATCTTCAGTATGCTTTTCCAAAGAACAAAACGGCCGTTCAGCATATAATCCAGATCCAGGGACAATTGCAAATCTCGTTGCGTAACTTCTGTGCCAAGTGATGATCCTTCCGCGAGAGCAGTACTGATCAGGCCACTCTGTCCTTGCAGGACTTTGACAAAGTTTACGGACTTAGATTGCAGGAAGGTAACAGCAGCCGCAACAGCGAGGCATACAGCACACATCAGAATGTATTTTCCGGTGGTGAGGGCGAAGCGTTTTGGCTGGCCGGGTTTCAGCTTATCCCGCAGGAAGAGGTAAAGGAGCAGGGCAACGAGGAGGCCGGATAGCAGGAAAGCGGTGCGGGTCCCGGTCAGGGAACCGGCAAAATAGAATACCAGTGCTGCGGGAATATAGAGCAGCCGGAGGAATTTCTGCTTAGTCACGAAGCAGCCGAACAGTGCGATGAACGAGCTGATGCTGAGAATAATGCCGCTGGTGACCGGATGATAGATAAAGTAGAGACGGTGTTCCGGATTGATCTTGAAATATTCACTTCCGAAGTTTTTGATCGGAACGCCTGTGACAGCCACGCGGATACCGATAATGGCATAGAAAAGGACTGCCAGCGTCCAGATGGCGCACAGGGCAGTGAAGAAGGAACGCCAGTATTTCCGATCCAACGCACGGCTGACACCATAGCAGCCAAAGAAGGCATAAATGGACATAGTGTAGATATAACCGGTTTCCGTGAGGATATCCTGTCCCAACAGAGCAGTACGGGCATATTTCAGCACCAGCAGCGCCAGCAGGATCCAAGCGATTTTGTCTTTCCAGAGCTTGCCAAAGAAGAAAGTGATGCCGGCGAAGATCAGCAGTGGAATGCCTAAATCTGTGGAACCGGTCAGGACGTATTTGTGATACATCGTGACATAGATGTGATGAATCAATGCCACTACCGCGAAGATGATATATGCAACGGTGACGCCTTTATATCGGGTTTCCGGATCCAGGATCTTCCTATCGATGGATTTAATAAGATTATTCAGAGGTTTTACATAAATAAACAGGAGTAAAACGGCCAGAAGGATTGCAGAAGGAATCAGGATGTTTACTGCACGGAATGGATACGGGAAATGTGCATCGGAAGACTGATCACTGATCGTGACCTTTTCAATTCCGACGTTAGCGTCGATATAACAGTCCAGGTTGATATATTTTCCCAACGGAACCTGGAACGCAATCTGCCGGGTATCCCTTAGAAAGCGGCGTTCAATTCTTCCGGAAGAGAAGTCTTCCTTCGTATAGGTTAATACGACACTTGTATCTTTCGGCAGGGGCGCATCCAGCCAATAAACGACGCTTTGGAACGAACCAAGACCTTCCGTGTCAGTGATGGAAGATCCCTTCAGTGTCTGGATATTCCCAGCCTGCGAATTATCAACTGAATGGGGAGAGGCATACCAGCCGATTGCATCCCAGGCAGTGAATGCCAGAAGGACGGCCAGAATAAGAAGAATGAGTTTCCTGACAGACATAATGTCTCTCCTCCTGATTTGGATGGCTTATTGTACCATTTATCAAGGGTTTGGGCAAGCTTTGCAGTTTGACAGTATAATGAAGAAACCGTATAATACAACAGTCTATGGGCTTGTGGATTTTGCTGATTTTTGACGGATCGGGGACGGGCGGCACATGAAGAAATTCCTGGGCAGGGTCGCGAACAGAATCAAGGGCGACTGGCTGATCATACTGCTGGATATTTTGGCAGTAAACGCTTCGTATTACCTTGCAATTCTGCTCCGGTTCTATATGCATCATGAGCTGCTGCTCACAGTACAGGAATATCCCCAGTGGTTTTTACAATTTGCTCCGATTTATACAGTATTCTGTCTGCTGGTATTCTGGCGCCTGCGGCTGTATGGCGGTATGTGGCAGTATGCCGGTATCAACGATATGAACCGGATTGTCGGGTCTTCGCTAATAACTACTGCTTTCATGGTTATCGGTACACTGATTATGTTCCCGCGCCGCTTTCCATATTCCTATTATGTAGTCGGTGCGATTTTGCAGTTCCTGTTTGTAACAGCATTCCGATTTGGCAATCGACTGTGGCAGGTGGAAAAACGGAAGGTGAAGAACTGGAGAAAAACAGGCAGCCATGCCCTGGTTATCGGGGCGGGCGAAGCGGCACTGCGGGTGATTCGGGACCTGGAAGCCAGTGAAGGCATTCAGCCGGTGTGTGTGTTGGATCCGAAAGGCCGGATGACCGGCAGGAACATGGACGGGGTACCGGTATTCGGCGGAGTAGACAGGCTGGAACTGGCGATCCCGCGATTTGATATTAAAAATGTATTTATCGCAGATCTGCTGCAGGCAGAGACAAAGAATAAGATAGAGCGCATCTGTCGTGAAAATGAGATAGAACTAAAGGACTATAGCTATTCCATTTATCTTTCCGGAAACGAAGAACTGGGAGAAACGAAGGAAGTTGTATCTGCAGATGCTTCCGCGAGGACAATTCCTTTCAGCCCTCCGGATCTTTCAGATAAGGAAATAACGGAAGTAGTGGAAGCCATGCGTTCCGGCTGGATCACTACCGGACCGCGGACAAAACTGCTTGAACGGCGACTGACAGCTTTCATCGAAACCGGACGAGCAGATGTGGATACAGAAGCGGAATCAGACAAGTGGAAAGAGCGGACAGTCTGCCTTTCTTCCGCAACCGCTGCAGAAGAATTGAATCTGCGTATCCTGGGTATTGGACCGGGAGATGAAGTGATCGTTCCGGCATATACCTACACGGCTTCTGCTTCCGCAGCAATTCATGTTGGCGCAACAGTGAAGTTTGTTGATATCCAAAAGGATGGGAATACTGCCACCGGGATGCCAGAGATGGATTATGAAGCACTGGAAGAAGCGATTACTCCCCGTACAAAAGCGATCATCGTCGTGGATCTGGGCGGCATTGTGGCAGATTATGATCAGATTTTCCGGATTGTCCGGAAAAAACGGAATCTGTTCTCCCCCTGTGTTTCAGACGGTACACGATTGGGTGAGCTGTCCTACAAAATCCAAATGGGCTTGGGCTGCGTAGCGGTTATTTCAGACGCCGCGCATGCGTTGGGCGCCAGCAGGGTCGTCGGGCGGACAGGAGAAGGATCCCTGCAGGCACCGGAAAAACGGTACTGCGGACGAATTGCACACTTTACATCTTTCTCCTTCCACGCCGTGAAGAATTTCACCACCGCGGAGGGAGGTGCCAGTACCTGGTGCCTGCCAAAGGCTGTGTATGACCTGGGTGTAACAGACCGGGAGATTTACCGGCTGTTCCAGCTCATGTCCCTGCACGGGCAGAACAAGGATGCCCTGGCCAAGAGCAAGGCAGGTGCCTGGGAATATGACATTGTAGGTCCCTGGTATAAATGCAATATGACCGATATCATGGCTGCCATTGGACTGCGTCAGCTGGACCGTTATCCGGCTCTGTTGACCCGGCGGGCAGAAATGATCCGGAAATACGACACAGTCTGTGACGAGCTGGGACTTCAGCATCTGTGCCATCACGTGGAGGGCATGGACTCCTCCAATCATTTATACCTGGTGCGTATTCCCGGCGGGGATGAGGAATTGCGAACTAAGGTTATGGAAGCCCTGGGACGTGAAGGTGTCAGCACAAATGTGCACTACAAACCTTTGCCCATGATGACTGCTTACAAGCAACTGGGATGGGATATCAAAGACTTCCCGAATGCCTACGACTACTACCGGAACCTTTTCACACTGCCGCTGCATACGCTGCTGTCAGATGATGATGTGGAGACGGTCTGCAATGCGCTGCGGAAAGTTGTAGCAGATCTGGGAATTAAAGCCGGGAAGAGCGGTGCGAAGGCATGCTGAGGAAGTGGGAAAGTCTCCCGGCGTTTATGCGGGTTCCGGAGGTCCGACCTTACTGGGAAGGGCTTTTAAAGAAGCGCTTCCAGTTGTTGTTGAAGCGGATCTTTGACTTCCTGCTGGCGCTGGTACTGTTGGTGATCCTGGCCATCCCGATGATCATCATCGCGATAATGATCAAGATCGAAGATCCGGGTCCGGTATTTTACAAACAGCTGCGGGTCACGACCTACGGAAAAAAGTTCGGGGTCCACAAGTTCCGGACGATGGTAGTGGACGCAGAAAAGATCGGAACAGCAGTGACAGTTGGTAAGGATCCTCGGATTACGAAAGTCGGCCGGAAGCTGCGCCGGTTGCGGCTGGATGAACTGCCGCAGGTGCTGGACGTGATTACCGGAAACATGAGCTTCGTAGGAACCCGGCCGGAAGCAGTGAAGTATGTGGAGCAGTACAAGCCGGAGTACAACGCCACGCTGCTGATGCCGGCAGGGATTACGTCCGAAGCATCCATCCGCTACAAGGACGAGGATAAACTCCTGAATGTGGCAGACGACGTAGACCGGGTGTACATGGAGCAGGTTTTACCTGCAAAGATGAAGTGGAATCTGGAATCGGTTCGCCGGTTCCGGTTTTTACGGGAAATCCTGACGATGGGAAGAACGGTATTGGCTGTACTGGGAAAGGATTACGAATGAACATACTGTATCTGGAACACTACGCGGGTTCCCCCAAAATGGGAATGGAATTCCGGCCTTATTATCTTTCCCGGGAATGGGTAAAGATGGGCCATAACGTGCGTATTGTTGCAGGTGATTATTCCCATCACAGGGGAAAGAATCCACAAGTGAATGAAGATTTCCAGTCCGACGATATTGATGGCATTACGTACACCTGGCTGAAGACCGGGTCCTATGAGGGAAACGGTGTGCAGCGGGCACTGAGCATGTATCGCTTCGTATCGAAGCTGCGCAATCGGGCAAACTGGATTGCAAAGGAATGGCAGCCGGACGTGATCCTCACATCCTCGACTTATCCGATGGACACCTGGGCAGGGCAAAAGATCCGGAAGGCCTGCAAACGAATTGGCCGGAAGGCAGTGCTCATTCATGAACTGCATGATATGTGGCCTATCTCCCTGTATGAACTGGGCGGCATGAAGAAGAGTAATCCCTTCGCTATCGTGACCCAAAAGGCGGAGGACAGTTACTGCAGGAAATCGGATGCGGTTGTGTCCCTTTTATGTGCGGCGAAGGATTATCTGGTGGAGCATGGAATGGCTCCGGAGAAATTCTATGTGGTTGTTAACGGGATTGTGAAAGAAGAATGGGATCATTCCTCTCCGCTGCCGCAGGAACATGCGGAATTGCTCTCACGCCTGCGGACAGAAGGAAAGTTCATTATCGGGTTCTTTGGAGGAATCAATAAAGCTTATTCACTGGATTACCTGCTACAGGCAATGAAAAAGACAGAAGATCCCAGAGCAGTCGCGGTGCTTGTCGGAGAAGGAGACCAGAAAGAGGAACTGAAAACACTTGCCGGAGAAGACTTGGACAAAAGGATCTTCTTCCTTCCCTGGATTCCGAAAACAGCAATTCCCGCATTGACGGAAGCCATTGACTGCTGCTATGTAGGCGCACTGAGGAATGACATGTTCCGGTTTGGCATCTGCATGAATAAGCTGTTTGACTCCATGATGAGTGGAAAACCGATTCTGTATGCTGTCGAAGCGCCGAATAATTTTATCAGGGATTATAAATGCGGGATCAGTGTGGAGGCGGAGGATGCGGATGCACTGGCAGATGGGCTAAAAGAAATGTTGGCGCTAAGTGAGGAAGAGCGAGCGCAGATGGGACGGAACGGGCGTGAAGCGGTCTTGGAACACTTTACGTACGAAAAACTTGCGAAGCAGTTTGTTGAGATTATGGAAGAGGGTCTGGCATGAAGGTTGTAACTGTCGTTGGTGCCCGGCCGCAGTTTATCAAAGCTGCGGTTGTATCTCATGTGCTTCGGAAGAAGCATCATGAGATTTTGGTGCATACCGGACAACACTTTGACTACAACATGTCAGAGACATTCTTTAAGGAACTGGATATTCCGGATCCGGATTATAACCTGGGGATTTCCGGAGGTACCCATGCCCAGATGACTGGCCGGATGATGATGGCCATCGAGGAAGTCCTGATAAATGAAAAACCGGATTGGCTGCTGGTTTACGGGGATACAAACTCCACTTTGGCAGCGGCTTTGGCCGCAGCGAAACTCCACATTCCGGTATGCCACGTAGAAGCCGGAATCCGGACGCACAGCCGGACGAACCCGGAAGAGATTAACAGGGTATGCACAGACCATGTATCTTCCCTGTTATTGGCATCTACCCAGAGCGGATATGACGAGATGGCTTTGGAGGGACTGCAGAAAAAGGGGATCCTGGTTGGTGATCCGATGTACGATGCCTTCCTGGAATACAGTGGGAAACTATCCCTGGATCAGATCGAGCTTCAGCTCCTTGGTGGTGGAGTATGTGCGGTTCCTTTGGCATATTACTATCTGACCTGTCACCGGGAAGAGAACACGGGGGATGACAACGACCTGCTGGAAATCTTCCGGGCAACGGAGATGCTGGATGCTCCGACCATCTATCCGGTACATCCCCGGAACAAGGAACGGGCACTAAAGCTGTTTGCGAGCGGATCGTTTACGAAACTGATATTGACAGAGCCTATTGGATATCTGGAAAGCGCCTGCCTGGTGAAGAACGCGAAGAAGATTGTGACGGACTCTGGTGGACTCCAGCGGGAAGCATTCTTCGCAGGGAAGAAATGCGTAACGATCCTGAACTTCGTCTGCTGGCCGGAGACCATGGTTGCCGGACGGAATGAACTTTCGTATCCCATTGCGGAGGAAATTGTGGCAAAACTGGGGAATCCGCAGACGGTGGATGAGAGCTACCAGCCCTTTGGGGACGGGCATTCTGCAGAGAAGATTGTGAAAGCACTGGAAGAGAGGAATTGAGAATGAAGTACGCGTTAATCGGTTGCGGTCGGATTTCCCCGAACCATATCGCGGCGGCAAAGGCCAACGGATTGGAATTTGTGGCGTTATGCGATAAGGAACCGCTACATATGCGGGACAAAATCCTGAAGTTTGAACTGGGACATATCCACACCTATACAGACTATCGGGAAATGTTGGAAAAGGAAGAACCGGAACTGGTTGCTATCGCAACAGAATCTGGTGAGCACGCAGCCATCGCCCTGGACTGCATTGATGCGGGATGCAACCTGATTATCGAAAAGCCAATTGCTCTTTCTTTGGAAGATGCGGATGAAATTATTCGCCGGGCTCGGGAGAAAGGCGTAAAAGTTTGCGCTAATCATCAGAACCGGTTCAATAAATCCATCCAGAAGATCCGGGATGCAGTGGATAAGAATCGGTTTGGCCGGATGTTCTATGGCACAGCACATATTCGTTGGTGTAGGGATTGGGAATATTATTCCCGAGCAGACTGGCGAGGCACCTGGGCGCAGGATGGCGGTGCCCTGATGAACCAGTGCATTCATAACATCGATCTGTTGCGCTGGATGATGGGTGATGAGATTGATACCGTCATGGGTATGACAGACAAACTGAATCATCCCTATATCGAGGCGGAAGATTTCGGTATTGCTCTGATCAAATTCAAGAATGGCGGATACGGTATCCTGGAAGGTACCACAGATATTTACCCGAAGAACCTGGAGGAAACACTGTATCTCTTCGGCGAGAAGGGAACGGTGAAAGCCGGCGGCACATCAGTCAACAAGATCGAGGAGTGGCGTTTCTCCGACCAGCTGGACGATCCGGAAGAAGTGATCCGGACATTCAACGAGAATCCGCCGAATGTTTATGGCTTTGGTCACACCCCGCTTTATGCAGACATGATTGATGCGATCAAGAATAACCGGGATCCATATGTAACAGCCGAGGACGGAAGACGGGCACTGGAACTGGTACTGGCAGTATACAAATCTGCGGCAGAAGGAATGCCTGTTAAGCTGCCGATGGAGAAATGCAGCACGATGGATTTTGCAGGCCGCTTCGGCGAGCGAAAGGTTATGAAGTAAGAGAGGGACTATGGGAGATTTTTTTGTACATCCGACCAGTATCGTGGATGAAGATGTGACAATTGGTGACGGTACAAAGATCTGGCACTTCTGCCATATCCAATCCGGAGCCAAGATCGGGGAAAACTGCTCCTTCGGACAGAACGTAAATGTTTCCAACAACGTGGTTGTCGGAAACGGCGTAAAGGTGCAGAATAATGTGTCTCTGTACGAAGGTGTAGAACTGGGAGACTACGTCTTCTGCGGACCCAGCTGCGTCTTCACCAACGATCTGACACCCCGGGCCAAATACCCGAAGGGACATGCCGGATACAAGAAGACCATTGTTGAAGAAGGCGCATCCATTGGAGCGAACGCCACTGTTGTTTGCGGTCATATCATTGGGAAATGGGCGATGATTGGAGCTGGTGCCGTAGTTGCTTCAGACGTCTTACCTCATGCCCTGATGCTCGGTGTTCCTGCGAAGCAGGCGGGATGGGTCTGTGAATGTGGGAACGTTTTACGGGACGGACTGATTTGCTCCTGCGGAAGGAAATATCGAGAGACAGAAAAAGGTCTGGAGGAATGCTGAAGATGCAATTTCGGGATTTGCCCAGGCAGTATGAAGCACTGAAACCACAGATTGATGCGGCTATGATCCGCGTGGCTTCTTCCGCGCATTTCATTTCCGGACCGGAAGTGAAAGAGCTGGAGAAGGCTCTTGCGGAATATGTGGGTGTGAAGCACTGCATTACCTGCGCGAATGGAACGGATGCCATTACCATTGCCATGCGGGCATGGGGTATCGGTAAAGGCGATGCGGTATTCGTACCGGACTTCACCTTCTTTTCCTCCGGAGAATGCCCCGCGGATGAAGGCGCAACTCCTATCTTCGTAGATGTGGATCCAGAAACGTATAATATGGATCCGGCAAAGCTGGAAGAGGCCATAAAAAAAGTCATTGCAGATGGAAAGTATAAAGCCAGGGCTATCGTAACAGTGGATCTGTTTGGTTTGCCGGCAGATTATGATGCCATCCGGCCTATTTGCGAAAAATATGGCCTACTGCTCATGGAAGACGCAGCCCAGGGATTTGGCGGAAACATCCGAGGAAAGATGGCATGCAGCTTCGGGGATATTGCCACGACATCCTTTTTCCCGGCCAAGCCCTTGGGATGCTACGGAGACGGTGGAGCCATTTTCACGGACAATGATGAATGGGCGGATTTAATCCGTTCAATCTGTGTGCACGGAAAAGATACCAGCAATCCAAATGATCCAAACGCGAAATACAATAACATCCGGATCGGGAAGAACAGCCGGCTGGATACGATACAGGCAGCAATCCTGCTGCCTAAGCTCAAAGCCTTCAGGGATTACGAGCTGGAAGACATCAACAAGGTAGCTTCCTGGTACACGAATGGACTGAAGGACACCGGTTTAGTACTACCGATAGTTCGGGAAGGGTTTTACAGCTCCTGGGCACAGTACACAGTACAGTTTGCGGATCGAACGACCCGGGACAAAGTACAAGCCAGCCTGAAAGAAGCAGGGATTCCATCTATGGTATACTATACAAAGCCCATGCACCTGCAGGGAGCTTTTGCCGGGACAGACAGCGCCATTGCAGATTGCCCGGTGACAGAAAAGCTATGCGACACTGTCCTCAGCTTGCCACTGGATCCTTATAAGACCCATGAAGAGATAGAAACCGTCATTTCCCAGATCAGGAATGCAGTTCTGTAAGTTGAGGAGTTTAGATGAAGATCTGTTTTGTCGGCCCGGCAGGAAGTGCGCATATCCGGAAATGGTGTGCCTGGTTCCTGGGACGGGGACATGAAATCCATGTGATCTCTTTTACACAGGGGGAGATTCCCGGTGTAGCTGTACACCTCGTGGATCTGGGTGTAGACCCGGATGGCAGTGACCTGGGAAAGCTGAAGTACATGACTGCCGGCGGGAAGATCCGAAAGATCATCCAGGAGATTACTCCAGATGTAGTCAATGCGCACTACGCCACCAGCTATGGTATCGCCATGGCGCTCAGCGGAGTGAAAGGATATGCGCTATCCGTATGGGGCAGCGATATCTATGACTTCCCGCGGAGGAGCGTGCTACACAAATTCTTGTTGCAGTTTGCTCTTAGGAAGGCAGGGACACTTTTCTCCACCAGCCAGGCTATGGCGGATGAAGCAGGAAAGTACACCAACCGGAAGTTTGAGATTACGCCTTTCGGAGTGGATATGGAATTGTTCGCTCCGGGAAAACGGAGCCGGACAGATGATCACTTTGAGATTGGTGTAGTGAAATCCCTGATGCCAATCTACGGTATTGACTACCTGCTGCGGGCAGCAGCAATACTGAACACAGCACATCCTGAGATGAACCTGCGGGTCAGAATCGCCGGAGACGGTCCCCAGGAAGCAGAACTGAAAGCGCTGGCCGGGGAACTCGGAATAGCAGGGATCACGGAGTTTATGGGCCGGATCTCCCAGGAAGAGTGTGCCAATGTTTACGCAAACCTGGATGTGGCGGTAATCCCATCGATTCGGTATGAATCCTTTGGCGTAGCAGCCGTGGAAGCCCAAGCCTGCGGTACACCGGTGATCGTTTCCGATGTTGGCGGACTAATGGAAACCACCGGTGATGCCGGACTGGTTGTTCCCAGGCAAAACGCAGAAGCCATCGCGGATGCGGTATGGAAACTCTACTGCAATCCGGAGCTACGACAGAATATGAGCAAAACCGGTCGACGGAATGTGATGGAAAAATATGAGCTGAATCAGTGCTTTGAAAAGATCGAGGCTTTGCTCGAAAGCCATGGGGTGGACCAGGGGGACGGTTCTTCTGGCTCCATTCAGAGACAGGGAGGAAAAGGCGAATGAAACAATGCATCTTTTACCTTCCCTATAAACTGGACGAGCACGGTGCCGGCGCGCGGATGATGCGCCCCCGGAAGATGGCACAAGCATTCCGGGATATCGGATATGAAGTGACGATGATTTCCGGAACGTCCTCCGAACGGCGGGGATTGATCCATGATGTGAAAAAGCGGATAACTGCCGGGGAGAAGTTTGACTTCCTTTACATGGAGAGCCACACAGAGCCAACACTGCTGACTGATCCTTCTCACCTGCCGACGCATCCTTTCCTGGACTACGGATTCCTGAAGTATGCGAAAAAGAATGGGATTCCGATTGGGTTGTTTTACAGTGACCTGTTCTGGAAATACGACGGTTATGGCTCGGGACTGCCGGAATGGAAAAAGAAGAGTGCCCTAAAGTGTTATGGGTATGATATCCGGCAATACGAGAAATTACTGCAGAAATTCTATGTGCCGGATGTGAAGACATTTTCGGAGGTCATTGGCAGCGAAAAGCTTACTTCCATCATGTCTGAGCTCTCGCCGGGAGCGGAAAACCTGCAGGTACCGGAAAAGAACGAGGTTAAAGCACCACTGACAGTATTCTATGTGGGCGGCCTGGGCGGTAATTACCAGATTGCCGAACTGGTGAAGGCGGTCCATGATTCAGAAAACGTCCGGTTGATCCTTTGCTGCCGGGAAGCGGAATGGGAGCGGGAGAAACCGGGATTCGCAGAATATCTCTGTGATCGGATCGAAGTGATTCATAAGAGCGGGGATGAACTGGCGGAATACTACGATACTGCGGATATCGGCTCCCTGCTGTTCAAGCGCGGAAGCTACATCGACATGGCGAAACCCTTCAAGGCATATGAGTATCTCGGCCATGAGCTGCCAGTGATGAGCACAAAGGGAACAGCTATTGGATCGTTTGTCGAGAAGAACGACATCGGCTGGAACATCGCCTACAGCGCAAAGGCAATCCAGCGGGTATTCCGGGAGATCTTCGAGGATCCGGCACTGCTGCCTCAGAAGCGGCGGAACTGCAAATATGCGAAAGCGGAAAACCTGTGGACCTGCCGGGCGGAGCAGGTAGTACGGGATCTGGTGAAATAAATCGATTTGGGACAGGCAGATGGAGGAAGATCATGATTCAGAGAATCAAGGCGCTGTTCAAAGGAGGGTTCTTCCATATCCTTGGAAGTACTTTTCTGAACAAGATTATCGCCTTCGTATCGAATATCGCGATCGTCCGGATCCTATCCAAACCGGATTACGGTATTTTTACCGGTGCTTTCAACGTATTCTTTATCGTTTTCCTGTTTAGCGGGCTGGGAATAACCAGCGGTATCCTTTACTTCTGCTCGAAGGATATCCAGCGGGAAGAAAAGAAGGCTTTCTATGCCTGGTCCCTGCGGTTCGGACTGCTGACAGAAGCATTGCTGAGCCTGGCAATCCTGCTATATGGATTGCTGGGGAATGTAGGCATCGAGGAAACTAGGAAGTATATTCTCTCGCTGGCAGTACTGCCGTTTATCAACTTCCTGTTTGACTACTTTGTAGTCATCCTGCGGGCGGAGAAGGATAACAAGAAATATTCGCTTCTTCTGAATATCCATTCCTTGATGTACGCAGGATTTGCCATCATTGGTGCCCTGGTGGCAGGGATCGGGGGAACGATCTTCGGACGTTATTTGGCCTATATCGGGGCCGCGGTAATCGGGTATATCTTCTGTAAGAAGTACGCGGATGTCTCCTGGAGAGGAAGACTGAACCGGGAACAGGTTATAGACCTGACAAAGTATTCCGTAAAAGCCGGGATTACCAGCGCCCTGAATGTAATCCTGTACCGCATAGACGTGATGGTCATCACTCTTGTGGTAGCAGACGCATCGATCCTGGCCAGCTACAAGACAGGAACTCAATTGCCGGAGAACATGAACTTCATTCCGCAGTGCCTAATGGTTTACTATGTGCCGCTGTTCGTGCAGCATTTGGGAGACATAGGCTGGATCAAGCGGAAGACGAAAGAGATTTATCTTTTCGCCGGAGGAATCAGCATTGTGCTGGGGGCTATCGTGTATGTATTGGCCCCACAGATTGTACAGCTGCTATGGGGAGAGAATTATCTGGATGCAGTACCTTGTATGCGGATTCTTACCATCAGCTTTGTAATTCTGAGTACGTTCAGAATTACGAGTACGAATATTCTGCTTAGCTTAAAGAGAGCAGGGTATACGATGGTTGTGAGTCTCATAACAGGCATAGCCAATATTGGACTGGATGTATGGTTGACGGTGCAGCATGGGTCTATTGGTGCCGCCTGGGCTACGCTGATCGTGACGGTACTGGCTTCGTTGATGTCGTTCCCTTATGTTTTGTATATAGTATATTCAGGTAAGAAGAAGTATGAGTGATGATGAGATCCCTCGACAGGCTCGGGATGACACACTGAACTGATTGATGTTCCGATTGCAGCGGAAGACTTTGGGGGACTCTTCGACGCGCTTCGCTTGCTCAGAGTGACAAGTTTAGTAGGATTTTAAGGAGTAGGGTATGAAACATATTCGAAAGCAATGGATCTTAGCAGGAATCCTTTTCCTTTTCTGGATTCCCTGGGGAATTCTATGCTTTCCTGGGAATATGCCTTATGACGCAGGAACCAGTATTGCCTGGTTCACCGGGTTGGACCGGTCCAACGTCAACAATCCCTATTTTCAGAATATTCTCTTTGGCAGTTTCTATTCCTTAGGCAAAGGACTGGGCATTCCTGAATTCGGGGTATGTTTCTACTGCTGGCTGCAGATGATCCTGGAGGCTATCCTTCTTGGACATGTGATTGCTTACCTTTCCGACAAATGGGCAGGCAAGGCAGCCTATATCCTGGTGGCCTTCTATGCCCTGATCCCGGTATTCCCGCTGTATGCCTTCATGATGGGCAAGGACTCCAATCTGGCGATTGGAATCCTGTGGTTTATCTATCTGCTGTTGAAGTCCGCCGGGGATCGGGAAGAATTCTGGGCGAAGAAATCCAACCGGGTCTGGATTGCCATTACCCCGGCGATCCTGTCTCTGCTGCGGAACTTCGCAGGATGGATCCCGCTGATTATTGCCATTGTCCTGTTGCTGATTCGGCGCAAAAAAGAAGGCATTCTTCCGGCATGTCTCTCTGCCGCACTCCTGGTGATCGTCTCCATCGCAATCCCGAGGATTGCTGGAATCCCGTCGGCGGAGATCAAAGAAGAAATGTCCATGCCGCTGCAGACGGCAGCCTACTATGTACAGCAGCATGAGGATGAAGTGACGCCGGAGAAAAAGGAAATTATTACGAGCGTGGTGGACTGGGATATGTTCACCTATGGATATAACCCAAATCTTGCTGACCGGATCAAGGACGTAAGCACTTTCACACCGGAAACCCGGGCAAAATTCCTGGGCATGTGGTGGGGAATGTTCCGGAAGCATCCGGGCACCATCCTGGAAGGATGGTGGAAGTCCATGTGGATTTACTTTGCTCCTTCTGAACAGAGCCCGGTGAAGTCCCATGTGTTCTTCGGCGTGAACATCAATCCGGAGCTGCGCGCCTGGCTGGGTTTGAGTGAGGTGGCGGAAGGGAACTACACCGCCGCAGACATCTGGAACTGGGCGATCAACGTACCGGTGCTCCGGCAGCTGCAGTGCATTGGGCTGTACAGCTGGATTGCTGTGGCAATGACGCTCATTGCCCTGATCTTCCGGAAACTACGCAAATTCCTGCCCTGCTGCCTGATGCTGATCATGGTACTTGTGGCTTGTATGCTGGGACCTGTAAACGGTTATTACCGGTATGCCTATCCGATGATCCTGAGCACGCCGGTGGTTTTCACCGCGATGACAGGATGTTTTGTGAAAGAACTGAAAAAAGCATAATCAACAGACAGAATGATTTACGGTATTTTCTGGAGCAATACCTGGATCACGCCGTAATCCTCCAGGTCATCCATGATACTCGCGCAGGAGGATGCCGGAAGCTCATACAGGAAATCAATCATGCCGCGCAGGACTGGCTTGCTGACGGCCTTGATCAGGGAACGTAATGTATCCTCATTCAGGCCGAAGATATTATATTCTGTAGTCATCTCTTCTGTTACATAGGCCAGGGTCCCAGTATATTCTTTAGGTACTACGGAGCCGTTGATCGTGAAAACCGGATCGCCTTCCGGTGTGTCCGCCCGGGTCAGGGAAAGGGAAACTGCGCCGGCGGCGGTGGTAAAGCCTTTCACGATATAGCTGAAGTTCGGAAGAAGATATCCAGTAAGGGAGACCGTTCCGGAGATGGTGCTGTCAGAAGGATAGGAAGCGGGCAGGCCGTTCAACTCCAGCCGGGCGGACAGAAGGGATTCCGGCCAGTCCTCCCGGTAGGAGTGGGCTTCTTCGCCGGTGCCAGAACCGCGGGACCAGTCCGCCACCAGGGACAGGTTGATTTTCCCGTCAACAGTTTCGGTTTTATACGTCCAGGAGGGGATATAATCCACTGCCACCTCCGGGACGGACAGGGTACAACTATATGAATAATCTGTATGGTTTTCTTCCCAGAGGACGGTTCCGGCTGCGTTCTTCAGGCGCAGGGTCCGGGTGCCGTCCTTTTCTTTTTCCTCAAAATTCAGGCTTTCGCCGCCTGCAGCCAGGGTGATCAGCCTCGAAAGATCCTCCACGGCCACCTGCAGCACTTCGGGCTCTTCCAGCGGATAACCGATGGCGGTGACCCAATTCTTGATCGCGTCACCGCTAAGGAGTTTTTCCTTCCAGGAAGCAGCCAGTTTTTTAATGAGTTTCTGATCCAGGACGGTGCCGTCTTTCACCGGGCCTACCAGCTCATTCCAGGTATCCGGAAGGCAACGGTAGGCCAGCCAGGTCGTATCCGGGATAAAGAGTACATAATACGGCGCCGGAAGCCGGAAGGCCTCCCAGACACGCTTGGCAAAAGCCATAATGCCGGTAGGACGGAAACAGACGACTTCCTTCCCCAGCAGAGGGGATTCCAGCTTCATCATCTCAGAAGTGCCATACAGATGGGCAGAGACTTTGGCAGCTGCATTAGTGGAGGGGACCAATTCCACATCCATTTCCGCTGACTTTGTCTCCGGGCAGCGGGCCATGGTGCCCTTGATTTCCAGCAGGTTCAGCAGGTCCGCATAACCCTGGATATGCTGCCGCTCCCGGAAGGGATAGGCTGACGTATTCAGGTGAAAACGAAAGCTGTAATCATATGCGTAGACTTCCGGATTTCCTTCCGCTATAGAGGAACAGACTGCCCCCAGCATCAGGATTCCCGCAAGGATGAAAGCCAGAATCTTTCTCATCGGAGTGCCTCTTTTTCGTATGGTTTCGCCGTATTATATCACAAAGATGCGGACAGGGCCAGAACCCTTATTTTTCAATACTCTGAAGGCGGTCAGTTTGACGAAGCAGGAAGCATATGGTAAAATGCTTAACGGCTTTCGAAGACGGAAAGCCCGAGAGGTTTGAAAGGAGTAAGTAAGTATCGTATGAAAAAGCTTATCAGTCTGCTGTTAATCTGTGCGTTCGTGCTGAGCTGCGCTGTAGCCAGCGCGGATATTACGAGCGCGAAGACCATTGATGCTACCGCCAATCGGAACATCAACATCCAGCCCGCCGGTGAGAACACCGTGCCGGAAGGCATCAGCCCCACCACCGGCCGTGACCTGGCTGACTTGGAAGCGGATCTGCCGGAAGGCTTCGGCGGCATGGTTGTCACCAACAAGTACTATCCTGTGATGGTGCAGCACTGCGGCTTCCTGAGCGCTGTGGGCGATGCAGCCCCCATCAACGGAACCTATGCCGACATTTACTATGAACTGGCAAAGGCGTCCTCCGGCTACACCCGCCTGTGCATGATCTTCAACGATTATCATCCCACGCTGGCCGGCGCCTGCCGCAGCATGCGGATGGGTAACGTCTGGATCCGTCAGGAGTGGAACGCTCCCGTGCTGTATGCCGGCGTGCAGGACACCTCCGTCAGCAACCAGTACAAGACCAACGTGGAAGAAGCCCGTCGTCTGCTGGGTATCCCCAGCTCCACCAGCTCTGACCTGAACAAGTATCCCTGGGAAATGCGGATGTACTTCGACGGCCTGACCGGTTCCAAGCAGTACCTGAAGTGGAAATACCGCATCAAGGATGCCGGCCTGACCTCTGAAGACAACCTGGTCTGGGATGTGGCCGGCCTCGTGAGCGGCCTGCTGGGCGACCGTGATTTCTCCGATCACAACCATACCTTCAAGTTCGGTGCCCTGCCGGAAGGCGGAGACGAAGGCAGCGAAATCTATGTTATGTTCCGGAATGACGCCGTGAAGAACGTGGACGACAAGGGTATGTTCTACTTCAACAGCGTTTATGAATATGAACCGGAAGAGAACGTATACTATCGCTACGCGATCACCGACCTCGAGAAGCCCCTGGACAACCCGATCCTGTTTGCAGAACAGAAAGTGACCAATATCGTCAGCGAGCTCGCCACCTACAACGAGCTGGACGGTAAAGTCATCACCAGCTGCACTCGTACTCCTGGTAATGCTATCACCTTCGCCAACGTTGTGATCCAGTATGTGGAAAACAAGTGGCCCGATGGCGAACATCCCTATCCTGTGCTGTACGGTACCTCCGGCAATGCGGATGTGTTCATGGGCGGCAAGCACTACTCCTGCGTGTGGAAGCGCGACGGCGTGGATGACCGCACCGTGTTCTACGGCGAAGACGGACAGGAGATCCCCTTCCAGGTTGGCCGCACGATGATCGTCCAAATGGATTACAATGCAGCCCACCGCGAAGTGAAGTACGAATAAGATTGAGACCCAGGACGCCGAGGAAAAATCCTCGGCGTCTTTTTGCGCTCCTTGCCTTGTTTTTCAATGCTTTTTTCGCTATAATGAATCGGTTTTTTGCAAGAAGAGGAGTAAAGAATGACAAAATCCTCTGTGATTGCAGAAGGAGTGGAGCTTTATGGAGTATAAAAACCTCTACAGCGACCTGATTTCCGGAAAGGAAAACCTGGCACTGATCGGTCTTGGTTATGTAGGTATGCCGATTGCGCATGCGTTTGCCAAGAAGGGGATCAACGTAATCGGGTTTGATCTGAATAAAGAAAAAATTGAACTTTATAAATCCGGGATTGACCCGACGAATGAAGTGGGCAATGAGGAAATACAAAAGACCCGGATTCAGTTTACGTCGGATGAAACAGATCTCCGGAAGGCAAAGTTCCTGATCGTTGCAGTGCCGACTCCTGTGAATACTGACCATACGCCGGATCTTACGCCTGTGATCGGTGCATCTGAGATTGTCGGACGGAATCTTGTTCCCGGGGCGATTGTTGTATATGAATCTACTGTTTATCCCGGATGTACGGAACATGTCTGTATTCCGATTTTGGAAAAAGAATCCGGACTGAAATGCGGTGTAGATTTCAAAATTGGATACAGTCCGGAACGGATCAATCCCGGAGACAGGGTGCATCGCCTGGAGAACATTCGCAAGATTGTATCCGGCATGGATGATGAGTCGAGGGATATTATCAAATCCGTATACGATATTGTGATTGAAGTAGGGACATATCCGGTATCCAATATCAGAACGGCGGAAGCTGTGAAAGTGGTTGAGAACAGCCAGCGCGACATTAATATTGCCTTTATGAACGAGCTGGCTATGGTCTTTGACCGGATGCAGATCGACACCAATGAAGTGGTGGACGGAATGAACACGAAGTGGAACGCGCTGGGCTTCCGTCCGGGACTTGTCGGCGGCCACTGCATTGGCGTGGATCCCTATTACTTTACCTATCAGGCGGAAAAACTGGGCTATCACAGCCAAATCATCCTGAACGGCCGTATGGTGAATGACGGTATGGGTGCGTACATTGCGGATGTGGCGCTCCGGAAAATGATCAAGGCAGGACAGGCGCCCAAGAAGAGCAAAGTGGTTATCCTCGGCCTGACGTTTAAGGAAAACTGCCCGGATACTCGGAACAGCAAAGTGGATGATATCATCAAATCCCTGAACAGATACGGTATTGTTCCGACAGTAGTAGATCCGTGGGCATCTGAACGGGATGCTATGCATGAGTATGGCGTGAAGCTGACAAAAATGGAAGATGTAAAAGATGCGGACTGCATTATTGTTGCGGTTGCTCACAATGTCTTCAAGGAAATGAGCCTTGATGAGATCAAGAAACTGTATAAGAAAGCACCTGATGATGAAAAGGTTCTGATTGACGTCAAGGGCCTGTACAAGATCGATGACCTGAAAGCCTCCGGCTTGCAGTGGTGGAGACTGTAAGGAGAAAAGGTGAATACGGACAGGAAATCCAGTTCCAGGTAGGCTGTTTGCGCCATGGGGACGGTTCTCCCGGCTCTCGCCGGCCGCTTTTTCAAAACGAAAAAAAGCAAAAAACGTTCATTGAAAGTTGACCGGGATTCTGATAATATATTTTTCAGGGAAGCATGTTAACTGATTCATATGGACTGGATATGGGGGGTTGAAAAATGAAGAGACGGTTCTGTTCCTTGATTGCAATGGTACTTGCACTGGTTCTTTTTCTTTCCTGTGTTCCTGTTTCGGGATGGGCTGCTGAATCCGTAGTAACTGTAGAGGTCAATGCGACGTTCATGTATGAAGAAGCCCGGAGCATGCTGAACCTCGTCAACAGCTTCCGCACGGGTAAGGATGCATATTACCGGAGCAAGAACAACAAATCCAATGTTAAGGTAAGGGGTCTGAAAAAACTTCAGTATGACTATAACCTGGAAAAGGTCGCCATGCTTCGCGCGCTGGAGCTTGCTGTCTACTTCAGCCATACACGTCCCAACGGAAAAGCATGGAAAACGGCGCATTCCGGCAATGCTACCAGGGGTGAAAACATTGCTTACGGTCTCGGCAGCGCAGAAGCCGCTTTTAAGGCTTTCCGGGAGGACGACAAGAATTATTCCGGACAGGGTCACCGGCGGATTATGCTGGAGAAAAAGTTTACACGTGTCGGTTTCGGCTGCGTAAAAGTCGGAGATGTCGTGTACTGGGCACAGGAATTCAGCAGCGGCAAAGCGGGCGGTAAAGCATCTGACAAATTTTCTGCCAAAGCCGTGGATGCGACCTGGAATACACTGAAAGCAGCCAAGACAAAGGTCACTACATCCGCCGCGGAGCTTGTACTTACCGAGGGCGAAACCATCGATCTGCCGAAGGTAGTACTTACCAGTGCCACCGGAGCAAGAAACAGCCTTGGAAAAACGAAATGGTCTTCTGCGAACAGCAATATCGCCCAAATCAATGACAGCAGGCTTACCGCCGTCCAGACCGGCGAGACAGAGATCATGATCACTGTAGGCGATACGACCCTGAAGGTCAAGGTTCAGGTAGGTACTGCATCTGCAGCGGCAAACACCGAGACGATAGACGAATATACGGTTCCCCTTGGTCTGGGAGATAATGAATTCTTCTTCGTGGATGACGAGGATGCTGCGTTTATGGATATCGATGAAACACTGGATGAAGATAACTGACATCCAGAAATCTAACCGGCTGATCTCTTCCGCCGGTTATACATACTGATATTCCGGACAATTACACGCGAGAAGGCTGCTTCACAAAGCAGCCTTCTTTTTTCCCCCATGGGGACGGTTCCGCTGGCCCATCTTTTTTGTTCGCCTCTATATCAATTGCTATATCATCCATATGGGTACAATTAAGTTATTGCTATCAAATGCACTGAATTTTTCTGATGTGCAAAGAATGGCACCAGTTCCGAGTTGCAATGGTGATTTGTCGATAACTTTGAAAACACGAGTCAAACGCTTATCCGGCATGGCTGTCTTTTTGATCTCAAGTGGACAAAGTTTACCATTTCCTTCAAGGATTAGATCGATTTCTTTGGCATCATGATCACGATAGAAATAAAGATAGGGCTCCAGCCCGGCATTCTGATAGCCTTTTACAATTTCTGATACTGCGAAATTTTCAAGGAGGGCTCCGTTCATAGCACCGCTTTCAGCAACCTCCGGGGAAGACCAGCGCGTCAGATAGCAAACCAGGCCGGTGTCATAGAAATAGACTTTAGGCGTTTTAATAGTACGCTTGAGAACATTATTGGAATAAGGATGCAACAGGAAGATAATTCCCAATGTTTCCAGGATGTTTACCCATGCCTTAGAAGTCAGAACATCGATATCCGCATCTTCTGCTAATGCATGGTAGTTCAGCAACTGTGCGCAACGGGCGGCGACGGCCGTGACAAAACGATTGAATTTCAGTGCGTCCACGCTGCCGGAGAGCTCTCTTACATCACGCTCCACATATGTGGAGAGATAAGAAGAATAGAAAATGTTCCGATCCGGAACCTGTCCACTGACAAGTCCCGGCATGGAGCCTCTCCATAGGCGGGTGAAAAGTTCCGGTGTGCTTACAGCGATAATTTTGTCCTGCTCAGAGAGAAATTGATCCAATTCTGTTGTAAACGGTATGCAGGGGGCTCCAATAATCTCCCGCTGCGACAGGGGAGACATATGCAGCAGCGCAACACGTCCGGCCAATGATTCCTGAACACCGCGCATCATACGGAAGATTTGCGATCCGGTCATCCAGAAATCACCGGGATTATGATGCTCGTCAATATAGATCTTGATATAAGGAAAGAGTTCCGGAGCATATTGTACTTCATCTATCAGCACTGGTGGCTGGTGAAGTTGCAGGAATGTCACAGGATCATTCTTTGCCAGATCTCGTTCAGTGAGATCATCCAGTGTTACATATCGACGTCCGATGTTTTCTTTTTCCACCAATTCCCTTAACAAAGTTGTTTTACCTGCCTGCCGGGGACCGGTCAGCAGAATCGCAGAGAAGGAGCGGCTCAGCTCCAGAATCCGGTTTTCCATATGCCGTGGAATATATTTCATATTGCATCACCCGATCTCGTTTTTTCGGCTAATATTTGTCTACACCCAATTATAGCCGAAAAAATACCGAAGTCAAGGTTAACATGAGGACTGTTCTGTGGACCATGGGGACGGTTCCGCTGGCCCATCTTGCCACCGGGACGGTTCATGTGGTTCCGTTCAGAATTGTTTTTTCGGTTGATTTTTTGTTTGACCCAAGATTAGCCGAAAAATGCATCAAATTTTCCCGGATTTTTTAATATACCCTTGACTTTTCCCTTAAAATATAGTTAATTTTAAGGGAATAAAGGTGGTGATAAGGGAATGCGCACATTTGACTATACTGCGATCGGACAGCAGAAATGGGATTCTGAACTGCTTGGGCTGATAGCTGCGATCTATAAAGAAGCCGGGAAACAGGAAATGTACCTGAAGCAGAAACCGGATGAGCTGGAAAAGCTTGTTGAGGTTGCAAAGATACAGAGTACAGAGTCATCGAATGCCATTGAAGGGATTTTTACGACCAGTACGCGGATCCGGCAGCTTGTGGAAGAAAAGACAACTCCCAGGAACCGGAATGAACAGGAGATAGCCGGCTACAGGGATGCACTGGAGATTATTCATGAAAACTACGAAGCCATTCCGATCACACGGAATTATATCCTCCAGCTGCATAAAATCCTCTACAGCCATATGAACAATCCGATGGCCGGAAAGACGAAAAACGTCCAGAACTATATTAACGCTACGGATTCATCTGGACGCAGCGTAACGCTCTTTACACCTCTTGCTCCATATGAAACACCGGAAGCATTGGACAGGATCTGTGAAGAGTATAATCGGGTGATTGGCAATATGGAGCTGGAGCCCTTGATTGCCATTCCGGTTTTTATTCATGACTTTCTTTGTATCCATCCGTTCAATGACGGAAACGGCCGGATAAGCAGGCTGCTGACAACACTCCTGCTTTACAGAAACGGGTTTTATGTCGGAAAGTATATTTCATTGGAAGCCCAGATTGCACGCATCAAAGGTTTTTATTACGATGCACTGAATGCCTCACAGGAAGGCTGGCACGAAGGAAAAGAAGATCCGGTTCCTTTTATCAAATTCCTCCTTGGTACGATCCTTGCGGCCTACAGGGAGCTGGAAGACCGTTTTGCACTGGTTGAAGAAAAACGGTCAGCCCTGGACATTGTCCGGCTTGCGGCAGCACAAAAGCTTGGTCGTTTTACGAAACAGGACATCCTGGAACGCTGTCCGGCCTTGAGCCTCAGTTCCGTTGAAGGAGCATTGAGGAAAATGGTTGCTTCCGGTGAAATTGTACGGGAAGGGAAAGGGAAGAATACTTATTATCATGTTTGAGAATTCCCCCATGGGGACGGTTCCGCTGGCCCATCTTTTTTTGTTCGCCTTCCATTTCTCCCATGCGGATAGTAAAATAAGCTCAGAAAAACCGCCATGGGGACGGTTCCGATGGACCATCAAGGAGAGCAAGTATGCCAAGAAAAGCGAGAGAGCAGAGCAGAACGAATATCTATCATGTGATGATCCGGGGCATAAACCGGCAGACCATCTTTGAAGACAATGAAGATATGTATGTTTTCATGACGGTACTGAAAAGCTGCAAGGAACGGTCAGATTTCAAGCTGCATGCTTTCTGCCTGATGCCGAATCATGTGCATCTCCTTATGGAAACGAATCAGGAGCCGCTGGAGATCATTTTCAAAAGATTGGGGAGCAAGTACGCGGGATGGTATAACCTGAAGTATGAGCGGGTTGGCCATCTGTTCCAGGATCGTTTCCGGAGTGAAAAGGTTGAGACGGAAGCATATTTCCGGACAGTGCTCAGATACATTATTCAAAACCCGATGAAAGCGCATATGGAAGATAAACCGGGGACATACAAATGGAGCAGCTACCTGGCATATGAAAAAGGCGCCGGAACGCTGACGGATACACAATATGCCATAGATCTGTTCGGACAGCGGGAAACTCTGGTTGATTTCCTGTGTGAAACAAACGAAGAGAAGGTTATGGATGAAGAAGATTTTGCTCCGCGGCTTTCGGATCTGCGGGCAAAAGAAATCATGGAGCAAATCACAAAGTGTTCATCAGTACCGGAATTTCAGAGGTTGGAGAAAGATATTCAGAGAGAATATATCAGGGATATGTATGACAATGGCCTGCCATTCAGACAGATTTCACGCCTGACAGGGAAGGACAGAAAAACAATAGCAAAAATCGTTCAGCAGAAATCCGCTGCCGAGGAATTGAATCTGAAGGAATATGAATACCAGGATTTGGATAACTCACTGACACTCCGCGAATCAGACATGTTTGAAGTGATCTGGTAGAAGAATTGGACCATGGGGACGGTTCCGATGGACCAACTATATGGAGGATGTTTTATGGCTGAATACATTTATTCTGCACTGCTTATACTGGAAGAAGGCAAATATAATGTTTCTTTTCCGGATCTGAAGGATTGTTATACCTGCGGTGATAATTTGCAGGATGCTCTGAAAATGGCAGAGGATGTACTGGCAAGTTATTTGACCTGGCAGGAAGATCATCATCGGGATATCCCGGAAGCCACAAATCCCAAAGATATCCAGATTCCGGACAATGCAATTCAGACACTAATCGATATCGATACAGATTCTTACAGAAGATTGTTGTCCAATCGCTCTGTAAAGAAAACACTCACCATACCGGAGTGGATGGATGAAAAGGGGAAAGCAAAAGGAATCAATTTCTCCAAAGTGCTACGGGATGCTTTGGAGAAAGAATTGATGACAGTATAAGGAAGAGTAATTTTATGGAAATACGATTCCCCCAAATGATTC
The DNA here is from genome assembly GCA_017447185.1 of Clostridia bacterium. Lineage (GTDB taxonomy): Bacteria > Bacillota > Clostridia > Christensenellales > Aristaeellaceae > Aristaeella. The sequence continues at coordinate 40,639 of JAFSOC010000018.1, read as the reverse complement.
TCCAAAAGTCAAAGGGAGTACCTCAGACATAACAAGCAACTTATGGTATAGGTCTCAATGAGCCCCCCTTGACGTTACGTAAAAAATTATGTAAAATTGATCCGCACAGTAGAAAGGGGGATGTGCATGCTAAGACGCGAGCTTCTGAGGTTACTAAAAGACTCTGGTTATGATTGGCTTAGGGAAGGAGACCATACTACTATGTATAAGCCTGGTGTTCCCAAAGACCAACCACCTCTCAGAGGTCTAATCCAAATACCGCGCCATAGAGACATAAATGAAGAAACTGCAAATGCTATACTAAAACAGGCAGGGATTAATAAGCAAAAGAAGAAATAAAATAACTGTATTATGCAAAACAATATAATAATGTGATAAGTAGAAAGGGCGAAAAACATGGCAAATAATAAGGAGGCCTACCTCGCAAGGGTAGTGAAAGCCAATAATGGTTGGTATGCGATAGATTTCCCAGACCTGCCGGGAACACATGCCCAATGCAAAAAACTTAGTGAGATCCAGCGAGAAGCAGAAGAATCACTGTGCAGCTACTTACTGGCCGCAGAATATGTAGGAGAAGAAATCTCTGCCCCTTCTCCTGCTCTTCAGTTAAAAGAAGGAGAGATGGCTGTTGTTATTACAGCAGATCTTGATTCGTACCAAAAACGTCATGACAATAAGTCTGTACGAAAAACAGTTTCCATTCCTCAGTGGATGGCGGAAGAAGCGGAGAAAAGAAATATCTCTCTTTCAAAAACTCTGCAAGAATCACTAAAAGTACGTTTGGCGGATTAATTATATAGAATACTTATAAAAAACGGGACAAATCGCATGCTTTGTGATTGTCCCGTTTCACTTATATGGGGTTTCTGGTTGCTACCGTTATTCCAAGGGGACGGTTCCGATGGATCTTGGGCCAGAGGAACCGTCCCCATGGTCCTTTTTTGGCTTCGTTTGACATTGCTTGTGGTCGGGGATAGAATGAATCAACAGTCTGGAGGTGAGGGCATGCGCGGCAAACGGATCTCGGAAGTACTCCGGTTCGCAGTGGCGGGAGTGGCCGGGTTTGTGGTGGAGCTGCTGGTGCTGATCCTCCTGAAGGAAAAGCTGGGGCTGGATACTTTAATTGCCACCCCCATTGCTTTCCTGCTTTCGGTGATTGTGAATTACCTGATCTGTGTCTTCTGGGTATTTGACGGGGCCAGGGACCAAAGCCGGAAGAACCAGGCAGCATTTTTACTGACGAGCGTCATTGGGCTTTTGCTGAATGAGCTGCTCATGTTCCTGTTCCGGATCATGTGGGGCGAGGAAACGGTGCTGTTTACGGTTTTCTCGTTTACAGTGAGCTTATATGTACTGAACAAGGTGATTGCCACCATACTGGTCATGATCTGGAATTACTTCACGAAGCGGAAGATCCTGACAAAGGGAAACAAAGAAGAGGATAAGGCATGAAAGCACTGATTCTGAATTCCGGCCTGGGTTCCCGGATGGGGGAACTGACCAAGACCCATCCCAAGTGTATGACGGAGATCGCACCGGGGGAGACGATTGTCTCCCGGCAGCTGAAGATGCTGTGCAAGGCGGGTGTGACGGAGATCGTCATGACCACCGGGGTGTTTGAGGAAGTTTTACGGGAATACTGCGACGGGCTGAAGCTGCCGGTAAAGATTACGTATGTGCGGAATCCGATTCCCCGGGAGACAAACTATATCTATTCGATTTACTGCGCCAGGGAAGAACTGGAGGACGAGATCCTGCTGATGCACGGGGATCTGGTTTTTGAGGAATCGGTGCTGAAGGATTTGATGGGGAGTGCTGCATCCTGCATGGCGGTTTCGTCTGCTGTGCCGCTGCCGGAGAAGGATTTTAAGGCAGTGGTTGTGGATGGGATTGTGCAGAAGGTTGGGATTGAGTTTTTTGAATGTGCTGTCGCGGCGCAGCCGCTGTATCATCTGAGTAGGGATAGCTGGGAATTATGGCTTAACAAAATCATTGAATTTTGTGAAGCTGGGAATGTGAAGGTTTATGCGGAGAATGCGCTGAATGAGTTGGATGGGGCGGCAAATATTGTGCCGTTGGATGTTGGGATGCGGATTTGTGGGGAGATAGACAATCCGGAGGATCTGGCGGCTATGAGACAGGCGATTCGGTGCTGATTCTTGCGAGTGCTTGCGACGGGACCACGGGGACGGTTCCTGTGGTCCACCCTGCGTGGGACCACGGAGGAACACGAATCCAACGCAGGCCGCACTGTGGCCTGCGCCCCGTGATCGCCGCCTGGTCGACTTTGCCTAGTTGTTAGTTGTTAGTTGTTAGAATTGGGTTTTTGGGGAGGGGTTACGTGTTCGTTTATTGCCTGTTCTGCCGGACGCAGCGATGTTCCCGGATTGCCCAGCTTTTGGAGATCAAAGGGGTGGACCGGGCCTTCTCTCCCAAGGTGCTTTCACGGCAGCGGGTGAAGGGCGTCAATCTTTCACAGGAGAAGGACCTTCTGCCCGGATATGTTTTCATTTTCCATGACGAACGGATTGTGGACTACGGAATGTTCGCCGGGATCGACGGGGTGATCCGCCGGGTCGGGCGGACAGAGACCGGATATGAGCTGGAAGGGCCGGACCGGGAGTTTGCACTGGGGCTGCTGGAGAAGGACGGGAAGGTCGGCGCCATGCGGATGGTGAAGGTCGGTGAAAAGATCCGGATGGAAGATCCGCTGTTTGCCGGCAGTGAAGGTGTGGTCACGAAGATTGACTACCGCAAGGAGCGGGCCAGGGTGGACTTCAAGTTTGAGGGGAATGACTGCCATGCATGGGTGGCGGTGGAGGACGTTCGGAAGGTGGAGGAATAAAATGCCGTCATTGGAGCCTTATAAGGCTGAGTTGGATTACAGTTATGCTCCGGGGATTTTTCCCTCCATGGAGTGTTTGCTTTCGCGGCCTTCCATCGTACGGCGGGTACTGGTGCATTCCGCTGCTGCCGGACGGGAAGGGGTCGGGAAACTGATTGCCCTGGCGGAGGAGCATCACATCCGGGTGGAGGAAGCGGACCGGGCACTGGCACGCATCAGCGGGAAAGAGAACTGCTATGCTGCGGCGGTGTTTGGGAAGTTTTCGGATGCGCTGGATGCGGGGAAGCCGCATGTGGTGCTGCATCATCCGGGGGACAGCGGGAATGTGGGGACGATTTTGAGGACGGCGCTGGGGTTAGGGATATCGGATGTGGCGTTGATCAGGCCTTGTGTGGATGTTTTTGATCCACGGACGGTACGGGCAAGTATGGGGAGTCTGTTTCAGTTAAGGGTTAAGGTATATGATGACTTTGATGAGTATATGAAGGAATATGACAGGCAGATGTATCCTTTTATGCTGGATGCTTCTGTGCCTATGGGAACAATTAAGGAAGTGCCGGAGGTTTACTCGCTGGTTTTTGGGAATGAGGGAAGTGGGCTTCCTAAGGAGTTTGCTACTTTTGGACAACCGGTTAGAATTGAGAGTAATGATAAGGTGGACTCGCTGAACCTGGCTATTGCTGCTGGGATAGGGATATATTATTTTACAAGGAATCCTGGTTGAGCTTGCTATCCTGCAGCGGGAACGCAGGGGGATTCCTCCACTGCGGTCGGAATGACACACTAGACGCGTTGGATTTATTCTTACAGCAGAAGATTTGTTGCTTAGGACGATAGGTCTTTATTTGTTCGTACTTTTTGGGTCTTTCTATTGAAAAAGGATTATTTGTCTGTTACAATGGGGACAACCTCGCTAAGAAGGGATGTGTTTGCCATGGCTGAACAGCCGAAGTATCTGCAGGTAGCGGATACCTTACGGCGGGAGATCGCGGAGGGGGTTTTCCGGGACGGACAGACGCTGATGACGGAGGAAGAGCTCCGGCTGCGCTTTGATGTCTCCCGGCAGACGATCCGCCAGGCGATTTCCCTGCTGGAGGACGACGGCCTGGTGGACCGGCGGCGCGGCAGCGGTACCTATGTGCGGCACGGACCGCGGCGGCGGCAGGGCATCATCCACGTCGGGGTTATTACCACGTTTATTACGGACTACATCTTCCCCTCCATCGCCCAGGGCATGGAATCCGTGCTGAATGAGAACGGCGCGGTGCTGTCCCTGAATGCCATGTACAATGACGTGCGGACAGAGCGGAACATCCTCGAGCGGATGCTGGAGGAGCCGGTGGACGGCCTGATCATGGAAGGCAGCCGCACGGCGAAGGAAACACCGAACCACGACCTGCTGGACCGGTTCGCCCAGCGGAACATCCCGGTGCTCATGGTGAACGGATACTACCCGGGCATGGAACAGATCCCCCACGTGGTCATGGACGACTACGGCGGCGGGCGCCTGGCGGCAAAGACTGCCCTGGACCGGGGATATACGAAACCGGCGGGACTGTTCAAGACGGACGACCTGCAGGGCAGCGAGCGGCTGAACGGATTCCTGGACGAGATTCGGGGAAGAGGATTGGAAGTGCCGGAGGAGCGGCTGCTCTGCTTTACCACAGAGGAGCGGAACGACCTGGTGGATTCCCCCAAGGGACGGGTATTGCTGGAGGTGCTCAAGCAGCACGGGGCGGACTGCCTCATCTGCTATAACGACATCTTTGCGGCGCAGTTCATGTCCAGGCTCCAGGAGAAGGGCATCCGGATCCCGGATGACCTGGGAATCGTGGGATTCGACAACGCCACCTTCTCGGGAATGCTCCAGCCGGCCCTCACCACCCTGGGCCATCCGAAGGACGCCTTCGGCGCCCTGGCAGCCAGGAAAATCCTTAGGATGATCGCTGGGGAAAAGGAAGAGAGCGTGTCCATGGCCTGGACGCTGATTGACCGGGACAGCCTGCCGGCGAAAAACAGATGAGCACCATCATCCTGAGCGTCGGAAAGCTGAAAGAGAAACCCTACCGGGAAATGGCGGATGAATACCTGAAGCGGCTGAGCCGGTTCGGGAAGTATGAGGAGATTGAACTCCCCGACCTGCCGGAGGGCGGCGGAAGCGCCGCCCTGGAGGAGCAGGTGAAGACGAAGGAAGGGGAGGCGATCCTCAGCCGGATCAAACCGGGGGATCACGTGATCGCCCTGACGATTCCCGGAAAGCAAACGGATTCCCCGGCGCTGGCAAAGCATCTGCAGGAGCTGCGGGCAAACGGAGCCGGAAGGATCGTGTTTGTGATCGGGGGGAGCCTGGGACTCGGGAAGAATGTGCTGGAGCGGGCGGATGAGGAGATGTCGATGAGCAAAATGACGTTTCCGCACCAGCTGGCACGGGTGATGCTGCTGGAGCAGCTGTATCGCAGCGAGATGATTCTTTCCGGGGGCAGGTATCATAAGTGATCTGAGATCCCTCCACGTTGGTCGGGATGACAGCGTGAAGTACTAGGAAAGGGTATTGATGAGGAAACGAGTTGCAGCTATTACCGCTTTGCTCTTGGCGGTGCTGCTTTTACTTACCGGGTGCGGGAAGATTCAGGCGGTGAAGGAGGCTGCAAAGGCTACGGAAGCCTTTGCGGTTACCACCGCGGCGCCTGATGCGGCGGAGACCGCCATTACGGATCCCCAGGAGATTGCGGATTACATTTTCGCTCATGGGGAGCTGCCTCCGAACTTCATTACGAAGAAGGAGGCGCAGGCCCTGGGGTGGAGAGGCGGAGACCTGTATGCATATGCTCCGGGGAAGAGCATCGGGGGTTCCGTGTTCTCGAACTACGAGAAAAAGCTTCCCAAGGTGAAGGGCCGGGTGTACCGGGAGTGCGACGCCAACTACACCGGCGGGAAGCGCGGAGATGACCGGATCGTTTATTCCAATGACGGACATGTCTGGTTCACGTCCGATCATTATGAAACTTTTATCGAGCTTTTTCCGTCTAATCAATGAACCTAGAGTTCCCTCTTGGAGGGAAGGAGGAAACGGAGTATGAAACGTAACGGAAAGTGGATCGCTTTGGCTGGTGCCCTGGCTTTGTGCCTGATTCTGACGGGCTGCTATGTGGCGCCGGACGACACGAACAACGCGGGCACGACGAACGAAGGGAATAACCTGCCGTTCCTGACCCTGCAGCCCACGGCGACGGTCACCATGACGCCGGACACGGTTGTCGTGGAGACGCCTGCCACGAACCAGGGCCAGCAGATCTTCCCGAGCCAGCCCACGGCTACGCCCACGCCGCAGAGCGGCAGCAACGCCGGATGGAACGACTGGAACGGAGGCGGCAACGGCGCGACGCCCACCCCTGTGCCCACGGGCGGAACCATCGTGTTCAACAACAACACGCCGGTACCCGGCGCGGAGAACACGATCCAGGTCATCACCGGATCTCCCACGGTCGCGGTGCCCACTACGCCTGCGCCGGCGACTCCCTCGCCCACGCCCCAGAGCATGCGCCTGGGCTTCCAGGGCGAATCCGTGCGGACCGTGCAGCGGCGACTGAAGGAGCTGGGCTACTACAACGGAGCCATCGACGGTGACTTCGGCGAAGCCACGGACAAAGCGGTGCGCGCCTTCCAGAAGGCCAACGGCCTCTCCGCCGACGGCAAGGTCGGAGAGATGACGCTGAAAAAGCTGAACGACAAGAACGCCAAGACCGCGAAGCAGGCGGGCGTGAACGCGGACGGAACGAAAGTCACCGCAAAGCCCACTACCAAGGTGACCAACACCCCGAAGCCCACGGCTACCCCGAACCTGCAGAAGGATTACTACCTGCGGCTGGGCTCCAGCGGCAAGAAGGTGGAAACCCTGCAGCGCCGGCTGATCGAGCTGGGCTGGCTGGGCGGCAAGGTCACGGGCGAGTTTGACGGAGCCACGGAAGCGGCCGTGCGCGCCTTCCAGGAGAAGACCAAGGGCCTGTGGACCGACGGCATCGCCGGACCAGACACCCTGCGGGCGCTGTACTCCAGCAACGCCGCCCGGAGCAAGAGCCCCGCAGCCACCAACAGCGCGGAGACCCTGGAATTCGGCAGCGAGGGCGCTGCGGTCACAAAGCTGCAGAAGCGGCTGAAGGACCTGGGGTACCTGGCAGGTACGGCCGACGGAAAATTCGGCGTAGCCACGGAAGCGGCGGTGATCGCCTTCCAGAAGAACAACAACCTGACCGCGGACGGCAAAGCCGGCGTGGCGACTCAGAGCAAGCTCTACTCCAGCAACGCCAACAAGGCCAGCGGCAACGCGGCGGACATCAACAAGAACTCCGGCGGACGGGATACCAAGGACATCGCCAGCACCGGATATGAGACCCTGGAATTCGGCAGCGAAGGCGAAGCCGTAAAGAAGCTGCAGAACCGGCTGGAGAAGCTGGGATATGCCCCGGGCTACACCGACGGCAAATTCGGCACCAACACGGAAGCCGCGGTCATGGCCTTCCAGGCCAACAACAACCTGACGGTGGACGGCAAGGCCGGCCCCGCCACCCAGCGCAAGCTCTACGGCACCAGCGCGAAGGGCATGAGCTACAACACCCTGCGTCCGGACGACCGGGGCGAGGCGGTGCGGAACCTGCAGTACACGCTGTACGAGCTGGGCTACTATGACGGAAGGATCGACGGCATTTACGGCCAGACCACGTCCGACGCGGTGCGCAGCTTCCAGATTGAGAACAAGCTGACCCCGGTGGACGGCATCGCCGGAAAGAACACGCTGAACCGGCTGTATTCCTCCGACGCGATCCCGGCCACCCAGGCGGGCGACCAGTATGACACGGTCTACCCGGGCGCCACGGGCGCCGTCGTGGTGGAAATCCAGGAATGCCTGGTGGACTACGGATTCCTGGACGCGGTGACCGGAAACTATGACGACAATACCACGGCAGCGGTGAAGGCCTTCCAGGCAGCCAACGGCCTGAAGCAGGACGGCATCTGCGGATCCGAAACCCTGAAGGTGCTGTTTGGCTACTAAGCCCGTGGCCTCCTGGCTGCTGGCGGTCCTGCTGGCCATATCCTCACTCCTGCCGACGGCGGCTGAAAAGGCAGTAGAAAAACCCGAGAATAAACAGGCACCGGTGATCTGCCGGTGCCTGGCCATCGGGATGGACGCCTTTGTATCGGAAAAGAACACCGCCCCCTGCTCCGCGAACAACGCGGAAATGATGGCGGCGCTCTTCCGGGACAGCCTGCCGGGGGACACCCGCATCACACGGCGGGTGAACGGCCCGGGCACCGCGGACGAACTGGAGTTTCTGATTCGGGATGTGTTCAGCGGGGCCAAGGAGAATGACGTATCCTACCTCTACTTCAGCACCCACGGGATTATCTGGGATGAAGAAGAAGGGGAGAAGCGCACCGCCCTGATCCTCAGCGACGGGGACCGGGAGGAAGCGCTGGAGCCCCGGGTGCTGAAAAGCTGGCTGGACAGAATTCCGGGAAAGAAAGTCCTGATCCTGGACTGCTGCCATTCCGGCGCCATGGCGGAATTTTTCCTTGGCCCGGAATACCGGGTACTGGCCGGGTGCGGCCCGGAGGAGGACTGCTATTTCTGGGCAGCGGGGGAAGCCACCGGCATGGGGTATTTCACTGCGGCACTGGAAAACGCGCTGAGGACGGCTTCCAGGAAAGCAATGGATCCGGACGGGAACGGAGCGGTAAGCCTGACGGAACTGGCCGGGAAAATCCGGGAAATCTACGGCGTGAGCACACCGGTGTTCCTGCCGGAGGACAGCTCCGAAACGCTCTTCCAGCTGCCGAAGGAGCGAAAGGAAAACGAACGGCTGCAGGACCTGGCCTTCGGGGAAACGAAGGAAGGGGAAGGGCAGCTGGCGGTGACCTTCCACTTCCGGACGGAAACCAGTGTGAAGATCGAATACCGGCTGATCCCCATGGGGGAGAATGGCTGGGAATTCGAGAAGGGGATTTCCCTGCCGGACCGGGAGCGGGAAGGGTTGAAACGGGGCGTTGTGAGCAAGGGAGAGAAAGAGCGGGTGCTGAAGATCTCCGGAGAACGCCTCGGCGCAAAAGGCAAAGCGCTGTTGCAGATTGTTTCGTATCGTGGTGTTTATGGGCAGGTGCCGATTCCGGAGTGCACGAGAGTTGTGACGAGTGGAGACTGAATTCCTGCGAGTGCTTGCGGGGAGCCACGGGGACGGTTCCTGTGGCATCCGCTTCGCAGAGCCACGGAGAAACCGTCCCCATGGCCACCCTGGTTTGCTGGTTGTTAGTTGTTAGTTTTTAGAAGAGACGAGGAAGATTGGTTATGAGCGAATGTACACATGATTGTTCCACCTGTTCTGCGGATTGCGCGAGCAGGAAGCCGGAGAGCTTACTGGCTCCGATGAATGCGCAGAGCGATGTGAAGAAGGTTATTGCCGTGATGAGCGGCAAGGGCGGGGTCGGGAAATCCCTGGTGACCTCCCTGATGGCCGTCCTGAGCCAGCGGAACGGGAAGAAGGCGGCCATCCTGGATGCGGATATCACCGGGCCCTCTATCCCGAAGATGTTCGGGATCCATGACAAGGCCATGGGATGTGAGGACGGGATCCTGCCGGCGGAGAGCCGGACGGGCATCAAAATGATGAGCGTGAACCTGCTGCTGGAAAACGACACGGATCCCGTGATCTGGCGGGGAAGCCTGATCAGCGGCACGGTGAAGCAGTTCTGGACGGACGTGCTCTGGGGCGACGTGGACTTCATGTTTGTGGATATGCCTCCGGGAACGGGGGATGTGCCGCTGACCGTGTTCCAGAGCCTGCCGGTGGACGGGATCATCGTGGTCACCAGCCCGCAGGAGCTGGTGGGCATGATCGTCGAAAAGGCGGTCAACATGGCGAAGATGATGAACATCCCGGTGCTGGGCATCGTGGAGAACATGAGCTGGGTGGCCTGCCCGGACTGCGGAAAGAAGATCTTCCCGTTCGGGGAGAGCAGGACCGCGAAGGTGGCCCTGGAGCATGGGGTGCCGCTGCTGGCCCAGCTGCCGCTGGATCCGGCGCTGGCACGGGAGTGCGATACCGGCGTGATTGAGCTGTTCAATGAGGACTGGATGAATCCGGTTTTGGACGCTATTGAGAATTGTCCGAAACGTGTGATTGAAGAGTAAGTTTTTTTGTGAAATGTGAGGCCCTTTAGATGCCAAGACAAACCATCAACGATCAGCTGCAGCGGCGGCAGAGCCGGAACGCTGCGGCGGAGCGTGCGATCAACCAGGAGGCGATCCGGAAGCGGCAGATCCGCAGCTGGATCATTCTGGTTGTCGTGGTGCTGGCGGTGGTGCTGGGGATCCATTTCCTGCGGGGATACGGCAAAGGCAAGGAAATCACCCTGAGCCGGCTGCCCTGCTATTCGAACCAGAGCGTCACCCCCTTCCGGGACGGGCTGGTGTACTACGACGGCGCGTCGATCCACCACCTGTCCAGCGGGGGAACGATCCGCTGGAGCTTCCCCACCGGAACGGACATCCGCTTCAGCACCGGCCCCACCCACATGGCGGTATGGAGCGGGCGGCAGCTGTTCCTCATCGACAAGAACGGTAACGCCACCTATAATGAGAGCCTGGAGGGCGAGGTGCAGTTCGCCCGGGTGGGCGAGCGGTTCGCGGCGGTGGTGGTCGGGGAGGACACGGAGCCCAAGCTGATCGTCAAGGACCTGAACGGCGCACAGGTGGACGTGGAAACGGAAGCCTACAGCGGCCTGCTGATCCTGGATGCCGGATTCTTCGGGGACCAGGGCGAATACATGTGGACCCTGGCGCTGGACGTGTTCGGCACGGCGCCGAACACCATCATGAACACCTTCCAGGTGGGCAAGATGAACACCGGATCGGTCTCCCTGGGCGAAAACATGACCTACAAGGTGCTGTATGAAAACACGCACCTGCGGGTCTTCACCACCCAGCAGGTTTACACCTACGACTACCGCTGCACCCAGGACACCAACGCCACGATGCTCGCCTACGGCTGGAAGCTGATTGACTACGAGATTCCGGAGCGGGGACGGGCGAAGCTGCTGTTGGCGCCCACGAGCCAGACGTCTTCTGCGCAGGTGATCAGCGAGCTGCGGGTGCTGGAGGGCGACCGGGACAAGCGCTACACCCTGCCGGCCAAGTGCGTGGGAGCGCACATGTACAACGGCAACATCTACGCCGTGACCGGGGACTACATCTACCGGGCGGATACCAACAGCCAGCGGTTCTTCGGATACAAGATCCCGGGGAACCTGGAGGGGGACATCACGGCGAGCTACGGGATTACGAGCGATGGGAAGATGCTGCTGGCCAGCGGGGAGAGTATGTATGCGCTGACGCTGCCGGATAAGTGATATTCAATATTGGAGGAAGAAACCATGGCCAAGAACCAGAACCAGGAATTTGTTACCCACATTACCCCCAGGAGCGAGGACTTTTCCCAGTGGTACACCGATGTGATTAAGCAGACGGAGCTGTGCGACTACGCCCCCGTGCGCGGCTGCATGATCATCCGTCCCTACGGCTACGCCATCTGGGAACGCATCCAGGCGGAAATGGACGTGCGCTTCAAGGAAACCGGCGCGGAGAACGTCTATTTCCCGATGCTGATCCCCGAAAGCCTGCTGCTGAAGGAAGCGGAGCACGTGGAAGGCTTCGCGCCGGAAGTGGCCTGGGTGACCCAGGGAGGTACGGAAAAACTGCAGGAGCGGCTGGCCGTCCGTCCGACGAGCGAGACCATTTTCTGCTCCATGTATTCCAAATGGGTGCAGACCTGGCGGGACCTGCCCATGATGTATAACCAGTGGTGCTCCGTGATGCGCTGGGAAAAGGCGACCCGTCCCTTCCTGCGCACCAGCGAATTCCTCTGGCAGGAAGGCCATACCATTCATGCCACCGCCGAGGAAGCGGAAGAGGAGACGCTGAAGATGCTGGAAGTCTACCGCGAAGTGGCGGAAGACATCCTGGCCCTGCCGGTATACGTGGGCCGCAAGAGCGACAAGGAAAAGTTTGCCGGCGCCCGGGCCACCTACTCCATGGAAGCCATGATGCAGGACGGCAAGGCCCTGCAGGCGGGCACCAGCCACAACTTCGGCACCAACTTCGCGGAAGCGTTCGATATCCAGTACCAGAGCAAGGAAGGCAAGCTGGAATACGTGCATGAGACCAGCTGGGGCGTCAGCACCCGGCTGATCGGCGCGATCATCATGACCCACGGCGACGAGCGCGGCCTGCGCCTGCCCCCGAAGGTCGCCCCGATCCAGGCGGTGATCCTGCCCATCGCGGCCCACAAGGGCGGCGTCATGGAAAAGGCGGAGGAACTGCGGGACCTGCTGAAGAAGGCAGGGGTCCGGGTGAAGCTGGATACACGGGATACGGTCAGCGCCGGATTCAAGTTCAACGACTGGGAACTGAAGGGCGTGCCGCTGCGGCTGGAAGTCGGTCCGCGGGACCTGGAGAACGGGGTTGTAACGATCTTCCGGAGAGACACGCTGGAGAAGTTCACCGTGCCGCTGGAAGGCATTGACGAAAAGGTGAAGGAACTGCTGGAGGACGTGCAGAAGACGCTGTACGACCAGGCGAAGAAGTTCCGGGATGAGCGGACGGTCGAAGTGCACAATATGGACGAGCTGGCAAAGGCCGTGGAGAACGGATTTGCCAGGGCCATGTGGTGCGGAGACAGGGCCTGCGAGGATGAGATCAAGGATAAGTTCAATGCGTCGAGCCGGAATATGCCGTTTGATCAGGATGCGTTCCGCTTCGGCGATAAGTGCGTGTGCTGCGGAAAGAAAGCGGAGAAGGTCATGTACTTCGCGAAGGCGTATTGATGTATGAATGATTATTATGTTTATATACTGACGAATGAACATCATACAGTGTTGTATATTGGAGTCACAAACAATATCACACGCAGAGTATATGAACATAAGCAGGAAGTAAACGAGGGATTTACAAAGATGTATCAGGTACATAAACTGATATATGTTGAAAATTGCCATAACATTGAAGATGCTATAGCAAGAGAAAAGCAATTAAAGGGCTGGACAAGAAAGAAAAAAGAAGCATTAATTGCAACAGTAAATCCTGAATGGAAGGAAATTGAGGTATAGGGAGAAAGTTTACGGCTTGAAATGTCGGGGGATTCTTCGGCTACGCTCAGAATGACACTGCAGGGGCAGCAGAACCCGTTAATGTGTCATCCTGAGCAAGCGAAGCGCGTCGAAGGATCCCCGTACGTTCCAGAGTGCAGACTTTTAGGGGAAGAAGGATTAAGCAATGAAAATCTACGTAGACGCGATGGGTGGGGACCTGGCTCCGGAGGCTCCTGTCAAGGGGGCTTTGAAGGCTCTGCGGCAGTTTCCTGGATTAGAAATTATCCTGGCCGGGAAACTGGATGAAGTAAAACCCTTCCTGGGGGATTATTCCGATGTCCAGGACCGGCTGACGCTGGAAGAGCAGCCGGAGGTCATCACCAACCATGAAAGCCCGGTCATGGGCGTGCGCAAGAAAGTCAACAGCGCGACCGTCCAGGGCATGCTGAAGGTCCGCAGCGGCGAAGCCGACGGCTTCGTCACCGCCGGCTCCACCGGCGCGACCCTGGCCGGCGGCATGTTCCGCCTGGGCCGCATCCCCGGCGTGGAACGCCCGGCCCTGGCTCCCCTGATGCCCAACGGCAACGGCCACTTCCTGCTGATCGACTGCGGCGCGAACGTGGACTGCAAGCCCGAATACCTGGTGCAGTTCGGCATCATGGGCGACGCCTACATGAAAGGTGTCGTGGGCCTGAAGAACCCGCGGGTGGGCCTGGTGAACATCGGCGCGGAAGCGGAGAAGGGCAACGCCCTGGTGAAGGAGACCTATCCCCTGATGGAGAAGGCGCCCTTCAACTTCGTGGGCAACGTGGAAGCCCGGGACATCCCCCTGAACCAGGCGGATGTGGTCGTGACGGACGGCTTCGGCGGCAACCTGATCCTGAAATACACGGAAGGCCTGGCCACCGCGCTGATGGGCCTGATCAAGAAGGAACTGCTGGCGGACACCCGGGGGAAAATTGCCGGGCTGATCGCCAAGCCCGCCTTCAAACGGGTGAAGAAGGCCATGAGCTCGGACGAGATCGGCGGCGCGCCGCTGCTGGGCGTCCAGGGCGCCGTGGTGAAGGCGCACGGGTCCAGCAATGACTATGCGTTCTGCAGCGCCATCGGGCAGTGCGTGAAGATGATTGACGGCCACGTGGTCGACATCATCAAAGAAGGGGTATCCCGGCTTCAGCCGGAGACCATAGAGGTCCCTAAAGAGGGAAAGGAATAAGGAGGTTTTACACTATGGATTTCGAAACCATCAAGAACATGATCGCGGAACAGCTGAAGGTAGACCCTGCGGAAATTAAGCCCGAAAGCCGGCTGATTGAAGACCTGCGCGCGGACTCCGCCAACATCATGGTGATGATCATGGACCTGGAAGACCAGTTCGGCATCACCGTTGAGGATGACCAGATCATGAAGCTGAAGACCGTGGGCGACGTGGCCGCTTACGTGGCGAAAGCGAAGGGCTGAGCCGGTCAGGTTCAACATACAAACCCATGCATGACAATGAAAAGCGCGTGATGGACGCGCTGGGCTATGCCTTTCACGACGTGGCTTTGCTTCGCCGTGCCCTGACGCATCCTTCCGCCGGGAAGGACGACAACCAGCGGCTGGAATTCCTGGGGGACGCGGTGCTGCAGTACCTGATGAGCGACCGGCTGTACCGGAACCACCCTTCCGACCGGGAAGGGTCGCTGACGCATATGCGGGCGCTGCTGGTATGCGAGGCTGCGCTGAGCCAGATTGCCGCGCGGCTCGGGATCGGCGAGGCCCTGGTGATGGACCGGGGCGAGGAGCTGACCGGCGGGCGGACGAAGCCCAGCGTGCTGTGCGACGCCATGGAAGCGGTGCTGGCGGCGGTGTATCTCGACGGCGGCATGGAAGCGGCCCGGGAGGTCATCGAGCGGCACTGGCCCGCGGAAGGCGAGGTGCAGCGGCCCATGCAGGACAGCAAGGGCCGGCTGCAGGAGCTGCTGCAGAAGGACGGCGGGGAAACGCCGACGTATCAGATCGTCGGGACGAGCGGACCGCCGCACGCGCCGGTGTTTGAG
The DNA here is from genome assembly GCA_017447185.1 of Clostridia bacterium. GTDB lineage: Bacteria > Bacillota > Clostridia > Christensenellales > Aristaeellaceae > Aristaeella. The sequence goes on along the minus strand of JAFSOC010000018.1, from coordinate 25,615 downwards.
GCGGCCGTATATTGCGGTGAAAAGGAAATCGGGCGCGGGGAAGGGAAGACGAAGAAGCAGGCGGAACAGGCAGCTGCTTTGGCGGCACTTTCTAGTTTTTAGTTTTTAGCATTTTTGTTGAGAAATATTACAGAAGTATAAAAATTCCGTTGACAATCTTTTGCGGGACGAGTAAAATCATTCTGTATCGGAATGTCAACGGGCTTTCTTTGCCCTTTTTTACAGGAGGGAATTCCATGACGCAGCGGAATACACTGTACCGGGTCCTGCTGGTGGCTCTGGCCCTGGTCCTTTGCCTTTCTTTCTTCGTGACGGAAGGCTACAAGGCGAAGGCGGATGAGGAGGAGATCGTCAGCAGCTATCCCTATACCACGGTGACGAAGGACAGCGTGAACCTGCGGGCTTCCCGCAGCACGAAAGCGGAGCTGCTGAAGAAAATTCCCAAGGGCGCGGAGATCTCCGTGCTGTCGAAGAACGGGAACTGGGTCGAGGTGGAATACAAGAACACCAAGGGCTGGGCCGTGGCGGACTATATCCAGCTGAAGACCGTGAAGAAGATCAAGGTGACCCCCACTCCCACGCCGATTCCCACCCTGACGCCGGAAGAGGACGCGGGCGGCTACCCGGTCCTGAAAAAGGGTTCCAGCGGCCGGTATGTGCGCTCCCTGCAGGAGGCGCTGATCGAACTGGGCTTCCTGACGGGCACGGCGGACGGCAACTTCGGCGACGCAACGGAGAAGGCGGTCATCGCCTTCCAGACGAAGAACAATTATCCGAACACGGGCCTCATGGATGCAAACATCCAGGCCTTCCTGTACTCCGGCCGGCCGAAGAACTCCAAGGGCGAGGCCGCGGCCATCAAGACCATCAGCCCGGTGCCCGGCGCCACCATGAAGGCGAACTGCACAGGCGCCCTGGTGGGTGAACTGCAGCAGATGCTCAAAAACCTGGGCTACTATACGGACGCTATCACCAACAAATATGACACCAACACCCAGAAAGCGGTAAAAGCTTTCCAGAAGAAGAATGGCCTGAAGGCGGACGGCATTGCCGGCGCGGAAACCCGGAACCTGCTGGAGAGCGGCAAGGGCCTGTCGGCCGATGCGACGCCCACTCCGGAACCCACCGCGGTGCCCACCCCCACGGCGACCCCCGTGCTGCCCAAATCCACCGTGAAGAGCGGATCCACCGGCGAGGACGCGGCGAACGTGCAGGGCCGGCTGAAGGAACTGGGCTACTACCGGGGCAATGTGGACGGCGAATTCGGCCGGGCCAGCGTGAATGCCCTGAAAAACTTCCAGACGAACAACGGCCTGACTTCCGACGGCGTGGCCGGCACCGGCACCTACAAGGTGCTTTACAGCTCCGCGGCGATTCCCTTCACCGTGGAAACCCCGACCCCTGAAGTGATTCCCACCGCCACGCCCACCCCGGTGCCCACCAGCTCCAACTGGAAGACCCTGCGGGAAGGCATGAGCGGCAGCGAGGTAAAGCAGCTGCAGGAGAACCTGATCCAGCTGGGATACCTCTCGGGCAAACCGGACGGGAAATACGGCGCGGATACCACGGCGGCGGTGAAAGCCTTCCAGAAGGCAAACAAGCTGACGGCGGACGGCGTGGCCGGCCCCACCACCCAGAAAGCGATCTACTCCGGTACCTCCAAGGCGGCCCCCACGGCCAAGCCCACGGCGACGCCGAAGCCCGAGAGCAAGAATACCACCAGCACCACGACGATTACCGGCATCCTGCGGCGGGGCAGCACCGGAAGCTCCGTCACCGCGCTGCAGCAGAAGCTGATCGACCTCGGCTTCCTCAGTGGCAGGGCGGACGGCGTCTACGGCAGCAAAACCGCGGAAGCGGTGAAAGCCTTCCAGAAGACGAACAAGCTGACGGCGGACGGCATTGCGGGCAGCAAGACCATCGCGAAGCTGACAGGATCTTCATCCAGCTCCAGCAGCGCCACCCCGACGGCCGCCCCCACGGCAGTGCCGGCAACATCTACGACGACCAAACCCAGTGCCAGCAAGGTGATCTACGCCAACTGGTACACCACGGTGAAGGCGATCTGCAAGGCGTATCCTTATGCCACGGTGTATGACTACAATACGGGCATCAGCTGGCAGATCCATATCTTCTCCGTGGGCGCCCACGCGGACTTCGAGCCCGTGACCGCCAACGACACCGCCCGGATGCAGCGGGCCTTCGGCGGGGAGACCACCTGGAACCCGAAGCCGGTATGGGTCATCTTCTCCAACGGCAGCGTCTACATGGCCTCCACCCACGACACCCCCCACGGGGTTTCCCATACGTCGGACAACAACTTCGCCGGACACGCCTGCCTGCACTTCCCGCGGACCCAGGAGCAGGTGGAGAAGATCGGGCCTTACGCCACCAGCCACCAGGAAATGATCGACAAGGGCTGGGCGGAAACCCAGAAGATGAAATAACCTGGCAAGATACAGGAAGTTTTGAATGGTGTACGATTTTTTGAAAATGCTGAAAATACCCGCCAGAAGGGGAATCGCCCTGCTGGCGGGCTTTGTGCTGCTTACGGGCGGCTGCGCCTTCGGGGAGGAAGACCTGGACATCGGGGACCTGGCGGATATCGAGGAGATTGAGCTCCCGGCGCCGGACGCGACCCTGAACGCCCGGGACATCCAGTGGCATACCCCCGGGGAAGGGAGCCCCGTGCAGTGCGACCATGAGAACTGCTACTGGAAGATTCCCATGGGCTACACGGACGAGGACGCGGTATGGAAGATGCTGATGCAGCCCATCACCGTGCTGGACGTGAGTGAGCGGAAGCAGTATAAAATCCGGAAAGAACCCCGGGCGGACTGCACGGAATTCGTGGGCGAGGTGACGGGCACCAGTCAGGGCGTGCACGTGCTGCAGCGGGGCGAGGAATGGTCCCTGATTGAGGCCTATTCCTCCTCGACAGAAGGATCCAAGGTGAAGGTGTACGCCACCAAATTCCAGGGCTATGTGGAAACGAACCTGCTGAAGGAAATCACGGACATCGACGATACGTACGCGGTGGTCATCGACAAGCAGTGGCAGCGGCTGTACCTGTACAAGGAAGGGAAACTGTTCTCCACGCTCCTGTGCTCCACGGGATTCTACAACCCGAAGAAGAAAAACCCCTGGAACGAGACGCCGGCGGGAGAATTCCTGCTGGTGAGCTGGACGGGCACCCTGACCCTGAAGGACGAGGAAGGCACCACCAACATGCTGTGCGACTACGCCATGCGGCTGAACGACGGCATCCTGATGCACGAGGTGCCGAAGATCCCGAAGACGGACAGCGAAGGCAACGTGAAATGGAGCCACGACCGGTGCGAGCGGTACCTGGGCGAGAAAGCCAGCCACGGCTGCATCCGGGTGCAGAAGGCCATCACGCCGGAAGGCGTCAATGCCAAATGGCTGTGGGACAACCTGAGCAACGGCACAAAGAAGGGCCAGAAATACACAAAGGTCATTATCTGGGACGACGCGGGGCGGACCCTGGGGTATCCGAGCGATGACCTGGTGCTGTACTACAACCCGAAGCACTACAACGCCTACTACCATTCAACCCCGGAATGTACATTGATCAAAAACTCCAGCAAGACCGAGGAAATCACCTGGGCGGACCTGGAGACAAAGACCTACAGTAAGAAGAAGCCCTGCCCCTACTGCAATCCGATGCCGACGAGGGAAGGCATCGACACACTGAACAAAAAGAATGATCGGTGATATTCAAAAAGGCCAGCTCCGACGAGCTGGCCTAAGTATTTTTGGCGCAAATCACAACAGCGGGATATTCGCGTTGCGGCAGGCTTTCTGCACTTCTTCGGGCCACATGGAGGCCTGGACCTCGCCCACGTGGGCCTTCCGGAGGAAGTACACGCACATGCGGCTCTGGCCGATACCGCCGCCGATGGTCTGGGGCAGTTCGCCGTTCAGGAGCGCCTTCTGGAAGGGCAGCTCCGCCCGCTCCTCGCAGCCGCGGATCTTCAGCTGCTTCAGCAGCGTTTCCGGATCCACGCGGATGCCCATGGAGGAAACCTCCAGGGAGATATCCAGCAGGGGATCATACAGGAGGATATCGCCATTCAGGGACCAGTCGTCATAGTCCGGGGCGCGGCCGTCGTGGATCTTGCCGCTGCGGAGCGCTCCGCCCACCTGCATGAGGAATACGGCGCCGTATTCTTTGGCGGCTTTGTATTCCCGCTCCTTGGAGGAGAGGTCGGGGTAGCGGTCCTCCAGCTGCTGGGTGGTGACGAAGGTGATATGGTCCGGGAGCTCCGGCTTGATATGGGGATAATGGGCGCAGACGAAGCCCTCGGTCTTCCGCAGGGTCAGGTAGATGCGCTCCACGATCTCCCGCAGGAAGGTTTCGTTCCGCTCATGGGGCGCCATGATGCGCTCCCAGTCCCACTGGTCCACGAAGATGGAGTGGATATTATCCGTCTCCTCATCCCGGCGGATAGCGTTCATATCGGTATACAGCCCTTCGCCCACGGAGAAGCCGTAGGTTTTCAATGCCTGGCGCTTCCATTTTGCCAGGGAATGGACGATTTCGACGGTGGCGCCGGTTTCCTTCACGTCGAAGGAGACGGGGCGCTCCACGCCGTTCAGGTTATCGTTCAGGCCGGACTCGGGGGTGACCATGATCGGGGCGGAAACGCGGGTGAGGTTCAGGGCCTTGGCCAGCTCCGTCTCGAAGAAGTCCTTGACCAGCTTAATGGCAATTTCAGTATCCCGCAGGTCGAGTACGGGGTTGTAGTTCTTGGGGACGATGAGATTCATTTGGGGTTTCCTCCTGAAAAAAGGATAATGTATATTAACACTGTTCGGCGTATTTATAAAGTTTTTCTTTCTTGACAGGGAGAAGGAATCATGAGAAACTGTTGCGCAGCGGAGGAGCAGATGCTTCTTCGCCACTACCTGTTTCAATGGAGACGAAAATGGAGAAAGAATTTTACCTGATTGTCGGCCTGGGGAATCCCGGGGACAAGTATGCCCATACACGGCACAATGCGGGGTTTGAGGTACTGGATCTGCTGGAAGAAAAGTTCGGGGTGAAGACCCGGAAGAAGATGCTGCAGCCCTGGGCGGAAGCGGAATGGACCGACGGGAAGAAGAAAGTGATCCTGTGCAGGCCGCTGACTTTCATGAATAACAGCGGGGTTGCGGTGAAGAAGATCATGGGGAAGTACGGCATTCCGGCGGAGAAGATGATTGTGGTATATGACGATATCGACCTGCCGCCGGGAACGGTGAGGGTCAGGGCGAAGGGCGGGCCTGGAACTCATAACGGGATGAGGAGTATTGTGGGGGAAATTGAGACGGATCAGTTCCCGAGGATACGGGTTGGGACGGGAGACCGGCCTGAAGGGGAGGATCTGGTTGGTTGGGTTTTGGGAAGGCCCGGCGGGGAAGAGAAGAAGGTTATGGAGGCGGCATTTAAACATGCTGCCGACTGCGCAGTGGAATGGACCGAAAACGGTATTGATGCCGCCATGCGCCTGAAACAGTGAGGAAATAAAATGTTCGAATCTTGGAAGATACCCGGGGAGGAAGAGCTTTTTTCCGCGAAGGCGGGTCAGACGGTTGCCCTTACCGGGGTCAACGGCACCCTGGCTTCTGTACTTGCCTGCCGGGCTTCAGCTCTTGGCAAAAAGACCCTTCTCGTTATGGAGAATGACCTGCGGGCTTCGCGGGCATCAGATGACTGCCGGCAGCTTTCGGGGGCCTCGGCTTTCCTGCCGGGGGGCGAGATTGACCTGACCCGGGCGGCGGGGAGCCTGGAGAGCAGCTGGCGGCGGCTGGAAGCCCTCAGCGCCGTCAGCACCGGCGCCGTGGACATCCTCTGCACCAGCGCGGAGGCCATGGCCCAGCGCATGGGGCGGCCGGAGCCTTTCCGCAAAATCTCCCTTTCCCTGAAGCCGGGCGACCGGATCCAGCCCTCCGAGCTCACCGTCCGCCTGGTGCAGATGGGATACGAGCGGGTGGGCATGGTGGAAGGCAAGGGGCAGTTCGCCCTGCGGGGATCCATCCTGGATGTGTATCCCCCGGCCCTGAGCCAGGGGATCCGCATGGAATTCTTTGACGACGAGATCGACAGCCTGCGGGAGTTCGACTGCATCAGCCAGCGGAGCCTGGGGGCCGCGGAAAGCGTGCTGCTGACCCCGGCGGTGGAAGCGCTGCTGGAGGAGGATGAATACACCCCCGCGGCGGAGCGGATGAAGAAAGCGCTGGAGGAGATCGGCGCCACCCGCACAGCCGCCGTGCCGGAGGGCCTGCCGGAGCTGCCGCCGCTGCCGGACGATGACGACGACATCGCGCTGTTTGACCAGATTGTGGCCCCGGCCATCCGGGAAGCGAAATACACCGCGGCGGAGCAGACGGAGATCGACCGCCGGCTTTCCCGCCTGATGGAGGACGCGGAATGCCTGGAGGGCGGCGTGCCCTTCCGGCGGATGCGGGCGTGGATCACCGTGCTGACGGACCGGACCGCCAACGTCTGCGACTGGTTCAAACCCGACCTGATTCTCCTGTGCGAGCCGGACAAGCTGCGTACCCGGATCGAGGAGCGGAACAACGGATTCGCCGAGGACCTGGCTTCCGCCATTGCCCGGGGCGAGGCCGTGAAAGCACAGGAATCCCTCTGGACCGACTGGGACGGCGTCCGCAGGGAAACCGCCGGCGCGCCCATGGGCGTGCTGGTGGAAATGCTGCTGGGGCTGGGAGGCATCAAACCGGACAACGTGATCGACACGGGGGCCGCGGGGATCCCCGGCTACGGCGGACAGATCCGCACGCTGAAAAACGACCTGTCCCGCTGGCGGGCGGACGGATACAGGATCACGCTGCTCTCCGGCGGCGCTTCCCGGGGCAAGCGCCTGGAGGAAAGCCTGAAGGAGCTGGGGGAGACGGCCGTCTTCTGCCCGGAAGCCCGGGAGGCAAAGCCCGGCGAAGCTGTCATCCTGCCCATGACGCTGCGGAACGGATTCCTGCTGAAGGAGAGCGGCATCGCCGTGATCTCCGACGCGGACATCTGGGGCGAGGGCTACCGCAAGAGCAAGAGCCGGAAATACTCCGGCGAGCGGATTTCCACCTTCACGGACCTGAAGGAAGGAAACTATGTGGTCCACGAGGACCACGGCGTGGGCATCTACCGGGGCATGACCCGGATCCAGAGCGAGGGCACCTGGCGGGACTACCTGCTGATCCAGTATGACGGGAACGACAAGCTGTATGTCCCCGTGGAACAGCTGGAGCGGGTGCAGCGGTATATTGGCAACCCCGGCGCGACGCCGAAGCTGAACCGCCTCGGCGGCGGCGAATGGGCGCGGCAGAAGGGCAAGGTCAAGGAGAGCCTGAAGACCCTGGCCTTCGACCTGAAGGCGCTGTATGCCGAGCGCAGCCGGGAGACGGGCTACGCCTTCGGGCCGGACACCGCGTGGCAGCGGGAATTCGAGGACGAGTTCCCCTACGAGCTGACGGCGGACCAGGCCCAGAGCGTGAAGGAAATCGCCGCCGACATGGAAAGCCACCGGAACATGGACCGGCTGCTGTGCGGCGACGTGGGCTACGGAAAGACGGAGGTGAGCCTGCGGGCGGCCTTCAAGGCCATCGCGGACAACAAGCAGGCGGCGCTGCTGGCCCCCACCACGATCCTGGTGCAGCAGCACTACAACACGGTGGTGAAGCGCTTCCGGAATACGGGGGCACGGGTGGACTACCTGAGCCGGTTCCGCACGCCGAAGGAACAGAAGGACGTGCTGCAGAAGCTGGAGAACGGGGAGATTGATATTATCATCGGGACCCACCGGCTGCTGGCGAAGGACGTGAAATTCAAGGACCTGGGACTGCTCATCGTGGACGAGGAGCAGCGCTTCGGCGTGGCCCACAAGGAAGCGATCAAAAACATGAAGCGGCAGGTGGACGTGCTGACGCTGAGCGCCACGCCCATCCCCCGCACGCTGCATATGTCCATGACCGGCATCCGGGACATGAGCGTGCTGGAAACGCCGCCGGAGGACCGGATTCCCGTGCAGACGGTAGTCACGGAATACTCCGACGCGCTGATCCGGGACGCGATCCTGCGGGAGATCGGCCGGGGCGGGCAGGTGTATTTCCTGTACAACCGGGTGCGGAGCATCGAAACCTTCTACGAGCGGCTGCGGGCCCTGGTGCCGGAGGCGCACATCGGGGTGGCCCACGGGCAGATGCGGGAGCACCAGCTGGAAGACGTGATGATGGACTTCTACGCCGGGAACTATGACGTGCTGCTGTGCACGACGATCATCGAGAACGGGCTGGACGTGCCCGGGGCGAACACGCTGATTGTCTTCGACGCGGACCGGTTCGGCCTGAGCCAGCTGTACCAGCTGCGGGGCCGGGTGGGCCGGAGCAACCGGCAGGCGTATGCGTACTTTACGGTACGGACGGACAAGATCCTGACGGAGACCGCCCAGCAGCGGCTGGCAGCCATCCGGGAATTCACGGAGTTCGGCGCCGGATTCCGGATTGCGATGAGAGATTTGGAAATAAGAGGCGCCGGGAATATCCTGGGGCCGGAGCAGCACGGGCACCTGGCGACGGTCGGATACGACATGTACTGCAAGCTGATGGAGGAAACGCTGGCGGAAGTGCAGGGCCGGCGGGAGACCCGGGACCTGGAGACACGGGTCGATTTGCAGGTGGACGCTTTCCTGGCTACGGACTATGTATCCGAGGAAAAGCAGCGGATGGAGATGTACAAGCGCATCGCCTCCGTGGTGACGGACGACGAGCGGGCGGACGTGACGGACGAGCTGATCGACCGCTACGGCGAGCTGCCGCCGGCCGCGGAAACGCTGCTGGATGTGAGCCAGCTGAGAGGGCTGTGCAACCGGATCGGGGTCAGCGTGGTCAGCAGGGGCAAGGAAGGCCTGGTCATGAAGCTGGACGAGCGGTATGTGCCGGACGGGGCGTGCTTCCTGCAGGCCATTGCGGAGACGGATGGGAGATTGGTGATGACGGTCAAGAGGCCTTACAGGCTGGTGCTGAAGTGCGAGGTGCAGAAGGACCAGGAGTTGATGATCGAAGGGCTGAAGGTGCTGCGGAAGCTGAACAAGAGGATCGACGAATTGCTTGAAGTAAAGAAACAGCAGGAAGAAGGAGATCCCTCCACTGCGGTCGGGATGACAACGTGAGGTATATCCGATGCTTGTTTTTGAGGAGAGTTGTTTTGAAAAAGGTTTATTTTCTGATCGCTATCGGGGTTTTTGCCTTGGACCGGGTTACGAAGATCCTGGCTCCCAATATTCCTCTCGGGGGAACTACCCTGATCCCCGGGGTACTGGGGCTGCGGTATACCCAGAACAAGGGGATTGCTTTCTCCTGGCTGAGCGGGACGCCCTGGCTGCTGGGGGTGCTGAGCCTGGTGCTGATCATCGCAGGATTCATTTTTCTCCGCGGAAAGAAACTGCCGAACCTGACCTGGATCGGCCTCATGATGATGCTGGGCGGGGCCGTGGGGAACATGATCGACCGGTTCTTCGTGGGCTACGTGACGGACATGATTGAATTCCTGTTCGTGAACTTCGCGATCTTCAACATTGCCGACATGTTCCTGTGCATCGGCTGCGCCCTGGTGATCCTGCGGATACTGTTTGGGAAGGAAAAAGCCTGACATGGAAGAAAAGATTCTGAACCTCATCACCGACGGAAGGCGGCTGGACGTGCAGCTGAGCGAGGAAGCCGGCATCAGCCGGAGCCGCGCCGCCGCCCTGATGGAGGACGGCAACTGCCTGCTGGACGGGAAGCCCTGCACGAAGGCGGGGACGAAGCCCGCGCCCGGAAAGCCGCTGGTTTTGACGATCCCGGCGCCCAAGGATCCTACGCCCCAGGCGGAGGACATCCCGCTGGAAATCCTCTACGAAGACGGGGATCTGGCGGTGGTGGTAAAACCCCGGGGGATGGTGGTGCATCCCGCGGCGGGCCACAGCGAGGGGACGCTGGTGAACGCTTTGCTGGGCAACCTGGACGAATTAAGCGGCATCGGCGGGGAAAAGCGCCCGGGCATCGTGCACCGGCTGGACAAGGACACCAGCGGCGTGATGATGGTAGCGAAAAACGACGACACCCAGACGGAACTGAGCCGGATGCTGAAGGACCGGGAGATCGAAAAGCACTACCTGGCCCTGGTGGAAGGTTTTCTGAAAGAGAAGTCAGGCGTTGTGGAAGCACCCATCGGGCGGAGCAAGAAGGACCGCAAAAAAATGGCGGTGGACCCGGAAGGGCGGGACGCCGTGACCGAATGGAAAGTGATCGCGGAGGGGAAGAACTGCAGCCTGCTGGATGTGCACATCCTGACGGGGCGGACCCACCAGATCCGGGTGCATATGCGCTACCTCCAGCACCCGGTATGCGGCGATCCGCTGTACGGATATGAAAAGGGCGTGAAGGCACCCTGCCTCATGCTGCACGCGCGGAGCCTGAGCTTTCAGCACCCCCGGACGCATGAAAAAATGACCTTCCAGGCGCCCCTGCCCGGGGACTTCCTGAAAGGCCTAAAAATGAACTGTGTAGAGTTTACTGAGGATTAATACGAGACTTCCGCGAGGCAGCGCTCCAGCGCGTTCTCCACGGACGGGAAGGGACTGAAGCCGGCGGGCAGCTCCGCGGCCAGGCGGCAGTCCATGGTCCGGCGGGCGTGGGGCGGCATCTCGGTATCCGGAAGCGCCACAATCCGGCCGGTACGGCCGGCTTTTTTAATGACTAATTTCGCGAACTCCGCGGGGGAGTAGGCGCCTTCGTTCCGGGCATGCCAGATGCCGTAATAATTCGTGTTGATGAGGCTGCAGAGGAACTTTGCCAGATCCGGCGCGTAGGTCGGATTGGCAATCCGGTCGCCGGCGAGGCGCAGCTCCCGGTTGTCCTGGCTGGCGCGCAGCGCCGTGCGGACCGCATCCTTTCCGCCGCCGAAGAGGGGGCCGGTGCGGACCACGTAATACCGGGTCATGAGGGAGCGGACGGCATCCTCCGCCTGCACCATGCTCATGCCATAGACATTGCGGGGGCCATAGGGATCGTTGATGCCGTTGGGGCGCTCCGCGGTGCCCGGGAAGACCTGGGCGGTGGAGAGCAGGACGAGCTTGGCGCCGACTTCATTGGCGGCGCGGGCCATGGTCAGCGCGCCGAAGCCGTTGGCGCCGGCGCATTCCGCCGGCTCGGACTCCGCCTTGTCCATATTGGTGTAGGGGATGCAGTGGATGATGACATCCGGCGCGGCTTCCTGCACCTGGCGGCGGACGTCGGCGTCCTTGGTGACGTCAAATTCCGGCGCGTCCACGCCGAGGCAGGGGATGGTGCGGCTCTCCAGCTCACGCAGGATTGCGCTTCCGGGGAGGCTTGTCGCACCTGTAACCAGTACCTTCATTGTACCTCCTTTAACCAACGAACTCGTGGTAGATCGCGTGGATGGTTTGTTCGAAATCGGAGTCGTTGACGCCGACGATGATGGAGAGTTCGCTGGAGCCCTGGTCGATCATTCTTACGTTGATGCGGGCGCGGCTCATGGCGTTGAAGAGTCTGGCGGCGGTACCGCAGTTGTGCACCATGCCGCGGCCGACCGTGGCGATGATGGAGAGGTTATCGCTGACGGAGACGCTGCCGCTGCCTTCCACCAGCTTCTCGATGGCTGCAATGATGCGGGCTCGATGGGGCTCGAACATGGAGGACTGCACCACGACGCACATGCTGTCGATACCGGTGGGCATATGCTCGAAGGAAACGCCTTCCTCCTCCAGGACGGACAGCACCTTGCGGGCGAAACCGACTTCGCTGTTCATCATGCTCTTTTCAATGCTGATAACGCTGTAGCCCTTATGGCCGGCGATACCGGTGATGGTGGGAACGGTGACCTCATTGGGCGCGTTCTTGGAGATCATGGTGCCGGGATGGTAGGGCTTGTTGGTATTGCGGATATTGGTGGGGATGCCGGCCTTGTGCACGGGGAACATGGCGTCCTCATGCAGGACGGAAGCGCCCATGTGGCTCAGCTCCCGCAGCTCCTTATAGGTAATCGACGAAATCTCCGCCGGACCGTCAATGATCCGGGGATCGGCCATGAGGAAACCGGAGACGTCGGTCCAGTTCTCATACACATCGGCATTCACGGCCCGGGCCACCAGGGCGCCGGTGATATCGCTGCCGCCGCGGGAGAAGGTGACGACCTCGCCATTCTTCTTCGCGCCGTAGAAACCGGGAACCACAGTGGACTTCCCGTCCGCCAGGGCGGCGGAGAGCTTCTCCTGCGTCGCCTGGTCATCCAGGCGGCCGTCATCATCAAAAACGATGCCATCTGCGGCGTCGAGGAAACGCCAGCCCAGGTAGTCCGCCATCAAAAGCCCGCAGAGGTATTCCCCGCGGCTGGCGCACCAGGAGCGGTTCTTTCCGCTGGCGATGCCGTCCTCCACTTCCTGCAGGGCGGATTCGATATCCACCTTCAGGTTCAGGCCGCGGGCAATGGACAGATAGCGCTCGCGGATCTTCGCGAACTCATCGGTAAACGGTTTCCCGTCATTCTTCAGGGTATGGCAGAGATAGAGCAGGTCCGTGACCTTCTCATCCTCCTTGAAGCGCTTGCCGGGAGCGCTGGGGACCAGGAAACGGCGCGTCGGCTCCAGCTCCAGGATGCTGCGCACTTTCTTAAACTGTTCATCGCTGGCCAGCGAGCTGCCGCCAAACTTGGTTACGATACATTCAAGCACGGGATTCCCTCCGCTTCTTACTCTTCGGCACTCCGCAAAGCACCAACCTATATAATAAGGCCGGAGGGCATGGATTGTCAAACTTGAAAAAAGGTTTGTTCCCGTTGAAAAAGGCGGGTTTCCGTGGCATAATTCTGACAGGACGATCTGCACACAGGAGGAAAGCCATGGAGCGACTGGAGGCCGGGATTCTCGGGACCGTTTTCCGCAACGAGGAGAACGGCTGGACCGTGCTGACCGTGCGCGCCGGGCGGAGCGAGGTGACCGTGGTCGGCACCCTGCCGGAGCTGAGCCCCGGGGAACAGGCGGTTTTCACCGGCGAATGGGTGGAGCACAAGAATTACGGCCGCCAGTTCAAGTGCGCCTCCTGCGAGGTGCAGATGCCGACGACGCTGCTGGGCATTGAGCGCTATCTCGGCTCCGGCCTGATCCGGGGCATCGGCCCGGCCACGGCGATCCTCATCGTGCGCCAGTTCGGGGAGGAGACGCTGGAAATCCTGAGCGAGCATCCGGAGCGGCTGACGGAGATCCCGGGCATCGGGGAAAAGCGGATGGCCATGATCTCGGAAAGCTTCCGGGAGCACCAGGGGGCCAGGCGGGCCATGATCTTCCTGCAGAGCTACGGGGTGCCCGCGGCGCTGGCGGTGAAGATCGGGAAATACTACGGGGACCGGACGCCGGAGATCATCCGGGAGGATCCCTACCGCCTGTGCGACGACCTGGAAGGCGTGGGCTTCCGCACGGCGGACCGGATTGGCATCGCCCTGGGGGTGGCCCCGGACAGCGACAGCCGCATCCGCTGCGCAATGAAATACGTACTGCGGGAGACCTCCGCCTCCGCGGGGCATACCTACCTGCCGGAGGAGGAGCTGTGCGGGATGGCCGCGAGCCTTTTGCAGGTGAACCGGGAGCTGTGCCGCACGGCGCTGACCTCCCTGCTGTTATCCTCCGCCCTGATCGCGGAGGAAGGGGACGACGAAGGCGGACGGCGGGTGTACCTGCCGGCCTATTACCGGGCGGAGCAGGAAGTGGCCCTGCGGATCCGGGAGCTGATGCTGGCCAGCCGGTCCGACAAGTTCGCCGGGGCGGTGAAGGCCGTGTCCCGGTTTGAAAAAGAGCGGAAGATCCAATTCTCCGAAAACCAGCGGAAGGCGATCATCCAGGCCCTGGAGGCCGGGGTGTTCGTGATCACCGGCGGCCCGGGCACCGGCAAGACAACGATTATCAACTGCATCCTGGAGCTGCTGTCCGACGGGAACGAGGTGCTGCTGTGCGCGCCCACGGGCCGGGCGGCGAAGCGCATGACGGAGGCCACGGGCGCGGAAGCGAAGACCATCCACCGGCTGCTGGAGTACGGCGGGGAGGAAGGCGTCTTCTCCCGGAACCTGGAGAATCCCCTGGAGGCGGACTGCATCATCGCGGACGAAGCCTCCATGATCGACCTGATGCTGATGCGCTCGCTGCTGCGGGCGGTGAGCCCCGGCACCCGCCTGATCCTCGTGGGCGACGCGGACCAGCTGCCCAGCGTCGGCGCCGGGAACGTGCTGGGCGACATTCTCGCCAGCGGGGCGGTGCCCTGCGCGCGGCTGACGGACATTTACCGCCAGAGCGAGACCAGCCGCATCGTGATGAACGCCCACCTGATCAACCGGGGCGAGATGCCGCTTTTGAACGAAAAGGATACGGACTTCTTCTTTGAGCGGAAAAGCACTTACGCCGACACGGCCCAGGCCGTGATGGCCCTGGCGACGCGGCGGCTGCCGGCGTACCTGGGCTACCCGGCGGAGGAGGCGGCGAGCCTGTCCGTCCGCAATATCCAGGTGTTGGCCCCGGCCCGGAAGGGAGAGTGCGGCGTGAACTCCCTGAACCTGCTGCTGCAGGAGGCGCTGAACCCGGCGGCCCCCGGGAAGCCGCAGTTCACCTGGGGCGAAACTCTGTTCCGGCTGGGGGACAAGGTGATCCAGACAAAGAACGACTACAAGATCGAATGGACCCGGGAAACCCGGGACGGATACGAGGAAGGTGCCGGGGTATTCAACGGGGACGTGGGATTCATCACCGCGGTGGACCCGGAGAACAATACGCTGACGGTGCTCTTTGACGAGGAAAAGGAGGTCGTGTACGAATCCGGGGACCTGGAGGCCCTGGAGCCGGCCTACTGCCTGAGCGTGCACAAATCCCAGGGAAGCGAATTCCCGGTGGTGATCATGCCGGTGATCGGCGGGCCGCCGATGCTGCTGACCCGCAATCTGCTCTACACGGCGATGACAAGGGCAAGGGAGCTGGTGGTGCTGGTGGGGAGTGAAGACATCATCCGGCGGATGGTGCAGAACGACCACGTGGCCCGCAGGTATACGACGCTGGAAAAACGTCTGCGGGATTCAGGGGAATATTCATGAAAGATGACGCGTTATATGGACGGTTCTTCACTTTCTGGCCCAGGGTGAAGGGATTCGTGCTGGACACGGTGTATCCGGAAAACGCGGTGTGCCGCAGCTGCGGGAAGATCTCCGAGGGCGGCGTGCTGTGCAAGGAATGCCGGGAGCGGCTGCGGAACGACGGATTCACCATGGCCTGGGACCGGGAGGAACTGGACCCGGGGCTGCCGGTATACATCCTGCGGCCGCACACGGGGGTGGCGCGGCAGATGGTGCTCCGGCTGAAGCACTCCGCGGAGAAATGCGTGGCGGAGGAGCTGGCCGGACTGCTGCAGCCGGTGCCGGAATATGTGGGGTTTCCACCGGAAACTATCGTCACCTGGGTGCCGATGCCGAAGGGCCGGCGGCAGGAGCGGTGCATCGACCACGGGCAGGTGCTGGCCGAAGCCGCGGCCGAGTGCCTCGGTTTGCAATGTAAGCAGCTGCTGGATCGTCTGGAAACAAAGGACAAGGCGCAGGCCACCCTGGGGCGGGATGCCCGGGAGGCGAACCTGCAGCATGCCTTCCGGCCGGCGGTGAAGGAGATCCGCCATCCGGTGCTGCTGGTGGACGACGTGCTGACCACGGGGACCACGGCAAGGCGGTGCGCGGACGCGCTGCGGGAGGCGGGGGCCACGGAGATCACGGTGCTGGCCTTTACACGGGCGCTGCCGGGAGGCCCCGGGGACTGAATTTGGGATTGTGTTTCCTGCTTTGGTTTGATATAATATCATGTAACTTTTTCGGGAACGGGGAGTGGCGCAAATGAACTACATGAAGATCCTGCTCATCTATATGGCGGCCGCGATGTCCATGGCCGTACAGAGCACCACTGCGCCTGTGGTGACCCCGGAACCGACGCCTACCGCCGTGGTGACGGTCGCGGGGGAGACGCCCGCGCCGGAGAGCGCGAAGGTGACGCCCGCCGCGCCGGAAGAATCCCACGCCCCGGTGCCGGAGATTACCCCGAACAAGAAATACAAGACGCTGCAGCGGAACAACAGCGGCAAGGAAGTCAAAGCACTTCAGGAGCGGCTGATTGAGCTGGGATACCTGCCGGCCGGATCGGCGGACGGGGTCTACGGCAACCAGACGGCCAAAGCCGTGCGGAAATTCCAGGAATACAACGGGCTGACCAAGGACGGGATTGCCGGAAGGCAGACCCAGACCTACCTGTTTGAGAACCCGGACGTGAACACGGCCTGGACGCCGGCGCCCACGGAGGAACCCACCCCCACGCCGAAGCCCACGGAGACCGTGACGGCGGAGGAGATCCCGGAGGCCACCCCGGCGCCCACGGATACCCCGGCGCCGACGGAGACCCCGGCACCCACGGAGGAGCCCACCGAGGCCCCCACCGAAAAGGTGACGGAGAAGCCCACGGACACGCCGAAGCCTACGGATACGCCGAAACCCACGGATACGCCGAAGCCCACGGATACCCCGGCACCGACGGAAGCGCCCACCCCCGAGCGGACCGCGTCCGCCCCGGTGACCAGCGCGCCGGCCACGGAAGCGCCGGTATCCAAGCCCACGATGACCGTGGAGGAGATCGACCTGTCCGACATGAACTACATCCCGGTGGAAGGCAGCGTGGCGTACAACGAGACGGGATCGCCGCTCTCCTGGGAAAGCATGGAGGACGGGGTGCTGCTGCTGAAGACCCCGCGGCTCAGGTCGCTGGAAGGGAAGATCCAGGTGAGCCTGGATGACCTGGATGCGTGCCTGGAGAGCTGGGTGCTGACCGATGAGGGGAACAGCATCGTGCTGGAGGCGGAAGACCATATCCTGTCGCTGCTGAACGAGGATGCGGGGATTGTGGCCACCCTGGACGGGATGGCGCATCCCATCTCCCGGGAGGACTTCAGCTTCGCGGAAGGGCACTACATTGACGCGTCCTTCCTGGCGGAGGCGCTGGGCGGGAAGGCCAGCTGGATCGGCGAGGAGCACACGTTGCGGATCCGGATTCCCGCGGAATAACAAATTGGAAAATGTGCGTAAAGGAGGTGCTTTGCATGAAATCCGTCATGATTCGTCTGAGCCTGGTTGAAAACGTCAACAAGTTCGTGAATATTGTGTCGCGCTATCCGTTTGAAATGGATTTGCGTGCCGGGCGCCACGTGGTGGACGCGAAATCGATCCTGGGGATCTTCTCACTGGATCTGAGCCGTCCGATTACGCTGGATATTTATGGGGACGAGTGTGGGGAACTGCTCAAGGAGATTGAGCCTTTCGTGGTGGAGGAATGAGGTTTTAGTTGGTTGGGATAAAGCGAGCCTGCGGGCTCGCTTTTTTTGGGGAAAATTGTGCCATGGGGACGGTTCCTATGGCTCCTTTTTGGGGAAAATTGGGAGGTGGATCCAAACATTTAAAATTTTTTTAGTACAATTTTCTTGAAAAAGACGAACTATTTGGGTTTAAAATCTTTTCATCGTCCGTGTTTTGTGGTAAAATTGCTGAATGGGGAAGGGGTTATCTTTTCCCGCAAGGAGATGAAAAATCATGGATCGGATCCGTCGGAATGAACGCATGAGCGTCATGATGAAAATGCTGAGCAGCGCGCCCAACCGGATTTTTACCTTGAACAGCTTCTGTGAGCTGTTCGGGAGCGCGAAGTCCACCATGAGCGAGGATGTGGATCTCCTCCGGGAAGTTTGCGAAGAATTTGACCTGGGTACGGTGGAAACGGTGACCGGCGCGGCCGGCGGCGTGCGCTACCGTCCGGCGGTGAGCCGGAAGAAGGCCCGGGAATACATCCTGGAGCTGTGCGAGAAGCTCAGCGGCGAGGAGCGGGTGCTGCCCGGCGGGTTCCTGTACTACAGCGATATCCTGTCGGCTCCCGACATCGTGAACCGGATGGGCGAGATCATCGCCAGCGAATACGCGGAGATGGAGCCGGACTTCGTGCTGACCATGGAAACGAAGGGCATCCCGGTGGCCTTTGCCACCTCCAACGCCCTGGGCGTTCCGCTGGTGATCGCGCGGCACTCGAGCAAAGTGTACGAAGGCTCCGCGGTGAACATCAACTATGTATCCGGCAGCGGCTCCATTGAAACCATGAGCCTGAGCCGCCGGGCCGTGAAGGAAAACCAGCGGGCCCTGATCGTGGACGACTTCCTGAAGGGCGGCGGCACGGCCAAGGGCATGGTGGAGCTGATGCGGGAATTCAACGTGACGGTGGCGGGCATGGCCTTCGTCATGGCAACGGTGACGCCGGAGAAGAAGCGCATCAGCGGCGAAAAGAGCCTGATGACCCTCTCGGTGACCGACAACGAACACGCGCAGGCCGTTGTGCGGCCGGCGGAGTGGCTGACAGAATAACCCCCGAATTTGCAAAACCGGTGGCAGTTATGGTATCATAAACTGTTAAAAATTCCGGGAAAGGGGGAGGCTCCGCGTGTATCAGATGAACCCGCCGCAGCCGATTACACCGCCGCCGCAGCCGCCGCAGGAGCGGAAGAGGCTGAGCGTGATGCAGATTGCGCTGATCGTGCTGACGCTGGGATTTGCGGCATGGTACCTGATTACGACGCTGACGCCGGAACCTGCCCGATTCGCGCAGATTACCGCCAGCCAGATCGGTTCCCGCTACCAGGGGGACTGCCTGATCGTGCGGGATGAAGTGCCCTACGACGCGGAGGGCCTGAGCAGCATCGAATACATCGCGGAGGAAGGCACCAGCATCTACCGGGGCGCCATGATCTGCAACGTATTCTCCTCCGGATTTTCCACGAAGGAAATGACCACGCTGCAGGAATACCGGGACCAGATCAAGGAATACCAGATGAAGCTGCTGAAGTCCGAAGTGAAGATGGACAGCCAGATGGAAAAGCTGGAATCCGAGGTCATGACGCGGGCCCGGGAAGTGCGGGAGATTATCAGCGGCGCCCGGGGCAACATGGCCAACCAGGAAAAGCTGCTGACCACCTCCATTGACGCGCGGCAGACCTACCTGCGGGAGAAATATTCCGACGACCAGCGGATGATCCGCCTGTACGACGACGAACAGAGCCAGCTGCAGCGGATCAGCAGCTGGACGAAACAGTACGTATCCTCCATGGACAAGGCCGTGGTCAGCTTCTATTCCGACGGATATGAATACGGGCTGACGATGGAGAACTACGAAGAGTTCACCCCGGCGCAGGTGCGGGCCATGATCAACGGCCAGAAGCCCACAAAGGACGACACGCTGTCGAAAGGCCGGACCACCATCTACCGCCTGATCAAGAACGGCCGGTGGATCGTGCTGATGCTGATCCGGGACAGCAACTGGAACCCGGTGGAAGGCGCGGTATACGACCTGAAGCTGGAGAATTTCACCGATACCACAGTGAAGGCCACGGTCCTCGGATTCACCCGGACCGGGGGCGAGCTGGAAGTCATGCTGATGGTGGAAAACGATGTGGAACCCGTCCTCTACGTGCGCAGCTGCACGGGCGTGCTGGGGGACAGCGTGGCCAGCCTGACGGTGCCGGCCCGGGCCATCTACACCCAGGACAACATGCCGGGCGTGGTGGTGGTGGACGGCGACTACCAGTACTTCATCCCGGTGAACATCCTGGAGCGGCGGGACGGCAACGTGTTTATCGCCCCGATCCAGCAGGGCGTGCTGTACGAGGGCGAAACCGTACGGCTGTTCTGAGAAGCGAAATACCCACACTTAAGGAGAGAATATTCCATGAGGCTGAATGACCTGAAAAATAAACTGCTGCAGGGCTTTTCCCGCGGGGCAGACAATACCGGCAACCGCCGGCCCGACGGGGGAACCAGCTGCTACCGTCCCATCCGCAAGAAGACCCAGGCGGAGATCATGGGCCAGGAAGAACAACAGCAGCAGCAACAGCAGCAGCCTCTGACCTATATCCACACCGGATTCACGGGCATGAACCCTCCGGGGGATGCCTACGGCATGGACAGCTACAACCAGGCACCCTACGGCCAGACGGCCTGGGGCCAGCCGGGACCCTTCACCCAGCCGGGATTTTCCGCTGAACCCGCCTGGGGACAGCAGCAGCCTTACGGACAGGCGAACACGGGCTACGCGCCCACCGGATTCGCCCCGCAGCAGACTTCCTACGAGCCCTCCTGGCAGCCGGCGCCCACCGGGCGGATCCGGACCGAGGAGCCGCCGGCCACCGCGGCCCGGCCGGAGCGCGGATGGTTCCCCCCGCGGGAAGAAGCCGCGCCCCGCAGCAATATCTCCTACATGCCGGGATACGCGCCGGACGCCGGTGCCGCCCCCTTCAACCATGTGGAGCACATCATGACCATGACGGGGCTCAAGAGCTGCTACGAAGCGATTGAGTGCATGAAGAACGGGGAGACGCTGATCGTTTCCCTGGACGCCATCGCCAACGAGAACGAAGCCATGCGGTGCCAGGACATGCTGGCGGGCGCGGCCTTCACCCTGGGATGCAACGTACGGATGCTGCAGGGATCGCGGATGGTGCTGATCGCCCCCGACGGCGTGAAGATCCTGCCGGAGGAGATGCCCGCCCGGAGCGGCATGACCCCGCCGGTGTACACGGTGCCGGTGCAGCCGGTTCAGCAGGAGCCCCCGCGGCAGCGGGAGCGCCGCAGCGGCCGGAACGCGGAGAACTGGACCGCGGCCATGAACGGCCAGATGGACAACTACAATCCCTACACCGGCACCATGCCGGCGGCGGCCGGAAGCTACAGCAGCTTCGGCGGATACGGGTATTAAGCTAAACGACTGAAAAAGCGCAAGTGAAAGGAGACGGACACGATGCCCAGAATTACGGTGGAAGACATCTCCAGCAAGGAATTTTCCTTCGCGACCAAGGGATATAACCAGAAGGAAGTGGACGATTTCCTCGATGACATCTGCGACGAGATCGAGCGGCTGGAAAACGAGATCATGGACCTGAAGCAGAAGACGACCGTGGTCCGTCCGGCCTCCAATCCGGAACCGGCGAGCGGCGTCAGCGCCCAGAGCGAGGAAAGCTTCCGGGAAGTGCTGGCCCTGGCGGTGCAGGTGAAGGAAGAAACCCTGCGCAAGGCCAAGGAAGACGCGGAAGCGATCCGCGCCAAGGCCGAGACCGAAGCCTCCGAGCGCCTGGACGGCCTGATGGAGGAGCGGACGCGGCTGGAAAAGGAAGTGGCCGCGCTGAAGCAGACGGCGGCGGACTACCGGGCGTCCTTCGAGGCGCTGCTGCAGGCGCAGCAGGAAGCCTTGGATAAGGCGACTGACTTGTTTTGATGCGGACGTGTCCAAATCTCTGATTTGGGTAACACGTCCCATGCTACAGCCGTCAATCGTTGCGAGCCGAAGGTGACGCAAGGATTGGTAACGGCGATCGCAACGCAATCGGGGGGCATGTGAAATGTTTGGATACCGGCCGGACGGAAGACGCCTGAAGAACGTGGATCCCATCATCCGCATCACCCCGTACCTGATGCCCATGCGGTGCGACGCGCAGGTATTCCTGCAGCACGACATAGACTATGAAAAGCTGACGCGGTACATCGTGCAGAAGAGCAAGGAAGGCGAGAAGCTCACCTTCATGCAGATCTTCGTGGCCGCCTATGTGCGGGCGATCAGCCAGCACCCGGAAGTGAACCGGTTCATCTTCAACAAGCAGTACTACGCACGGAACAACTGCTCCGTGAGCTACGCGGTGCTGAAGGATCCCCAGAACACGGACAGCCACGAAACCACGGTGCGGATCCTGTTTGACCTGACGGACACCTTGTTCGACGTGCGGGACCGGATGAACGCCGCGGTGGCCAATGCCCGGGCGACGGAGGACGGGGACTTCGTGATCAAGCTGGCGAGCCTGGTGCTGAAGATTCCCGGCGTGGCCACGTTCCTGGTGGCGCTGGTGAAGCTGCTGGACCGCTACGGCCTGGCCCCGGGGATCCTGATGCGTGAACTGCCCTTCTACAGCGGGATGTTCATCACCAACAACGGATCCGTCGGCCTGCCGGCGCCGCTGCACCATATCTACAACTTCGGCGACGTGAGCCTGTTCATCGGCATGGGCGGCGTGCAGAAGAAAGCCTTCGTGGACGCGGAGGGAAGGACCCGGATGCGCCGCTGGATGCCCCTGGGGCTGACGGCGGACGAGCGGGTGTGCTCGGGAGCGCACTACGGCGCGTTTTTCGCAGACGTGATGCGGTTCATGGAGAACCCGGAGGAGCTGGAAAACCCGCCGGAGCAGGTCTGCTTCGACGAGGGCCTGGAATACCACGTACCAAAAATCAAAAAACCGGAGTGATCCGGTTTTTTTCTTTATTCACACAAAGCTTTCCGGCTGATTGAAAACCGGAATAAAATCCCGGTCGGCGGAGTCCGGCTCCTGGAGGAAACCGGGAAGTCCCAGGGCCAGCATATGGTCCCGGACCCGGGTGTATTCCTTCTCCGTGATCCGCCGGTTGAGTCCCGGGACGGACACGCCGTTGCAGGGGATATACTGGCGCATGAGGCTGACGGGCGTTCCCTCCGGCAGGGTGTCCTTCACCCAGGTGAGGAGCTTCATGCTTTCGCCGGTGAGGCCGGGGAGGATCAGGTGGCGGATGAGGACGCCTTTTTTCATGATGCCGTCCTCCGCATATTCATTGGGCCCGGTCTGGCGGCACATCTCTTTTATTGCCTCCGAGGCAACCTGGAAATAATCCGGGGCTTTGGCACAGAGCTGCCCCATGCGGGCGGAGAAATGCTTCAGGTCCGGCAGGTACACATCCACGGCGCCCTGCAACAGACGGAGGGTTTCCACCGTTTCATAACCGGAGGTATTCCACACGACGGGAACGCTTGGGCGAAAGAGGGAGAGGGTCTCCAGGATCTGCGGGACAAAGGGCGTTCCGGTGATGAAGGAGACGGTCTGCATGCCCCGGTCGACGAGCCGCCTGAGGGCGTCTGCCAACTTTTCGGGAGTGAAAGCCTCGCCGAGGCCGGTATGGGAGATTTCCCCGTTCTGGCAATAGACGCAGCGGAGGGTGCAGCCGGAAAAGAAGACCGCGCCGGTGCCCCTGGATCCGGAGATGGGCGGCTCCTCCCACAGGTGCGGCGCGACCCGGGCGATGCGCATTTCCTCCCCCAGGCCGCAGAAACCCGGAGCCTTCGCGCGGTCGGCGCGGCACCTCCGGGGACAAAGCGTGCAGATCATCGGGTTCCTCCCACATTCAGATGGCTCATTATAGGCCGGGGCGGGGAAAAACGCAAATCCGCCCGGCAGGTTGAGAAAGACGGAAATTTCCGGTATAATACAAACGGGAAAGTATGCACTTTCGACGCAAAGGAGACGAAGCGTTTTGGATAATGAACAGAACATCCGGCCCCGCCGGCGGAGCGAAATTTATCGCGAAACGGAAGCGGAGATGGATAACCAGCCCACGGAGATCGTGGAAAAAGTGAATGAAGAGGCGGAGCTGGACAGCCAGCCCACCGAGATTGTTGAAAAAGTGACTCCCGAGACGGAAGCGGCGGCGCCGGAAGAGCCGGTGGTCCAGGCCGCGGACAGCCGGGTACCCCCGGAAGCGCGGCGGATGAACGCCTCCCCCTATGGTGCGGTGAACGCTATCGCGGCGAGACGGCCGGGCACGCGCCCGGCGCAGCCGGTGCGCCGGCCGCCCCAGGAGCCCCGGCGGATGCCGGAGGCCCGCCGGCCCGTGCGCCCTGCGCAGCGGCCCGCGGAAGGCGCGGAAGGCACGGAAGGAAACAGCCGGGTCTCGGTGGGCTATGCCCCGGGACGCATGGGCATTCCCCATCCGCGGACGGCCCAGGACTATATCCAGGACCTGCGAAACGCACAGGAATACGGACGGGAACCCCGGGGAGACCGGGAAGTATACGGCCGGGGCAGCGCCGGACGGGAGACCTACGGGCGCGAGACCTACGGACGGGACTATGGCCGGGAAACCTACGGCCGGGAAGCCCGGGGACGGGAAGTATACGGCCGGGATTCGTACGGCGAGCGGGATCCCTACAGCCGGGAATCCCGGGATCCGCGGCGCATCGGCGTGATGCCGGAAGCCCGGTATGCCAGCCGCATGCCCCAGCAGGAACCTGCCGCCAGGCCGCCGAAGAAGAGCCCGGTGATGTGGATCCTCACGGCGCTGCTGCTGCTCGTGGGCGCGGGCCTGATCCTGGTGATGACCCTGCCGAAGGACAACAACATCCGCACCAGCGCGGAAGGCTTCGCACAGAACCTGACCGCCCCGGTGCAGAACCTGCTGAACCCGCAGAAGGCGGAGCCGCCGCGGATCGACGCCTTCTCCGTGAAGGGCAACGAGAAAGTGACCGCCCCGGCGGATGTGATTATCACGGTCACTACCAGCAGCGGGACGGACGACCTGCGGCTGGTGGACGAGGACAACCTGCAGGTGGACGCGGAGCTGACCCGCGTGGAGAATACGGACAACAACCTGTTTACCCTGACGATGCACGTGCGGGACGGGTATGAAGGCGTGGTGCGGCTGCAGGCGAAGGGCGCCGGGCAGGAGGAATGGACGGAGACCGACTATTCCGCCACGCTGGGCATCGCGCCGCCGCTGACGGCCACGGACGTGACCACCGCGCCGGCAGCGGCCGTGGTGACGGAAACGCCGGCGAACACAGCGAACGCGGATATTGAAGACGTGGCTCCGGTGAACCCGGATGAGAGCGGGGACATCGGGGATGAAGAAGTGATCGACCTGCCGCCGGATGAAGGATCGGCCATGGACGCGGAGATTGAGGACGAACCCGCGGAGCCGGCGGAAGACGGGGAGGAACCCGCGGAACCCGCCGGGGACGGGGAAGAGCCCGTGGAGCCCGCGGAACCCGCGGAAGAGGATCCGGAAGGCAATGCGGAATACCGGGCGGAAGCCGCGGAAGTGACGCCGCCGGCAGTGGAACCCGGGGAGGAAGAAACGCCGGAACCCACCGCCACACCGACAGCGGTGCCGCCGCTGGTGGCGGAAGCGGATGTGAGTGCGGATCCTTCGCTGATCACCACCACCACCGTCTATGACGGATCGAAGAAAGTAAAACAGTATACACGGGCGGCAAAGGCCGTGATCCATATGCCGGCGGGGGACGAATACACCGCGCGGAAGATTGGCGTGCTGACCTTCCGGGGCACCGCCTTCCGGCAGAACGCCGCGGTGGGCGAGGTTACGAACCCCACGGTCCTGGAGCAGCTGTGGCAGGTGGAAGCCGGCAGTGCCAAGGGCGCGGGCGTGACTTACTACGGATATGAATGGACGGGCCAGCCGGCCATCGTGAAATGGAGCACCCAGGTGCGCGAGGGCGCGAACATCGACGAGGAAAAGCGGGTCAAGAGCGCCCTGCGGGAAGTCATCATCGCCGGCGTGGACGGCGTGATCCGGTTCCTGGACCTGGAGGACGGCGTCGTGACCCGGAGCGCCATCAACCTGGGCTATCCCATGAAGGGCACCCCCAGCGTGCATCCCGCCGGATATCCCTACATGAACGTGGGGCAGTACACC
>JAFSOC010000017.1 GCA_017447185.1 Clostridia bacterium | reverse complement strand
TCCTCTTCTTGTTCAGTTTCCCTGGGCGGAATATACCGGCCATTCAAAAGCACGCCGCGCTCCCGGGCGGTCATGCAGAAGGGATCATGATTCTCGTCAATGAACTGAAAAATACCCTCCGGCGTCAGACCGGCTTTGTGCATTTCTTCAATGGAATCATAGCAGTTGTTATAGTCAGCGCCGTAGTCGTCGTAGATACGGTAGCCCAGGGTAGGCTCTCCATCCGGGTTCCCATCGCTGTCCAGATCCTGAAAGCGGGTAAACTGAACGGAAACGATATTACTCATGGCAAAGCTCCTCTTCCTCCGGCAGAAATACGATTTCCGCCTTGACAATGGCCCCGGCGTCATTGGTATAATAGAAACAGTCGTAGCCGCCGTCGCCGTATCCGCTGGAGGAAACCACACCGAAGGGCAGCACCCCGGCGCCGATGGGCGAAAGCGTAATATCACAGCAATAGTGATACCACGGCTCGGAGGGATCATCCGCAGGGTCGGGCTTCGCGTCAGGAATGACGGAGGAATCCTGATAGTGCGCGGCATCGAAGAACCCGGCTTGGCCGCTGTCAACGCCAACTTCAAATGGCGCTTTCTGCCGGGTCAGGTTCTGCGAATCATCGCAGGATTCATGAACGATCATGAGCTTTGCGACACGCACCCCAAACTCGCCGCAATCATGCTTGACGATGGAGGCATACCAGGAGCCGTTCTCAACGTCGGTAAGCTCTCCGCGGCACCAAACGTCAGGAGCATAGCATGGGTCGGAAACGGTAAGCTTCCCAGAGGCAACCTCAAAAGAGCCAAGCTCCAGCGTTTCGCGGACGATCCGAGCCAGATGCGCCTGATGAGTGATGGCGGCGGATTGGTTCAGCACATCGCAGAGCTCTTTGGCGTAAGCCATAAAATCCTCCGCCATGATTTCACAGGCGTCCTCAGTAAGCAGCTCCGCGTCGTCCATCAGCAGGATTTCACCCGTTTCCTTTTCGATTTCATCATAGGGAATCCACAGGATGCCTTCCCGCACGGGCATGATAAAGCCGCCCGCCGATTCACCTTCGCTGATGGGAAAACGCCAGATCAGTTCGTTCCCATACTTCTCATGCTGCTGTTCCCGCAGATCAGCCAGAGCGGCATCCGTTCCGCCGCCGTCCCGGATCATTTCGATCAGCTCGTCTTTGGTGGGCAATTCTTCCGGGTTGAGCGAAAAATTCATATACTTCCAGGTTTTCTCCATTTTCATCCTCCTTACGCCGCCTGTTCGTTGGTTTCCGCAAGATATTCCATGTATTCTTCCTCTGTGGAAAAGAGCATACGCCTGCCATCCGGCAGAAAGCCGATATAGCCCTGACTGGTCAGATACCCATGGGGACGGAACATGGAATCACCTCATTTACTCTTCACACCGGGTTGTCCATTTGTCGTTCTGGAGAAGTTCCGCCGCTTTTTTACAGGCGGATGTCTGAAGATCGATATAGTAGGTTTCTTTGGCAGTGATAATGAGGGCTCCGCCACCCACATAGCACAGCTTTTGGTGTCCCGTTTCAAAAATGATGATGGCGTCATCCTCGGCAACATACTGCTGAAGACCGCTGATGAAGGCGTCATAATCGTTTTCCGTATCCCCGATGTCTTCACCATTCTCATCCAGTACGGGAACAGGAATGCCGGAAATGCAGCCATAAACGCCGAAACCGAAGAGGGTGTTCCCCTGGGCATCCTGTCGAATCCACAGTTCGATGCCATCTTCATCCCCCACCACTTTTCCCATGAATTCACGGAAAGCAGTTTCATCCTTCACATGGAAGTAGTTCGTGCGGGTAGTGCCATAATAGGTAGACATGCTCATTCCTCCTCATGATTTGTTCTCAGCGGCGCGTCGGGATTGTAGACCTGAATAACTTCCGGCTCATAGCAGGAAAGATCAAAAGAACCGTCCACATAATCCGCATCGGTTGGAAGCGGGATTTCATCGGAGGTTTCCTTGAAAATATCCATCGCGTCGTCGATGGAGTCGGCTTCCACTTCCACAAAGCCGCAAACTTCCCAGGAAACGGGCAGCTTGATTTTCGTTTTATATCCCCCCTTTAGCTTTATAAAGCCTCTGTATCGTCAGGGAATAACCGGCAGTATTCCTGAAACAGAGCTTCCGTCGCAGCTTTGCAGTCATTCAGATGTTCATATTCTTTCGTATAATCGGCGGATTCTTTTTCCATGTGACGCACATAGCCGGTATAGAAAAGCTTGCTGCTCTTGGGATCATGAGCGTATTTGCGGCGGCGTTCCGCAGTGATTACGACGCCAATGGCGGAGACAGTCACGGAAGGATCGCGGCCTTCAAATGAGTAACGTGGTGTTCCATCAAAAGGATCGCAGCCTTTTATCCACTGAATGCGCTGTTTCTCCACCTTTATTCCTCCAGTTGAACATCGGTAGGATGCCAGTCTTCATCCCAGGAAACTTCCTCCACCTTCATGGTTTCGTCGGCAATCCGCATCGCTTCATCCGCAGAGACCGCCTTGATCTCCGCATATCCGCCGCGGGAGAAGAACACGCCATAGTTCCGGAGAATGGTAAAGGTGCCATCGCCGTTTTCCTGGAGCTCATACTTTTTCTCCCCGATCAGTACATACTGATCCTTCAGAATGTCCAGGGATTCCAGTATGCTTTCCGGCAGGTTGGCCTGCTGAATATCGCTGACGATGCCAGTGTCCTCGTCAAAGAGTGCGGCGGTCGGAATTGCCATGCCATTGTCCCAAACGGAAACAAAGGTCGCCTGAATCTGCCTGCTCACTGCTTCTCCTCCTCTATCAAATAGACATAAACATAGAAATCATAGCTGCCGGGGGCGGGCGTACAGCGGATGCAGAAGCGATACGGGGATTTGGCTACGATATAGCCTACAGTTCCACTGTCTCCGTTATCCAGAGGGCAGCCCGGATGTTCCCGAAGATAACGGGCCATATCCCTGCGGCCTTTGAGTAAATCCTGCCGCAGAAAGCCTACCAATCCGTTGAACTCCCGCTGGAAATCAGCCGTTTTCTTCTGTTCTGCCTCATGAGGCCACCAGGATGTCCAGAATTCGTCCCCGCCATGGCCAAAGTCGCCGCGAAGGTGGCCGATGCAGTTTTCCTCCTGGCTGCTGTCCGAATAAAACAGCTCCTCCTGCTCCGGCAATGCCGCTTCCACCTGATAATCCGCCTTCATACCGCGTCACCCCTTACTTCCTTCTCACTGGAGGAAAGCAGCGTACCCTTCGGGTCAAATTGAAGGACTTTATACCGCTGCCCGCCTGCCTCCACATGAAGCCGAAAGCCGCTGCTGTTCTTGGATACCGCGACCCTGCGGCCTTCCTCGTCCACACCGATATACAGACCGGGCTTCATGGCCAGCAGCTTCTGGATGCTTTTGATTTCCATGCCGTCCTCCCTCAGTAAACGACGTGCATATCTCCCCAGGCAGCGCGTTCCTCCGCATCCTCGGTGGCGGCGTTTTCATCCGGGGAATCCACGTCATAGTCCGCGATATACACGGTGGTGTAGGGATTGGTGGAACGAACCTCCTGCACCATACCGCCGCGCACCGTGATGACAATGTCCGGCGCGGCGCGCTTAATCGCCATCCTGTTCAGGAATCGGTTTGCCGTCATTGTCTCACGGTACGGCGCGAGTTGGCCCCTGCGCAGCGTTTGGATGTTGAGCACATACAGGCTGCCCGCCAGCCCTTGAAGCTGATTTTCCCGTTTGACCATCAGTGTTTCCCGGATACATTCACGGGATAACAGGATCGGTTTTTGATTCATGTGCCCGCCTCCTGTTGACTGAATTGAGAAGCGTCCAGATCGAGAACGAAGCAAATCGCCTCTGCAACCGTTTCGCACTCGTCTGCCTCGATACCGTTATCCTCCAGGACTTTCAGCAGCCTTTTGGCCTGCTCCTGATTGATAGGGCGTACCGGCAAGACTTCTCGCTCGAAATCACCAGGCTGTTCTATCGCCTCTTTCGTCAGCCGCGCATACATCCGGCAGATGCGGTTCCGCACTGCTTTATGCTGTTCGATTTCCTTGCTGAGCTGCTTTCGGAAAAAGGTGAAATAGCTTTCGTCCACCGTTCCCACCGGATGCTTCAGAAAATGCGCGGTTTGGCCGAGCCGGTATTTGCTTAATTCATAGGCGGTAAATTGTTGGAGAAAGGATTCCAGCATGAACAGACGCTCGGTCAGTTCGGCCTTCGTTGCGCGGGTCGTGATGGTGCCGCTTTCATCCTTCCATGTCAGGAGATTGTACATGCCTGTCCTCCTCTGTCAGAAAGTCTTCCAGCCCCATGTTTTCACAGAGATACTCATAGATGCGGTAATCCGGCCCAAACTCCGCGTTCCATTCATCTGAAAAGAACCGATCCAGATACCGCTGCATCCCTTTCCGGGAACGGTGGCTCAGCGCACGGATTTTGAAGATCAATTCGTCGCCGCCGTAGTTGTAATAAGGCGGCGAATAGATTTCCGCGCTTCCCTCTACATACCGGACGCGCATATTGCTGGGAAGCTGTTTCAGCAGTTCTTTCAGTTCAATGACCGCACGCTCGCAGATGAACGCGGTATACTTCTTTACATCGAACCGTTCCCAAAGCCGTTCCCGTTCCACTTCCTGTTCCTCGGTTTCCGTGTCCGCTTCCAGCGTGAATTCGGGAGAAAGCAGGGAATTGTACATATTGACGTTGATGACGCCCCGAATCTCGTAAGTCCGCATGGCAATCACCTGTCAAAGTCAATGCCTGTGATGGCGCAGTCATCCGCGTCAGGCAGGAAAACCCAGGTGTCGCCGTTCCGGGCGTCCTCCCTGTCCAGCAGGTCATTCACTTCCTCGCTGGATTCACACCGATCCCACCGGTCATTGCCATGCGCGTCGATCCAGATCACCGTGTACATGAGGCACCTCCTTGTGCCGCGGGGATGCCATGGCAGAGCCCCGCAGCGTTTTATTTCTCAGGCGGTCAGGCGCTGACAGCGCGGTACAGATTCATATAGCCGTTCCGCCCGCGTTCCTTCAGCAAGCGCAAGTCGTCCATCACGTCACGGCCGCCCAGGGAAAAGCCTTCAAACATGATCTTCTGCTTGAGCGTGTAGAACGCGCCGGATTCCACAAACCGCCGGGCGAACAGCTCGCTGGTGCGGATTTTGGGATCCAGCTTGCAGAAATCAAACCGCTGCATGAGGACGGAAAGCTCCCCATAGGAACGGACGGCGTCCACCGCGTCGCAGAACTTCTCGAAGCGGTACTTCATGGGGCGGATATGATCTACCCGGATCATGCCGATCCCCTTCACGAACACGCAGATTTCTTCCTTCCTCTGGCGGGGCCGGCGGAAGGAGACGGCGTCGTTTTCCGCCGTGGTCAGCACGTTCATGACCATGACGCAGTAATCCCGCAGGACGTTCTGCATATCGCGCAGGGTGAAAAACTGGCTGCGCTCCCGGAAGGCTTCCGGGTCGCGGCGCTGGAGCATGGCGAGCTTAGCGCATTCTTCCTTCAGGAACCGCACCACATAATTCCAGCTGTACTGCTCCCGCACATAATTGTGGATGCCGTTGTAGCCCGCCGTGCGGATGTTCCGTTGGAACTGGGCGGGCAGGAAACGGCGGTGGATATAGGGGTTGAATACATGGCCGTCGTTCATGACCTGCATATAGAAGCGGGAGTTTTTCCCGAAATAGCCGTCAAACGCCGTGCTCACGGGAACGGTGCGCAGCTCGCCGGTGTCCTTATCCTTGATCTGGATCACCACCTCCGCGCCGTCCGGAATGCTTTCCTTGTCGATGCGCATGGACAGGTAGCGGTCAGCGTCGATGCCGTTCTTCCGAAGAATGTACTGATGTTTCTTGCTCATGGTTGTTCCTCCTTATTGTCTCGTTTATTGAATTGGGATATTTCTGTACTTCACGCTGCTGTCGGGCTGTCATTTGCCTGGTCGCTCCTACATGCCGCATCCTCCTCCTTTCCTATGACCCATTCCCGGTACACAATGCAGTCAGGGTCTGCGGCGCTCTGCCAGAAGAAATGCTCGGGGACTCGCCACGGAATCAGCCCCGCCGCGGACGCCAGCAGGATGAAGCCCTCCAATTCCAGACGCGCCTGGGGCCGGGGCATATTGTCCGTCAGCTCCTGCATGGTCAGGGAATCGCTGGAGAGCGCCTTGAAGTAACCCTTGTTCAGCCGGACGTGGCGGTTCGGGACGGAATGCTTGAACTGGGCGTAGAGCCTTTCGATCTCCGCATAGGGATCGCCGGAAAAGTCGATGAGACCGTCCAACTCCAGCTTTTCACCGTTTTCCAAACAAACGGCAGGCCGGACGATGATCCCATTTTGGAGAATCAAGCGTTTTCCGCTTCGGATGCTCCTGCTTTTCAGGTCCAGCTTGATGTCCTCCGTCTTGCCTCCGCCCACGACGGCGGAATAGGTTTGCGAAGCGTGTACCAGGAACTCATATACGGTCATGTCGCTCCCTCCTTTTGAACAGCCATCCCGATTGGCACATAACTTCAAATGCTTTACGATGTAGGCAGCCAAGACGGCCGGTGGCCAGGCGCCTGGAATGAAGGGCTCCGGAATGGAAAGGCGCCTGGGAACCGGCCGGCATGGCTGCCGAACTGAAATGCTCAGGATCAGCCGTTCTGTTCGTCTGTGCTGACGCTGTACTGACTGTCTGCCTGTCTGTCCGGTACATTTCTGTATGCTTTTACGATGCCGCGAGCTGCGGAAGCCTGTGTACGGTAAGTGATGACTGGGTCGCTTGCCGTCCCAGTCATCCAACCGTGTACAGGCGAAAGAAGCTCGCGGGCTGGATCATTACAGACCTATAGACAGCGCACCTGTACGGATGCTTTGATACCGCCGTTTCCGCTTTGCACATTTCTTCAGTGATTTACGATGTAGCCTGCCTTCTGTGCGCGCGATACTGGGAGGTGCTCCAGACTATAAGAAGGTATCCTTCGTGATGGTCTGGGCACCTCCTCATGTGACGCGCGCATCAGAAGGCCGGCTGTCTGAATCCGCGGACATGGCGGTTCCCTCCTGTGCCGGAGTGTGGGAAGCCGGTCCCTATTTGCGCGCTACTTTAACGGTTTACGATGCTGGCAGTGCGAGTCGGAGCGAAGCTCGTGCGCGACGCGGCCGCCGCGGAGCGCACTGAGCTGTGGCGAATGACTCGCACTGCAAAGCTGAATGCAAGGGCATAGCTTCACACACGCACGCGCCTGCGTTATATATAGGAAGCAATTTTTCCGCTGTTGGCGCATCACTGTAAGGGTTTAGGATATTACTCTTCTGCAGTACATCGACGTTTCATGGGGTTCGAGCTGAAAGTGAGGTATCCGAGCGGCAGCTCGAAACCCTGAAGCTGGCGAGGTACTGCAGAAGAGCTCATTGAAGATCAGCGGCTCCATTGCTGCTCCTGCGCTGGAGTGATTTTGGCAATACGCGCCTGCTTTGCGTGATACTGTATCCTGTTTACGATGTTCGGCCTTCGGATGACATCGCCGCGAATGTGCCCAGAACCGAAAGGAGGCTTCCGACCAGGTTCTGGGCAGCAGAAGCTGGCGATGTCGATCGGAAGGGCGAAAGCTGATACTCGCAGGCATTGTATTGCCGCCCTGCGCTGGGCGTAGAATATTCCGCGCCGTTTCCGCACTGTACATCACTTCATGAGTTTACGATCTAAAGCCGGTCTGCACGATCCACTGTTTCAGCGGATCGAAAGCCGGCTGTGTGAAACCGGCGGACATAACGCGGAGGCCCTGTACCGGGGAAACCGTAACGGCGGCGGTTCCGTTCTGCGCGATACTTCAGACGCTTTACGATAGAAGAATGAGCTCCGGATCCTGAAAGAGAGACCGGAGGAAACGTCTCGTTGACGACGTGTCGAACGACAAGGATCCGGAGCTCGTGCATGAATGATTCACGGACATACCGCCGTATCCCCCGCGCCGGGGAAAGGGTTATGCTGTTATCGCATCCGCTGGATATGCTGCGATAGCTGCCTCCCGCTGAATGGCGCTGACGGCGAAGTGCCGCGTATCATGGACAAAATCCATCCAGATGTCGGGTTCGCCGCCGAAATTGTATTGATCCAGACTGATCTCGTTGATCTGTTCAGGATTGCCTTGGGTGATTTGCTCCGCAATGTCCTGCCTGACCAATACAAC
>JAFSOC010000016.1 GCA_017447185.1 Clostridia bacterium | reverse complement strand
TATAAAGCTTTTTCCGTCATTCGGCTCACAGCTGGTAATAACAATCTTTTTCACATTCTTGCCGGAAAAAGTGAGATTGGAGCAAACCGTATTGAATGCTTCCGATCCGGCATAATCCAGATTCAGCTTTCCCTTAATCATCGCTTTCTGCAATTCGGTTCACCCCCTCATCCCTGTTTCCCGTAGATCGGTGTTTTGTTTCGGCGGTCCTGCTTTCCCTCTGTTTCCTGGAGAGGAATCAGGCCCAGCGTGGAAAGGTGTCCTACCTTTTCGATATCTTCGCTGCTGCAGATTCTGTCGTCTCCGAGGAACTTCACGGTGACCACAGCCATTGAAAGCAGTGCGCCCACCAAAAATCCAATGACAATATCCCGTGCTTTCTTCGGTGAGCTGGGTTTGTCCGGCAGCTTGGCTTCTTCGAAGATATTGGGTTCACGCATATCCATCTTGGCGGCAATGAACTCCCGGGCAACCTGCGCATAGGTATCCGCGATCGACTTCGCTTCGGCCGGATCCTTGGATTTGACCGTAACATACAGGACGTGCGTATTTGCCGGATTGGTCACCGTGATCATCCCGGCCAGCTGGGAGTAGGAGTAATTCAGATTCAGCCGTTTATCCACCAGCTCATGCACATGCCAGTTTTTGAAAACTTCCTGGTAGTCTGCCGCCAGATTGGAACCGATCTGAAGGTCGCTGAGGCTGATGGTCGTATCCGATCCGACAATATAGATCTTCGCGGTTGCTTCATAGATCGGTGTGATGACTTTGAAAACCAGCACGCCTGCAATGGCCGCTCCCACCAGCGCTGTCAGCAGGATCCAGTGAATCTTCTCCAGGAAGCGGAAAAACAGCCCGCCCAGATCGATCTCATCATCAGATGAGTCCGTCTCGGTCGAAATGTTGTTTTCCCAGCTTGTGTCGGAATTGGATGGTTGGTTGATTTTTGTGTTGTTCTCCGCTGTCTGTTTAGCCATTTTGTACCTCTGTCTGTATTATTCTTCCTGAATTTCGCTCTCCGTGGATACTTCCTCATACTCAATCCAGGTCCGGATTCTCTGCGCCGCAAACCAGATTTCAATCTGCATTCTCTGCGCCCGGTGATCCACCTTGAGAATCGTAACCTTCGCACCCTTGAAGGACTCCCCGCTGATCTCCAGGCGTCCGTCCTCCCCGCGAATCACTTTTGTCTTCCCGATCACGCCGTCCGCCTGGAGCAGGAAAAGAGCGAATGCCTCGTCCGCTTCGGTGAGCTCGTATTTCTGATCCGTCGTGCGCAGAAAGCGGATCACGCCGGGAATCCGGAAAGTCCAGGATGGATGGATCAGTTCTTCGCTGTAGAGGAAAACATATCCGGGAAGCAGCTCCCGGATCCGGTTAATCATCTGGCCTTTGGACCAGGTGTGCTGGATCTGCTTCGGAATAATCACTTTGCAGCCGAAACGAGCTGTAGCCTCACCGGCTACATACTTGCTCTTCCCGGTTTCGCAGAACAGGCAGTAGGTATACACCTTCAACCCTCCCGAAGCATAGCTTCGCCATGGCGGTACAGGGTTGTACCGCCCGGCAGTGGTTTCTGTGACAGAACAGGGCTCCGTCCGGCAAGTGGCATCGGTCCGGTTCCGCTGTTCGTTTCGGCCGGCAAGGGCACTTCATCCTGCTGAAGTCCATAAAGGTCTACCTTTATGAAAGCCGAAAGAAAGGGGAAAAGTGAGATATTTTATCATGAATCCTTCTCCAAAGGGTCTGAATATGTGATCTTCGGAATCGTCTGAATCCAGTTGCATTATTCGCATATATATAGTATATTTAGCATACTGGCAAGGGAATTGCCGCTTTTTGACGTGCCCAGTCCATAAAGGTAGACCTATTTGACTTGCAGCAGACTCTCTTCGTTCTTTTTTTGTTCCCGGAGGAGCTTGAAGAACGTACTCCTGCATACGCCGGCTCTTTCGACAGCGTCCGGGAGTCTGATCCTTCCCGTTTCCCAGGAGCGGACGGTATCCTCGAAGTTTTCCGGCAGTTTTGCCCTCGGTCTGCCCATATGAACGCCTCTTGCCCTGGCCGCTGCGATACCTTCTGCCTGCCGCTGTTTGATGGCGTCCCGTTCCATCTGGCTGACAAAGCTGAGGATCTGCAGCACCAGATCCGCGATGAAGGTTCCCATCAGGTCTTTATATGCATGCGTGTCGAGCAGGGGCATGTCGATTACGCAGATATCGATCTGCTTTTCCTTCGTCAGGCTGCGCCACTGCTCCTGGATCTCTGCGTAGCTTCTTCCCAGGCGGTCTATGCTCTTCACGTACAGCAGATCGCCCTTTTGCATCTGGCGGATCATTTTCTGGTATTGCGGACGGTTGAAATCCTTGCCGGACTGTTTATCAATAAAGATATTGCTTTTCTTCACGCCGGCCTTCTTCATGGCAATCAACTGCCGCTCCTCATTCTGGTCCTGGCTGCTTACACGGACATATCCGTAGACGCTCATCTGTACCTGCTCCTTTTTATGCGGAAAACAATCAGTCGTAACTTGTCAGGTTATTTTTGGGAGAAAAAACCAGCGGGCCTATCCCGCCATGATCCTCCTGGTTAAATTATAAAGGTTTTGAAGATAACCTGTCAAGTTATTTTTTGATGGAAAACTCTTTCCTTAATGTATTTCATGTGGTATCATGGCGTTATAGAAAAATGGGAGGTCCTCCTATATGGGTATCACCGGTGACCGTATCAGGCAATGCCGGCTTTCCTGTCATCTGACACAGGATGATGTGGCTGCGTTTCTCGGTGTCGCAAAGCAGACCGTTTTCAAGTATGAAACCGGCATTATTACGAATCTCTCCCTTGGAACGATTGAGCGTCTGGCAACCCTGTTCAATGTTTCTCCCGAATACCTGGCCGGATGGACCGCTGTGCTTCCCCTGCAGACAGCGTTGCACAGGGATGAAACCAAACTGCTGAGCATTTTTCGTGAACTTCCCGATGAAGGAAAAACGCTCCTCCTCCGTCAGGCAGCTGCGGACAGGATTCTGTATGAATCCGGGGATACCATTGAACTGAAGCTTGCTGAACAGGAAGAAACGGAGAATCATTCCACTTTCTGATCCGTTGGCAAAGCGCCTCCCTTTATCTTTTTTCAAACCAGTCAGTATAAGAAAACAGCCACCGGCTACCCAGCAGCTCACATTCATGGATGATCCTGTCACAACAGATATTCTGTCTCTCCGCAAGTATTTACTCTCTGTCAGCTGATATGAACTGATTTAATGATTAATATGATTTTCAAATTGTGTATTGACAGATTTTTATTATTTGTATTATGATCCCTGCGTCGCATCAATTCGCTCCGCATGAGGATTTAATTCTGATTGCGGATTTTCATTTTTCCCAATCGATAATACGTATAATACGTACTATATAACGAGTAACAATATTACTCTATTTGGAAATAAGGTTCTCATCCAAAAGAAAGTCTTCAATACCGATATACTGAATACCATTTTCATCCTGCCATGGTTTCATGTAGTCTTTCACGACAACGATTTTCCTGAAAGAATCCGGAATTCTGATTAAGGAAGCAATTTCCTGTTCCCTTTTTTCAGGATCACCGATGGATAACGCAGATTGAATATAAAAACGTTCATCATTTCTGTTGACCACAAAATCCACTTCAAGATGCTTGCGTATTTTTTTGCCGGAATCATCCCTGACATTCTGCTCGATCACACCGACATCCACATCAAAGCCCCTGCGGATCAAGTCATTATAAAGGACATTTTCCATCAGGTGCGTTTCTTCCAATTGCCTGAAACCTAGCTTTGCATTCCGCAGGCCAGGATCGGAATAGTAGTACTTGACAGGAGTCTTGATGTACTTACGTCCCTTCACATCGTACCGCTCCGCCTTCCGGATCAGAAATGCCTCGATGAAGTACCCGATATAGGTATCAACGGTATCGGGAGCAACTCGGATCTGACGTTCACTGGCAAACGTGTTTGAAAGCCTGCTTGGATTGGTCAGGGAACCAATACCGGACGCAAGCACATTCAGAAGAATCTCCATGACTTCCACGCCATTCTTCACCTGATGGCGTTCCAGGACATCCTTGATATATGTCCTGCTGAACAGATCCCGCAGATAGCGGCTTTTCTCCTCATGTGATTCCATTGTCCACACCAGCGGCATACCGCCATAGGTGTAATAATCACGCCATGCCCCGCGCTTATCTCCCTCATAATGTTCATAGATTTCCGCAAAGGAAAGCGGATGAACCCGGATTTCATCGCCCCTGTCACGGAACTGGGTCAGAATATCGGATGAGAGCATTTTGGAATTGCTTCCCGTCACGTAAATATCCGCATTCGGGAGCTTCATCAGCCCAAGCAACACATCGATAAAAGAGAGTTTCTCATTCGGATCATCCACATATGGATTAGGGATTTCGGTCACAAACTGGATTTCATCGATAAACACATAATAACGCTTATCCTTATCCGCCATTCGCTCCTTCACAGCTTTGTTCAGTTCAAATGGGTTCCTGTACTTCGCATTGTCGATTTCATCCAGGGCGATACCTATAATCTGATCTTCTCCCACACCGTTATCCAGAAGATACTGGCGATAAAGGGTAAACAGAAGGTAGGACTTCCCGCTCCGGCGAAGGCCTGTTATGACTTTAATACGTCCATTGTCCTTTTTTCGGATCAGCTGATCCATATATTGCTTTCTCGCGTACTGCACTGCCGTTTCCTCCATGATTTTTTTGCGGCATCCGCACTTTTTTCATGAAGCAATTATGCCACAGAGCACATGAACAAAGCAAGTTGTTTTTCTGAAATTTTTGCGGCATCCGCATTTTTTTCACATTACTGATCCTGGAACTTCCCTCTTATTCCGCGCTTCCCTTTGCGGCGGGGACTTCGGGTTCCGGATTGCTTCCGGTATCTTCTTCCACCTTCAGCACCGGAACAGAGCCGGCGGAAGCCGCATAGGCGCTGTGGAAGGTGGTGGCGGCAGGATTGCTCTGCATCGGCGCATCCTGGGCATGGGACTGCAGGTCCTTCAGCAGCTCCTCATTGCTGGGGACAGCCGCCTGTGAGACGTTGGGGACGGTTCCAATCGTCTCACTGCTATCACATTTCATCTTCTAACCCCATTGAAATTCCTAAATAGTTGTGGTATTGTTGAAACGTTGGGGACGGTTCCGATCGTCTCACGATGATCGGAACCGTCAACCACTCTTTCAGGAGGCCGCTATGCCGAGACAAGCAAGATCCATCAGTTCCTCCGGGATTTATCATGTCATGCTGCGGGGAATCAACCGCCAGCGGATTTTCGAAGATGACCAGGACCGGTACACTTACATCCATCTGCTACAGAAAAACAAGAACAAATCCCGGTTCAGGCTTCATGCCTTCTGCCTGATGTCCAATCATGTGCA
Source organism: Clostridia bacterium (assembly GCA_017447185.1). GTDB lineage: Bacteria > Bacillota > Clostridia > Christensenellales > Aristaeellaceae > Aristaeella. The sequence continues at coordinate 73,397 of JAFSOC010000016.1, read as the reverse complement.
TCTGCTGATCGAGCCGGCGGAGGAACCGCTGGGACTCATCTTCAAGCGGCTTGGTTCCGGCTATGTGCGGTGGTTCAACGAAAGATATGACCGGGTTGGTTCTCTCTTCCAGGACCGGTTTCGGAGCGAAAATGTAGAAACCGAAGCATATTACCGGACCGTCCTGCGTTATATTCTCCTGAATCCGATGAAAGCAGGCCTGGAATCCCGGCCCGGAACATACCGCTGGAGCAGTTACCTCGCTTACGCAAAAGGCCAGGGCACCCTGACTGACACGCAGTACGCTCTGGACCTGTTCGGTTCCCGTCAGAACCTGATCGATTTCATCCACGAAGAAAACGATGACATTGTCATGGACGAGGACCAGCTGGATCCCCGTCTCCGGGAGGCCTACGAAAAAGACCTGATGCTCCGCATCACCGGCTGCTCATCTGTCTCAGAATTCCAGAAGCTGGATGATGCTCACCGGAAAGCATACATACAGGAATTGTCCCGGGAGCATCTTTCCACAGGAAAGATTTCACTCCTGACAGGTGTCCCCAAGCCCACGGTTTACAGAATCATCAAAGCAATTGTCCCGCCTGAAGAAATACCGGAACCACCCATCTCTTTCCACGAATCCGAAACCGAGATCTGGTAAAACGTTGGTGAGACGTTGGGGACGGTTCCAATCGTTTCACGATTTTCACATCAAATCGCTTAATACCGTTGAATTTACTTGTAATTCGAACATTGAGTGAGACGATATGGACAGTTCCGATGAGACGGTGGGGACGGTTCCGATCGTTTCACTTATGAAGCATAACGCTTAGGTTTTATGCTTCTTTTCTTTCCAATTAATGTAAACTTCCTGTGTTTTTTACCCTTATAAAAACATAATATTCTTCAATCCGATAGGAATCGTTTTATAAAGCATAATCCCTAACCGCTTGGATTAACGGATCCGAATTCCAGCCAATCATCACATCTGCATTGTCACTTATCTTCTGAGGAATTCTTTCCTGTCCCCATGGTTTTAACCCAATGATTGGTTTCTTCATCGAAATAGCAGTATCAATTTCATAATCAATCCATCGACTATACCTTGCATACATACCCGATAGAATAATTACACAGCTGCTAACAGAGATGCGATTAGCCAGTCTTTGTTTCAGATCTTTTGTACTATCAACGTCCAGAGGGTTTGTTATAGGGACTGAATAGTTTGTCCATGTAAAATAGCGAGCATTATCTAGCCACCGTTTTACTGTTTCATATTGATCGTTATAATCCCATGAATGACTAATAAAAATATGGTACTCCCTCAGCATTATTGCTCCCCCTCAATCCACATTATTTCTGTTTGCAATCGCTTATGCTCTTCCATGAATTTATACCCCTTTTCTTTTCCAATATCGATCCAACACATTCAGAATATTGCTGCAATGTACCTGGTAGTCGTCTCTTTGCAAATTATCTACATCCATTTTTGCAATGGATTTTGATGTTCTGAATTTGCGAATAGCCTGGACTTTCTGTGTCTTCGGAATTCTATGGCCGCAGTACACATCTTCCACATCCTTACAGAAGAATATGAACTCATAGCCCTTCTTCCTGCAGTAATTCCGGATCTGATCCAGCAATCCCCTGTCATGATCGGATACATCATACTCATCTGTATCGATACAATAGATCACAACTGTATCAGCCGTACCGCCTTGGTTTTTGATATCTTCCTGAACAGAACGGCTTTTATATCGGGATTTCGATCCCATATATATGGCACGGGTTACAATTCTTGACGATTCCTCATAGTAATGATGAATCGTGTCCCGGATATAACCGTAATCCGTATCTGCCTGTTTTGTTGTTTCCACACAGAACAGAATTCTTTTATTCGTCTTCATCCGCGCCTCCAAGAACTCCCAAGAAATCGGAAGCATCCACATTAAAAGGCGAATCTTCAATAAATCCATCCCTGTAGGCATGTTCCGGATTCTGATTTCCCTTACTGGTCCAGGTATGCACTGTGTTGACGCCGGAAATAAAGCTGATAGCACATTTACTGTTGCGGAGGACAGACATTGGGGAAAGATTGTGGGCTGTGAAGCAAAGCTGTCCTTTTCCGTAATAGGTAAAGTATTCGATCAATTTATCCAGATAAATGTCATTAATATTCGAATCCAGTTCATCAATGAAGACAATATTTCCCTTGGACGCAGCATCCAGGATATCAAAAAGCCTCATCAGTTTTTTGATTCCCCGGCTCTCATATTCCTCATCCAGCCTGAATCCCTCATATTCCATAACCCGCCGGCAGATGAGAAATTCACCATATTCCTTTGTTTCGAGATCAATATTCTTCAGATTAGGTTTGAAAATTCGGACAAAAGCAGAAAGTCTGTCAATCTGTTCCAGAAAAAAAGGCAACTGATTCCTGGTAATAACTGTTTCCATGGTTCTATGTTTGACTGCAGATGCCCAGCTGTAAATTGTAAGTTCTTCCTGTTCACGAAGGATCTCGTCCGAATTCAGCTTTTTCAGCTTCTGGTATGCGTCTTCCCTGTGATCATCCGCTTCATCAATTTCAACATAGATCCTGGAAGCAAAAACAGCCAGGGAGAACAGATGCCGTCCGGGCAGACTTTGGAGACTGTAACCTGCCATTTCTATTTCATTGATGAAAGTTGCGAAAGATCGCTGTCCAAGGAGATTCTTCGTTTTCTCCTTACAGTATTTGAACAGCTCTCCTTTGTTAAATTTGAACAGGCTCCCATCCCTGGTTTCAAACACCAAAACATAAGGCATTTGCGAATTATGCCCGATTTTCCTTTCCAGCTTTTCCCCTGCCAGGCAGACTCTTCCGTCATTTCCGATTTCCAGGACCATCTGATAATGACAGATAAACGGGCCGGTATAATCGAAAGTATAATACGTTGCATCAACAGAAAGCCTGCGTGTTTTTTTGTTAATGCTCTCCAGCAGCAGACGTTGATTCACAGAATCACTCAGATAGTTCCTGTCCAGCAGAATCCGGGTCATGATCCGGACAGCCAGCATAATAGCTGTTTTCCCGGATCCGTTTTCTCCATATATTCCTTTGACCCTGTATTGTTCAGGATCAAAATCATTCTTGATGGTCTTCTTGTAGAATGGAATCTCAATCGGGGTTTCAATGCTTTTGATTCCGGAAATACGAAGATTCAACAGGTAGTATACTTCCATCATGTTATATCACCTCAAGGGCATTATAACGCCGATGAATATATAAAGTAAATACAATATGTAATATTTTTATATAATAATTGCGTTTCCAGGCGGTTCCGATCGTTTCACTCCCGGACCGCTTCCGCGTCCTCATAGCTGTTGCCAATATAATACTTCACCTGCTGCTGATCCAGGAATTCCCGGATCATTTTCACATGAACGCACCAGCCCACATGCAGGAACGGCTGGTCGTTGATGATCTCTTCCCTGCCGTTGAGCAGCAGCTTTTCCTTCTTCCGGTCAAAGCCCAGATGCAGATGGTGGGTCAGGGACTGCATGCCCCAGATCACTCCGTTCTCCGCAAACAAAGGTCCGCCGCTCTGCCCGCGCAGTCCGGGTGTACTCATCTCAATTCCGGAGACAACGCCGTCCTTTTCCGCCACCATCCGGGTGATCATGCCCTCGATCGGAAACTGGGGCGTCGCTGCCTTTCCGTCCCTGGTCCAGAAAATATCATCTTTCTGTGCGTCATAGACAAAATCACTGAACTCCGGAAAAGGGAATCCCAGCCGGCAGAGCATCTTCCCCGGGCGGATCAGGCTTTCGTCCTTCAGGAAAACTGCATGCTTCGTCTGTATCGGCGGATCACTCTCAAACCGAATCAGTGCAAGATCATATTTGTCTGACAGGGTGATATGGAATTTCTGCAGCCCCTGCACTCCGCTGAAAGAAACCCGGAGCTGCGCCGCCCGGTCCGGTGAAAGCTGATGCCTTCTTTCCGCGAATTTCTTCTCCGCGCCGTTTTTTCCGCCGCTGCGAAGTGCTGCCATCTCCTGCCGGAATTCCGCATAGTTCCGGTTGAGCTTCTCCGCACGGATGATCTCTTCCGCCACATGCCGGCAGGTCAGCGCGCAGCCGTTTTCATTGACATAAAACAGGGTGGCGCTTCCCGGGACAACCGTGTTACTCCCGTAGCAGCGGGAAATAAACCGGACTGGCCGGGTAAAGGTGCTGACCTTTTCAATGGCATCCACAAACATGCGGATTTCCTCCTGATACTTTTTGGGCAACAAACAGCGTGATGTATGCTTTCATCACGCTGCCTGTTGCATTCTTTTTCTTATTGCGCGCTGCCCTTGGCGGCGGGAGCGTCCGGTTGGGGAGTGGTGGTTGGGTCCTCTTCCACCTTCAGCACCGGAACAGAACCGGCGGAAGCCGCATAGGCGCTGTGGAAAGTGGTGGCGGCAGGATTGCTCTGCATCGGCGTATCCTGGGCATGGGACTGCAGGTCCTTCAGCAGCTCCTCATTGCTGGGGACAGCCGCCTGTGCCTTTTCCACGACCTGCTCCGCAGCCTTCGGGGCCTCCGCGGGGGTGGCAGCCGCCTTCTGCTCCCGGGCTTTGTTGATCTCGTTCTGGATGGATTTTGCCGCAGTCTGGGCGCCGGTCTTCACGTTCTGTGCCATCTTGCGCAGCCGTTCCTCCAGCTCCTTGTTGTCCATATCCTCACTCTCAAAACGGAAGGTATAGCCCATGACCAGCGCGGCAATGGAGCCGATAATCGTCACATGGGGCGCGAAGATCAGGCAGGCCAGCGCGAAAATGCTCGAGACATTGATGATCGGCTTGTCCTGCTTGTTCACCTTCACCCGGAAGTCGTACATCTTCTGGAAGATGTTCTTTGCCTTTTCCCCGAAATTGTTACCGTTGTTTCCGTTGTTTCCATTGTTCTGCATCTTCATATCCTCCTCCGGCTTTCTGTAAAGCACGGTGTAAAGATACACCCGGCTGGTAAAAAACGGAAGGGCGGAACCGGAAAAATACACATGGTTATTTCTCCGGTTCCGCCCCTTAACCCCGCTGTGCGGGATTATTTACTTCTTCTGCTTCAGTTCCAGGTAGAAGTCCAGGTACTGTTTCGCACTCTGCTCCCAGGAGACGTCCTTCTGCATGTTCCGCCGGACCATGGCATCCCAGCGCGGCCGGTCGGTGAAGAACAGGGTCTTCGCTTCGTTCACGGCCTCCAGCAGCAGGTCCGGCATATAGCGGTCAAAGGTGAAGCCGTTGCCTTCATTGGTCTCCGCGTCGTAAGGCAGCACGGTGTCCTTCAGGCCGCCGGTCTCCCGCACCACCGGCACCGTGCCGTAGCGCATGGCGATCAGCTGGGTCAGGCCGCAGGGCTCGAACAGGCTCGGCACCAGGAATGCGTCCGTGCCGGCGTAGATCCGGTGGGCCAGGGATTCGTTGTAGGAAATATAGGCGCAGACATCGCCCTTGTATTTCTCCTCGTAGTAGCGGAAGGCGTTCTCATACCGTGGATCGCCGGTACCCAGCACCACCACCTGGGTGTTGCCGTCCATGAGCTTCGGGAAGATGGCGTCCACCAGGTCCAGACCCTTCTGGTCCGTCAGGCGGGAAACCAGGCCGAACACCATCTTGCCGCAGCCGGTTTCCAGGCCCAGCTGGGCGCGCAGGGCTTCCTTGTTCTCCCACTTCTTTTCCAGCACGTTCGTCACGTCGTAGGGGGCCACCAGCAGCTTGTCCGTGGAGCTGTCCCAAATCTCCGTGTCGATGCCGTTCACGATGCCCCGCATCCGGTCCGCATGGTACCGCAGATGGGCATCCAGGTGCTCACCGAATTCCGGCGTCTGGATTTCCTTGGCATAGGTGGCGCTGACGGTGGTGATGGCGTCGGCATAGGCCAGGCCGCCCTTGAACATGTTCGCCTCTTCCTCATTCTGCTTGAAGATAGGATAGTTGAACAGCCCGTCCGGCAGGCCGGACCAGTACTTCAGGTGGTCGATGCTGCAGATGCCCTGGAACCGCAGGTTATGGATCGTCAGCATGCTCTTGGCATTCTTCAGCGGGCAGTTCCAGAACTTGGTGCGCAGGTACAGCGGCACCAGGGCGGCCTGCCAGTCATGGCAGTGGATCACGTCCGGATACCACTTCAGGTAGTTCAGGATCGCCAGGGCGGCCTTGGAGAAGAAGCAGTACTTGGGAATATCCTCCCACAGGCCCGTGTAGGGATTGCCCCAGTCAAAGTAATCCCGGTTGTCCACGAAGTCGTAGGTAACGCCGTCCAGCTCCAGCTCCATGATGCCCACGTAGAAGGTGCGGCCTTCCATCGTCACGTCCATCATGAAGGAGGCGATGTATTTCATCTCTTTCCTGTATTTTTCCGCAATGCAGGCATACAGGGGCAGGATCACCCGGACCTCGCACCCTTCCCGCTTCAGCGCCCGCGGCAGCGCGTACATCACGTCTCCCAGGCCGCCGGTTTTCACAAAGGGATAACATTCCGACCCGACAAACGCGACCTTGCATACCGACTTTTTCTTTGTCATACCGATTTCCTCCCGTATCCTGATTCATTTCTATTCCGTTTTACATTGAATGAGCACCTGTATCGGATCTATCTTACCACATCCGCATCATCATTTCCAGCCATTTCTTTCTTCTCCGGCTGGGGTGCGGAATAATGCACCAGGGCGTATGCAAAATGCTTTTCAAACTTCCGGATCGCTTCCCGGGAAATCTTCGCCATCGGGAACAGCACATCATAGGCGTGGAACCAGTCCGGATACACGTCCAGGGACGCTTCCACCCCGGCCTTCTGCAGGTTTTCCACATAGTCCACGGTTTCCCGGTAAAAAGGCTCGATATCCCCCACATACGTGTAGCAGGGGGGCAGGTTCTGATAATTTGTCTGCCGGGCCGGCGCTGCGTAGGGGGAAACCAGGTCCGTCCCGTAAGCCTCCCGCAGGTAGCGCTTCCATGCCTTGTGGTTCTTTTTCGTATTCCAGTTCGTTGCGTGGTTGTCCCGGGAGGTTTCCGTGTCCCGGTCATCCAGCATCGGGTAAATCGGCATCTGGTAGGCGATATTCACTTCTCCCCGGTCCCGGGCCAGCATGCACACCGCAGCGGTCAGCCCGCCGCCGGCGCTCTCCCCGCCCACCATAATCTGGTCTTCCCGGATATTCAGCTCCTTCGCGTGGTCCCGCAGGTAGAGCAGGGCCTCGTAGCAGTCCTGCAGCCCTGCCGGATAGGGGCATTTCCGGCTCAGCCGGTAGTCCGGGGCGATGATCACCGCGCCGAACTTGACCGTCAGCGACAGCGCCCGGGTCACATACACGTCCTTGGAGGATCCCGACTGGTATCCCCCGCCGTGGATCCACAGCACGCCGGGGTGCTCCCCCGGCGGCTCCCTGACGGGACGGATGATCCGGATCTGCAGCCGGTGCCTTCCCACGGGGATGATCCGCTTTTCCGTCCTGAAATGATGCCTGTTGCTCATATCTCCTGCCGCAGGGTCACACAATGCGCCTGCGCTTGTCCTTCAGTTTACCCTCTTTCCCCAGGGCCACCAGGCGTTCATACCGTTCCACGGCCATTTCCATCACCTTGGTCCAGGGAACGGGAATGGTTTCCCTTGCCATCTGTCCGGCCCGGTCCCGGGCCTCCCTGTCCGCAAGGACACCCGTCATCACCCTTGCCAGGTCCTTCGGGTCGTTCTCGCACAGATAGCCGTTCTCCCCGTCGCGGATGACTTCCGCCGCGGTGCTTCCCCGCACCAGCACGGAGGGCGTTCCCATGACGGCCGCCTCCCGGACCACCATGGGGCCCGTATCGTACAGCGAGGGGAAGGCGAACACCGTCGCCCGCTGGTACAGCCCGTCCAGCAGGGAGGTGTCTGAAATATGCCCCAGGGTCTGGGAGCAGTCCGCCAGATTCAGGTCATGCAGCTTCTGCCGGATCGCGGCCAGATCCAGGCCCTGCCCGGCCATCAGCAGTTTGAACCGGATTCCCTGCTTTTTCATCTCCGCGCAGGCTTCCAGCACTGTCAGAATATTCTTTTTCCAGTCCATCTGGCCCACAAAGAGGATCATGGGATCGTCCCCCAGGTTAAACCGCCGGGTGACTTCCTCCGCGTCCGAGGGGCGCGGCGTGCGCAGGGTGGCGCCGTTGGGCAGGATATGGACCTCGCCCTCGTAGCCGTATTCCTTCAGCACGTCCGCCATATTGGTGCCGACGGACCAGACCTCGTCGCACCGGTTATAGTAATTCACAACCACCTTCGTCATCATCTTCGCGATGGACTCGGATTTGGTGTTCTTCAGGAAATCATCATAGTATTTGGAGTGAACCGTGCCCACCAGCGGCAGCTTCCGCACCACCGCCAGGCGCAGCGCTTCGGAGCCGGCGGTAAAGGGGCTGTGGGCATGCACGATGTCCAGCTCCACCATCCGGATCCGCTTGCGGTAATGGGCGTCCAGCATCGCCTCCCCCAGCTTGTACTGCTTCATGCCGGGCATGGAGATGCCGTTGAAATCCACCAGCTCATAGGGAAAACCGGCCCGGGATCCCGTGTCGTACATGGGCGCGACCACGGTCACCTGGTGCCCCATGGCGGACAGCGTTTCCGCGTACGCGTTCACGACGCGGCCCACTCCGTCCACAATGGGAAGGAAAGTATCGCTAAATTCTCCGATTTTCAGCATATTGACCCCCCATATATCACTCTCCGGTTTTGTCTATTATCGCATGAAAGCGCATAAAAAGCAAACGCCGCATCAGTTGCGTTTCCGCCTGCTTTGTGTTAGGATGCAGGCAGTCCGAAAGATCCCGGAGGTGGGTGCAGCATGAAAAGAAAATACTGGGCTATCGCCGCCCTGGTGCTTGCCGCGGCGGTCGTCTGCCTGGTGCTGCTGCGCCCCTGGGCGCACCCGGCTTCCGGGGTCCGCGTGCTCGTGGACGGGAAGGAGCTCACTTCCGCCTCCGTTTCCCCGGAAAAGACGGAGGACCTGCGGGTTTACCTGACGCTGGACGGCAAAGAACTGGCCAGCCTCCCCTTTTCCGAAGCCCATACGGTCCGGGTGCTGCAGGAAAACGGGGATGAAAACACCCTGCAGTTGACCGGCACTTCCGTCCGCATGGAGCACGCCAACTGCGAAGGGCAGGACTGCGTGAAGATGGAGGAGGTCACCCGGGACAATATCGAGACCCGGGTCATGTTCGGGATGATCATCTGTCTGCCTCACCGTCTTTCTGTCGAGGTCCGGTAAAGTTCCACAGTACCAGCTGAAGAAGGAGCAGTCCCATGAAATGCCGCATCCGGGAATCCATGGCTGAACATTTCCGCACCCTCGGTCCCCGCAGGATCGCTTTCAGTTACCTGCAGATCCTGGCCGGCTGCCTGATCGGCGCCGCTGCCTATCCCGCCTTTCTTGTACCCAACAATATCGCACCCGGCGGCCTGACCGGTGTGGCAACCATCCTGAATTTCCTGTTCCACTGGCCGGTGGGTACCGTTTCCCTGTTGCTGAATATTCCGCTGTTCCTGATCGGCTACCGCTCCATGGGGAAGATTTTCGCTTTCCGGAGCCTTGTGGCTACGCTGCTTTTCTCCGTCCTCATCGACGTACTGCCCATCCGCCCCGTGAGCACCGATCCCCTGCTGGGGACGCTTTTCGGCGGCGTGACGGTGGGCGCCGGCCTGGGACTCATCCTGCGGGGCGGCGCCACCACCGGCGGCACGGATATGATCGCACGGATGGTGCACCGGCGCCTGCCCTTTATTTCCATGGGCATGTTCCTCTTCGCGCTGGACTGCGCGGTGGTCCTGGCCGCCGCGGTCGCCATCGGTACGGAACAGGCGCTTTACGCCTTTATCTCCATCTATGTGTGCTCCAAGGTCATTGACGCGGTGATGATGGGCTTTGGCGGCAACAAGGCCTGCTTCATCATGACAGCCAACTGGGAAAAGATCACGGACCGCCTCATGGAGGAGGTGGGCCGCGGCGTCACCCACCTGGAGGCGAAAGGCGCCTATACCGGGAAGCAGCAGCCCGTGGTGCTGTGCGTGGCCGCCCGGCAGGAAATCATGGCGGTCAAGCGCATCGTGCAGGAGGAGGACGAAAAGGCCTTTATGTTCATTACCGACGCCCACGAGGCCCTGGGCGAAGGATTCTCCCGCCTCGACGGCGAGGATTAAGGCGCCCGGCGCTCCCGCCGGCGCACCCGGTTGATGTGGCGCTCAAACTCCCCGTTTTTCAGCAGTTCCGCCAGTACATACTGTTCAAAGGCGGGCACCGAACAGGAATAGAATCCCACCTTTTCCCGGAACAGGGGCACCATCTTCTCCGGCAGCACCATGTAGCCCACCCGCATGGAGGGGGATATGGTGCGGGAGAAGGTATTCAGGTAGATCACGTTCTGCAGCCTTGTGGCAGCGAAAACCGTTTCCTCCGGCTTGCGCAGCAGCGAGAATTCCGATTCGTAGTCGTCCTCGACGATATACCGGTCCGGCGCGGAAACCCAGCGCAGGTATTCCTGCCGTTTGGAGGCGGAGGCCGTAATGCCCGTCGGAAACGAGCGGAAGGGCGTAATATGCAGCACGGAGGCCTGCGTACCCTGCAGCGCTTCAGAGACGATGCCGTCCTTTCCCAGGGGCAGCAGATCACATACGACTCCCCTCGAGCGGTACACCCGCTCGATTTTTTCATAGGAGGGGGATTCCAGGCCCCAGATCCGGTCCCGGCCCAGCATCTCCACCACCAGGCCGTACAGGTATTCCGCGCCGGCGCCGATAACGATCTGGTCCTTCCCCGCCCGGATGCCCCGGTTGCGGGCCAGGTAGGCGCTGAGCGCCTCCCGCAGGGCGTCACACCCGGTATTCGGCGGCTTCACCAGCAGCGCCTCCGCGTAGTCGGTGATCACCCGGCGCATCACCCGGGCCAGGGTCGGAAACGGAAAGGATTCCCGGTTCTCTGTCCGCAGGGCGCTTTCCGGCAGGGCCGGGGGAACCGGCCGGGGTGAGCTTACAGGCAGGGAAAACCCGTCCCCCGCCCGGTAGGTCACGTAGATTCCGCTGCGGGGCCGCGCCTCGGCATAGCCCTCCTCGCACAAAAGCTCAATCCCGTGATCCACCGTGATTTCGCTGATGCCCCGGTCCCGCGCCAGGGAGCGGCGGGACGGCAGCCGGCTCCCGCAGGGCCGGATGCCCGCCAGGATCTCCTCCCGCAGGGATTCATACAAGGCCAGGTAGGCCGGTTTGCTGTCTCTCATCTGGTATTATATTTTTCTCCTTTTCTGGTACTTTTCATATTGCCAAATGAAGCATATACTTCCTGTCATCGAAAGTCAAGGGGAGAGGATGGAAATGAACCAGAACAAGAGCCAGTTAACGAGAATTGTCTTCGGCGCCGTAATGGCTGCCATTATCTGCGTGATTACGCTGTTCCGGATCCCGCTGGGGCAGTCCAAGGTGCACTTTGCCAACGCCATGTGCCTGCTGGCGGGCCTGCTGCTGGGGCCGGTGACCGGCGGCCTTTCCGCCGGCCTGGGTTCCGCGCTGTATGACGTGCTTTTCGGCGGATACGATTTCCTGAACGCCGCGATCACCTTCGTCAGCAAGTTCGCCATGGCCTGGGTCACCGCCATGATCTACCGGGCCTGGAAGCGGAAGCATGAGGATGTCGCCCTGGGCGCCACCCTGCCGCCGCTGTTCCTCAGCTGCATCGCCGGGTCCCTGACCTACGTGGCCCTGTATATGCTGAAAACCTGGATCTTCAAGATGTGGGTGGAGCCGGTACCCGTGGATACGATTCCCACCGTGCTGGTCGCCAAGCTGGTTCCCTCGCTGATCAACGCCGCCTTCGCCGTCGTGGTGGCCCCGCTGTTCTACCATGCGGTGCTCCCGGCGCTGCGTTCCACCGGCATTTACAAGCAGCTGGCAGCCGCGGAAAAATAACCGTTATTCCACTTCGGTAATCGTAATCTGTACATCATCCGGACCCGTAAACCGCAGCTCCCGCTGCCCGGTATACGGGTCTTCCTTGTATTCGCCGGGATCGATCCCCTGCTCCAGCAGGTTCTGCCGGATCAGGGAAAGCCCGTAGGCGCTGATGCGGAGCATCTGGGGCGGCAGCGGTTCCCCGTTTCCGTCGCAGCAGATGCGGATCCGGCTGCGTCCCAGGGACAGAAGCAGCACGTTCTCCTCCTGCGCCGCGGGGCCGCTGCGGGGCACGGGCCGGTAGCCCAGCTTCCGTACATAGAAGTTCCAGACTTCCTCCCGGTTATTGGCCCGCAGGTAGGTGCAGTTGGCGTAGATCCGCCGGCGGCTGGGATACAGTGCCCGCTTTCCGCCTTTTTTCTTCCACCTGCGGCGGCTCTGCAGATCCTTCCGCCAGTCCGGATGGGTCAGCATGTAGGCGAAGGCGATATACAGCATTTGGCCGATGAATCCGCCCAGGGTGTTGGAAATCAGGTCATCCAGGTCGTACAGGCCCCGCTGGGTCATCAGCTGCATGTTTTCCGTAAAGAAGGAGATCAGGAAGCAGACGCCCACCGGACGGGTCCGCACCCGCTCCCGGAACCACCGGAAGGTATACGGCAGCAGATAGCCCAGGGGCACAAAGACCATCATGTTCATATAGAACTGGGCAATATCCTCCGGCCGCACCAGTTTGACGTTTTTGAAGACAGCGAACCCTTCCGAAAACAGGCGCCGGAGCACATCCGAGAAGCCGTGCTCCGTCTCGAAGGCGTTTTTCAGGTCCTCCAGCGGCGCCACATGCACCGCGTAGGTATCCATGGCGGAGCGGGAAAGGAAGGTCAGCCAGAAATAGATGAACAGGTAGACCAGAAGGCCGCAGGTCAGGATGCACTGGCGGATCCTCAGGATTTTATCCGCCTGGGGATTCGTGCTCAGTCCTCCGTGGAGGTTGACCCCCAGCTTCGCGCAGATCTTCCGGTCCGCCCAGGGCAGCACGATCACCAGCAGCGCCACCATGACCGTCACCAGGATATTGGTGGACAGGCTGTTTGCATCCAGCGTCATTTGCGGCCCTTCCTTTCCTCTTTCCGCGGCGGCAGCAGGAAGGAAACCGCCGTATTCCGCGGGTCGTCCACCGGCAGGCCGCTCAGGTAGGAGCGGTTTCCGATGCGTTCCTTCAGTTCTTCAAAAGAAATCTCCGACAGGTAGATATAGCGGTAGGCAGCCCGGATCATCTCCCCCGCCTCCCGGCGGGCAATGTCCTTCAGCTCGTTGAAATCCGCAGTGGACTGCTCGGACGCTTCATGGCTGTGGGTCCAGATGGCCTTCGCCAGGTTTTCCACGTCCGTTCCCTCGAAGTGGGAATGGATATAAGTCATGGATTTCAGGGCTGCCTTGCGGCTCCGCCCCGCCATGCGGGTGAACATGCCCTGGGGATTCTCCAGCACCCGGTAACACAGCCGGTACCGCGGTGCGGACGTGTTCAGTGCCTTCCAGCAGTGGTCCCAGCCGTACACCTCCCGGAAAACCGTGTCGATATCCTCTTTCATACATTGCGGCAGCTTCAGTTTCGGGAAATAATGATCCGTCACCGGGTGCTTCTCGCCCCATACGCCGGCCCGCTCCATTTCCAGCCGGTCCAGCGTATGCTCAAAGCTCATGTGCCCCCGGGGAATCTTCGTTTTTTCTTCGGTCATGTGAATGATATAGGGATGGGTCGTTGCATCCAGTGCGTAGTGGCACAGGAACCCGGCCAGATAGGAAAACAGCTCGTCGGGATGGGCGCTTTCCTTCGCCCGCTTTGCCAGCGTCATCAGAAATTCCCCGGTGCGGGTGGTGTGCATCCGGCGGCCGCGGCCTTCCCGCCGCTTCCAGGGCTGGTACATGAACCAGAGATCCGGCCCGAACAGCGCGAAGGTATACGGAACCTCCCGGATATGCTCCGCGAGGGTGCTGTCCATCTCCGCCCGGACCTCCCGCCCGAACACGGCATGCAAGGCTACATCCGGCATTTCCGCTGTTTCCTCCCCTTTTGTTTTCACAGGTCAGTATACCATTTTTTCACTTTAGCAACAAGCGCCCGGAGCCGCCCGGTTTGTGCCTTCCTGCATTCTGTGCTATACTTTGGAGGACATCCTGTGCAGAAAAATACGGAAGGAGACCCCGCGCATGCAGAAAAAGTGCTTTTCGCTGATCCTGTTCGCCCTGCTGTGGGCGCTGCTTTTGGGTGCCTGTTTCCCGGCCGGGGCGGAAGTGACCGTGGATGTGCTGTCCGGCGATGTTCCCTTCCTGGTCAACAAGGATCATCCGGTGGAAGCGGAGTTTGTCCCGGCGGACCTGGTCTCCCTGAAGGAGAATGTGAATCCGAAGCTGGTCACCCTGAAATACAAGGACCTGACGGCCGTCCGCGAGGCGGTGGACGCCCTGAATGAAATGCTGGACGCTGCCGCGGCCGACGGCATCAAAAACTGGAAGATCAATGCGGCCTACCGCAGCATCCGCGAACAGGAGCGGGTGCTGAACAACAAGATCAGCGCCATCCTGAAGGATCATCCGGGCTGGAGCCGCTCCAAGGCCCGCACCCGGGCGCTGAACACCGTGGCGGAACCCTGCTGCAGCGAGCATCACCTGGGCCTGGCCATTGACATCACGGCGAAGGGCGCCTCCGCCTTCAAGGGCACGAAACAATGCAAGTGGCTGCACGCCCACTGCTGGGAGTACGGGTTCATCATCCGCTACCAGGAGGGCAAGCAGGCCATCACCGGCATTGCTGCCGAAGAATGGCACATCCGCTACGTGGGCGTGGAGCACGCCCTCATCATGCGGGACAAGGACCTCTGCCTGGAGGAATACCTGGCCACCCTTCCGAATGCGGAAGCCGTCGGTCGGATGGAAATTGAAGATTTCAACCCGGAGGATCCGGAAGACGAATGAAAAAGATGCCCGGAGGATTTTCACTTCCTCCGGGCATCTTCATGTACCCTTTAAATCTTATTCCAGTTCGAAAGCGCCGGTGTACAGCTGGTAATACTGTCCCTTTTCGGCGATCAGCTGATCGTGGCTGCCGCGCTCGATAATCCGTCCGTGGTCCAGCACCATGATCACGTCGCTGTTCTGTACCGTGGACAGCCGGTGCGCGATGACAAACACTGTGCGGCCTTCCATCAGCTTGTCCATGCCCTTCTGCACCAGGGCCTCGGTCCGCGTGTCGATGGAGGAGGTGGCCTCGTCCAGAATCATGACCGGCGGATCCGCCACCGCCGCCCGGGCGATGGAGATCAGCTGGCGCTGGCCCTGGCTCAGGCCGCTGCCGTCACCCTTGAGCACCGTCTGGTAACCGTCCGGCAGGCGGGTGATGAAATCGTCGGCATTGGCCAGCTTCGCGGCGGCGATGCATTCCTCGTCCGTGGCGTCCAGCTTGCCGTAGCGGATGTTGTCCATCACGGTGCCGGTGAACAGGTTCACGTCCTGCAGCACCACGCCCAGGGACTTCCGCAGGTCTGTCTTGCAGATCTTGTTGATATTGATGCCGTCATAGCGGATCTTGCCGTCCGCGATGTCGTAGAAGCGGTTGATCAGGTTGGTGATGGTGGTCTTGCCGGCGCCGGTGGCGCCCACGAAGGCCACCTTCTGGCCCGGCTTCGCGAAGAGGGAGATGTCATGCAGCACCGGCTTCTCCGGGTCGTAGGCGAAGTCCACATCCTGCATCACCACGTCGCCGGCCAGCTTCGTATAGGTGACGGTGCCGTCCGCGCTGTGGGGATGCTTCCAGGCCCACAGGCCGGTGTGTTCTTCCGTCTCCACCAGCTCGCCGTTCACTTCCCTGGCGTTCACCAGGTGCACATAGCCGTCGTCCGCTTCCGGCTGCTCGTCCATCAGGGCGAAGATCCGGCCCGCGCCGGCGATGGCCATGGCGATGAAGCTGATCTGCTGCGCCATCTGGTTGATGGGCATCATGAAGTTGCGGCTCAGGGTCAGGAACGCGGCAATATTGCCCAGGGTCAGCGTTCCGATCCCGGTCAGGCTCACGTTGGTCACGTTTCCGATGGCCAGGGCGCCGCCCACGATCGCCAGGATCACGTACAGCAGGTGGCCCATGTTGTTGTTCACCGGGCCCAGGATGTTGCCCAGCTTGTTAGCCTCGGTCATGTTTTCGGTCAGCTCATCGTTCCGGGCGTCGAATTCCGCCTTCGCTTCCGGCTCGTGGTTGAAGACCTTGACCACCTTTTGGCCGTTGATCATCTCTTCCACGTATCCGTTCAGGGAAGCCAGGGATTTCTGCTGTTTCCCGAAGAATTTCGCGCTGCCGCCGCCGATCTTCACCGTCGCCTTCAGCATGAAGAACGTACCCAGCACCATCACCAGGGTCAGCCATACGCTGCAGCCCAGCATGGAGATGAAGACCACCGTCAGTGTGATCACGGAGGAAACCGTCTGGGGCAGCACCTGGCTCATCAGCTGGCGCAGGGTGTCCGCATCGTTGGTGTAGTGGCTCATGACCTCGCCGTGGGTGTGGGAGTCAAAGTACCGAATCGGCAGGGTCTGCATATGGGTGAACATTTCATCCCGCACCTTGCGCAGCACGCTCTGGCTGATGACCGCCATAACCCGCGCCTGGGCGAAGGTGGCCACGATGGCCAGGACATACAGGGCTGCCATCCGCAGGATTGCGCTCAGCAATCCGCTGAAGTCCGGCGCTGCCTGGGAGAGCATCGGCATGATATGGTTATCGATCACTTCGCCCAGGAACGTGGCTGCCGCGGCGGTCGCCACCGCGTTCAGCACGATGCACAGCAGGACGATGATCAGCCGGGGCCAGTAGGGTTTCAGGTAGCCCAGCAGGCGGACCAGGGATTTCTTGTCCAGGGGCTGGCGGGGACCGAAAGACCGGGGCCCGCGGGGGCCACCGCCGGCGGAAGGCGCCGGTTCCTTCGGAGCGGGTCCTTTGCGTTCGCGCTCACTCATCGTCCTCGCCTCCCTTCGTCTGGGAATCATGGACTTCGCGGTAGATCTCGCACCGGGCCATCAGCTCGTCATGGGTGCCGACGTCCGCGATCTTTCCGTTATCCAGCACAACAATCAGGTCGGCATCCTTCACGGAAGCCACCCGCTGCGCGATGATCAGTTTCGTTGTTTCGGGAATGAAGGAACGGAAGCCTGCGCGGATCTGCGCGTCTGTCCGGGTATCGACGGCGCTGGTGGAGTCGTCCAGGATCAGGATCTTCGGCTTTTTCAGCAGCGCCCTTGCAATACACAGCCGCTGCTTCTGGCCGCCGGAGACGTTGGTGCCGCCCTGTTCAATCCAGGTATCGTACTTGTCGGGGAAATCCTGGATAAAGGGATCCGCCTGGGCCAGACGGCAGGCCTCTTCGATTTCCGCGTCCGTCGCGTTTTCATTACCCCAGCGCAGGTTATCCTTGATCGTGCCGCTGAACAGTTCGTTCTTCTGCAGCACCATGGCCACGCCTTCCCGCAGGGCCGTCAGGTCGTATTCCTTCGCGTCCACGCCGCCGATCCGCACAGCGCCCTTCGTGGCGTCGTACAGCCGGGGAATCAGCTGCACCAGGGAGCTCTTGCCGCTGCCGGTGCCGCCCAGGATACCGACCACCGCCCCGGAGGGAATATGCAGGTCGATATCCGTCAGCGTTTCCCGCTCGCTGTCTTTCGCGTAGCTGAAGGAAACATGGTCAAAGTCGATGGATCCGTCCTTCACGTCAGTCACCGCGTTGGCGGGGGAAGTGATGTCCGGCTCCTCGCTGAGCACTTCCACAATGCGCTGGGCGGAGGCCCGGCTCATGGTGATCATCATGAAGGTGAAGGAAAGCATCATCAGACTGGACAGGATCTGGATCACGTAGGCGATCAGGCTCATCAGCTGGCCGGTGGTCAGGCCCGCGGCTGGATCATTGCCGGAGGCGATGATCGCCTTGGCGCCCAGCCAGGAGATCACCAGCGTGCAGGCGTAGATGCAGGTCATCATCAGCGGGGACATGAAGGCAATGTTCCGCTCCGCTTTGACGAAATCCTTATAGATAGATCCGGAAATACCCGTGAACTTTTCCGTTTCGTAATCCTCGCGCACGAAGCTCTTGACCACCCGGATGCCGCGGACGTTCTCCTGCACCACATTGTTCAGCTTGTCATAAGTCTGGAACACCCGGCGGAAAATCGGGTGCGTCCGGCTCATGATCAGGTAGATGCCCAGCGCCAGCACCGGCAGGGTGAACACGAACACCAGCGAAATCCGCGCGTTGATCGTCATGGCCATGATCAGGGAGAACAGCAGCATCAGCGGGGCGCGCACCGCCATCCGCAGGATCATCTGGAAGCTGTTCTGCACGTTGGTCACGTCCGTGGTCAGCCGCGTGATAATCGAGGACGTGCTGAACTTGTCGATGTTGGAAAAGGAAAACTCCTGAATCCGGTAGTACATGTCATGCCGCAGGTTCCGCGCGAAACCGGCGGAGGACACCGCTGCCATCCGCCCGCTCATCACGCCGGAGATCAGCGAAATCACCGCCGCAGCCAGCAGAATCCCGCCGTAGAGGAAAATCTGCCCCAGGCTGCCGGGCCGGTCGTCCGTCCCGATGCCCCGGTCAATCAGCATGGCCATGATCATCGGGATCAGCGCTTCCATTGCCACTTCCCCCACCATGAACAGCGGGGTCGCAATGGTCTGCTTCTTATACTCCCGGACGCTGGCCAACAGTTTTTTGATCATACCGTTCCGGTCCTCACTTTCTGACTCGTTTCCTTAAATACGTAACTGTTTGATTTTACCATACCGGCGGCGGAACTTCAATGCCGGTCCGGGGCCTGTTTTTCATTCGGTTTTTTCCGGGCCTTCCCTTGTCCGCCGCTTCCCACCATGGTAAAATATTTTTTGGTTGTTTTTACGAATGACGCAAGAAAGGATCTGCAGAGATGAAAAAGTTTTCCGCCCTCCTGATGGCTCTCCTGCTGCTGTGCGGGACAGCCCTGGCGGAGCAGGTCTCTTTCGGCAGCGTTTCCTTCGACAGGGATGCCGAAACTATCGACCTCGGGGAGCAGACGGTCCGGGACTGGAACGGTTTCAGTTCCTTCCTGAAGAAATTCCCGAACCTGAAAAAGGTGGACATGTTTGCCACCACGGTGGACGCCTCCCGGGTGGAGAAGCTGGTCAGGGCCTTCCCGCAGATTGAGTTTGGCTGGACGCTGAAGATGATGTACTACCACATCATCCGTTCCGACGCCGAAGCCTATTCCACCCTGCACGGTTTACACCCGAAACACAAGAGCTCCGAGTTTGTCCTGCTGAAATACTGCAAAAAGCTCAAAGCCCTGGACCTGGGGCACAACAACCTGACGGATATCTCCTTCCTGCTGAACATGCCCGACCTGCGGGTGCTGATCCTGGGGGACAACAACCGCCTGAAGAATATCGAAGTCGTCGGAGAGATGAAGGAGCTGGAATACCTGGAGCTTTTCTCCTGCGGCATTACCGACATCTCCCCCCTTACGAAGCTGACGAACCTCATGGATCTGAACCTGGCCAACAATGCCGTGAAGGACTGGCGTCCCCTGAAGGAGATGAAGTGGCTGAAGAGGCTCTGGATCTCCGGCATGTGCCGCGGCAGGATGGAAAAGATGGAGCTGACGGCGGCGGAGCGGCAGGAGCTGGAGGAAGCCCTTCCCAACACCCGGATCGAATACCTGGGCCAGCCCACGGACAACGGCTGGCGAGAGGATCCGGCCACCGGCGTCAAGGACCCGCACTATGAAGTGATTTACGAGATGTTCAACTCCGGCAGCGCCTATATCCCCTTTGCGGATTCCGGCGACCTGCCCCCGCAGGACAACGATTTCATTATCCCGGAAGACATTGATGAGGACGAACTGCCATCCGGCAGTTATGAATAACACACGAAAGAAGGAATTTCCCATGCCAGGCATTGAAACCCTCTGCGTCCAGGGCGGCTACACCCCGAAGAACGGCGAACCCCGACAGGTTCCGATCATCCAGTCCACCACCTTCAAGTACGACACCAGCGAGGATATGGGCAAGCTGTTTGACCTGGAGGCCTCCGGATATTTCTATTCCCGCCTGCAGAATCCCACCTGCGACACCGTCGCCGCGAAAATCTGCGCCCTGGAAGGCGGCACCGCCGCCATGCTGACCGGTTCCGGCCAGGCCGCCAATTTCTACGCGGTGTTCAATATCGCCAACGTGGGCGACCATGTGGTGGCCTGCTCCGCCATCTACGGCGGCACCTACAACCTCTTCGCCGTCACCATGAAGAAGATGGGCATCGATTTCACCTTCGTCTCCCCGGACTGCACGGCGGAGGAACTGGACGCGGCCTTCCGGCCGAACACGAAGGCCGTCTTCGGCGAAACCATCGCCAACCCGGCCCTGTGCGTGCTGGACATTGAGATGTTTGCCAAAGCCGCGCACAAGCACGGCGTTCCGCTGATTGTAGACAACACCTTCGCCACCCCCGTCAACTGCCGTCCCATCGAATGGGGTGCCGATATCGTCACCCATTCCACCACCAAGTATATGGACGGCCACGGCAGCGCCGTAGGCGGCTGCATCGTGGACAGCGGCAAGTTTGACTGGCTGGCCAACCCGGAGAAATTCCCCGGCCTCACCACCCCCGACGAAAGCTACCACGGCATTATCTACGCCGAGAAGTTCGGCCTGGCCGGTGCTTTCATCACCAAGGCCACCAGCCAGCTGATGCGGGACTTCGGTTCCGTCCAGAGCCCCCAGAGCGCCTTCCTGCTGAACCTGGGGCTGGAAAGCCTGCATGTCCGCATGAAGCGCCACTGCGAGAACGCCCAGGCCGTGGCGGAATTCCTTGCCGCCAGCGACAAGGTTGCCTGGGTCAGCTACTGCGGCCTCCCCGGCGACAAGTACTATACCCGGGCGCAGAAGTACCTGCCGAACGGCTCCTGCGGCGTCGTCTCCTTCGGCGTCAAGGGCGGCCGGAAAGCGGCTGAAGCCTTCATGAAAAAGCTGAAGATCGCCGCCATCGAAACCCATGTGGCGGATGCCCGCTCCTGCTGCCTCCATCCCGCCAGCGCCACCCACCGGCAGATGAACGATGAGGAACTGCTGGCTGCCGGCGTCTCGCCGGACCTGGTGCGCCTCAGCGTGGGCCTGGAAAGCAAAGAGGACCTGATCGCCGATCTGGCGCAGGCCCTCGAAAACAGCTGAGGTTTGCCCCCGCTGTCAGTTGAAAATCAGGTACAGTAACACCGCGATCAATCCGGCACCAAACAGAATCAGACCATACGAAAAGCTGTTGACGATGTTGACAGCTTTTTTCGGTACCACATCCGGCACCGACAGGTCGTCCGGCTGGCTGTCCCCGGGCTTAATCGCGGGAATCGGAATCCTGCGGAGAATGCTCTTCTCCGCCAGGTCCGCCGCCGCGTCCGGAATCAGCGCGATTCCGCGGATCACGTTCCGCACAGCCCCGCGGATACCCCGCGCCAGCGGCCGGCGGTCTTCCTCATCCGTCAGGGCGTCGGGAACCGAAGCCAGCAGCCGGATGGGTTTCTCCATCAGGAACCGGCAGGCCGCCGGCAGGATTTTGCTGCCGAAGGTGTTGATCCCGCCGCAGATCCGGGTCGTCAGCCAGGTCACGCCGGATACCAGGGGCCGGTATACCGCCTCCTCCAGGTCCAGCCAGGTGGGCCAGCGGTCCGTGTATTCCCGGATTCCGTTTTGCTTTTTCCGCATCAGCAGCGGACGGATGACACCGAAGTAAACAATTGCCCCGATGGCCAGGGAGATGCCGGCGCCCTTCAGGTTTTCCAGGGAGAACCAGTGGATCGCATGGTGTACCCCTTCCCCGTTCATGAATTCCTGGCCCATCTCCGCGATCCGCGCCATGGTGGCGGAGGGCGTCGTGCCCATCAGCGGCAGCAGGGCCGCCGGAATCAGCAGGGCCGCCGCGCTGAAGCGGTTCATGTATTTCCGGTTCAGGCCGTCATACCGCGCCTGCACCGCCGGGTCCGCGTTCTTTTCCACAAATACCGCCACAAACAGTTTCGTCATGTAGGCGGCCGTCAGCCCGCCGCTCAGCAGGAACACCCATTCCGCACCCTTCATCAGCAGCACGGAGCTTCCCGTCTCCGCCAGCACTTCCGTGTATTCCACAATGCTTTCATGCAGCAGGGTTTTGCTGATGTATCCGCTGAAGAACGGAACGCCGGCAATTCCCAGGCATCCGCACAGGAAGGCCGCCGTCAGCACGGGCTTTCCCCGGCCGAAGCCCCGGATATCGTTCAGGTTCAGCTTGTGGGTGTTCATATAGACGGCGCCGGCGCACATGAACAGCACCAGTTTGAACATGGAATGGTTGATCATGTGCAGTTCCGTGCCCCAGACCGCCAGTCCGTTTTCCTCGCCCAGCAGGCATTGCATCC
This sequence comes from Clostridia bacterium, assembly GCA_017447185.1. Lineage (GTDB taxonomy): Bacteria > Bacillota > Clostridia > Christensenellales > Aristaeellaceae > Aristaeella. Next base: position 51,020 of record JAFSOC010000016.1, on the reverse strand, counting down.
CGATCCCCGTCAGGATAAACCCGATCTGTGATACGGAGGAACAGGCCAGGGTTTTCTTCAGGTTGACGGAGAAAACCGCCAGCACGGCCCCCAGCAGCATGGTCATTTCCCCCAGGGCCAGCAGGGCCGTTCCCCAGCCTCCGTCATGCAGGAACACCCGGGCGGACAGCACCAGCACGCCGAAAATACCGGCCTTGGTCAGGATACCGGACAGCAGGGCGGATGCCGGGGCCGGCGCGGCCGGATGCGCTTTGGGCAGCCAGATATGCAGCGGGAACATACCCGCCTTGGCGCCGTATCCGAACAGGATCAGTGCTCCCGCCAGGTACAGCTCCGTCCGCCGCTCCGCCGGAACCGCGGCGCAGGCAGCCCGCAGCTCTGAAATGCGCAGGGTACCCGTCAGGTTGCTGAGCAGGAACAGGCCCATCAGCATCACCATGCCGCCGAGGACGGCCACCGCGAGATACGTCTGTCCCGCCCGCATGGCCGCCGGGTTTTCGTCGTGCACCACCATCACCCAGGAGGTGAAGGACATGATTTCAAAGAAGATGAAGGCCGTCATCAGGTCCGCCGCCAGGAACACGCCCACTGTGGCTCCGAAGGTCAGCAGCGTGAAGAACCAGTAGCGGTTCCGGTTCCGGTAATGATGCAGGTATTCCGCTGAAAACAGGCTGGTCATCATCCACATCAGGGCCGCCACAGCGGTATAGACACCCTGGAATCCGTCTGTCTCAAAGCGGATGCCTCCCAGCAGCTCCGGCAGTTCGCAGAAGGGTTCCTCCCCGTTGCAGACCCGGACCAGCGCCAGGGCCACCAGCACGGCTTCCGCCACGGTCACCAGCAGGGCAAAACGGTTCCGTGCCTCCTTGTTCCTCCGGCCCACCAGGTAGGACAGCAGCGCGCCGGCCATGGGCAGCAGCACCAGTACAGGCAGAAGAATGGTTCCTGTCATACCGGTCCACCTCCCGTCCCGGCCACCAGGGCCTCCAGCGCGTTCATCACCGGCACGGAGCAGCAGCCCAGGGCCAGCATCGTAATGCACAGTACCGCCAGCACCGCCAGGATCCTCCAGTCCGGATCACGATCCTTCTCTGTAAACAGCTGATGCGCGTCCTCTGGCATAATCCAGGCGCGGACGGAGGGCAGAATCAGGTATCCCGCCATCAGCAGCGCGGAAAGCAGCAGCGCGCCGATTCCGAAAAATGCGTATACACCGCCGGTCTCCCCCGCCGCGCGGATCAGGTTCATCTTGCTGACAAACCCGGGGAGCAGGGGCACTCCGGTCAGGGCCAGGGCACCCATGGTGTAGGCGGCATAGGTCCGGGGCATCCTGCGCCCCAGTCCGCTCATCCGGATCATATACTCCCGTCCGGTCCGGGTAATCACCGCACCGGCGCAGAAGAACAAGGTAATCTTGATGACGCCGTGGAACAGGAAATGGCTCATGGCAGCCGTTAGTCCGGCGGTTGTCATCAGCATGGCACCAAAGAGGATATAGCTCAGGTTGCTGATGGTCGAATACGCCAGGCGGCGCTTGATATGCTGTTCCCGGAAGGCGGTAACGGATCCGTACAGGATGGTCACCACCGTGATCGCCAGCGCGGTTTTCTGTCCCCAGGTCCCGGCCAGCATCGCCGTCCCGAAGGCAAAATAGGTGCTCCGGATCACCGCGAAAACACCGCTCTTCACCACCGCCACCGCGTGCAGCAGCGCTGTCACAGGCGTCGGCGCCACACCGGCCTTCGGCAGCCAGGCATGGAAGGGCACGATGGCCGCTTTCACGCCGAATCCCAGGAAAGTCATCATCCAGGCCGCGGTCAGCAGTCCGTCCTCATTCGCGGCGGCGGCCGCCGCTCCACCGAATACAAAGTCCGCGCGTCCGGTCCGGCTGATCAGCAGCATGATCCCGATCAGGGAAAGGGCGGCGCCGCTGATGGAATAAACCATATACATCCGGGCTGCCCGCATGGACTTCCGGTCCCCGTGATGAGCCACCAGCGGCACTGTAATCAACGTCAGCAGCTCCACGAACAGGTACATGGTGATCATGTTCGCGCTCAGCGCGACACCGGCTGTAACGCCGTAGCAGATGGTGTAGCATCCGAAGAACCGGGCCCGGTGCTCCTCTTTTTCCATGTATTCAAAGGAATACAGCGAGGCCAGGGGCCAGAGGAAGGAAATCAGCGCCAGGAAAATCACGCCGATTCCGTCCAGCCGGAAGGCAATGGAAATTTCCGGCGTCAGTTCCGCCAGCGTGAAGACAGCGGCAGGCCGGGTTCCGATCAGCCAGGCGTTGACCAGGGAGCAGCCCGTCACCGTTGCCAGCGTCCACCGGTTCCGGCCCTGCTGCGTCCGGAATGGAAGCAGCATCACGCCCGCCCCCGCCAGCACCGGCAGCAGTACCGGCAGCAGTAAAATGAAGCTCATGGCATTTCCCTCCGTATCACATCAGGGCGTCTGCCACGCGTTTTGCCAGGTCCGTCAGCGGCTGCGGCCAGATGGTGAAGGCCGCCAGCGCTGCCAGCAGAATCACCGGCACCAGTATCCACCAGTTCGGTTCCCGCTTCTGCAGTTTGGAGTAATCAAATCCCTCGCCCGGGAAGAAACCGTGAATCACCACCGGCAGCAGGTATCCCGCTGTCAGCAGCGCTGAAATCAGCAGGATCACCGGTCCCAGCCAGCTGATCACCGGGATGGCGCTGTCCAGGGAACCGATGGCCAGGTACCACTTGCTCATAAATCCGCACATGGGCGGGATACCGATCAGCGCCAGGGAGCAGAGAGTGAAGCACCACAGGACAACGGGCATTTCCTTCCCGATTCCCGTCAGCTCGTCCACATTCTTCCGGCCGGTTTTGTAAATAATCGCGCCGGCGCACAGGAAGAGCCCGTCCTTGGCGATGCTGTGGCACAGGATATGCAGGAAGGAACCGGTCAGGGCCTGTGTGTTCATCAGCAGCAGCCCGAAAAGGATATAGCTGACCTGGCTGACCGTGGAATACGCCAGCCGTTTTTTCAGCAGTTTCTCCTGGAAGGCCATGGCGGATCCCATCAGGATGGTCAGCAGGGTAATGGAAAGCAGTACCGTCTGCACCCAGGTTCCGGACAGGAATCCGGTCCCGAACTGGTAGTACACCACCCGGATAATCGCGATGACGCCGGCCTTGGTAATCACACCGGACAGGATGGCCGACGCAGGGGCAGGCGCTTCAGGATGCGCCGCCGGCAGCCAGGCGTGCAGCGGATAGATGCCGGCTTTCGCGCCGAATCCAAGGATCACCGCGAAGGCCACTCCCAGCAGCAGGCCCTCATGCCCTTCCGTCAGCGCCGGATCCAGCACGCCGCCGGGGATAAAGTTCAAGGTCGTCCCGTACTTCAGCAGGAACGGGATGCCCAGCAGTCCGGCGAAAGCTCCGGCAAAGGAATACAGCAGGTATTTGATGCCCGCCCGGATCGCGTCCTTTGTCTGGCTGTGCAGCACCATGGGCAGGGACAGCAGCGTCATCCACTCAAAGAACAGGTACATCGTAATGTAGTTACCGGCCATGGCAACACCCAGCATGGCGCCTTCGCTCATCAGGAAGAAGCAGTCATACCGGCTCCTGTGGCCTTCGTGCTTCATGTACTCCCGGGAGAAAATCCCGCTCAGCAGCCACATCACGGCAATCAGCGACGCGAACACCCGGGTCACATCATCCACCGCCAGCCGCAGTTCCATCCCCGGGGCAATCGTCAGCAGCGCAAGGGCGGAACCCTCCGTGAAAATCTGCCAGGCGGTCACCCCCAGCGTGCCGGCCAGCGCCGCCAGCACCAGCACGCGCCGGGTTTCATCCTTTTTGAACGCGGGAACCAGTCCCGCGATGATTCCGCAGATCGTCGGAAGCAGGATCGGAAGCAGCAACATTACAGATGATCTCATCGTTCTTCACCTCATGCCAGAGTATTCAGGCCGGTCCTGATAATTTCAGCGATCCGGCTGAAGAAAAAGCCAAGTCCGAACTGGAGGACCAGGAAAACGGCGATAGCCGCGGCGGCCAGGACGGAACCGCGGCCGGCGGCCTGTCCTGTTTTCGTATCCGGCTCCCGGTCAAACAGGATCTGGATCGCCGGGAGGTAGTAAAGGGCGTTCAGCACGGTACTGACAACCACCGCCGCCAGTGCCACAATGCCCTTCCATCCGGCGGCGCCGATGGCCGCCTTGCACAGGAAATACTTTGTGGCAAATCCCGCAAACAGCGGAATGCCGATCATGGAAAGGGCCCCTGCCGCGAAGGCAATCCCCAGCAGCGGCCTCCGCCGGCCCATTCCCCGCAGCTGGTCGAACCGGTGGCCCCCCGCTTCGGAGGCCATGTTCCCCGCCGCGCAGAAGAGCATGGGTTTGGTCACGGCGTGCGCCAGGATCTGGATGCAGGCACAGATCATGCCGGTTTCCGTTCCCAGCCCGATCCCGGCGAAGATATACCCGATCTGCGCAATGGAGGAGTAGGCCAGCATCCGCTTGCTATCCTTCTCCCGCAGCGCGTACAGGGATCCGGCGATGATGGCGCCGGTTCCCAGTCCGAACAGGACGTTCAGCACGCCCTCCGCCGCCACGACCTCCGGTCCGATCATCCGGTAGATGATCTTGATCAGCAGGATGATATATCCCTTCAGCACCAGGCCGGAAAGGATCCCGCTGGAGGCGGTTGTGGCGCTGGCATGCGCGTCCGGAAGCCAGGAGCTGAAGGGCCACAGGGCGCTTTTCAGCGCGAGCCCCACCGCGAACAGGCCCAGGGTAATGGTCAGCGGGAAAGCGTATTCCCCGGTGGCGGCCAGGTTCCGGACCGCCGCGCCGATGGGCTCCATCAGCAGGTGCCCTGTAATATTGTACAGGATCACCACACCGATCAGGAACAGGCCGGATCCCAGCAGGCTCATGATCAGGTAGCGGATAGACGCGGAAAGCGCCATTCCGCTCCGGTAGCGCAGCATCACCAGCGCGCAGGAGGTCAGGGTGTTGATTTCCACAAACACATACGCGGTGAACAGGTCGTTCGTAAAGGTCAGCGCCAGCAGGGACGCTGTCATCAGGCAGATCACGGCGGAGTACAGCTTCGTCTTGTCGGGTTCCACATCCTCACAGATGTTCTGCATTCCGCCTGCCAGGATCACTGTCGTCACCAGGGAGAACATCAGCGCCATCAGCGCTTCCAGCGGGCCGATCCGGATCTCATTTCCCCAGGGGGCCGGAAAATGCCCCATCAGGTAGACATAGCTCTCCCCTGTGCGGATGGTGAACAGCAGCACCGCCGTCATCATCCCCGCGATCACCGCGTTCAGCAGAACGGCAAATGCCCTCGCCGCCCGGGGCCGCAGCACCACACAGGTCACCCCGCCGGCCAGGCACATCATAATGGCCGCGAACGGAAAATTCTGTACCAGCGTCATTTTTCATCCTCCGTCCGGGCTTTCGCGATAATCTCATCCAGTTCCAGCGTGTGGTACCGCAGGTACAGCCGCACCGTCAGGGCCAGCAGCACCGCGGTAACACTGACCGAAACCACGATTCCCGTCAGCACCAGGCCCGCCGGGATCGGATTGATGTAATTGGAAACAGATACTTCCCCTCCCTGGATGATGGGGCTGATCCGGTCCTCGATATAGCCGTTGGAGGCCAGGAACAGGAAAATCCCACTGTCCATGAAGTTGAATCCGATAATTTTCTTCACCAGGTTCCGGTTCAGGAACAGCATCGTGAACCCGATTCCGAAAATAATCACGGCTGCCACCATGAAATTATTGAAACGGAGGTTACTTCCCACCACTGCCGATCCCCCCTTTGCTGAACAGCGCGTAAAACGCGTACATGGTACAGGCCACCACAACCCCGACGCAGATATTCAGCGGAAGGATCATTCCGCCGGAGAGAATCCTTCCGGGTTCTCCCAGGGGAATAATGCTTTCTATTCCGTTTGCGCCGGTGTAGAAGGAATAGGTTTTCAGCAGCGTGTAGACCAGCAGTGCCGACCAGACAAGCCAGCTCCAGGTTTTCCGGTTCAGGGTTCGCTCCAGCTTCTCCGGTCCGTATGCCATGGCGAACAGGATCAGCGCCGCGCCGATAATGGCGCCGCCGGAAAAGCCGCCGCCGGCGGACAGATGTCCGTTCAGGACGATGCAGACGCCGAAAAGCAGCCCCGCCGGCAGCAGGATCATGGCCGTTCCCCGCAGGATGCTGTCCTTCTTTCCGTGCAGGGGTTCCGCCTGCAGTTCCGGGATCAGGAGCCTTCCGTCTTTGGGATCCTTGTCCGCCCGCAGCAGGATCAGCACGATGCAGGCTGCCGTGAACAGGACGTTGGATTCGCCGAGAGTGTCAAAGGCCCGGTAGTCCAGGATCATGTCCGCCACCGTGTTCACCGCGCCGCCTTCGCTGGTTCCGCTTTCCACATACCGTTTGTAAACTTCGTTTTCCGCCGGGTTTTCCCCGCCGCCGAACTGGGGCATCCAGGATACCACAATCAGCAGCACCGTAATCAGCGTCAGGCATACCGCCACCGACATGATCCGGTAGGCGGTGCGAAGGGTACGCTGTCCGTCATGTTTCTGTTTCATTCTTCTTTGCCCCCTTCGCCCCGATCAGGCCGATCCTGCGAAACGCGAAGAAAAACAGCACGCCCGTCACACCGGTGCCCACCGCTGCCTCCGTGACCGCCAGGTCCGGTGATTCAATGATCAGCCAGATCACTGCCATCACCGTACTGAATCCAAGCTGGACCAGCACTGCCGCCACCGGATCTTTTATGATGGCCACCGCCAGCGCGCAGATCACCAGAACCCCCAGCAACAATCCAACCGCAACCGTCATTTTTTCCGCTTCTCCTCTTTCTTCTCCGGTTCTTTCCCCGCGAGCATCCCTGCGATCAGGTGGGAACAGGCCGGCCCCGCGACCCACATCATCAGGAGAATGATCCCCAGCTTCAGCAAAAGGCCTGCTGAGAAACACAGTACCGCCAGTCCGGCAAAAGCCAGCAGGATCCCCAGCGTATCCCCCAGGGCAGCGGAGTGCATCCGCGTCGCCGCGTCCGGAAAACGGAAGTTCCCGATCACAGACGAAACAAAAACGAACAGCCCGCCCAGCATCAGGATTCCGCCAATCGCCAGCCTTACTCCTTCCGCAAACGTCATCTGTCCTTTCTCCTTTCCGTCACAATTCGGACAAACACCGCCGCCGCCAGGAAACTGAACATGGCAAAAATCAGCGCCACATCCGTGAAGGCATGCTCTCCCGTACGGGCAGCAACAATGCAGATCAGGCAGATCACCTGGGTTCCGGTCATATTCGCGGCAATCAGCCGGTCCGCGTGGGTAGGCCCGATGATCGCCCGGATCAGGCATGCCAACACGCCCGCTGACAGCACCACCATGCTGATGGTCAGCAGCGTCTGTACCGCCGCGTCATACTTCATGGGATCCCTCCTGCTTTTCCAAGGATTGCAGCCGCCGGACAAAACAGCTCTGCTCCAGTCCTTCCGACATTGACCGGTCCAGGCAGTGTACGGTGAACAGGGGACCGTCCTGTTCCGCGGTGATGGTCCCTGGGGTCAGCGTAATGCTGTCCGCCAGGACAACCCGCGCCGCTGTCGTCCGCAGGGGCGCGGAAAATTGTTTCAGGCACGGATCGGGTTTTGCTTTCCGGTAAACCATGCGGATCACCGCGAAATTTGCCCGGATGATTTCCCACAGCAGCGTCATTCCGTAACACAGTACGCCGGGAAACTTCCGGATCACCGCCCATTCCTTCTGCCGGGTCTGCCCCGTCAGTTTCCTGGCTGCGAAAGTCACCGCCGCGGAAACCGCAATCCCGAACCCGGCGATTTCCCAGGTGATTCTCCCGTTCAGTATCATCCACAGCAGCAGGCAAAGAACAAACATTTCCTCTTCCTCCCCGATCTCGGTTCGTTTCCTTCGTAAGTGTATCCCCAAACGCGGTAAAATGCAATGAACCCGGGATCAAAAAAGCAGCTTCCGGACAGTAAAAAAGAAGGAGCCGCGCAGGCTCCTTCCGGCAGGTCTTATGTCATTGGCGGAATCAGAAATCCTCCTGGTCCGGCGGAACGGATCCGTCCATATACACGATGGAATATCCGTTCTCCCGGCACCATTCCTCCGCCTTGCTTCCCTTCTCCACCCAGACCCTCATATCCAGGCTGCAGTCCATAAAGATCAGGGATTCGATCCGCTCCACGGTCTCGGGAATCACCACGTTGGTCAGGTTCGTGCAGCCCTGGAAGGCTTTCTTGCCGATCCGGGTCGTCCCGTTGGGCACCGCAATGCCCGTGAGGCCGGTGCAGTTCAGGAAGGCCTGTTCGCCCAGGGACTGCAGGCTGGCCGGCATCACAATCTCTTTCAGGTTCCTGCAGTCCTGGAAAGCGTTGTTGCTGATACGGGTTGTCTTTGCCGGGATCTCCAGCATCTCCAGGGAGCTGCAGCCCACAAAGGCCATATCGGAAACCGCCAGCAGCGTATCCGGCAGCTCCAGCGTCTTCAGGCTGCTGCAGTAGCGGAAGGTCATGCTGGGCAGCACGCGCATCCGGGCCGGCAGGTGCACTTCCTGCAGGTTCGTGCAGCCGTTGAACACCGCGGCGCCCATTTCCGTCACGGAATCCGGGATCCGGATGCTCTCCATGGCTTCGCAGTTTTCAAAGGCCCGGCTGCCGATTTTCTCCAGGGAATCCGGCAGTTCCGGCCGGTTCAGCTTGCTGCAGCCGGAGAAGGCATGCTCCCCGATGGACTTCAGGGACTGCGGGAAATGAATCTCCGTCAGCACCGTGCAGAAGTCGAACGCAGCTGTCGGGATCTCCTCCAGGCTGTCCGGCAGCGTGATCTCCGTGAGGAAGTAGCAGTATTCAAAGGCGTGGTCGCCGATCTGCGTCAGGTTCGCCGGCAGCCGGATCTCCGACATCTGGCAGTCGTTGAACGCGTAGCTGCCGATGGCCGTCACCGTATCCGGCAGGATGATCTTCAGCTTGTCCGCGCCGGCGTCCCGCTGTTTGCCGGTGGATTCGAAGGCGCTCATTCCGATGGCCAGCGTGCCTTCCGGCGCCCGGTATTCCAGATCCGACCGGATCCAGGGATAGCACAGCAGCGTCAGGGTCCGCTTGTCCATCAGCACGCCGTCCCGGATCATCAGGGTGGGGTGCTGCTCGCTGAGCACGATCTCCGCCAGGTTCTTGCAGCCCACGAAGGGGTTGCCCTTCACGTCGATCAGGCTGTCCGGAATGATGAACTCCGTCAGCGCCGTGCAGTTGGCGAAGGATTTGTTTTCAATCGTATGCACGCTGGCCGGAAGCTCCACGCTCAGGATGGCCGTGCAGGAGTTGAACGCGCTTTCACCGATGATCTCCAGGCCTTCCGGCAGGGTGATGCTCTCCAGCTCCTGGCATTCCCAGAAGGCGTCCCGTCCGATGATTTTGATGTCATCCGGCACGGCGAAGGCGCTGCCGTGGGATTCCTGCATGTAGGCGATCAGCTTGTGGTCTTCCTTGCTGATCAGCATGCCGTCCCGGAACTCGAAAAGGTCGGAATCGCCGTCCAGCACGATTTCCTTCAGGTTGTCGCACCGGGCAAAGGGGTTGTCCCCGAACTTCTGGATGGTTCCGGGGATCTTCAGCTTGGTCAGCTTCTTGCAGTTGGAAAACGCCTTGGTCCCGATGGATTCCAGGGACTTCGGGAACCGGATCTGCACAATCCCGTCGCAGTTGCTGAAAGCGTTGACACCGATGGACACAATCCCTTCCGGAATGATGACGGAATGCAGCTGCTCCTTTTTGTTGAACGCGCTGTCGCCGATCTCCACGACCGTGTAGCCGTCCATTTCGGCTTCGATCGTCAGGTCGATGGTTTCCTCGTCCTTCAGGCTGCTGGGAACAGACCACTTGGTGATCCGGACCGTGTTGGCATCCTCATCGATGATTTCCAGCTCGTAGGAACCATATTTCTTCGTTTCAGCGCTGGAAAAGGAGACGGCTGCCAGCAGCGCCAGCAGAACCGCCAGTGCGACCCACAGGTGTTTCTTTGTCATTTTGCCACATCCTCCAGGTTCAATACCTGTCTTTTATCAGATGATCAACCGCTCATCAGTAATTCAGGATCAGGTCCGCTTCCCGGAAGCAGACATTCACGGGAGCCACCGTCCCGTCCTCCGCCTCCCGGAACACCACGCCCCAGACGTTCAGCACCGCGTCCGAAAGGCTGTTCGTGCTTTCCCCGTTGTCGAAGGGAATCAGCACCCGGGTGCCGTCCCGGATCACAAAGGCGTTCCCGTTCTCATCCCGGGGGCCTTCACCGGGAGTCTCCCGGTAGACGGCGATGCAGCAGCCGTATTCCGAAACTTCCCGGATCGGCAGGGACCAGTACGGCAGGGTGACAAAACAGGACGCGTCGATCACGCACTCCCGGGCCATATCCAGCCGGACCACCCGCAGCAGGCCGGTGTAGTTGCCGTTTCCGTCCGGCTCCAGTTTCTGTTCCGTCACCACCAGGGGCGTTTTGTGGGGAATGGACCCGGTCTGCACCAGGTTCCCCTCCCGGAGCTCATACTCCGGCACCACCCAGTAGGCTTTGTCAAAGACGGAGAACTTGCTCATTTCCGGATCGTTCGGCAGCGCCGCAAAGCCGATCTCGCCGATGTATTCCGGCGCCTTTCCCTCCGCATCCGCATTGCCGCGCCCCGGCGTGTTGGGGCTGCTGCGCACCTGCAGCGTGTTCCCGTCCGGGCCCTTGAGGTTCATCCGCACCGCGGCATCCCGCGCAAGGATCAGTTCCGGTGTAATCAGGACCAGTTCGCTGTCATCCACCGCAAATGCACCGGTGCACAAACACAGCATCAGGGCTGCAGCCAGGATGCAGAAGGCTCTCACGGATCCCCGCCGCAGGGCGGCTCGGTTGTTTTTCATCGGACGGTCCCCTCTCCGTAGTCCATGCCGCCGCTCCCGGAAAGGAAGCGGGACAGTTGTCTTTCAGATTGTATTACTCTTAACAGAGGAAGTATATCATACTTTTTCAATGATTTCCACACAAAAAATCATTTGACGCATCGGGCAAAAGGCGATATGATAAGGAGACAGAATAAGCGAGGTGACACAGAAATGAAACGAATCCCGGCCGGTTTGCTGGCATTGGTTCTGGTATTTCTGTGCCTTTTTTCCGCCGGGGCGGAAGGCGATGCAGACCTGAAGAGCGGCGATTACCTCTACCGCATCCAGGCGGACGGAACCGCCATGATCACCCGCTACAAGGGCGACCATGAAGATCTGTTCATCCCTTCGGAGCTGGACGGGGTTCCGGTCACCATCATCGGGCCGGAAGCCTTCAAGAGCAAGAATTCCCTGATGTATGTGACTTTGCCGGAATCCATCAAGGAGATCGGCGATTCCGCTTTCATGGCCTGCGGCAACCTGATGTGGATCAACATTCCCGACGCGGTCAAGCGCATCGGGCGGAATCCCTTCGCCGGCTGCGCCAGCCTGTCGGATATCGATCTTTCCAAAGAGCATGCCCTTCTTTACATGGAGAACGGCGTACTTTTCAGCAGGCCCGATCAGCGGCTGGTCTACTATTCCATGCAGCTGCAGGGTGCCTATGAGGTGCCGGAAGGGACGCGCATCATCGGCGCTTCCGCCTTCTACACCTGTGACGGCCTTTCCGAGCTGACCCTGCCGGACAGCGTCACCTCCATCGGTAAGAAAGCGTTCTACCAGTGCCACCGGCTCAAGAGCATCAACCTGCCGGACAGCATTTCCTACCTGGGGGACGGCGCCTTCAACGGCTGCAGCAACCTGACCTCCATCCGCTGCCCCGATACCGTTACGGAAATCGGCATCAGCGCCTTTGAGGGCTGCCGGAGCCTGTCGGAGCTGATCCTTCCCGAGGATGCGACCAGCATCGGCGACCGGGCCTTCTGCGACTGTTCCAGCCTGACCTCCATCGAGCTGCCGGAAGGCATCTCCTCCATCGGGCAGAACACCTTTGCCGGCTGCAAGAACCTGGTGGAAATCGAAATTCCGGAAGATGTGACCTACATCGGCGGCGGTGCCTTCCAGGATTGTATCGAACTGAAGGAAATTGAAATTCCGGAGGATGTAAGCTACATCGGCAGCAACGCGTTCCGCGGCTGCAGTGGGCTTACCTCCCTGGAGCTTCCCGATTCCTGCTTCTATATCGGTTCCTATGCCTTCTACGGCTGCGTTGCCCTGGAGGAGCTGACCCTGCCGACCATGCTCAATACGATCAATCCCGGCCTCTTCTATGGCTGCGCCTTCTCCGAGCTGGAGCTTCCCTCCCGGATCACCGCCATCGGGGACCAGGCCTTCCTGGCCTGCCGGAACCTGACCTCCATCGAGATCCCGGGCAAGGTCACCACCATCGGCGACCGGGCGTTCTACAGCTGCGTGATGCTGGAGGAAGTGGACCTGCCGGATTCCCTGACCTATGTGGCGCCCAACGCGTTTGACCTCTGCCCCGTGCAGGCGACGCTGCCGGACCTTTCCGACCTGGTCCTCTGGGAGGACGAATAAAATTGCAATTCTTCTCCGTTTTCACCCGCTCCGGCGGGTGTTTTTATTTCCCCGCGGCCGGGTTGAATTCATTCCCCTCCGGATATATAATAAAGGGTGCTGCGTTCCGCAGCGCTGAATGCCGGAAATAAAGGAGTTTATCCATGATCAGATTCCGCTGTGCCGCGGCGCTTTTCGCCGCTATCCTCCTGCTCTTCTCCGCCGTCCCCGCCGCCTTCGGGGAGGACGCTGCGCCGGAGATTGAGGAAATCGTCCTGGACGATGGGGATGGCTCCGTCCCTGAGGAGCCGGAAGTTGTCCGGGAGCAGGAAGAAGTTTTTACCCCTTCCCACGGCAGCCCGTACCAGGAGGGGCAGGGTTCCGCCTACTGGAACACGCCCATGGACATCCGGGATGAGGAAGCCGTCTGGAACATGCTGATGGAGCCCATCACCGTGCTGGACCTGGGCAACGTCAAGGGGAAAAACGCCTCCCAGCTCACCAAGCTGAATATCTACATGTACCGGGAGCCTGACAAGAGTTCCAAGATCGTCGGGGAAATCACCAATCTGTCCCAGGGCCTGCGGGTTATCGAGCAGCTGGACAACGGCTGGGCGCTGGTGGAATGCTACTCCAGCTCCTTCGCCTCCAAGCCCGCCACGAAAATCAAGGCCTGGAACATCCTGGTCCACGGCTATGTGGAGAGCAAATACCTGAAGCAGGTCCAGCCCACGGACAGGATCGCCCTGGTGGTGGACAAGCTGACCCAGCGCCTCTATGTGTTCCAGCAGGGAAAGATGGTGGCCGAGCTGCTGTGCTCCACCGGTCTGATCGACCAGAAGGACAGCAAAAAGCTCCAGCCCTATAACGAGACCCGCTCCGGCGAATTCCTGATCATCCATATGACCGGCGCCCTGACAAGTGATAACCTGATCTGCGACTACGCCATGCGCTTCAATTCCGGGGATGAAATCCACGAAGTCCCCCACCAGGTGGACAAACGGGACGGCAAGAAGGTCTACGCCCAACGGGAAAAGAACCTGGGAACCAAGCGGAGCCACGGCTGCATCCGGGTGCAGCGCCTTTCCAATCCCGATGGCATCAACATGGCATGGATCTACAATTTCATCAAGAAGAACAGCCTGAAGGGCAAAGTCAAGATCGTGATCTGGGAAGACTGGCAGGGCCGCCAGATTCCCGTTCCGGATCCGGACACCCAGGTGTATTACAATCCTAACAAGGGCCAGTATTACCACAGCCAGGATCACTGCAGCAGCACAAAGAAAGGCATCACCTTTACCGCCTTCTCCTATTCCGAGCTGGATACGGGCGACTTTGGGAAACTGCAGCGCTGTGAATACTGCACGCCCCCGCTCCGGGAAGCGGAAATCGCCGCCATCAACGCGGTATACGCCCCCGGCGGGGATCACGAGGCGGACATGAATGAAGCCCGCCAGGAGTATTACGATTATCTCGCGCAGGACTGACGGGCTGATTTTCCCTTGCCCTTCCCCCGCGTGTTTGATATAATGGCAAAAGTGTTCCAATACTTTACGAACGGAGAGATTCCCATGAAGAAGAAAGCTTTACTCGCCATGCTGCTGGTGATGACCCTGCTGCTGTCCTCCTGCGCCCTCATCAAGAAGGATGCGGCGGTGGACGCGGCAACCGTGATCCTGAAGCTGGGCGACAAAGAATATACCAAGGCGCAGGTGCAGACCTACGTGGATGACGTGCTGTACCAGATGTACCAGAGCACCTACAACACCTACGGCACCGAGCTGGATATCACCAACGCTTCCGTGATCGCTTCCGCGCAGGAAACCGCGATCAAGAACCTGAAGCAGGATATGACCATCCGTGCCAAGGCTGCGGAGCTGGGCCTCGACCAGCTGACCGAGGAAGATCTCGCCGAAGCGAAGAAAAACGCGGACGACAGCTACGAATACGCCAAAACCTATGTGAAGCTCTACATGCTGAGCGAAGACGAGCGGAACCTGGAAGGCGAAGAGCTGGATGCCGCCGTTCAGAAGGGACTGGACGCTCTGGGTGTCTCCTACGAGAGTTATGAAAAAGCCGCCCGGGACACCCTTGTGGACAAAAAGGTGAAAGAATACGCCGTGAAGGACGTTACCGTTTCGGAAGACGAAATCAAGGCCGAATACGACGCCAAGGTGGCCGCCGATGAGGAAAAGTACAAGGAAAACCCCTCTTCCTGGGTTTCCGCGAGCAACAGCACCTCCGCCACCACCCTGTACTACACCCCCGCCGGCATCCGCCGCGTGAAGCAGATCCTGCTCAAGTACAAGGCGGACGACCAGACCGCGATTGACGAAGCCCAGTCCAAGGTGACCGAAATCAACAAAAAGATTTCCGATGCCCAGAAGATCCTGGACAACGCGGACGCCTCCGAAGAGGAGAAGGCCACCGCCCAGGCGGACCTGGATGCCGCGAACGCGGATCTCGAAGCCGCCAAAAAGGCACTGGAAGAAGCCCGGAACACCGGCTTCGCCAACCTGGACGAAGATGCCGACGCCATCCTGGCCGCCCTGGCCGAAAATCCCGACAGCTGGGACAAGCTCATGGAAGAAAAGAACGAGGATACCGGCCTGCAGGCCGGTGCCCCGAACGCGGAGAAGGGCTACGCCATCTGCGAAGGCCTGGCCTCTTTCGACTCCGCCTTTGTGGATGCCGCCATGGCCCTCAAGTCCGTGGGCGACGTTTCCGGCAAGGTGAAGGGTGAAGCCTACGGCTACTACATCATCAAGTACGTCAGCGACGAAACCGAAGGCCCCGCGGATTACGAATCCGTCAAGGAAACCGTGAAGAGCGGCGTGCTGAGCACCAAGCAGGATACCGTGTATACCGAAGTCCTCGAGCAGTGGATCAAGGATGCCGGGATCAAGGAAGACCTGGGCGCCCTGAAGAACTGACCTGTACTTCCGGGAGGGATGCCGCGCGCGGCGTCCCCCTTTTTTGTATGAAGGAGACTGCAACATGTTTTTTTCCGCCGCCTTCAAGGCCAAAGCCCGCGCAGCGCTTAAACAGCACTGGCAGACCGCGCTGCTGATCGCTCTGATCGTGAACCTGCCTTCCCTGCTGGTGCAGGGCGTGGCCGCCTTCACCCATAACGACCCGCTGGCCCGGGCCCAGGAGCTCATGATCCGCGCCTATTCCAGCCAGATTGCCATGAATTCGCTGCAGGACGACATCATGAAGCTGTTCTCGGAAACCGGGATTCTGGTCATCACCGGTCTCACGGTGTTGGTCTGGCTGGTCACGCCGGCGCTTTCCATGGGCATGAACCACTGGATGCTGGACCGGATCCGCGGACAGGAGGAGCCGGTTTCCGCCGTCTTCAGCCGCCTGAAGATCCTGCATAAGGGCATCGGGCTGCGGCTGTTCCTCGTATGGAAGATCTTCCTGTGGACGCTGCCCGGCCTGGCGGTTTCCCTGCTGTCGCTGATTCCCACCCTGAACGCCAGGGGCAAGACGGGCGCAGAGCTGGCCGGCGCAGCTGCCTGGAGCATGAACCTGATGTATTTCGGTATGATGGTCATGATGGTGCTCGGCATCATGGGTTACCTGTATTACGCCCAGGCAGATTTCATCCTGGCGGATGAGCCCGGAGAGCGGGTGCTCTCCTGCGCACGCCGCAGCCGGGAAATGATGAAGGGCCGCCGGATGGTGCTGATGACCCTGCTGCTCAGCTTTGTGCTGCTGTTCCTGCTGATCTCCTTTGCCTCCGCCATGCTGGAGGGCATGGTCGGGACCGTCGTCGCCCTGGTGATCCAGATGCTGGGCGGCCTGTTCCTGAGCGTATATATGCTGGCGACGCAGGCCGTCTTCTATGAGGCCCTCCGCCTCGCGCCGGCGCAGCAGGTACCGGAAGAAATGTGATTTTGCAAGTTTTTATTCACTTATTGCATTTTTGACCTGCATATAACGGCCAATTGGGAAAATAGTGCATTTTATTCATTCAAAAAATGCACTATTTTCGTTTTCTCCTTGCCTTTTCCCCCTGCCCCCGTTATAATACGGACATTCGCATATGAATGGAGGGTTTTTCCCATGGCTCTGTCGATTTCCCACCGCTGTCTGAACATCGCCCCTTCCCTGACGCTGCAGATTGATACCCGCGCCAAGGAAATGGCTGCCTCCGGCCTGAACGTCATCGGTTTCGGCGCCGGCGAACCGGACTTCCCCACCCCGCCGCACATCTGTGCCGCCGCGAAGGAAGCGCTGGACATGGGCATGACGCGGTACACCCCCGTTCCCGGAACCATGGAGCTTCGGATGGCCATCACCCGCAAGATGGAGCGGGATCACGGCCTGACCTATTCGCCGCAGGAAATCCTGGTTTCCAACGGCGCCAAGCATTCCCTCTTTACCATTTTCCAGACCATCCTGGATCCGGGCGATGAGGTCCTGATCCCGACGCCCTGCTGGGTCTCCTATCCCGAAATGGTCCGCATGGCCGGCGGCGTACCGATCTTCGTCCCCACCAATGAGGAGAACCGGTTCATCCCCAGCAACCGGGATATCGCTTCCCGGGTCACCCGGCGCACCAAGGCGATCATCATCACCTCCCCCTCCAACCCCAACGGTTCGGTCTGGTCCAGGGAGCAGCTGCAGTTCGTGGGCAACCTGGCCGTCACCCACCCCTTCTATATCGTATCCGATGAGATTTACGAAAAACTTCTCTACGACGGACGGCAGCATCTCTCCATTGCCCAGCTGGGTGAGCAGATCAAAGCCCAGACCTTCATCGTCAACGGCGTCAGCAAGGCCTACGCCATGACCGGCTGGCGCATCGGCTACTGTGCCGCCCCGCGGCAGGAAATCGCCGCCATGAGCGCTTTCCAGTCCCAGGCCACCAGCAACGCCAACGCCATGGCCCAGCACGCGGCGGCCGTCGCCCTCGACAGCGACCAGAGCTGCGTGGAGGAAATGCGCGAACAGTTCCAGATCCGCCGCGACGTGATGGTGGAGAAGATCAACAGCATTAACGGCATCAGCTGCCTGAAGCCGGAAGGCGCCTTCTATGTGATGATGAACATCCGCTCCCTCCTGGGCCGCAGCTACAACGGCCGCGTGCTGGAGGATTCCATGGACTTCGCGGAGCTGCTCCTGGCGGAAAAGCATGTGGCCGTGGTGCCCGGCATCGCCTTCGAAGCGGAAGGATTCTGCCGCCTCTCCTATGCAATTTCCACCGATAAGATCGAGGAAGGCCTCTCCCGGATCGAAGACTTCATCAATGAACTGAAATAATCACCATCAACGAATGGCAAAGGAGCCGGATTCATGCTGAGTTTTGACAAGACAACCAACCTGCTGATGCAGGCCAAATACCAATACACCCTGCAGGATGTGGAGGAACCGAACCTCTACCGGGAGATCTATGACTACTCCCATGTGCCGAAGGTCGCGTTTAACATGCGTCACGTGCCCATGCAGATGCCTGACCAGATCTGGATGACTGATACCACGTTCCGGGACGGGCAGCAGTCTGTAAGCCCGTTTACGCCCGAACAGATCCTGCATCTCTATAAGCTGATGGCCCGCCTGGGCGGCCCCAACGGCATGATCCGCCAGAGCGAGTTCTTCCTCTACACCGCCAACGACCAGAAGGCCCTCCACCTCTGCCAGGACGCGGGGCTCCACTATCCGGAAATCACCACCTGGATCCGGGCCAACGAGAAGGATTTTGAGCTGGTAAAGCAGGCGGGCGTCCGGGAGACCGGCATCCTGGTTTCCTGCAGCGACTACCATATTTTCAACAAGATGCACCTGACCCGCGCGCAGGCAATGGACAAGTACCTGGGCATCGTGAAGACCGCACTGAGCTACGGCATCCGTCCCCGCTGCCACTTTGAGGATATCACCCGGGCGGATTTCTACGGTTTCGTGGTTCCCTTTGCCACCGAGCTTATGAAGCTCTTCAAGGAAAGCGGTACCCCCATCAAGATCCGTGCCTGCGACACCATGGGCTACGGCGTCAGCTATCCCGGCGCGGCCCTGCCCCGCAGCGTCCCCGGCATCATCTACGGCCTGCGGCATTACGCGGATGTGCCCTCCTCCCTGCTGGAGTGGCATGGCCATAACGACTTCTACAAGGTGGTTTCCAACGCCGCCACCGCCTGGCTCTACGGCTGCTCCAGCATCAACTGCAGCCTGCTGGGTATCGGCGAGCGCACCGGCAACTGCCCGCTGGAAGCCATGGCCATCGAATACGAATCCCTCCGCGGCGAGACCAATGGCATGGACCTGACCGCCATCACCGAGATCGCGGACTTCATGGAGCGGGAAATCGGCATTGAAATCAGCCCCCGCCAGCCCTTCGTCGGCCGCCACTTCAACGTGACCCGCGCCGGCATCCATGCCGACGGCATGCTGAAGGACGAGGAGATCTACAACATCTTCGATACCGCGAAGATCCTGAACCGTCCGGCCTCCGTGGCCGTGGACAGCCGCGGCGGCACCGCCTCCATCGCCCACTGGATCAATTCCTACTTCCGCCTCACCGGCGACGATATGATCGAAAAGGGCGATCCCCTGGTGCTGGAAATCCGCACCTGGGTGGATGCGCTGTACGCCGAAGGCCGCAACACCGTCATGGGCGACGAAGAACTGGAAGTTATGGTCCGCCGGGCCAACGTGGAGCGCTACGAGCGCCTGCTCTTCCACCGCAGCAAATAAACCGAAATGAAAAAAGACCTGATCATTCAGGTCTTTTTTCGTGCCGGAGGTGGGACTTGAACCCGCACGCTTTTAAGGGCAACGGATTTTGAATCCGCCGCGTCTGCCATTCCGCCACTCCGGCGCGCAGGAGGGATTATACCATATTCCGGAAACCTTGACAAGGAATCGGCCTGCCATCCGGAGAATTTAATCATATTGCGCATCCGGAAGCGGAGCATAAAGGAAGTGGCATTGTTGAAACGGATCGTACTCACCGGCGGCGGCACCCTGGGCCATGTAACGCCCCATCTGGCGCTGATTCCCCGCCTGCAGGAAAAAGGATACGACATTCACTATATCGGCACGGAAAACGGCATGGAAGCCCCGAAAATGCGTTCCGTGCCCGGCATCACCTATCACGCGGTCAAAAGCGGCAAGCTGCGCCGCTATTTCTCCTGGCAGAATTTCACCGACCCCTTCCGGGTCGTGGCCGGTGCCTTCCAGTCCGCCCACCTGATGGGCAAGCTGAAGCCGGATGTGGTCTTCTCCAAGGGCGGCTTCGTAGCGGTGCCCGTGGTCTGCGGTGCCTGGCTGCACCGGATTCCCGTCCTCTGCCATGAAAGCGACCTGACCCCCGGCCTGGCCAACAAGCTGTGCAAGCCCTTTGCGAAGCGCTTTGCCACCACCTTCCCCGAATGCGCCGAAGCGCTGGGAAAGAAAGCGGAAATGACCGGGACGCCCCTGCGGCCGGAGCTTTTCACCGGTTCCCGGGAAAAGGGCCTGTCCCTGCTGGGCTTTGACGGAAGCAAGCCGGTGCTGCTCATGATGGGCGGCTCCTCCGGCGCCCAGAGCGTGAACGCCTGCCTGCGCAAGTGTCTCCCCGCCCTGACCAAAGACTTTGACGTGGCACACATCTGCGGCAAGGGCAACCTGGACGCTGCGCTGGAAGGGACGCCCGGCTACCGCCAGATCGAATTCCTGGATGCGGATCTGTCGGATGTGCTGGCCTGCACCGACCTGGTACTCAGCCGCGCCGGCGCCAACGCCCTGTGTGAATTCCAGGCCCTCGGCCGGCCGATGCTGCTGATTCCCTATCCGAAGGGCGCCAGCCGGGGCGACCAGATCCTCAACGCCCAAAGCCTGGAAAAGCGCGGCCTCTGCCGGGTCCTCCTGCAGGAAAACATGACCGAGGAAACCCTCACGGAAGCCATCCAAAAGACCTGGTCCGACCGTGATATCCTCAAAGAAGCCCTGCGGAATGCCCCGCCCGCCGACGGAACAAATCGGGTTCTCGAATTGATAGAAGAAGTGCAGAAAAAGAAATAACTGAAAAAGGCACCCTCGGGTGCCTTTTTTCAGTTATTGTACTCCACCGTCTCCTGATAAGCCTTGTAAGTGGTCTTGAACAGGATCTCCCGTTTGATCTCCTTGTTCCCCTGATACCAGACCTTCCAGGTCTGCACCTCGTATCCCTTGCGCCCGGTAATGGTCTTCTTGCTCTCCCCCGGCGCCAGGTTCGTATTGAGCACATAATTGATGCCTTCCGGCTGGTCGATGGTGCGGACCACGTCGCTTTCCAGGTCAATCTTTACGCCGGCCCCCAGGCTCATACCGTAGATATTCACGGTCACCTTCTGCTTGCTGTATCCGGCGATGATGAAGATCGGCCACTCCGTGTTGTTCCGGAATTTGAAGTCCAGCCCCGGCCAGTTCACCGTGGCGTCAAAGCCCTTCTCCACATAGTTCGACGGCCAGGCATGGGGATTGCGCTCGATAATCTCCAGGTCCGCCCGCGCCACCGCGTTGAACAGGGTGGAGCTGGTCTGGCAGACGCCGCCGCCGATCTCGTCCTTGCTCTGTCCGCCGGAGATGGCCGCGGCTTCCTTGTAGCCCTTTTCAGCCGTCCGTTCGCCGGTGGCCCCGTTGAAGGAGAAGATCTCCCCCGGCAGCACCGTGATGCCGTTGATGGCCGCGGCGCTCAGCTGGATATTGGTGTTCCGGTTCTTGTTGTTGGTGGTATTCGTGGTATAGGCGGAAATCAGGCCAAACTGGTTCATCAGCTCCGCTTTCGTCTTCTCCGCCTCAATCCGCTGCGGCACCACCCGCACCGTGGTATTGGTCACGCCGCTGTCCAGGAGCGTTGTCAGCCGGGTATACAGGTCTTCCGGGTCCACCTTGGCCCCGGGGCGGTCCTCCGTGAAGGTGAAGGTCTTTGTGGAGAAGTTGAAGCTTTCCACCTGGCTGTTCACCGGCTCCCGATCCACATAGTTCACGATGCCGTCCGTCAGGTTTCGCAGGGCCTGGTGGTCGTAATCCTGTTTCGTCACATAGGTCTGCGGGTAGGCGCGCAGATCCGTCGCATTACTCACTCGCTCCTCAAAGGGCGTCCGGCCGCTGCCCCGGTTGGCGGAGGAATTGCTCCGGCCGAAGGCCCAGGCCTTGTCCACCACTTCCCGGGTATTCCGGGAGATAGGCACCCGTTCGCTGTTCACATGCCAGCTTTCGTTGCCGATGGAAACCACCAGGTCAAAGGAGGCGTCCACCGCCCCGTTGGCTTCCTCCAGGGTCCGGACGGCCTGGTCCCGGGTCATGCCGCCCACGTGGATATTGTCGATATAGATGCCCTGGTAAATCCGGTCCGTGTAGATCTCGTCCCGGCATTTGTCGTGGATCTCTTCCCGCTTCGCGTCCAGGGAAATGATCGTTCCGTTCATGAAGCCGATATTCGGCAGGAACTTGTAGCGGACACCGGTCAGCTGGGGAACCATCAGCACCGCCAGGCCCACCAGGAGCACCAGGCAGACCACAATCGTCGCGATCCAACCGCCGTTGTAGTGCTTCGGCGGCTTCTTTTTTACCATTTTCCGTTCATCCGGATCGCGCTGGTTGTTGAAGCGGTCAAAATCGTCAAACAGCGGCGAAACCGTGCCCAGCCCGTCGTCTTCATTCCGGGCGAAATAGCGGTTCCGCGGCTGCTGGGCCGGATTCCGCACAGGCTTCCTCTCCGGCTCCTTCTTTTCCCGCTCTTCCGGGGGCGTGTACTCTTCGGGAATGATCTCCCCGTCCCCTTCATACAGCTCGTATCTCTTCAGTCTGGCCATGTTCTTCCCCTGTTCCTTATTTCCGGTGGTTCCGCACCGGTCCGCGCAGGATATCCCCCGCGCTGCAGGCAGGCAGATCCATCAGGATCGTTTCCCCTGCGATACCCAGCGTATCCAGTTCCTCGCCGGTCTTCTCCCGGATCAGCCGGGAGGCCGTCACCGGCCGCACGCCTTCCGGCGTCATGAGCTCCAGCGTTTCCCCGGCGAAAAAGCGGTTCTTCAGCAGCAGCCGCGTTTTCCCGGTGGCTTCGTCCTTTCCCAGCACCCGTGCGGTGTATTCCCGCTCCTGGTGGAAGCCCTCCGCCTCCCCGGGCGTTTCCGGATTCCCCAGGAGGAATCCCGTATCGCTGTCCCGGTGGCTGGCACACTGCAATTCCTGCATCAGCTCCGGCAGCTCCCGGTCAAAGGCCTCCCGGCTTTCCGTGAGCAGGTCCAGCGCCCGCCGGTACGCGCCGGTCACCACCGCCACATAATATTCCGTCTTCATCCGGCCTTCGATCTTCAGGCTGGATACGCCGGCCGCGCACAGGTCCGGCAGGATTGGCATCAGGCACAGGTCCCGGGCGGAAAACAGGTAGGTTCCCCGCTCGTCCTCCGCCACCGGGAAATATTCCCCGGGCCGTTTCTCCTCCATAACCGCGTACTGCCACCGGCAGGGCTGGGCGCATTCTCCCCGGTTGCCGCTCCGCCCCGTCAGGTAGGCGGACAGCATGCACCGGCCGGAGTAGGCCATGCAGCTGGCGCCGTGCACAAAGGTTTCCAGCTGGATGCTGTCCCCCAGCGCCTGCTTCATCTTCCGGATCCGTTCCAGGCTGACTTCCCGGGCCAGGATCACCCGCTCGCAGCCCATTTCCCGGTACATTTCAACCGCCGGCGTATTCACGGTGTTTGCCTGGGTGCTGACGTGCACCGGCAGCCCCGGCACCTCCCTGCGCAGCAGGCGGATGGCCCCGGGATCGCTGACGATCACCGCGTCCACCCCGGCCGCTTCCGCATTCCGGGCGGCTTCCAGGAATCCCTCCAGCTCGTCGTCAAAGGGATAGATGTTCATGGTTACATAAAACCGGGCATTCGCGTCATGCGCAAGGCGGACTGCGTCCCGCAGCCCGTCTCCGTCAAAGGTGCCGGCATACGCCCGCAGCCCGTACTGTTTCATTCCGCCGTATACAGCATCCGCGCCGAAATGCAGCGCCGCCTCCAGCGATTCGCGGCTTCCGGCCGGGCACAGCAGCTCCGGTATCTTCATCATTCCAATCCCCTGGTCTGATCGTACTTCTGCCACAGCGGCGAATAGACCGCCACAGCGCGCTCATGCTCTTCCAGTGTCCGGGAGAAGTAGAGTTCCCCGCTTTCCGGCTCCTTGGCGCAGAAGTACAGGTACTTCCCGGCTGTCAGGGTTTCGTCCGGATAGAGGGCCGCCCGGATCGCCTTGGGGGAAGGATTGCAGATCGGCCCCGGCGGAAGTCCCCGGTTCTGGTAGGTATTGTAGGGACTGTTCTGCTTCAGGTCCGATTCCGTCAGCGCCATCCTGCGGATGCCGGTGATGTAATGGATCGTTACGTCGCTCTCCAGCTTCATGCCGGCCTTCAGGCGGTTGTGGAACACCGCGCTGACCCGGGCAAAGTCCGATTCCTTGGCTTCCTTCTCGATCAGGCTGGCCAGGGTCAGGATTTCATCCATGCTCATGCCCAGGGCTTCCGCCTGGTCCTGGTAATCCTCCGGGAAGGCGGCTTCCGTCTGGCTCAGCAGCTTCCGGATGATTTCCTCCTCCGTCGCGTTGGTATAGACCTCATAGGTGTTCGGCGCCAGGTAACCTTCCAGCACATATTTGCGGGCCGCCGCATTCCCGCCGGAAAGCACGTCCGCGATATAGTAATAATCCTTGAATGCCGTACCGGTCCGGCACAGCTCCAGGAAATAGTCCGCGTTTTCGAACACGCCGTTTTTCACCAGCTTGGCCGCAAAATCCTCCACGGTCTCGCCGGGGATCAGCGTCAGGTTCCGCACCAGCGGGTTGCCGTCGCCGGCGGTCAGTTGCTCCGCAATCTCCTGGATGGTCATATCCTTGCGCAGCGTATAGGTGCCGACCTGGATCTTCTGGCCCATGCCGGCAAAGTCGCAGTAATATTTGAAAATGGTTTTGTTGCGGATCAGCCCCGCGTCCTCCAGGTTGGCCGAAACCCGGTTCAGGCTCTGGCCGGAAGTAATCTCGAAGACATACTCCGTACCGTTATTCGTGTCCACGGGCGCAGCAAACTCACCGTACAGCTTGTTCCATACGGTCATGCAGATTCCCGTCACCAGTACCAGCACCGTAACTGTCACCAGCACCGGCCGCAGGACCTTCCACAGGCCGTTGTACCAGGAAAAGCTGTACTGGCGCTCGTCACGTATGCTCCGATACGTGTATTCCTTCGTATCCTTCAATGCTTACCCCTCTAATCCGGGAATGGAGATATCCACATCGGCGGCTTCCGTCACGATCTTGAAAATATCAGCCATCATCTGCTGCAGCCGCATCTCGGCCAGCAGGAAATTGCTGACCTCCTGCTTGGAAAACAGCAGCGTGGAAATGCCGGAGAAGCGCTGCATATCCTCCGTATCCGCGGCCTGTCCGCTGACAGCGGCCATCTGGATCGTCATCTGCAGTTTCCGGTATTCCTTGATCAGTGCGGCCGTCGTTTCATCCCCCATCACGGAGTCCTTCAGCTCATGATAGGTTTTGTACTCCTCGCTCTCGCGGATATCCTGCGCGAGCCTGTACGTCGATGAATAATCCACGCGTTCCGCCTCCTTACAATAAAAAAACGGTCAGAAGGGATCATTCCTTCCCCTTCCGACCCGTATTATAGCAGATTCAGCGCTTTCCGCGCAACGTTGACTCAGACGTCCAGGATGATCGGCAGGATCATCGGGTTCCGCTTGATCTTCTCGAAAACGAACTGATGCACTTCATCCTTGATGATGTTCTTGAGGTCCGGCCAGTTGTCGCCGGCCAGGCTGTTGTTCGCCAGGATCTCGCGCACCAGGTTCAGGGTCTCATCGATGATGTCCTCGTTATCCTTCACGTAGATGAAGCCGCGGCTCACGATATCCGGACCGCTGACCAGTTTCTCCTCGTCCCGGTTCACCGCCATGGCCACGATCAGCAGGCCGTCCTGGCTCAGGTGCTTCCGGTCACGCAGCACGATGTTGCCCACGTCGCCCACGCCCAGGCCGTCCACCAGCACGCCGCCCACGGGCACCTGTTCGCCCAGGGCCAGGGTGTCCTGGTTCATCTCGATCACCTGGCCCAGCTCGGGAATCACGATATTCTGGCTGGGAATACCCATGGATTCCGCCAGGATCGCGTGCTGCCACATCATCCGGTATTCGCCGTGCACCGGAATGAAGTACTTCGGCCGGATCAGGGAATGGATCAGTTTCAGTTCTTCCTGGCAGGCATGGCCGGAAACGTGCACTTCGGCCATGGCGCTGTATACCACCTGCGCGCCCAGCCGGTACAGCTGGTTGATCACGCGGGAGATGAATTTCTCGTTGCCGGGAATCGGCGTGGCGGAGATTATGACCATGTCGCTCTGGCGGATCTGCAGCTTCCGGTGTTCCGCGTAGGCCATCCGGGTCAGGCCCGCCATGGGCTCGCCCTGGCTGCCGGTGGTCATGACCAGGATCTCATTGTCCGGATACTGGTCCAGCACGTCCATGTCAATCAGCCAGCCTTCGGGAATCTGCAGTTCACCGATACTCATGGCCACACGGCTGACGTTCACCATGCTGCGACCGATAAAGCATACCCGCCGCCCGTAACGGATGGCGCTGTCGATGATCATCTGCATCCGGTGAATATTGCTGGCGAACATGGCCACGATCACGCGGCCTTCCGCCTGGCCGAACATCTTCTCAAAGGTCTCGCCGACCTTCAGTTCGCTCATGGTATATCCCGGGCGCTCCACGTTGGTGGATTCGCACAGGAGGGCCAGCACGCCCCGCTCCCCGTATTCGGCGAAGGTCTGCAGGTCTGTCACCTGCCCGTCGATAGGGGTATAGTCCACCTTAAAGTCGCCGCTGCAGATGACGGTACCCGCAGGACAGGTAATCGCGATGGCGCAGGCGCCCGCGATGGAGTGGCTCACATGAATAAACTGGCAGGTGAAACAGCCCAGCTGCACCGTATCCCGCGGCTCCACCACATGCATCGGAATCCCGTCCACGCGGTATTCCTTCAGCTTCAGGTCCACCAGGGCCAGGGTCAGCTTGGTCCCGTAGATATGGGCCGGCGCCTGTTTCAGGATATAGGGTGTCGCGCCGATATGGTCTTCATGGCCGTGGGTAAACAGGTAGCCCCGGATGTGATCCTGCTTTGCCAGCAGGTAGCTGATATCCGGGATCACCAGGTCCACACCCAGCATGTCTTCCTTCGGGAACACGCTGCCGCAGTCGACGACAACAATATCCTCCCCGTACTCGAACACATACATGTTCTTTCCGATTTCGTCCACACCGCCCAGGGACACGATCCGCAGGCGGCCAACTTCCTGTTCTTTTGCTTTCTGTGCTTTCGTACTCACTGTAACTTGCCTTTCATTTCGCGCTTATGCGCATCATTAAACCGGATGAGAGCGCAGACTTCCCCCAGTCAAACCTATTCCGATTTTTTATGTGCAACTCATACGTACAAATATCATATCACATTTTTTTATGTACTGCCACCCCATTTATTCATAAAATTGTTAAGAATAGTTTAAACTTTGTAAAAAAAGAACGGCTTCTTTCAAAGCCATTCCCTTTCCGTTCCCGAAAACGCCTGTCAGCCGTTCCCGGCCTCCAGGGCCCCCGACGGAACCCATACCCGGCGGGTATGTCCCGCTTCGGTGTCATAGTATTCAAACTGGGCGTACGCGTTTTCCCAGGCATAAACCGTTCCGGACGTACCGGCGGAAATCGCGTTCTTGTACATGGCGTAGCCGTATCCCGGGCCCCAGTAGGCGTAGACCGAACGGGTCAGCACCGCGCTGGTCTGCACCTCCTCCACGGGCACATCCCCCGCCTGCATATTCAGCCGTTTGACGCCCGTATAGACCCTGCGGAGTTCTCCGGCGTAGCTCAGCTCCACCTGGATCCACCAGATACCGTTCCGGTCGTCATAGGCGGCGGTAAGGGCCTTGACCCGGGTGCCCGCCTGGTAATAGGATCCGGATTCCGTGTAGGTGGTTCCGGGGCCGGAGCGGGTGGCCAGACGCTGGTTGGTGGTCACATACAGCCCGTTATAGGGCGCTTCCGTGATCACCGGCTGCGGGGTGGCGGTGGGAGCCGGCGCCCAGGTGGGATACGGTGCCCAGGTGGGCATCGGGGTGGCCGTGGGGGTGGGCACGTAGGGCGTTCCGCCGTCGAAGATCCAGTTGCCGTACAGGTTGCTCAGCGTATCCGGCAGGAAGATCATGTCGGACATATAGGAGACATAGGGATAGGTATCGCCGGTGTAGGCCCAGCCTTTAATGTAGATATCCACCTGCGTCACGTTCTCGAACTTCTTCGGCAGGGACAGGCGCTGGTATCCGTCGTACATGTCCGGGGTATAGACATAGGGATCGTTGGTATCCTCCAGGTCATACCGGTAGGAGCCGTAGGACTGCTCTCCCACCCAGACCACCACCCGGATGACGGAAATGCGCGCGTGCGCCGTGTAGGGATACCGGGAGGATTCCCAGCCGTTCCGGATCCAGATGTCCTTGATGGTGGAGCCGGAGAAATAGTAGGTGATCTCCGGAATCTCGTCCTTCGCCAGCGCATCCCAGCACACATGGCGGAAGCCCGTGCTCCGGTTTCCGTCCAGCAGGTATTTGACGTTCGCAGTTTCCTTCGGTTCCTGGGTCGTCCAGTTGTAAGGCATCACGGCCTTTTCATAGATATTCACCAGGGCGCCGCCGTTATACTGGCCGTCCGCAATTGCGATGCTCCACAGGAGGCAAAGCGCAGCCGCCAGGCAAAGAATCCTCTTGAATTTCATGGTTTTTCTCCCCTTTCTGCCCATAAAACGCGGAAAGCAGGAATATCCTTCCTGCTTTCCTTCGGATTTTGAAAACTTTTTTACAGCAGCGCCCGCTGGATCTTTCCGCTGACGGTCTTGGGCAGCTCGTCCCGGAAAACAACGATCCGGGGATACTTGTAGGGTGCCGTGTGCTGCTTGACATATTCCTGGATTTCCTTTTTCAGCGCATCCGTGGGTTCCGTGCCCTTGGTCAGCACGATGCTGGCCTTGACCACCTGGCCGCGCACCTCGTCCGGCGCGGCGCTGATGCCGCATTCCAGCACGTAGGGCAGCTCCATGATCACGCTCTCGATTTCGAACGGTCCGATCCGGTAGCCGCTGGACTTGATCACGTCGTCCGCCCGGCCCACGTACCAGTAGAACCCGTCCTCGTCGCACCAGGCCAGGTCGCCGGTGTGGTACCAGCCGTCATGCATGACTTCCCGGGTCTTTTCCTCATCCTTGTAATACATCTGGAACAGGCCGATCGGGATGCCCCTGGAGATGTCCACGCAGATTTCGCCCGAGGTACCGGCAGGCACGGGATTGCCTTCCGGATCCAGCAGTGCCACGTTGTAGATCGGGGCTACCTTTCCCATGGAACCCAACTTGTGGTCCGCACCGGCCAGGTTGCCGATGATCATGGTGCTTTCGGTCTGGCCGAAGCCTTCCATGACCTGCAGGCCGGTCTGCAGCTCGATCTGGCGGTAAACTTCCGGGTTCAGCGCTTCGCCGGCGCTGGAGGCATGGGTCACGGAGGACAGGTCGTACTTGCTCAGGTCCTGCTTGATCAGCATCCGGTACATGGTGGGCGGTGCGCAGAAGGTGGTGATATGGTACTTCGCAAACAGCGGCAGGATGTCTGCCGCGTCAAAGCGGTCAAAGTCGTAGACGAAGATGGCCGCTTCGCACAGCCACTGGCCGTAGATTTTACCCCAGCCGGCCTTCGCCCAGCCGGTATCGGAGATGGTCAGGTGCAGGCCGTTGGGATTGACGCAGTGCCAGTACTTGGCGGTATGCAGGTGACCCAGGGGATGCTTGTAGCTGTGGGCCGCGATCTTCGGATAACCGGTAGTGCCGGAGGTGAAATACATCAGCATCAGGTCATCGCCGCAGGGCGTATCTTCCGTGCGGTTATAGTGGGTGGAATACATCTGGTATTCCTCGTCGAAGTTATGCCAGCCTTCCCGGGTTCCGTTCACAATCAGCTTCAGTTCCAGGCTCGGCGCATCCTTCGCGGCCAGGTCCGCCTGGTGGGCGGTGTCCCCGTCCGCGGTGCAGATGATGGCCTTCACGCCGGCGGCGTTGAACCGGTATTCAAAGTCGTGCTCCTGCAGCTGGGCCACCGCCGGAATCGCGATGGCGCCGATCTTCTCCAGCGCCAGGATGGAGAACCAGAACTGGTAGTGCCGCTTCAGCACCAGCATGACCCGGTCGCCCTTTTTGATGCCCAGGGACTTGAAATAGTTGGCGCAGCGGTTGGAAGCCCGCTTCAGGTCGTTGAAGGTGAAACGGTGCTCGTTCTTATCCTTGTCCAGGTGGAGCATCGCCAGCTTGTTCGGGATTTCGTCCGCGATCGCGTCGATCACGTCAAAGGCGAAGTTGAACTTTTCGGTGTTCTTGAAGGTGATCTTCACCGGCGTGCCGTTCTCGTCCTTCTCCACATCCGCATAGCGGTGCCAGACGCGGGTCCGGCCGTTCTCCGCCGGGAATTCCTGCAGTGCCATACCGGGCAGCACCTTTTCCGGCGTCAGCTCCGGAATCGGGGCACCGGTGGGATTGAGGACGATCGCGTAGAAAAGGCAGTCTTTGCCGCCCACGGCGATCATGCCGTGGGGCGTACCGGAATCATAGTAGATACTGTCCCCGGGGTTCAGCACGCTGATATGCTCGCCCACCTGGACCTTCAGCTGGCCTTCGATGACGATATCACATTCCTGGCCCTCATGGGTAGTCAGCTTGATATCTTCCTTCTCCGCGTCCGCGCTGTAGGCCGCCTGCACGTACAGGGGCTCGGCGATCCGGTTCCGGAAGGAGGATGCCATGTTGAAATACACCATATCGTGGGCTTCCTCAATCCGCTGGCCTTCGCCCTTCCGGGTGACGGTAAAGGAATTCAGGTTCGGGCTGGAACCTTCGATGATATCCCCGACGTCGACGCCGAAAGCCAAAGCGCAGCGGTAAAGGAAAGCGAAGTTCAGGTCGCTCCGCCCCATTTCGCAGTCAATGTACTCCTGCTCCGTAACCCCGGTCTTCATCGCCATCTCCGCGATGGTGAAGTTTTCAATCTCCCGAAGTTCCCGAATCCGGTGAGCCATCTCCTGAATCTTGTAATTCAGTCCCGTCATCTGTGCCATAGTCTTACTTCCTTCCCTCTGATAAAACAAAATGCCCGTCTCAAATGATCATTCTTTGAGACGAGCATGAACACACACCCGCGGTACCACTCAAATTGCGGTGAAACACCGCCCCTTCAGGCTCCCGTGAAGCCCTTTGCCCTTACGCGGCAGATTCGGGAAGGTTCTACTTGCTTCCGCTTTCTTCCTTCCGGCTCCGGAGTGACAGCTGACGGACTCTTCCCGCGGCTCGCACCAACCGCCGCGTCTCTGATTGCCGAGGTTCCGTAACCCTCTCCTTCAAGGCCTTTAACGGGAGTTTACGCTTTTCCATGCGGCTTGTCAACGTTTTTGTCTGTTTTTTATTCGTTCCGTCTGATTATTCAAGCCACAGCACCCGCAGTTCCTCCGCGCGGAGTTCGCGGTCCGACGTCAGTTCCTTTTTCTCGCCGGGATACAGCGTTACCCAGTTGTCGGAAAACCGCGCGTCCCCGGCCTGCAGTTCCACCCCGGTGCAGAAGGTATCCGTCTCCAGCGTAATGCTGTTTCCCCTGCAGGTGATACGGATTTCCGGTTTTTCAAACGGGAAGTATTTCGGCAGCGTGTACAGTTCCTCGCATTCGCTGACGGTGCTGCCCGCCTCATCCCGCAGCACGCACTGTACGATTTTCATTTCCTCCCCGTCCGCCGGCAGAACCGTCCCGGCGTTCACGCTGCTCAGCGCCGGGCAGCGAACATCCAGAGTCAGTTTCCGCACCGCTCCGCCCTTTTCATCCCGGACGGTGCACGCTGCCGTCCCCCGGAAGGGTTCACGCCGTTCGTTTACCACGTGGACGCTGTATCCCTTTTCCTCCCGGCGCAGGCTCACCGCCACCGGCGCGAAGAAATGCCGCGCCCGGTACTGCAGCGCTTTCCACCTTCCGGATGAGTCGATTCCGGCCCAGCTTGCCACCGGCCAGCAGTCGTTGATCTGCCAGTAGACGGCGCCCATGCAGCGCCCCCGGTTTCTTCTCCAGTGCTCCACGCCGGCCTTTACGGCCTCCGCCTGCAGCCACTGGCTCGCGTGCACCAGTTTCTCCATCGAGAACGGATAACGCAGCGTCTGGCTGATGTAATACAGCGTCGTCGCGTTCCCGGACAGGCATTTCTGGTGATTCTCCATGACCCGGGAGAAAGGATTCATTTCCCTTTCCTCATGCACAAAGGTCCGCAGCGTATCCATACAGGGAAAGGATTCAAACCCGAATTCGGAGCAGAACCTCGGATACCGTTCCGTAAAGTCGGAAAAAGGCCTCCGTCCGTGCCATACAGACCAGTCGTGCACGTCGCCCCGGTCCAGGCTGTTCGGATCGTCAAACCCGCCGCCGGAGGACGGTGAGGAAGGCCAGTAGAAGCTGTCCGGCGCCTCCCGCTGACAGACATCCTTCAGCAGGTGTTCAAACTGCTCCAGATAATCCTGTTTCAGGCTTTCCGGCTGGTTCATTACGCCGCCCCACCCCAGCCAGGCCGTTTCCATCTCGTTGTTCCCGCAGACCAGTCCGAGGGACGCGTGATGCCGGATCCTGCGGAGGTTGTCCTCCGCTTCCCGCACGATGCTCTCCCGGAAGGAATCCGTCAGCTTGTAGGTGTTGCAGGCGAACATCAGATCCTGCCAGACCACCAGGCCCATCTCGTCGCACAGGTCATAGAAATCGTCATCCGGATAGATGCCTCCGCCCCAGACCCGGACCGTGTTGAAATGACAGTCCCTGCAGTCCTGCAGCAGCCGGCGCGTCTTTTCCCGGTTCATCCGGGTCAGCAGGTTATCCTCCGGAATATAATCCCCGCCCATCGCGAAAAAATCCGTACCGTTGCAGCACAGGGCAAAGCTTTCCCCCCATGCGTCCGGTTTCCGGGAAACAGTCATTGTCCGCAGTCCGATCCGCAGCGTTTTTTCGTCTTCGGTTCTGCCGCCGCTGCGGGCTTCGATCTTCAGGGTGTAAAGCGGCTGGTCCCCCAGGCCGTTCGGCCACCACAGCCTCGGCTCTTTTACGCACAGGCGGACCGGGCTTTCCGCTTCTCCTTTCCCTTCCGCGATCGCCTTGCCGTCCGGATCCGTCAGTTCCACGGCAGCCTGCTCCGCGCCGGTACGGATCCGGATTTCCAGTTCGACCCGGTCCGGTTTATGGTCCTGGTGAATCCGGATTTCCTCCAGCCGGCTGTCAAAGAACTCGATCCGTACCCCGCGCCAGATTCCGGCATCCGGGAGCCTCGGGCCCCAGTCCCAGCCGAACATATAGTGCGCCTTTCGCAGGAAGCCGGTTCCTTTCAGTTCGCTGCCGCCGTCGTAGGATACTTCCGGGTTCTTTTCCGCCGCCTTCTCCACATACGTCATCGCCGGATCAAAGGTGACGCGGAGCCGGTTTTCACCGGGATGCAGCATCTGCTTCACCGGAATCCGCCAGGTGCGGTGCATGTTGTCCGTCCGGGCGGCGGTCTGTCCGTTCAGTTCCACGGCCGCCAGCGTATCCAGTCCTTCAAACACAAGGTCTGCGGCGCTGTGCTCCAGGTCTTCGCCGGAAACCGTGAAGGCACGCTCAAAATGCCATCTGTGCCGTGTCTCCGCGCAGGCGGCGTATTCGTTCATTCCGTCAAACGGATCCGGTATGGCTTTCCGGTCCAGCAGCGTCTTCAGCACGCTGCCCGGAACTTCCGACGGAAAGCTGCGTCCGTCCTCTCCGGTCATGGTCCATGTTCCGCAAAGATTCAGTTTTTTCAAGTGA
Source organism: Clostridia bacterium (assembly GCA_017447185.1). Classification (GTDB taxonomy): domain Bacteria; phylum Bacillota; class Clostridia; order Christensenellales; family Aristaeellaceae; genus Aristaeella. The sequence continues at coordinate 17,582 of JAFSOC010000016.1, read as the reverse complement.
ATATACCCCCACAGTATGGGTCGGTTTTCTTACAGTGCAAAAGGCTCCAGCGGCAGTCCGTTCTCCCCGGTCAGGTTCACCCGGTCCGACCAGTCGCACCAGGCGTACCGTACCGCCGCGGGATGTTTCACCTGTTCCGCGCGGATCCGGAGAACTCCTTCCTCCACTTCGCCTTCCGCCGGCACAAACCTGCCGTCTTCTCCGGCGATTTCCAGCAGGCGCGGCGCTTCGCCGTCCTTCGTCCGCACCTTCGCGCTCATCACGACAATCATGGTATTTCCGCGCACAAAGCGTCCCACGGCGTGCGGGGACACTTCCCCCGTTCCGTGGTAGATCATCCGTTCCGCCAGTTCCGCCAGCCGGATTCCAACGGGCTGTTTGTTCACAGGATGAATGTTACCGTATTCTCCCTCGTCCAGCAGGCAGATCATTCCTGTATTCCGCACGCTGTCGCGCACGGCAGCCTGCGCCAGCCGGGTTTTCGGCCACTGGAAGGTATCCTCCGCGCCGTTGTCCAGCCACATCGGCAGCTGGACAAAGAGGAACGGCAGCTCCGCGTTGCGGAAGATGCTCCGCCAATACCGGATCATCGCGGTCATCAGCACGTCATAGCAGTCTGTCCGCGACGCGTCTTCCTCTCCCTGGTAAAACAGCACCGCGGTCAGCGAAACCGGCGCGATCTCCGCCAGCATGCTGTCCGCAAGTCCGGCCGGACGGTAGGGGGATCCCGGCCCGGCCGGCGGATTCCATTCAAACCGGCCGACGGTTTCCTGGACTTCCTCCCAGCCCGCGTCCGGGTGCCCCGCCCGGTAAGCGTCCGCCTTCGTGTTCCAGTCTTCGCAGTATGCGTTGAACGCGGCTTCCTCCGCGAGATACTGCTCCATTGTTTTTCCGCCGCACAGGGCCTGGTATGCCTGACGGTAGCGGATCCCCTCGCTCAGGGAGCCAAGGGTTTCGTCGTCCATCCAGCAGGTAACGGAAGTTCCGCCCCAGTAGCATCCGATAATGCCCACCGGGATTTCCGGATGCCTCGTCCGCACGATCTGGCCGAAAATGGAAGCCACCGCACTGTTGTAACCGGCTGTTTCCCGGTTTACCGGATTCCATCGGGTTTCCCGGACCGCCCGCTGCTGTTCCTCACAGACAAAAGCTTTTCGCGGCACGTTGAAGAAGCGCAGCAGCGGATCGTCCCGGACCTGTCCGGCCCCGCCCGCGCTGTTGCGCAGCTCCAGTTCCATATTGCTCTGCCCGCCGGCAAGGTAAACGTCGCCGACGGCAACATCCTCCGCCGTTACCCGTTCTCCTTCCGTGCTGACGGTCAGCGTGCATCCCGCCTGCGCGCGCTGGGGCGGCAGCGGGATTTCAAACCGCCCGTTCCGGGAGGTTCCGCTTTCCTCTGCCAGCAGGCTTCCCCTCGCGTCCCGCAGCTGTACCGTCACGGTTTTTCCGCTTTCCGCACGTCCGAAAATCCGGATCTCCCGGTCTCTGCAAAGGACCGCGCCGTCTGTAAACAGGGATGCCGGCTGCAGCATATCCTTACCTTCTTTCGTTCAGGAATTCAAGGTTGCGGCGGATCAGCTCCGCCCGCTGCCGTACGCAGTCAGGACTGCGCAGCGGATCCTCCGGCGTATTGAACACATAGTCCTTCAGCCGTTCGATATCCGTTTCCGCCACGTGCATCCGGGTATCGGAGGAAGCATAGTACAGATATACCTTTCCGTCGTCATCCGCGATGGCGCCGTTGGTGAACACCACGTTGCTGACGTCGCCGGTTCTCTCCCGTCCCAGCGGTCCGAGCAGCATGCCGGAAGGCTCCGCGATCAGCTTCGACGGATCCTGCAGGTCCGTGGCAAACGCGTACAGCACATACCGCAGGCCGGCTGCCGTATTGCGCACGCCGTGAGCCAGGTGAATCCAGCCTTTGTCCGTTTTGATCGGCACCGCGCCTTCGCCGTTCTTGGCCTCCGTGATCGTATGGTATTTCCGCCGGGAGATAATCTTCTCCTCCCCGATCACCGGATGCAGAATATCGTCGCACAGTCCGAAACCGATGCCCCCGCCGCTGCCGGTTTCAATAAAATCGTCCATGGGCCGGGTATAGAAGGCGTACTTTCCATCCACAAATTCCGGATGCAGCGCCACATTCCGCTGCTGGGGAGAACGGAGCGTCACCAGGTTCGGCAGACGTTCCCAATTCTCCAGATCCTTCGTCCGCACGATGCCGGCTGCGGCCACTGCCGCGGACAGGTCCGCGCTCTGTTCATCCTTGCTTTCGGAGCAGAATACGCCGTAAATCCATCCGTCCTCATGCTGCGTCAGGCGCATGTCGTAAACGTTGGTTTCCTGTTTTTCCGTGTCCGGCAGGATCACCGGGTAATTCCGGAACCGGAATCCCTCCGTGGGGCAGTCGCTCTCCGCCACAGCGAAGAAGCTCTTCCGGTCCATGCCTTCCACCCGTACCACCAGACAGTATTTGTTTCCCAGCCTGATGGCGCCGCTGTTCAGCGTGGCGTTCACGCCCAGCCGCTGCATCATGAAGGGATTCGCAGCCGGATTCGCATCATACATCCAGAAAGGAGGGATATGCTCCCGCGTCAGCACCGGATTCCTGTACCGCGTAAAAAGCCCGTTGTAAAAATGTTCGTCCGGAGGATTCGGCCGCGCCAGAATCCGCTCATATTCCTCCATCAGTGTCTCAAAACTCTTTACCCGCATCGTTGTATCCCCGTTCTGTTCATTTTGAATTCCGAATCAATAGTTATGGACCGCCTCGTCGTCTCCGCCGTGCAGCACGCTGTGCTCCTTGATGTAGCTGACAACGCTGTCCACCGTGGTAAAAGCCAGTCCCACGTGAGTATCCGCCGCACCGTAATAAATCGCAATCCTTCCCGTCTCCCCGTCCTGCAGCGTCGCGCAGGGGAAGATCACGTTCGGCACAAAGCCGGTCACCTCATAGTTCTCTTCCGGCGTCAGCAGGTGATTCGCGCAGCGGTACAGCACCTTGCTGGGCTCGTTGATATCCAGGATGGCGCCGCCCATGGAATACACAAATCCGTTGCAGGTGGTGGCCACGCCGTGGTAGAACATCAGCCAGCCTTCACTGGTCTCAATCGGAGCCGCGCCGGCGCCGATCTTCACGCTCTCCCACCATTCCCCGCCGCTGCCCATCACATGGCGGTGTTTGCCCCAGAAGGTCATGTCCGGGCTCTCGCTGATAAAGATATCGCCGAAGGGTGTATGGCCGCTGTCGGAGGGCCGGCTCAGCAGCCGGTAGGTACCGTTGATCTTCCGGGGGAACAGCACTGCGTTCCGGTTAAACGGAATGAAAGGGTTCTCGATCCGGGTGAAGGTTTTGAAATCCTTCGTCTTCGCCATGCCGATGGAGGCGCCGTAAAAATCACCGCACCAGATGATGTAGTAGGTATCCTCCACCTTCACCAGCCGCGGATCGTAGGCGTAATGCGGCATTTTCGGATTCCCGTTTTCATCGGTAAAAGGTACCTTTTCCCGCTCCACATCCCAGTGGATGCCGTCCTTCGAATGACCCAGGTACACATAGGGAATTCCGTTGATCTGCTCCCCGCGGAGCACCGCAATATATCCGTCTTCCCACGGAACCACCGCGCTGTTGAAAATCCGGGCGATCTCCGGCGTGGGATTCCGGCCCATCACCGGGTTTTCGGAATACCGCCAGACCGGGGATTCCGTCTTCAGGTTCGCAGGCCGGTCCTGCCAGGGAATATTCGGAAGTGCATCCACATTGATCATCTTAACCATATTCTTATCCTCCTCATCAGCCAAAAATATTTATGAATTATCAAACCGGAATCTCCGATTCCCGGTACACCGGCTGCCCGCTGACCACCAGCCGCCCGAAGGGCTTCCGGTCTCCCGCGCAGCGATCCAGCAGCGTCTTCACCGCCAGTTCAATCATCCCGTCCGTATCGATCCGGAAGGTGCTCAGGGGAATATCGTTCTCACTGCCCGGGGGATAATCGTCGAAACCGGTCACCGAGATATCTTCCGGCACCCGGTATCCTTTATCCCGCAGCAGGTCGATCATCATCCGCGCGGTCATATCGCAGTTGCAGACGAAAGCCGTCGGCACCTCCTCCGGCAGCTCCGGTTTCACAATTCCGCCGGTCGCTCCCCGGTCCGGCAGGATCCATTCTTCCCGCACCTGAAGGTCGTTCATCAGCATGGCACGGTAGTAGCCGAGGAACCGGTCCATAATGCTGCTGGTGGCCTTGATGCTTCCGACAAATCCGATCTTCCGGTGACCGTTCCGGATCAGGTGGCTGGTCAGCCGGTAGGTGCCGTAGGTGTTGTCTCCCGCCACGGCATCCGCGTTTGCCTGTTCATCATAAAAATCCAGGAAAACGACAGGCGTTCCGGCCTGGGCGGCCTTCCGGTAATACGCTTTCACAGGTTCACCCAGCAGGATCAGCCCGTCCACCTTCTTCGTGGTCAGCAGCGAGGGAAGCGTCAGTTCCTTTTCATCCCGGGCATCCAGCAGTTCCAGCAGGCCGAAATGCCCCAGGTCCGTCAGCTTCCGGACCAGCCGCTTGTAAATCTCCGCATAGTAGGAATCCGATTCAAAGTACCGGTCCGGGATCAGGATCCCGATCTCCAGGTGCTCCCGGGGCTGCAGCCTGCCGTGGGGGTATTCATACCCCATCTCTGAAGCTTTCTTCAGGATGATCTCCCGCAGCTCATCGCTCATCCCCGGCTTCCCCGCAATGGCCTTGGACACGGTCACCGCGCTGGTTCCCACCTCCCGGGCAATATCCCGCATGGTCGGTTTCTTTGGTGGCATGATTTCACCTCTCCGGTTTCAAATCAGGGGATTTGCTTATACTTCATCCGGCAGGTCCGCCTGGATCAGCTGCAGGCACATCCGGCCGTTGTGGTATGGACACTTCCACTCTTCAACAATAGGCTTTTCCTCCAGGAGCGTTCCGTCCTCCAGGAGCTCGTTGAACCACTCGCTGCCTTCCCGGGGATCGATCGTTACTTCGCAGATGTACTTCCACTGGGTCTGCATCCGCCCGATCCAGACAGGATCGCCGGTTTCCTTCCAGCCGAAGGCGAAGCCCAGCATAGCTTCCGCCTGGGGCCACCAGGCCCGGTTGGTGTTTTTCTCGCCGTTCACGATCTCATAGGCCAGTCCGCGGTCTGTAAATCCCCGCTCCGTGGAGCTCTCCAGCAGGTCCAGGCACATGCTGCGCCAGGATCCCAGCTTCTCCTCCGGCAGGAACACGCCCGCAGCGTCAAACAGCAGCCAGCTGCCTTCGATGTCGTGACCGTAGCTCTGCATATCCAGGATCGACCGGAAATCCGCGTCAAAGAACACTTCCATACGGCGCTTTCCGGGATTGTAAATCTTCTCCGGGAACTGATTCAGGCCGGCAATGGCGGCCGTTGCGACGGCCGGATCCGGGCAGGCCCGGTAAAGCTCCGCATAGGCTTCCACCACGTGCAGCAGCGTATTCATGGTGCGGGAGGCCATGATCCCGTTCTCGCTCAGCTTTTCATTGCTCTCCGGCGAGAAATCCGCTTTCAGCGCTTCCAGGTATCCGCCCGCGTCCTTGCACCGGTTTTCAATAATCCGGAAGAGGCCCATGGCCCGGTCCAGTGCTTCCTGCTTCCCCGTCAGCCGGTAATAGGCCGCCAGCCCGTAAATCGCGAACGCCTGGCAGTAGGTATGCTTCGTCGTATCCGCCGGCTTGCCGTCATAGGTCACGGACCAGTACACCCCGCCGTTTGCCGGATCCAGAAAACGCCCCAGGAACGCATAGGCATGATCCGCACAGGCGCGCAGGTCTTCCCGCGCCAGCACCCTTGCCGATGTGGAAAAGGTCCACAGGATCCGGCTGTTCAGGATGCAGCCCTTGTCAGCCTCTTTGTTCACCTGCAGGTCATTATCCACATATCCGTAGAATCCGCCGTATGCTTCATCCTTCAGTTTCATCCAGAAAGGCAGGATTTTCAGCTCCAGCTGCTGCCGGATTTCATTCTTCATCATGTTGTACCCCCCTTTATTAAGTTATTTGTAAACCTGACTGCATTGTACCGCGAATTCCGGTATTGTCAATCCGCTTTGCATTCAGGCACAGGACAGGAGCACCCTGCCATTGCCGGATATTTCCGCTTTTCCCATTTCCGCCGGAATCAGTACGCTCTGCCAGGGTGCCAGTTCCTGGCTTTCCTCTCCCCAGTGCAGGGTGCATCCCACTGTCGGTGTCATAAACATCATTTCCCCAGTAGGAAGGGAGAATGTTCCGTCCAGGTCCACCGCGTAAAGCCGGAAATGCGGATCGCTGACCAGCAGCTTCATCTTTCCGCCCTCGAAAGGGACTTCCTCTTCCTCCCGCGGCGAAGGCAGGCTGTCCGGGCTGGATACATCCAGGGCCTGCCGGAGATGCAGCTCCCGCGGTTTTCCGTCCTGTCCCACCCGGTTCCAGTCCCAGAAGCGGTAGGTGACATCGCTGGACTGCTGGATTTCATAGCACTGGATCCCGGAGCCCAGGGCGTGCACCGTTCCGCTTGGAATATAAAACACGTCGCCCGGGTGGGCATCCACCCAGTGCAGGTGCTCTTCCAGCTGTCCGGCTTCCACAATGGCCTGCAGCTCCCCGTCCTTCACATCCACACCGTATACCAGCTTTGCGCCGGGCTTTGCGTCCAGGATGTACCAGGCTTCGCTTTTCCCGGTTTTCCCCTCATGCAGCTGCGCGTAGGCGTCGTCCGGGTGCACCTGCACGGACAGGTTCTGGCGGGCGTCCAGGAGCTTGAGCATCAGCGGGAAATCCTTTCCCCGCTTTCCGGTGAGCCGGTCTCCCCACAGGGTGTAGATTTCCCGCAGGCTTTTTCCCCTGTACGCGCCGTTCAGCACATGGCTTTCCCGGCCGGGAAGCGCGGAGATCTCCAGGCTCTCCCCGGTGGGCTCGTCGGGCGTATTCTTGCCGTATTTCTCCTTCAGCGCACAGCCGCCCCAGGGCGTGCTCTGCCCGCACCGGAAATATGGACTCATGATCAAAGGATAGGTATCCGTCCTCATGCTCTCCCCGCCTTCCTCAAAACCGCATCCGGTTTCCTGCTCTTTGTTAACTAGATTGTTAAGTTAACAGTTAAGCTATTCGGGGGTTATTTTATCCGGTCGGCATCCGCTTGTCAATCCCCTTTTCTGCTTTTATTTCCGGTCCGGACAAAATTAGGTCTTCCGAAAGAAAGGGTTCATAATTCTGTCATGTTTTTCGATTGACAGGTTCCCTGTATTTTCCTATTATCTTTCGTGAATCACATTTTGATTTGTGAGGATGGATTGGAGGAAAAGAGATGGATAACAACAAGCGTCCGGAAAGCATGCAGCGGATTACCACCCCCGAGCTGGCTGAAGCGTTCATTAACGAGCAGGTAGCCGCCATCCGGGAACAGGTGGGCGGCAAAAAGGTTCTCCTAGCCCTCTCCGGCGGTGTGGACAGTTCTGTCGTAGCCGCCCTGCTGATCAAGGCCATCGGGCAGCAGCTGGTGGCGGTGCACGTCAACCACGGCCTGCTCCGCAAGGGCGAGCCGGAACAGGTGGTCGAAGTCTTCCGCAACCAGATGAAAGCCAACCTGGTTTATGTGGATGCCGTGGACCGTTTCCTGGACAAGCTGGCCGGTGTCAGCGATCCGGAGCAGAAGCGCAAGATCATCGGCGCTGAGTTCATCCGTGTTTTTGAAGAAGAAGCCCGCAAGCAGGACGACATCGCCTTCCTGGCCCAGGGTACCATTTATCCTGATATCACTGAGAGCGTCGGCGTCAAGGCGCATCACAATGTAGGCGGCCTGCCGGACGATCTGCAGTTCGAGCTGGTGGAGCCCGTCAAGCTCCTCTACAAGGACGAAGTCCGCGTCGTCGGCAAGGCCCTGGGCCTTCCGGACGGTATGGTTTACCGCCAGCCCTTCCCCGGCCCCGGCCTGGGTGTCCGCTGCGTCGGCGCCATCACCCGCGACCGGCTGGAAGCGCTGCGTGAAGCCGATGCCATCGTCCGTGAGGAAATCGGCGCCCTGCCCGAGGTTCCGTGGCAGTACTTCTGCGTGGTGCCGGACTTCAAGTCCACCGGCATCAAGTATGTGGACGGCAAGGGCGTCCGCTACATGGGCTGGGCCGTGATCATCCGCGCCGTCAACACCGTGGATGCCGTCACCGCCACCGTGCCGGAGATTCCTTTCTCCGTGATCTGCCGGATCCGCGACCGGATCATTTCCACCGTCGACGGTGTCAACCGCGTCCTCTGGGATGTCAGCGAGAAACCTGTGGCCACGATCGAATTTGAATAATCTGATATCCCGAAAAGTTAGTGATATCAAGGCCTCCATGGTTTTGTGGAACGCAAAATGGACGCAATTTTCTCTTTCACGACCCCCTAAAATGTAAAAAATGCAGTCTTTCTCAGACTGCATTTTTCTTTTTTAACATTTTCAATCGAGTTTTCGACTTTCAACTATCCATAAGCTGTTCATTTTAGCTGACTAATTTGGAATTCAATTCCAAATTAGTCGTTCTTTTGTGTCTGGAAGAAATCTCCCGGTCCTATCAGCAGGCATATTTAAGGGTCATGTTCTTGGGAAAACCTCCGACGAGCGCCCGCTCGATGGCTCCTTCATAACAGGAGCGAGCCTGCCAGCGTCCACCACGGCCAGCGCATTCCTGGTCATGCTGCATGAATTCCTTTGACTGGCAGAAAAAGCAGCTGCGGCAATTGAATTTGAATAACCTGCCGGACCTTTCCGGTCCCGGCCCGGTGATCACTGTTCTTCCGGGCGGATGAAAATCCCAAGGTTTTCCAGGTCTTCCGTCAGAATCACGGTTCCCTGTTCAGATACGCTCATCAGCAGGAACAGCACTTCTTCGGCCAGATCCGGCGTCATAAAGTTCAGCACTTCGGGAAGTGTCCGGCCCTCTGTATTCAGCAGGGCGGGAACTTCTTCCTTTGCCAGGCTGTTGAAATCCGGAATGCTGTCCGCCTCCCCGTCCGCCTGGACGGCAGTCACAGCGCCGAATGCCCGGAACAGAGGCTCCGGATTTCCTTCTTCATCCGGTACGAAAACAATCAGTTCTGTTTCCCCCTGTGTATCCATCGTCAGCCGGACCGTTCCTTCCATCCGGGGCAGCATTCCCCCGCCGCTGCGGAGGACCGCTTCCATCTGGGTTTCGCCCGGGAACAAGGCAGGAATCCCGCTGATCTCCAGTTCCAGATCCAGCAGCGTTACGCCGTCCCGGATCCATTGGACAAGGAACCTCCCCCTGCCGTCCTTTTCCTCGTACAGAATATACGGAAGGCCTTTCTCAATCGCTTCCGGAGAGGACAGCTCCTGCATGCCGGTCAGCTCGTAGGGCTGGAGTTGCGGCAGCGGACTTTCGATGAAAAGCCGCTCCTGGGTTCCGAAGATCCGGAACAGAAATGCCTCTTCCGGTTTGCCGGCCGGCAGGAAGGCAGCGGAAATGTCCAGTCCTTTATTTGTATCGTTCCGGAGGAGATCCGCCTGCAGTTCCAGGCCGTTGATCAGATCCCTGTATCCTGCCGCACGTTCCTGGTCCGTTTCCGGAATTGCCTCCGGGAACAGTTCAAAGCGGAAGTCCGCCTGCCAGCGGTATACATCTTCCGGATTTGTTTCGGCAGGGTCGCTTCCGCCGCCGCCTCCCGGATCCGATGGCGGGACAATCACATCGTTGCATGCCAGCGCATAGCGGGAGAACAGATCATCCGTCGTAAACTGAAGCGTCATGTTCTTTCCCTTTGCCAGGATCTCTGCTCTGCCGCTGCGCAGCCCGGCAATGTAGAAGGTTCTGTCGATATTCAGCCCTGAAGCATTATGCTTCCGGGGCACCGTCAGCGTCACCTGAATCCGGTTTGCGGGCAGATTCGTCAACGGGATCGGATCATCTTCCCCGATCTTCAGCTCGGCAGACAGTTCAAAGTACTGCATAACCGCTGCATCCGAGGCCTCTTTTTTCAGTGCCCGGATCATCTGATTCTTCTCTTCGGAAGAGATCCTGCCGCTGATATCGTTCACCGTAACGGTCAGGAGAAGATCCTCCCCCTTCATCCGTCTGGTTTTCGCCTCTTCGCCCGCTGCCGTCAGAATCATTTCTTCCGCGATCCCGGTCAGCTGGATACCGGGTACCGACTCTCCGCCGGGGCTGCTGATCCGAAAGCTTACCGTTCCCGGTCCGGGAACCGGCTCTGTTCCGGCACTCACCTCAACAGGTTCTTCCAGTTCCGGAAGCCGGGACTGCTGGACAGCCACAACCCATAGCCTCTTTCCCGCATCCTCTTCCGTAATGGTATAGGAGGATTCGGTGGCATTTTCAATGGGAATCTTCTCTCCCGGGGTATCCCCCTCCCTGTACCATTGCCAGGTTACCCTTTCAGCGACCATCGGTACAACGGAAGCCCTCAGGGTTTCCCCGATCCGGAGTACGCCGGTGATGTTTGTTGCGGTTACAGCCGTGTCCATTACAACCTCTGTTTCCGCAGATTCCGGATATTGCTTCTGGTCCGGGAGTTCTTTCCACCGGGCCGTCAGCCGGTAAACGGTATACGCCTGCAGGTTCGCTATCACCTGCCCGCTCCACCAGGTTTCTCCTTTGTCGATGCTGTATTCAACAATCTGTTCATATGCTTCCTCGAACGGAACAATCCAGATGGTGTGGAATCCCGCGATAACCAGAGGAGGCATCGGAAAAAGCCTCTTTGTTGTTGTCTGCACCGCTTCGGAGGGACCGGAAGCCTCGAAGCCTTCCGTCTGCGAATACCGGGCATAAACGAGATACGATGTGGCAGGTTTGCAGGGATAGAAAACCATGGTTCCGTCCGCTGCCGGCAATTTCCAGTCTTTCTCCTCCGGCAGGGCATCATCCTCTGCGTAAACCAGGGCGTATTCTTCGCCGGGGCGGGCCTGCACCTCCACGGTCGTCGCCGTCACATAAACAATCTCCGGCGCTTCCGGTGCGGAGCGCAGCGCATTCCACCCAGCCGTCCAGCTCCGGTCCTCATCCATGTAGTCCGGTACCGCTGCATATTTTCCTTCACTCTTCCAGCCGATAAACACATAGCCTTCCCGAACCGGATCCGCAGGATGCTGTACCGGTTCCCCATAGCGGGCGGTAATGGATTGAACGGCCGATCCGTCTGCCGGATCAAAGGTCCAGGTATGATTCGCAGGTTCCCAAGCCGCACTGACGAAAAGCGTCCTTGCCTGCATGAAGACCGGAAGTTCAGGCTGCCAGCCGGCAAACGTGTAGTGCTTGCGGACCGGAACCGGCGTTTCGTCTTTTTTGATCTGTTCACCGTAGGTATACTGCCGCCGGAGAATGGCCTTTCCGTCCACGGTTCCGCCGTTTCCGCTGAAGTAGACGGAATAGTTTCTGTTCTCCCAAAGAGCATAAACCCATATTACGGCGGATCCGTCTGCGAAGGAAACCTCCGTGACGGTTTCCGTTTCATCCGCATCGGGGGACAGCGCCCAGCCCCTGAAGATTCCGCCTTTTCGTTCTGAGGTCTTTCCTTCCAGGCTGACGGTTCTCTTCCCGGCCTCATAATCCTCCTCGCTCAGGAGAACGGGCTCGGTAAAGCTGCCTCCCCGGCTATCAAAAGCAACCATATGCTGATGTTCAAAGAACACAGCCTCCAGGGTAATGACGTTGGGTTTCTCTCCGTTTCCAACGGTACTGACCAGATCCAGATCATCATAGAGAATGGAGGAGCCGCCCGAATGGAAATTCCCTTTCTGATCCTTCCATCCCAGGAAAATCTTTCCCTCCGGAGGCGTTACGGTTTCCCTGGAAATCTCCACTGCTGTACCGGGCCGAATGCCTTTCAGGTCCTCTCCGTTCCAGGGCTGTCCCTGCACATCGTAATGCAGTATTGCATTCCGGAGTTTCCAGCGCGCCTTCAGCGTCAGCGTAAAATAAAGACTGGAAGTTCCTTCCCTCTTTTCCGGCACCGTTGTATCACAGAATACCGGAAGCGCGTGCAGATCTTCATTCCACCGGATGCCGCCGGCGGAATACCATCCATCCGGTTCATAACCGTCCCGCGTCACTTCAGCCATCCGTTTCATTGTATCCGCCGGCAGGGAATCCCCGCTGACGATGGTGAAGCAGCGATACTGACCGCCGTCCAGATAGGCTTTCGTCGTCTGATCCGTATAAACGACCGGATTCTGCCACCCGTTCATATTCTGCCGGGTTCCGTTGGCATCCACAGCGCCGGGATCCAGCCGCACCTCTACCCGGGGTTTGATCAGTACGGGATACAGATTCATTCCGGCGGCAGGCATGGTGGCACTGTTCAGATCAAACAGCACAAAATTCGGTTTTCCCCCGCCGCCCGGAGAAACTGTCACGTAGCCGTATTCCGTGTCTTTCGGTTTGGGGCTCTGGCTCCACCCTGCAAAGCTGCTGCCGAATTGCAGAACCGCTTTCCCGCTGAATTCATTCAGCGGAGCTCCATACCGGACGCTGAAGGTTTCCGGTATTCCCTTCCCCTCCATGCTGCTGTAAAAGTTCAGCGCGTACACTTTCCGTTCAAAGTATACATACAGCTGTGCGTTGCTTTCGGGGATCAGGATTTCCTTGTTTTGCGGAATGGCGGTTCTCTGGCTTTCCTTTTCCTGGTATCCGAAACTGTAGGCCACCGGCCGGAACCCTTCTCCTGCGGTTCCTTCCGGCACATGATTCTTCAGCCCTGCCTCGTCAAGGGTGTATTTTCCTTCCGCCTTCTGATCCGCCGGAATCGTATCCGCTTTTTCCCAGCTGCCGTCTGCCCTCTGGTACACCAGCCAGACGGAACCGGACGGGCTGAACTTCACGGTCTGCTCCGCGGTTTTCACGTTTCCTTTTTTGTCGATGATCTGTGTCACCTGAATCTTCAGAGTATGATTGATATCCGCATTTGTCAGCACATAGGACGCGCTCGTGTATTTGCTGATCGCCTCGTCATCCCGGTACCACTGGAAGGTCAGCTTTCCGGCCGGGAATGGAATCGGAAGAGCTGTAATCACTTCTCCGACGCGCAGATCGTCCCTCCGGAACAGCTGCAGGCTGTCCAGTTCCTGATCGGTTGCAGCCCGGAGAGGCTTGGATTTCGGTCCTGCGGTAACCTCCCCGACAGCTTTGTTCCGGCCGTAAATCAAATAGGTCTTCCCGGGTTCAAGGCCTTCAAAGTCGAGAATTTCCCCATCAGAAGAAACCCAGTTTCCCGGTTCTTTTTCTTTTTGCTCAGCTTCCTCTTCCGTCTGGGCAATCAGATATTCTTCTCCCGCTGTGGTTTTTACCGACAGATAGGTAACCCCGTATTCATCCAGATCCGGAATCGGGGCGCTTTCACCGCCCTGGGTTTCCATCGTCAGCGTCAGTTCCGGTCTGTCGTCATCCGGATCCGGCATCGCAAACTGATAGTTTTTCCCGGTGTCCGCCGGAAATGCCGAGAATTCACCGAAAGCCCGGGGTTCCGTATCCCCTTCTGCAAAGTAGCTTCCGCTGAACCCGGCAATCCGGGCCCCCGCCGAAGGTTCCAGATGGACATATACCGTTTCTCCGGGAATGGTTTCCAGTTTTTCTTCCTTCATGCTGTCAGGGGAAAGACCCATCGTAACGCTGCCGAAACCTTCCCGGTCCGCTGTTCCCGTCACCAGCCGTTTGCGGCTGTATCCGCAGGCGCACCGATAAAAGCTTTCCTGGCTCCGGTCGGTCCCGTAGGAATGCTCTTCCGGCTCATTGTTAAACCCGCACCACTGGCAGGTAACAACATGATTGACATGATCTACCGGAGCGATCGTTCCGCCCGGGTGCGTGCAGGGTTCAATTTTCAGGTAATTGACATCCCCGCTCCAGCAGGTTCCTGTCCGGTCCCCTGCAGGTACATAGTTTCCGTCGGATCCGGCAGATACCAGCGTATGGGGATTCAGAGTCAGGGTGCCGTTGCCTTCTCCCTTGGATCCGCCAAGACTGCCGCCTTTTCCGTTGGTATAGATCTGAATAACTCCGCCCTGAATGTTGATGGTTCCGCAGTCGTCCTTTTCACCGCTGCCGATACCCGCACCGTTTCCATCCGTCACCCGGACGGTGATGTTTCCGCTTTCAATGGTAATGGTTCCTTTATTGGTGCTGCCCTTGTAACCGCCGCCGATTCCGGCTGCACCCTCATGAGCTATCGCTTCCACCGTCGCTTCCCGGATCGTGATGGTACCCTCCATGTTGCCTCTTTCACCGGTACCGATGCCGGCACCGTCTTCCGATCCGCCTTCCGCATACACATAGGTGTTCTTTCCGCTGATCTCAATGGTGTTCCGCATGTTTCCGCCGTGATCTGCGTACCGGGGCCCCAGTCCGATTCCGGCAGCGTTCTTTCCGCCGTAGGCATGGATGTTACCGCCGGTAATCACAATCGGCCTGAACAAATCGTTATCCTGGCCCGCGCCGATGCCGGCACCGTCCTCTCCGCCCCAGGCATTGACGGTTCCGCCGGTAATGGTTACGCCTCCGCCGTTATGCGCGTTGCCCTCGCCAATGCCGGAGCCGTTCTCTCCGCCCCAGGCATTCACAGTTGTGAAAGTATCCGGATAGCCCGCCGGAACGCCGATCGTAATGCCGTCACCTTTCACATAGCTCTGATAAGCTCCGCCGATTCCCGCAGCATCCGTTTGTCCCCATGCGGAGATCTGACCTCCGAAGATACGAATCGGTCCGCTCTCAATTTTCTTTGTGGCGCCGATCCCTGCTGCTTTTTCATCACCGGTGGCTTCCAGGCATCCGGTTCCCTTTTCCTGTGCCCAGAGGTACAGGGCTCCGCCCATGCCCGCGTCCACAACAATTCCTTTCGGCGCAATCATCTTCGCGCCGTCGCACAGAACAAGATTCACTTCCCGGCAGATGTGAACCGTGCCGTTCATGGTCACCTCGCCCCGGACCACATACCAGCCGTCTTCTGCTCCGCTATCATTCCATTCCGTCATGTC
Source organism: Clostridia bacterium (assembly GCA_017447185.1). Classification (GTDB taxonomy): domain Bacteria; phylum Bacillota; class Clostridia; order Christensenellales; family Aristaeellaceae; genus Aristaeella. Next base: position 2,573 of record JAFSOC010000016.1, on the reverse strand, counting down.
CCCGGTCGCCTCAAAGCATTGCCTCCGGGGCGTGCGCACACCGCTGCGATCAATATAATGCGTGCCTCTTCCAAAGGTGATTCCCGTAAGAATCACATCTTCGTCCGGCATCACAAACTGCCAGTTATGCCCGTCGCTGTCCGTGTTTGTGATATTCTCGGGCATGCCGGTTTCCCTGATTTCCGCGTAAACCGTCTGGCTGGATACGCCTGTCACCTTCAGCGTTTTCAGCCAGTACTCCTCATAGCCTTCGTTGGCCGCAAAGGTAAGAATCGGCCGTTCTCCGGGCGCTGTCTTTTCCGGGTTCACTGTGACGGTTCCGACGGTATGATCATAGCTGTCAATGGTAATATTCTTCTGGTTACGGGTCAGCGTGGCGGAAATCGTCAGTTCCGCTTCCGGCATGGTGCCTGTGTAAGTCAGAGTCCGGATTTCGTCCTTTTCGGTCTCTTCCGGTCCGGAAAGCGTCAGATTCTTCTCCCGGTCCTTTTCTGTATAAACAGCAGCTGTCTGACAGGAGATTGCCGGCGTCTGCTTTCTGCAGGTAACCTGAACCGTAAATACGGTTCCGGCCGCTGCCGCGGAGATGGCTTCGCCCGTATCATTGAATACAGATATCTTTTCATCTTCCTCTGTACCGGCTGCGCTGTGAATCAGTTGTGCAATGATATTGTATTCCTCCGCGTCCGCGGAAGACACGATCTTTACTTCTCCGGCTCTGCAGGCTTCCGTACGCTGTTCCTGCGCAACCGGTTCATCCTTTTCCGGATCGGCTGAACAGGACGTATAAACTTTGGTGCTGCCGGAAAAAACGATTTTTCCGGAGGAAATCTCGCTGCCTGAATTCCGGATGGTGGAGTCTCCCCGTCCGATGGCTTCGGGCCCGGCAGCGGCGTCTCCTTCCGCATTTCCGCATGAAGCCGCCACGACAGCGGCGCCGTTTATGCTCAGGGTTCCTCCTGAACCGGCATCTCCGCCGCCGATACCGGAAGCTCCGAACCCTCCCTTTGCAGTAACGCTTCCGCCGGAAATAACGACATTTCCGCCGTTTCCGCCCACCATTTTCTCGCACTGAACGTCATCAGAAAAATACTGTCCGCCGCCGATACCAGCCCCGTAATCTCCGCCGGCAGCATTTACTGTACCGCCAAGGATCGTCAGCGTTCCGGACATGCTTCCGGCTTCACCGCCGCCGATGCCGGCTGCACTGTGACCGCCGGTGGCATTGACCGTCCCGCCGTGGATGGTAATCGCCCCGCTGTATCCCCCGTTTCCTCCGCCGATGCCGGCAGCAAAGCTTGCGCCCTGGGCCGTGATGGTTCCGCCGTATATTTCCAGGCTTCCGGCCTTCTGGTGGACCCCGTCCCCGCCGATTCCGGCGGAGTCTTTCACCGTCGTGTCCGTGACGACTGCATTCAGTAACGCACTGCCGCTTTTTCCCTGTTCCTGCCGGATCACCAGTTTACTGCCATCCAGCAGATTGATTCCTTTCGGAGCGGTCAGCGTTTTCCCGTTTCGGAGCACCAGGTTCACCGTTCCCTGAATCTCCGGCCTTTTGCTGAATGTAAGAGCATCCTCAAAGGAAAACCAGGTTTCCTGCCCGGCGGTTCCGATGGTTTCTATGTCGGCAGTCAGCAAAGTACATTCCACGTCCCCGCTGACGCCTTCACAGGCCACAGTAATGGTCCCCTCCGCAGCGGTGGTTTTCATCACCACAAAGGTGGAAAAGCTTCCGGTGCTGAAGGAAACCCGTTGGGTTTCCTCTCCCTCCGGAATACTTTCCGTATGCAGAATTTCAGGTTCTTCAGGGCGGTTTTCCGTAAAATGCAAAACCTGCATCTCCGAATCCTGTTCAGCCGTCTTCAGGTCCGGCACTGTAATGGACACGAAAACCAGAGACTCATCCACCGGCTGATAGTGTACCTCCGGATCCCCGGGATCCACCAGGCAGATATCGAAGGCGAAAAAGTCCTCCATTTGTTGCCCGTCCTGCAGGGTTTCCCCTGCTTTGTCGAAAATTTCCTCATATTCCGGACTTCCTTTCCGGATCAGGCGCACAGAAAGTACCGCCTTCGCGGGTATGCCGGAACAGGGACCGGTTTTTACCGTGATCCGGTAAACCTGCCCGTCTTCCCCGGTGACCTCTGTTTCAAAGATGTGGGGCTCCTGATCCTCATCCGGAGCCGTCTCTTCCGTCATTTCCTCTTCCGGCTCATTCCCGGATTCTTCCGCAGGTTCTTCCGCCGGGGTCTCCGGCTCTTCCGCAGCCAGCTCCTCCGGATTTTCCGGTTCCGTTGTCTCCGGCTCCTCCCCGGGCACTTCCACCGGTTCCTCTGCCGGAGTCTGCAGCGTTGCCGCAGGTTCTTCCTTCGGAGTCTCCGGCGCTGCCGCAGCCGGTTCCTCCGCGTTCTCCGGTTCCGGTGTCTCTGCCTCCTCCCCGGGCACTTCCACCGGTTCCTCTGCCGGAGTCTGCAGCGTTGCCGCAGGTTCTTCCTTCGGAGTCTCCGGCGCTGCCGCAGCCGGTTCCTCCGCGTTCTCCGGTTCCGGTGTCTCTGCCTCCTCCCCGGGCGCTT
>JAFSOC010000003.1 GCA_017447185.1 Clostridia bacterium | reverse complement strand
TTTCCGGTGGTAATGACGAAGGGGTCCCACCTGTTCCCATACCGAACACAGAAGTTAAGCCCTTCAGTGCCGATGGTACTTGGCTGGTAACGGCCCGGGAGAGTAGGTCGCCGCCGGATTCCAAATATAACTGCTGCAGTTTGCAGCAGTTATTTTTCATTAGCCGGCAGTCCGCATCCTCAATCGGCGCGACTGCCCACTGGGCAGATCGCTTGTTTCGGATGACCTCAGAACCGATGAGATTCCCGCCACCGGCGGTCATCGGTTCTTCGCCCGGATTCCAAATAGACCGCCTGCAGATGCAGGCGGTTTTTTGCATGTTTTGTTATTTACAGCTGCAGGCAGGCGGAACCGAATAGGAGCAGGGCGCCGTAATAGGTGGTCATGATTCCCCAGCTGATGCCTGAATCCGTAGGGAAAAGCGTACGGCGCAAGAGAAGGAAATCACTGAGATAAAATAATGCTCCTCCACAAGCGATGAGGATCCCGGCCAGATTGTTCAGGGAAAAACATCCCAGGGCACTGACACACATGAACAGAAGTGAAACACCGTAGATGATGAACATGGGCATCTGTTTTCCGATCTGTTTTCGCCAGCGGTAAAAGACAAGAAACAATAAGGCTCCCATGAGGAGCAGGCAGACCAGATGAAGAACGGAGATCTTCGTAAGGTTGATAAAGAACGCAATATTGCAGATATGGCCGGCCAGGAAAAATCCGGCGCCAAACAGAAAGTTGAATTCCAGGAGATAATCTGCAACAGCATACAAAAGCAGCGCTCCTGCACAGATGAAGCAACGGGGATCGAGCTTAATGGCGGCGATCAATGCCAGTATGAAGGCACAGAGGCTGCCTGTGGATTTAAAGGCACAGGCAAGGTGTAAGCGGAGCGGTTTATAATGCATATACAACGGCATACAGATGAAAAGAACAACGGCACAGACGCCGGCAATCCAGATCATAGAAATCCTCCTTGTCTTCCTGTATTACAATCCGAAAGTGTTAAAAAGCGGTTCCGGAGTCGATGTTTCTTCCGCAGGAGAAGGCACCGGTGTTTCCCACCACTCTACATGGGTCGTTGAAGAAGGAGCGGGAGAGGCAGTTGGAGAAACGGAAGGAGAAGCGGTCTGAACCGGCGATATAGGAGCGATTCCGGCAGGAAACCAGATCTCTTTCGTACACCACAGAGCTGTGGCCAGCAGCGCTGTTACGAGCAGCAGGACAATGACCCGGATTCGGTATCGCATTGTTTTCATTCTGTCTGCCTCCTTTCAGTGCGCCAGCATGGCAAGCCGGGAATCCTCATCGAGATCCGCTTCATTGCGGGCGGAAATCCCGGAAAGCAGCCCGATCATGAAAAACTGTGCACCCAGAGAGGGAAAAGAAGCTGTCATCAGCGGAAAATCCATAGATTTAACTGGCAGCCAGTTCATAACCGCGATAAGGAAAAGAATGGCGCGAAGGCCGAAAACCAGCACTGTCCCGAGGGCAACAGCTGCGTGGAAGGACTTCCGTGCATGTAACGCCAACGAAGCGGCGCGCAGCAAAAACAGTACAAACAACAGCAATGCGAACAGCAGGAACAGGAGACCGAAATGATCTCCCAGCAGCAAAAACAGGGAATCGGACGCCTCGGAGGATTCCGGAACTACATCCGGCGGGAGGACTTGCATTGCCGCCAGCCGGGAAAGCAGGGAAGATTCGGAAGAAGCGGAAAGCGGTATGAGGTGTGGAGCGGCGAGCAGGCATCCCGCAAACAGCCCGCCAGAGGAAACCAGCGAGATCCCGGACCAGAGCGCGCTTCCGGATACGGCCCAGAAAACGAGCACAGAAACAACACACCATAGAGCAGCTGCGGCGGGATCCTGCTGCAGAAGGAGAAGCATCAGCCCGCCTAGGGAAGAGAGCAGCGCCGGGAGGCAAAGGTGAAGTGAAAGGAAAGCTGCAACCGCGATGAGCAGCAGCGCCATTCCGCCCTCCGTCAGTGAGAAGGAAAGGGATGGGAGCCACAGCGGAACGGAAAGCAGTCCCAAAGCCAGCAGCGCAACCAGCGACGCAGCCGGAAAGGAAGGTCGAAACGCGCGAATCAGTACAGTACCGGCCATCAGGAAGAACAGGGCAGCGACACAACGCATCCCCTGGGAGAGAGCTTCATCCGGAAGCGTTGCGGCCGGAGCGAGAATGCTGAAGCCGCAGAGAATCAGCGCAGCACAAAGGGAAGGACGGTCCAGGAACATTGTGCCGCCCGGCAAAAACAGGAGAATCAGCATTACTGTGGGTACAGCAGCAGCCAGCAGATAGAGCCGACCGTCCCCGGTACGGGAAGCCGGCAGCAGAAAGGCGCAGGCGAAAAAGATCAGGAGCATGGCTGCCAGGCGGAACCGGTTAGAGGAACGTTTTCTCATTCGCCGAGATCCTCCTTCCAGCGGTCAGAACGGCGGATCCGCACTGGCTGTGCTTCCGGAGAAACGGCATCGGTTTCCGGAGCAGGAAGCGGGGCACCCGGATCCGGATATACCGGGCTGGGAGGTGCCTGAAAGCTGTCCTTTACAGGAAAAACAGGGGAATACATTTCCGGAAGATCCGACGGTTGTGCCGGATAAGGTGCCTGGAACGGCGCCTGCGGGGACAGGTCCTGCAGAGGCGGAACCGGCATGCTGCCGGGCATGGGGGACTGCATCTCACTGAAACCGGACATTTCGACCGGTGACGGTTGTACCGGGGTAACCGTATTGTCCAGTGCAGCGAACAGATGCAGCCGCAGGACAGCAGACCCGATTTGCAGCACAGAACCGTGCGTAAGCGGGACCGCGGCCGCATTTGTCCTGCAATTGGCCGGCGTACCGTTAATCAGCACTTCGCATCCGGTGCGGGGGCGAATCAGCAGTCCCTGTCCGTCCTGCCAGGAAAAATCCAGATGCTTGTTGCGTACACCGGGACAGGGGATCACCAAATCACAGGAGCGGATGGATCCAAGCACCCCTTCCCGGGGAACGGGAAACCAGGTATTGATATCGAGATTCTGTCCGCCGGACAGGACTACAAGTTCTCCGACGGTGCCGCTTCCGGGAAGGCTGCGGACTCTTTCCCTCCGGTTCGCAGATTCGGACAGAATGAAAAACAGAACCAGAAAAACAAGAGAGAGTGCAAGCAGGGGGAAAAGGTAGCGGGAAACGGTATGAAGCACATTCCAGATATTCTCCGGTACAACAGGCATTTACCGCACCTCCTCCCTGTGGCTACTCTGAATGAAAAATCAGTTTATATTTCCGGACAGCGCTGTGATCAGGGTGTTCATATTCTGCAGCATCACGGTTTCATAATAATCCGGCGGTACGTTTTCTTCCGGACCGGTTACGATGGGATCCAGGGAATAAACCGGTGCTCCGGTCTCGCTCGATAGCGTCTGCGCGGAAAGATCCGTATACTGCGGTTCGACAAAAAGCGGAGGATTACCAAGAAGCCTGATCTCGCGGACGAGTTCACCCAGCTGGGCCGGTGTAAGCACTTCTCCGGGCTCCTTGTTGACAACTGCGACAACGTTCAGACCATAGGCTGCGGCAAAGTAAGGAAAGGCTTCATGAAAAGTGACGATGTCCTTGCGGGATAGATCTCCGAGCCCCTGCCGCAGCCGGGCATCCAGGGCTTCCAACCGGACGCGGTAATCCGCCAGGTTGGCTGTGATAACAGCTTCGTCCCCGGGCAGGACACGGATCAGCCCGGCTGCAAGGTTCTCCGCCATGCGAACAGCCCGGAGAGGATCAAGCCAGATATGGGAGTTCGTTTCTCCCTCTTCCTCCGCTTCAAGGATTTCCACTGCGCTGCCGTTTTCAAGCAGTTCAATCCCTTCGGAGGCTTCAACGATGGGAAGATCAGGCAGTGAACGGGTGATTTCCGGAAGGAAGGCTTCCATGCCGGCACCGTTGATCAGGAACGCGTCTGCTGCGGTCAGCGCTTTCATATCGGCGGGCTGCAGTTGATAATCGTGCAGGCAGCCGACGGTCGGCGCTGCCAGGTTGCGTACTGTTACATGATCTTCCAGTCCGCTGGTCAGGTTCAGGGTCATGATCCAAATCGGATAGAAACTGGTGACAATGGTTTCACAAAGGGCCAGGCCGGGCAAAACCAGCAGGGCAAGCAGCAGAATCATAAACTTTTTCATAATCCACCTCCCGAGGGCATTATATCGTCCGACAGCCATTCTTCCCATTCGGAGCGGGGACGTGATTCCCGGATAATGCGGGCAAGCATACGGCGCTCTTCCCCTGTCATGAACTCCCCGTAACGGGTATAGAGCGCACGCATGGCAGAAAAGGAACCGGATTCCAGTACATAGGCCTGCAATGCCTGATAACTGACGGAATATACTTTCATCTGGTCAAAAAGGACACCCATCACATCATCTGCGGCGTCCTTCAGTTCGGCGGTGCGGATCCGGCGGTATGTTCCGTCATTCATGCAGACAGACATCCCGGATCCCAGACGGTTATACAGCATATTGAACAGTGTATCTTCCACGAGGGCTGCCATGGATGCAAACGTGTCTTTATACGATGCATAGGAACGCAGGAGATCGGCCAGCGGATCCGGAAAACCGGGTTCATCCACAAGGGCTGACCCCAGGCGGCTGCGAAGCGCTTCGCGAACGTGCCAGGATTCAATCATCTTTATTCCCCCGAACTGTACTGATGAATGAATTATACCACATTTAGTATTATTAATGAAGGTTTTTGTACAGATTTTGTAACCGGACCGTTCGCGAAGGGAAAAACTCTACATTCTAAATTAAATGTTAACTCTTTTGACAAAAAGTTTAGAAAAAAGCGAATACAGGAAAAGAACCTGCATTTTCTGCCGTTTAAATCATAAATCTTGTATTAAGGGGAACAAAACACCACTAAACCTTGAAGGACGAGTTGGCCATTTCTTAAAATTCTGTCAAATTATCCACAGGACGGGGAAGCTTGAAATTCAAGGTTTTATTTGGTACTATAGTCGGGCCGGCTCGGGATGAAAAGTTATCCACAACCCGGTTATCCACAGCTCACGAGACACAATCGTGTGCTTTTTTACGCCGGTAATCACAGCAGGACAGGAGGCATGGGGATGGATCTGGAATCACTGTGGAAGTCTGCCTGTGCACTGCTGGAAAAGAAGATGAATTACCTGGCATATACCACCTGGGTACAGGATAACCTGTATCCTGTGGCACTGGAAGACGATACACTGATCATCGGCGCCAAGATGGAGCCGCTGATTCCCATGGTCCAGAAAAAATATATTTCGACGATTGAAAACTGCCTGAGTGAATGTGAAGGAAAAGCGATCAAAGCTCTGATCCTCGGAAAGAATGAGGCGGATCACCGGCTGACCAGGACAAAAAAAGGCGAAGAGGACGATACGGATCCGCACCTGAATCCCAAATATACGTTTGATTCCTTCGTGCCGGGTGACAGCAACCGCTTTGCGCGTGCAGCTGCACTGGCTGCGGCGGAGTCGCCAGGGGATGCGTACAATCCGCTGTTTATCTACGGCGGAGTAGGCCTCGGGAAAACCCACCTGATGCAGGCCATTGGCAATTATGTACATGAGAAAAATCCGGAGAAGCGGATTCTCTACATGACGAGCGAAACGTTCATGAATGAGATGATCAACGCCATCCAGCTGAAAAAGACCTATGAATTCCGGGCGAAACTCCGGATGGTGGATGTGCTGCTGGTGGACGATATCCAGTTCATTGCCGGCCGGGAAGCGACACAGCAGGAGTTTTTCAATACATTCAATGAACTTCATAACGAGAATAAGCAGATCGTCCTGACCAGCGACAAACCGCCGAAGGACATCCAGCGGCTGGAGGAGCGGCTGTGCTCACGGTTTGAATGGGGCCTGGTTGCGGATATCCAGGCACCTGACGAAGAAACCCGCGCCGCGATTCTGCACGAAAAAGTGCGGCAGGAAAAGATCGAGGTTCCGGACGAGGTCATCGCAATGATCGCCCGGGAGATCAAGAGCAACGTCCGGGAACTTGAGGGATGCCTGTCCCGGCTCGTGGCCTATTCCAACATGACCAAAGGACCGATCACGCTGGAACTGAGCCAGAATGCATTGAAGGAAATCATCGACAGCAGGAAAGTAAAGATTATCACGGCTGAAATGATCATGCAGAGCGTCAGCGACTACTACAACGTCACGCTGAGCGAGATGGTCGGGCCGACCCGGAAGCGGGAGATTACGATCCCACGCCAGGTTGCCATCTACCTGACCCGGGAAATGACCGGCATGAGCCTGCCCCAGATTGGAACGGTTTTCGGAGGGCGGGATCATACGACGATCCTGCACAGCTGCAAGGTGATGGAGAATACCGTCCGGGATGACCCCGGCATGAAAAGCCTGGTGAATTCAATCAAGCGGCAGATCGAAAGCGCACGGTAATCCGGAAGGGAACGATAAGAGAAGAAAGGAACGCAAGGTTCCTTTTTTCTTTGCATTCGGAAGTCCCGCGTGATATAATACAATTTAGTATTTTCAGGCAGGAGTGAACGATCATGGAGCAAAGGATCAACGCGCTTCGCGAAGCGATGAAGCAGCAGATCGAACAGATCAATTCCAAAGAAAACCTGGCCGCTTTCTGGCAGGATTTCCTGGGCAAGAAGGGAAGCATTGCGGACCTGATGAAAGGCCTGGGCACGGTTGCAAAGGAAGACCGGCCGGCCATGGGCAAGGTCATCAACGACTTTAAGGTCCAGGTGGAAGAACAATACAGGGTCATGAGCGAAAGAATGGAGCAGATGGAGCTGCAGGCGCGCAACCGCATGGAAGCAGTGGACATCACGCTGCCCGCGAAAAAGCATCCGCAGGGGCATCTGCATCCGCTGACGCTGGTCCGGAATGAAATGATCAATGTTTTCGCCGGCATGGGGTTCGATGTGTTCGAAGGTCCTGAGATTGAGGATGACGATCATAACTTCACCCGGCTGAATGTGCCGAAGGATCATCCTTCCCGGGATATGCAGGACACCTTCTACCTGGAGAACGACTGGCTGCTTCGCACGCAGACAAGCGGCGGACAGATCCGTGTAATGGATGCCCAGAAGCCGCCGATCAAGGTGCTGGTGCCCGGACGCGTATTCCGTTCCGACAGCGACGCCACCCATTCCCCGATGTTCCACCAGATGGAAGGCCTTGTGGTGGACAAGGGGATTACGCTTTGCGACTTGCAGGGCATGCTGGACAAGTTTGTGCAGCAGCTGTTTGACGCCAGTGTCCGTACACGGCTGCGCCCCAGCTATTTCCCGTTCACTGAACCGAGCGTGGAAGTGGACGTCAGCTGCTTTGAGTGCGCCGGAAAGGGCTGCTCCCTGTGCAAGCATACCGGATGGATTGAAGTGCTCGGCGGCGGTGTTGTGCATCCCAAAGTACTGGAAAACTGCGGTATTGATTCCTCAGTGTATTCCGGGATCGCCTTCGGCATCGGCATCGAACGGATTGCCATGCTGAAATACGGTATCAACAATATCGGCCTGCTGTTTGAGAACGATGTTCGTTTCCTGAAGCAGTTCTGATGGAGGAGGAGACTGACGATGAAAGTACCATACAGCTGGCTGAAAGAATATGTGGATATTGACGTCACCGCGGAGGAACTGCAGGAGAAGCTTTTCAGCTGCGGATTCGAGGTCGAGGAGCTGATTGACCTTGGGGGAGAGATCAGCAAGGTTGTCGTGGCGGAAGTGAAGAGCTGCGAAAAGGTGGAAGGCACCCATCTGGTGATCTGCCAGGTAAACTGCGGGGAGTACGGGGACAATATCCAGATCGTTACCGGTGCGCCGAATGTATACGAAGGAATGCATACCCCTGCTGCGCTGGACGGCGCGACGCTGCCCGGAGGCATCCGGATCGCTGCAAAGCCCCTGAAGGGGATCCCTTCCAACGGTATGATGTGCTCCGGCGAGGAACTGGGCCTGAACGAAGACCTGTATCCCGGCGCGGAAGTCTACGGACTGCTGGACCTGCCGAAAGACACTGTACCCGGAACGGATATCCGGGAAGTTGTGGGGCTGAACGATTATATCTTCGACATTTCCGTGACGGCGAACCGGCCGGACTGCCAGAGCATCCTGGGGATTGCGCGTGAAGTTGCGGCTGTGCTGGACAAGGAACTGAAAATGCCCGCCACGGACTATACCATGACGGACACCACCGTACCCGGACTGGAAATCCGTGTGGATGCTCCGGACCTTTGTCCCCGGTATCTGGGACATGCGGTACGCAATATTACCGTAGGCGAAAGCCCCCGCTGGATGCGTCGGAACCTGGCACTGTGCGGCCTCCGCTCCATCAGCAATGTTGTTGATATCACCAACTATGTGCTGCTGGAGATCGGCCAGCCCATGCACGCCTTTGACATGGAACAGCTGCAGGAAATGAAGATCATCGTCCGCAGAGCCGCAGACGGAGAAAAAATCCAGACGCTGGATGAAAAGGAATTCACGCTGACACACGAGAACCTGGTGATCTGCGACGGGAACCGTCCGGTCGCGCTGGCCGGTATCATGGGCGGCCTGAACAGTGAAATCACAGATAAAACCACACAGCTTCTGTTTGAAGCAGCGAAGTTTGCGCGGGACAATATCCGCCGGACTTCCCGCGCCCTGGGACAGAGCAGCGACTCTTCCGCCCGGTTCGAAAAGGGCATCAGTGAATATATCACAGAGCTTGGCATGGCCCGCGCATTGCACCTGATCCAGGAACTGAACTGCGGCGAGATTACTTCGAGTGCATTTGACTGCAGCGCCGGGGCGCCACGGGAAGGAAAACACTTCACGGCAAGCCTGCAGCGAATCAACGGTATCCTCGGCATTGAAGTGCCTGCGGAGGTTGTACTGAATATCCTGCGCCGGCTGAACTTTGACGTGAAACGGGACGGGGATACACTGGATGTGACCGCTCCGCGCTACCGCGAGGATATCGAAGTCGGTGAGCCGGACCTGGCGGAGGAAGTGATCCGCGAATACGGATATGAACACGTCGTCCCGACCTTCCTGAAAAGTGCAACGGTTACCAGCGGCGGAAAGAACGCGGCACAGCAGCGCCGCGACCGCACGGCTGCCATCCTGTGTGCACAGGGATATAACGAATGCTATACGCTGTCCTTCTATGCGGACAGCGATCTGGACGCGCTGAAGATTCCTGCGGACGCGCCGGAGAGAAATGTTATCCGGATTCAGAATCCGATCTCAGAAAAACTGTCTGTGATGCGTCCGCTGCTGGCACCGAGCATGCTGAATATCGCAGTGGAGAACCTGAAAAAGGGCAACAACGAGGGACGTCTTTTCGAAATCAGCAATATCTACATCCCGGCTGAGAACGGTGAACGTCCCGAGGAACGGCCGCATCTCGGATTTGCCGCATTCGGTGATAACGAAGACTTCTTTACGGTCAAAGGTACCGTGGAGGCGCTGGGCGAAGCATTCCGGCTGAAATTCGATGTGGAACGGGCAGAGGATGTGAGTTACCTTCATCCCGGCGTTTCCGCCTATATTCTGTGCGAAGGTGAACGGATCGGTGTTTTCGGCAAACTGGCGAACGAAGTGACTGCCGAGCTGAAACTGCACAAGGACAGCAAAGCAAACCACAGGATCTTCCTGGGCGAAATCGACTATGACAAGATGATGAGCCATGCGGCCTTCAGTATCCGCTACCGGCCCCTTTCTCCCTTCCCGGAAGTTGTCCGCGACCTGGCGCTTATTGTGGATGAGGGTACGACCTGCGGCAGCCTGATGACGGAAATTGCCCGCGCCTGCCAGAACGTTACGGACGTGGAACTGTTCGACATTTACCGCGGTGAGCAGATCGGCGAGGGGCGCAAGAGTATGGCCTTCAAGATCGTATTCACTCCTGCGGACAAGGCCCTGGCTCCGGAAGACGTGGACCGGTTTATCAAGAAAATCCTCGGAAACCTGAAATTCAAACTCGGAGCAGAAATCCGCTGATAACCCAAAACCGGACAGGATCAACTGTCCGGCTTATTTCAGGAAAACCGGAGCAGAATATGAGAAGAACGGTAAGAAGACTCGCTGTACTTGCGGCCGGAGCAGCACTGCTGGTTTCCGGCGCCGGAGCGGCAGGATATGAATCCTATCTGGAGACAGGCGAAAAGCCTTGCCTGAAAAAACAATATGAAGGCAGGCTGGAGATCGGTGTTGCCGCAGACGGAATTGCGGAAGCGGAAGCAGAAGCCGCAGCCGTTATCTCAGAACAGTGCAATCTTCTGGTCTGCCGGAAAGAATCCCGGGGAAAGGAACTGCTGGACAGGGGAAGCAGCATCAAGAAAAAGGATCCGGAGCAGGCCCGGATGAAAACGGGCAAGGCGGCGGATATCCTTGCATTTGCCGTGGAGCATCAGATGAAAGTCCGGATGGCTACGGTGATCCGGGCAGATGATACGCCGGAATGGTTTTTTCATGAAAAATGGTCCGATACAGGCAGCGCGGAGAATGTAAGCGGTGAAGTTCTGACGGCACGGGTGGAAAACGCAGTCCGGGATCAGATCAGCCGGATGAACGAACAGTATCCCGGCGTGATCGGCGAATGGGAAGTTGTCACGGCAGGCAAAGACGAAGAAAACAACCTGTACCGGGAAATCATCGGCAACGAATATGTGCAGACGGCATTCCGCGCAGCCCGTGAAACGGCGGACGGGACGCAAAAGCTTCTGTGGGCACTGCAGGAATTTCCGGACGACGAAACAATCGGTGAAATCCGGAAGCTCCGGGAAGAAGGACTGCTGGACGGCGTCAGCATCGAATGTCGCCTGAGCCTGACGGAAACCGACTGGGAAAAGACAGAAGTGAGCCTGCGCACCCTGGCGGAAACCGGCACTGAAATCCATCTGACCGGGCTGGAAATCGGGGGTGCTGACCGGACCGCCATCGGACAGATGCGACTGGCGGTCCGATACAAAAAACTATTTGCCGCCGCGGAAGAGAACGGTGTGAAGAGTATCTCCATGAGAGCTCTCCGGGATACGTCAGACCGGGAGGAAGATACACCGCAGCGCCTGATCACCGAGAAGGGAACACCGAGAGCAGCGTTTTTCGGAGCACTGCAGGATGAAGACATTCCATCCGCGGAAGACACGGAAATGATTCTCGCGGCAGTGGAGAAACTGGAACTGGAAGCAATCATTAAGAAGGAGGCCGATCCCGTGATCGTTTACAAGAGAGCAGAGGATCACAATCCTGTTATGGTTCAGCGTTTTGGAGCAGATCCCTGGGCCCTGGTCTACCGGGACCGGGTGTACCTGTACATGACGGGGGATGAACCGGTTGTTAAAAACGGTGAAATACCGAAAACAAATGATTACAGCAATATCACCACACTGCGGGTCATTTCCTCCGATGATCTGGTAAACTGGACGGATCACGGTTCCATCCGGGCGACCGGCTCAGATGGAACTGCGAAATGGGCCCGGAATGCATGGGCACCCAGCGCGGCCTGGAAAACCATTAACGGACAGGATCGGTTTTTCCTTTACTTTGCCAATTCCGGCGGAGGCATCGGCGTGCTGACTGCAGACAATCCCATCGGCCCCTTTACAGATCCGCTCGGTCATGCGCTGGTCAGCCGCGACACACCCACATGCGCCAGTGTAACCTGGCTGTTTGATCCGGCAGTAATGATCGACGATGACGGCAGCGCATATCTGTATTTCGGCGGCGGCATTCCGGAAGGGAAGCAGAAGGATCCGGGAACGGCCCGGGTTGTCAAACTGACGGACGATATGATCCATCTGGACGGGGATCCGGTTCAGATCAGCCCGCCGTACCTGTTTGAAGATTCCGGTATCAACCGGTTCGGTGATACCTATGTGTATTCCTACTGTTCCAACTTTAATGTGCCTTCCTCCGGAAGCGAACAGGGATTCACCAGCGGTGAAATCGTATATATGACTTCATACAGCCCGATGGGTCCCTTTACCTACGGGGGACGGGTATTGAAGAATCCTGGTTTCTTCTACGGTGTAGGCGGAAACAACCATCACGCTATGTTTGAATTCCATGGTGAATGGTATATTACCTATCATGCCGCCACGCTGGACAAGGCGATGGGATGGAATGCCGGATACCGCAGCGTATTCGTGGACAAACTGGATCTGACAGACAACGGGCTGCCTGCGCCGTCCAACGGGACGTACAGAGGCGTTCTGCAGGTGAAGGCGCTGAATCCCTATGCAACTGTTCCGGGCGCTACAGCCATCACCATGGCAGGTGCCACAACCGAACTGGCGGATGAGGCGGACCAAAAAGCCGGCACCGGCCGCATGGCTGTTTTCAGCACCGTGCCGTACGGCTGGGTTGCCGTATCCGGCGCAGATTTCGGCGGGGAAGGCGCTGGCTCCGTACGGGCTGTTGTAAGGTCGGAAGTGCCTGCAAAGATTGAAATCCTGACGGACAGCGAAGCATCCGAACCGGTGGTAACCCTGGAGATCCCCGCCTGCGAGGAAGACACAGAAGTTGCGGCAGAGCTGGAGGAAGCGCTGAAGGGCACTCATAACCTGTTCTTCAGGTTCACGGATTCCGGCATTTCCCTGCTGGAATGGCAGTTTCAGCAAAAAAGCAATAAATGAGCAATCCAATACAAAGCAAAGGCATTCGGGACAGGTGCCCCGGATGCCTTTGCTTTACCGGTAAAAGAGCCGGAGAATCAAGGAAATTCAAGACTTAAATGTCTATACGGAGCATTACATTTCACATTGACAATGTATATTTTAGTTTAGTATAATAATTTAGGTTATCTATAGTTATCCTTGGGTCTGAGAACAGAATAACCATCCGGAGCGTCAGGAAGAAAAGGATTGACGTTTGGGATGGCGCAACGGGAGATGAACTCATGTCAAGAAAATGGCGGAACATTCTCATCGGGGTTCTGGTGGTTGCTGCCGTTGTCGTGCTGATTGTCCTGCTGAGCAGGGGAACCACCGACTACAGCAGCAAATATGCCGGCGTTGACCTTTCCACGGATATTACCGGGATTGGCCGCAGCAACACGTATGAGGCATATGTGGCTTCACACGCTTCCGAGCCGGAAGTGAGAAAGGAAGTCGCTGTTGACGTGCTCGCCTTTGAGGGAGATGCTTTGCCCCAGGCAGAAGGTGTCCTGACGCCGGACGGATCCGAGGTTACCTGGAAAGTGGAAGTGCCCCAGGCCGGCTTTTACAATATCCGGCTGGACTATCTGACGACAGAAAGCCGCGGCATCGACATTGAACGCGAACTGCTGATCAACGGTGAGCTTCCCTTTACCGGTGCAAGCACGCTGACGCTCAGCCGCCTGTGGACTGATGCGGGCGAAGTCCGGAAGGACAACCAGGGGAACGACATCCGCCCCAGCCAAAAGGAAATATTTGACCGTCAGGCGGTCTATTTCCGCGATGATATGGGCTATCAGACTGAGCCTTACGCATTCTATTTCAAAGAAGGGGAGAACACGCTGACCCTGCGGGCGCTGACCGAGCCCATGGTGGTCTGCGGACTGACCCTGACGCCTATCGCCAAATATCCGGAGTACTCGGAATATATGACAGTCCAGCCGCAGGTTACCATGACGGACAGCGGGAAGAATTATTCCCAGACGGTGCAGGGTGAATCCGCTCCGCTGCGCAGCGCACCCAGCCTGTATGCAAGATACGACAGGGCCAGTTCCAAAACAATCCCGTATTCTGTCACCAATACCATCCTGAATTACATCGGCGGCGATCCATGGACGCATCCCGGCGAATGGATCGAGTGGCCGTTCGAAGTACCGGAAGACGGTTATTATAACATTTCCATCAAGGCCCGCCAAATGTATCAGCGCGGTGCGCTTTCCGGCCGCACCGTTTACATTGACGGCAAGGTTCCGTTTAAGGAAATGGAAGCTGTTACCTTCTCCTACAACACCGGATGGGAGATGCGGACCCTGTCGGATGCTGAAGGAAATCCCTTCCGTTTCTATCTGACAAAAGGCAGCCATACCATCCGCATGGAAGTGACGCTGGGCGAGATGGGCCCGGTGCTCAAAAGGGTAGAGGATAGCATCTTCCGTCTGAACCAGATTTACCGGAAACTGCTGGTGCTGACCGGCGCCACGCCTGACCGGTTCCGCGATTACAACCTGATCCAGGTTTATCCGGAAGCCATCGAGGCGATGGATCTGGAAAGCAAGCGGCTGTACAAGATCGTGGATGATATTGTAGCCACAACCGGTGAAAAGAGTGACCGTGCCGCTGCCGCCCAGACCCTGGCGGTCCAGCTGGAGCAGTTTATTGAAAACAACGACCGGATTACGGAAAGCTTTACAAACTTTAAAGACAATATTACGTCCCTCGGTGCAGCCATGCAGAACATGGCTGAAAGCAAACTGGATGTGGACCTGATCATGATCACCGGCGAAAACGTCAAGCCGGATCCCGTGCATGAAAACTTCTTTGAGGGCCTGGCCCATGAAATCCGCAGCTGTGTAAGTTCCTTCTTTGTGGACTACAACTCCCTGGGCAACAAGTATGATTCCAAGGATGATGTGCTGAATATCTGGATCACCACGGGCCGTGACCAGAGCACCGTTCTGAAAACCATGGTTGACGATACCTTCACGGCCCAGTCCGGCATTAAGGTCAACATCAAGCTGGTACAGGCGGACGCGATCCTGACAGCCGTCGTTGCCGGCAACGGACCGGACATTGTCCTGAGTGTCAGCGGATGGTTTGCCGTGAACTACGCGATGCGTAATGCAGTGGAGGATCTGACCCAGTTTGCTGACTTTGAGGAAGTCATCAAGCCCTTCTACCAGAGCATTATTGACCCGTTGAGCTACAATAACGGCACAAAGGTGGGTGTTTACGGCCTGCCGGAAACCCAGGATTTCCCTGTACTGTTCTACCGGACAGACATTATGGAGGAGCTCGGACTGAAGGTCCCGGACACCTGGGAAGAACTGATCGCCCAGCTGCCAACGATCCAGGGCGAAAGCCTGAGCGTCGCGGTTCCGTTCCCGGATATCAACTCCGCAGACACGGCCATCTTCAATACAATGGTCTACCAGAACGGCGGAGAAATCTATGATGAGGAAGCAAAACGGACGCTGATTGACAGCGAAGCCGGCGTGGCAGCATTCAAACAGTACGTGAGCCTGTACAACGACTACGGACTGCCCACCATCTTCAACTTTGTCAGCCGCTTCCGCAGCGGCGAGATGCCGATGGGTATCATTTCTTATTCCAACTACAATACACTGATGGTTTCTGCTCCGGAAATCCGCGGACTGTGGGATTTCACCCTGGTGCCGGGAACGGATCGGGGAGACGGAAGCATCGACCGTACCACACATACAGCCGGCCTTTGCTGCATGATGATCAAGACAGATGACGAAAAGATCCGTAATAACGCATGGGAGTTCATGAAGTGGTGGGTCAGCGCGGACGCGCAGGTTCGCTTCGGACGTGAGATGGAAAGCGTGCTGGGTGCCAGCGCCCGGTACCAGACAGCCAACCGCGACGCGCTGCGTCAGCTGGCCTGGAGCAACAAACAGCTGGCTGTCCTGGAAGCACAGATGGCCCAGACCCATGGTTTCCCGGAAATCGCCGGCGGCTATTCCACCACGCGCCACATTACAAACGCGATCCGCAGGGTCATCACCACCAAGGAAGATGTCCGGGAAACGCTCCTGAATTATGCGCGCACCATTAACGAAGAAATCAAGATCAAACGGCGGGAATTCAACCTGCCGGTCGATTAAAGGAAAGGAGGATCGTAAAGCATGCAGTCTCAGTCATTTGGTTCCCGCTATCTCACAATGAGACGTGAGAAGATTCAGTACGGTATTCAGCAAGCGAAACGGAACAAGGTCTGTTATCTGTTCCTTGCGCCGTATGCCATTCTGTTCTTCACGTTCTTCATTCTGCCGATTGCGACATCCATTTTTTACAGCTTTACGTACTACAATATTCTGGAACCAGCCCGCTTTATCGGATTCCAGAATTATATCAACCTGATTCTTCAGGATGAGGTTTTCCTGACTGCTATCAAGAACACCTTTGTTATTGCAGTCATCACCGGTCCTGTAGGATATATCCTCTCCTTCCTTTTCGCCTGGTTCATCAATGAACTGCCGAAATGGCTGCGGGCTGTGGCGGTCGTGATCTTCTATGCACCGTCCATTGCCGCGAACGCCTATGTGGTATTCAGCCTGATTTTCCAGGGCGACGCTTACGGATGGTTCAACGCCATACTGATGGAGTGGGGCCTGATCGAAGCACCGAAACTGTGGCTGCTGGATCCGACCTACATGATGACGATCCTGATCATCGTTATCCTCTGGATGAGCATGGGCACAGGCTTCCTGAGCTTCGTCGCCGGCTTCCAGGGCATCGACCACAGCATGTATGAAGCCGGTTATGTGGACGGCGTACGGAACCGCTGGCAGGAACTGTACCACATTACGCTGCCGAGCATGAAACCCATGCTGCTGTTCGGCGCGGTCATGAGCATCACAACCGCTTTCAATGTCAGCGACGTGCCGAGAATCCTGTGTGGATATCCTTCCACGGATTACGCGGTACGTACTGTCGTGACCCATCTGTTTGACTACGGTTTCAGCCGGTTTGAGATGGGCTACGCCAGCGCAATCGCGACCATCCTGTTCCTGGTTATGATTCTGTGTAAAAAAGCAATTGCCGGATTGCTGGGAAGGGTGGGTACCTGAGATGAGCGAACTGAACACCGTCAAATCCGCCGGTACGATGAAAACCATCTCCGGCAAGAAGTACAAAGGGTACCTGATCGCCACAGAAACCGGCGCCGCTTTCTACCAGAAGGGTAACGACAAACCGCTGGCGGAATGGACTTATCCGCGCCTGCACCGGATGGACAACATCCGCCGGGGCGGTGTCAGCAGCCAGGTTACAGTCATCCTGAAGGATGACAGCCGGTATGTCTTTGAACTGGACTACGGTCTGAAAGTCTACAATCACATGGATAAATACTGGGTGGACAAACCGGTTTCACCCAGGACCCGGGGCGATGAACTGCATCGTCTGGCAGAACTGCGCGGCGAAAAGATCCAGGTACCGAAGAAGCATCTGATCACGCGCCGCCACCCGAACCGTTCCATCGCCGGCGATATCGGCATTTACCTGATGCTGATTCTTGTTGGCGCAGCTATGTTTTTCCCGCTGTTCTTCCAGATCGGTGCTTCCCTGAAACCGCTGGATGAATTCTTCCGGTTTCCTCCGCCCATCTGGCCATCCCATCCGACAACCGATAACTTTTCCGATCTGTTCGTAACGATGGGACAGAGCTGGGTGCCGTTCAGCCGGTATCTGGTGAACACAGTATTTATCACGGTTGCCGGTACGTTCGGCCACCTGGTGATCGCGAGCATGGCAGCGTTCGTTCTTGCGAAATTCCAGTTCCCCGGCGGAAAAACCTTTTTCGCTGTGGTTACCACCTGCCTGATGTTCTCCGGCTATGTTACGGGTATTCCGAACTACCTGATCATGAGCCGGCTGGGCATGATTGATACTTACTGGGCACTGATTTTGCCCGCGTTTGCAGCCCCGATCGGACTGTTCCTGATGAAACAGTTCATGGAGGGCCTGCCGACAGCACTCATTGAAGCAGCAACCATTGACGGTGCGAGTACCTTCGGCGTCTTCTGGCATATCGTAATGCCGAACGTGAAGCCCGCTTGGCTGACAATGATCATCTTCAGCGTGCAGAGCCTGTGGAACAACAGCGCTGCCACGGTCATCTATTCTGAAGCAAAGAAAACACTTGTATACGCACTGAACCAGATCCAGGCCGGCGGTATTGCCCGCACCGGCCAGGTGGCTGCAGCACAGGTGATTATCATCGCGGTTCCCATTATCATTTTCATCCTCAGTCAGAGCCGGATCCTGGAAACCATGGCATCTTCCGGTATCAAGGATTAAGGCTGAAAGAGACGATGAAAAGCAGCATGAGGAGGGAAATACGAGTGAGAACCATCAAAAGAATGATCGCAGTGATGTGCTGCCTTATTCTGACGGCGGGGACAGTGACTGCCTTCGCGGACGACGGTTTCAGCACATCCTATACCTACGGATACGATTACTGGGAAGATTACCAGGAATCTCCGGACGCCTACCGGGTCAGGACGATTGTGGATACATCTTCACTGGGCCTGGCGAATCTGGACAACCAGTCCTTCAGAAAACCGCAAAGCCTCTTTGTCGACGGGAAGGACCTGTATGTCTGCGATACCGGCAATAACCGGATTATTCAGTTGCGAGTCAACAACAAGAACCAGTTCAAGGTAACGCGCATCATTACAACCGTGACCGCGGATGCTACCAATTATGAACTGGCGGAAACTTACTATTCCAAAGCTGAAGAGTATGAAGCAGCGATCAACGCCCGCGTAGCGGCTGAGGAAAAGCTGGCTGAACTGACCGGCACAGAAAGTGAGAACTCCGAAAAGGAAACACCTGCTGAAACGGAACAGACTGAAACGCCGGCAGAAGAAACACCGGCGGAGGAAGCAGAACAGCCGCGGGAAGAAGTCGGTGAAGGCGCAACGGCTGAAAACAGCCAGCCGCAGGAAGAAAAAACCGCGAGCAACGAAGAAATCGATGCGGCAACCCTTGCGCTGGAAGAAGCCAAAGAAAAGGAAGAACAGATTCACCAGGAAGCAATAGAAGCGGAGGAAAGGCTGAAAGCAAGCGGATGTAACATCTGGCAGTACGAAGCCTGGCACAGGGATGAAAACGGCAATGTGGTTTCACAGCTGGATGCTCCGTATGATGTTGCTGTGGACAGCCTCGGGAATATCTTCATTGCGGATACAAACAACTGCCGTATTGTCAAAATGGACAAGGACTGCAATCTGATTTGGGAATACACCAAACCGCTGGATGCAACCTTTGACCAGAGCCAGAACTTCCTGCCAAAGAAAATTGTTGTCGATGTCGCCGAGCGCGTTTACGGCCTCTGCCAGAATATCAACAAGGGCCTGGTTAAATTTGAAGAGGACGGCACTTTCTCAGGCTTTATCGGCGCAAACGAAGTTTCGGTTTCCATGACAGATTATATCTGGAAGCGTTATTTCCAGACGAAGGAGCAGCGGGCACAAACAGCAAATTTCGTTCCGACCGAATATGAAAACATTTATATTGACGAAGACGGATTCATCTATGCAACGACGACCGTCTTCAGTGAAGGCGACTTGAAATGGGACAAAGCCAAACCGATTCGCCGCCTGAACAGCCTGGGCAAAGACATTCTGATAAAAAATGACCATTATCCTCCGATCGGTGACCTGAACTGGGTCTCTGGTTCAGAAGCGACCGGTCCCAGCAAGTTTGTTGACATTACTGTTCTGAACGACGGTATGTATGTGGCACTGGACCGGATCAGGGGTCGCCTGTTTGGCTATGACAGCCAGGGCGTCATGCTGTGGGCGTTCGGCACAAAAGGAAATGTGGACGGTGCTTTCAACGGAGCGATCAGCATTGAACACATGGGACATGACCTGCTCGTGCTGGATCAGCTGAAAAACAATATCACGGTGTTTGAACCGACTGAATATGGCAGCACAATCTACAGCGCGATCGAAACCTACCAGAAGGGCGAATACGATGAAAGCGCAGTGCTTTGGCAGGATGTCCTGAAGCTGAACACCAATTACACGCTGGCCTTCCGGGGCATCGGACAGGCCGTTATGCGCCAGAATAAGTTTTCTGAAGCAATGGAATGGTTCAAGATGGCCCACGACCGGGAAAGCTACGGACGCGCGTTTAAGCTCTACCGTAAGGAATGGGTTGAAAAGAATATCTGGTGGATCATTCTTGTGGTGGCAGCTCTGCTGATTATTCCGCTTGTGATCGGAAGAAGCAAGAAAATGAAGTGGGAGGTGATCATGCATGAGCATAGCAAAGTCCGCAAGTAAGAGTATGAAACCGGCCAGGAATCTTTCTGCAAGGGCGGAAAAACGTAAAGCCTGGCGGAGCCGCTACTTTGCGTCACTGAAGTACAGCCTGTATGTGATAACCCATCCTTTTGACGGTTTCTGGGATCTGATTCATGAAAAGCGCGGTACTATTGCGGCCGCAAACACATTCCTGATCCTGTTCCTGATCACCCGGGTGCTGAAACTGCTCCTGACCAGTTTCCAGTTTATCATGGCACCGGTTCAGTACATCAACATCTTTGAGGAAATGGGATCCCTGGCACTCCCGTTCATTATCCTGTGCCTGGCCAACTGGGCGATGACGACTCTGTTCGACGGAAAAGGCCGGTTTAAGGATATTTACATGGCGATGTGCTACGCGCTGGTTCCTTATATCCTGATCCAGATTCCGATGATTCTGGTCAGCAATATGCTGACGTATGAAGAAGGAAGCTTCTATTCCGTGCTTCTTTCCTTCAGCGTGATCTGGTGCGTATTCCTGGTTTTTGTCGGCCTGATGCAGATTCATGATTACGGACCGGGAAAGACCTTCATTTTCCTGATCGTTACCGTGTTCGGCGCGGCGGTGATCATCTTCCTGCTGCTGGTATTCTTCAGCCTGCTGCAGGATGCACTGAGCTATTTCCTCAGCCTGTACCGGGAAATTGTTTTCCGGTTGAATTAAGGAGGGAAGATGTATATGTACAGACAAAAATCCCTCATCCGTCGCCTGATTCCATGGCTCATTGTCGCAATTGCACTGGCCTGCCTGGTTATTTTCGTGTTTGTGCCGATATACAGCCAGAAGGAAGATACAAACACCAACCCGCCGGTGATTTCGTATTATGAAGGCGATGAAACACCGCTGGTGATGGAAAATGATGATCTTGTCTTCACGATGGATCCGACAACCACCCGTTTCCAGATTGTTGAAAAAGCCTCAGGACGCACCTGGGATTCGACACCCGCAGACGGGGACAAGGACCCGATTGCCCTGACGGCCAACAAGGAAGCCCTTTCCGCGACGATGCTGGTCGGCTATACGACAAGCAGCGGCGAAATCACCATGAACAATAATGCCTACTCCATCGCGAACCAGACTTACCAGCTGAAACAGCAGGAAGACGGATCGATCCGGGTGGATTATTCCGTCGGCAAAATTGACAGAATTTACACGCTCCCCACTGCCATTACAAAGGATAGATTCAATACCTTTGTGGACGCTATGTCCAAAAAGAACAAAAAGCAGACTACATCCAACTATTCCCTGTATGAGCCGGAGAAACTGGACAAGAAGGAAAACAAAGAAGAAATCATTGCCATGTATCCTTCCGTTCAGGAACAGCCGCTGTATATCCTGAAAGGCGACGTTTCGGCCGCCAACAAGCAGAAACTGGAAAGTTACTTCGCTGAAGCGGGATATACGCAGGAGGATTTCGAGATCGACCAGCAGCTGGTTGCGGGCAAAAAGGAAACCAGCGGACCGGTCTTTAATGTCAGCGTGATCTACAGGCTGGAAGGGAAGGACCTGGTTCTCGAGATTCCTTACAGCGAAATCCGTTACCGGACAGATTATCCCATCACTGCGGTTACTCCGTTACCGATGTTCGGCGCCGCGGGCACAGATCAGGACGGTTTCCTGCTCATTCCGGAAGGCGGCGGTGCCCTCATCAGGTTCAATAACGGGAAAATCAACCAGAGCGCCTATTACGCAAACCTGTACGGATGGGATTACGGTGTACAGCGTAAGGAAGCTATCAGCGAAACCAAAAATGCTTTCCCGGTATTCGGCGCCACCCATGACGGCGGATCCTTTATCTGCATTATCGAAGGCGCCAGCGCCTACGCAGGAATCAATGCGGACGTTTCCGGCCGGAACAACAGCTATAATACGGTTAATGCAAAGTATACGGTTCTGCATGCGGAACAGTACAATGTTTCCGCCAAAACCACCCAGCTGGTTTATGTCTATGAAAAAGAGATTCCGCAGGATACCATTGTCCAGCGTTACCGCTTTATTGACAGTGAAGACTATTCCGACATGGCAAAAGCATACGGTGAATACCTGAAGGAAAAGTCGCCGGAGCTTGCCGCTGCGGAAGCGGATGAAACCACGCCGGTGAATGTGGAACTGGTAGGTGCCATCAACAAAAAAATCATCAAGATGGGCATACCGGTGGACAGTGTAGTGCCTGTTACCACCTTTATCCAGGCCCGGAAAATCCTGGACGAACTGGCTGAAAACGGCGTGGAGAACCTGAATATCCGCATGACCGGATGGATGAACGGCGGCGTACGCCAGAAAGTACTGACCGGCGTGCATGTTCAGGGAGAGCTAGGCGGACAGGGTGAAATGAATGCCCTGATGGCGGAAGCCAAACTGAAGAACGTCCAGCTGTCGTTTGACGGAATCACCGCCTTCGCGTACAACAGCGGTTTGTTTGACGGATTCCTTGGATTCCGGGATGCGGCCCGCTTCGCTACCCGCGAACAGGTTCACCTGTATCCCTACAACATTGTTACTTACCAGCCGGCGGAGTTCCTGGATGATTTTTACCTGACCCGTCCGGATTACGCACGGAGAAACACTACCAATCTGATCAACTACCTGAAGCAGCAGAACGCAACGGGCATTGCATTCCGGGATATCGGCAATCTGCTGAGCGCGGACTATTATCCGCGGGATCTGGTATCGCGTGAAACAGTCAAACAGATGAATGCTGACGGACTGAAGGAAGCAAAGAACGCAGGATTGCGGATTACGATAAAGGAAGGGAACGAGTACGCAATTCCTTACGCGGACCTGATCACAGACATGAACCTGACAGGACAGGCTTACGCCATCATCGATGAACGAATCCCGTTCTATCAGATCGCCCTGCACGGTATGAAAAACTATACAGGCACACCGGTCAATCTTGCGGGTGACTATATGACAGCACTCCTGGAATGCGCAGAATACGGTGCCGGGCTGAACTTCACGTTCATGGCAGAGGATACAAAGATCCTGCTTGACTCCACTTACAGCTGCTACACTTCCGCCGGCTATATATTCTGGAAGGATCAGGTTATTTCCCTGATCCGGAAATACCAGACGGATATGGCAGGGCTGAACCGGCAGCGGATTGTGAAGCATGAACGCGTCTATGAGCAGGTAACATGTACCACCTACGAAGATGGAACGAAGGTTTACGTAAACTACGGCAGGGAAGATTACAGAAGCGGATCCATCAAAGTACCTGCGCGGGAATACCTGGTTGAAAGGGGGAACGGGAAGTGAGCAGAGACAGAAAAGTAATCACGATGCAGCAAAGACGCGCACGGACCGGATATCTGTTTATCCTGCCTTTCATCATCGGTTTTGTGCTCTTCATGGTTAAACCGATGATCCAGTCCCTGGTGATGTCTTTCAACAATGTAAAGATCATTCCCGGACAGGGATTCCAACTGACCTGGATGGGTGTTGACAACTACCGTAACGCAGTATCCGTTGACCCGTACTTCAACCAGTACCTGCTGAACGAAATCGGTCGTATGGCGATCAATACCATCGCGACGCTGGTGCTGAGCTTCGTGATCGCCGTGATTCTGAACCAGGACTTCAAGGGACGGACGCTGGCGCGGGCTATTTTCTTCCTCCCTGTTATTCTTTCCAGCGGTGTACTGCCCGGCATTGAAAAGCAGAATGAATTCTACAATATGATGGCCGGAGTCGCTGAATCGGTTGAAGGCGCCGCAGGGGTCAGCATTTCCGGACAGCTGCAGCAATTGTTGCAGGTTTCCGGTGTGGCCAGCGGTGTGTTTGATGTGATTTTCCAGATGATTGACGCGATCTACGACATTGTCATGGCGAGCGGCATACAAATCATCGTTTTCCTGACCGGTCTTCAGGCCATTTCCCCGTCTCTTTATGAGGCGGCGGATGTGGAAGGATGTACGGCCTGGGAATCCTTCTGGAAAATCACCTTCCCCATGGTCAGCCCGCTGCTGCTGGTGAACTGTATCTATACCATTGTGGACTTCTTCATGAAGAACGACAACAGGGTGATGGAACGTATCAGTACGGTGATGTACAGTGACTTCAACTTCGGCGTATCTTCCGCGATGAGCTGGATTTACTTCGGTGTGGCGCTGGTCTTCATCCTGATCAGTTCTTTCATCATCTCAAGGGCGGTGAAATCAGCACAATGAGTAAGAATAATACAGTATTTATCGGAAAGAACAAAAGCTTCTGGGACCGTAACCGCCGCAGCGGCGGATACCTGTTGAAAAAGAGAAGCGGCCAGATCGCGATATCCATCGTCCGGGCGCTGCTGCTCTTCGGCCTGTGCTTCATGATTATCCAGCCACTGCTGATTCGCTTTTCCATGAGCCTGATGGAGGAGCGGGACCTGTACGATTCCACGATTATCCTGCTTCCCCGGCATGTGACGCTGGAAAACTATGTGCATGTTGCCAACCTGAACGACCTGCCGCGGTCCATGCTGAACACGCTGTGGGTATCGCTGCTGATTTCGTTTTCACAGATTGTTTCCTGTACGCTTGTGGCATACGGATTCGCAAGATATGAATTCAAGTTCAAGAAATTCTGGTTCGGATGCGTTCTTGCTGTGATTATCATCCCGCCGCAGACGATCCAGTCCGCCCTGTATACAAATTTTGCGAACTTCGATATCCTGCGCATTTTCACGCTGTTCGGCGTCAATGCGGAAGGCCTCACCTTCGGGCAGCGGCTGCAAAGCGTTATCGACGGCACAGGGACAGGCCTGATTGCAGTGCTGACAGGCACGACCATCAACCTGCGCTCCAGCGTCCTGGCCTATGTGCTGATGGCACTCACGTGCATGGGCCTGAAAAACGGCCTCTACATTTATATGATGCGGCAGTATTTCAAGGGGATTCCGACCAGCCTGGAGGAAGCTGCGTATGTGGATGGCTGCGGCACCATGCATACCTTCCTGAAGATTATGCTGCCGGATGCACTGCCCACGATTGCCAGCTGCTTCCTGTTCGGATTTGTGTGGCAGTGGACGGATATCTTCTATACACGCCTTTTCCTGCCGAGCAGTTCCATTTCCATCTACTCCAACCAGATGGCAGGTATGGTTTCCAGAATGGGCCGTTATTTCTCCGCGGATGCCTCCAAGCCCATCATTGTTCCCAATGGACGGCAGCAGCAGCTGATCTTCATCGCGGTGCTGATCTGCGCTGTTCCGCTGATTGTGCTGTACATTTTCACACAGCGGACCTTCGTGGAAAGCCTGGCCATGACTGGCTCCAAGGAGTAATCAATTATTGCTCTGAAAACAGGAAAAAACCGCATTTCATACTTGAATGTTTGTCCTATTTGGGGTATAATTTTCCATGCAAGCGAGAGATCGCGACAAAAACGTACCTATACGGAACCGGGTGTGGTTCTGTAGGGAAATAAAAAAGGAGGTTTTCTTGGTATGAAGAAAATCATGGCTCTGGTAATGGCTGCGATGATGCTGCTGGCTTGCTGCAGCGCTCTGGCCGAGGCTCCCGAAGGATATCCCGAAGTCAAGGAAGGCATTGACCTGGGCGGCAAGGATATCTACATCTACAACTACTGGGATTCTGCTGACTGGACCGAAAGAATGTCCGGTGATCTGAGTGATGAACAGCAGGCGCAGGTCGACTATCGTCACTGGATTGAAAAGACCTACAACTGCACGATTCATGAAATCATGCGCGGCGACTGGGGCACCTGTGCTGAAGAAATGACCAACTTCGTCTCCACTCCTGAAGATGACAAGCTGGCGATCTTCATCATCGAGCCCGGCAAGGTCGGCTCCCTGGTTGCCAACGGTATGGCGGCCCCCATTGACTATGATACCTCTGCTGAAAAGTGGAACCAGGCTGACATCTCCCTGTGGAGCAAGGGCGGCCAGAAGTACGGCCTGTACACCGGCGCTTCCGAGCCCCGTCAGTGCCTGTTCTTCAACAAGCGGATCCTGGAAGAAGCGAACATCGACTGGAACACCATCTATGATGCCCAGAAGAACGGCACCTGGACCTGGGCAATGTTCGAAGATATGCTGAAGCAGGTTACCAAGGACACCGACAACGACGGTACCTATGATGTCTACGGCCTGATCGGTTCCCGTGACGACATGGAAGTCTGCGCTGTGTTCACCAACGGCGGTGCTTTCTTCGACCTGGATGCTGATGGCAAGCTCTATCCCTCCATGGACAATGACACCGTGAAGGAAGCTCTGACCTGGGCGACCGACACCTGGACCAAGTACGCTGCTCCGACTCCCGCCGAAGCTAACTGGGACTGGTACAAAGAGGGTTGGAAGCAGGGCTACTGCGCGTTCTATATGTATCAGACCTACGGCGGATTCAACGACAACTCCGAAATGGCTGACATGGAAGACGAGTGGGGCTGCGTTGCGTTCCCGGTTCCGAAGGAAGGCGGCAACTACATCACCGTCAACAGCGACAACATCACCCTGATCCCCAGCTGCTACAAGGGTGAAACCGTTGACCAGCTGGCCTTCATCTACGACATGTGGACGAATCCGACTCCCGGATACGAAGAAGACAACTGGATCGGCAACAAGTACAACTTCACCGACGAGCGCGCTGTGGATGAAACCTATGCGATGCTGCGTGAGCCGGAACACGTTGTGGTTAACCGCGTTGTGGTCATGGGCACCCAGAACGACATCCTGGGCAGCCAGCTGCTGTGGTCCCTGGGCGGCGACAATACCGCTGCCGCTCTGATCGAGCAGAACATGCCCGACTGGCAGGCTCGCTGCGACACCTACAACAACGCCGGAAAGTAATTTCTGAAACTTGTTACCCCGGACCGCCTGAAAGGGCGGTCCTTTTTATTTCACTACCTCTTGAACCGGGAGTTTTCCTATGATAGGATTGGAAAGATCAAAATTCTTGGAGGGGGAATCCTGATGACCCGGATTATACTGTTTGTTTTAGCTGTATCACTGTGCCTGGTGCCTGTTTTGTCCAGTGCGGAACTGGCTGGGACGGTATCCGATGATTATGAACCGCTCTTTACTTTTGCGGAGCCCTATGGATTCAAGCTCGGCGGAGCGTTCGGTTTCTGGGATATGCAGAACAAAACGTTCATGGATTTTTTGGATGACCATTTCAATTCCCTGACCTGCACGAACGAGACGAAAGCCTATTCGCTGCTGGATCAGAATGCTTCCAAAAACAGCGAGGACGGAATGCCGCGGATGAATTATGACGCCGCGGACAAAATGATTGACTGGTGCCAGAAGCATGGCAAACATGTGCGCGGACATGTGCTGGTCTGGGACGCGTACATGACGCCCTGGTTCTTCTATGAAGGCTATGATGAAAAAAACCAGATGGCGGACCAGGCAACCATGCGGGAACGTGTACGGAGCTATATTGACCAGGTGGTGACACATTTTGAGGAGAAATTCCCGGGGGTTATTTACTGCTGGGATGTGGTCAATGAGGCAATCGGCGATAACGCTGCAGAATGGGACGCGAAAGATGACCGTCATTTGCGCACCATACGGAGTGGAGCAACGAATATCTTCCTGGACCGGGTCGGGGACGATTATGTAGAATACGCGTTCTTGTGCGCCCGGGATACCGTTGAAAAGCTAGGCGCAGACATTCACCTGTTCTACAATGACTATAATATGTTCATGGCAGAAAAACGGACGGCCGCGCTGGCGCTGCTGAAGAGCATCAACACCTATGCAAAGGATGAAAACGGGGAATATCGGAAGCTTGCCGACGGGATCGGCATGCAGGGATACCTCGGCGGATACGGCGAACAGAAAGGCTGCCTGGAAGAAAGCCTGATCACCGACCTGAAGGCTTCCATCGAAATGTACGCTGCGGAAGGATACGAAGTACAGATTACGGAAATGGCTGTGCGCAATTTCGAAAAGGACAAGTCCGAGCAGCACGCGGAATTTTATGGACGCCTGTTCTCCGAAATCTTCATGAAGGCAAACCAGGACAGGAACGTCCTGAGCGCGGTATGTATCTGGGGCCTGGTGGACGCTGCGGCAAGCGCCAAAGGAAACTATGTATATAACCTGAACAGCCCGTATGGATGCTTGCTTTCCAACAATTACAAGATCAAGGCCTGCTTCGACAAAGTATATCATGTGCTCAAAGGCGAATAATCCAACTGGAGGGACTGCATGAAGAAAAAGATCAGCGCGGTGACGTTTCACTACATGATCATCACCGGCGGTTTCTGGATGGCATTCTGCGTGGTAACAGCCTATGCGGCGGTGTTCCTCCACGGTGCGGGATACGATGACCAGGAAGTGGGAATTATCCTGGCGCTTGGGAATGTGGGTGGAGCGGTATTGAGCCCTGTACTGGGAGCCTGGATTGACCGGAACCGGAAAATCCGCCATGCCGCTGTAATAACCGTGCTGCTGGGGGCGCAACTGGTGCTGCTGGCAGCGCTGCGGCTCAATCCGCAGAAGAACCTGCTGTGTTCCGCCTGCTATGTGCTGTACATGACATTCATGATGCCGGTAAACGCGCTGAACCTGGATCTGTGCGTGCGACTGGAACACTCGAAGGCACCGCTGAACTTCGGGCTGGCCCGTTCCATGGGCAGCTTCGCGTTTGTGATCCTGAGTACGCTGCTGGGTATCCTGACGGAGCAGCTGGGTTTCCGTATGCTTCCGTTTGCCGGAATGACAGTCATTCTGCTGCAGGCGGTCGGCAACCGGCTGGTGGACCGTGACCTGCGGGAAGCGGAGAAGAGTCTGCCGGAAGGAGAGGCGCTGCTGCAGGAAAAATCTTCTTCGCTGACAGCGTTTATCCGGGAAAACAAGGCTTTCTGCCTGATGCTCTTCGGAACGATCATCATTTTTATCGCGCACAACACCGATGGGAACTTCCTGATCAATTTGGTGGAGAACGTAGGCGGCGGACCGGCGATCATGGGCTATCTGGCCGCGTTCACAGCAATTGTGGAAGTACCGGTGATGATGTTTTCTGCCAAGCTGCCAAAAAAGTGGAGCCGCGTGCAGTATATCCGACTGGCATTTATCTTCTTCGTGCTGAAAACACTGGCTTACGCCCTGGCTCCGAACATTCCGCTGCTGTTCGCCAGCCGGATCCTGCAGGCACCCAGTTACGCGCTGTACACGGTGCTGATTGTGGGCTATGCGGATGAAGTTGTGGCAAGGAAGGATTCAGCTAAAGCACAGAGTCTGGCCTTCAGTATGACGACTATCGGGTCGGTTCTGGCCAGCCTGATCGGCGGAAGCATGTTCAAGACGGCTGGCGTGCAGCCGACGATGCTCACAGCGACGGCGTTCGCGGCAGTCGGCGCGGCCATCGCGCTGGGCGCTACATATTGGAAGAAAAAGAGCTGATTTTTATCAGGAGTTCCGAAAACAAGAGGCTTGCAGCCATCCGGCTGCAAGCCTCGTTTTGCATATCGGTGATTACCGGAGAATCTCGTCCGCGAGCGCGTCAATCTGGGCAATATTCTCTTCGGTGAGGGCGGAAAGGATCTTCACCTGGGTTTCGGCAAAGGAAGTATCCTTGCAGTTTTCCAGCATGCCTTTCATCACTTTGGCGGCGGTGGGAGCCCAGGAGCCGTTCTCCATGAGGCCAACTTTGCGGCCGCGCCAGCCGTGTTCCGCCAGCGTCGTCAGGAAGGTGCGCATAAAGGGGAAGATATCCGCATTGTAGGTGGTTGTGGCAAGAATCACCCTGCCGTAGCGGAACGCATCCTCCACGCATTCGGCCATATCATCGCGTGCAAGGTCACTGACAGCCACCTTGGGACAGCCTTTTTCCTTCAGCTTCTCCTCCAGCAGGCGTACGGCCTTTTCCGTGTTGCCGTAGACAGAGGTGTAGAAAACGGCGACGCCTTCGGTTTCGACGCCGTAGGTGGTCCAGGTATTATAGAGATCGAGATAGTAGGAAAGATTCTCATCCAGGACCGGGCCGTGCAGCGGGCAGATCACCCGGATCTCCAGGGTGGCAGCCTTCTTCAGGACAGCCTGGGCCTGGGCTCCGTATTTGCCGACGATACCGAAGTAATACCGGCGGGCTTCACAGGCCCAGCCTTCCGGATCTTCCGTATCCAGGGCACCGAACTTGCCAAAGGCGTCCGCGGAGAAGAGGACTTTGTCAGCACTGTCGTAGGTCATGAGGACTTCGGGCCAGTGAACCATCGGTGCGCCGATAAACTTCAGGCAATGTGTGCCCAGGGAAAGCTCTGTGCCCTCGGCAGCGACAATGCGGCGGTCAGCATATTCATCGCCATAGAAATTCTTCATCATGGTGAAAGCCTTTGCGGAGGCTACGACCACAGCAGAAGGGAATTTCTGCATGAAGAGGGCAATGTTTGCGGAATGATCCGGCTCCATATGCTGGACAATGAGATAGTCCGGCGTGCGGCCGGCAAGGGCCTCTTCCAGATTGGCAAGCCATCGGGCACCGAAATGACGGTCTACCGTGTCCATCACGGCGATCTTTTCGTCAAGAATGACATAGGAATTATATGCCATGCCCAGGGGAACGATGTACTGACCTTCAAAAAGGTCCAGATCGTGATCGTTCACACCGATATACAGGATATCCTTTGTTACATGTGTCATTGTTTTTTGCTCCTGTCTGTGGGTTTGCAATAAATGCATTTTAAATATATTACCATATATGCAGAGGAGGTGCAAGGATTGTACTTGTTTCCGGGGTATAAAAGTGGTACAATGGCCGCCGGAAAATGAAGGGGGAAGGAAGCCTATTTATGCAAACCCTTTTGCTGATTGCCATTGCCCTGTTCGCGGGACTGCTGATGACCCGCCTGTTCGTTAAATTCCACCTGCCGGACGTCACGGCCTACCTTGTGGCCGGTGTGCTCATCGGGCCCTGTGTGCTTGGACGGCTGAACATCGGGTTCAATACGTTTGAACAGGTGGACTCCCTGTCGCTGATCAGTGATGTAGCGCTAGGATTCATTGCTTTCGCGATCGGTCACGAGTTCCGCCTCTCCGCGCTGAAACAGACCGGGAAGCAGGCGACGATTATCGGTATCCTGCAGGCAGTCGTCGCGACGGCTTTCGTGGATATCGCGCTGGTTACGTTCCATTTCCTGCGGCCGGATCTCCTCAGCCTGCCGGTGGCGATTACACTGGGTGCCATTGCTGCCGCGACCGCGCCTGCTGCCACCCTGATGGTGGTACGCCAGTACAAGGCCAAGGGACCGGTCACAGATGTACTGCTGCCGGTGGTCGCACTGGACGACGCCGTGGGCCTGGTCATTTTCGCGATTTCCTTCGGCGTGGCACAGGCGATGCAGAACGGGACGACACGGATTTCCGCGCTGATCCTTGAGCCGCTGATGGAAGTGATCCTTTCGCTGGGATTCGGCGGACTGACCGGTGTGGTACTGACATACCTGGAGCGTTATTTCCATTCCCACCGGAACCGGAACGCGTTGATTGTCGGCAGTGTCATTATTACCGTGGCTGTGAGTCAGCTGAAGATTCCTGTTGGGCCGTATACATTCGGCTTCTCCAGCCTGCTGGTGTGCATGATGCTGGGTACGGTGTTCTGCAATTTCTGCCCGCTGAGCGAAGAACTAATGCTGCAGGCGGACCGTTGGTCCGGTCCGGCCATCACGTTGTTCTTCGTACTGAGCGGCTCGGCGCTGCAGTTCGACGTATTCGGGAATCCATCGGTGATCCTGATTGGCGTAGTGTATATCCTGGCACGTTCGCTGGGAAAGATTTTCGGGGCGCGCTGGTCCTCGATGCTGGCGAAAAGTCCGCCGACGGTCAGGAAATACCTGGGGATCACCCTGCTGCCACAGGCAGGTGTTGCTCTCGGTATGTGCACAACCGCATACCGGGTACTGGGCGGCGAAGACGGTACGCTGATCCGGAATATTGTACTGTTCGGCGTACTGATCTATGAACTGCTTGGACCGAGCATGACAAAAGCCGCACTGACGAAGGCTGGCGATATCCAGGCAATACCGTCCGAAGTAAAGGGACGGCGGAAGAAGGAACTGGAGAAAGTGACGAAACCAGTTCCGCCGCAGTTTGATAAATAGTGACCGGTGATCCGATAAGGAAGATGACTGATTTAAAGCAGAGGTAAAAAGAACATGATTATTGCGCTGAAAAAAGGCATCCGGGCAGAGGAACAGGAGCATTTGATTCAGTGGCTGGAAAGCCAGGGCGTGCGGACCCATGTTTCCGTCGGTGAATTTCAGACGATTGTCGGCCTGGTGGGCGATACCACGAGGATCGATACGGACCTGATCCGCAGGCTGGAATTTGTGGAAGGTGTAACACGAATTTCTGAACCCTTCAAGAAGGCCAACCGCAAATTCCATCCGGAAGACACGGTTGTAAAGGCGGGGAACAAAGCCGCCTTCGGCGGCGGTGCCTTCACCCTGATTGCCGGCCCCTGCTCCGTGGAATCCGAAGCGCAGGTGGAAACCGTTGCCCGTGCGGTACAAGAGAGCGGTGCAGGCGTGCTCCGCGGCGGTGCATTCAAACCACGGACTTCGCCCTACGATTTCCAGGGACTCCATGAGGAAGGTATCCGGATCCTGTCGGAAGTCAAGAAGCTGACCGGACTGCCGATTATCACGGAAATCATGGATATCGCACACCTGCCGCTTTTTGAAGATGTGGACATCATCCAGGTGGGCGCGCGGAACATGCAGAACTTTGAGCTGCTGAAGGAACTCGGGAAAACAGATAAGCCGATTCTCCTCAAACGCGGCCTGGCAAACAACATCAAGGAACTGCTGATGAGCGCCGAGTATATTATGGCCGGCGGGAATGAAAATGTCATCCTCTGCGAGCGCGGCGTACGGACCTTTGAAACCTATACCAGGAATACACTGGACCTGTCCGCAGTGGCGGTTCTGCATGAACTGAGCCATCTGCCGGTGGTCGTGGATCCGAGCCACGCAACCGGTGCGGCCCGCTATGTGAAACCCATGGCGCTGGCGGCAGCGGCCTGCGGTGCGGACGGACTGATGATCGAAGTGCATAATGATCCGCCGCATGCACTGTGCGACGGTCCGCAATCCCTCACTCCCGAACAGTTTGACGATGTTGCAGCAGCGGTAAGGAAAGTCCGCGAAGCAATCCTGTAATCAAGTGATTCAATCAAAAAGGGCGCTGCCGTGGCAGCGTCCTTTAAAGATTCCGGATCAGTATTCCTGCGGAATATCTTCATCCTTGTCCGTAAGATTGTTTTTCACGTGTTCCATAGCTTTCTGAAGCATCTCCAGGAATTCGTCCACTTCCGCTTCAGTATTGTAAATACCGAAACTGGCACGGATCATACCGGGCGTTTTTGCGTCAATGCAGCCTTCAAATGTGATAACATCCTCGTCCGCAATACCCATCAGGCGCCAGACATACGGATGTGCGCAGAATGCACCGCGGCGGGTGGCTGCGCCAACCTGTGCGAGGCGGGTTGCCAGCATCATGGAATTGATATCGGAGAAGTTGAAGGAAACAACGCCGACCCGGTCATCAACATTTTCGCAGTCGCCGTAAAGAACAACGTTCGGCAGCTTCTTCAGTCCGTCGATCAGCCGGTGGATCAGCTTCTGCTCATGCGCCTGGATTGCATCAAAACCGACTTCCTGCAGGATCTCGATTGCTTTTCCAAGACCGACAACACCGGGATAATTCGGAGAGCCGGCCTCATAACGCTCGGGAGCGGACTTCCAGGATACTTCCTTGTCGCTGACAAGTTCCACCATACCGCCGCCGTAGAAAGTGGGCATATGATCGTTCAGGACTTCTTCAATTCCGACAACTGCGCCGCCGCCGAAGGGAGAGTACATCTTATGGGCGGAAAAAACGAAGAAATCAATATCTTCCTCAGGGGTTTCACCCTTCATGGAAAACGCACGGTGGGCAACAATCTGCGCTCCGTCCACAACAATCTGCGCTCCGTACTGATGCGCCAGCTTCGCAATACGGTGGACATCCGTTACATAACCGGTGACGTTCGAGGCGGCTGTAACCGCAACGTATTTCACTTTGTTTTCC
Organism: Clostridia bacterium; assembly: GCA_017447185.1. Lineage (GTDB taxonomy): Bacteria > Bacillota > Clostridia > Christensenellales > Aristaeellaceae > Aristaeella. Next base: position 55,267 of record JAFSOC010000003.1, on the reverse strand, counting down.
TTCAGCATGCGTTCGATGTCTTCATAAATGATGCGGCCCTGCTTGTCGACTTCCGCATAGATGACCTTGCAGCGCTCCCGCCAGCTGAGGTCGTTAGCGTGATGCTCCATGCGGGTGCAGAGCACGACATCATCCTTGCTGGTGATCAGCGCGGAAGCCAGCTTATTAAGGCCGTCTGTCGTATTGTTCACATAGAACATGGTATACTTTTCGCTGTTCGCATTGACGAATTTGAGCACTTTTTTCCGTGTGCTTGAATAAAGTTCGGAGGAATAATCGGATTTGATGGAAAATCCGCGGCCGATGGAACCGTACATCAGGAGCTTTTCATTGACCTCGTCCAGAACGGGCTTGAGTGCCGGCGTGGTGGCTGCGTTATCAAAATTGATCAGGGGGCGGGAAGTTCCGTCCGACAGTTTAACCGGCGTATCCAGGCCAACGACATAGTCCCGGATATTGTCAATGGTGATCCCTGTTTCCGCCAGGGCGGATACGGCGGCCAAAGACAGGCACAGGACCAGGATCAGGCAAAACAGTTTTTTCATTCGAAAAAATCCTCTCTTTCTTTGATTCCTTTTTTCGGTTGTTCCAGAATCAATAAAGATTATGAAGGAAGAGATGTAAAATGTCAATTGTGAAATAAAAAAGACGGCCTTCCGGCCGTCCGGGTGTTCAGCGACGCATGCAGTTGATATCCACCAGTTCCGTATTCTCCAGGGAGAAACGGGACCCGAGAATGTCCGCCAGCGCGTTGGCTGTATCCAGGGAGGTCATGCAGGGGATGCCGAGGATCATGGCCTTCCGGTGCAGGACACGGTAATCGCCGACGGTATCGTCCTTGACCGCGCCGGTGTAGATGATGTAGTTGACGGCGCCATTTTCCATCAGGGTGATGATTTCATCGCTGATCTTCGGGTCGGCCACGGTGGTGACATGGATGCCAACGGCAGAAATTGCCCTCGCGGTATCCTTGGTGGCATAAACCTGGATACCCAGATCATAGCACCGCTTTGCCATGGCAATCGCATCCGGGAAATCCTCATCCTCAACAGAAAGAAGCACACCCATCCGGGAACGGTCACGGGCGGTGGGAAGGGAGAAACCGGCGGCAGAAAGACCTTTGAACAGGGCTTCTGCTTTCGTGATGCCGATTCCCAGCACTTCACCTGTGGATTTCATTTCAGGACCCAGGATGGAGTCCGCATCGTTCAGCTTTTCGAAGGAGAAGACCGGCACTTTGATTGCGCAGTAAGGCGGGGCGGGATAAAGGCCGATACCGTAACCCATTCCCTTCAGCGGCTCACCCAGCATTACCCGGGATGCCAGGTCAACCATGGGAACACCTGTGACCTTGGAAATATACGGGATTGTCCGGGAAGCGCGGGGATTAACCTCGATCACATACAGTTCATTGTCAAAAATCAGGTACTGGATATTCACCAGGCCTTTCGTTCCCAGCGCAAGGGCAAGTTTGGTGGAAATATCGCAGATCTTCTCCTGGAATTTCTCCGTCAGGTTGAAAGGCGGATAGACTGCGATGGAGTCCCCACTGTGGACTCCTGCCCGTTCGATATGCTCCATAATTCCGGGAATCAGAACATCCTGCCCGTCGGAAATGACGTCCACTTCCAGTTCGATACCGGGGAGATACTGGTCGACCAGGACCGGGTTCTCGATTCCGCCGGCCAGGATCCTGGTCATATAATCCACAGTCTTTTCCTTTGAACGGGAGATGGTCATGTTCTGGCCGCCGATGACATAGGAGGGACGGAGGAGGACCGGATATCCCAGCTCTTCCGCCGCAGCAACGGCTTCATCCAGGGTACGGACCGCCATGCCGCGGGGACGGCGGATGCCAAACTGCTCGAGCAGGGCATCAAAACGCTCCCGGTCTTCGGCAATATCAATGGATTCGGCGCTGGTACCCAGGATCGGGATGTTTTTGCCGGCCAGGAACTGGGTCAGCTTGATGGCGGTCTGTCCGCCAAAGGCAACCACGACGCCCACGGGTTTTTCCACCTGGATAATGTTCCACACATCTTCCGGTGTCAGCGGCTCAAAGTAGAGACGGTCCGCGGTGTCATAGTCCGTGGAGACAGTTTCCGGATTGTTGTTGATGATGACCACATCGTATCCGATCTTCCGAAGTGTCCATACACAGTGGACAGAGGAATAGTCGAATTCGATGCCCTGGCCGATACGGATCGGGCCGGAACCGAGCACGATCACGACCGGACGGCCGGAACGCTTCAGCATCCGGGATTCGCAGATTTTATCGGTGCAGGAATAGAAATAGGGTGTTTCCGCGGCAAATTCGGCACCGCAGGTATCAACCATCTTATAGCTGAAGGGCCAGCCGGGGAGATCCTGCACACCGGTAAGGCGGCGGATCGCTGAATCCGGATAACCCAGTTTTTTCAGGAGGGCATAGTCACCGGGCTGCAGGCCGGTTTTTTTGAGACGAATTTCCAGATCTGCCAGGTTTTTCAGGCGGAAAAGGAAGAACCGGTCAATTTTGGTGATGTTGAAAATCTCATCCACAGACAGTCCCTTTTTCAGCGCTTCAAACACGGTAAAGAGACGGTGGTCATCCTGCATGGAGAGGCGGATACGGATATCCTCGTCTGAAAGCGGCGGAGCATTCAGCGTGTCCAGTGAGATTTCAGCACCTCGGACGGCTTTCATCAGGGCTTCCTCAAACCGCTGACCAATGGACATGACTTCGCCGGTTGCCTTCATCTGCGTTCCGAGACGGCGTGAAGATCCGTAGAATTTGTCAAAGGGCCATTTCGGGAACTTTACAACGACATAGTCAACGGTCGGCTCAAAACAGGCACAGGTTTTTCCGGTGATATCATTGGCGATCTCATCCAGCGCGTAGCCAAGGGCCAGGCGGGTGGTGATTTTTGCAATGGGATAGCCAGTGGCCTTGCTGGCAAGGGCAGAGGAACGGCTGACACGGGGATTGACCTCGATGACCGCATATTCAAATGAATCAGGATTCAGGGCAAACTGGCAGTTACAGCCGCCGACAATACCAATTGCTGAAACGATATCCAGCGAAGCGGAACGCAGCATCTGGTATTCCTTGTCTGAAAGAGTCAGAGCCGGGGCAACGACTACGCTGTCGCCGGTGTGAATGCCGACCGGGTCTACATTCTCCATGGAGCAAACCGCTATGACGTTTCCCGAAGCGTCTCGCATGGTTTCGAACTCGATTTCCTTCCAACCGGCAATGCATTTTTCAACCAGGATCTGGGTAATGGGTGAAGCATCCAAGCCTACGCGGGCGATCTGGCGCATTTCTGCCTCGTCCGCCGCAATGCCGCCGCCGCTGCCGCCAAGGGTATACGCCGGGCGCACAATGACGGGATAACCGATTTCCTTTGCCACAGAAAGGGCGTCCTCCAGAGTTTCAGCAATGCCGGAGGGGACACAGGGCTGACCAATGGCCAGCATCGTCTCACGGAACTTTTCCCGGTCTTCCGCTTTTTCGATCGCGCTGATCGGGGAACCGAGAAGGCGAACTCCAAATTCATCCAGGGTGCCGTCACGGCTGAGCTGCATTGCCAGCGTCAGGCCGGTCTGGCCGCCGAGGCCGGCGATCAGTCCGTCCGGACGTTCCTTTTCGATGATCCGACGGATCGTGGCGGCATTCAGCGGTTCCAGGTAGATTTCATCCGCCAGATGCTGGTCGGTCATAATGGTGGCCGGATTGGAGTTCACCAGAACGACATTGATGCCTTCCTGCTTCAGGACACGGCATGCCTGGGCGCCGGCATAGTCAAACTCTGCTGCCTGGCCGATGATGATCGGGCCGGAACCGATGACCAGCACCTTCCGGATAGCTTGATCTTTAGGCATTTTTCATTTCCTCCATCTTCTGAACAAAACGGTCGAACAGAATCGCTGTATCCCGGGGACCGGATGCGGCTTCGGGATGGAACTGTACAGTGAAACAATGCTTTTCCGGATATTCCATGCCTTCGCAGCTGCCGTCATTGGCATTGCGGAAGGATTCGTGTCCGATGCCTTTCAGGGAATCCGCAACAACGGCATAGCCGTGGTTCTGAGAGGTGATATAGGTACGACCGGCGGCAAGGTCGCGGACGGGCTGATTGCCGCCGCGATGACCGTATTTCAGCTTGATGGTATCCCCGCCGAGGGCTAGGGCGGCCAGCTGGTGGCCAAGGCAGATGCCGAAAACCGGCTTGACGCCAATGATTTTTTTCAGCTGTTCAATACAGAAGGTGTTTTCCTTCGGGTCCCCGGGACCGTTGGAAAGCATAATGCCATCTGCACCGGAGGAAAGGATTTCCTCAGCGGTAGCGGTTGCGGGCCATTCCGTGACAGCACAGCCGCGCTTTTGCAGGCTGCGGATGATGTTATGTTTCGCACCGTAATCAATCAGGGCTACCCTGCAGCGCTCGGATCCTTCTGCAGGCCAGACGGAAAGTTTATCGCCAGAAACGGAAGCAACTGCATTCTCCACTTTATAGGAACGGATCGCGCTGAGGTCCGCGGGGATTTCATCACAGATCATGGCGTTCATAACGCCTTCCTCGCGGGTGATGCGGACGATTTCACGGGTGTCTACTCCGCACAGGCCGGGAATGCCACGGGAGACGAGATAGTCGTTCAGGGGATAGGCGGAACGGAAATTCGAAGGCGTATCACACAGCTCACGGACAATATAGCCAAAGAGCGTGCTTTTGCCTTCAAAATCCTCTTCAATCACACCGTAATTGCCGATGAGCGGAAAGGTCTGGGTGACGATCTGGCCATAATAGCTGGGATCAGTCAGGGTTTCCAGATATCCTTCCATGCCGGTGGTGAACACCAGCTCACCGATACGGTCTACAGGAGCGCCGATCCGGGTACCTTCAAAAACGCTTCCATTGCTCAGAACCAAATAAGCCATAACAAATCCTCCGGATTCTGAATAATCAGGGTTCAACGGGGAATGCACAAAGCCTTTCAGCCACAGACGCCGCGAATAATCCCTGCTGCTTTCCGCAGCAGATTATCCGGAATGTTCAGGGCGGGGAGAAGACGCACCTTGTCTTTCGCAGTAAGGCAAAGAACGCCGTTTTCCATGCAGGCCTGCACCACATCCGCAGCCGGCTTAACCGTTTTCAGGCCAAGCATCAGTCCCATGCCGGATACGGACTGGATTCCCGGGGCGCCTTCCAGCATACTGCGCAGAATATCGGCTTTTTCACTAACACTGTCCATAAAGGAATCTGTCAGCCGGTTCAAAATGGAAAGCGCACCGGCACAGGCAACCGGATTGCCGCCGAAGGTAGAACCGTGGTCCCCGTAGCTGAAAACATCCTTCACTTTTTCACCCATCAGGCAGGCACCGAGGGGAAGGCCTCCGGCCAGTCCCTTGGCGGTGGTGACCACATCGGGGTGCAGACCGTAATTCATATAGGCGTAGAGCTTGCCGGTACGGCCGTTTCCAGTCTGGACCTCGTCGACCATGAGCAGGATATCCTGCTCCTTCAGGAAGGACTCCAGCTCTGTTGCGAAGGTGGGATCCAGCGGGATAACGCCGCCTTCTCCCTGGATGCATTCAATGAGCACAGCCGCAACAGTACCGTCCGAACAAAGCTCTTTCAGGGTATCCAGATCCCCGGCCGGAACGTGAGCGAATCCGGGCGTCAGGGGCTGATAAAGCTGATGATAATGATCCTGGCCGGTAGCAGCCAGAGTGGTCAGGGTGCGGCCGTGGAAGCTGTTTTCCAGCGTTACGATGGTGGAGCAGGCGGCACTCTTTTTCTCTGCGGCATATTTGCGGGCAACCTTGATAGCACATTCATTGGCCTCTGCACCGGAATTCCCGAAGAAAACCTTTGACATGCCGGTACGCTGGCAGAGGGCTTCAGCCAGGCGGGCGCAGGGGGAAGTATAATACAGGTTGGACATATGCTGGACGGTGTGGAGCTGTTCCTCCACAGCAGCGGTCCACTCATCATCCGCAACTCCAAAGGAGGTAACGGCGATGCCGGATCCCATATCAATATAGATCTTACCGTTGCTGTCTTTGACAAGGGATCCTTTGCCGGAAACGATTTCCACCGGGAAACGCTTATAGGTCGGTGCAATATAGGATTGATCAAGTTCAAAGGTATTCATGCGGAAAGCCTCCTGCCAGGATGATTTGAATGAGGGGGAAAAAAGACTTATTCCCAGCCGGACTGGCGGTCGTCATATTTTGGCGCAGAACCGGAGAACCGGGTACCGGCGCCTTCGTCCGTCAGGAGTTCCATGAGAATAGAGTGGGGAACACGCCCGTCCATGATGACTACATTCTTTACCCCGCGGCTGATGGCGGTGGCACAGCATTCAGCTTTCGGGATCATACCGCCGGAGATGATGCCGTTCTCCCGCAGGGAGGCGAGTTCATCGAGGGAAATTTCCGGGATCAGCGTGGAAGGATCATCCTTGTCCCGCAGAACGCCGGCAATATCCGTCATCATGATCAGCGTTTTCGCGCCGAGGGCGCCGGCAATGTAAGCTGCAGCAGTATCACCATTGATATTGTAAGCGTTGCCGGATTTGTCGCAGCCGACGGTGGAAATGACGGGAATGTATCCGTTGTTCAGAAGGTCGGTGACCGGATTGATGTGCACCTTCTGGATTTCACCTACAAACCCCAGGCGTTCATCCTTTACGGTGCACTGCAGCAGGCGGCCGTCCATACCGGAAAGGCCGACAGCCTTTCCGCCTTTCATCTCCAGCAGGTTGACCAGGGTCTTGTTGATCTTGCCGGCAAGAACCATCTGGACGATGTCCATGGTTTCCTTATCCGTGACGCGAAGGCCGCCAACGAATTCAGGCTTTTTGCCGAGACGGTCCATCAGCTCGTTGATTTCAGGACCGCCGCCGTGCACGAGCACAACGCGGACGCCGATCAGCCAGAGCAGGACAATATCTTCCATGACCTGCTGTTTCAGCTGCTCGTTGATCATGGCATTGCCGCCGTATTTCACGACAACAATCTGGCCGGTGTATTTCCGGATGTAGGGAAGAGCAGCGGTGAGGACTTCCGCCCGCTCCATGTTTGTCAGATCGTACTGCATATTTCAACTCCTGTAGTCACCGTTGATAGTGACGTATTCATGCGTAAGGTCACAGCCCCAGGCGGTGGCTTCCGCGGTACCCATTTTCATATCGCAGGAGAAACGGACTGCTTTTTCTGCAAGGATTGCGGCTGCCTTTTCCTCACTGAAGGGCTGGACAAAACCATCCCTGTAGAAGCAGAGGGTTTCATTTTCCCCGTGAAGGAACAGTTCAATCACCGCGGGATCAAAGTCCGGGCCGGCATAGCCAAGGGCACAGAGAATACGGCCGCAATTGGCATCGCGTCCAAAGATCATGGCCTTAACCAGGCTGGAACCCACAACGGATTTTGCAAAAATGCGGGCGTTTTCTTTCGTATCGGCATGATAGACACGCATTTCAACGAGATGCGTCGCGCCTTCACCGTCGGATGCCATCAGCACAGCCAGATCGTGGCAGACACTCAGCAGTGCTTCGCAGAAGAGGGCGTAGCTTTCATCCTCCGCAACAATGGCTTTGTTTCCGGCCTGCCCGTTGGCCAGCAGAAGCAGCGTGTCGTTTGTGCTTGTATCCCCGTCGACGGTGATCATGTTGAAGGTGTCCGGCACGACGGAACGGAGCGCTTTTACGAGCAGTTCCTTTGAAACGGCACAATCAGTGGTAACATAGCCAAGCATGGTGCACATATCCGGATGGATCATTCCGGATCCTTTGCTCATGCCGCCAAGATGCACGGTGACTGTGCCGCTTCCGTCGGCAGCGGGAAGATCGAACGCAACCGCAAATTCCTTGTTCACGGTATCCGTTGTCATGATGGCCTTGCTGGCAGCGGTACCGGCTTCCTGCGTGGAGGAAAGCATCTCCTTCATCATGGAAACGCCGGAGGTAATCCGGTCCAGCGGAATGTTCGGTCCGATCACGCCGGTGGATCCCAGCAGCACGGAAGAAGCGGGAATCCCGAAGGTTTTACCGGTATATGTTGCAGTGGCTTCACACAGATCCATACCGGCTTTACCGGTGGCTGCGTTGGCAATGCCCGCATTCACAACGACTGCCTGCACAGTACATCCGGATTCCACGATTTGCCTGTCCCAAAGGACGGGAGCCGCCTTCACTTTGTTGGAAGTAAAGGTTCCGGCAACAGCGCAGGGTGTGTCACTGTAAATCATGGCCATATCGGTGCGGCCCTGATATTTGATGCCTGCCGCGCAGCAGGCGGCCGAGAAACCCCTGGCAGCAGTCACGCCGCCTGAAATCTTACGGATCATCGCTGTCTTCTCCTATAAAATGTGTAATGTTTTCCTGATTCAGGACAAACTCATAGTAATTGACATCCGTTTTGCGGGTCCAGCCGATCTGCTTCCAGAAGGCATTGCCGGCATCGTTGGAAGAAAAGGCAATCAGGGAAACCTTATTGATTCCCATCAGCTTGAGCTGCTGCATACAGTAACCGACCATTTTTGTGCCGATGCCCTGACGGCGGTATTCACTGGCCACGCAGACATGGTAGAGCGCTCCCTGACGCCCGTCGGAACCGCAGAGAATGGAACCGACAATCCGATCGCCGATCCGTGCGACCACGCTGGTGGTCGGATTCCTGAGAATGAAACGCCGGATATCGGCCCGGGAATCGTCCAGGGCACGGATCCCAAAACCACGGATGGTCATCCACAGGGCGCGGACGCCGTCATAATCCTCCATGGTCATTGGTTGAATTCGCAGTTCGTCCATGATTATCCTCGGATCAGGCCGAGCGCTTCATCCACGCCCAGCACAAGATTCATATTCTGGATGGCAGCACCGGAAGCACCTTTGCCGAGATTGTCAAAACGAGAGACAAGCAGCATCCGGTCCGGCGTGCCGAATACGTATATTTCCATATCATCCCGTCCGGCGAAAGCACCGGCGGAAAGGAAGCCATCCTCATCCGGGGAATCCGACAGGGAGACGAGGCCGGATGCGTAATAAGCCCGGTAAACTTCGCGGATTTCTTCCGGTGTAGCGGAAGTATCTGCACCGGTCAGTGGAACGGTGACTTCCATACCGGCGTAATACGGGGCGACAACCGGAGAAAAGACCGGGGCATAATCCAGGCCGCAAACAGCTGCCATTTCCGGCAGATGTTTGTGGGTCTGGCCCAGGCCGTATTGCCGGGGCGCGTCGAACAGCACGGGGCGGTCTTCCGCTTCATAGGCTGCAATCATCTTTTTTCCGCCGCCGGAATAACCGGTGAGAGAAAAGCAGGAAAGCCGGACATCCGCTTTCAGCAGTCCGGCCTGTACCAGCGGTGCCACCAGCGAAACAAAACCGCTGGCGTGGCAGCCGGGGTTGGCAATACGGCGGGAGAAGACGATCTTCTCCCGCTGATTTTTCAGTTCGGGAAATCCATATGTCCAGCCTTCTGCCGTGCGGTGCGCAGTGCTTGTGTCAATGATAACCGCATCGGGACTGGATACGAGGGAAACCGCTTCCCGCGCTGCATCATCCGGCAGGCAGAGGAAGGAAACCTTTGCAGAATTCAGGGCGTCTGCCCGGGCAGAGGGATCCTTACGCAATTCCTCCGGAAGGGTAATGAGCTCCAGATCCTGACGGGATGCGAGTCGTTCACGGATCCGCAGGCCGGTTGTGCCGGCGCTGCCGTCGATAAATACTTTTGTTTTCATATACGCTTATTTCTTGTTCGCGGCATCCACCAGGGCCTGCACCTTGGTGGGCAGGCCGAAGAGGGTAATGAAGCCGGCAGAATCTTTCTGGTTATAATCGCTGGCGCCGAAGGTGGCAATGTCTTCGGAATAGAGGGAGTATTTGCTCCAGGTACCGGCTTTGATGATGTTGCCCTTGTACAGCTTCAGTCGCACGGTACCGGTGACCTTTTCCTGCGTCTTGTCCACGAAGGCGGACAGCGCTTCCCGCAGGGGAGAGAACCACAGGCCGTTATATACCAGTTCGGCAAAGGTGATGGACAGCTTCTGCTTTTCGTGCATGGTCAGCTTGTCAAGGCAGATAGACTCGAGGGCTTCATGCGCCTTGTACAGGATGGTTCCGCCGGGGGTTTCATAAACGCCGCGGCACTTCATGCCGACCAGACGGTTTTCAACGATGTCGATCAGGCCGATGCCGTTCTTTCCACCGAGCTCATTCAGCTTCAGGATGATGTTCTTGGCGGACATTTTTTCGCCGTTCAGGCCGACGGGCTTGCCTTGTTCAAAATCCAGGGTAATATAGGTGGGCTCGTCCGGCGCATCGATGGGAGAAACGCCCATTTCAAGGAAGCCGGGCTTCTCATACTGCGGTTCGTTGCCGGTATCCTCCAGGTCCAGACCTTCATGGCTCAGGTGCCAGAGGTTCTTATCCTTGGAATAATTGGTTTCCCGGGTAATCTTCAACGGAATGTCGTGGGCTTCGGCATAGTCGATTTCCTCATCCCGGGACTGAATATCCCACTCCCGCCAGGGGGCGATAATCGGCATATCAGGCGCAAAGTGCTTGACAGCGAGCTCAAAACGAACCTGGTCATTGCCTTTGCCGGTGCAGCCGTGGCAGATTGCGTCCGCTTTTTCCTTCAGCGCAATTTCCACAAGGCCTTTGGCAATGCAGGGACGCGCATGGCTGGTGCCCAGCAGGTAATCTTCATAAACGGCGCCGGCTTTCATGGTGGGAATAATATAATCGTCGACATATTCATCGGTCAGGTCCAGGATGTAGAGCTTGGAGGCACCGGTTTTGATCGCCTTCTCCTCCAGGCCGTCGAGTTCTGTGCCCTGGCCGACATCGCCGGAAACGGCGATAATTTCCGGATTGTTGTAATTCTCCTTCAGCCAGGGAATGATGATGGACGTATCCAGACCGCCGGAATAGGCGAGAACGACTTTTTTGATATCCTGTTTATTCATGGGAAATCCTCCTTCATGCATGATTATGCAATGGAATATACACCGTGAGGGTGCTGATGTCAAGTAGGAATTAAAACAAAAATATGAAAAAACATTCCGAAAACAAAAATGTATAGAGACTGCATAATATGCATACAAAATGCATATTCATTCGAAACACTGGTGGCGCAACGGGAGCGGATATGCTATAATCAAAAAAACATAAAAGGAGACCATCGCAAATGAAACTGGCGGAAGCGTTGCAGGAAAGAGCGGACCTGAAAAGAAACATCAGTGACCTGAGCGACAGGCTGGAGCGCGTGGCGCTTGTGCAGGAAGGCGAAAAGCCGGTGGAGGACCCGAAGACCCTGCTGAAGGCACTGGACGAGTCCGTGAACCGGATGGAATACCTGATGGCGGCAATCAACCATACAAACGACGTGACAATGGCCGACGGTATGACGCTGACGGCGTTGATCGCAAGGAAAGACGCGCTGATGCTGAGGCAATCCGTATACAAAAAACTGGCGCAGGAAGCAGGATACAATACGAGCCGCGCCAGGGGAACGGAAATCAAGGTTATGCCTGCTGTCAAAGTGACGGAAATCCAGAAAGAAGTGGACCGGATGGCAAAGGAAGTCCGGACGCTGGACAATCTGCTGCAGGAGACAAACTGGACAAAAGATTTGATTGAATAATTTAATTCTGACGGTAGTTCTGCCAGGCGCATATCAGGCGTCCACTGCCGAAGTGGAAAATGCATACGCATAACCAGGCACTGTGACCGGGCAAAGCGCACATATGCATTGTCAGCCGAAGTACGGCTTCATCGCGCAATACCGGATATGGATGACAGAACGAGGGCGGGTAAGGGGATTATTCAGAAAATCAGGAAACAGAATCCGGAACGGGACTTCCATAAACAATACAATTGGAGGTCCTGTTCTTTTTTACCTGGAGCAGAGCGGTATCCGCATCCTTCAGGATATCCGCCACAGGATCCGGCCGGTCCCAGAAAGCGGCTCCGACGCTGACGGAGATCGGCGGCAGATCTGCCTCGGGAACCGCAAGGGCTGCATTGATTTTTTCGACCGTACGGTAAATGTGCTCCGCCTGCTCCTGGCAGACATCCAGCAGGATGATACAAAACTCGTCCCCGCCGACCCGGCTGATATGATCTTCCTCCCGAAAATACCGTTTCAGGGTATTGGCAACCCGGACCAGCACGCGATCGCCTGTATCATGACCGTGATCATCATTGAACAGTTTAAAATGATCCACATCCACAACCAGCATACCGATCTGGCCTCCGCGGTAGAGGCGGTAGGCTTTGTCAAACGCGGCACGGTTCCAGACGCCGGTCAGTGCGTCATGGCTGGCAGTATAGGAAAGAGCTTCAGTTTTTTCCATATTGTCCTGCAGGACATCGTTGTAGACGCGCGCCAGATGACGCATTTCTGAACTGCCCCGGACGGGAATCCGCTCCCGGCGGTCCAGGCGCTCCACGCTGCGGCTGATAGGCCGAAGCACAAGGAAACGGTTCAGGAACAGCGCAAGGAACGCAATGACGATAAAGACGATGATCAGAATCCGCTGGCGCATAACGACTCCGCCGAGCTGGGCGGAGGCTTTCCCTGTGCGTTCAGAGGCACGCTCTGAAACATAACGGTGGCTGGTATCCACAGATCCGGCAAGCTGCGTTTTCAGGCCGTTATATTCCGGAGAGCTGAGCAGGACGGAAGCAACAGCTTCTTTTTCTTCGCTGGTTAGCGCGGCGTATTCGTCGGGGAGGGCGACCTGCTGCAGGGGTTCAGGCAGGCTTGAAAGCGGCATTGGAAGCGTCTCCGCCTTCAGGCGCATCGCTGTCCATTCCGTGCTCCGGAGGGCATCAAAGGCACTGACAGCCTGGGCCAGATCGGGATCCTCCTTCTGCCAGGCGGGAGAAAGCATGCCGTTCTCGCTGAAGTCACTGTTCAGTTCGGTACGCTGGCCGATATAGGCAAAAACATGACTGGGATCGCCGGTCTGCACAAAAGCCAGTGCGCTGCTGGACATGGAAGAAGAAATTGATTCCATTTTGCCGGTTGATTCCTGGGAAAGAATGGAATCACGGATCGCGGCGTCCATCAGGTGGTAATTCTCATTTGTCTGATAATTGGCATGTACCATCAGCAGCGCAACAACAACGCCGATGCAGATCATGATGAAATTGGACAGACTGAGACTGATACCACGGGAACCTGAATCCCTGGGCGCTTTTTCCGAGCGGCTCATACTTTCTCCTTCCGGTAATATGAGGGATGCATATTCAAAGAGGCAAAGCCTAGAGTCAGATCATACCACAAATTGACAGATATTGGCAAATCTGCTCAGCGGACAGTAAAAACGGTTTTCAGGGGAACGTTATTCAGGTAATAGGCTTCCGGAATGTCACGGTTTTTGTTGAGCTCCAGGGTGACCGTATAGGTGCCGGGGGCCCATGCCTCAGTTTTTCCCTCCGCTTCATTCAGGCAGACAAGGAAGCCCACCTCCAGCCTGGACAGGAGCTCTCCCTTGCAGGGAGACTGGCCGGAAGCAACGGCTGCACCATCCGCATCCCGGAGGACAGTCCAGGATACGGACAGATCCTTTCCCTGACTGACGGATTCATCCAGATCAAATCCGGAACGGTTGACAACAAAGAAGTTCAGATTTACCGGGGCACCGGATACAAAGGTATCCTGTGCGACTTCGGTCAGTTCCACATTGAACATATCCCTGAAGGCTTCGGTGCTGTCGGTGGTAAACATGGACTCGAGGGTCAGATCCACCTGGGTGTGAACATTTCGGGAACCTTCCGTTTCGCGGAATGATTCGAGCAGCTCCGGACGGCGGACAGGAAGGCGGTTGAGCTTGTACAAAGCCCAGGGGTCAGAACTGTGGCCGTAGCCGACAATCTGCCAGAAAGGGGTATGGTTGCTGTCTTCCGCAATCTTCAGGGGGTAGACAGTAACGGCGTTCGGGCGCGCTTTTCGGGAGGCCAGCATCACGGAGTCATCCGGACGGTCCTTGCTGCCATCATCCTCCGGAACAGCATTGTCATCACTGTCCACAATCAGGATTGCCTTATACTGATCTTTCCAGGAAGAAGCGGAAGGGTCTGTAACCAGTCCGACCACCGTAACGGAGTGCTCTGATTCGGCCAGTTCTCTCATAAGGAGGGAACCGATGCTGGCCTGGAAAACGGAAGCATTTTCCTTTGACCAGTCACAGAGGGACAGACGCTCAATTTGCTGCGGATCGCGGATTGTGTCCAGTTTCTCCTGAACCAGGGAAGAAACAAAATCCCTGCAAAGCCCGTCAGCCGGATTGTTATCCTCAAATAAGGAAGCACCCTGGGAATAGGTGAGATTATAGAATTCACCCATAAAGAACCAGTCTACGGCGCTGGCAATATATTCAATGCCAAAGTTGGAGAAATTGGCAAAATAATAATCGAACACATCATCTTCCGAGGTGAAAGCACGGTCATTCCGGGGGTCCCGGAATTCCCCGGCCCAACCGGATATCCACAGCATATTGGACACGCTGGCTGCCCAGCACAGCCCATTGTCAATATCCCGTTCCTCATCGTTGCTGAATTTTTCTGCGTCCGTGAAAGCGTTATCAATCAGTTTCAGCGGACGGGCAGCGTTCGGATCAAAGGACTGGGACAGGGCAGACAAAACGGGTGCTTTCTGCTCTTCCGTAAGGCCGCACATCACCAGGTTCAAGCTGCCGGCCGGCGAGGTGAACCCGGCATTAAGCGATGTAAAGGCGGTGCCTTTGGCCGCACCGGTGTTCAGCGACAGCGATACAGGCTCAATGAAGCCGGAAGCTTCAGGGGTTTCAGCAAACGAAAAAGAAGAGAGCACTCCCATCATAACGGATAGCATCAGACAGGCTGCGGATTTCAGCAGTTTGCAGGTTTTCACGGATATTCACTTCCAATCATTTATATTGACACTATATATGGATAAAGTTTAGCATGGCGCTTCTTTTTTCGCAATAGGCGAATACAGCTGACGCCATCTGCGGGCGGCAGACTGACGCCATCTGCGGGCGGCAGACGGACGGTTGAAAGATTCCAATCAATAGGGTAAAATAATATATTGGGTTCTTGCAGGCAAAAGCAGGAAGGAGGGAGACGCGTGCTGGAACTGTGTACACTGGGAACAGGCGGAACGCTGCCGCTGGCAGACCGGGCGCTTAGCTCCCTGTATGTGCGTGAAAACGGACGGGGGATGCTGATTGACTGCGGCGAAGGCACGCAAGTTGGGATCCGGAAACTCGGATGGGGATTCCGGTGCATCGAGGACATCCTGCTGACACATTATCACGGGGATCACTGCACAGGGCTGGCCGGACTTCTGCTGAGCCTGGAAAAGGCCGGGAAGACAGAGACGCTGCATTTATGGGGTCCGAAAGGACTGAAACGCGTTGTGGAAGGCCTGTGCGTCATTGTGCCGCCGCTGAGTTATCCCGTGATGCTGCACGAGCTGCCACCGGAGGGAGGCGAGCTGGAAGCAATCGGGCTAGAAGTCCGGGCATTTCCGGTGGATCATGGCGGAATTCCGTGTTTTGGCTTCCGGATGACACTTCCGAGAAAGAACCCGTTTGATCCCGAAAAGGCAAAAGAGCTTGGGATTCCTGTGACAGAATGGAAAAAGCTGCAGGAAGGCAAAGCAGTGCGGACCGGCGGACGGAAGGTCCTGCCGGAGGAAGTGACAGGACCGGCACGAAAGGGAATCACCGTTGTTTTCTCTACTGATACGCGTCCCTGCGAAACCCTGAAACGGTATACACAGGATGCGGATCTTCTGATCCTTGAGGGCATGTACGCAGATGAGGAGAAAATGCCCCTGGCGCTGAAGAATCATCATATGATGTTCCGGGAAGCAGCAGAAATCGCACGGGCAGCTGCGCCGGGCGGACTGCTGCTTACGCACTTCAGCACGAGCCTGGAGGATCCGGAAAGCTACCTGGAAGATGTACGGACCCTGTTTGAGAAGACCTGGACAGCAAAAGACGGGCAGACCGTGACACTGCGGTATCCGGCAGAAAAGGAGAAGGCATGGATCAGTTTGTGCTGAAAGCGCCTTACAGCGCATCCGGCGATCAGCCGCAGGCCATTGAAGCACTTGCGGCAGGAATTCAGGCCGGAATGAAAGAGCAGATCCTGCTCGGCGTTACCGGCAGCGGAAAAACCTTTACAATGGCTTCCGTCATCGAGAAGGTGCAGAAACCGACACTTGTCATTGCCCACAATAAGACGCTGGCGGCCCAGCTGTGCAGCGAACTGCGGGCATTCTTTCCGGACAGCCGGGTGGAATATTTTGTATCCTACTATGATTACTATCAGCCGGAAGCTTATATTGCGTCCTCTGACACGTATATCGAAAAGGACGCATCCATCAACGATGAGATTGACCGGCTTCGCCATTCCGCCACCGCTGCCCTGCGGGAAAGAAAAGATGTGATTATCGTCGCTTCAGTGAGCTGTATTTACTCCATGGGCGACCCGAGCGAATACGAGGGGCAGATGATCAGCATCCGGCCGGGAATGACATATCCGCGGCAGCGGCTGCTACGGGACCTGATTGACATCCAGTATGAAAGGAATGATACGGACTTCGAGCGCGGGAGTTTCCGGGTTCGGGGAGATGTGATTGAAATCATTCCTGCCGGCGAAAAGGAACGGGCACTGCGGGTGGAAATGTTCGGGGATGAGATCGACCGCATCTCCCAGATTGATGCGGTGAGCGGCCATGTCCTAGCCACGATGGAACATGCCGCGCTGTTTCCCGCAACACATTATGCAACCGATCCGGAGCACATGGAAGACCATATTGCTGAGATTGAAAAAGACCTGCAGGAAAGAATCGCGGAATTCGAAAGGGACGGACGGCTGCTGGAGGCCCAGAGGATTGCCCAGCGTACCCGGTACGATATCGAAATGATGAGGGAGATCGGATACTGCCAGGGTATTGAAAACTACAGCCGCTACTTTGACGGACGGAAACCGGGAGATGCGCCTTACACCCTGCTGGATTATTTTCCGGATGAGTTCCTTGTCATGATTGACGAAAGCCACGTGACAGTTCCACAGATCCGGGCCATGTATAACGGAGACCGGGCAAGGAAGGATACCCTGGTGAATTACGGGTTCCGCCTGCCGTCCGCTTACGATAACCGGCCGCTGCTGTTCGAGGAATTTGAAAAACGGATCGGTCAGACGATCTATGTATCCGCCACGCCGGGCCCCTATGAAAAAGCACGGGCGGAGCAGACGGTGGAACAGATTATACGGCCGACGGGACTGCTGGATCCGCAGGTGATTCTCCGGAAAGCGACAGGACAGGTGGACGACCTGGTAGGCGAGATCCGGAAGGTGACTGACAGGGGCGAACGCATCCTGGTGACGACGCTGACAAAACGGATGGCGGAAAGCCTGACAGATTACCTGAAGGAACTGGATATCCGCGTACGCTACCTGCACAGCGATATCCAGACCATGGAACGTATGGAACTGCTACGGGACCTCCGGCTGGGCGAGTATGACGTACTGGTCGGAATCAACCTGCTGCGGGAAGGACTGGATCTTCCGGAGGTCGCCCTGGTGGCCATCCTGGATGCGGACAAGGAAGGATTCCTCCGGAGCGAAACCTCGCTGGTGCAGACGATCGGCCGCGCAGCCCGGAACGCTGACGGACGGGTCATCCTCTACGGCGACACGCTGACGGACAGCATGGCAAACGCAATGGCAGAGACAAACCGCCGCCGCGCACTGCAGGAAGCATATAACCGGGAACATGGTATTACGCCGGAAACCGTACGGAACGCGATCCGGAGCGTGCTTGAAATCACCAGGCGGGTGGAGGATTCCGCTCCCGAAACCCTGACGGAGGAAGAACGGAATGCCCTGATGCGCCAGATTGAAGAAGAAATGATCGGCGCAGCGAAGGAGCTGGAGTTCGAACGGGCGGCGAAGCTGCGGGATCAGCTGCTGCAACTGCGTGGGGAAGCGCCGATGAAGGATGATATGCAGCAGAGAAGACACAGAAGAAAGGAGAGAACAAGGAAAAGTGAGCACTAAGACAAGCACAAGGCCGGGGAAAAGCCTGTATTTTCTGCCGCTGACTGTTGCCGTACCGATAGTGGCAGTGATTCTCCTGGCAGTTCTCCGCTTCTGGCCTGAAATCCGCAAACTGCTGAGCATCCTGATTAAACTGGTGGTGAAAGCATGAACGCACAGATCAGACAGAGGGCATATCCGCTTGAGCGCGGAATAGCGTGGGTTATGACATTCCTGCTGGCAGGCTGCCTGGTGATCACAATCCTGAGCATTCTGATGGTGCAGATTCTGACAAATGCGGGACTTCACCTGGGTGTGGCAACGGACGGCGCTGTCATTGACAGCCAGCTGGAACATATTCACGCAAACGTGGACATGTTGGCGGAAGAATATGGATTTTCCGCGGATGCTGTAAAGAAAATCATCAACAGGGAGGAACTGATGCGGGTCAACAGGGAAATCGCCGCCTGGTGGACGCACCTGCTGACGGAAGGTGATACCGCGACAATGCCGCGCTGGTATTCCCCGGACCTGGAGGAGACGGTTGCATCTTCCATGAAAAGCGACACACCGCAGATGGATCCACAGACGATTGTGGCGGACCTGACGGAGATGGTGGAGCGAACTGTTTTTCCGCTGCGGGAAACGCTGCTGACCACCGGTATGGACCTGGTGAATGAACGGGCAGACGTTCCGGGAGTGATCCGTTCCCTTACGAAACTTCCGATGCTGGGGCTGGTCATGAGCCTCGCTGCTGCAGGCCTGATTGCATTGCTGATGGGACGGGAAATGATCCGCAGCCTGAAATATTACGGAACTGCTGCCGCAGGGACCGGATTTGCCGTGCTTGCGTCGTTGATTATCCTGCTGTGTATGGGTCCGAAAGCAATGGTTGCAGAAGCGTCCAAACCGCTGGCCGGGGAAATCGGATCCCTTCTGGGCAGGATCGGATGGGAGGCAGGACTGGGTGCGCTGGCCCTGCTGGTTGTCGGGTACGGCTGCCTGATCCTGTACAGAAGAAAAGGCGGAAAAACGATCACAGGCGGGGAACAGGCAGAATGAAGAGAATCATAACGACGCATGTTATCCGCAATGCGCGGATACCGGAAAAGCTGCGGCTTGCGGTCGCTTCGGATCTGCACAGCGCGCCGTACACGGATGTGATGGAGACCTTCATGCAATGTGATGCAGTTCTGATTCCCGGGGATCTGGTGGACCGGCACCGCCGGGATAACCGGAACGCTCTGAAGTTCCTGCAGGAAGTGCCGGAGAAAGTGCCGGTGTTTTATTCACTGGGAAACCATGAAGTGAAGTACAGGCACGCAGCAGAATACATTGAACAGGTGGAGAAAAGCAGGGCAACACTGCTGCGGGACGAAAGCACCGTTTTTCACGGAATCCGGATCGGGGGACTGAGCAGCCGGCGGAAAGGACCGCCGGATACCGATTTCCTGGACCGCTTTGAAAAGGAAAAGGAATTCCGGCTGCTGCTTTGCCATCACCCGGAAATTTACAGGGATTACGTAAAGGGACGCGCAATCGATTTTACGCTGTGCGGTCATGCGCACGGCGGGCAGATCCAGATCTGCGGACGCGGACTGTATGCCCCCGGGCAGGGATTGCTGCCAAGGCTGACGCACGGCCTCCATGATGACGGAAAGATGCTGATCTCACGGGGAATGACAAACGGCGCAAAACCACGTATTCCGCGGATCTGCAACCCATGTGAGCTGATTATCCTGGAACTGGTACCGGACGAAGGAGGAAAAACAAATG
Organism: Clostridia bacterium; assembly: GCA_017447185.1. GTDB lineage: Bacteria > Bacillota > Clostridia > Christensenellales > Aristaeellaceae > Aristaeella. The sequence continues at coordinate 35,461 of JAFSOC010000003.1, read as the reverse complement.
AATCAGGAAGATCTGAAGCTGCTGATGGACTGGTTTGAACAGAACAAAGATCACCGGCTGAATCTGCTGGAGAAGGAAGCAATCAAAATGGCTGTAAGAAAGGCGGGTACAGTAGGAGATCTGCTGGAAACTGCATTGAAACTGCTGAAGCAGGGATCGTGAAAACCGACCGGCAAAGCACCATAAATTCGTTGACAGAGACTGTCGGGTAGATGTAAAATAGTAACGCCAAAGAAAAATGATAAATATCGGAGGTAATTTCACAGCAAGAGGGAGGGAAAACTGTACGAAAAGAGCAGTTCTTCTTCTTTTATCCCTGATCCTGCTGATGAGTTTCCTCCATTTTTCCGTTGCGGAAGAAAGCAAAGGAAATGAAACGGTCCTGGCATCCCTCCAGCTGGACCGTACAGAGATTCAGCTGCAGAAAGGATACAGGACCCAGATTCATGCGACGGTCCTGAACCTGCCCAAAGGCGTACGGGCGTCCAAATATGAATGGACAACATCGGATGACATGGTCGCCACGATCAGGAACGGTTCTGTAAAAGGTGTCGGAGGAGGGAACGCAGAACTGACCTGCACGGCGACACTGACAGACGGTACCGTGCTGACGGCTGCGTGCGAAGTGTATGTAACGGTGCCGGTTAACGAACTGAAAGCGACAAACCGATTCATCACAATCATGGCTGGCGATACTTACATACCTGAAATACAGGTGCTGCCGGAGGATGCCACCAACAAGGCGTACCTTCTTTCCTCCGGAAATGAACAAATTCTGACAGTTGATGCAGACGGACAGATCACCGCACAGGCAGAAGGGAAAACAACCCTGACTGCCACGTCGGAGGATCAGCCGGACAAATCTGTCCGGTTGTCAGTAACTGTCACGCGGAGAATCGGAAAAACGGACGGGGAAATCCTTTTTCAGGGCGTTCCCTGGGGAAGCGACTGCGAAACTACCCTCCGCATCCTGAAGGAAAAAGGATTTATCAGTGAAGATGCCGGTGTCCGGAACAGTTCCACACATCTGGCATGGTACTGGCCGGAAAATGACCTGATGTTCAGTCAGACGAGTGCGTGGCGGTCGCTTCCTGCCATTTTCGCAGACCGGCAGGCCGGCGCGAAGCGGACATCCATGATTCCCCGGAAAACCATCGGCGGTTACCTGCCCCAAACAGCCACATTGCTTTTCCTGAACGGAATCGACAGTGGAGGAAAATGTGATCCGGAAGCAACCCGGCTGACAGGCGTTTTCTTCCAGTTTGACAATCGTCATGAAAAAGGTACCATCATTTTCACCGATTTGCTGAAAAAACTGGAAAAACAGTACGGAGAGTTCAGACGGTATCTGCAAAAGGATATTCCGCGTTACTATCCGGAGATGTTCAGCGAGATTCAGGAAGCAATAGCAGGTGCTGTGGAATACGCTCTCCAGGAACCCGGAATGGTAGGATACCTGGGAGAATATGCAATCTGTACCATCCGCGGAGAACGGAATACCGGGATCATGCTGAACCTGGATACCAACGGGATCGTTACCCTGTTCTATGGAAGAACGGATACGGCAGATATGATCCGGGAACTTGAAAAAGCATTACAGGAAGAAACCCCTGAACTGGAAGATGCAGGTGTATGACGGGCACATGTCCGATCAGACGGGGAGGCTATATGGTAAAGAAATGGATATGCCTGTTGATGACGGCAATCATGGCGCTGGCGTGTGCCGGCGGCATTGCGGAAGGTACGGAAGGAAGCGAAAATGCGCCTTCTATGCAGATCAGTGAAGGCGCAGCAGCCAAAGATGCTGAAACTGCTGAAACCATCGCCGGTGATAAAAAGGCTGAAACCATCCGGGATGAAATCAATAAAGCCCTGAAGAAACTGGACAAATATGCCGGAAAAGGAGCCGGTTTTATACTTGACCTGCTGACGGATGGTTTGAATTCTGCGGCGCAGGCATTGCCCGGTATCCTGGAGACGATTGGAGAAAAAGCCAGCTTTCTGCCTGTCTCCCTGAAGGATAAGATCGATCAAATGAAGACCAAAGCAGAGGGATCAGTAAGCGGCTTCCCCTACATGCTTCGAAAGATATTCGTCAAGGGGCTTGTTAATCAGTTCGAAGAAGAAGGATTCAGTTCAGCGTTCAGAACAGCCATTGAGACACTGAAAGTCTTCATTCCGGCTTTATTCCCGAAAAAATGATGAATACAGTTATGAAACAACCGGTATCCCGCGGGCAGGTGATTCTTGCGGCGAAGGATCTGGTCAAAATCTACGGAAGCAGCCAGAACCCTACCCGTGCGCTGGACGGCGCAAGCCTGGAAATCCGGAACGGAGAACTGCTGGTAATCCTCGGATACAGCGGCAGCGGTAAAACGACGCTGCTGAATATGCTGGGCGGAATGGATAAGCCAACCAGCGGGAGTATTGCTTTCCGCGGGCGGGAGATTTCCGGCATGAATGAAAAGGAAAGAACCCGATACCGGAAGGAGCATATCGGATTTGTCTTCCAGAACTTTAACCTGATTCCTGAACTGACTGCACTGGAAAACGTGGAACTGACAGCGGATAAAAAGGAAGACCCCCGGATCGCGGCGCATATGCTGGAGCTGGTGGATCTGGCTGACAAAAAGGATGCATATCCCGCGCAATTGTCCGGCGGACAGCAGCAACGGGTATCCATTGCCCGCGCACTGGCCAAACGCCCGGAATTGCTGCTGTGTGACGAACCAACCGGTGCGCTGGATTCGGAAACGGGGAGGCAGATCCTGATCCGGCTGGAAGACCTGGTACGGGCTCACGGGAAAACCGTTGTGATTGTTACACATACACGGGAAGTCAGCCGGATGGCAGACAGGACTGTCATTATCCGGAACGGAAAGATCATCCAGGAAGAAATAAACGGTCAGATTGTGTCTGCCCGGGAAATCACATGGTAAAGCATGAAAAAAAACCTGATTAAAATGATTTTCCGGCGATACCGGAAAATAATGTTTGCGCTAGTGATGATCGCAGCACTGGCCAACGCCCTGGTGAACGGGATGTACAACTCCTGGGAATCCCTTGACCGGACTTTGCACAATTACCTGGAGGAGTACGGAATTGCTGATGCTGTGATTGCCACAGACATCACCAAGGTTGACACGGCAGAAAAGATTCGTCAGGTGGAAGGAATTGCAGATGTGACGGCCCGCATGACCGGGAGCACACAGCTGATTGCACCATCCGGCGATCTGCTGACTGCACAGATCATTTCTCTGGACAAACAGGACACACTCCGTCTGGTTCACTGGGAAGACGCTGATATGCTTTCCGGTGATTATGTCCTGGCGGATCAATGGTTTGCGACGAAAAACGGCATTTCTGCCGGCGATGTGCTGAGCATCCGTACAGGCGAGGATGAATACCGTGCATTTACGGTGGGGGCAATTGTATCCGCACCGGAGACCATTGAACGGACAAAACTGGATCTTGGAGGACGACGCTACCCGGATTACGGTTTCCTTTACGCACCGGTTACGCTGCTGAAGCAGGAAACAGAAAAAGAATCAGAGCGAATGACTGCAGAGTGGAAGGAAAAGGAATCAGAATACCTGGAAGCTGAGAAAGAACTGGAAAAAAAGTGGGAGGAAGGACTTGCCGAGCTGGAAAATGCCAGAGAGGAACTTGAAAAGAATGAACAGGAATATGAGGCTAAAAGGGAAGAACTGAAAGAGCAGATCCGCCAGCTGACAGAAGGACGGATCCAACTGACCCAGGGACGAAAAGAACTGGATGATGCTGAAAAGACAGCCGAAGCCAAAAAGGAAGAGCTGGAACAGACTCTGGAGCGTTCCAGCGGACAGATTCTGGAGCTGGAAGACCGCATTACGGAACTGCACGATGCACGGAACGAACTGGGCAGCCTGCTGGTGCGGCTTGAAGATGCGAAGGGGCAGTTGGCAGTAACGCGGAACCGGATCACAGAAAGCAAGTCCCAATTGCAGCATTTTCTGGAAATTATGCGCCGGGTACGAACAATCTGGAAACAGGCCCGTGACGGCGGAACGATCCGGATTCCGGAGGATATCCGGAAGATCCTGGATGATAATAATATTGCACCGGAAAACCTGGATGCGCTGATCCGGAGAGCAGAATCCGGCGTGGTACAGCTGGAGAACGGCGAAACACGAATCCGGAGCGGAATTGCAAGCATCAACCAGACTTACCTGCCGGAGATTGCAGAATACCTGGAAGAGACCGAACAGGGGCTGGAAGTTATTTCCTATGCCCACGACACGCTGCGGGACGGGATTGCGGAAATGGAATCCGGTCTGAAAGCAATAACCGATTTTGAACAGGAAACTCCGGAAAACCGGGAAATCATTGAGGAAAACCTGCAGAGCATCAGGGAGGCCATCGAGTCGATCTACAGCGGCTTGGAAGAAGCTGAAATGGCTCTGGAGGAAGGCCGGGAACAGCTGGAAATGAAAAATGCGGAATCAGAGACTTCTTATACTGAAGCGAGAGAAGAGCTTGATGAAGGCGCAAGGGAACTGCAGGAGGCATGGGACCGGCTGATTTCCTGGGAAGGATACACACAGCTGCGGAATGAATTCCTGATCTGGTTTGATGAAGATGTGACAGACCGGTACGCTGTCCTCAAGGATGTGGAGGAAGTGCTGGACGTAAATGTGCAGAAAAGCGAACTTTATGAGGATTCAAACGTAAAGTCCATCATAGATGATAACCTGGATCCGATGTGGTCCATGTCCGTCATGATACCTGTTCTGTTTATCAGCGTGATGATGATGGTGCTTTTCCTGTCCCTTTCCATCATGATCCGGCAAAGCCGCCAGACGATCGGTATTCTCCGTGCGCTTGGAATTGAAAGGAAGACCATCCGCCGGAGTTACAGTTTTGTCTGCATTCTCCTGATGCTGGCAGCAACGGTGATCGGCGGTGCCGGCAGTACTTTCGTTACCGTGTTATTCAACAATTATTACAAAAAATTCTTTTCCATACCAGATTTCTATTTTTCTTTCAACTGGGGAATGCTGGCGATCAGTGGCGCAGTTTTTATCCTGCTGAGCGTTGTGGCTGTGGGCATTTCTTCCAGGGCGATCAATCAGGTTCAGCCGGCAGAAGCGACCAGCCGCATGGTTTCCATTCAGCCGAAGATCGGCCGGGCAGCCAGGAAATTACTGCACAGGGTGGAGCCGCTGAGCAAATTCAGCCTGCTGAGCCTGAAACGGAATCCATTCCGCTTCTTCGCCAGTGTGGTTTGCCTGAGCGGAGCGGTCTGCATGATCTTCGGGGCGCTGTCTTTCGCTGTGGCCAAGAATGAATTGCTGACGCAGGTATTTGACCATCAGATTGTTTATGATGCCCAGATTGTTTTCAACAGTGAGCCTGATGAAACGGCAAAAGAAAAGATCCGCGGCATGGATTCAATCACAGCTGCGGAACGGTTCTGGACATGGAAAGGGGATATAGAATCTGAAGGGAAACGGGCGTATACTGTCCTGCTGTTTATGGAAGAGGGTACGCAGATGGTGGCTTTCACGGATCCGGAGAGAAACCCCATGGCATATCCGACAGAGGGAATCGTCCTGTCTGCGACAACTGCAAATAATCTTGGGGTAAAAACCGGTGATACGGTGACCATCGCCGGAACGAAAACAACCGTGACGGGAATATCCAGACAGCTGTGTATGGATTTTCAATACCTGCCAGCCGCTGAAAGAGAACGCTATCCGATGGATAAACAGACCGGATGGCTGGTCCTGATGAAAGAGGGGAGCGGAAAGCAGGAAATCACAGAAGAAATGGCGGGCCAGGATGGATATATCATCACACTGTGGCGGTCTGTGATGGAAAAAAGCTACAGAGATCTGTTCATTTCGTATGACCTGTTTGTCTATCTCCTGATCATTATCTGCGCGATTGTCGGCATTTTTTTTGTGGTAAATACGAACCGCAACAATCTGCAGGAGCAGAAATTTTCCCTGAGTGTGCTTCGGACGATCGGATTCCAGCAGCGGCAGATTTCATGTCGCTGGTTCCTGCAGTCACTGCTTTACCTGGTCTGTTCCCTGGCTGTCGGTTATCTGACCGGACAGCTGCTGGCCAGGGTGGGAGTGCAGATTCTGAGCAATTCCTCACGACATTTTGAATATATATCTTCCGTATATCAGTATTTCTGGACAGCCGTTCTCGTTTTTGTATATATGCTGGTCGGTCACTGGATTTCCATGCGGAGTATGAAGAAATGGGATCTGGTGGAAAATACGAAAGGCCGGGAGTAAACGGAATGAGAGGGATCAGTCCTCATCATCCGATACGGTCCAGGTGGAGGGATCGCTTTCGCGCTTTGCCTGTACTGCTTCATCCAGTTTCAGCTGGGTGTCCAGATTGGCAATGCCTGTACGAAGGCCATGTCCGCGCTGAAAGGCATAAAGTGCCTGAATGGTGGCATTTCCAAAGGTTCCGGTCACATACTGCGGATCCAGCAGATCCAGGTAAGCCAGCTTTTCCTGCAGCTGGCGGACTTTCTCACCCCGGTTCCCGGCGCTCATGGTGATATCCGCCACATCATGCACTGTGCCATAGCCGAGAATACGGCTGTAATTCAGATCATATACATCACGGGCGACCGCGTTTGGCTTATTCCCCTCTATCACGTGGATGATCACATTGCCGGTTTCGGGATTGCGGGTACAATATTCCACCATTGCCACATGATCCGTATCCTCGTCACTGGTCCAGGTAAAGAAAACCCAGTCTCCCGGCTGGGGGATATAGTCTCCGGAGGAGATATACACGGTGCTGCCCTTCAGCCATTCATATCCCCATCCTTCCACAGGTCCCTTCCGGATAACATAGCGTCCGGCCTGGATAAACCAGGCACGTCCTTCGTTGGAACCGGAATAGCGGGGATAGACGTTCCGGAGAAGGGAAGTGCCATGACGCTGGTCTACCTGATCGACACACCAGCACTGGAATTCCGCACACCACTGGCAATAGGGATCACCGGCCCATTCACCGTACTTTGTGCGGCCGTGCTCCTCCTCCGTATAGCCAACTTCTTCCGAAGCAACTTCCAGTAACCAGATGACATAATCCGGAACCGGCCACTGCGGGGGAATGATTTCCTCCCTTGCTGCTTCCTCGGCCCGGACAGGCAAGAGGGGCAGCAACAAAGCGAGCGTCATCAGGATCAGGAAATGCCTGCGCATATTATCCTCCCTTCACGGAACCATTGAGAAAAATGCAGATAAAGCGAAAACAGGCGGGTGAACAGTACACCCGCCTGAAAAAAGTCTATATGAAATTACTTGATTTCGATGGTGGCGCCAACAGCCTTGAACTGCTCGGCGATCTTCTCGGCTTCTTCCTTGGAGACGCCTTCCTTGATGGTCTTGGGAGCGGACTCAACGATGTCCTTGGCTTCCTTCAGGCCCAGGCCGGAAACGACTTCACGGACAACCTTGATGACCTTGATCTTTTCAGCGCCGGCATCCTTCAGCACGACGTCGAACTCGGTCTTTTCTTCTTCAGCGGCAGCAGCAGCACCACCGGCAGCGGGACCGCCGGCAACGGCGATCGCGCCGGTCACGCCGAACTTTTCTTTCATGGCATCAACCAGTTCCTTGACTTCCAGCAGGCTCATGGACTCTACTGCTTCGAGAATCTCCTGAATATTCATTATGTTTTCCTCCAATAATATTTTGTTTGTCATGCGGCATTCAGGCCGCGGGTTTCATCAGGCGGCTTCCTTCTTCTCGGCGATCTGCTCGAGAACGGAGACCAGCGCAGAAACGGGGGAGACCAGGCAGCCGACCATGGTGGCCAGCAGCTCGTCGCGGCTCGGAGTGGCGGCCAGCGCCTTGACGGCGGCAACATCCATCACTTCTTTGCCCATGAGACCGCCCTTAATCTCCAGAGAAGTCAGCTTGTTCTTTTCAATGAAAGTGGAGATATTCTTCGGAGCGGCAGTCACGTCCTTATCACCGAAAACAAAAGCGTTCGGGCCCTCCAGCAGGGAATCCAGACCTTCGATGCCCAGCTCCTGCAGTGCACGATAAACCAGACGGTTCTTCAGCACGCAGTAATGCACATCGTTTTCACGGCACTGCTTGCGCAGGGCGGTGACCTGTTCCACCGTCAGTCCGCTGTAGGAGCAGATGACCATGGATTCAGCGTTTTTCAGCTTCTCAACGATCTCGGCGACAACCTGTTTTTTTGCTTCAAGATTGCTGCTCATTGTACCAGTTGCACCTCCTGTCCGGTTCAGAATAAAGAAACCCTTGCGTGCAGGCGCAAGGGAATAAATACTGAATCCGCTCACACCTCGGCAGGCGGGATAACCCTTTAAACCACGGAGAACCGCGGTACCGGCTGTCTTCGGCACTGGTTTCTCAAAAACCTTTGGCATTTTATCATGAGCATTCCATGATGTCAAGGTTTTCACACAACTGTTTTGCGGAGGGATCCGAATTTGTTAAAATATTACATAAATAGAAAACAAAAATTTCAAAAAGTTAAAATAGTTGTTGACATTGTAATAAAATCGTAATAATATGAGCATGATTACACAGGAAAGGAGATTGTGTATGCGCATGAAGAAATGGCATGTGTTTTTTGTGCTTGCACTGATCCTTTGCCTGATTCCGCTGTTTGCTGCCATCGCAGAAACAGGGAAAGTCACCGCATCCTCACTGAATGTAAGATCCAAGGCTTCCACAGATAGCAGCGTTGTGACGGTACTGCACAGCGGCGACAAGGTGACGATCAAGGGAACATCCGGAAGCTGGTATAAGGTTTCTGTAAACGGGAAAACCGGATATGCCGCAAAAAAATATATCAGTACTTCCGGCAGTTCTTCTAAGAGCAGCAGTTCCAGCAAGAGCAGCAGTTCCAGCAAGAGCAGCAGTTCCTCCAACGGCACCTGCGGTCCCGGGGACAAGGGAGACGCGGTCAAGAAGGTACAGAAACGGCTTAAAACACTGGGATACCTGAGCGGAAGCGCAGATGGCGATTACGGAAACCAGACAAAGACAGCGGTCAAGAATTTCCAGAAACGGAACGGACTGAGCGTCACCGGCAAGGTGGATTCGAAAACGCTGAAAAAACTGAACAGCAAAGACGCCAAGAAAGCCTCTTCTTCCGACAGTTCTTCCTCCTCCGGGAAGACGGAAAAGCTGAACTGGTTCAGCGGCGGGAAAAACACCATTCCGAAAGGCGCCACCTTCAAGGTCAAGGATATCCGAACCGGTAAGGTTTTTACCTGCAAACGCTGGAGCGGATACAACCACCTGGATGCCGAGCCGCTGACAAAATCCGACACGAACATCCTGAAAAGCATTTACGGACACTGGTCCTGGCGCAGAAGGCCCATTCTGGTGAAATATAACGGACATGTTTATGCGGCATCCATGAACGGAATGCCCCACGGCACTTCCACCATCAGCGGCAACGGGTTTGACGGACACTTCTGCATCCATTTTTCCGGAAGTAAAACCCACGGGTCCGGGAAAGTGGATTCCCAGCATCAGAACTGTGTAAAGACGGCACTGAATTATTCCTGGTAATCCGCAAGGATTCTCCATCCGGATTAAAAAGGCCCGGGACAGATTCCCGGGCTTTTTCGTACGCGTTGAAACAGTTATTTCCGGCTGCGGATGATATACCGGTCCATGAGAACCAGAAAGGCCGGAAGAAGGGTAAGCACAAGGAATGCGGAGAGGACGGCGCCGCGGGAAAGCAGCAGGCCGATGCTTGAAATATAGTAAATACTACACTGTTTTCCGATGATGAAGCCAGCAGTTGCGAGAATGGTGCCGGAAGTGAGAACCGTCGGAAGGGCGGCGTGCAGGGTAGCCTGAACGGATTCACGGACTGGGAGTCCGTTCCTGCGGCTGCAACGGTACTGGTCGCAGACCAGAATGCCGTAATCAATGGTGGCGCCCATCCGGATGGAAAGACAAATGAGATAGGAAATGAAGAAGATCGGTTCACCGGCAATGCGGCTGATTCCCATCGTCATCCAGATAGCTCCTTCAATGACAAAGACCAGGAGAAGCGGAAGCAGCAGAGATCGGAAGCTGAAGACAACAATCAACAGGATGGCAAAAAGTGTAATGAGGTTAACAACCAGCAAGTCGCTGCGGAAGGCATGACCAATATCATAGGTGGACATAGGGCCGCCGGTGATGTAGAAGGAACTGCCACAGTGCCTTTCCGCGACGGAAAGAATGGATTCCATGCAGGCATTGAAATCCTGATCGGAAACTTCAAACGCAGGTTCCAGCAAAAGCCGCTGGGTGTTCGGACCGATGAAAACCTTCCGTGCGGCATTCAGCTGAGCCTGCAGGGAAGCAATCTGCTCATTACCTTCGGCAAGTGATCCCGCCGCTGCAAGCAGGCGGTCTGCGCGGACGCTTTCCCCGAAGCCGTTCATCGTAAAGAAAAGCGATATCACGGAGATGTTCATCCCGGTCATTTCAGCCACATCGTCCACGGTGCATTGCTGCAGGGCGGCTTCCCCGGTTGTGACCATGGATGTTATATTCTCCACTACGGGAGATCCGTCTGAACGTTTCAGGACGGAAAGATCCGCGACGACGGAACGCTGCAGGTCATAATCCTCATCTGACTCACCGGAGGGAATCAGCAGAACCAGCGGATTGGAAGCGCCGAAGATATCCGTGATTTTCCCCGCATCCGTGCGGGCGGAAGCACCGGATTCCATGAAAAAATACTCATTCTGATAGGAAAAGAAAGCGCCACAGAGCACAAGCAGCGTCAGCAGGCAGGCAACCGGCTTCCGATGACGGAAAATGAAGTTTCCGAGCCTGTCTCCTCCAAATCGCAGGGGACGGTGGCGCGTTTTCTGCAGGGGGACCTTCAGCATCAGGGTCAGGGAGGGCATCAGCAAAAACACTCCGATCATACTGATCAGAATTCCTTTGCTGAGAACCAGGCCGATATCAAAGCCGATGGTGAAACTCATGAAAAGCAGGGACAGCAGTCCGGCTACTGTTGTGAAGGCGCTCGAGGCAATGCGCATAAAGCAGGCGGCCAGCGCTTCAACCATCGCGTCCTCCGGGCTGTATCCATCGTCGCGGTAACTGTTCCAGGTATGCAGGAGCATGATAGCATAGTCAATGGAAAGAGCCAGCTGCAGAATGGCACAGACAGCAAAGGTGATAAAGGACACGTCAGGGAAAAGGAAATTCGTGCCCATATTAATCAGAATGGAAACAGCGAAAACCACAAGCAGCAGAGGGGGCTCCAGCCAGGCATGACTGGTAAGGAGCAGGACTGCAAAGACTACTGCAACCGCGATGATCATGATGCCGGGGATCTCCGCGCCGACGCTGCGCTGGATATCCAGCTGGGCAGCGGCAGTACCGCCGACAGCCGCATCCGGAAACATTTCACGGAGACGCGGAACCAGGGCGGAGGCATCGCAGTTATCCAGCGTCAGGGTGACGAGCCGGTAATCGATTCCTTCTTTCCGGACACAGTCGGATTCCGGATTGTACTGTGCGGCAAGGATTTCAGGCATTTCAGTCAGGCGGAGGACGATTCCGGGCATGGAGGACTCTTCTTCACCGGAAAACATCAGACGGAGCTGCTCGGATGAACCGAATTCCTCCTGCATTACATGCAGGGCTTTTTTCGTCATCGTGTCATCTGAAAGGTAGCGAGTCAGATCATAATTGATCCGGGTGCGACCGATCTGGAAAACGCTCCATACAGCAAGCAGGAGGAGAATGGGCAGAACAATCCTGCGATAACGGACAATCGCTGCGGCAAGCCGCTTTTTCATACGGGAAAACTCCTTCCGGGGAAAGTTCATTATCCTGTCTGCGGGTCATTATATCACAAAGGGCAGAACAATACATCGGGTTGACATTCAAATGGCTTCAGCGTATGCTGAGCATGAGAGGACATCATACATAAACAGAGGGACACAGACTGATTCATCCGGCCGGTTTTCCCGGAGAAAGGGGCGTTTTTCATGATGAAAGGCAAAAAAATCCTGGCGGTGTTATTTGTGATGCTGCTGGCGCTCAGCAGGATCCTTGCCGTTTCAGCGACCGGTGAGTATGATGATGACGACGAGCAGGATATTTACTGGGAAGAGAGCGGACGGGCCTATTTGTTCGATACACTGTACGCGGGAAGCGGGAGGACCTTTTCCGAAACGGAACGCCGGGCTTTTTTCAGCACCTATGCAGTAACAATGACAAGGATTGCAGGCGGAGCGCAGTACAGCGGCTTTTTTGCACTGAACGCGGACGGATCATATTCCGGGCGTTTTGCAGCATCCTGGAGTGACGGAACGACAACGGCATCCGATTTTTACGGTATGTTTAACGAAGTCATCCAGCTGAATATGTATACCTACGCGCTCCGTACGGAACAAATCTACTGGACAAGGGAAGAAGAACCAGAAGTGATGCAGGAGACCATGCTGTTCACGATTCCGGGTGAACGGAATGATCTTCCCGGAGCAATGTCTTATGAAATCCGCCAGATTGCGGAGGAAAACGGAACGGATCCGGCCGGACCGCTGGACTGTGCCTTCATCACGGCGTTCGACAGCGCGCCGCTCTGGTATTCTGAAGTAAATTCCGGCAGCGCAATAACGGAGATGCCGGAACCGGTGCCTGCAGTCAGTGAAATTTACGGACTGACCATTGACAAGCTGGCGACCCGCAAAGGTCCGGGAACGCAATATGAAGGTGGCGGAACTTATTCAGTGAAAGGCAAGTACATCCGTGTGCTTACCCGCGCGTATGACAAACGGAACGGGATCTGGTGGGTCAAGTGCGAAATTCCTTACCGGAATGAGATTCGTGTATTATGGACCGGATACAAGCGCTTTAACGCATCGCAGCTGCCGCTGGAAAGCATTCCGTTGGATCCTGAATACTGAAAAACTGAGGAGGTATCCTCACATGACATCGGAAAAGAACCTGGTTTATGAAACCATTATCGGACGGCGCAGTTACCGGGGAAAATATACACCGGACAAGGTGCCGCGGAATGACCTGAAGCTGATCCTGGAAGCGGGGCTGGCAGCTCCGTCCGGATGCAACAAACAAACTACCCACCTGATTGCGGTGGATGATGAGGAATTACTCCGGAAACTTCTGTCCGAAATCGATCCGCCGGTGGCGCAGACAGCACCGGCCATGATCTGTGTGCTGACAAAAAGGATCAATGCCTACCGTGACAGATGCTTTGCAACCCAGGATTACGCAGCTGCGATTGAGAACATGCTGCTGATGATTCACGCAATGGGCTATGAAAGCTGCTGGTATGAAGGACATATCACCGACACGGACAGGATCGGCGACAGAATTGCCAGACTGCTGGGCGTTCCGGAGGGATATGAACTGGTATGCATTCTGCCGGTGGGCCGGGCAGAAGCAGCACCGGCATGCCCGAAAAAACTGCCTTTTGAAGAACGGGCCTGGTTCAACGGATTTGGAGTATAAACGATATGAGGATTATTTTCGTTCGACACGGAGAACCTGATTACGCGCATGACTGCCTGACGGAAGAAGGCAGACGGCAGGCAGCGGCTGCTGCCAAAAGGCTTCGGGATGAGAATGTTGAAACTATCTATTCATCTCCCCTTGGACGGGCTGCAGAGACAGCAGCCGCGCTTTCTTCCGAACTGCAGCTTCCGGTCACAACGCTTGACTATATGCGAGAGCTTCACTGGGGGAGCACAGACGGATCGCCGCTTTTTGCAAAAGGCCATCCATGGGAAATTGCGGACGAACTGGCGCGGCAGGGATGGGATCTGACAGATCCTTCCTGGAGGGATCATGCTTATTTCTCAAACAATATTGTTACAGCAGAAGCAGATGCCGTTGCCCGGAAAACAGATGGGTGGCTCTACGGCCTCGGATACGAACGGAACGGCGCCTATTACCGCTGCATCCGTCCGGACGACAGACAGGTGACGATTGCCCTTTTCAGCCATGGCGGGTCTTCCGCTGCTGCCATGGGACACATCCTGAATATGACTTTTCCTTACGCATGCGCGCTGTTCCATCTGGAATTCACCGGGATCACGGTTATTCGGCTCGACCGAATGCCCGGATCGCAGACGCTGCCGTGCCTGGAACTGGCCAATGACGGCCGCCATATCGGCGGGACACGGTATTACCGCCTGGCAGAAAAATAATGCAGTAAGAAACCGGTATTTCCGGACAGTTTTCTGTTTTACAAGCGCATAAAGTATGATATAATTGTTTAGTTTTTAATTTTTCGGGACTGAACAGGAGGATGACTATGCTGACACAGGCCCCACGGGGAACGAAGGATATACTGCCCGCCGAGAGCTACCGGTGGCAGGCGCTGGAAGCCAGGATGCGCAGTGCGGCTGCGCTTGCGGGTTACCGCGAAGTAAGAACCCCTGTGTTTGAACATACGGAACTGTTTCTTCGCGGCGTTGGTGACACGACCGATATTGTGCAGAAAGAAATGTATACTTTCCAGGATAAGGGTGACCGTTCCATCACGCTGAAACCGGAAGGAACAGCGGGCGCGGTGCGGTGCTTCCTGGAACACAACCTGTATGCGGACGCACTGCCCTGCAAAATGTATTACCTGAACGCGCCGATTTTCCGGTATGAAAATCCGCAAAGCGGGCGGCTACGCGAACATCACCAGTTCGGAGTAGAATGCTTCGGCGCGAAGGAAGCCACGGCGGATGCCGAACTGATCCTGCTGGCTTATCACCTGCTGCAGGATCTGGGCGTGAAAAACCTGAGCGTGGAAATTAACAGCATCGGGTGCCCGAAATGCCGGCCGGTTTATCACAGCCGCCTGAAAGAATTCCTTGGCGAACGGATTGACCAGATGTGCGCCACCTGCCGGGAACGGTTTGACCGGAATCCGCTGCGCGTGCTGGACTGCAAGGAGAAAAAGTGCCAGGAGTTGACAAAAGATGCCCCGAATATGCTGGATCTGCTGTGCGACGAATGCAGGGGACACTTCGGGCAGCTGCAGGAATGCCTGAGCCTGGCAGGAATTCCTTACCGGATCAACAGCCGGATTGTCCGCGGCCTGGATTATTACACGAAAACAGTATTTGAACTGATTACGGAAACAAAGGATGGAAAGCTCACAGTCTGCGGTGGGGGCAGATACGACAACCTGGTTGCGCAAATCGGGGATCAGGATATCCCGGCTGTCGGATTCGGCATGGGGCTGGAACGCGTACTGATGCTCCTGGACGCGGAAGGAGTGGAAATTCCGAAACCCGATCAGTATGAGATTTTTGTAACCTATATGGGCGCTCACCGGCTGCAGGCATTTGATCTGGTGCAGAAAATGCGTGCCGCAGGGATCCGGGCAGATCTGGATCATTGCGGAAGGAGCCTGAAAGCCCAGTTCAAATACGCCAACAAGACCGGCGCACCGCTGACCGCCGTCATCGGCGACGAGGAAGCAGCTGCCGGGAACGTCAAGATCAAGAACATGGCGAGCGGCGAAGAAGCCACAGTTGCAATAAACGAAGCGTGCGAAAAAGTGCGCAGTATGCTCGGATAAGGGAGAGAAAAACAATGCAGAACAGAACACATACCTGCAACGAACTCCGGCTGGCCAATGCCGGGGAAAAGGTCCGCCTGAGCGGATGGGTTGAAAATGTACGGGAGGTCGGCGGCAACCTGGCATTTGTTGTTTTGAGGGACTTCTACGGAAGCACTCAGCTGGTTGCTGAAGACGCAAAGATCCTGGAAATCTTCCTCGGACTGAACAAGGAAAGCGTTGTCTCGGTTACTGGCACCGTGCGGGAACGTGCCAGCAAGAATCCCAAAATGGAAACGGGCGACATCGAGGTCGTGCCGGACAGCGTGGACGTGCTGGGCAAATGCCGCTATAACGCACTGCCTTTCCAGATCAATCGCAGCAGGGAAGCGGATGAAAGCATCCGGCTGAAGTACAGGTACCTGGATCTGCGGAATCCGGACGTGAAAAAGAACATCGTGATGCGCTGCAACGTGGTTTCCGCGCTGCGCCAGGCAATGACAGAGCATGGATTCCTTGAAATCACGACGCCGATCCTGACGGCTTCTTCTCCGGAAGGCGCACGGGACTACCTGGTGCCCGCCCGGAAGCATCCGGGAATGTTTTATGCGCTTCCGCAGGCGCCACAGCAGTTCAAACAGCTGCTGATGACCAGCGGATTCGACCGCTATTTCCAGATCGCGCCCTGCTTCCGGGATGAAGATGCACGGGGAGACCGGAGCCCGGGTGAATTTTACCAGCTGGATATGGAAATGGCTTTTGCCGGACAGGAAGATGTTTTCGCTGTGATGGAAGATGTCCTTCCGCCTGTGTTCTCCCGTTTCGGCAAGTATCATACTGCTTCTTCTGCCCCGTTCCGCCGGATTCCATACCTGGAAGCAATGGAAACCTACGGAACAGACAAACCCGACCTGCGGATTGACCTGACGGTTACGGATGTCACCGACCTCCTGGCGGACTGCGGATTCGGTCCCTTCGAAGGCAGCGCGGTGAAAGCTGTTCCGGTAACGGACTTTACGGCAACCCGTAAACAGATTGACAAGCTGTGCGCGGATGTTGAAGTTGTCAGCGGAAACAAAAGCTACTGGTTCAAACTGGATGAGAACGGGGAAATCAGCGGCGGGATTGCGAAATTCCTGCAGGAAAAGAAAGATGAAATCATCCGAACCCTGGACCTGAAACCGAATACCTTTGTAGCCCTTTCCGCCGGAAAGAAAGGCGCCGCTCAGAAAACGGCGGGCGTGCTGATCCGGAAGCTGGGTGAGCTGTGCCCGAATCATATGGATGCTGAAAAATATGAATTCTGCTGGATCGTCGATTTCCCGATGTATGAAATCGGGGAGGAAAGCGGCGAACTGGAATTCTGCCATAACCCCTTCTCCATGCCGAATGGAGGTCTGGACATCCTGAACAAAGCCTCCGCGGGCGAAGTGGATCCCCTGGAGATCACCGCCTTCCAGTACGACCTGGTTTGCAACGGTGTGGAGCTTTCTTCCGGCGCGGTGCGGAACCATGATCCGGAGATCATGATCAAGGCATTTGAGATGGTCCGCCTGGGAGAGGAGGACGTTAAAGCCAAATTCCCTGCCATGTACAACGCGTTCTGCTACGGCGCACCGCCGCATGCCGGCATCGCTCCCGGCGTGGACCGGATGGTGATGCTGCTGGCGGGAGAGGAATCCATCCGCGAGGTCATTCCGTTCCCTATGAACAAAAACGCACAGGATGTAATGATGGGCGCCCCCGGACCCGTGGAGAACAAACAGCTTGAAGAGCTCCATATTCGTATAGCCGAAGAGGAAAAAAATGCGGATGCCGGTGTGGATGCATAATCCGGGACATCAGTTGCCATAAATGGCAGAATCTGATATAATTAAATGAATTCGTATGGGCTGAATTCAGACATTGCCAAGAGAAATTCATTGAAGAATCTCCCATTGAAGGAGGAACGACACATGGCCGCTAAGAAGGACCTGAACACGGACCTGCCCCTGACGACGGATAACGATCCGACCCCGTCTGCAAAAATTACTTATGCCAACGAGGTTGTTGCCATTATCGCAGGACTTGCCGCCAACGAGGTGGAAGGCATTGCCGGCATGTGCAGCGTCAGCGGAAATATCCTGAGCAAAAACCGGAACGTTACAAAAGGCGTAAAGGTCGAAATCGGTACGGAAGAGGCGGCGGTGGATCTGTATGTTATCGTTGAATACGGAACGCCGATCCAGCGGGCATCCATGGATGCGCAGGAAAATGTGCGGAAGGCCATTGAGTCCATGACCGGCCTGCATGTGGTCCGGGTGGATGTGCATGTGCAGGGCGTAAGCTTTGAAAAAGAAAACAAGGCGCTGCAATCCGGCGCAAACGCCGCGCTGGAAGCAGGTGAGGCAGAACCGGAAAAACTGACGGAGCCGCAGGCGGCAGAACCTGCACCTGTTGAAGAAGAAAAAAAGCCGGAAGAAGAGACGAAAACGGCAAAGCAGCCCCGGCAGCGGAGCACAAAGAGCAAGAAGAACGCCGAACCTGAAACGAATATACCCGCGGAAGAAGCGCCTTCTGAAGACGCCTGAAGACATCTTTTCTGACAGAGGATCCCTTTCCTCTGTCTTTCTGACTTTTTCCGGGAAAGGATAAGGGAGGGATAAATCATGAGGATTCGCGTGCTGGATCGGGTACTGGTCGCTATCGCCGGTCTGCTGCTGATCGTCATCTGCGTTGGCGTGATCGGGCAGGTTTTCTTCGGCAAGGATGTGGCCGGCACAGTTGTGAAGTGGATCACACCGGAGTCAACAGCCGCCAAGATCCTGGTCGGTATTTGCGCTGCGATCCTGCTGGGTCTCGGGGTATACTGCCTGCTGATACTGTTCCGCCACAGGAGCAAGAAGGACAAATTCATCCTGCAGAAGCTGGAAAGCGGCGATCTGGCCATTTCCCTGAATACACTTGAATCCATGGTCCAGAAATGCCTGGATCAGCATGATGAAATCGAAACGGAAAACATTCTTCTAGAAAACCAGCGGGACGGACTGCTGATCCGGATCCGCGGAACCGTAGCGGGAGGCATCAGCATTCCGCTGACGGTGGACACGCTCCAGAAGCAGGTGAAACAGTATGTGACAGCCTGCAGCGGGGTGGAAGTGAAAGGCATCCGGATCCAGATTGAAGCTTCCGGAGAGGATGCCGTGAATGCTCCGTTTGCCATTGAACCCCCGGTAAACAATTTACTTGCGAAGGGAACGGAAACGACTGAAACAACGGAAATTCCCGAAGTGATTTCAGAAGATCCCGCTGAAATCATCCCGGAGGATGTTCCGGAAACGCCTTCCGAAGGTGAAAAGGCAGCATCGGAAGAAGTGGCTGCCGCCGCTGCAATGGCTGCCGCAGAAACACTGATGAATGACCTGGACACCGAGGATAACCGGCCGATTCACCAGCGACTGTTCAGCACACAGGAAGAGCCGTGCATTATGCCGCTGCCGCCGGAAAACATCGCTCCGGCCGAAGAAAAGACGGAAGAGGATTCCGTTCAGGCAGAAAAGACCAAAAAAACGAAACAGCCTGCCAAACGAGGCAGACCCAGGAAAACCAGAAAAAGCAATCCTGCCGCCGAAAAGGAGAAGACGGATATAACGGAAGGAGAAGAAAACGCATGAAGAACATGAAAATGGGTACTCCGGGTATGGGAATTGCCATCGGGCTTGGCATGGTCGGTGTCGCCGTGCTGATTATGCTGATCGGATTCTGGAAAGCGCTGCTGCTGATGGCGCTTTTTGCAATCGGCTTCTTTATCGGTACGGTGGATAACAAACAGGAATTTGTAAAGAACGCTGCCAACAAGATTATTCCGGCAAAAGATGCCAAAGTGATTGACATCAAAAGTGAAATTGCCCGCGAACAGACCGAAACCGGATCACCGGCTGAGGTTAACGAAAAAGAAGACGGAGAATAAGACGCATGTCCAGAAAAACTGCGCGCTCTGCCGCCATGCAGATGATCTTTGAGAGCGTATCCGGAGGTCAGGGCGGAGAAGAGACGCTGAAAATGGTATATGATGAACTTCGGGAATACGGAGTTCCCGGAGGGCGGACGGTCGGGAAGAAAGAACCGGACGAAGAAGACCGTGCCTACATTACAGAAGCTTTCAACGGTGTGCTGGATAACATGGATGAGCTTGACGCGCTGATTGACAGGACAGCAAAAGATTGGCCGATTGAACGGATGTCGCTGGTGGACCTGACAATCCTGCGGCTTGCGGTATGGGAAATCCTGCACAAGCCGGATGTGCCGGCGAACGTATCCGTTGCTGAAGCGCTTGAACTGACGGAACAGTATTCGGATCCGGAGGACAAACCTTTTGTAAACGGCATCCTGGGGACCATTGTCCGCGGACAGAACGCATGAGTATCACGGTGCTTGGGCTGGATACCAGCAATTACAGAACCAGCGCTGCGCTGGTTGACGAAGAAGGCAATGTACTCCTGAATTACCGGGAACTGCTGCCGGTACCGCCCGGAGAACGCGGGCTGCGGCAGAATGAAGCGGTATTCACACATCTGCGCCAGCTGAACGGAGCAGCAGACGCTCTTCGTGAAGCAGCGAAGGGGACCATTGCGGCAGTGGCAGCCAGCCTGTCGCCGCGGGACGGCTCTGAATCCTATATGCCGGTATTTATGGCAGGCGCTTCCTTCGGACGGCTGACAGCCGCCGCGCTGGGAGTGCCTTTTATCGGCACGACACATCAAAGGGGACATCTGGCCGCAGCAAAAGCCGGAACAGCGCTGGACGAAACGGAAGAATACCTGGCCCTGCACCTGTCCGGAGGAACAACAGATTTGCTGGAAGTGCGGGGCGAAAGTGTTGTACAGATTGGCGGAAGTCTGGATCTTCATGCCGGGCAGCTGGTGGACCGGGCAGGCGTAGCCATGGGCCTTGGATTTCCCGCCGGTCCCGAACTGGAAACGCTGGCGATGCAAGGGTGCAGCCGTGGACTGCTTGGCTGCAGCATGAGTGACGGAGACCTGACCTGCCATTTCAGCGGAGCCGAAAGCCAGGTACAGCGATGGCTCAGAGACGGAAGGGAAAGCCTCGCGGACACAGCGCGGGAAATCTATGATGTGCTTTCCCGGACAACGGCCCGGATGCTGACTGCCGGCACCGAAAAAACCGGGCTTCACAGCGCGCTTGTGGCAGGAGGCGTGGCTTCATCGCCGTTGTTCCGTTTGATGCTTACACAGCGGATTGCCAGGAAACACAATGCCCCGAAGATTGTTTTCGGCAGGCCGGAACTGAGCGGAGACAACGCGGTCGGTGTTGCACTGATCGGACTGAAGAAAATTCAGAACGGATAAAGGGAGAAACGGATATGACGGCAAGGATTCTGGACGGCAAGGTTCTTTCTGCACAGATCAAGGATGAAGTGACAGCGCGGGTTGAGGCTCTTAAAGCCAAAGGAGTGATCCCTGGCCTGGCGGTCATCCTGGTGGGCAACAATCCGGCGAGCGAGATTTACGTTCGGAACAAAGGCAAAGGCTGCGAGGAAACCGGCATGCTGTCCCGGACAGTCCGTCTGGACGAAGCAACAACACAGGAAGAACTGGAAGGGCAGATTGAAGCACTGAACAGGGATCCAGAGATTCACGGAATCCTTGTACAGCTGCCGCTGCCACGGCATCTGGATGAAAACGCCGCGCTTGCAAAAATACTGCCTGAAAAGGATGTGGACGGATTCCACCTGATCAACGCAGGTCACCTGATGACAGGGACAGAAGGCGTAGTGCCCTGCACCCCCAAGGGAGCCCTGTACATGCTCCGCTCGACCGGAGAGGATCTTTCCGGCAAGGAAGCTGTCGTGATCGGACGGAGCAATATCGTCGGGAAGCCGATGGCGATGCTTCTGCTTCAGCAGAACTGCACCGTTACGGTATGCCACAGCCGCACAAAGGACCTTGCAGAACATACCCGCCGGGCGGATATTCTTGTTTCGGCTGTTGGAAAGGCCGGATTTGTAACAAAGGACATGGTAAAACCCGGTGCAATCGTAATTGACGTCGGCATCAACCGGGTGGACGGAAAAGTGTGCGGGGATGTGGACTTTGAGTCTGTCAGTGAGACGGCCGGCTGGATTACGCCGGTACCGGGCGGCGTCGGGAAGATGACCATAGCGATGCTGCTTTCCAATACCGTGGATGCTGCCGAAAGGACACTGGGAAAGTGAGCGAAACAGGCGGCATTACCGTATCGCAGCTGAACCTGATGATCGCGGACGCGATCCGCAGGGATCCGCGCATCCGGAGTGTTACCGTGCGCGGCGAAGTAAGCGGTTTCCGGCACCACATGGCTTCCGGACACTGGTATTTCACCCTGAAGGATGAAGAAGCGGCTGTCAGCTGCGTGATGTTCCGGCAGAACACCTTCCACGCACGGATGAAACCGAAGGACGGGGATTCCGTGCTGGTGACCGGGTATGTGGATGTATATCCGAAAAGCGGAACGGTACAGCTGTATGTGATGAGCCTGCGTCCGGAAGGGACCGGGGATCTTTTTGCCCGGTTCGAGGAACTGAAGAAGAGGCTCAGCGCCGAAGGCCTGTTTGATCCTGCACGCAAGCGGGTACTGCCGATGCTGCCACGGAAGGTTGCGGTTGTTACCTCCGCCAGCGGCGCCGCGTGGCATGATATCCTGAATGTTTCCGGAATGCGCTGCCCATCGGTACCGATTGTACTTGTACCTGTCGGGGTGCAGGGCGAAAAGGCAACCGCCGAGATTGCGGCCGGCATCCGGGCCGCAAATGAACAGACGGATGCGGATGTGCTGATAGTTGCCCGGGGCGGAGGTTCTGCGGAGGATCTGTGGTGCTTCAATGAGGAAATCGTGGCCCGGGCTGTGGCTTCCAGCCGGATTCCGGTAGTTTCCGGCGTAGGACATGAGATCGACACCACCATCTGCGACCTGGCGGCGGATGTCAGGGCATCCACGCCGAGCAACGCGGCGGAGATTGTATTTCCGGATCGCAGGGAACTGTACGGGAGTATCCGCGTGCTGTCTGCAGGACTTCGGCGTGCAGAGGAAAACGAATGGATGAAGGCTTCCGCCAAAGTACAGGAATGGATGCTTCGCCTGACGGCATCCAGCCCTGAAAAGCGGATTGCACTGCTTGCCTCGGGCAGCAATCTCCGGAAGGCGGAACTGACGCATGCAATACGCCTGCGAATGGACAATGCCGCGTCGCAACTGAAGGAAACGGATAAAGAGATGCGCGCCGGCATCGGAAAACGCACTGATACTGCTGGAATTCAGCTGATCCGCCTGCGGGAAAAGATGGAAGCGATCAGCCCAGTGAAAGTGCTGGAACGCGGATACACAATGGTAACAGACCGGGAAGGCAGGGTTCTGACCGGGACACGGCAGGCAAAGGACGCGGAATCCATCCGGATCCGCTTTGCGGACGGAAGCGTAGAAGCCGATGTAAGGAAGGACGGGTTGTGAGGCAATGGACAGGAAAGAACAGAAGACGGCACCCGGGTTTGAGGAAAAACTTCAGACCGTACAGGAACTGACCGCAAAAATCGAAAACGGTTCACTGTCGCTGGAGGACTCTGTCAATGCCTATGAAACCGGCATGAAGATTCTCGGGGAACTGTCCGCCGAACTGGAAGAAATCAACCGTCGCCTGACGGTACTGCAGAACGGAAAGGAGACGGAGACCTCCGATGAAACTGTTTGACGAATACAGGCAGATGACAGAGCAGGCCCTGATCCCGATGCTTTCTTCGCTTGGCGATATTCCGAGCCCGCTATGGGAAGCAATGAGTTACAGCCTGCAGGGCGGGGGAAAGCGGATCCGCCCTGTGCTGCTGCTGGCGTCCTGCGATATGGCAGGAGGGAATCTGTCCGCCGCGCTGCCCTTTGCCTGCGCGTTGGAAATGATCCACACCTACAGCCTGATTCATGATGACCTGCCTGCGATGGATAACGACGACCTGCGCCGGGGACAGCCGACCAATCACAAAGTATTCGGTGAAAATATTGCGATCCTTGCCGGGGACGGACTGCTGAATGCAGCAGCAGAACTGATGGCCGGATCCGCTGTAAAAATGGGTGATCTTCGCGGATGCCGGGCGATGGAAATCATTATGCGGCACGCCGGGGTGACCGGAATGATCGCCGGGCAGACAGAGGACGTGACCTCGGAAGGACAACCTCCGTATGAAGATACGGTGCGCTACATCCACGAACGGAAGACCGCGGACCTGCTGGAGGCTGCCGTGGAGGCCGGACTGGCGCTGGCAGGCGCACAGGAAAAGGAAATGGCAGCAGGGCGGGAGTATGCCCTGCATCTCGGAATGGCTTTCCAGATGACGGATGACCTGCTGGACGTCACCGGCAACGAGGACAAACTCGGAAAATCCGTTGGCAAGGACCAGGAGCAGAACAAGATGACCTGGGTGGCCCTTCGGGGAATTGATGGCACGAGGGAAGATGCACATCGGGAGATCCTCATGGCGAAGGAAGCTCTTGCATCCCTCTCTTGGGATACCGGCTTCTTTGCAGATTTTGCTGAAAGTCTGCAGGAACGAAAACAGTAAATGGGTACATAAGAAGAAAAAGAATCGGAGGACGGAATCATGCAGGACCATTTTCTGGAAGAAGTAGTCACAAAGCACAGGAATAACGTAAACCGTGTGCTGTATATGATCAGCTGGGTTGTCATTGCACTGTCCGGTGTGTCATGTGCGTTTATGTTCTCATCCATGACCCGGAGTATTATGTACGGCCAGTTTCATCTGCCGAGCCTGATTTTTTTCCTGCTGAGCGGCGGTATCTGCGCCTACACATTCTTCTTTCACGACAGAATCCTGACAGAATATGAGTACACGTTCACCAACGGTGCGCTGGACTTTGCAGAAGTGTACAACAACAAAAAACGGAAGACCCTCGGCAGCCTGAATGTACGGAACGTTGAATGCTTCGGAAAAGTCAATTCCGAGGTTTTCAAGCGGTATGTGAATATGCCCGGGCTGAAGCGGATGAACTGGTTCCTGAACCGGGAAGCTGAACTGTACTTCTTCTATTTTACAAAAGATCAGGACAAGAAGATGATTATCCTGGAGCCCAGCGAAGAGATGGTGGGATATATCCGCAAATATGTGCCCAGGGAAGCCTGCCGGGAGTAAGCATATGACAGTATATCTGGATAACAGCGCCACAACAAGGCCGGGAACCGCGGCGGCGGAAACGGTGCGGGAGGCGATGGAAAGCGGATGGTACAATCCATCCGCTTTATACAAGCCGGCCATGGAAGCACAGAAACGGATAGAAGCAGTACGGGAAAGCTGCCTCAGGGCGGCCGGTGCGGAAGGATGCAGGGTGGTTTTCACCTCCGGCGGAACGGAAAGCGATAACCTGGCGCTTATCGGCCACATGAAAACACGTCGGACACCGCAGGAGGTGCTGATTTCTTCCGTGGAGCATCCGGCAGTCTCCGCCTGCGCGGAAGAGCTGCGCCGGATGGGCCACCAGGTTACGGAAATTCCGGCGAAAAAAAACGGCAGCGTGGACCTGGCAGCGCTGGAAAGCATGATGAGCCTTGATACCGCAATGATTTCCGTCATGCAGGTGAACAATGAAACTGGAGCGCTGGAACCGCTGGAGGAAATCGCAGCGCTGCGAAACCGGATCTGTCCGGGGGCCGCGATTCATGTGGACGGTGTGCAGGGATTCCTGCGGGTACCGCTCCGCTTTCGGAAACTGGGGATTCAGTCCTATGCGCTCTCTGCTCACAAAATTCACGGGCTGAAGGGTACAGGTGCGCTGATCCTGGCGGAAAACCATCCTGTTAAGCCGCTGGCTTTCGGCGGCGGCCAGGAAGGTAACCTGCGTTCCGGCACGGAAAACACGTTTGGGATCCTGGCGCTGGGCGCTGCAGTGGACAGCTGGAAGAAAGCGGACACAGCAAGGATCAGGGAACTGAAGATCCGGCTGTGGAAGAACCTTAAGGAACGGATTCCGGAAGCGACTGTTAACGGGCCGGATCCGGAAGAAGGCGCACCGCATATCCTGAATATTGCGCTGGAACCTGTCCGCAGCCAGACGATGCTTTTTGCCCTGGAGGGAGACGGGATCTATGTTTCCGCAGGCAGCGCCTGCGCGAGCCGGAAACAGAAAATATCGCCGGTGCTCAAGGCAATGGGACTAAGCACATCCCGGGCGGACTGCTCCCTTCGATTCAGCCTTTGCCGGGAAAACACAGAAGAAGAAATGGACTATACCGCGGAACGCGCCGCGTTCCACTATGAAATGCTGAGGAAATATACACGAAAATAAGACGGAGGAAACAAAATGCAGGACTTGCTGCTGGTGCGGTACGGAGAAATTTTTCTGAAAGGACTGAACCGGCCCTACTTTATTCGCGCGCTGGTGCGGAAGATCCGCTATGCGGTGCGGGGAATGGGTGCAGATGTGCATGTACATGACGGGCGGATTTTTGTACGCGGATTCAGCGACCTGGATACGGTGATTGACCGTGTCACCCGCGTATTCGGCGTGCACAGCGTCAGCCCGGCTGTGGAAATGCCGAAAGAAGATTTTGACGCGCTATGCGACCAGGCCATTGACATGACGAAAGACCTGAAAGGAACCTTCAAGGTCAACGCCCGCCGAAGCGACAAGCGGTATCCGATGAATTCCATGGCAATCAACGAAGAAGTTGGTTACCGGATCCTGAACGCGAATCCGGAACTGAAGGTGGATGTGCATCATCCGGACTATCTGATGAATATAGAAATCCGGGACATGGCTTACCTGTATGTGAAAGTAGTTCCCGCGGTGGGCGGTATGCCTGTGGGAACAAACGGAAACGCGACGCTGCTGCTGTCCGGCGGCATTGACAGCCCTGTGGCGGGATGGATGATTGCCAAGCGCGGGGTACAGATCAACGCGGTTCATTTCCACAGTTATCCATACACTTCCGACCGGGCGAAGGAAAAGGTGCTGGATCTGGCCCGGAAACTGAGTTTCTCCTGCTGCGGCATCAAAGTACACGTGGTGCCTTTCACGGAAATCCAGATGCAGATTCATGAGAAATGCCCGGACGAGTATACAACCCTGATTATGCGGCGCTATATGATGAGGATTGCGGAACGTATTGCGGAGCAGACGGAAAGCGAAGCCCTGATTACCGGCGAAAGCATCGGACAGGTGGCCAGCCAGACAATGACAGCGCTCGGCACCACGGATGCTGTTGCCAGAATGCCTGTTTTCCGCCCGCTGATCGGATTCGACAAGAGCGAGATTATTGCGATTGCCCGGAAAATCGGCACCCTTGAAATCTCCGAACAGCCCTTTGAAGACTGCTGTACGGTTTTCACACCCCGTCATCCTGCAACCCATCCCAAACTGGAGAAGATCCTGGAAGGGGAAAGCAGACTGGATGAGGAGGAGCTGATCCAGCGCGCACTGGACGGCACAGAGGTCATCCGGGTCTGATTTTATTACAAAAGAAAGAACTTGAAACCCGTTTCCTGTTGTGATAAGATTCCTTGGGACATGATCGGCCCATGAGGGCGAAAACCGTCCC
Organism: Clostridia bacterium; assembly: GCA_017447185.1. Lineage (GTDB taxonomy): Bacteria > Bacillota > Clostridia > Christensenellales > Aristaeellaceae > Aristaeella. The sequence goes on along the minus strand of JAFSOC010000003.1, from coordinate 8,346 downwards.
ACGCAAGATCATTAACAGGAGGGGAGCCGCATGGATACCGGGTTTATTACGCTGATGCGGAAGCTGGCTCCCGACCTGACCGATGAGATGACCCGCCGGGCGCTGATCCTGGAAAGGATTTCTGTTCTCCAGCCTGTCGGACGGAGACAGCTGGCTGCCCGGCTGAACCTTCCGGAACGTGAAATCCGGAATACGGCGGTGCTGCTGAAAGACCTGGGATATATCGAGCTGGACGCATCAGGCATGACTCTGAGCCGCAAGGCAGAGGAAGTGCTGGACAGCGCACGTGAGTTTTCCAAGGCCATGAATGGCCTGACGGAAACGGAAAACCGGCTTTGTGAACTGCTTCCTGTGGACCGGGTTCTTGTTGCTCCCGGGGATGCGGACGAAGATCCGCAGGTTCTTTCCGATGTGGGCAGGATCTGCGCGGTCCGGCTGCGCTCCATCCTGCAGAACGGGAACACCCTGGCGGTTACCGGCGGCCGGACTGTGGCTGCTGTGGCCCGGAATATCCAGAGCCAGACGCCGCTGAATGTGATGGTGGTTCCTGCCCGGGGAGGTATCGGCCGCTCCGTGGAACTGCAGGCCAATACCCTGGCGGAGGAGATCGCCGGGCGGCTGGGCGGACATTACCGGCTGATTCACCTGCCGGATCATATGGACGCGGCGGCCATGCAGGAAATGCTGAAAATGCCTGAAGTGCATGAAGCGATGGAACTGCTGGAGAGGGCAGACGTGATCCTGCACGGAATCGGCATTGCCGGCGAAACAATGAAGGAACGCAATATGAGCCGCACCGTACAGGCGGAACTGCAGCGGAGGGGAGCCGAGGGGGAAAGCTTCGGCGCCTACTACGATCTGGACGGAAACTGCCTGATGGAGTCTTCCAGCGTCGGAGTCGACCTGGCACGGCTGAAGCGGACCTGCCGGATGGTGGCATCCGCCGCCGGATCCTCCAAAGCCGGAGCGATCATTTCGGTCCTGCGGCATACACCCCATGCCCTGCTGGTTACCGACCAGGGCGCTGCGGAAAAAATGCTGAACATCCTCAGCGCGTGACAAAATCTTTCAGGTTGCTTTTAACTTCCTGCGGTGTAATACGGTTGCCGATCCTTTTCAGGATTTTGCAATAGATTAACGAGCCAAATAAATTATTAAAAGGAGTGTACATCCATGGCAAAGAAAACAGTTGATGACATCCAGGTAAAGGGAAAACGGGTTTTGGTACGCTGCGATTTCAACGTGCCCATGAAAGACGGAAAAATCACCAATGACAAGCGTATTGTGGCAGCCCTGCCCACCATCAAAAAGCTGATTGCGGACGGTGGCAAAGTGATCCTGTGCAGCCATCTGGGCAAGCCGAAGAACGGTCCGGAAGAGAAATTCTCCCTGGCTCCTGTGGCAGTCCGCCTGAGCGAGCTTCTGGGTCAGAATGTTGTCTTTGCCAACGATGACAACGTGGTCGGCGAGAATGCAAAGGCGGCCGTGGCTGCCATGAAGGACGGCGACGTCGTGCTGCTGCAGAACACCCGCTTCCGCGCAGAAGAAACCAAGAACGGCGAAGCTTTCAGCAAGGACCTGGCGTCTCTGGCTGATGCGTATGTGGATGACGCTTTCGGTTCCTGCCACCGGGCGCACTGCTCCACCGCCGGTGTTACCGCTTACACCAGCCCCAATGTTGCCGGCTACCTGATCGGCAAGGAACTGTCCATCATGGGCAAGGCCCTGGAAAATGCGGACCGTCCCTTCGTCGCTGTTCTGGGCGGCGCCAAGATTGAAGACAAGCTGAACGTGATCAACAACCTGCTGGAGAAGGTCGACACCCTGATTATCGGCGGCGGCATGGCGTTCACCTTCCTGAAGGCCAAGGGATACGAAGTGGGCAAGAGCCTGCTGGATGAAAGCAAGATCGACTACTGCAAGGAAATGATGGCCAAGGCAGCCGAGAAGAAAGTCAACCTGCTGCTGCCCATCGATACCGTATGCGCGGCTGCGTTCCCGGATCCCATTGACGGACCGGTGGACACCGTCGTTGTGGATTCTGACAAGATTCCCGCGGACAAGGAAGGCCTGGATATCGGACCGAAGAGCCGTGAGCTGTTCGCTGGCGCTGTGAAGGCTGCCAAGACCGTGGTCTGGAACGGACCCATGGGCGTGTTCGAGAATCCCACCCTGGCGCAGGGCACCCTGGCTGTGGCGCAGGCGATGGCTGACAGCGATGCTGTGACTATTATCGGCGGCGGCGACAGTGCAGCGGCTGTGGAACAGATGGGCCTGGGCGACAAGATGACCCACATCTCCACCGGCGGCGGCGCTTCCCTGGAGTTCCTTGAAGGTAAGACCCTGCCCGGCGTTGCCTGCCTTGACGAAGCATAATTAAAGGAGAAGAAGACAATGCGTAAAGCGATTATTGCGGGAAACTGGAAAATGAATAAAACACCGGCCGAAGCCAAGGCGCTGGTGACCGAACTGAAGCCCCTGGTGAAGGATGCGACCTGTGATGTGGTCGTGTGTGTGCCTGCTGTCAACTTCGCTGCCGTCAAGGAAGCGGCGCGGGGAAGCAAGATCAAGCTTGGTGCAGAAAACGTGCACTGGGCCAAGAGCGGTGCCTACACGGGCGAACTGAGCGCGGACATGCTGAAGGCCTGCGGCGTTGAATACGTCATCATCGGCCACAGTGAACGCCGTCAGTATTTCGGCGAAACCGACAAGACTGTGAACCTGCGGGTTCTGGCTGCGGTAGAAGCCGGACTGAAAGTGATCGTATGCGTCGGCGAAAACAAGGAAGAACGTGAAGCCGGCTATACCGATGCCCTGGTGGAATACCAGACCCTGATCGCCCTGAACGGCCTGACCAAGGAACAGGTTGCGAAGGTGATTATTGCCTATGAACCCGTCTGGGCGATCGGCACCGGTCTGACCGCCACCGACGAACAGGCGAATGAAACCATCGGCGTGATCCGTAAAGCAATTGCCCGCAAGTATGGCAAGGCTGTCGGCAACAAAGTCCGCATCCAGTACGGCGGAAGCATGAATCCCAAAAACGTCAAGGGACTCATGGCACAGCCCGAAATCGACGGTGGTCTGATCGGCGGCGCAAGCCTGAAGGCTCCCGATTTCAGCCAGGTTGTCAACTACGACAAATAATAATTTATAATGGATAACCGGACGGTCCGGCCGTAAGGCCGGGCCGTTTTCATCTGCAATGGAAAAAAGATGCAGATTCTTGACGGGCAAGGGGAATCCGGATACACTGCAGACAGAAGAAAAAAACATACAGATTCCAACAGGGAGGCAGAAGAATGAAAGCATTGTTTATCGGCGGCACCGGTACCATCAGTATGGCAATTGTGCGAAGACTGGCAGAGGATCCGCAGTGGGAGGTATGGCTGCTGAACCGGGGAAACCGGAAAGCGGAAGTACCGGCTGCTGTACATCAGATCACAGCCGACATTCATGATGAAGCCGCTGCGACAAAAGCGCTGGAAGGAATGTCCTTCGACACTGTCTGCGAATTCATCGCGTTTCACCCGGAAGATGCGGCGCGGGATATCCGCCTGTTCCGGGGAAAGACAAAACAATACATCATCATCAGCTCCGCCTCCGCCTATCATAAGCCGGCGGCCAGCTACCTGATTACGGAAGGAACGGCCCTGGCCAACCCGCACTGGGAATACTCGCGGAACAAGATTGCCATTGAGGATGTGCTGATGAAGGCATACCGGGAGGAAGGATTCCCGGTGACCATCGTGCGCCCGAGCCATACCTACGATGAACGGAGCATTCCACTGGGTGTGCATGGAAACAGGGGGCCCTGGCAGGTTGTGAAACGCATGCTGGAAGGAAAGCCTGTGATTATCCAGGGAGACGGATCCTCCCTCTGGACCATGACCTTCAATACAGATTTCGCCACCGGATTCATCGGGCTGATGGCCAATCCGCACGCAATCGGAGAAGCGTTCCAGATCACCGGGGATGAAACCCTCACATGGGACCAGATTTATCAGACCATTGCGGATGCGCTGGGAGTGGAACTGAAAGCCTGCCATGTGGCATCCGATTTCCTGGCGGAAGCAGGGAAGCCCTTCGGGTTTGATTTTGAAGGCAGCCTGATCGGGGACAAATCCGTATCTGTTGTTTTTGATAACCGGAAACTGAAACGGGCTGTACCCGATATGGTTACGAAGGTTCCCTTTGCCCGGGGCGTGCGGATGGCGTTGGATTACGTGATGAGCCATCCGGAATGCCAGACGGAGGATCCGGAATTTGACGCATGGTGCGACAGGGTGATTGAGGCACAGGAAGTGGCTAAGAAATTCGTGGTTGAAATTTCCTCGGGGAAGTGATAAACTCATTTTAATCTTTCCGGATGAAGGGAAACACGCGGTCAGGAAGGTGCGCTCACAGAGAGCGGGGAAAGGTGAAAGCCCCGCAGCGGAGCCTGATTCGATACCATTCCCGGACGGGCAGACGGCTGACGGCCGATATCGCGTCATAAAGAGTGGTTGTTTCAACAAGCAGGGTGGAACCGCGAATGCTTTTACAGGCATCCGTCCCGGCAGTAACGCAGGGCGGATGCCTTTTAATTTGGCAAAAGCCCCTACACACCACATAACTCAGAAAGAGGAGGGGACTACAGTGAAAATCATCTACAACGACGGACATGTGGCGGAATGCCCGGAAGAGGAAGAACTGGAGGTGCTGCGGCACTCCGCGGCGCACATCATGGCGCAGGCTGTGAAACGGATCTATCCGCAGGCGCATTTTGCCTACGGTCCTGCCACGGAAAAAGGATTCCATTACGACATTGATCTGGGCGATGTGCACCTGACAGACGAGGATCTGCCGGCCATCGAGGCAGAAATGCAGAAGATCGTCAAGGAGAACCTGCCATTCAAGGTCTATCCGCTGCCCCGGGAAGAGGCTGTGCAGCTGATGAAGGACCGCGGCGAAATCTACAAGGTGGAGCACATTGCTGATCTGGCGGAGGACGCGGTCATCACCTTCTACCAGCAGGGCGACTATATCGATATGTGTGTTGGCCCGCACCTGTGTTACACCAAGGCCCTGAAGGCGTTCAAGCTGACAGCCATCTCCGGCGCCTACTGGAAGAACGATCAGAAGAACAAGATGCTCACACGGCTGAACGGCGTAGCTTTCCGCAACGCGGATGAGCTGAAGGAATATGAGCGCCAGGTGGAAGAGGCAAAAGCCCGGGATCACCGCCGCATCGGCAAGGATATGCAGCTGTTCATGACAGACGACCTGATCGGCAAGGGACTGCCCATGTTCCTGCCCAAGGGCTATACGATCTGGATGGAACTGGAAAATTATATCAAGGAAAAAGAACGGCTGCTGGGATATCAGCACGTCATGACTCCCTGCGTCGGAACAGTGGACCTGTACCGCACAAGCGGACACTGGGACCATTACAAGGAGAACATGTTCCCCGCCATGGAAGTGGAAGGCGAAAGCTTTGTGCTCCGGCCCATGAACTGCCCGCATCATATGATGATCTACGCGAACCGGCTGCATTCCTACCGGGATCTGCCGATTCGTATCGGCGAAGTTGCACACGACTTCCGGTTTGAGCCCAGCGGAACCCTGAAGGGCATCGAGCGGGGACGCCACTTCTGCCAGAACGATGCACACCTGTTCGTCACGCCCGACCAGATCAAGGATGAGGTTTCCAGTGTTGTCAACCTGATCCGTGATGTATACAAGGACTTCCATATCACGGATTACCGCTGCGTGCTGAGCCTGCGGGATCCGGAGGACAAAGTGAAGTACCACCAGGATGACGAGATGTGGAACAAGGCGGAAAGCGCACTGCGCGAAGTGCTGAACCAGCTGGGCATCCACTATACCGAAGAAATCGGAGAGGCTGCCTTCTACGGTCCGAAGCTGGACGTGAACGTGAAACCCGCCATCGGCGCTGAGTATACACTGAGCACCTGCCAGCTGGATTTCTGCCTGCCGGCAAAGTTCAACCTGAAGTATATCGATCAGGACGGCGCAGAAAAGACACCGGTTGTGCTTCACCGTGCAATCCTCGGTTCCATTGACCGGTTTATGGCCTACCTGATCGAGGAAACGAAGGGTGTTTTCCCGCTGTGGCTTGCGCCGGTGCAGGTGAAGGTCCTGCCGGTCAGTGACAAGAGCATGGACTATGCCGCCAAGGTTACCCGCGAACTGATGCAGCAGGGGATCCGGGCCGAGCTGGACGAGCGGAACGAAAAGATCGGATACAAGATCCGTTATGCCCGCCAGGAGGACAAGGTACCGTACATGCTGATCATCGGCGAAAAGGAAATCACGGAAGGCACCCTGGCGGTGCGCGACCGGGCGACGGACCAGACCACTTCCATGTCCATGGAAGAACTGGTGGCAAAACTGGAAAAGGAAATTGAAGAGAGGGTATGATGATATCCCTCACAATGAAAGGACAAGGGGGTCCGGCTGTAGAATGAACCGCTTCCCATCAAGTAGACAGTTAAACAAAAAACAAGAAGGGAACAAGAAATCTCTGGTAACCAGCAAAGGTTGCCAGAGATTTTCTTTAGTGGAAGCACGGCAAATAGCACCCTGCTGTCATCCGGGCAAGGGCTTCGCAAGTGGCCTGTGGCCACCCTTGACCGGCTGCCATCAGTGTGCTCAACGGCAGTCAAGGAGGGTCAGATAAATCTGCCCTCCCGGACCAATTCTCACTTAAGCAGCGAAGTACATCTCATGCTTTTCCATAGGAGTAAGTACGCCGAGGTTCCGCTGGAGCCGTTCGGTGTTGTAGTAACGAATGAAATCTTCAATCATAGCAACCAGGCTGGCTCTATCAGTGAAGCGTTTCCCGTAATACCGTTCTCGCTTCAGGATACCCCAGAATCCTTCCATGGGTCCGTTATCAATACACTTGGCGACCCTGGACATACTCTGGATCATTCCGGCTTTGGTCAGCATATGGTGGAATACGCGGCTCGTGTACTGGAATCCTCTGTCACTGTGGCTCAGAGGGTGTGCATCCGGGTTTGCGGCAATCGCTGCCCGAAATGTATCAAATACCAGTGGATTGTCGTTGGTATCCCGAATCACATAGCTGACGATCCGTCTGTCATACAGATCCAGGATGGCGCTGAGATAGACCTTCTTTACCTCAATGCCAACGTAATACTTGAATTCCGTAACATCGGTCAGCCATTTCTGGTTGGGCTTGTCTGCCTTGAATTCCCGGTTCAGCAGATTGTCTGCCAGGTAATATGGGTTCTTGCCTTGCCGGGTGCAGCCGTGATTACTGTACTTAATCGTGGACTCAATCCTGCGACTCCGGCAGATCCGAAGCATCCGCTTTTCATTTACATGGGTGTTGTGGTACCGATCCAGTTCATCCTTGAGTCTGCGGTATCCCATTTCCGGATGCTTCTCGTGAATATCTTCAACCAAATCAGCGATGCGTTCATTCTCGGCAGTTCTGGGAGACAGTTCGCCTGTTGACCATCTATAGTAAGCTGCCCTGGAAATTTTCAGTATTCCACATGATTGATCTATCGGATATCCATGTTCTTCATGACACTCTTTGACAGAAAAGTACAGGTGGGATTGTCTTACTTGCGATAGGCCTCCCTCCTCTCGATTTCGTCCAATTTTTTTAACAGGTCGCGCTCCATCTGGGTCATATACAGTTCATGCTTAAGTTTGGCGACTTCAATCTCCAGTTCTTCCTCTCGAGTTCTGGGCGTTTGGTCTTTGAGCCGCTTTCCGCGGCGATCCTCAAGGCCAGCACCGCCTTTCTCCTTGAACTTTTTTACCCATTGGTAGACTTGCTGGTAGCTGACATTGAATTTGAGGGCTGTTTCACCGTAATTCTCACCATTGGCTATGCAGTCTTTGGCGATTTGAATCCGTTCCTCTACGGTTGTAGGGTGTGTTTCTTTCATGCGGCTCCCTCCTGACATTTTCTGCCGGAATCCTCTGCCGCTATTATACACCTTTATCCATCGCTCAAGGTTAATGGATGCGCGTAATCCATATTTTGCTGCAATTTGCCTTATTGACCCACGTCCGTCAAGATATTCCCTTACAGCTTTTTCCTTCAGTTCGGGGCTATATCGACTATTATGTTCTTGTTCAATTAACGCCTTTGGTCCTTTTTCAGTGTATTGCATTACTGCATAACGCAAGCGTGTCCCCTCAAGCCCATACTCTTCCGCTATTCTTTCTTTGCTCCCTTCTCCATTTAGATATCTTTTTACTGCTTCTATGAGTTTGTCTGACTTTACCTTCCTCGTATGCATAAGAATACTCCCTTCATGTGACAGTTTTTGTTTCACTGTCTTTCATGAAGGGAGCATATCA
>JAFSOC010000015.1 GCA_017447185.1 Clostridia bacterium | reverse complement strand
CTTTCTTTGCTCCCTTCTCCATTTAGATATCTTTTTACTGCTTCTATGAGTTTGTCTGACTTTACCTTCCTCGTATGCATAAGAATACTCCCTTCATGTGACAGTTTTTGTTTCACTGTCTTTCATGAAGGGAGCATATCAGAAGCCGGCCCCTTTTTCAGAAGAATGATGAACTTTTTGGGAGCCTGAAAAACCTTATTTTACCAACCTTCAGAGCAAATTATTATATTTTTGTTACAAGGCAGGAAATAGGGGGAAAATGAAGAAAAAAAGAAATTGGGTCAGGTTGGGACTTAACTCATTCCGACCCTAATGGAATAAAGGAGGTACCCCTTAATGGCAGCTCTCGATCTTACCAAGTACGGGATCACCGGCGTAACGGAGATCCTTCATAATCCGTCCTACGAAGTTCTTTTCGATGAAGAGAACAAGCCCGGTCTGGAAGGTTTTGACAAAGGCCAGCTGACCGAACTGGACGCCATGAACGTGATGACCGGTATTTACACCGGCCGCAGCCCCAAAGACAAATACATCGTCATGGACGAAAACAGCAAGGACACCGTATGGTGGACCACGGACGGCTACAAGAACGACAACCATCCTCTGAGCGAGGAAAACTGGGCCAAGCTGAAGGTGCTGGCGCAGAAACAGCTCTCCGGCAAGCGCCTGTTTGTCATGGATGCTTTCTGCGGTGCCAACAAGGACACCCGGATGGCGATCCGTTTCGTGATGGAAGTTGCCTGGCAGGCTCACTTCGTAAAGAACATGTTCATCCAGCCCAGCGCTGAAGAACTGGCCTCCTTTACCCCGGACTTCGTCGTATACTGCGCTTCCAAGGCGAAAGTGGACGACTACAAGGCCATGGGCCTGAACTCTGAAACGGCGGTTGCATTCAACATCACCAGCCGTGAACAGGTTATCCTGAACACCTGGTACGGCGGCGAAATGAAGAAGGGTATGTTCTCCATGATGAACTACTACCTGCCGCTGAAGGGCATTGCTTCCATGCACTGCTCCGCCAACACCGATATGGAAGGCAAGAACACTGCCATCTTCTTCGGTCTGTCCGGAACCGGCAAGACCACCCTGTCCACCGACCCCAAGCGTCTGCTGATCGGCGATGACGAACACGGCTGGGACGATAACGGCGTCTTCAACTTCGAAGGCGGCTGCTATGCCAAGGTCATCAACCTGGACAAGGATTCCGAACCCGACATCTATAATGCGATCCGCCGGGATGCCCTGCTGGAGAACGTTACGGTGGACGCCAACGGCAAAATCGACTTCGCCGACAAGAGCGTTACCGAGAATACCCGCGTGAGCTATCCGATCGAGCACATCGAAAAGATTGTCAAGAATGTGAACCCCGTTTCCGCCGGCCCTGACGCCAAGAACGTTATCTTCCTGAGCGCGGACGCTTTCGGCGTACTGCCCCCCGTTTCCGTGCTGACGCCTGAACAGACGAAGTACTACTTCCTGAGCGGATTCACTGCCAAACTGGCTGGTACCGAACGCGGCATCACCGAGCCCACCCCCACTTTTTCCGCCTGCTTCGGCCAGGCCTTCCTCGAACTGCATCCCACCAAGTATGCGGAAGAGCTCGTGAAGAAGATGGAAAAGAGCGGCGCCAAGGCCTACCTGGTCAACACCGGATGGAACGGCACCGGCAAGCGTATCTCCATCAAGGATACCCGCGGCATCATCGACGCGATCCTGGACGGCGATATTCTGAACGCTCCCACCAAGAAGATTCCGTACTTCAACTTTGAAGTGCCAACCGAACTGAAGGGCGTGGATACCGGCATCCTGGATCCCCGGGATACCTATGCCAATCCCGCCGAGTGGGATGAGAAAGCCAAGGATCTGGCCGGCCGGTTCATCAAGAACTTCGCCAAGTACGAAAGCAACGAAGCCGGCAAGGCGCTGGTTGCTGCCGGTCCGCAGCTGTAATTTTACGAAGAAAAACACAGGGATGCCGCCCTGCAAGGCGGCATCCTGTGTGTGTTCTTAACAAATCATTCTGAACGGAGATTCACGGATATGAAAAAAGTACAGTTTACCGAAACCGTAATGCGGGACGCCAACCAGTCCCTGATGGCGACCCGGCTGCCTTATGCAGATTTCGAGGAAATCCTGCCCGTGATGGACAAGGCCGGATACTATTCTGTGGAATGCTGGGGTGGCGCGACTTTTGATTCCTGCCTGCGCTACCTGGGAGAGGATCCCTGGGAGCGGCTGCGGAACATCCGCAAGAATATGCCCAACACCCGGCTGCAGATGCTGCTGCGCGGCCAGAACCTGCTGGGCTACAAGCACTATCATGACGATGTCGTGGAGAAGTTTGTTGAGCTGAGCATCAAGAACGGCATTGATATTATCCGTATTTTCGATGCGCTGAACGACTTCCGCAACCTGGGAACCGCCCTGGATGCCGTGAAAAAGTATGCGACACCACGGACCATTGCTTCCGGCTGCATCAGCTACACCCAGAGCCCCGTGCATACCGTTGAAAAATACGTGGAAATGTGCAAGGAACTGGTGAAGATGGGCTTTGAAACTCTGTGCCTGAAGGACATGGCAGGTACTATGAGTCCCTACGAAGCCGAACATCTGATCAAGGGCATCAAGGATGCCGTGGGGGATGTGCCGGTGATTCTGCATACCCACTGCACCACCGGTATGGCCTACATGACCCTGACCAAGGCGATCGAGAGCGGTGTTGACGTAATTGATACCGCCACCAGCTGCTTCTCCAACGGCACGAGCCAGGCTGCGACGGAGACCATGTTCTATGCCTGCCAGCAGTACGGCATTGAAACCGGTCTGGATGAAAAGGTCATCAACAAGGTGAACGACTTCTTCAAACCCGTGAAACAGAAATATGTGGACAACGGGATGATCAATCCCAAGAGCATGGCTACGGACTCCCAGGCGCTGGTGTACAAGGTTCCCGGTGGTATGCTGTCGAACATGATCGCCAACCTGAAGGATATGAACGCTATGGACAAGTTTGACGAGGCGCTGCTGGAGATTCCCGCGGTCCGCAAGGATCTTGGATATCCGCCGCTGGTTACACCGCTGAGCCAGATGGTCGGCAACCAGGCCGTAACCAACGTGCTGGTCGGCGAGCGCTACAAGAACATCTCCAACGAAGTAAAGAACTACTTCAAGGGTGAATATGGCATTGCTCCCGCTCCCGTGGACAAGGCCCTGCAGGAGAAGATCCTCGGTGAAGGCGGCCAGCCCACTGACTGCCGGATCGAAGATTCCAAGCGGACCGGTGAAGACTTTGAGAAGGCCAAGGCTGCCCTGGGTGACCTGGCGGAGACCGAAGAGGATCTGATGAGCTGGATCTGCTTCCCGAAGCAGGCGGAGGATTTCCTCAAAGCGCGCAAGGAAAAGCGTGAGCAGGTTGTCAAGTACACCATCGAAGAAGCGTAAGGAGGCACGCAGATGTCAATTGCTATGGCTGAAGAGGCCGTCAACGCCGCTGCTGAGGCGACAACCGGCCGCTTAAAACTCGATATCGGGGGTAACCTCCTCGACGCCGTGCTGGGATATCTGGTCGTCTTTATCGGACTGAGCCTGCTGATGTGCGTCGTTATCATCGTCGGAAAAATCATGGTCGCGAAGACGAAAAAGCCAGCTGAGGCTCCTGCCGCTGAGACTCCCGCCGCGGCAGCGACCCCCGCGGCAAAGAACCTGCCCGCTGCGCCCGGAACCGCCGGCGAAGTGAAGATCTATGACACTGATCCCAAGGATGCGGCCATGATCATGGCCATCGTGGCGGATAAGCTGCAGAAACCCCTGAACGAGCTTCGGTTCGTATCCATCAAGGAGGTCAAATAAGATGAAGTACAAAGTAACCCTGAAGGGAAAGACATACGAGGTTGAAGTGAATCAGGGAGAAGCCATGCTGCTGGATGAATATGAAGCGTATGCGCCGGCGCCTGCCGCCGCTCCCGCCCCCGCCGCTCCCGCTGCTGCTCCCGCGGCCCCCGCCGCTGCTCCGGCACCCGTTGCCGCTGCGGCTGGCGAACAGGTTCTGTCTCCCATGCCCGGAACCATCGTGAAGGTGAATGTCAAGGCCGGCCAGGCCGTGAAGAACGGAGAAGTGCTGGCTGTGCTGGAAGCCATGAAGATGGAAAACGAAATCATGGCCCCGCATGACGCGACGGTGGTGCAGGTCCTGACGGATGTCGGTACAAAGGTGGATACCGGAACACCGATCATCGTACTGGGATAAGGGAGGAAGACAAAAGATGTTAGATTCCCTCGGAAAACTGGTTACGGAATCCGGATTTGCCGGATTTTTCAGCAACCCCGACGGATGGCGCAACCTTGTGATGATCGCCATCGCGTGCGTACTGCTTTACCTGGGTATCAAGAAACAGTATGAGCCCCTGCTGATGGTCGGCATTGCCATGGGCTGCCTGCTGGCAAACGTTTCTTCCGTCTTCATGACGTCGAACGGACAGCTTCCGGACGCCCTGTATCATCAGGACCTGTGGGACCGTTTCCTGAACACCGGCGCCTATACCGTAGGCTATGAGGAATATCTCCATAATTATGGATATATCCTGGCGGAAGGCGGACTGATCGATATCCTGTATATCGGCGTCAAAGCCGGTATCTATCCTTGCCTGATCTTCATGGGCATCGGCGCAATGACTGACTTCGGTCCGCTGATTTCCAATCCGAAGAGCCTGCTGCTGGGCGCGGCTGCTCAGTTCGGCGTGTTCTTCGCCTTCTTCGGCGCGAACCTGCTGGGATTCGATGCGCAGCAGTCTGCTTCCATCGGCATTATCGGCGGTGCGGACGGCCCGACTGCCATCCTGACCACTACGAAGCTGGCACCCGAACTGCTCGGACCGATTGCCGTTGCTGCATACAGCTACATGGCCCTGATTCCGATGATCCAGCCGCCCATCATGCGGGCCCTGACCACGGAGAAGGAACGCAGCGTAAAGATGACCCAGCTGCGCGAAGTGAGCAAGACCGAAAAGATCCTGTTCCCGATCGTCGTGACCATCTTCGTCGTGCTGCTGCTGCCCTCCACTGCCCCCCTGATCGGCTGCCTGATGTTCGGCAACCTGCTGAAGGAAACCGGTGTGACGGAACGCCTGAGCGACGTAGCGCAGAATGCCCTGATGAACATTGTTACCCTGTTCCTGGGCATCAGCGTCGGCGCCACCATGGTTGGTTCCCGTTTCCTGACATTCGATACAATCAAGATTGTTGTACTGGGACTGATTGCTTTCGCCTTCAGCACCATCGGCGGCCTGCTGGTCGGCAAACTGATGTACAAGCTGAGCGGCGGGAAGATCAATCCGCTGATCGGCTCCGCGGGTGTTTCAGCTGTTCCGATGGCAGCCCGTGTTTCCCAGAAGGAAGGCCAGAAGGCCAATCCTTCCAACTTCCTGCTGATGCATGCCATGGGCCCGAACGTGGCCGGCGTTATCGGATCCGCCATCGCGGCCGGATTCCTGATCAGCATGTTCGGCGGCTGATAAAAATCCTGAAAAATCCACAGAGAACTTCCTCCTTCCAGGGGAGGAAGTTCTTTTTGACTTTCTTTGACAAAATAGGCCGGAAAAGGCTTGACAAAGGTCCCGGTCGGTGATAGAGTATGCATGTGGTTAGCACTCGTAAGCATCGAGTGCTAACAATACAGAAAGGAGGAAGGACGATGGACGAGCGTAAAATGCGCATCCTGCAGGCGATTATCGATGACTATATCCTCACCGGTGTCCCCGTCGGCAGCCGTACAATCAGCAAGAAGTACGACATGGGTCTTTCCTCCGCCACGATCCGTAATGAGATGAGCGACCTTGAGGAGCTGGGTTTCCTCGACCAGCCGCACGTATCCGCGGGGCGGATTCCTTCCGCCAAAGCCTACCGGCTATATGTGGACACCCTGCTCGAAGCCGGAAAGATCCCAAACTCTTCGGACGAGGCAATCCGCAGCCATTTTTCCGGCCGGGTACGCCAGATGGAGGATGTTATCGACCACGCGGCACAGGTTATCTCCAGCCTGACACATTATACCGCGGTGGTTCTGTCGCCTAAGGGCGTTCAACCCAGGATCCAGACGATGCAGCTTGTTCCCGTGTCTGCGGAAACGGCGCTGCTGGTGATCGTCACCGATCAGGGAATGGTACGGGACAATGTGATCCGTATCGGCGCCCAGATGGACAGCGATACCCTCTATGCCATCTCCCGTACCCTGACGGAGGAACTCCACGGCGCCACGCTCGAAGAAGCGTGCCAGCGGATGCCGACCATCGCAGAGAGGGTCAGCGGGAACGAACGGATGATCCAGGAACTCTACGGGTTCTTCAGTGAAGGAAAGAACACGCCGCGCCGCGGACATATGGCTGTCGGGGGAACGAGCAATATTCTGGCGTATCCCGAATACAGCGATGTGGACAAAGCCAGGAATTTCCTGAGCCTGATGGAGACCCGGGACAAACTGGCCGACATTATCCGCGGAAGCGGCGGTATGTCCTTTACCGTACGGATCGGACCGGAAACCGGCGTACCGGAGATGGCAGACTGTTCCATTGTTACCGCTGCTTATTCCACAAGGGGCGGCCAGCAGGGAACCATCGGCGTCATCGGACCGACCCGCATGCAGTACTCCAAAGTGCTGTCCATCCTGAATATCATCGGTCACCAGCTGACGGATATGTTCAATGAGGAATAGGATCCGTGATCACCAGAAGACAGTAAACAAAGTGAAAGGCAAATATGATGAGCAAAGACAAGAAGAACCGGCAGGAGAACGAACAAAATGCCGCTGCGGAAGCTGCGGAAGAAGCCCTGAAGGAAGCACTGGAGCAGGCAACGGAAGAACAGCCTGAGGCTGATGCAACGCAGGAAACAGACGAGACGAATCCTCTGGCAAAGCAGTTGGAGGAAGCGAATTCGAAAACGGCAGAATACCTGGCGATGGCACAGCGGGTACAGGCGGATTTCGAAAACTACCGGAAAAGGAATGAATCCATCCGCGCAGACGCGTATGCCGAAGGCCGCAAGGATGTGGCTGCAGTTATGCTTCCTGTGCTGGACAATCTTGAACGCGCAGTGGAAGCTGCTGCCGGGGCAGGGGATGAAGCCCTGAAAAACGGTGTGGAACTTGTGCTGCGGCAGATGACGGATATTTATCAGAAGCTGGATGTAACACCTATCGACCGGAAGGGTGAAAAGTTCGATCCGAATCTGGAAAATGCTGTGCTCCAAGGCACTGAGGATGAAGGAGAACCCGGTACTGTATGCCAGGTGCTCCAGAAGGGCTACCGCATGGGGGACAAGGTCCTGCGGCATGCCATGGTAAAGGTTGTTCCGGAATAAAATCATATTCCGTAACCATATAAATGAGTGTATTACAGAACAGATAAAGGGAGGAAAAAATCATGAGCAAGATTATCGGTATTGACCTGGGAACCACCAACAGCTGCGTCGCTGTTATGGAAGGCGGACAGCCTGTCGTTATTGCCAATGCGGAAGGCAGCCGTACGACTCCTTCTGTCGTGGCTTTTACCAAAGACGGAGAACGCCTGATCGGTCAGGTCGCCAAGCGCCAGGCAGTCACCAATCCGGACCGGACCGTTATTTCCATCAAGCGTGAAATGGGTACATCCTATAAGGTGGACATCGATGGGAAACAGTATACTCCGCAGGATATCAGCGCCATGGTGCTGAGCAAAATGAAGGAAACCGCTGAGAGCTACCTGGGTGAAAAAGTGACCCAGGCTGTAATCACAGTTCCTGCGTATTTCAATGACAGCCAGCGGCAGGCCACCAAAGATGCGGGCCGGATTGCCGGCCTGGAAGTGCTGCGGATCATCAATGAGCCCACTGCAGCATCCCTGGCTTACGGCCTGGACAAGGAAGAAAACCAGAAGATCCTGGTATACGACCTGGGCGGCGGTACCTTCGATGTCAGTATCCTGGACATCGGTGACGGAGTGTTCGAAGTGCTGAGCACCAACGGCAATACCCGTCTGGGCGGCGATGATTTCGACCAGCGGATTATTGACTACGTTGCGGACCAGTTCAAGAAGGAAAACGGCATTGATCTGAAACAGGACAAGATTGCCTGCCAGCGGCTGAAGGAAGCTGCCGAGAAGGCCAAGATTGAACTGAGCGGCACTACCACTGCCAATATCAACCTGCCATTCATTACTGCGGATGCCACGGGACCGAAGCACCTGGATGTGACGTTGACCCGTGCGAAGTTTGATGAGCTGACCAGCGACCTGGTGGACGCTACTGTGGAGCCCATGCGCAAAGCGCTGAAGGACGCAGGCTTGAGCGTGGACCAGATCAACAAGGTCATTCTGGTCGGCGGCAGCACCCGTATTCCCGCAGTACAGGATGCAGTAAAGAAGATCACCGGCAAGGAGCCCTTCAAAGGCATTAACCCGGATGAATGTGTTGCCATCGGTGCGGCCATCCAGGGCGGTGTGCTGGGCGGCGAAGTCAAGGATGTTCTTCTGCTGGACGTGACGCCCCTGAGCCTGGGGCTGGAAACGGAAGGCCACATCTTTACCCGCCTGATCGACCGGAATACCACGATCCCGACCAGCAAGAGCCAAGTGTTCTCCACAGCTGCTGACGGGCAGACCACCGTTGAAATCCATGTGCTGCAGGGTGAACGCCAGATGGCGTATGACAACAAGACACTGGGTCGGTTCCAACTGACCGGCATTGCACCGGCCCCCCGCGGCGTACCGCAGATCGAAGTGACCTTCAGCATTGACAACAACGGTATCGTGAATGTTTCCGCCAAGGACAAGGCAACCGGACATGAGCAGCAGATTACCATCACCGCCAGCACAAATCTGAGCGAAGAGGAAATCAACCAGCGCGTGAAGGAAGCCGAACAGTTCGCCGAGCAGGACAAGAAACGCAGGGAAGAGGTTGAAACCCTGAACCGGGCAGACAGCCTGATTTACGAAACGGAGAAGACCTTGCGGGACAACGGCGACAAGCTGACCGATGAAGACAAGAACACGGTGCAGACTGAGATCGACGCCTTCAAGAAGGTTCGCGAGGGCAACAACGCAGATGAGATCAAGAATGCCATGGAAGCCTTCACCCAGAAGGTATACGCGGTATTCGGCAAGCTATATCAACAGCAGGCCGGTGCGGAAGGTAATCCCATGGATAACGGCGGGGCACAGCCCGGATCCACGAATGCAGACGGCAGCGTGAATGCAGACGGAAGTGTGGAATAATCCGGAATAAAACCCCGGCAGCAAGCCCGCTCTGAATGGAGATGGGCTTGCTTTCAGGAAGAGGTGAGACAGCGTGGCAACGAAACGCGATTACTACGAAGTTCTGGGCGTCAGCAAAAACGCGACGGACGACGAGATTAAGCGGGCGTACCGTAAAAAGGCAAAGGAATGCCACCCCGATCTGCATCCGGGCGACCAGAGTGCCGTGGAGCGCTTCAAGGAACTGAATGAAGCCAATGAGGTGCTGTCCGATCCGGATAAACGGGCACGGTATGACCAGTTTGGATTCGAGGACCCCATGGCCGGAATGGGGGGCGGCGGCGGTAATCCCTTCGGCGGATTTGACTTCGGCGGTATGGGGGATATCTTTGACCAGCTCTTCAACGGCGGCATGGGCGCCCGCGGTACCAGAAGCCAGGGACCTGTACAGGGAAATGACCTTCGCTATGAACTGCGGATTACGTTCGAGGAAGCAGCCAAGGGTTGCGAAAAAAGCTTCGAAATATACCGGAATGAACTGTGCGATACCTGTAAAGGTAGCGGTGCAAAACCGGGCACATCACCGGTCACTTGCCCGAACTGCAACGGCGCCGGGCAGATCCGCCAGTCCGGCGGCTGGATGACAACCGTGCGCACATGCCCTGCCTGCGGCGGCGCCGGGAAAATCGTCAAAGAAAAGTGTACTGCCTGCGCCGGAAGTGGAAGGATCCGCAAAAAACGGACCGTGACCGTGAAGGTGCCGGCGGGAATTGACAACGGACAGACCATTATCATGAACGGACAGGGTGAACCCGGACTGCGGGGCGGCCCGAACGGAGATTTGTATATTGTTGTGGGTGTAAAACCCCATAAGCTGTTTAAACGGGAAGGATACAATCTCCTGCTGGATTTCCCTATCAGCTTTGTTACCGCCACCCTGGGCGGAGACGTGGAAGTGCCCACACTCAGCGGACCAATCAAATACCGGATTCCGGAAGGAACCCAGCCTGGTACGGAATACCGGATCAAAGGTGCCGGTATCCAGATGCTTCGCTCCACCGGAAAAGGCGATCTTGTCCTGAAGGTCAAGGTGGAAATTCCAAAACGGCTGAACAACAAGCAGAAGGACTTGCTGCGGCAGTTTGATGAGACAACCACGGACAAGGAATATGACGGAAGGAAAAGTTTCATGGACCGGGTGAAGGAACTCTTCCAGTAAATCATAAAAACAGGAGATAGCACATCTCCTGTTTTCGTCGTGAAACGAAAGGGCATGGAAATGACAATCAACGGACTGCAGAAAACATGGGTACGGATTCTGCTGACGGTACTCACCGTAGCGATGATGATCCTAATTTTCTGCTTTTCCATGGAGCCTGCGGACCGGTCGGACCAGACCAGCGGACGGTTCACCCGGCAGGTGATCCGCAGGGTATATCCGGATTATGAATCCTATCCGCAGGAACGGAAACGGTCCATCTATGACAGCATCCAACACCTGGTGCGCAAGATCGCGCATTTTACGGAGTTTGCGATCCTGGGCGCGCTGCTGCGCCTCTGCCTGGAAAGCTGGTTCGGTGCCGGGAAGTGGATTCCTTTTGCAGCCTGGGCCGGCGGCACACTCTATGCCGGTACCGATGAACTGCATCAACTGCTGACGGACGGGAGAAGCGGCCAGTGGACCGATGTGTTGCTGGATTCCTCCGGTGTGCTCACCGGCGTGGCGGTGACGACTTTTGTCCTGTGGCTGATAATTCGCCGGATCAAGCGAAAGGAACAGGAAAAAGAATGTCCATGAACATTGTGCTGATGCAGCCGGAAATTCCGCAGAACACCGGAAACATTGCCCGTACCTGCGCTGCCACCGGAACAGTGCTGCATCTGATAGAACCCCTCGGGTTTTCGCTTTCAGACAAATACCTGAAACGGGCCGGTCTTGATTACTGGCATCTGATGGAGTATCATGTGTATCGGAATCCGGAAGAATTCTGGCGGATGCATTCGTGTATCCGTGCACATTACGCCACGACAAAAGCACCGCGGGGTTATCATGAGGCAGAATACAGGGATGGGGATTTCCTTTTCTTCGGATGTGAAACCCGGGGCCTGCCGGAAAACCTGTTGGAGAAAGTGTATGACCAATGCATCCGGATCCCCATGCGGCCGGAAGCCAGGAGCCTGAATCTTGCCAATTCCGCCGCGATCGTTTTATACGAAGCGCTGCGGCAGAACAATTTTCCGGGCATGTGTGCACAGGGAAAGCTGACAGGCCGGGAGGAAACAGACAGCCCCTGGCTGGATTACGTCTGACGGGAGAAGACAGATGGCATATTTCCGCGAAAACGAAGAAGAGGCGACAAAACGCCAGCCGCTGCCCGTTTCCGGGGAGGATACGGACACGGAGCCGGAAGAATATATTGAATCCGATTATGATGACGGATTTGACGATCCGGCTGAAGAGGAGATTGAGGAACTCTCTCAGGAAGAAAAGAAAGCGATTCGCGTGAAACGTTTCAGGGCGGCTTCGGGCGCAGGAAATGTAACATCGATTATTGCGGGCACAGTGGTGATCCTGCTGCTTCTTGCATTCCTGATGAATATGATCGGCTTCGTGCTGAATGATGCAGATCGAAATTTTACGCTGTTCCAGACCAGATTCTGATTTCAGCAGCCATTGCAACGGAGGTTTTCATGCGCCGGATCTATCTGGACTATGCGGCAAGCGCGCCGGTACTTCCTGAAGTACTGAATGCGATGCTGCCTTTTTTTGTCGAAACATACGGAAATCCATCCGGTGTCCACGCTACAGGACGGGAAGCCCGAAAAGCTGTGGAACAGGCCAGGCGTCAATTTGCCGAAGCTGTCGGCGCGGAAGCCCGGGAAATCCTGTTTACATCCGGCGGCAGTGAAAGTGATAACATGGCAATTCGCGGCGTTGCCTGCACGCTGAAAGAAAAAGGGAACCATCTGATTACATCCCTTACGGAACATCCGGCAGTATTGAATACCTGCCGGGCTCTGGAAAAACATGGGTTCCGTATCACATATCTTTCACCGGATACGTCCGGCCTGATTTCGCCAGACCAGGTCCGGGAAGCCATCGGACCCGATACTGTGCTTGTAAGCATTATGACAGCAAACAACGAAATCGGAACGGTGTCACCCGTGACGGAAATCGGAGCAGTATGCAGGGAGAAAGGCGTGCTGTTTCATACGGACGCGGTACAGGCTGCCGGTGCGCTGCCGCTGGATGTGCATGCTATGAACGTAGATCTGCTGAGCTTGAGTGCGCACAAATTCCACGGCCCGAAAGGGACCGGCGTTCTGTATGTACGCCAGGGTACACGGCTGGAGCCGCTGATTACAGGAGGATCCCAGGAACGCAGCCTGCGGGCAGGGACTGAAAATGTTCCGGGTATTGTGGGTGCCGGAAAAGCAATTGAAATTGCTACAGCCTGCCGGGAAGAAAACAACAAACGGATCCGGGAACTGAGGGATCTGCTGATACGGCTTGTTCTGGAACGTGTTCCCGAGGCACAGCTGAACGGTCATCCGGAGAAACGCCTTCCTAACAACTGCAATTTTTCATTTGCGGGCATTGAAAGCGAAGCGCTGCTGCTCCGCCTGGATCTGGCGGGCATCGCTGCATCCGGCGGCAGCGCCTGCACTTCCGGCAGCATGGAACCAAGCCATGTGCTGCAGGCCATCGGACTGGAGGAGGAAATGAGCCGGGGAAGTATCCGCCTGACGATTGGAAGGGAAACAACACTGGAGGAAATCAAAACAACCGCGCAGATCCTTCCGGAGATCGTGAAGGATCTCCGGGAAATGCGCGGCTGGAAAAAGAACGGATAAAAAAGAGGATCAGTCAGCCTTCAGCAGGCAGACAAAACTGTCAAAATCACCTCGCAGGGGAAGTGTTATTCCCTGGTACAGGAGGGCGGCACCGGCAAAACGGCAGTCGTCCTCCGTTTTATACCATGTGTCAGGAAGAATGCCCCGCAGACGAACCCGAACCGGTGCGCTGTTTGGAACAGGCAGAACGCTGTATGCGCACAGAAGTACAGTTCGCCGGTCTTCGGAAACGAAAGCCCAGGCAGTAACCGGCCCGGCAAAGGGGGAGAGCAGGCGCCAGAAGGTGCCTGTCCGTGTCAGGTCACGAAGCGCCTTTACCCGGGCAACCATCTGTTTCGCTTCTTCCTGCTCGTCAGGCGGAAGCTTTCCAGGATCCAATTCAAAACCAAAATTGCCGCCCAATGCCACATCACCACGCATCTTCAGCGGGACCGTACGGCCGGTTTGATGGTTCGGAACGGCACTGACATGGGCGCCCATGGCAGAAGCGGGATAGACGATGGAGGTGCCATACTGAATTTTGAGCCGCTCCACTGCGTCTGTATCGTCACTGGTCCAGGTCTGGGGCATGTAGTACAGCATTCCCGGATCAAAACGGCCGCCGCCGCCGGAGCAGGATTCAAACAGTACATCGGGGAAGGCGGACGTAATAGCCTCCAGTACCCTGTACAGGCCCAGTATGTAACGGTGCTGGGTTTCTTTTTTGCGCTCCGGCGGAAGTATTGCTGAGAAGGCTTCTGTCATGTTCCGGTTCATATCCCATTTTACATAGTCGATACCGGAGGAGGTGAGCAGGGCGGAAACAGCTGAAACGATATATTCCTGAACTTCCGGACGGGAAAGATCGAGAATCAGCTGCTGACGCGCTTCGGTGCGGGGACGGTTGTACACGTGCAGACACCAGTCGGGATGGGCACGGTACAGGTTGCTGTCGGGTGAAACCATTTCAGGCTCAAACCACAGGCCAAACTTCAGACCTATTCCATGAATTTTCTCAGACAGTCCGGCAAGGCCGCCGGGAAGCTTTTCCGTATTCACGGTCCAGTCTCCAAGGGAACAGTTGTCTGAGTTGCGTTTTCCAAACCAGCCGTCATCCAGTACAAATAGCTCCGCGCCGATCTCCGCGGCTTTTTCCGCTATCGCCAAAAGCTTTTTTTCATCAAAGTAGAAATATGCGCTTTCCCAGCTGTTGAGCAGTACCGGCCGGGAACGATCCCGCCAGAAACCTCGGGCCAGCCGGTCACGGTAAAGACGGTGAAATGTCTGTGACATTCCATTCAGCCCTTCTGCACTGTAAACCATCACAGCTTCCGGAGAGCAGATGGATTCACCGGGATCGAGCTGCCAGGAGAACACATCGGGATTCATGCCGATGGAGATCCTCGCGTGTCCAAAGATATCTGTCCTGCAGGAAGCAAGGAAGCTTCCGCTGTAAACCAGGCTGAGGCCCCATACCTGCCCGGAGAACTCATCTGCGTTCCGATCACACAGCGCAAGAAAAGGATTTTCCTCGTGACCGGAAGCGCCGCGGGCAGAAACAATGCGGAATTCGCCTTCGCCGGCCGGAACACGCATCAGCCGGCGTTCACGGGCCCAAGCACCGTTCAGGTGCAGAATATCCAGGTCCCCCCGCCATATGGGAACTGAGGCAGACAGCAGAGATGTGACAGTCAATGGCTCGCTGCCGCCGTTTTTCAGCAGGAGGCTTCGGGTGACCGCTCCACTGCAGGAAAACACTGTATAGAGCGCTGTCACCTGCAGGCCGGAAACAGCGTCATCCAGATATACGGCCAGCGTATCAGCTTCCTCGTCCTTTTCAGTATAGACCGCAGGCAAACCGGGCAGACCTGGTTTGCCGGACAGGATTTCTGCGGAGACTACTTTCAGGCAAACCACCTCGTCGCCTCTGGCATCACGGATGCCGACTGCCGGTGTACCAAACCATCCTGTGCCGCAAACCGGCAGCTCGGAAGGAAGCACGGAAACCGGCAGGTCAAAAGAGGCAAAGGATGAATAGTCGGAAGGATTATATGTAAGCACATCTCCACCCAGCCGGGGTCCCCAGTAGAGGTGCAGTAAACGGTCCTGTTCGTCCCGGTGGAGCACATAGCTGGTGTTTCCGCCGCTGAGGGTCCATGTGCGGGAGGAAGGGTTCATTTCAACAGGCATGGAAAGCCTCCTGACACGTGTTTTTTTCAATTGTATTATAGAGGATCACAACAGAGAAAACAATGGTATCTCTTGTCACACAGCGTACAAAACGATATAATAAACAATGGTTTTCTGTGCCCGGAAAGGAGGGGAAAGGATGTACTGCCGGGTGATTGTGGACATTGTCCATGAGAATGTGGCAAAACCCTTTACCTACCTGATTCCGGATGGGATGGAGCTTTCTGCCGGCCAGCGGGTGTCTGTGCCTTTCGGATCCCGCGAGAAGGAAGGCATTGTAACCGAATTGACAGAAGCATGCGACATTCCGCCGGAAAAACTCCGGGCGGTCATCCGGCCGCTTGAGGATTACGCCGCGGTTCCTCCCGAACTGATGGCCCTGGCACGGGAAATGGCCCTGCAGGCGCACTGCCCGATGGCGGAAACCCTGCGCCTTATGCTTCCGGCACAGATGCGGGGCGGACGAATCAAAGTAAAAACTGTCCGTATGGCAAAAATCGCTGTTTCACGGGAAGAGGCCCGTGCGGCTGCGGAAAAAGCGAAAGCGGGCAGCAAACGCGCAATACTGCTGGACCTGCTGATGAACGGGGATGCAGTTTCCGTGCAGGAACTGGCGATGCACGTAAAGGATCCGGGCGATGCCCTGAAAAAGCTGGAGTGCGACGGGCTCATCACTGTATGCAGCGAAGAAACCCTTCGTACGCCGGAAGGAGCTTTTTCCATTAAGAGAGATCCGGGTTATGATCTGACGCCCGGACAGCAGGAAGCGCTGGAAGAAATCCTGCCATGCCTTCATGGAAAGGGCGGAAAATTCCTGCTTCACGGGGTTACCGGCAGCGGGAAAACTGAAGTATTCATGAAAGCTGTGCACGAGACTCTGGCCCTGGGAAAATGCGCTGTCATTCTCGTGCCGGAGATCGCGCTTACACCGCAGATGGTTTCCTGGTTCAGGGGACGGTTTGGCGCGGTGGCAGCCGTGATCCATTCCCGCCTCAGCGCCGGAGAGCGTTACGACGAATGGCGGAGGATCCGGCGGGGGGAAGCTCGGGTTGTGATCGGCGCCAGAAGTGCCGTCTTTTCCCCGGTGGAGCGGCTTGGGCTCATTGTTGTTGATGAGGAACATGAAAGCACCTATCTGAATGACCGCCATCCCCGGTATGATACCCGGGAGGTTGCTGCCAGCCGGTGCGGGCGGGAGAATGCCACGCTGATTCTGGCCAGCGCCACACCCAGTATCCTGAGCTTTGCACGCGCAAGGAGGGGCGATTATGTCCTGCTGGAAATGATGCACCGAGTGAATGATCGCCCCCTGCCGGAGGTGGAAATCGCGGATATGCGGCAGGAACTGGAACGGAATAATCGTACGGTGCTGAGCATTGCGCTTCGGCAGGCCCTGAAGGAGTGCGTTGAAAAAGGAGAACAGGCGATTCTGCTGATGAACCGGAGGGGTTATAATTCCTTTGTTTCCTGTCGGAGCTGCGGATATGTTGTAAAATGCCCGAACTGTGATATCAGTATGACCTATCACATCGGGGATGCAGACGGAAAACTCCGCTGTCACTACTGCGGGAAGGAAATGTTGCCGCCGACGGTATGCCCGGAGTGCGGCGGGCACCATATCCGATACTTCGGCGCCGGTACACAGAAAGTGGAGGAAGAAGTCAACCGGATGCTTCCGGGTGTTCCGACGGTCCGGATGGACTATGATACCACCGGAACAAAGGACGGGCACGGAAAGATCCTGGAGGAATTCCGCAGCGGCCGGGCACGGATTCTGATCGGTACGCAGATGATTGCCAAAGGACTTGATTTTCCGCAGGTAACACTGGTGGGCGTTGTCGCTGCGGATCTGGCCCTGAACCTCCCTGATTACCGAAGCAGGGAACGTGCGTTCCAGCTTTTTACACAGGTTGCAGGACGTGCGGGACGCGGAAAGCAGCCCGGCCGGGTGATTATCCAGACCTATCTGCCGAAGGATCCCGTGATCGGATTCGCTGCGCGGCAGGATTACCGGGCATTTTTCGAAAGCGAATTCCGGCGCAGGCGCAACGGTTTATATCCACCTTTTACGGTGCTATCCCGGCTGCTGATTGAAAGCACACGGGAAGAAGCGGCTGAAAAGGCGGCGGAGAATCTTGAAAGAAAAGTTCAGGAAGCGCTTCTGGAGCATCCTGCATGGCAAAAGAAAGTGCTGACGGTTCTCAAAGACACTCCTTCTGTAAAGTTCCTGAAATCCAGGTTCCGGCGCCATATCCTGATTAAAGCACTGGTCAGCAGCGAAACAGATGAGCTGTTCGGCACACTGACAGAGATCGCTTCCGCTGGTGCGGAAGATGCGGAAATCTGTTTTGAAGTCAATCCGACAACGATGATGTGAAAGGACTATATATAAAATGGGAACCAGAAAGATTGTAAAGATTGGGGACGACACCCTGAGAAAGACCTGCAAGAAACAGGAGAAGTTTGACCTGCGCCTTGGAATACTTTTGAAGGATATGGCTGAAACAATGTACCAGGCTGAGGGGGTTGGACTGGCAGGCCCGCAGGTTGGCATTCTGCGCCGGGTGGCGGTCGTGGATGTGACGGAAGATCACAGCGGGTTGCTTGAACTGGTCAATCCGGAGATTGTTATGCGGGAAGGTTCGCAGACAGGCAGGGAAGGATGCCTGAGCGTTCCCGGACGTCAGGGCGTTGTAACCCGGCCGATGAAGGTGACCGTACAGTACCAGGACCGTAAGGGGAACTGGATGGAACTTGAAACAGAAGGATTTGAAGCCAGGGCGATCTGCCATGAGCTGGATCATCTGGACGGAAGGCTTTATGTTGATGTGATGGACCGGGAACTGACGAAGGAAGAGATTGAAGGACATATTCCGGAGGATGACGAGCAGTGAGAATCGTATTCATGGGGACCCCTGCGTTTGCCGTTCCGGCGTTTCGGACGGTAATCGATTTTCCGGGTGCGGAAATCGTCGGTGTATTTACGCAGCCGGACCGGCCGAAGGGCCGTGGAAACAAACTGACGCCCAGCCCCGTGAAGGAGGCAGCACTTTCCGCCGGTATTCCAGTTTTCCAGCCGGAAAAGATCCGGCGGGACGGAGTGGAGACCCTGCGGAGCTTGCAGCCGGACCTTTGTGTCACCGCAGCCTTCGGCCAGATTCTGAGCAAGGAAGTCCTGGATATTCCGCCACTGGGCAATATCAACGTGCATGCTTCACTCCTGCCAAAGCACAGGGGAAGTGCACCCATTGCCTGGGCGATCATCTCCGGGGACCGGAAAACCGGTGTTACCACCATGATGATGGATGAGGGCATCGATACGGGAGATATGCTACTGCAGGATGAAACGGAGATCGGAGAAACGGAAACCTGCGGGGAACTGACAGAGCGCCTGAGCCTGCTTGGTGCTGAAACACTCCGCAAAACCCTGGAGCTGATTCAGGCAGGAACACTCAGGCGGATTCCCCAGAATCATGCGGAAATGACCTATGATCCAATGTTGAAAAAAGAATCGGGGAGTACGGATTTTTCGGACAGCGCCCAGGCAGTCCGCGGACTGATCAATGGGCTGAATCCCTGGCCCTGCGTGAGTGTCCCCTGTCCGGAAGGAAGGCTCAAACTCCTTCGTGCATCCTGTGCGGAATGCAGCGGCGTACCCGGAACCTTTCTTTCGGCAAACCCGAAGGACGGCCTTGTTATTGCCTGCGGTGAAGGTGCCGTCAGGATCCTGGAAGTCCAGGGCCCCGGCGGAAAGCGTATGAAAGCGGAGGACTACCTGCGCGGACATTCCCTGTAAATCAGATGTTTGGAGAGATACCGTGAACGAAGAAAAGAAATTTCCCCGCAACGTGGAGAGACGTCCCGGCCTTCGCAGTGGGAACCCGAAGTGGGAGCATCCTCCCGTACGGAAGGATGGCCGGCCGCCTGTCCGGAAGGAAAACCGAAAGCCGGATATAGAGGGTATGCCGCCGCGGCGGATTGCCCTGCGCGTGATCCGTGCCGTCACAGAGCAGGGAGCCTATGCCTCCCTCAGCCTGGACAGGGCGCTGGAAAACTGCGGCATGATCGCCGCAGACCGCCGGCTGGCGTCCCGCCTTGTTTATGATACGCTGGATCACCTGATCTGGTTGGATCATGTGCTGGGACAGGTGATGGCCCGGGAAGATACAGATATCAAGCTGCGGAATATCCTGCGGCTCGGAGCGTGTCAGATTCTCCTGGAAGACCGGATCCCCGAAAGTGCCGCCACGAATACCTGCGTACAGCTGTGCGTGGAAACCGGTATGGAAGGACTGAAAGGCGTCTGTAACGGAATTCTGCGGAACCTGGTCCGTAAAAAGGAAGAACTTGTTTTTCCGGACCCGGAAAGGGAACCGGACAGGGCAGATGCAATCCGGTACAGCGTTCCGGAATGGCTATGGATTAAACTGAGAGAGCACTACGGCCGCGAGGAGGCCGGGAAAATCCTGACCCGCAAGGAGTCGGCGGAAAGCTGGACTGTCCGGCCGAACCTGACACGGCTGACAGACGAAGCGTTCGAACTGCTCCTGTCAAAAAAAGTCTGGGATAAAGAAAAAGCGGATCTGCCGCATGCATGGAAAATCCGCGGCGCAGTGGATATAGCCAGGGATGCTGATTTCACTGGCGGAGCCTTCTCAATTATGACCGGCGGCAGCATGATTGCCTGTCTTGCGATGGATGTGAAACGCGGTAAACAGGTGCTGGACTGCTGTGCGGCCCCGGGCGGAAAAACCTGCTATCTGGCCGAACTCATGGCCGGGACCGGCCGGGTTCAGGCATGGGATGTCCATGAACACCGCACCGCCCTGATAGAGGCGCAGGCCCGCAGGCTCGGACTGGAAAATGTGCGTCCCATGGTACGCGATGCGACGAAGAAACGGGAAGACCTGTACCAGTCCATGGATGCGGTCCTTCTGGATGCTCCCTGCACCGGACTGGGAATGATCACGGAGAAACCCGATATCAAGCTGCGGGTTACTGAAGAAAGTCTCCGGGAACTGACACAAATCCAGAAAACACTGCTGGATTCGGTCTGCGAATATGTAAAACCGGGCGGGATCCTAGTGTACTCCACTTGCTCGGTCCTTCCGGAGGAAAATGAGATGCAGGCGGAGGCATTCCTGCAGGTACATCCGGAATTCCAGGCTGTGGACCTGCCGGAAACCGTTCCGGAAAAATACCGGCAGTACCGGAAAACCGGGCTGCAGCTGCTGGAATACCGCGATGGCGTGGAGGGTTTCTACGTCTGCCGTTTCCGGAGAAACAGAGGATAGGAGTATCGATTGTTGGAAAGAACAGAACTTGCGGCCATGAACCGGGAGGAACTTACCGCATGGCTTGGCTCACAGGGACATCCCGCATTTCGCGGAAAACAGGTTTTTGAGTGGATTCACCGGGGCAGGGACTTCGATGAAATGACGAACCTTTCCAAGGACATGCGGGAGAAACTGAAGGAAACAGCTGTAGCCCAGCCTGTAAAGATCCGCCTGCACAGGAAATCCAGCCTGGATGGGACCATCAAGGTGCTTTATGAATTGCAGGACGGTAACTGCGTGGAAGGCGTTGTCATGTACTATAAGTACGGTGTCAGCCTCTGTATTTCCACGCAGGTTGGATGCCGTATGGGATGCCGGTTTTGCGCTTCCACCCTGGGAGGAAGGATCCGGGATCTGACCGCCGGGGAAATGCTTGGGGAAATCCTGGCTGTCAACCGTTTCCTGGAGGCCGGGGATAACAGCTCTGACCGGGTAAGCCATGTGGTGCTGATGGGGAGCGGGGAACCACTGGACAACTATGACCAGGTGATCCGTTT
This sequence comes from Clostridia bacterium, assembly GCA_017447185.1. Classification (GTDB taxonomy): domain Bacteria; phylum Bacillota; class Clostridia; order Christensenellales; family Aristaeellaceae; genus Aristaeella. The sequence goes on along the minus strand of JAFSOC010000015.1, from coordinate 473,130 downwards.
CCTGAAGCTTCTTCGTGAGGAAGACGGTATCCGGCTCAGCCTTCGGAATGTATCTCTGTCCACCTGCGGTCTTGTTCCGAAGATGTATGACCTGGCGAGGGAAAAAATGCCTGTTACCCTGTGCGTTTCCCTCCACGCTCCAAATGATGAAATCCGGCGGCAGATGATGCCCATCGCGAATACTTACCCGATCCGGGACATCCTGGAGGCCTGCCGCTTTTATATCCGGGAAACCGGACGCCGGGTGGTGTTTGAGTATGCACTGTCCGACGGCGTAAACGCCGGCAGGAAGGATGCATACGAGCTTGCGGAACAGTTGCACGGAATGCAATGCCATGTGAACCTGATTCCCCTGAATGCTGTAAAGGAACGAACCCTGAAAGGCGTCAGTGATAGAACTGTACGGGAATTCATGCAGGTGCTGGAAGAAAAACATATTTCCGTCACCCGGCGCCGGGAAATGGGCGACGATATCGAGGGTGCCTGCGGACAGCTGCGGGCGGCGGTCCTCGGCGGGCACCCCTGCGGACCGGAAGAATCTGATACAGGAGAAGGAAGCTATGAGGAAGTTTAATCTGAAAGAGAATGCTGTCCGGCGGATGATGGATCCGGAGAAGCAGGCAGCCTCTGCTGCTGCGGAAGAAACCTGCCAGGAAAGCCCTGTGCCCGGTTTTTCCCTTGTGAGCCGCACGGATGTAGGACGGATCCGTAAAAGCAATCAGGATGCGCTTGTAATCGGCTGCGGACTGGCAGGTGTGGCGGACGGAATGGGCGGTCATAACGGCGGGGAAATTGCGTCTGCACATACCCGTGACGGACTGCTGCGCGAATTCCGCGGGATAACGCCGGATAAACAGATGCTCGAGGAAATTGTAAAGAAGATCAACCTGGAAATCTGGGACCAGCAGGAGAAAGATGCAACCCTTACCGGAATGGGGACAACCCTGACACTGCTGTGTCCGTCCGGGAAAGAAATGCTGATTGCACAGGTCGGGGACAGCCGCGCCTATCTGATCCGCGGAGGAATCATGCGACAGGTAACAGTGGATCATTCGCTTGTCGGTGATATGGTACGCCGCGGTGTCCTGACAGAGGAACAGGCGGCCTGTCATCCGATGCGTAATTATATTACCCGTGCGGTCGGTACGGAAGACACCATTGAAGTGGACCTTTATACAGAAAAGCGGCAGGCCGGGGACAGGTGGCTGGTCTGTTCGGACGGACTGTACGGACAGATGAGCCGTGCCGTCCTGCAGGAACTGGTCATGCTGGAGAACCCGGAAGAAGCTGCAGACAGACTGCTGCAGACAGCACTGGACAATGGCGGAAAGGACAACATCACACTGATTCTCCTGACAGATGAGACCGGCGGAGAGAACGAAGAGAAGCAGTACCCTGCACCCACAGAAAATGAGGACGGGGAGGCCGAAGCATGAATGAAAAAATTCTTGCCAACCGCTACCGTCTGACAGAACAGATCGGTATGGGTGGTATGGCCATTGTTTACCGAGCGATCGACCTGCGCACGGGACATAATGTCGCCGTTAAGGTCCTTCGCCCGGAGTACAATGAAGACCGGGAATTTATCGGCCGGTTCCAGCGCGAGGCGGAAGCAGCAAGCAAGATGACGCATCATAACATCGTCAATCTGCTGGATGTGGGCATGGACGGCGAAAACCGCTATCTGGTTATGGAATATGTACAGGGTAAAACCCTGAAAGCCGTGATCCAGGAACGCGGAAAACTGAGTGCGCCGCTGTCCTGCCAGATTGCCATTCGTATTCTGAGCGCACTGGAACATGCGCACCGGAACGGAATTGTTCACCGGGACATCAAGCCGCAAAACATCCTGGTACATGAGGATGGACATATCAAGGTGGCGGATTTTGGTATTGCCCGCATTGCCGACAGCGCCACACTGACACGCGGTGATAATGTCATGGGTTCCGTGCACTATTTTTCACCGGAGCAGGCACGCGGTGAAGGTGCAACAGCCGCCAGCGATATCTATTCCACAGGTGTGGTGCTTTATGAGATGCTTACCGGCCGCGTTCCTTTTGACGGGGACAATCCTGTGGCTGTAGCGATGCAGCACCTGCACGCAGCACCTGTACCGATACAGACACTGGCGCCGGATGTGCCGCCGGCGGTGATACGTGTATGTATGCGGGCGATGGAAAAGAATCCGGCAATGCGTTATCAGTCTGCCAGGGATATGGCGTCTGATCTGCGTGCTGCACTGGAAGAACGCGGTGAACAAATTCCTTATCCAGAAAATGAACTGGAGATCCGGCAGCCCAAGCCACAGGTTGCCGGCGAGCGCAATACGAATACAGGTCCCCGGAGGCCTGTGCGTCCGCGGAACCGGAACAAGACGATCAGGATCGCACTGAATATCGTGATTGCACTGGCTGTGATTGCCGGACTGTTCTTCGGCGGCAAAGCGATTTATGAACAGACAATCTTTACTGTGAAGGTTCCTGATGTAATGGGCATGAATATTGAGGAAGCGGTCCGCGTGCTGAAACAGGCCGGACTGACTGAAACGCACAAAGCCATGCCGAGCGATGATGTGGAGCTGAATCAGGTTTATGTGCAGAACCCCGGAGCGGATACGACGATCCGAAAAGGGGATGCGGTGATCCTGGTTATTTCCAGCGGCCCGGTACCCTTTGAAATGCCGGACGTGACCAATATGACGGCGGATGAAGCGACAAACCTGCTGACGGCCAAGAAAATGACGATTACAAGAGACCGGGCTGCGAGTGCGGATGTACAGAAAGGACGCGTCATGAGCCAGGTGCCGGCGGCCGGTGATATGGTCACACGGGATGATCCGGTAACACTGACCATCAGCGGCGGGAGTACTGTGATACCTTCCCTTATCGGACATACGCTGCAGGAAGCGGAGGAAATGCTGATTACACAGAATCTGGCGATTCATTCAACCCTGAAATATGAGATGACCGAAAATGCGAAGGAACACGGGCTTGTCGCGGCAACCGCGCCGGAAGCAGAAAACCGCGTTGCAGAAGACACACCCGTCCAGCTGACCATTTACAGGTATCCGGAAGCTGAATGCACTGCCACTCTGAGCGTCACACTGCCGGAATCGGACCAGCAGCTGAAGGTGAGAATCAGCACCCGGGCGGAAGGCTCCAGTGTGGCCTATACCCGGAATTACACCGTTGAGGCAGGCGATTCCCGCCTGATCGAAGAAACCATCGATATTCCGGATGACAGGCTTTATACCTATACGGTTTATATTGGCGATACCCAGTATGAACAGAAGCCGCTGAATCCGAAGGATAACGGAGATTAAAGAAAGAGTGAACAGGCCGGAAATGAGTGAATCAGGCGGAACAGGGGAAACAATGATGCGCGGCACACTGATCCGCGGTATCGGAAGCTTCTACACAGCAAAAGATGCAGCGGGTAACACTTATACGCTGCGGTGCAAGAAGAAGTTCCGGCGCCAGGGAATCAGCCCGCTTACAGGTGATGAAGTTTGGTTTACCCCGGGCGAAGGTGAGAAGGATGGATGGATTGAGGAGATTCTTCCCAGGAAAACTGTCTGTCTCCGTCCCCCGGTAGCGAATGTTTCCTGCCTGGTTATTGTGATCGCCCCGGTACCGGAAGCGGATCTTCTGCTGACGGACCGGCTGATTTCCCGGGCAGTTGCGCAGGAAATGAAGATCCTGATTGCCGTGAACAAAACAGACCTGGATCAGGTGCTTGCGCCTGTTATCTCGGAACAGTACAGGCCGGCAGGGATCCCTGTTTTCCCGGTCAGCGGAAAAACGGGAGAAGGACTGGAAGCTCTGAAAAAGGCTATGGAGGGGGAACTCTGCTGCCTGACCGGACAGAGCGGCGCAGGGAAGAGTACACTGCTGAATGTGCTGCTGAAGGTGCATCTCGAAACCGGTGATATCTCCAGGAAGATTTCCAGAGGAAAGAATACCACCCGACAGTCTGAACTGATTGAGAAAGAAGGACTGCGTGTGATGGATACTGCAGGCTTCAGCCTGCTCGAACCTGAAAGGCCGCTGCCACCTGAAAAGATACGCAAACGGTATCCGGAATTTGTGCCTTACGAAGGAAAATGCCGCTTCCGTGAATGCCTGCATGACCGGGAACCCGGATGCGCGGTACAGGAAGCGGCAGACAACGGAATCATTCATCCGGAGAGGCTCCTGCGTTACCGACAGCTGCTGGCGGAGACACGGGAAGTATGGAGGGAAAGATATGATTAAAATTGCACCGAGTATTCTGGCTGCGGATCCTGTCAACCTTGAACGGGATGTACGCCGCGCAGCGGAGGCCGGATGCGACTGGATTCATGTGGATGTGATGGATGCGCATTTTGTTCCGAATCTGGCCTATTCTCCTGATGTTGTACGGCGGCTGAAAGAGATTACGGATATTCCGCTGGATGTGCATCTGATGATGGATCGTCCTGAAAGTCTTCTGGATGAATTCCTGAAAGCCGGCGCTTCGGTGGTGACGCTGCACGCGGAGACAGGCAATGTTTCCGGTCTGCTGGAGAAGATCCACGCATCCGGAGCGAAAGCAGGTGTGGCACTGAAACCAAAGACACCCGCACAGGATGCGATGCAGTACATCGAACAGGCTGATCTGATTCTTGCGATGACGGTAGAGCCTGGGTTTGGCGGACAGAAACTGGATGAAAGCGTCCTTGAGAAAATTCGCGCATTGCGTGATGCCGGATATAAAGGTGAAATTGAAGCGGATGGCGGAATCTCTGAGGAGAATCTGCAGCGATTGATGGATCACGGGTTGTCCGTTGCCGTAATGGGTACGGCACTGTTCCGGAATGAGGACATGCGCGCGGCGATTGCCCGGATGCATGCCTTCCTGTAATCGGAGAGATGAAAGTGGATAACGGAAAGCAGATAAACCGGCCGGAGGATACGATTGCTGCAGTCGCAACAGCTCCCGGTCAGGGCGGAATCGGAATTATCCGGATCAGCGGCCCAAATGCAGAATGCATTCTGCAAAAGATTTTTTCACCTGCAGCACATTCCGGGGAAACTGAGCCTGTCCGGATGGAAAGCCACAAAATGATGTACGGCCGGATTCTGAACAGGGAAGAAGTACTGGATGAATGCATGGCGGTGCTGATGCGCGCACCTTCCAGCTATACCCGGGAGGATGTGGCTGAAATTCAGAGCCATGGCGGAACGCAGGTGCTGAACCGCATACTGGATCTTTGCCTGATGAACGGTGCCAGACTGGCTGAAGCGGGGGAGTTTACACGCAGGGCCTTCCTGAACGGCCGGATTGACCTGAGCCGAGCGGAAGCGGTCATGAACCTGATCTCCGCACGGGGAGAACAGGAACGCCGCGCAGCAGTGCGCCAGATGACCGGCGGTACAGCAGATTTTATCCGGAAGGCTGCAGACGATCTGTACCAACTGCAGGCCGGCCTCGCGGCCTGTATTGACTATCCGGAAGAAATATCAGATGAGGAAGGCGCCGGAGCCCTCCGAACCGGACTGGAAAAACTGATCGACGAACTTCAGGGAGCTGTGGATGAACGATCTTCCCACCTGATTCATGACGGTATGCATGTTACCCTTTTTGGCATTCCGAATGCCGGGAAAAGCAGCATCCTGAATGCGATGGTTGGTCAGGACAAGGCGATTGTCACCGAGATACCCGGTACAACGCGGGATACCGTGGAAGGTGAAATCATGCTGGGCGGTATCCGCGTATACCTGACAGATACGGCCGGCATGCGGGAAACAGAAGATCCAATTGAACGGATTGGCGTGGAAAGATCCGAAAGGGCATTGCGCAATGCGGATATTGCCATGCTGGTTCTTGACGGATCAAAGCCTCTCGGAGAGGAAGAAAAAGAATGGCTGCAGCAGCTGCAGGCAACGGATGCGATTCTGATCAACAAGTCGGATCTGCCGCAGGTGACAACAGCCCAGAAGGTATCAGCCATACGCCCGGATGTCCGGTGCCTGACAGTATCTGCTCTGGATACCGGCTCTGTGCAGCTGATCCGTGATTTTCTCCGTGAAAGCGCAGAGGTCGGGGATCAGCTGGTGCTGACACAGCCGCGTCATCTTGAAGCAGTAAAGCGTGCCGTTAACTGCCTTAAGGATGCAATACGCACGCTGGATACCATGACGCCGGACATGGCTGCCACAGACCTGCAGGCGGCACAGAACGCCCTCAGCGAAATCACGGGTGACCGCGTGGAAGAAAAGCTGCTCGACGCTGTATTCTCGGGTTTTTGTGTGGGAAAGTAGAAAACAAAGAAGGGGAATAAACATTGGAACCGTATCAGAAAGTACTGCGCGGCAGGGGGAGTATTGGGAAAATCCTGCAAATGACTGAAAAACTCAACATTAAACGGCCCATGATCGTTGGTTCAGCCCACCTGACCGGAATGCTGATGAAAAAAGATCCGGCTCTGCTCCTTTTTCCGGTGTTCAGTGAATATCATCCGAATCCGGATTTGCAGGATGCCCTGCCGGCTGTGAAACTGTATCGGTCGCAGCAGTGCGACGGAATCATCTCCATCGGCGGAGGATCCGCAATGGATACTGCCAAGGCAGTGAAGGCGATCCTGTATGCAGGAAACCCGGAGAATGCACTGGAGGGCCGCTTTCCGGATGAAATGGATACTCCCCATATTGCTATTCCCGGAACGGCAGGAACCGGCGCTGAAGCAACACAGAATGCGGTTGTCTACCTCGGAAACCGGAAAATCTCCCTGAGCCATCCTGCATTGCGGCCGGACGGAGTAATCCTGGATGCGGATCTGCTGGATTCCCTGCCGGTATACCATCAGAAATCCGCTGCATTGGACGCGCTGAGCCAGGGTATTGAAAGCTGGTGGTGCACACGGGCAACGGAAGACAGTCGTGTACATGCATTCCTGGCGGTACTTGGCGTACTGGATAACATGAAATCCTATCTGGCCGGAGATCCGCATGCTGCGGAGGAAATGCTGGATGCCTCCTTCCAGAGCGGAAAAGCCATCCAGATGACACGGACGACTGCTGCACATGCCATGTCTTATCAGCTGACAAAGACAATGGGGCTTGCACACGGTCATGCCTGTATGCTGACGCTTCCGGTACTGTGGGAACGGATGACTGCAACAGAGGAAATGCAGGGAATCCTTCAGGATCTGTGCGGGAAAATACGGCTCGGATCTGCGGAAATGATGCCGCGTCTGCTGCGCGGAATCCTCTATGACCTCGAGATGGAGATTCCTCCCATGCCTTCGGAGGAGACACTGAACCTTCTTGCTGATTCAGTTGATCCGCAGAGACTGGGGAATCATCCGGTAAAAATGACACGGGATGATGTGAAAGAGGTATACCGGCGGGCATTCCTGCCGTTGTGCGCGGCGGAGAAACAGGCCTGCCTGGATATCTGGCAGTATTATAACCAGCAGGAATAGGGGAGAAACACAATGACAGAGAAAAAAGAGAATCTGCATGAAGGACACCGGGAGAAACTGCGTCAGCGATTTATTCACGAAAACGGCTTTGAGAATTTTGAGGATCATCAGATCCTGGAACTGCTGCTGTTCTACGCCAATGCGCGGAAGGATACAAATCCGATCGCACATGCGCTGCTGGATGAATTCGGATCGCTGAAAGGCGTGCTGGAAGCACGGCCGGAAATGCTGATGCGGGTTCCGGAAGTCGGAGAACGTGCCGCTACGCTGATTTCAATGGTTGTGCCGCTGACACGGGTGTGGAACCGTTGCGCGATGGCAGTACCGGACCGGATCGGCAACAGCCGTGAGGCTGAGAAATACTGTTTGTCACTTCTTGCCGGGAACCGATCCGAACGGTTTTATGTCATTTCACTGAATGCAAAGTGTGCTGTGCTCGGACGAAGGAAAATATCGGAAGGCTCTCTCAGCGAGGTATCTGCATACCCGAGAATTGTGATGGAAACTGCGTTGAATTACAATGCGCACAGTGTACTGCTGTGCCATAACCATCCCGGCGGAACATGCGCACCGTCTCCTGAGGACATTGCTTCTACGCTGCAGTTGCAGCGGCTGCTGAACGGCGTGGGCATCCTGCTGCTGGACCATATCATTGTGGCCAACGATTCCACTTACAGCATGATACAGCACGGAGATATAGATTACAGGGTCCGCGGCAAATAACAGATGGAGCGGAGGCAAAAAACGGCATGGAAAACAAGGAAAGGAAGCGGATGCATCCGGTGATCAAAATCATTTTGATCCTTCTGTCACTCGGCATTCTGCTTTTTGGCGGACTTGTCGGATTTGTATGTATCCGGGAAGGGAAAGTGGCTAAAAAAGCCGGTGATCTTCCGGGAACCTATGATGCAGTAATCGTCCTTGGCGCACAGGTGAAACCGGATGGCGTACCAAGCGTACAGCTGTCCTGGCGTCTGGATCTGGCGGCGGAAGTATTTCAGCAAAAACAGGTGCCTGTTGTTGTTTGCGGTGCACAGGGAAACGACGAACCGGAAACGGAAGCAGCGGTTATGAAACGGTATTTGGAAGACAAAGGAATCCCGGGCGACATGATCCTTACAGATCCGGATTCCTTCAATACGGAGCAGAACCTGCAGAATGCAAAGAAACTTCTGGACAATTATTCAACGAAGATCCGGCAGGTGGTGATCGTGTCGAGTGATTATCATGTGCCGCGAAGTATGGCGCTGGCCGGGGATCTTGGAATGGACGCTGTCGGAATCGGCAGTCCCTGCCTGCCGGAATACTGGCTGAAAAACCATAGCCGTGAATCGCTTGCCTGGTGTAAATACTGGCTGAAAAAATATCTGCATCTGAACCTGTAGGAGAATTGTATGGACTGTGAACAGATTGCCGGGGCACTGGAACGGAACGGGATTCCATTTCACACGGAACTGCCGGAAAAACTGGAAATTTATCTGCGCCTCCTGCAGGAATGGAACCAGCGCATGGATCTTACTGCGGCCGGTGAAGATGATGAACTGCTGGACCGTCATTTTATAGACAGCCTTGCAATTCTCTGTACGGAACTCCTGCGGCCTGATGCTTCCATCATCGATGTGGGAACCGGCGCTGGCTTTCCGGGCATGGTGCTTGCACTGGCACTGCCTGAAAGTAAGGTAACCCTGATGGACGCACAGCAGAAGAGGCTGAATTTCCTGGAAGCAGTGGCAGAGAAGACAGGCACCGGGAATGTGTGTCTGCTGCACGACCGGGCAGAAACCGGAGGGCGCGACAAAAAGCTGAGGGAACAATTCGATTATGCCTGTGCCCGGGCGGTTGCACCACTGAACGTTCTGTGCGAGTACCTGCTGCCATTTGTCCGGGTCGGAGGATGCGCGCTGTGCTGGAAAGGGCCGGCACTTGAAAAGGAACTGATGGCAGGACGGCTCGCTGCGCACCTGCTTGGCGGGCGGCTCGAAATGCCTGTTTCCTGCACAGTGGAAGGAAGAGAGTGGGAACACATTATACTACCGGTGCGAAAGACAGAAAAAACCGCCTCCGCTTATCCGCGGAAGGCGGGAATGCCCAAATCAAAACCTCTTGGAGAATAGAAAACAGACGGGAAAGCCTGAGGCTTACCCGTTTTCTTTTACGATTGCTTCCCACAGACCGTTGAGATAAGCTGCTCCAAGAGCCCGGTCATACAGGCCGTATCCGGGACGGCCCTGCTCATCCCAGATCATCCGTCCATGATCGGGACGGATATAAGTATCCGGGACGGCTTCATATACAGCTTTCATGATTTCGTACAGATCCAGATCTCCGGCAGAGGACAGATGCGCAGCTTCGCGGAAATGATGCGGTCCGAGGTACTTAATGTTCCGTACATGCATTGCACCGATCCGGTTCATTTTACCAAAATGACGAATCGCTGCAGGGATGTCGTTATCCGGATTGCTCCCGAGGGAACCTGTGCAAAGGCAGAGCGTGTTAGCGGGGCTGTCATGCAGCTGCACCATCTTATCAAAATCCTCAACACTGTGGGTAATACGAGGCAGGCCGAAAATCGGCCATGCCGGATCATCCGGATGGCAAGCCATACGCACACCGGTTTCCTCACACACCGGGATAATAGCATCGAGGAAATATTTGAAATTTTTCCGCAGGTCATCCGGACCTACTGATTCATATTGTTTCAGTGTTGTTTCAAGGAGGGAAAGCCGTTCCGGCTCCCACCCGGGAAGCGTAAAACCGCGGCTTCCTTCCGCTGTTTTCCGGACGATTTCCAGCGGCCCCATTTCTCCGAGATCCTTCTCATCAAAGTACAGGCTGTTGCTTCCATCCTCCGGGATGATGCGCGCCAGGTCTGTACGCAGCCAGTCAAATACCGGCATAAAATTATAGATAATCACTTTCACACCATGCTTCGCAAGCATCCGGATGGTGGAAATATAGTTGGAAATGTATTCGTCCCTGCGGGGAACTCCCAGTTTAATATCCTCATGTACATTGACGGATTCGATCACTTCGATTTCGAGGCCGGCATTGTTCACTTCCTTTTTCAGGGCAACAAATTCCTCCTCCGGCCAATCCACACCGGCAGGTTTTTCCAGCAAGCCCATCAGGCCGGTCATGCCGGGGATCTGTTTTACATATTTCAGAGGAATCGGATCGGTGTTGTGGCCATACCAGCGAAAAGTCATTTTCATAAAGAATACCTCCAGCTGTCATTATATGTAAACGGATGGGAAACTTTACGGGACGAAAAGCTCAATTCCCGGGGACGGAAACAGTCAGGGCAATGGCTTCATCCGGCTTTTCGCCGGCTTCCAAATACTCCGGTACAAGAGACAAACCGTTGACATCATCCGGACGGGGAAAGACTACTTCAAAAAGAATCTCACCGGAGTCAAGGACACTGGATGCTCCGTAGAGGTCATAAGCAACCTGACTTCCGTTCTGATAGAGATTCCAGCAGGAAATGACGTCTGTGCCGGAACCTTCCTTTCCTTCCTGCCATGCCAGCCAGCTGGAAGCCTGATCCGGAGCGTTCAGCAGGACGGAACCGCTCAGATCCACTCTTCCCATTGCCAGATCTGCCTGTGCCGGACAGGATGCCGCTGAAGAGGAACCCTGCAGGAACTGTTCGTATGGATTCCGGCGGACAGTGATCCCCACCCGGTGTTCATAGGATTTTCCGAAAACGAGATAGAAAGTCTGGGGATCTGCTTCGCTTCCATCCGGAAGAGCACATTCTTTCCATCCGATGATGGAGCCGTCATCCAGGACAGTCCAGTCTCCCGCAGTGATATCCGCATAGACACCATTTTCCAGGTCCAGGCCGTCCTGGATCTGGATGTTCGCTCCTTTTGCCCGGTAAGAAATCCAGATCCGGTCTCCTTCATAATAGACCTGACAGATTTCAACGGTGTAAGGATCCGCCGTAAGGACAGAAGATACATTTTCAGCTGCCTTTTCAAGAAGCGGAAGCCGTTCGTCCGCACCGTCCATGCGCGAAAGTTTATCAAACAGGCCTGATTCTTCTGCCCGGGCAGAAGAAAAACAGATCAGGATCAGAGCTGCGGAGAGAAGAAGGGTTACAGTTCTGCGAAACATTACATTTCCTCCTTGATACATCCTGGAATACAAATATTTTACTGATCTTCAGGCGGCCAGTAAAAAGCCTTCATATCGTCCAGACGAAGCAGCATCGGAGCTTTTCCGGAGGCTGCGCCTACATCAATATCCACCCATGTGTCTGTCAGGAACATTTTTCCGGTCTCGCCAAACCGGTAGCCTGTCGGTGTATGTCCCAGAACGGTCATCATATTCGAAAAAAAGCGTTCTTCTGCGTAAGGACGATACCAGAGCAGTTCATCCGGCTCATAGTCTGCCAGTTCCCGTTCCGGAGAAAAGTTTTCAAATCCGGAGTGAACCAGCACAAAATCACGCCCGCATGCGCTGACCTTCATGTACAACGGTGCGCTTTCCAGAAATGCAAACAAACTGTTCAAGGCTTCCGGATCGGATTCCTTCAATGCCTGCAGGGAATTCATGGTGGGTTCACATCCGTTACGCATCCAGCGCATCAGCGCGTGAAGACGGTCCGGATCCAGGAGCTCGGTTTCAGTGCCATCGTCAATTCCGTCATACAGGAAGGTGCAGGATAAAAGCATTTTCTCATGGTTCCCGAGAAGGAACCGCACATTGGGAGTATTCATGATCCAGCGAAGCATGGCAATGCCGCCGTCTCCGTTCCGGTCGATCACATCTCCAAGTACATACAGTGTATCCGTATCACCGAAGCCGGCGCTGTCCAGCATGCGCAGGAAGGAATCAAGGGGATAACCGTGAATGTCAGAAGTAGCGTAGATCATTAAACCCCATACTCCATTATCAGTTTAGCCTCAATCTATTCTATAGCAAGTGATGCTGTTCGGCAATGTCAAATTGCATATTTATGATAAAGGGAAGCATTCTATACTGTCCGGAAAGGGAAGTTATCCCGGATCGCCCGGAGCACCTGGTCCAGATGGTGATCGTAGCAATGTGTATCTCCGGGAATCAGAACCAGTTTGCTGTTTCTGTACATATCTGCAGCTTTGATGCCGTATTCCACCGGAACGGTTTCATCCTGATCTCCGTGAATAATCAGAACAGGACCGTTGTAGCAACGGATGGCATCTTCCACATGGATGGACTGTGCAATACGCAGATAATGATCTTTCAGTCCATGATTGCCCCAGCCGGGAAGCGCGTCCGGAATATGATCCGGATCAAAATTCCGGCCCAGGAATATTCCGCTTCGGGCTTCCTCCGGAATCATCCAGGCCGGTGAAAGGGGAATCACGCCTTTGATCACATCACATTTCATCGCTGCGGCCAGCATCACTGTAAGTCCGCCCTGTGAATGCCCGCAAAGATAAAGGTCTGTTACAAAATCCAGTTTCCTGGCATAATCGATTACTGTGAGGATGTTGGATATCCATTTGTAAAGGGTATGATTCTCAAATTTCCCGCCGCTGGCGCCGTGACCATACATTTCTGCGCGCAGCGTGGAAAAACCCATGCTGTTGAATGTCTGCGAAACGGCTACAATATGACGTTCTTCCATATAACCTGTAAAACCGTGAATCACAATCACCATCGGACACCTGGCATTTTGCTGTTGAAGGGGCATATCAAGCCTGATGTTAAGCCTGATCCCGTCATCCATAATGAACATGCCGCTGATTCCTCCGTGCTGTTTCGTTCATATCAGGGGTTTTATGTTTCGGATCAACAACAGGATAGCGTATTGAACGGGAAAAAACAACCTTTTTACAGGCAGGCGATGATGCATACAAAAAGAGGCGGTTCGGTCAAAACGAACCGCCTTCGGAGACAATTTTGCCTTTTCTGATCATTCATCCACAGTCATGCTGAAGCTGATGGGCGTTGCACCGGTCATCGCATCCTGAGAGAGAAGATTGATCGTTACGGTTTCGAAGTGCAGAGTTGCGAATTCACCTTCGCGGCCGCTTTCCGTTACGAACTTCAGGCTCTGTTCATAGTGGTCCTTGTCGGTTTCGTCAGCCTTGGCGTCGAAAACAAAGGAAGTGGTTTCGCCATCTTTCAGTTCGGTCTGATAATAAATCTCATCCAGAATTTCCTCAACCTGGCCTGTATATTTATCGGTGAAGGTAATGGATTTCACAGTTTCGCCGGTCTGGTTGCAGATGGTGTATTCACAGGAAATGAAAGGGACCATGAAGCTGATGGGGGTCGCACTTGTCAGAGCGTCGATTTCTTCCTGCGTGGCGTCATCCGGGATAACGTTTTTCGGCAGAAGAGTAATCGGAACGGTTTCAAAATGCAGGGTGTCAAAAGAAGACTCGGCTCCGCTTTCAGTGATGAACAGCAGGGTTTTTACATAGCCATCATAATTTTCGCCCTGGATGGCAATGTTTGCTTCATTCGCCAGGCCGTTTTCACCGACCAGGTTTTCGCCCTTTTCACCGGTGACGTTGTCAACCAGGTACAGTTCCTTGATTGTTTCACCGGTGATGTTGTAGATTGTGTAGGTGCAGATTGTCTCATCTTCCGCCAGCACAGCCGTGCAGGAGAAAATCATGACGAGAGCAAGCAGGAGAGCAAAGAGTTTCATGTTACGCATCTGGTTACCTCCATATAGTTGTTTTGTGTTGTATGCGGTAATCCGCAAAATGATTATACACGAAATATGTACTTTTGCAAACGATCTTATCAGAGCAAATAACGGAGATGCTATTTGCAAATCCGGTTGAAATATAAAACAAAACAGGAATTTTCTTTTGGCCCGTTGTATGATATGATAACAGAAAGAATGAAAGGAATGGTGATTTGAAAATGACTGCAAAGAAAAATGAAACAACCGAAAACAAAGCTGCAAAAACCAGCCAGCTCAAAGATAAGGTTGCGGCAAACAAAATTGAAGTGAAAAAAACGGTCCGCGGCGCAAAACGCACCATGGAAAAGAAAGCCGAAGCTGCCAGAAACCAGGCGGAAGATATCCGGGAATCGGTTGTTGCGCACAAAATTGACGACAAGAAAAAGGTCCGTAGTGTGAAACATACTATGGAGAAAAAAGCTGAAGCAGCCAAAAACCAGGCAGAAGATATCCGGGAAGCGGTTGTGGCCCATAAGATTTCTGACAAGAAAAACATCCGCAAGGCTGCCGGCACGGTAAAGGGAAAGGTAAAATCTGCCGGGGAGAAGGTCCAGAAATCTGTAAGTACCCCTGCAAAGCTGAAGGCCGTCGGCCATCTTGCGATTGAAATCCAGAGCCCCATGGGCGGTACAATTACTACAGAAGAAATTGCGAAAAAGGTTCCGAAGAATGCCACAAATGTGTATGTACGCATTGACGAAAACAAACTGTTCTATGTGCTGAAAAACGGGGAAACCGGGAGCGTCGAAATCTGGAAATAATTTACCGGCAGTTACCCGGAAGGAAACATATGAGGGGGCATCGAAAATGAGCCAGCAAAGAAAACCTTTAGTGACACATATTTTTACAGCTGATCCGTCTGCGCATACTTTTAAGGATAAGATTTATATTTATCCTTCCCATGATATTCCGCATACCGGCAATGATGATGACGATGGCGGAGAATACCAGATGGAGGATTACCACGTGCTGAGCATGGACAATCCGGACGCACCCTGCGTGGATAACGGATGCGCTTTACATATGAAGGATGTTCCATGGGTCAGCAAGCAAATGTGGGCGCCGGACGCTGCCTGTAAAAATGGGAAATATTATCTGTATTTTCCGGCCCGTGATCATGAAGGCATTTTCCGACTGGGCGTCGCTGTGTCAGATGATCCGGCAGGTCCATTTGAACCGGAAAAAGACTATATTCCCGGCAGTTACAGTATAGATCCCGCTGTGCTGACAGACGATGACGGGCGCAGTTATATCGTATATGGTGGATTATGGGGCGGCCAGCTTGAAATGTGGCAGAACGGCACATTCGATCCGGATGCGCATCGTCCGGAAGGAGACGAACCTGCCATCGGACCGATGTTCGCTGAACTGACAGATGATATGAAGTCCTTTAAAACAGAGCCGAAACACCTGGTGATACTGGACGAAAACGGGGCCCCCCTGAAAGCCGGTGATGAAGACCGCCGCTACTTTGAAGGCCCCTGGATGCACAAATTCGGCGGAAAGTATTACCTTTCCTATTCCACGGGAACAACGCACTACCTGGTATATGCTGTTTCGGACCGGCCGGAAGGACCGTATACCTATCGCGGCCGAATTATGGAACCGGTTCTTGGATGGACTACGCACCATTCCATTGTTGAATACCATGGAAAGTGGTATCTCTTCTATCACGACTGCGAGCTTTCCGGCGGAATTAATCACCGCAGATGCGTAAAGTTCCTGGAATTGAAGATCCATGAGGACGGTACGATTGAAAAGGTATGGCCTTACGGCGAACAATAACTGATACCGGACTATTCGCAGGCGCAATGCAGAACAGCGCCTGCGGATTTTTTGCGAAAGACAGAAATATATATAGATGCATCAATACTGAATACAGGAAGGAAGACAGCGAATGAAGCACACGTTAATCCATAAAACAGTCGCCTGGCTGACAGTCATTCTGATGGCAGTGTTGATTGTGATTCCGTACGGAAGGACGGAAGAAGCTGCAGAAGAAAAGGAAATCCACGTTGTAATCCTGGCTACGTCAGATATGCATGGAAATATCTGGGGGTTCTCGTATGAAGAAAACAAAGAAACCACGAATAACGGCATGGCCAGGCTGTATACCTATATTCAACGTGTGCGGGAAGAGAACCCTGTTGTTTTTCTGATTGACGGCGGTGATGATATACAGGGAACGATTATGACAGATGATATCGCTAATAAAACGCCCAACCAGCCACATCCGGTCATGATTGCGATGAACTATATGAAATACGATGCCATGACTCTTGGAAACCATGAATTCGATTGGGGCATCGGGACCATGGAAAAGATTATCGGGCAGGCGAAGTTCCCGGTTCTGGCTGCAAATGCGCTGGATAAGGACGGAAAGCCCATCACCGGACAGGGATGGACGATTGTCGACCGAGGCGGAATCCGTATGGCGGTGATCGGCGTGGTAACGCCGTACGTCCCTGTCTGGGATGGCAAAAAGGATGGGGTCGGGGAAACTACGTTTACCGCTGCAGATCAGGCTGTACAAACTGCATATGAAGAAATCCTGAAAAGCGGATCAGAGCCGGATCTGATCCTGGTGTCTGCGCATATGGGTGAATATGCCGAATTTGATGAAGACGGGGGATCTGATTCCGCTATCCGGATTGCTGAAGTCAATCCGGGAATTGATATCCTGCAGGCAGCTCACATGCATATTACCGTAAATGATTCCATTAACGGAATACCGGTGGTAGGTGTTCGGAATGCAGGAAGGGAGATCGCACGGATCGATATAATGCTGGATACAAATCATCGTATCACCAGCATTGAAAAAACGATTGTTGATATGGCGGAGGAAAAACCTTCGGAGGCACTTCGTTCCATCCCCGAAATAAAGACGGCGCATGAAGCAGCCATTGCATACATACGCGGCGGAGAAAGTGAAACCGGAAAAGGGACGCCTTTGGGATCGACAACAGCGCGCTTCCAGCCGGAAAATGAAATCCATGGCATTCCGGAAGGCCGGCTGCGGGATACAGCGGTGATTGACCTCATTCTCAAAGTGCAGCTGGAAAACTCGGGTGCCGATGTAACATCCTGCGCCTTATTCAAGGATACAAGCGATCTTCCGGAAGGAGAGATCACTTATGAAAATATCTTTGATATCTATATGTATGATAACACGCTCTGCCGGGTGCCTGTAACCGGGAAAGAACTAAAACAATATATGGAATGGGCAGCATCCGCATACAACACGTGGAAACCCGGGGATATCAACATCTCATTTGACCCGGAATTTCCGGTCTATCAGCACGATATATTCGGCGGCGTTGAATATGAAATTGATCTTTCCAGGCCCAAAGGGGAACGGGTCAGGAACGTCAAATTCAAAGGAAAAGAATTAGAGGATGACCAGATGCTGACGCTGGCGGTCAGCAATTACAGATATGCATCGAACCTGAAGCCGCTGCATCTGGTTTCCGGAAAACGCGAATGGGAGTCTTCGGGATCCATCAGAGATATGATCGTAGCATACTTCAGTCAGCATTCTCCTGTGACACCGGAAACAGACAATCATTGGCGTATCACAGGAATCAACCTGCAGGAGGAGGATCCGCGGAGGGCGGAGATTGTTTCCTTGATCAATACAGGGTGCCTGCCGGTTCCGTATGAGGAAAGTTATAACCTTGCAGATTACGATACGCTTGCAGAAAAAATGAAAACAGTGACCGAAACAAAATAAAAAGCAACTTAAGGGAAAAGCTGCCATCCTGTTTCATTCCTGCGTATATATAGATGTATATCGCATACGAAACAAAAGCATTCAGGAGGAAACAACGATGGGCGAAGCTTTTTACAAAGAAATGAAAGAATTCCTGCAGAAATACAAGACCCGGGAAGCACGGGAGAAAGCGCTTCGAACAATGAAGTCAGAGAAAATCCTGCAGCTGTCCCGTTCCTGTAAGGCCATTCAGGACGCGTTCTATTATGCCCGCTTTGCTCAGGAGGCAGCGATACGTGAAGGACAGGGATAAAACAAAGAATCTTATTGCATAACGATAATGATTGTTGTAAAATACGCGTGTTTAATTTTTCACGTATCATTTTAAGATGCCACGCCATGTGCGGGAAAGGATGAGAAGAAATGAAGAAAGAGATCAGTAAAGTTGTGTACGATACCGAAACCTCCGAATTTATCGAGAAAAAGGTTTTCGGCCAGTATGGAGATCCCAAGGGCTATGAAGAGTGCCTGTTCAAAACCCAGAGCGGCAAATTCTTCCTATATTGCTTTGGCGGACCTGAATCCCCCTATAAGGAAGAAACAATCAAAAGGCTTGCAGCTGAAAAGGTGAAAGCCTGGCAAAAGGCATGAAGCATTTAAAAAGGACTGTTTCACTGTGAAACAGTCCTTTTTTGATATCATTCCCGGGAATGATGGGGAGTCATGAAAATCAGGGAGACACTGAAAAGAATTGTGGAAAAAATATGAACAATAGGATCGGACCAGAAAGAGAGATGGATGCCTAGCAGAAGATCCGAAACAATCAGTGTGTTCGCAGCATGACGAATATGCCGGGGCTGGCTGCTAACGGTATAGAACATGAGGAAAATGACCGGCGCGAAGGCAACGGCAGTCCACGAATTTACACCCAGACGCGGGAAGAATACAAAGAAAATCAGAGCAAAAGCAAGCACGGAGAGGATCGCCCACTGGATCCATTGTCCGACGCTGAGTTTCTTTTTCAAAAGGAAAGAAAGAATCAGTAAAACATGACCAATCAGGAACAGCACCATTCCGGGAACAAATGCCAGTTCGGTCAGAAGGTACGCAGCGAGGAGCACCAAGAGACCGGGAAACACACCGGCAGAGAGCTTTTCCCGGGTATCCAGCCGCAGGAAGAAGATTGCCAGCACAGCTGCTGCGGCGATTGCCTTCCAGACAAGACGGATGAGCGGCATATCTGCAAGAAGCCAGAATGCTCCTTCTGTTTCCACTGAAGCTATGCAGAAAAGAGCAAGAAGGAACCAGATCAATGCCTTTTTCTTAGTCCTGTTCGGAACCAAAAGGGAAGAAAGAGAGATGATCAGGAAAACAAGGATGCCGACGCCCAGGAGAATCAGGGCTATCAAAACCCGCCAGGATACAAAAGGAGCGGAGATTCCGAGGAATCTTGTAACATCTGAAGCCAGATAGGTCTGATGCGTAAAACCTTCCGGCAAAGATCCGTCCCGCTGCTCCGGAGACCAGGCTGTTCCCTTATCGCCGTTGAGTGCTCTGATTTCCCCGCTGGAGGCTCCGGAAAACTGCTGCGTCACACGGAACCCGCATTCGGCCTGACGGACCTCCACGGCACCGTCTGAATTCGCTTTCCATGTTACCCGGAGGGGCACATCCTGCGGAATTGCGGCGATAGTGGTAGTGCCGATCCGCTCCATATAGTACGGCGGATAAGGCGGATTCTCGTCGATTTCGCCGGACTCTTCGTCATACATCACCAGGCTGCCTTTTTCCGGCAGGACCATTTTCCAGCCCGGAAGACCATCTATGGTGATTTCTACATCCACCGGTCCTCTGACCATAACATAGGTAAAGGTATCGTCCAATTCGAAACGATTATTGAGAATTGTGCTGTAGCTGGCCAGGTATGCATCTTCACGATGTTCGGTGAAAAGGAGGAACAGAGCGGATCCGCTGTTCCTGTTTACGGCGGCAAGCTCTGTACGTGTGATGGCATTGCCGAAAACACGAATAAGGTAATTGATCAGAATGTCAAATTTTTCACGGGATTTCCGATCACTGCCCTTGATACTGTTCAGCATGTTTCGCATGGTTGCAAGCGTACTTGAGGCATTTTTTTCCTGCAGGATTTTGATGGCGCCATTCTGGATATTCTGCACATAATTATCCCGTGTTCCGATAGCGGAGTAGGCCATGGAGATCAGCATGCGCATCCTGAGATTCAGGGAAGCGCTGTAGTGAATTTCAATATCGAACATGTCCTTAATCAACTGCTCTCTTTCGACGACAGCTGTTTCCCCGAAGGTGTCAAATTCAGGGACAGGAAGATACAGATCCTTTCCGTAACGGCCATATCCCCAATCCACAGGCATTACCTGCGGTACAGCGTCCGTAGGACAAAGAATATTGAAAATGTTTTCATTCCCGGATTCCGGGGGATTCAGCACAGCCGCGGGTGTCGCATAAGTATAGCAGAAAACATCGTCTTTCGGGAAAGCGCCGGCACGGGTCAGCCGTCCCGCGGTCAGATTGGCCACTGCAGCAGCCCTGCTGAAACCCGAAATCCAGATTTTAATCCGGCCTTTGATTCCGCGGGTTGCAATATAACCGCAGATCCGGTCGATCACGAGGTCTGATGCACTTCGAAAACCTTCGTGGAGTTCTTCGCTGCCGGCAGCAAGGTTTGACTGCCATTCATTCCCATATCCTCCGCCGCACACGCCCACAGCAATCAGTGTAAATGGATCTTCACCCTCATGCTCCATTGTGCGGTATCCCATGGCGGTGGAGATGGTGTAGATGCTGGTTGTTTTAGAGTAGTCATCTTTCCGGATATCTCTGAATCCGGCGCTTTCAAGATAGAGTTCCACGTTCTGGGATGGATCAAAGGTTTCCGGAACTTCGTTGCGCTTCAGATCACGTGCAGCACACAGGGACATAAACATGGACATAACCGCCAGATTGCCGTTATAAACGGTTGCGGACTGCCAGAATGGATAATCCAGAAAATCCGATACACCGGATATTTTTTCATCTACTGATCGGATATTGAAACAAGTATCCACCATGCGGAATGGATAACCATTGACGGTAACGGGATATCCCTCGCTGTCTGTTTCAACGACAGCATTCGCGCCAAAGCGGTAGGTGTAGTCGACGATATCATTCAAGTCATATGTATCAGAGAAGTCGGATTCACCGGAAGAATCTGCTTTTTGAGGAGCATCTGCTGAATCAGGCAATGAGGATGTGCTTTCTTCC
Source organism: Clostridia bacterium (assembly GCA_017447185.1). Lineage (GTDB taxonomy): Bacteria > Bacillota > Clostridia > Christensenellales > Aristaeellaceae > Aristaeella. The sequence goes on along the minus strand of JAFSOC010000015.1, from coordinate 452,007 downwards.
GCAAATACAGAAAGCACTGTCATGCATGTGAATAAAAGAATCATGAGCCAGGTAAAGGCACGTCTGATCATCATTTTCACCACCAACATGTAGAATCAAAGTCAGGGGGTTGTTTCCTCGTGCGGTGCTCTATCATTGATATAAGGGCGGTTTCCCGGAATGGATTATAGCATATGTACGGCCAGGATCAAAGATCAGTCCGGGGAAGATGCCTGCTTCCGGTCGAGAATAATCCGGGTACAGTTCATTCCTCCGATGCTACGGTGAGTGATTTTGCTGCTGATTTTGTGCAGCAGCATCATTTCTTCCGGCCGGAAAGCAGTTCCAAGGGTCCGGAAATCGATTACCATTCGATCGGAATAAATTCGCGCATGAATATCTGCATAGTCTTTTCTTTTTTTCGCTTCCAGCACATTAAGAAGCAGTTCCTCCACAATAAACGCACTGAGTACCGCATTACGTTTTTCCATTCCATTCTGTTCGCACATAGCCTGGAATTGTTTTCCGAAGGTGGCAATTTCCCCGCGGCTTAAGTCAAATGAGGCGTTTATTGTCTGCAAAGCCTCCTGCTCACGGGGAATCATCAGGATACCCCTCCATTTACCACCTGATTTCCGGACTGTCCTGCGGTTCAGCAGATAAGTGAAAAGAAGCAGAAGCAGAGACGAAATCGGATTAGCCCACCACAGTGCATTTCCGCCAAGGAATGTACAGAGCAGGAATAGACCGTTTGAGATGATTGCGGCGGCGGTAAGTTTCCATGCATGTGTCTGGATGTTCAGAACCTTGACATAATTCCGGAAGAGAACATAGCTGCCCCGAAACAGATAGGTAAAGGAATAAATCCGAAGAACAATGACAGCCGTACTAATCTGTGCTTCATCCCGGATGCCGAAGAAACGCACAAGGGGATGGGCGATCAGATAGCTGACCGCGAACCAGAGGGCAGAAAGAAAAAACTGCATCCGGATTGTGGTTTTTAGAACTCTTTCAGCAGAACGGTAATCATGCTGATCGTGAAGCAGGGCAATCAACGGGATCGAAGTGCCGATAAAAGTGCCTTGAATGACAGAATCGACCGAAGCTACAAGGATGCAGACAGAGAAAGCAACCACAGCGTCTGACCCATGACGTGCAGCGCCAATGCTGAAAGTCCAGAAAAAACGAAAAGCCATGGCGGAGACAGAAATGCCTTCAGAGTTTCCTTTTTTGAAAATACGGGCAAGCAGAAGCTGGAGGGTTGCTCTGTCACGCGAAGTGTGCAGAGGAGGCGTGTATATCATAACTCCGGCCAGTACCACAAGTGTCCCGGTCAGGAAAGCCGTCAGACGGGCCAGGGCCGCGCCTTCCACCTGCAGGCGGAAGAAGTTGATATAGAGTACCGTCATGACCGCCTGAACCAAAGCAACGGAAACAACCGCACCGGCAGCAAAAGCAGGCTTCCCGAGAGGAATCAGCAGACTGGTCAGCGTCAGAAAAATGATTATTGGCGGAATGGCATAGATTGCAATACAGTAATAACGGCGAAAATCTGCATACAAAGTAGCATCCCTGCAGAGCAGGTGCGTCAGCGGATCAATAAATACGCGGGCAAGAACCGTCATTAAAATACCGCAAAGAGCAGCAATAAGAACTGTCAGCCTGAAAATGGATCCGGCTTTTTTCTCATCACCTTCATTCAGCGCCAGCGCGTATTCAGCTGCGCCGCCGGAACCGAGAAAGTAGTAAACCGCTGTAGCCAGGAGCAGCAGGGGCGAAGCCAGGGAAGCTGAGGCCATGGAATTGATGCCGAGAGTGCTGGAAATGGTTATGCTCTCAATAATCTGGCCAACCGGAGTTACTGCCATAATTGCGAGTGTCGGCAGCAAATAATGATAAAATTTTCGCCGCAGTACCCGGTTCCTGGCTGATCTCTTCATGAAAGCAATCCTTTCTGAAAAGTGTAGCTAATCATCTGTACTATTATAACATGATTCAATGAGGATGTCTTGATTGTATTTATTCATGATGATATACTCGAATGGATTTGTTGCCTCACTATGAAATATGGGCAGGTGGATATCACCGATGAAAGCCGGGAAAGTAAGGCCGCAGCGGGTAGTCCGACGGGCACTCTTTGCGATTCCTTTCTGCATGCTTTTCAATGCGTTGGTGATTGTGCTCATTATGGCCTATATTAATGGAATACTGGATGACTGGATGAATTCCGAATCACTTGAGGAAATCAGTTCTGCTGCTTTTATTTCCATTGTCTTTATTGCATACGTTTTTCTTGCGTTTTTTTATCAGCTTTGCCTAGAAGCTGTAAAAAGACTTGGACACGATTTCCGGATCGCTTTTTACATCGGATGGATTTATGTAATCTCCCGGATTATAACGATTCTGGTTTATGGATATCTGTATGCCACTCCACCGGAGATGGTAAACGAAAGTTATCTGATTTTTGTGCCCATTTTGCAGGCGTCAGGACAACTGGAATATTTGATGAATATTTTGGATGGGGTGATCATCATTCTGCTGCTTCATGGGTTTGAAACCCTGCTGCCGGAGAAAAAGGACCGCACCGTCCGACGTGTTATTCAGGTGCTCAGGTGGATCTCTGTCCTGTGGGTCATTTATTTAGGAGCCGCTTTATTAGCAACAATGTCTTTTATGGATGACGCTGTATGGCTGCGAAGAATTACAAGACTTTATACTGAAAACTACATACTGGCTTTTATGCTTCAGGACATCGTTTCTTTTGCAGTTTTGCTGACAGGAACACTTTGGCTGCGCAAAAAAGAAGCGGTTTCAGCAACAGCGGCGTAAGAAACAGGGATTGCAAAAAAGCCGGCTGATCAAGCCGGCACTGTTTTATCTAATTGACTGTAAAAACTATTCAGCTGAAAAAGTTGATGGCATCCCAGATTGCAGAAAAAACGCCTTTGGCCCTTTTTTCTTTTTTCCTTTCCTTTTCCTGATAAGCTTTAAATTCTTCATCAGTAAGCAGCGAACAATCTTTCTCTTTCGGTTTATTCGCCTGATCCGGCTTCTGCTTGTTTTTATCCATTGTTGATGCCTCCTGTGCTTTTCATCTAATTGCTCTGCATGCTGTGCAACAGATTATACATAACGCAGAAGAAATAAGAAATCTTTTGCAGGAAGGCAACTTATAAACAAACAAATGAAGAACCCCGCGGCATGATCCACGGGGTTTAACTGGTATGCCCGGCAGGATTCGAACCTGTGACCTTCAGAGTCGGAGTCTGACACTCTATCCAGCTGAGCTACGGGCACTCAACGGATGGTATCATACCACACGCATATGGGAAAGTCAAACGAAAGATGCAGGTCCGATTAATAGGTGTGCAGGTCCGATTAATAGGTGAGTGCAGGTCCGATTAATAGGTGAGACAGTCGAAATTGATGACTTTCAGGGAATCGGAAAGCCGCAGATAGAAGGAATACGGAAGATCAGCGCCATTTGTGTCCTGTGCGGTGCAATAAACCCAGGAGGCGCCTTCATAGGTGTATTCGAGGGCGGGACGGAAAGATGCGCATTTTTCGGCAAGTTCCGGGAAAGCTTCCTGCAGGAAGGATTTCAGCAGGTTGACTGCCTCCGGGAACAGCTCGGAAGCAGACGGTTCATGGGGATTGGACATATACCATTGCTCACGACCGTCAGCCAGCTGTAGAAAGGTGCCCTGCTCGTTGAAAACGGTACTGATGACATCGAAATCACCATAACCGGGGAAAATGACATAGTAAAGACCATCCTCTGTGCTTACTTCAGGCTGAAGGAATTCGGAAGGATCGTACCCCCCGGCTGCGAGGACTTCTTTCGCCCGGCCGGTAAGACGTTCCGACAGGGCCGGCTCCACTTCTTCCGTTTTTACAGGGCCGCTGCCGGCAGGAATCACATCATAATAAAGCGGATTGAACAGGTCAACGGAAGTGGAACCATAATCGGAAGCTGTCAGATCGAAATATATTTCCAGTGGGATACCGGCCTGGTCGTCGGTGGAAAGCAGAAAAACGACAGTGCCTTCAGCGTTCACAAAACGGCCCTGCGCATCCAGAGTAACACTGACGTCAGTGTTACCGACTTCAAATGAAGAAGTCGTACGGAGTATGCGCTGCGTGATGGTTTCGGCATTATCGGCGTAATACGCACGGGTAGCAGTATCCTGGCTGTCATATTCAATTCCCATGAAGCGGCGGAGAGCGAAATCAGCCACAATATTCAGGAAGGGATGCAGCAGCGCCGGGACGGATCCTTCGGAAAGTTTTATGGATATGATCTGGCTGCCTGAGGGAGAATCCGTTACGGTGAAGGTGCCGGACGGAAGGAGTAGCTCAAGCTGATCCGCAAGAACCCGGGCCATTGCGACGAGCACATCAGACCGAGTGGAGTGGCGGACAAGCGTATCACACGGCAAAACGGAACCATCAGCATAGGTGCCGGGACGATAACGTTCCATTACATAAACACTGTCATCGTTGGCAATGATGATATATCCGGTTGCCCTGTCAGTCCGGAATTCACGCGGCGTTTTCAACAGCAGATCCCAGTAGGAATCCGTTCCAGCCTGTTTGTAACTGATTTCCGCAGATTTGAAACGTTCACCGTTCAGGTAAAAATCAGCTGCGCCGGAAAGAGTCACATTGTTTGTATGAAATAAAAGGTTGATACTGGTGTCCGCAAGCTGACGAGAAATACCCGCCGGCTGAGCGAGACTGCCGACAAAAAGAAACACAATGGACAGAACGACACACAGGAAAACACGTTTCTTCAGTTTCATCGAAAAGCCTCCTATGGATGATCCGGGTAAGAATATTACATGGATTTGAAAAACTGCTTACATAACAGTTTACCACATGCAGTTTACCACAGAAAAGCCGAAAATAAAAGGGCGTGCAGATTGACAGAAAAGCCTTTATTTGGTAACATATCGTCTAATATAAAGGTAAGAGGAGGAAAAACAGCATGCTGCAGGACAGAATCAGGGAAGGCCTTACGTTTGACGATGTACTGCTGGTGCCCGCGAAGAGTGAAGTGCTCCCCCGGGATGTGGATCTTTCCGTTCAGCTGACAAAGAATATCCGGCTGAATATACCGATTCTTTCAGCGGCCATGGATACGGTGACCGACAGCAAAATGGCCATAGCAATGGCGCGTGAAGGCGGTCTCGGCATTATCCATAAAAACATGACCATTGAAGAACAGGCGGCACAGGTTGACAAGGTGAAGCGCAGCGAACACGGTGTGATTACCGATCCGTTTTTTCTGAGCCCCGAAAACCTGATCAGCGACGCAGAGGAGCTGATGAGCCGTTACAAGATCAGCGGCGTTCCGATCACGCGGGACGGAAAGCTGGTTGGTATCCTCACAAACCGTGACCTTCGGTTTGAAACAGATTATTCCCGTCCGATCGGTGAAGTGATGACAAGTGAAAACCTGATCACCGGACCGGAAGGCACAACACTGGAAGAGGCCAAGAAAATCCTGGCAGCACATCGGATTGAAAAGCTGCCGATTGTAGACAGGAACGGTTATCTTCGCGGACTGATCACTATCAAGGATATTGAGAAAACTTCCAAATATCCGAACAGCGCTAAAGATGCGAACGGACGGCTGCTGTGCGGGGCAGCAGTTGGCGTCACAAATGACGTTTTCGAACGGATTGACGCGCTGCTGGATGCAAAGGTGGATGTTATCAATATTGACACAGCACACGGACACAGCGCCGGCGTGCTGAAACAGGTGGAAAAAATCCGGAACAAATATCCTGATATCACCCTGTTTGCCGGAAATGTGGCCACGGCTGCTGCAACGCATGACCTGATTTCAGCCGGTGTTGATTGTGTAAAAGTCGGTATCGGACCCGGATCCATCTGTACGACCCGTGTGGTGGCCGGTATCGGTGTTCCGCAGATCACAGCCATTGCTGACTGCGCAGAGGAAGCAGAAAAGTACGGCGTTCGCGTTATTGCGGATGGCGGCATCAAATATTCCGGAGATATTACAAAGGCGCTTGCGGCAGGCGGAAGCTGCGTTATGCTGGGCAGCCTTCTTGCCGGAACGGAAGAATCCCCCGGAGCGATGGAAATCTATCAGGGACGCTCCTTCAAGGTATATCGCGGCATGGGCAGCATGAGTGCGATGGCGGTCGGATCAAAGGACCGTTATTTCCAGGAAGGACAAAAGAAACTGGTTCCGGAAGGCGTTGAAGGCCGCGTACCCTATAAGGGAACACTTGCGGACACCATTTTCCAGATGGTCGGCGGACTTCGGAGCGGCATGGGATACTGCGGCGCAAAGACAATTGATGACCTTCGGAAAAACAGTGAGTTTATCCGGATCACCGGTGCGGGACTGGCGGAAAGCCATCCGCATGATATCTCCATTACGAAAGAGGCACCTAACTACTCCAGAAGCAACTGAGTGACCGGATAGGGGAATGCAAAATGGGTGAACGGTTTTATAAATATGCCGGCGGAATGATCCGGCTTTTCTCCCGGAAGATGAAGACACAATGGGAGGTGCCTTATGAAGAAGGTCCCTGTATCTTTGTTGTAAATCATGTGGGAGCAATTGGACCGCTGGACATGATGACCAAATTCCCGCTGCGGGACAAATGCCATCCCTGGATTAATGATGGGGTTCTGGACCGCAAAAAGGTGCCCGCGTATGTACGTCAGGACTACTGGTGGAAACCGGGAAGTTTCTTTGAACCGGTACTGACGCGGACGGTACCGTATATGGCGGCAGCAGTTCTGCCGCCGATCCTTCGGAGCGTACCCTGCGTTCCTGTGTACCATGACCAGAGAATCATGATTACATTCCGGGAAAGCATTCGCATCCTGCAGAAGGATGAAGCACTGATTATCTTTCCGGAACAGCCCAGTGGCTGGCTGAGCCATCATCAGTGGATCAATACTGGCTGGCTTCGGATCGGTGAGCTATGGTACCGTTCAAGCGGGCGGGCCATGAAAATGTATCCGGTGCACATTGACCGGAAAAAGCACCTGTTCAAAGTGGCTGCACCGGTCTGGTATGACCCGGCAAGGCGCTTCAGCGAACAGGAAAAAGAACTGCATGATGCGCTGGCAAAAGGACTCAGAGGTGAATAAGCATATTGAACAAGCCGGGACAGGATGTCCCGGCTTGTGTGCTTTTTATATCGCTGGGGAATAGATTACGGTTCCGCAGTGGGTTGCGGTGATGCAGGGGCAGTCATCGTATCCTGGCAGAGAATACGAAGGAACTTTAAAGTGTTTTCTACATTGCCGCCCCCGGCAAGAACCGCAAGATAACCGTTGTCAGCATAGCACATGGATTCAAGACCCGGCAGGAGATCCTGCGGGATACCGTAGAGATGGGTTTCATCAGAATCGGAGAGGGTGCGCCAGCCGCGGCGAAGGTCAATTCCAGCATCAGTAAACAGAGCCATCAGCTCTTTATCCTCTTCAAGGGGAGCAAATGCTCCGGAAGATGCAAGGGACAGGAAATCATTCCGCGGAAGCAGATACAGGTCTCCTTCCTGGGCAGCGACGTAAGTGACAAGCTGCATCGGGCCGTAAGTATTGTCCATGATGACAAGATTTGGGAACATGGATTCCATATCCGGCATTTCATCTTCCCGCACTTTATCCATATAGGGAGTCAGGAGAGAGGTGTCGGCGTATCCGTAAATGTAAAAAGAGACTTCTTTTTCTGCCGGAGTGCGCGGAGCCGTTACAGTCAGGATCAGGTTGGTCACAAAGATGCCGACAAGCAGGGCCAGCAGATATTTCCACCAGTCATAGGTAAGATGATGTTTTAAAACCCGGGAATTTAAAGGTGTTTTCATATTCAATCCGTCTGCCTTTGCAAGTGCAATTGCGGAAAACTCCGCTTCCGCAGAATAACACGAAAAAGACATAAAGACAAGGAGATAAAGCAGGAAAACAGAGTGCCGGGATCGAAAAGAAAAACAGAGTCAATTGAAAACGGTATGTGTAGATACAGAAAGGGAGAGAGCTATGGCATACAATCCGATCATTACCATTGGCCGGCAGTACGGTTCAGGCGGCCGTGCAGTTGCAAAGAAACTGGCGGAAGTCATGAACATTGCTTTCTACGATAAAGAACTTCTTGCGGAGGCTTCGAAGGAAAGCGGTATCTGCCAGGAAGTCATGGAAAACTATGATGAGAAACAGGAAAAACGTTCCTTCCTCTCCATGATGGGTTTTCAGGCAAGGATGGATCCGGCCGGTATGTATCTGGAGATGCCGATGAATCACCGGATTTTTCTTGCACAGTTTGACGCAATCCGGAAAATTGCGGACAAAGGTCCCTGCGTAATCGTTGGACGCTGCGCCGATTATGTTCTGCGCGACCATGATAATGTACTGAATGTTTTCATTAAGGCATCCATGGAAGAGAGAATCAAGCGGATCACGATGCTGTATGATATGGACCAGATGAAGGCGGAGGAAACTATCCGTAAGGCGGATAAACAGCGCGCCACCTATTACAACTATTATGCCACCGGAACCTGGGGCGATGTAACGAATTATCACCTGTGCCTGGACACAGGCGTAATGGGCATAGACGGGGCGGTGGAACTGATCCGAAGCGCGGTTGAACTGCGCCGGGATAAAGCGGAGGAAGACGGAATCAAATGGTAAGGCGATTAGCCGCAGTGATGATGATCCTGGCGCTGCTGACCGGCACAGCCGCAGCGGAACTGAAATGGCCAGATTCGACACCGGCACTGCAGATCCTGAAGAATTATACAGAAAATGCGAACAAGCTGCTGACCGAAAACGGAGAGGGCCCCATCAACAGTCTTTTTGCCTGTTATCCAAGTGAAACGGTGATGGGCATCACGACGGAAGACAATGCAGAAATCCCGGATGGCGTCGAAATAACCGTAGAACTATACTATGATTCCCTGAATACGCTTCAGCTACGGGTGAACGATCTGGATCGCTTTCCACGGATTGCTGCGGCATTAATATGTGGCCTTTATGGTGAAAATTTAACCTTTGAGGAGGCTGCCCGTATCCCAAGGGAACGTGCAGGAAAGGCACGCAGCAATCCAGGAGATTCCTTTGAGGAACCGGCAGAAGAAATGAATGGCAATGTGCCGCAGATTTACTACAAGTATGAACCGAATTCCTACGCTACAGGTCAAAGCTGTATGCAGATGACTATCATTTTTCCGATTGCAGGAGAATGGGATGGCACAGGAATGATTGTTGGCGGCGATACATACCACGGCACAGGGATCCTGGAGGAGGAAGAGGCAGACCCTGATTACGAGGGATACTACTCCAGCGATGACTATAACCATTTCGAGGTATTTGCCACTGCGACACCGGAACCTGATTCAGCAGCGGCGGAATATGATTTCCGTTAGTTGTTTCTGTGTTGTTTTTCGGGAAATTGATGGAAAATGATCACTACAGAGCGTAAAATGTTCTGTGGTGATTTTTGTATACAGGAGGAATTACCCGTGAGCAAAATCCAGATGAAAACACCGCTTGTGGAAATGGATGGGGATGAAATGACGCGGGTCCTGTGGGGCTGGATCAAGGAAATGCTGATTGAGCCTTTTGTGGACCTAAAGACGGAATACTACGACCTTGGACTGAAAAAACGGGACGAAACGAACGACCAGATTACAATTGACAGCGCGAATGCCGCAAAAAAATACGGCGTTGCTGTGAAATGCGCCACCATTACACCCAACGCACAGCGGGTTGAAGAGTACGGGCTTAAAGAAATGTGGAAAAGCCCGAACGGAACAATCCGTGCGATTCTTGACGGCACAGTTTTCCGCGCACCGATCCTTGTAAACGGTGTACGGCCTACGGTTCGCACCTGGAAAAAACCTATCACCATTGCCCGTCACGCCTATGGAGACGTGTATAAGAACACGGAAGCGAAGATTCCCGGACCGGGAAAGGCGGAACTGGTTTACACCGGAGAGGGTGGAGAAGAAATCCGCAAGACGGTATTTGAGTTCAGGGGTCCGGGTGTGCTGCAGGGAATGTATAACCTGGACGAATCCATTACATCCTTTGCACACAGCTGCTTTCAGTACGCCCTGAGTACAAAGCAGGATCTGTGGTTCAGCACGAAAGATACCATCAGCAAAATCTATGACCACCGCTTCAAGGACATCTTTGCTGAATTGTATGAGAAGGAATACAGGGAAGCGTTTGAAAGAGCCGGAATAACTTATTTCTATACGCTGATTGATGATGCGGTGGCCCGTGTTGTACGCTCGGAGGGCGGATTTATCTGGGCCTGTAAGAACTACGATGGAGACGTCATGAGTGACATGATTGCAACAGCTTTCGGATCTCTTGCAATGATGACATCCGTACTGGTAAGCCCCAGCGGACAGTATGAATACGAGGCAGCTCACGGAACAGTTACCCGGCACTACTATCGTTACCTGAAAGGTGAGGAAACAAGTACCAATCCGGTGGCAACGATTTTCGCCTGGAGCGGGGCATTGCGCAAACGCGGGGAACTGGACCAACTGAAGGATCTGCAGGCCTTTGCGGACCGGCTGGAAAAAGCCATGCTCGATACAATCAACAGCGGAACCATGACAAAAGACCTTGCACTGCTATATGACGGAGATGCGAAAGCCGTAACCAGTCGGGAATTTCTGGAGGAAATTGCAAAACGGCTGCAATAACTGAAACAGGAATACAATGTATACAATGCCAGATGCTTGACGATCTGGTAAGGAATCAGTATAATTAAGACAGTTCTCCTGGGGTTCGCGACAGCTTTTCGGTTTTCCCCACATTTCACAAAATGGAGCCCGGGTCCAAAGGATGATATGCCATGCCCCCGTTTTATACGCCAGGGGACGGCAGAGTCATTCGGCAGGGCACCAGCCTGCTTTACATAGCGGGTGAAAAAACGAGAGCATCGGCTCCCTGGGGTACATAAAAAGCATCGGCGGTTTGCCGGTGCTTTTGTTTATACGGATCAAGATGCATCGAGGGACTATTTACCAAGCGTAAGGCGTGCAGAGAAAGGCAGGCCCCAAACATACCATGTTACAGTGGCTTCCCGGACGGAATGCATATCCCGGGATGTGAGAACAGTAGCGGAAAGATCCGCTGAGGAGTGGGGGGCAAGAATATGTTCTGAAATGTCACCGTACAGCAGAACATCTCCGGACATGGGAGTGATCTGGATTTCGATGGAATCCACCGGAAGGAAGGACTTGTTTTCCAGATGAACTGTCCAGGTATAAAAAAGATAATTCTCCGGGGAAGACAAAATCGATGTGCTGAAACGTGTGCCGATAAAGGTTTCTGCATCTAGGGAAGATTTCAGCTGATCGAAAGCATCCTGCTGCGTGACCGGATCTGTAACAATAACTGAAGCAAAGGTCGCCGTCAGGGTGCTGTTGAAATACAGGAAACCAACACCGACGAGGGCGGCGATAACCATGATAACCAGGATAATGGCAAATACTTTCATATTCACTCCACAAATATCTGTCAGTTGCTGTCCTGTTCGGACATGATGCGGTTCAGTTCTTCGATCATATCCGAATCCTTGAGGCTGAACTTGAATTCAACACGGCGGGAAGCATCCGGATCCTCGTTTCCGTTGGCATCATAGACGAGATCGGAATAGCTGCGGCCTTTGGCGGTGAGAATCTCCTGGAGTTTCGTTTTCTGGGCGCGGGTGAGGTTCGGCATGTTGAGGCAGTAGAGGGCCACCTGCAGGGCGCGATCCTGTGAAAGTTTCAGGTTGCTCTGATAGGAACCGGAGGAATCCGTATGCCCTTCGATAATGATTTCGCCAAGATAATCTGCATATTTATCCCGCAGCAGAACATCCAGGTAAACCGGAATGAAACGGTCCAGCAGGGCCTGACCTTCCTCCTTGATAGTGGATTTCCCGGTCTCAAAGAAAACAGAGGAATCCAGTACAATATCGCCGGTGTTTGGATCTACGGTTGCCTTCATGTTAGCAGCGGATAGGGATGCGGAAAGATCCCTGATCATTGTAGTACGGATACCGATCAGATCATCGATTCGTCGGGCCTGGCTTGCAAGAGCCAGCTGCTGTTCCTCAAGCCTGGCGGTGGCTTCATCAAGCGCCTGCTGTTTGACAAGGAGGGCGGCTTTTGCGTTTTCAAGTTCTTCTTCCCGGACGATCAGGATTGCCTGTGTGGAATTCAGTTCTTCTTCCTTGGCAGAGAGGGTATCCTGCAGTTTGTCCAGGTCAGTCTGAATGATAATCAGTGCCTGTTCTTTTGCATTCAGCTCTTCCGTCTGTGCAATATTGAGGGTAATGGCATTGTTCAGCTCTTTGGTTTTTGTTTCAAGCATGCTGAAATAATGATAAAGGCTGTAGGTGAGGATCAGGACGAAGATAAGCAGCAGGGCTGCCATCATATCGGAATAACTGATCCAGCTCTGGCCGCCCTGCGCGCCGCGGGATGCACGGCGGTTATGAATGCGTTGGCGCGCCATAATCAGGCCTCCTTCGCAAGGGCGGAAAGTGTTGTGGAAATGGATCCTACACTGGATTCCATGGTATTGAGAACTTTGCAGATTTCCTTCAGGGAACCATCGCCCGTATTAGCAGTGAGGGAAGAAATCTTTGTTCCCAGATCGGCGATGAGGGCCGTGAGCTGTTTGTTTTGTTCCTGCATGCGGTTCAGCAGTTCAGCTGTGCGTTTTTCGTAATTCTCATCATGCTCACGAACCTGATTGATGCCGCTCATATAGGCATCGAATTTATCAAGAATATGGCCGGTCATCTCCTGCAGGGAACGGGCATTATCCACTATTCCCTGCGCAGAGGAAACGGTTTCTCCGGTCTGGCGGGCAGCAATCATCTGATTCTGGGTGACGGCATCCATGGCAGCGGACATAGCTGAGAACTGATTTCCCAGACTTCGGTCCATTTCATCCAAAAACCGGGCCACAATCCGGTTGACACCGTCGATCTGATTCCGGGTTGCACCGATAATAAAGCGGTCCATGGAATCGGAAACGGGAGTCATGGCACGGGTGATGCTGCGTCCTACATTGTCTGCCAGCCGATCCACCAGGGTGTCATTAATGCCCTGAAGCATAAAGTTCCGGTCCTGATTCTGGATGATCATCTGGACGTCATTATCCAGGGGACGGGACATAGCCAGCTGGGTAAAGGAAGTGACAAAATCATCTATGGCCCGATAGGAAGATCCCTGGGAAATACGGTTCAGCATGTTGAAAACGATACTGCAGCTGATACCTGCAACAGAAGTGCCGAAGGCAAACCGCATGCCTTCCAGGAGGACAGGGATACCTTCCACCAATTTTTCTGAATCCCCGAAATTCAGGGAGGAAAGTCCACGGGAAAGTCCCATGAAGGTGCCCAGGATGCCGAGGGAGGTGAGCAGGTTCGGAATCAGTTCAGCCAGGGTGGCGTTGCCGGGTCCGTGGGTGACCGTGTCATCATTGATATAGTCTTCCACATTGGTGGGGAGACCACGACGGTCCAGCTGTTCTGCATTTTGCAGGAAGCGCTGCCAGGTGCCCCGGAGACGTTTGCCGACAAAGCCGGATTGCTGCCAGACGGGTTTATCCGTGGGCTGGCCGGCTTCCGCCTGAAGGCGGGAAATGGCGCAGCGAAGGGATGCTGTGGTACGCCAGAGGGGCAGGAGACACTTAAATAAACCAATCAGCGTAACAACGGCAATGGCGCCATAAACCAGATAGTCAGCAACATCGGGCAGAAGTTCTGTGACTTTCGACAAATCAGGCATGGAATCACTTCCTTTTCCAGAAATCAGCAGTGGACAGAGTATTACTGCTTCGGAATCAAATGCTGCTTCAAAGCAATTTGTCTCTTCGAATAAAAACGGCTTCGGAATAAGTAACGATGATGGGAATCAAATGATTCCCGGAAACGGAAGCCGATACAAAAACGAAGATATTGTATTATATCATTTTAGAAATGAAATGTAAATGAAACATATATGTAATAAACAGAATAGACATTATGCTTTTTCTGACAGAAAAGGTGTGAGGATGCCTTTATACCAAAGCGTCAGACGATGAAGCGGACGGGTCATAAGAACATAAAGAATGCGGCAGAGGAACTCATCCTCCGGAAAGTTATCCGCAGAAGCATCGCAGATGCCGACACAGTCAAATTCCATTCCTTTGGCAATACTTGCGGAAAGAATGAGTACACCGCCCCGGTATTCAGCGTCAGATTCGGAAAGAAGATGAGCATGTAGTTCGTTCGGAAGAGCTCGGGAAAGTTTCCGGGCCTGATTTTCTGTTTTTTCGATGAGGGCAATGGAATGGAAGCCCTCCAGCTGCCAGGCGAGGATCTGGTCAACAATCAGGGAAAGACGTTCCTTATCGTTCACAGTGGGGACAATCCGGGGGTTCTCACCATGCCGAAGGACAGGACGGGTTTCCACGATTCCCTGGATTGGATAACGGGCAGCAACAGAGCGGGCCAAATCCATAATTTCCACAGTGTTGCGGTAGCTGACGGTTAGCTGGCTGAGGGCAGCCTGATTGGCGAAAATCGGCTGCTGCCATTCCTCCCAGCTTCGAATGCCTTCATCGGCGCGGATCCCCTGATAAAGATCACCTACGAGAGAGAAGGTAGCTGCCGGATTTGTGCGCTTCAGCAGCTCAATCTGGAAGGGGGAAAAGTCCTGACATTCGTCGATGACAATATGTTTCATGGGTTTGGTTTTGACCCCGTAGACCGTACGGCACAGGAGCAGGAGAACCGGAAGATCTTCGGAACGCAGCGTGCCGTCGGCAGGGAGAAGACGCTCCCGATCTGCCGGATCCGGAACAGTTTCCTCCAGAAAGGAACGATAAAGGGACAGCAGGTCCAGAACGGGGAATCGTTCACGATAATGGCGCATATATTCTTCGGAGCGGGCGTCAATCTCAGCATAGCGCTGGTCACGGGCAAGATAAAGCTCTTTGATTTTACGCTGGCGGACCGGAGATTCGGGCATGGATGAAATTGTACGCTGTACCAACTGTTCGGTCATCTCTGCATAACGGTCGCGAAGTGCGGAAACGGCCGACTGAAGGCGGCGGCGAATAATCTTTTTCAGTTCACTGATGCGGGATTCCAGGGGAAAATGACGCAGATCCCGGAGGAAAACCGTTTCAAGTTCATTACGGTCCATGAGAACAACGCCGGCCATCTTAAAACCGTACTCTGGGAGGAGAATGGTCTGGAGCCTGTCCAGCCAGGATTCCAGCTGCTCCATGAATGTGAGGGATCCCTTCATACGCAGAATACGGCCAGCGGAAAGGCGGTCTTCCGTCGGCAGGGAGAGGTTTTTCTCCAGACGGCTCTCCCGCCGTATTTTCGGCATGCGGCTCCCCATAGCTTCCCGGCACCAGCTTTCAAAAGTGGTCTGGACAACCCTTTCGACGCCAAGATCCGGCAGGACCTGTGAAATGTAGGACAGGAAGAGAGGGTTGGGTGCCAGAATCATCATGTTTTCGGGTTTCAGGGTTTTCTGGAAAGTGTAAAGAAGATAAGCAATACGGTGAAGAGCAATGGTGGTCTTTCCGGAGCCGGCAGATCCCTGTACAAGGAGATTCTGCGTCAGAGGATGGCGGATAACAATATTCTGTTCCGCCTGGATGGTAGTAACGATTTCCCGGAGGCGGTCGGTTGAAACAGAACCGAGAACTTCCTGCAGATAGGCTTCCTGGGAGACAATGCCGCTGTCGAAAAGACTGATAAGATTCTGTTCACGTACGGTAAGCATGCGTTTCAGGGTCAGCTCACCGGTGACACGTCCGTCCGGAGCGGTATAGTCCATAGGGCCGATCTGGCCGGAATAGTAGAGATTGGCAACGGGAGACCTCCAGTCCACCACGATCGAATCAAAGGTGAGGGGATCCAGAACTCCCCAGCGGCCGAGATACCAGATTTCGGGAGAAGCTCCGGCAGGCGTGAAATCCAAGCGTGCAAAATAGGCCTGCCCGGCAGCCATGGAAAGCTGTCGAAGACGGTCCAGCTGTAGACGGAAAAGCTGGATCGTGACTTCTTCCTGCTGATCCGGATCTTCCTTCATCTGCACATCCATATGGACACCGGCTTTCGCGCCGGTGAGGGCTTCCACTTCCGCGATTTCACGGGAGATGGCATCACAGGTTTGCTGCAGATGAAGATGCTCTTCCGGTGCGGCCGGATGATCCGGGAGCGTGACTGAGTATTTCATTTAGTTTTCCTTTCTCCGGGAAGGACAGCAAAAAGCCTCTGCCGGAATCAGTGAATTCGCAGAGGCTTACGGATTGTTGATCCTGCAAGCGTGTGGATGCAAATCATACAAAAGGGAGAAGGATTTGTCAAGAGAAAAATCAGGAAAGGGAAGAGAGGATTTCGCCCACTTTTTCATGAAGCACAAGATCACATTCCGCATCCATGGCTGTGGCATCCCGGTTAATCAGAACAAGACGCCTGCCGCGGAAATAGCGTAGAAGGCCAGCGGCAGGATACACGGTGAGACTTGTGCCGGCGACAATCATGAGATCGGCAGAGCGGATAGCATGGATGGCACCATCCACTACATCATTATCCAACCCTTCTTCATAAAGAACCACATCCGGTTTGATCCGTCCGCCGCAGGAACAGACAGGAACGGGATCGCGGCTGTCACGGATATATTCCGGGGGATAGAATTTTCGGCACTTCATGCAGTAATTACGATGGATACTGCCGTGAAGCTCAAAAACGAGTCTGCTGCCGGCAGCCTGGTGGAGACCGTCAATGTTCTGGGTGACAACACCGGTCATTCTGCCGGCTTTTTCCCATTCCGCAAGCTTCAGGTGGGCAGCGTTGGGCTTTGCTTCGAGAGGAAGCATTTTATCACGGTAAAAGCGGAAAAATTCCTCCGGCCGATGCATAAAAAAAGTATGTGAAAGAATCTGCTCCGGAGGATAGTCGTATTTCTGGTTATACAGCCCGTCGACACTGCGAAAATCCGGAATACCGGATTCCGTGGACACACCGGCGCCACCGAAAAAAACGATGTGCTCCGCTTCATCGACAAAACGTTGAAGGGCTTCGTTTTTCATTATTCGTCCTCCGAAACGGTGGATTCAGACTCCGGCTGCGGGACAGGAGCAGAAACCGGAACAGGATCAGAGGCAGCTGCAGGGACGCTTGCAACTGCAGGGGAATGAAGTTTCATGCCGCGGGAGAGAAGGAAATAGGTTACCAGGTCCAGGATGGCTTCGCCTACCATGAAAATACCGATGACAGTGTGCTGATTATCACCGAAAACAGATTTGTTCAGCAAGGCAAGGATGCCGATTGCCAGGGAAACTGCGGAGAAGATGAGCATAATCCACCAGCGCTGTACTTTGACACTCTTTTCATCAAAGGCATACTGTATCTTAAGGAATCCGCCGAAGATCAGACTAAGACCCCAGATTTTCGGGAAGACTTCCCGCATATCGGAAGGACTGCAGATCAGCAGAATTCCTGCCAGGAGCAGAACAAGACCCATGGCCATATCCGCGCCTGCAAGACGTTTTCTAATATCGGAACGGATGTACCTCAGGAGGAACCATCCTCCAAAGAGTATCAATCCGGCTGCAACGGCCCAGGCTGCAACATTGGTGACCCAATCGTTCAGAAGGAGTAGCAGCAGGCCGATCACAGCATAAAAACTGACAAGAGGAATGACAAAATGCAGGCTCATCTTGTCAAAAGGCGGAATCTGCACTTTTCCGTTCTGAACAGGCTGATCCGTTTCATTTTTCAGGTAGTTATCGATTCTTCTCATTTTATTAACCTCCCGGATTGAAGGGTATTTTTATTTCTATTTTCAACATAACAGGAGGAAAATCCTGCCTGTTTTTTGCCTGTACGAAAGGCCGGATAAAGTTGACAGGGGAAGGGGCAACATGATAAGATGCATCAAGCAAAGCGGGAATCCCGCCCTGCCGTCGATGGAGGCGGCTTTTTGCTTACATGGGAGGTCGAGAATCATATGAATCAGTATCGTGTAGGTATCATCGGTGCAACCGGCATGGTAGGCCAGCGTTTCATTTCCCTGCTGAAAGATCATCCATGGTTTAAGGTGACGTGCCTGGCGGCTTCCGCCCGGAGCGCAGGGAAGAAATACAGCGAAGCCGTCGGCGAGCGCTGGGCTTTTGACTGGCCGATTCCCGACTACGCAAAGGATATGGAGATCGTGGATGCGTCAGATATTGACGCAGTAGCCGCCAAGGTGGATTTCTGCTTCTGTGCGGTGGATATGAAGAAAGATGAGATCCGTGCGCTGGAAGAGAATTACGCAAAGCATGAAGTGCCGATCGTCAGTAACAACAGTGCCTGCCGGGGCGTCGAGGATGTTCCCATGGTCGTGCCGGAAATCAATGCTTCTCATCTCGAAGTGATTGAGACCCAGCGGAAGCGGCTGGGCAGCAAATACGGATTTATCGCCGTGAAACCCAACTGCTCCATCCAGAGCTATGTGCCGGCACTGACACCACTGATGGATTTTGAGCCTACAGAGGTCAGTGTATGTACCTACCAGGCCATCAGCGGTGCTGGAAAGACTTTCAGGACCTGGCCGGAAATGGTGGATAATGTGATTCCCTATATCGGAGGGGAAGACGAGAAGAGTGAGAATGAACCGCTGAAGCTGTGGGGCCAGGTTGAAGACAAGGGTAACGGAAAAGTGATTGTAAACGCCGAAAAGCCCATCATCAGCGCGCAGTGTCTGCGGGTTGCCGCAAGCGACGGTCATATGGCCGCGGTTTCCGTGAGGTTTGCGAAAAAAGTAACCAAAGAACAGATCCTTGAACGTTGGGCAAACTACGAGACGGAAGCGCAAAGGCTGGAACTGCCCAGTGCACCGAAGCCCTTCCTCCAGTATTTTGAGGATCCGAGCCGTCCGCAGACGCGGCTGGACCGGGATTTCCAGAATGGATTCGGTGTAAGCATCGGCCGTCTGCGGGAAGACAAAATCTTCGACTGGCGGTTTGTGTGCCTGAGCCATAATACGATCCGCGGCGCCGCCGGCGGAGGTATCCTGACAGCGGAACTGCTGTGCAGGAAAGGATATATTATTGCAAAATAATCCACCCGGCCGGATTAAGATCCGAACGGACGGTTATTGCCTGATTCGTAAAGGCAGAGTAGCGTTTTCCGCGTAAAGTGTTCATGAACGGGGAGTTGTCATGGAACGAAGCGGCCGGGGGCCGTGCGGTGGAAAATGCGCATCCCGCTGCTTTTCGGCAGAAGCCTCTGCGAATCAAAATCCATTCTGAACGGAACGGTTTGATTTGAAAGGAGGCTTTTTTCATGCCTAAAAGCACGATCCAGCGGAAGTATTTCCGCACACCTTTCTGCGCCGAATACTGGCGGCAGGCTTTTTCCGAACTGAAGAATACACGGATGCTTGTTTTTGCGGCACTGGTCCTAGCCCTGCGGATTGCGATGAAACCGCTGCGGATTCCGGTGGCTACAGATGTGAACATCTCATTCGGTTTCATTATCAATGCGCTGGGCTCCATGGTATACGGTCCGGTTGTAGGACTGCTGAGCGGTGCGCTTTCAGATTCACTGGGATACCTGATTGCACCGAACGGTGTATATTTCTTTCCGTTTATTCTGCTGGAGATGGGCGGATCCTTTATCTTTGCTCTTTTCCTTTACAGCACGGATATCACGCCTTTACGGCTGATTCTTTCCAAATTATGTGTCAACCTGTTTATCAACATCCTTCTGAATGAACCGATCATGGTGCTGTATTACAGGGACGTGCTGCACCTGGCTACCTACCATCCTTTTGTGCTGATCCGGATTGTTAAGAACATCATCATGCTGCCCATTGAAGGACTGCTGCTGATGATCGTTTTCAAGGCAATGATTCCTGCGTTGGCCCGATCGGGATTCCATCCCGCAGGGAGGGTAGCCCTGGACTTTACAAAACGTCATATCGCCCTGCTGTGTGCGATGCTTGTAATCGGCATTGGAGCATTGACCGGATATCTTATTTACGATTATAACACAAAAAGTTTCAGCGCTGACTACACAACACAGGAGCGGTTGAAGAAGAACCAGGCCATGAACGAATGGGTAGTGGCGGAAAAACCGACGCTGAAGGCGGAAAATACTGTTACCGTCATTGAAAGTGCCCGGTCAAAGGTGGGTGCAAAGGAAATGACCTATGAGCTGGCGGTTTACCGGGTTGACACGGAGAAATTCGATGAGCGGAAGGCTGACAATTATACGTTGACCACACTTAACAGCTATTCCAAGTCCAAAGCTTCGAAAGATGATACATTGGTGCGTATCGGCACAGGAACTGCTGTAACGGACAAAGGGACCATCAGCGAAACCAATCCGGTCGGCGATCATATATCCCTGGAACTGACCATGACATGGAACGGAGAGACGAATCCATGACGAAAGCCAAAAAAGAAGAAGCCCTGAAAATCCTCGAGGAGATGTATCCGGAGGCAAAGGCGGAGCTGGTGTTTTCCAATCCGTATGAAATGCTGGTGGCCACCATGCTGAGTGCACAGTGCACGGATAAGCAGGTAAACAAGGTGACGCCGGCGGTGTTTTCCAGGTATCCGGACCCTGTATCCATGGCCGATGCGAAAGAGGAAGACCTTTATCCGATGGTGAAAAGCTGCGGATTCAAAAGCAAGGCAGGCAACATCATTGCTGCCTGCCGGAAAATCCGGGATGAACACGGCGGGGTGGTTCCTGACAGTATGGAAGCTCTGACAGCGCTGCCGGGTGTCGGGCGGAAAACCGCGAACGTTGTTCTTTACAATGCCTACGGTATTCCGGCTTTCGCTGTGGATACCCATGTGTTTCGGGTCAGTAACCGGATCGGGCTGTGCAGGGCTGAGACGGTGGAAGAAACAGAAAGGCAGATGACAAAACTGATTCCCCGGGAAAAATGGGGGAATGCCCATCACTGGCTGATCTGGCACGGACGTCGGATATGCAAGGCCCAGCGCCCGCTGTGCGAAGAGTGCGGACTGAAAGAGATATGCGAAAGCGCGCGCAAATAAGATTCCGCGCGCTGCTTTTTTGCCTGTCAAAATCAATCCCAAAGCAGGAGATCAAACTGGGGATAGGATTCCACCGTTTCCTCAGATTCCAGATTGTACATTCCGGTACATTTTCCGTAAAGGGTATGGCGGTCACCGGCGGTAAATCCCGGATCAGATTCATAAACGAAATAAAGGATCTGGTTATACTTATTGTCAGATACCTGCTGTCCGGCGGCAACCACAATCCACTGGTCACCAACCTGTTCCACTGAAATGATATAGAGATTGTTGAAACGAAGGGTCTGTCCTACAAACTGGCCGATCCCGGAAACGAGAACGCTGTAACCGGCTGTTTTCGATGATTTGCGGATCTGAACGCGGCGGGCTTCATCCGTCAGGATATGGGAAATTGAAAACGTCTCCCGGTGGGTATCCAATCCTTTCTTTGCAAAAGCGAGAACAATGTTGTATTCGCCTTCATCAGAGAATGGAATCTTGAAGGTAAAGCGGCCGGTACCATTGGTTTTCACTGTTTTATTCCAGTTGTAGGCACCGCCGTTCATGGTAACCAGGCACTGGATTTCCACATTCTTTACGGTTGTACCGGCGATGGTCAGCTCATCGCCTGCAAAGGATTCGGGGACAGCGCTGTCAAAGGTAACGGGAATCAGCGTCTTTTTGTACGTGATATAGGGGAATACTTTTTCAGCGAGGAACTGATCTTCGGTACTGTAAACGTTCAGGGCAAACAGCCAGACATTTTCCTCCGATTCAGGAATGGTCACCTTCATTTTGAAAGTGCCCTTTTTCTCATGGGATGTGGTCGTGAAATTAATGGGTTCATCCGTTCCGATTCGCATAAGGACCCCGATCACCTGCGTGCCGGGAACCGTAGTTCCTTCCACGGTAAAAACATTTGTGTTGGTCTCCGCGGGCGGAGCAGCGGTAATGGTGATCAGGGATTCGGGAGCATTGGCCTGGGGATCGTTGCTGTCAGCAGGGATGGTATTGTTTTCCCCGGAGACAGTGGATTCAGCAGCTGCTGCAGCGGCTGCTGCAACCGATTCACTGTTTACAAAAGTCTTCATGATATTCGTGATTTCGTTGGCAACGCTTTCAGGAGGTGTCTGATTGAAACATTTCAGATCGACACAGATGGTATAGCCCCGGTACACAGTCCGGCCCATATAACCGCGATATTCCTGTCCGTTATAGGAACGCTTGTATTTAAGCAGAAGGAAATGATTTCCGTTCGGCTTTTGAAGTGCTTTGGCGGTTGAACCAAGCGTCTGAAAAGTATAGCCAAGAGACGCCAGTGTCTCACTTTTTTTGCAGGATGCTTCATATGCAGCCCACGTGGATTTATCTTCCAGATGAACAAGATCAACGTACTGTTTTGCTTCATCATCCTGGACAACGGTGATTTCAATACAGGTATAACGTGTTTTGAGTTCACTCCATGCCTGCAGCACAACGCCGCGCGCCTGCCAGTCGGAAAGGGCTTCATCTTTTGTCATGCCCATTGCGGTCAAAAGTTCAGGATGCTTTTCAAGATCCGAAGACGTAATGACGGTTCTCTTGTCCTTCAGCGTCAGCTGGGCCGGGCAGGGAGACAGGGAATAATCCGTATCCGCGAGCGCGGAAACACAGACAGCCAGAAGCAACACTGCAACAATCAGAAAAAAGACTTTACGCAAGGAGGTCACCGGCCTTTCCAGGATCCTGAGGAGATCCATGAATATCGTTCATCAATCATGATTCACGGCTTCATTAACCTAAAAATTATAGCATAGCAACGGAAGTATTGGCAAGATTTACGGGGAGGACGGCGTGTCTGTATGCGGATCCGGACGGAAGACAAGTGCCTTCCGGCGCTTCAGGAAGGTCTCCCGGTCCAACATGACCAGACGGCTGCAGGTGTTGCAGCGGATCCGTATATCTGCCCCGGTCCGCAGGACAGTCCATTCATCTCCACCGCATGGATGAGGTTTGCGGGTGCGAATCACATCGCCGGGAAGTATCAGCTCTACCATATAACGTTTCTACTTTCCATTATTATTCCGGAGAACCGGTTTCCGGATAAAAGATTATAACACGGGATAAAGGAAAAAAGAAGGGATGCAAGGCAGATGCCGAACAGCAAAACTTTACAACCTAAGGGGAAAATGGTAAAATGCGCCGATGAAAGACAGAAAAAAGCAGGAGCGTTCTATGAACCAGGAAGAACATCCGATCGGGGTATTCGACAGTGGCGTTGGAGGCATCAGTGCGCTCCAGGCAATGATTCGTACGCTTCCGCAGGAACATTTTATTTACTATGGCGATACGGCAAACGCACCCTACGGCACAAAGGAAACGGAAGAAGTCATTGCGTGCGTACGTGAAGTGACGGACCGCCTGATGAAACGCAAAATCAAGGCGCTTGTGATCGCCTGCAATACAGCTACCGGTGCCGCGGCCTTTACGCTGCGCAAGGAATTGACGATTCCGGTTATCGGAATGGAGCCGGCGCTGAAACCGGCGTCTGAAGTACGGAAGGACGGGGATATTCTGGTCCTTGCCACGCCGCTGGCTCTGCACCAGGAAAAATTCAACCTGTTGATGGAAAAATACGGAGAAGGTGCTGTGCGTGTGCCCTGCGCAGGACTGATGGAGTTGGTGGAGCAGGAGAACTGGAACGGCGCGAAAAAATACCTGGAAGAGGTTTTTGCGCTGTACGACCTGAAAAAAGTGGATGCAGTTGTGCTGGGATGTACCCACTATGTATTCCTGAAGGGTATGATCCGGAGAATGCTGCCGGAAAACATTGTCATTACAGAAGGCAGTGACGGGACAGCAAGACAGCTGAAGCGTGTGCTGGCCAAGAACCATCTGCTGAAAGAGCACGGAGAAGGAAAGGTTGAACTGGAAACCAGCGGGAATCCTGAAGACATCGGAAAGATGCGAAGGCTTCTGAAAAGGGACGTTTCGGAATAATTCTTCCCAGATCACGCAAAAAACACAACAAATTTCTTTTCAAGAACGCCTGAATATGATATAATAGATTTTGATATGGCATATGATTCCCCCGATGGGGGATGATATTTGTTAAAAAACGACATGGAGGAATCTACAATGGCTGAATTCACCACCGGAAACATTCGGAATATCGCCCTCATGGGGCATGGCAGCGAGGGCAAAACCACGCTGACCGAGGCGATGCTCTTTGCTGCCGGAATGATTGACCGTCAGGGAAAAGTTGAAGACGGAAGTACCGTTTCCGACTTTGATCCCGAAGAGAAAAAGCGCGGTTTTTCCATCAGCGCCAGCTATGCTCCTATTCCGTGGGGAGGCAAGGTTATCAATGTAATCGATGTTCCCGGTTACTTTGACTTTATCGGCGAGCAGATGGGACCCCTCCGCGTGATCGAGACCGCGGTGATCGTGGTCGGCGGCGTGAACGGCCTGAGTGTCGGTGCAGAAAAAGCCTGGGACAATGCCGGCAAGGCAGGACTAGGCCGCATGTTCATTGTGAACCAGATGGACCGTGAACATGCAAACTTTGAAAAGGTTGTTGCCCAGCTCCGCGAGAAGTATGGCCCCAGCGTAGTGCCGATTCTGCTTCCGCTTGGACAGGGTGCCGGGTTCAAAGGCGTTGTGAATGTTCTCGAGAAGAAAGCCTACGAAGGATCCTATAAAAAAAGTGTGGAAGTTCCGATGCCCGCCGAGCTGGAAAGCGAAGTCAATGAGGCATATGAGAATCTGACGGAACAGGCTGCTTCCGCAGATGAAGAACTGATGGAAAAGTTCTTTGAGAACGGCGAGCTCAGCCATGAAGATGTTATGGCCGGTTTTATCAAGGGCATGAAAGACGGAAGTATCGTTCCCGTCGTTGCATGTTCCGCGCTGACCGGTGTCGGCATTGCCCGCACGCTGGACCTGATTGCGAAATATCTTCCTTCTCCCGGCCATGAAGGTCTGGCGCAGAAGGGCAAGAATCCGAAGACCGGCGATGAAATTGAGCGTGCCTGCAAAGATGAAGAACCTTTCTCCGCTCTGGTATTCAAAACCATTGCTGACCCGTTCGTCGGAAAGATGAGTCTGGTGCGCGTTTTCTCCGGTACGCTGAGCGGCGCAACGCCCCTGTACAATGCCAACAAGGAGAAGACGGAAAAAGCAGGCGGTCTTTTCTCCATGAAGGGGAATAAACAGAGCAATGTCGAAAAGCTGCATGCGGGTGACCTTGGCGCTCTCGCAAAGCTTCAGATTACTTCCACCGGCGATACGCTCTGTGACCCGAACAACCCGATTCTTTATCCTGAAATTGAGTTCCCGGCTCCCTGCATTTCCAAAGCTGTGTTTGCTGCAAAGCAGGGTGAAGAAGACAAGGTCTTCAGCGGCCTGAACCGTCTGGCGGAAGAAGATCCCTCCATCAGAATTGAAAAGAATGCGGAAACCACTGAGACAGAACTGAGCGGACAGGGTGAAATGCATCTGGACGTGATCAAGAACAAGCTGGCTTCCAAGTTTGGTGCCAACGCCGTTCTGCAGGATCCTAAGATTCCGTATCGTGAAACCATCCGCAAGACCGTCAAAGTCCAGGGACGCCATAAAAAGCAGACCGGCGGTCACGGCCAGTTCGGTGATGTATGGATTGAATTCAGTCCCATTACCGATAGTGATGCAGATTTCGAGTTTGAAGATGCAGTTGTGGGCGGTGTGGTTCCGAGGAACTTTATCCCCAGTGTAGAAAAGGGATTGCGCGAAAACATCGTGAAGGGTGTTCTGGCCGGTTATCCGATGGTACACCTGCACGCCAAACTCTATGACGGAAGCTACCACCCTGTAGACTCTTCCGAAATGGCCTTCAAGACAGCAGCCCGCATCGCCTACAAGAAGGGCTGTATGGATGCGAGCCCCGTGCTGCTTGAGCCGATCATGCACGTTGAAGTACTGGTTCCCAATGAATATATGGGCGATATTATGGGCGATATGAATAAGCGCCGCGGCCGGATCATGGGTATGAACCAGGTGAACGGTATGCAGCAGCTGGAAGCCGAAGCTCCGCTTGCCGAAATGTTCAAATACGCAACAGATCTTCGCTCCATGACACAGGCGAGAGGTTCCTTCTCCATGAAGTTTGAACGGTATGAGGAAGTTCCGCAGGTTGAAGCACAGAAGATCATTGCGAATGCCAAAATTGAAGAGGACGAAGAAGAATAATCCTGAAAAAGTCCCGGGGCTGGCTGTGTTTGCAGCCAGCCCTTTTGGACAAAAAAGGAGGAGATGTCAAATGACAGTCCTGGACAGGTTTCTGAAATATGTTAAAATCGAAACAACATCCTGCGAAGAAAATGAGTGCTGTCCATCCACGCCCGGCCAGAAGAAACTCGGAGCTCTTCTTGCTGAAGAACTGCGGGAAATGGGAATAGCAGATGCGGAAATGGATGCGGACGGATATGTTTATGCAACTATACCGCCGAAAGGAACAACAGATAAACCGGCTATCGGATTGATCGCTCATATGGACACATCCGATGCAGTAAAAGGTCCCACCGATCCGCAGATGATCCTGAACTTTGACGGAAATGCGATTATGTTAAAGAACGGAACCGTGATAGACGGATTTGAATTTCTGAAAACACTGGAAGGAAAAGATCTGGTTGTGACAGACGGTAATTCTGTTCTTGGCGCAGATGATAAAGCCGGTATAGCGGAAATTATGACTCTGTGCGAACGGATGTGTCGTGCTGACTCTCCGAATCACGGGAAAATTTGTATCGCGTTTACCCCTGATGAAGAAATAGGCCATGGTGCAGACCGGTTCAATGTGAAACGATTTGGTGCAGACTTTGCCTATACTGTTGACGGTGATGAACTGGGAGAACTGGAATACGAATGTTTCAATGCTGCCTCCTGCCGCATAATCGTAAAGGGAATCAGTATTCATCCGGGTTCCGCCAAAAACCAGATGAAGAACGCGGCCCTGATTGCTATGGAGTTTGCCGGCATGCTTCCACCCAGTGAGCGACCGGAACATACAGAAAAATATGAGGGTTTCTATCATCTTACAGGAATGCATGGTAATGAGGAAATGGCTGAATTGAAATATATCCTGCGGGATCATGACACGGACAAGTTCAATGAAAAGAAAGAAACCGTCAAAAGGATCAGCTCATACCTGAATGAGAAGTATGGGGCGGGAACTGTTGAAATACTCCTGCAGGATTCTTACCGGAACATGAAGGAAATTGTGGAGAAACATCCTGAGATTCTGGAACGGGCAGAGAAGGCTTTCCGGAACTGTGGTGTGGATCCGATCATCAAACCGATCCGGGGCGGAACAGACGGAGCGAGACTGTCCTTCATGGGGTTGCCATGTCCCAACCTGTCCACAGGCGGGTATAATTATCACAGCCGGAAGGAACTGATTCCGGTTCAGTCCATGGAAAAAATGACAGACGTGCTTGAAAAACTGATTCTGATGTAAAATACGGATCAGCCAGATTATGAACGATTCAGGACAGGACACATATAAGAATGAAAAGATTGATTTTGTTTCTGATTCTTCTTGTCCTGGTGACAGGGAACCTTTTTCCGCCTGCTTTCGCGGACCGTGAAATGCAAATTGCTGTTGATTTTTCCGAACCCGGTGACAGCATAATTTCCGGGTGGAAATTTCCTTATGCAGATGAATGGTTTACATCTCCCGCGGAAATCTTTAACCGTGAACTGGCAAAAGGGTCACTCGGACTGACAGTTTCTGCTTTCAGCAATAATGAGAAAACCGGACTGGAACTGCAGTATGAAACATATCTCAGCGGTGCCGGATTTAAAGACATCCACGCATTTGGATATGATATTCCAAGGAGCGCAGATTCACTGGCCGGAGTGATTGCCCATAGGAAAATCGGTGAAATTACTCTGATTGCAGTGGCTGCACGCGGTTTCGGTTATGGGAAGGAATGGGCTGGCAACCTTGATCTCGGAGAAGGGACTGTACATGCCGGCTTCAGGCGTGCTGCCAGGATCCTGGAAGATGAACTGGATGCATATCTGGCCAGATTTCCGGCAGATGGACCGGTACGTATCTGGATATCCGGCTTCTCCCGTTCTGCCGCGATCGGGAATCTTGCAGCATCGGACTGGATTGCTTCGGGGAATTATGATGCGGTATACGCATATCTGTTTGCATGCCCACGGGTGACTAAGGATCCGAAAGCATATCCGGGAATTTTCAATATCATTGGGACACAGGATTGTATACCGCAGATTCCGATGCAGACGTATGGATATGAAAGGAATGGAAAAGATCTGTTTCTTCCTTCCATGGAAACCGTTACGGATTTTGCTGAAATGAGGAACATTGCTTCAGAAACATCCCGGAAGCTGTATGGAAAAGATCTGATTGTCAATCCTGAAAATAACCTGATGCTACGCCTTTTTATTGGATTTATGGCTCGGGTTTTTCCTGAAGCAGAAGAATATGAGGAACAATTCCTGAACAGGATGTTTGAAACAAACAGCACATGGAATGAAAACGAGTCTGTCGCAAGCCTTCTACCGGGTGCACTGTATGGCCTGACAGGCATACAAATTCCGGAAGACCGGAAATTCCTGATGTCCACACTGGGACAACTGAGCAGTTATCTGCTCTTCCGGTTTACAGGAATCGGAAACAGTGACGATATACGGGACGGATATTGGGATCCGAATGAATCTGCGTTTGTTAACATTGTACGGGAACATAAGCCTTCCACTTACATCACATGGGTATTTTCTGCACTATCAGACGAAAAGGTATTCCGTCCTGCACAAAAAGAAAGGATTATATTCATTGGTGACTGTGAAGCCCTGACAGTATCCCGTGACGGTGAAATCAAATGGACACTTAAGTACGGAACTGTGAAGAAAACAGACGATGATGCTGCAGGCTGGGTGCAAAGCAAATCGAGCACTGCCATCGTGATTCTTCCGACGGATGATGATTATACCGTTTCCGTGGACACAAGGAACGGTTCACTTCAGGCCTTCGATGTCATGATCTCACCGGATGTGACAATGTGCAATACATGTAATACATATGCAAATACATCCATATGGAACGGTGCATATATTTTTACGGCTCATGAAGATGAACCGCTGAAGACGGAAAGCTGTGATCCCGCGAACATCACTGTGAAGCAGGTTCCCTGCGAAGCGGAGCATCTTGCTGAACTGGTAACAATCGGATTTGAAGATAAAGCGATGGAATTATTTGAGAGCAATCCATAAAGACGGATCGGAAATCAGATTTCGATATCAAATGAATTATAAAAGACCCGCTGCGCAAGTGCAGCGGGTCTTTGTTATGACTGGAGTATTACTTGTTATCCTCGTCGATCGCGTTGGCGGCGGTACGGCCGGAAACAAAGATTTCGACGATGGCGTTACCGCCCAGACGGTTGCCGCCGTGGATACCGCCGGTGACTTCACCCGCAGCATAGAGGCCGGGGATGATTTCGCCTTCAGCATTAAGCACATGACGCTTAGTGTCCACTACGATACCGCCCATTGTGTGGTGCGTAGAGGGAGCCATCAGACGGACGATCAGATCCGTGCCTTCCAGGTCATAGGTATCCGGGAGGTACTTGCCATCTTCGCTCTTCTCAACGTTACCGATCGTGCGGGAAGCGATGCCCTTGCCGACATCCGGGAATTCACCGTTGCCCATAACCGCCTGGTCATAAGCCTTGATGGTTTCCAGCACTACAGAGGGATCCGCAGAAACACCGGCAAATTCAGGATCCGCGAACAGTTTGGTCAGCTCTTCCACGGTGCCCTTGATGTGGTAGTAACGGCCGGCATAGTCAGTCGATTGCAGCTGGGCGGTGGGCGGTCCGGGGATCTTCTGCTCAGCATTGTAGAATTCGATGAAGACGCCGGGGGTATTGTTTTTCACGATGCCATTCCTAAACTCAGCCAGGGACAGCACGTCACGCTCGGAACCTTCATCCACGAAGCGCTTACCAGTGGTCGGGTTGATCCAGCAGGCATAGTTGCCGCCACCGAAGGCCAGGTTGCCGTTATCCACCCAGGAGATAGGCATCAGCTGAGTGAAGCCAAGGCCAGTGGAAGAAGCGCCGGCTTTTTCAGCCATGGTGATTCCGTCGCCCACTTGAGACGACCGGTTGGTGGTCTTGGTGGAAGTAGTCAGATAAGCGGTGTCCCAATAAACGTTGTTCTCAAGTACCATGTCGATGTTGGCAGCATAACCGCCGGTGGCAAGTACAACACCCTTGGATGCGTGAGCTGTGACTTCGGTACCATCAAACTGAACAGCTTTCACACCAGTGACCTTGCCGTCCTCGACAATCAGTTCGGTTGCGGTGGTGCGCAACATGATGTTGTTTTCGCCGATGGTGGCTACTGGACCGATAAAATAGGTACCCCAGTTGCCATCCTGCGGCAGGTACTCATTTTCACGATACCACAGCGCGCCGATCAGGGTGGGTTGGGTATCTTCAATGAAGTGAGCGCCCATGTCTTCCAGCCACTCTTTCAGACCCTGGCCGTCTTCAACAAATTGTTTGACCAGATCCAGGTTGCCGTAAATCCACTGAGACTTGTCAGCGCTCTGGCGTAGGCCGCCATAATAAGTCTGGAAAATGTGCAGGTTGATGGTTGAGAACAGAGTCAGCTGGCTTTCATCGATGCCCGCATCGAGCTTGGGCTGTGCCCAGTCCAAATAAGCTTGGATTTCTTTCTTCAGCTCCTGCAAGATGGGAAGGTATTCGGCATGTACGCCGTGTTTGCTCAGCTCAACAGCGTCACCAGCGACGAACTCATGGGTCTTGTAGTATTCCTCATCAAAGGGCTCTTCGCTCCAGTCAAGGATCATCTTGAGTTCGTTGATGCAGCCTTTTACGGACTTGACTTTGTTGTAAGTCTGACTGTCGCGGCCGTAGACGCCGGTCTCGGCATCCGGATCGTTCTTATCCCATACCAGGTAGGGCATAACGGACTGGAACTGACCGCCGGAAACCAGTGTGTTGCCGCCAACTTCAGCGTTCTTTTCGAGAACCAGGACGGTATCGCCGTTCTGGACCGCCTGGGCAGCCGCAGCTATACCGGCGCCGCCGGCACCGACCACGACGATGTCAACGGTCTTTTCAATAGGAGCCTGGGCAGAATGTTCAACCTTGGCAGCCTTGAAGGCTTCCAGATCGGTGCAGCCGGCTTTTTCTGCAGCCTGGTTCACTGCATTGCGCAGGGCGCGGCCGGAGAAAGTGGCGCCGGAAACGCCGTCCACACCGGAACCGTTGGCTTCGATCATGTCCGGAATCATATAAGTGAAGGCGGGCGTACCAACATGCGCGGTTTCCATGGAAGAAACGATTTCAACACCGGTCAGGGCAGTGTCAGAGAAGGAAACTTTGAAAGTGACCGGGCCGTTGTAGCCATCCGTCGTCACCTCATAGTCGCCGGCTGTAAAGGCCAGGGCAACGGGCTCTTTAGCGGGTGCTTCAGCACCGGAAGCCAGAGTGATCGCCTTGGCAGCGGCTTCCTTCACGGCTGTGCTGGTAATGGTGGCACCGGCAACGCCGTCAATTTCAGCAGACTTCGCATCAATGATCTGCTTTTCCAGATCAGGAATCGCAGCGCCGCCGACAGTGGGCGTTTCGGCAGCACCCTCGATTTTGACACCTTTGATACCGTTTTCATCGACCTCGATGATTACTTTGACGTCGCCGCCAAAGCCCTGGGCCGTTGCTTCGTATGTGCCGGGTACATAGCCTTCAGCGGAAGCGAAGGCTACGCAGCCCAGAACGAGGCAAATGCACAGGAGAAGAGAAACCAGTTTTTTCATGGGATTCTTCACCCTTTCAAATTGTTATTGATACGGGCAATGACCAGCGCCCGGACCGAAAATTATTTTACGCTTCAGCAAACGTTTGCGTCAACCGGTTTTCCTGAAATTGGCAAAAAATTGTTCGTACCTTTTACTCCTTGCCGCATAAGCATTTCATCAATTTTGGGCCTGAAAAAGGGCATTTGTATACAAAATTTATTTGAGCGGACAGAAACAATTTATGATATGATGAAAAAAGAGAGGAGGGGAAACGCAATGCATACAGCGACACAGAAAGTGGCACGGTTTGGTCTGCTGACAGCTTTGGCGCTGGTGCTCGGTCTGCTGGACCGGGCGATTCCCCTTACGGCACTGCTGGGCGGCGCAGCTCCTGGGATTAAACTGGGTCTTGCAAATACGGTACTGCTATATGCAGTCTACCTGATGGACTGGCAAAGCGCAGTATTCCTGATGCTGGCGAAGGTTATTCTTTCCGGCCTGATTTTCGGCAGCCTGACAGCAATTCTTTACAGCCTTTCCGGTGGTATCCTGAGCCTGCTGGTGATGCTGCTGATCCGGCGCAAACCGGAAAGCGGCGCATTGTGCGCCGGTATCCTTGCGGCAGGAGCAGAAACCATGCTGCTGATTCAAAACCCACATCCAGGCGGACAACGGCTCTGGATCGTCATCTTGATCGGTGTGGCCTGTGCTGTGTGTGTTGCCGCATGGATCGCGATCCGGAAGGGAAAGATCCGTGGCGTTCCCGGGACTTCCATCGCCGGGGCGATTGCGCATAATATCGGACAGGTACTGGCTGCCAGTATCGTGCTGCGCACTCCACAGCTTTTATCGACTTACCTGCCCGTACTGGTTGGTATAGGCGCCGCGGTAGGAACGCTGACCGGTATCGTTGCGGAGCGTGTATTCCGTGCGCTGCATATGAATCCGGATAAACCGGAGGGACAGAAGAAATGAAAAAAAGAAATAGCTTTTTACGGACAATGGCTGCGCTGATTGTGATGACACTGGTGATGGGTGGATGCGGTTATCGGCATGCGAAAGCATCCGATCTTCCCAAACAGACCAGAGTCGGTTACTACCTGGATACAGTCATCACGCTGACTGCCTATACAGACCAGCCGGAATTGCTGGATAAGGGACTGGAATACTGCGGTGAATACGAAAAAATGCTGAGCCGAACGGTTGAAGGCAGTGATGTATGGAATATTAACCACGCAGAAGGAAATACAGTGACCGTATCCGAAGAAACGGCTGAAATCCTGCGCACTGCCGTCAAAATCAGCGAAGTATCTGATGGTGCTTTTGATATTACCATTGCTCCGGTTTCCGTTCTGTGGGATTTCACGTCCGGAAGCCAGATTATTCCTGAATCGGCAACGATAGAGCAGGCAGCGCGCCTGGTGGATTTCCGGCAGATTCAGATTGAAGGAAACAATGTTACACTGCCGGCTGGAATGATGATCGACCTTGGAGGTATTGCAAAGGGATATATCGCAGACGCAGTCAAGGCAAAACTGGAGGCTGCAGGCATCACCAGTGCGATCCTTTCCTTTGGGGGTAATATTGTGGCGATCGGCCTGAAACCAGACGGTTCGCCCTGGAAAGTGGGTATTCAGGATATTGACGAGCCGACAGGAAAGACGATGATGGTTTCACTGAATTACGGAGGGTCTACTGTGACCAGCGGAATTTATGAGCGGGGGTTCACTGTAGACGGAGTGACATATCATCATATCCTTTCGAGTGAGACCGGATGGCCGGTACAGAATGAGCTGGCATCCGTAACAATTTTCTCTGACAGTTCCCTGATGGGAGACGCGCTCTCCACGGCAGTCTTTGCCCTGGGTACCGAAAAAGGCAGCAGACTGATTGAAAGCATGGACGGGGTGGAAGCCCTTTTTATCAACCGTGACCGCAGCGCGGCCGGAACTTCCGGACTCGGAAAATACATGGAGGAAGGAGAAAACTGGATCACGCTGGAACAACCGGATTCGGCGGAAAAAACGGAAGAGCCGCTGACACTGCTGATACAGGTTCGGGAATCGGATCCGGCACCGGGCTACATCCTGCTGCAGTCTGCAAATGAGCAAGGTTTCCTTGCGTTGCCGATCGAAGGGGAGGTGACCCGGACGATACGACAGAAGCTCGACGATGGCAGTGAATGGTTAAATGTAATCCTGATGACCCCGGAAGGATTCTGTATGATCGAAGCAGACTGCGAAGGACATGACTGTATTGCGGAAGGTGAAGTGACATTGGAAAACATGAAAGACCGGCTGCTGTGGAACATGGTAATCTGTGCACCGCACCGGCTTACACTGAGCCTTTACACCAAGGAGGAAGCCATACAGATTTCCAGGCAGTGGCTTGGATACTGATATTCAGTTTCTCACATATGAAAAAGAGCCTTACAAAGGCTCTTTTTATAACAGGGAACTTTTATCCAAGGCTTTCAGGGCGGCGGTAATTCCGTCTATACCTGCAGAAACAATGCCGCCGGCGTAACCGGCACCTTCGCCGACGGGGAAGAGACCGGAAATGGATTCAGATTCGCCGCTGTCATTCCGAAGGACGCGGACAGGAGAAGAGGATCGTGTTTCCGGAGCGGTGAGAACAGCATCAGGCATGGCAAAGCCGGTCAGCTGGGTATTCATGGACCTTAATCCTTTTTTCAGATCCTGTATAACATAATCCGGCAGGACAGCGCGCAGATCCGCGGGAATAACACCGGGGCAGTAAGAAGGATTGACACTGCCGAATGCAGTGGTGGCACGATCAGAGAGGAAATCCTCCACACGCTGGGCAGGAGCCCGGAAATTACCGCCGCCTGCACGGAAAGCAGCTTTTTCGATCTGACGCTGAAGCACTATGCCGGCCAAAGGATGGTCATCATTGAAATCCTCGGTATGGATACCGACCAGGAGGGCAGAATTGCTGTTTTCTGCATCACGGGCATGATAACTCATGCCATTGACGACCACACCACCCGGCTGGGAGGCTGCAGCAATTACATGACCGCCGGGACACATGCAGAAAGTATAGACGCCCCTTCTGTCCGGAGTGTGGCAGACCAGTTTGTAGGAAGCCGCGCCCAGTGCGGGATGGCCGGCAAAAGAGCCGTATTGCGCACGGTCGATAAAAACGCGCGGGTGTTCAATCCGGACCCCGATGGCAAAGGGCTTCTGTACCATGCGAATTCCCTGTGAAAAAAGTGACTGGACTGTATCACGGGCAGAATGACCTATACAAAGCAGGACTGTATCTGTACGGAATTCACGTTTTTCTCCGGCGCAGGACAGGATTGCTCCTTCCAGGTGACCGCCGCGGATCAGAAGTTCTTCCAGCCGGGTCCCAAAAAGCACAGTACCTCCGAGGGAAAGAATTTCCTGCCGGATAGAAGCGACAACTCCTTTGAGACGGTCTGTGCCGATATGCGGCATGGAATCCACCAGAATGGATTCCGGGGCGCCGTGGGCCACAAAGGTATCCAGAACGGTACGGAGATGCGGGGACTTGATGCCGCAGGTAAGCTTGCCGTCTGAAAATGCACCGGCACCGCCTTCTCCGAACTGTACATTGGATTCAGGATCAAGAAGACCGTCCAGGGACATTTTCTCTACATCCTGTGTCCGCTTTTCTACCGGACGTCCGCGCTCAATCAGAACCGGTGCTGCACCGGAACGAGCCAAAGTGAGGGCGGCAAAAAGACCGGCGGGGCCGGCTCCTACGACCAGAGGCGGAAATGAAAAATGAGATTCGGGAACAGAAAAAGCAGGGACACCGGAAACCGGAGACAGGAAACGGCACTTTTTCTGGAGTACCTGTTCATTTTTGACTTTTATAAAAACGGTAAGGATAATACGTACATCATTGCGGTTCCGGGCATCCACAGAACGGCGGGCAATGGAAAAGGAAAGGAGCTGATCCGGAGTGATACCGCATTTCCTGAGGATGATATTCCGCAGATCCGTTTCCGTATAATCCGGCGAAAGAGCAAGATTGGAAAGTCGAAGCATTTTATTCTTCCTCCTCACGATGCCACCGGATGGAATCAGGATCGGTGAAAGCCTTGTCTGGGTAACGGACTTCAGAAAGTTCCAGACCGCAGGACGGTGCAGTCATACCAAGATCCAGGCGATCCATGGAGACAAAGGCACGGGCAAAAGCATCAGTATTCCGTTTGTGGAGGCCGACTTCTTCCAGCGTACCGACAATGATACGGACCATATTATACAGAAACGCATTGCCACTGATGGTCAGTGTCAGGACAGGACCATCGGCAGTCAGTTCCACCCGGTCAACGGTTCGTACAGTGGTTCGGGCAGTGCCGCCGGCAGCCTGAAAGGCAGCAAAATCATGAGTGCCGGGCAGAAAAGAAAGAGCCTGTTTCATGGCGGAAACATCCAGCGGAACCGGAACGTGCCAGTGGGTGTTCCGCAGAAGAGCACTGCCGTGACGGTTGTTCAGGATGCGGTAAGTATAGGTTTTTCCGGAAGTCAGGAAACGTGCATGGAAATCCGGAGGAACTTCCCGTGCTTTTTGCACCCGGATATCCGGAGGAAGAAGATTATTCAGCACAAAAGGGAATTTATCAGGTGGAATTGTACATCCGGTATCAAAATGCACCATCTGCATTTTTGCATGAACACCGGCGTCAGTCCGTGAGGAACCGGTGACGGTAACCGGATGTGCACAGGCTTCAGACAGCGCTTCTTCAAGCACCTGCTGGACTGCCAGGCCATTCAACTGGCGCTGCCAGCCGGCATATGCAGTTCCGTCATATTCAACAGTCAGGAGAATACGCTTCAAAACAATACTCCCTTCAGGTAGATACCTTCCAGAATGATGAGCGCCAAAAGAAGTGTGACAATTCCAAGGGCGATCCAGTCATTCCGTGTGGTTTTCAATACACGCAGGCGTGTCCGTCCTTCACCGCCGTGGTAGCAGCGGCTTTCCATTGCCATGGCCAGGTCGCCGGCCCGGCGGAACGCGCTGACAAAAAGCGGGACAAGCAATGGAACCATTGCTTTTGCGCGAACGAGCAGATTGCCGCTTTCAAAATCTGCACCACGGGCTGTCTGGGCCTTCATGATTTTGTCCGTTTCTTCCAGGAGTGTCGGAATAAAACGCAGTGCTATTGTCATCATCATGGCCAGTTCATGTGCCGGAAAATGGATTTTTTTCAACGGCGACATCAGCATCTCAATTCCATCGGAGAGAGCGACAGGCGATGTGGTGAGCGTCAGCAGGGAAGTACCGGCTACAAGAAAAATCAGGCGAAGGGAATAAAAGACTGCCTGCATGAAGCCTTCCCGGTAAATCCGGACGATCCAGAAAGAAACCCACAGATCCTCTCCGGACGTGAAAAACAGATTGAGGAGGAAGGTGAGGATGATAATCATCCGTAACGGTCTAAGGCCTTTCAGCAGAAGCTTAAAGGGCACTTTAGACATTTTACAGGCAAAGAACAAAAATCCAAGAAGGAGGATATATCCGACAAAGGAGTGGGACATAAAAACCGCAACGATGAAAATGATCGTTAGGATCAGTTTCATGCGGGGATCAAGGCGGTGTACGGTGCTGTCTACGGGGTAATACTGACCCATGGTAATGTTGTTCAGCACGGCGATCCCTCCTTTCCGGAGAGATTCATTTTGTTTTTATTCTTCCAAAGCTGAAGGATATGTTCTTTCAGTTCTTCCGGACGATATAGATCCGGCGGAAGATCAAAACCTTTTGCACGCAGTGTACTGCAGAGACTGGCAACCTGCGGAACACCCAGACCGGCGGACATCATCATTTTCTCCTGCGAAAAGATTTCACGCGGGGTACCGGTGGCGAGTATTTTTCCTTCTGCCATAACAATCAGGCGGGTAGCCAGACGAGCCATGTCATCCATGCTGTGAGAGACCATCACAATTGTTGTGTGCTGCTCTGCATGCAACTGTTCTAGCATGGAAAGGATCCGGTCGCGTCCGCGGGGGTCCAGACCGGCAGTCGGCTCATCGAGAATCAGGACAGACGGACGCATGGCGATAACGCCCGCAATGGCAACCCGCCGCATCTGTCCACCGGAGAGCTCAAAGGGGCTGCGCTCACTGTATTTTTGATAATCCAAATGAACGCAGTCCATGGCATAACGGACACGTTCGTCAATATCTTCTTTTGAAAGTCCCTGGTTTTTCGGACCGAAAGCGATGTCTTTTGCGACCGTTTCCTCAAAAAGCTGATATTCAGGATACTGAAAAACAAGGCCGATCCGCTGACGCAAGGCACGACGGTTAACATGTTCACCGTTCAGATCTTCGCCGTCGATGAAAACCTGTCCGGATGTAGGCTTCAGCAAACCGTTCAGATGCTGCACAAGGGTGGACTTGCCTGAACCGGTATGGCCGATGATCCCGAGGAATTCACCATCCTCGATCGTCATGCAGACATCTTCAAGGGCGACCGTACGCATAGCTGTTCCTTCAGAATAGGTATGGGTCAGGTTGC
The DNA here is from genome assembly GCA_017447185.1 of Clostridia bacterium. Lineage (GTDB taxonomy): Bacteria > Bacillota > Clostridia > Christensenellales > Aristaeellaceae > Aristaeella. Next base: position 413,660 of record JAFSOC010000015.1, on the reverse strand, counting down.
GGATTTCAATGGACATAATACCTTTTCCACCTCCCGTACCATATCTTCCACCGTCAGGATTCCGCCCGGAAGCGGCATACCTTCTTTACGAAGGTCGTCTGCCAAAGCTGCCATTGGGGGAACATCTAGGTGCATTTCCTTCATTTCCCTCACTTGGTCAAAAACCTGTGCGGGGGTACCTTCCAGCTGTATTTTCCCATCGGTCACAACAAGAACGCGGTCAGCCAGTGCAGCTTCCTCCATGAAATGTGTAATCCAGAGTACGGTGATTCCTTTGCTTCGATTCAGCATCTGTATAGTTTCCAACACTTCTTTCCGGCCGGAAGGGTCCAGCATGGCCGTAGCCTCATCTGCAATGATTACAGAAGGCTCCATGGCCAGAATACCGGCGATGGCAACCCGCTGTTTCTGGCCTCCGGAAAGGGTATGCGGGGCTGAATCTGCATATTTACTCATTCGTACTGCGGAAAGTGCCTGTTCAATGCGGGGGATCATTTCCTCTGTGGGCACTCCAAGATTTTCAAGCCCGAAAGCAACATCTTCCTTTACAACGGTAGCGACGATCTGGTTGTCAGGATTCTGAAAGATCATCCCGGCACGACGGCGGATTTCCCATACAAGTTTTTCATTCTTTGTATCATACCCACAGACGACAACATTTCCTTCGCCGGGAATATAAAGTGCATTAATCAGTTTGGCCAGTGTGGATTTTCCGGACCCGTTATGACCGAGAACAGCGACAAACTCACCCTGCCGGATCTTGGCAGAGATATGGGAGAGCGCGGGGGATGCTGATTCATCATAAGTGAATGAAACATCCTGCATCAGAATCTGTGCATCGGTATGCATCTGCATGGAAACCTCCGGTTATCAGTATGCGGTAACTTCAATCAGATGAATCTGGGGAGAACAGAACAGCCGGCCGGGAAAGACGGAAGTACCGACTCCACGGGAAACAAGAAGATCTATCCGGTTCTCGGTATACCAACCGGAGAGATAACGATCAGGAACATCTTCTGCGATTCCCAGCAATCCGGAGAACAGCTTCATCTGACCGCCATGCGTGTGGCCGAAAAGGCCAAGATCAAACCAGTTGAGACTGCCGTCCGCATCGCGGGTGAGCTGTGCATCCGGGATAATGGAAGGATTGTGGGAAAGGAAAATCACATAATCCTTTGCCGAGACGGAATTGACAATTGCCTTCAGATCGGGCTTCCCTTTGATAACATCGTCAATTCCTGCTATACAGATTCTGCCGGAGCCGACATATACGTATTCAACTTTATTAAAAAGCGGTATGATTCCGGCATTCGTCATTGCTTCTTTCAGAAGCACGCGGTCCTGGTCATCCTCACCGCGGTCCGTTTCCCCGGCTACACCATAAATCCCGTAGCGGGCATGGATTTTCGGCAGATCCTGGAGCTTTTTGAAAAAGTTCAGCGCAGATTCATGATCTGTCGCATAGTCGCCTCCGAAAAGAACAAGATCCGGCCGAAGCGAGTTGATCTTTGTCACCAGGCGGCTCAGATCTCCGTCTGAGAACCAGAATCCCCAGTGAATATCACTCAGAAAACAAATACGCAAATGATTTGCATCCGCGGGAAGATCGTCCGACTTGAGAAGTACTTTGTCTGTCGTCAGGATCCGGGCTTCGACAAAAGGATAAACGATTAGTATCAGAAGGAGGATCAGGGAGAGAATGATGCGGAGTTTCCGTCGCTTGCTCCGCTGCAAATGTCGGGCCCGCCGTACGGGAACGGAAGCTGTGGAGGAAACGGCCCATGGAGTGGAAGGCGCGTGCTTTCCGCGGTATTCATTCATCCGGGGCCCACCTCCTCTTCCTGACACTGTTCCTGGACGATCTGACGCATAAGAGCATAAGTGTGCTGAAAAACAAGCATATGCAACAAATGATTATATATCAAATCATGTCAGGGTTCAAGGTTCAAGGTCGGATCGAAGAACAGCATATAATGCGACATCCACAAGCTCTCCTTTATTGCGGATCCGCTGGCGAAGCATGCCTTCTTTTTTCATGCCGCATTTTTCCATGACATGACCGCTGGCAGGATTACGGATATCATGCTGCGCTTCAAGGCGGTTGAGGGGAAGCGCAGAGAATGCGGAAGCAATCACTGCGCGCAGCGCTTCTGTGGCATATCCCCGGTTCCATTCGGAACGGGAAAAACTGTATCCAATTTCAGCAGAACTGTTTGCATCTGAATACCACATAAATCCCATTGTGCCAATCACGCGGCCGGAATACCGCAGGGTAACTGCCCAGGAACAGGGAAGCCCCCGATGATAGAGATCCAGCATATAGCGAATATAGGCTTTTGTATCTGCAACGGAACGATGCGGCTCCCAGAGAACATACCGGGCAACTTCCGGATCGGATGAGAAGGAGAAAATATCCTTCGCATCTTTCCGTTTCAACGGACGAAGGACAAGGCGATTTGTTTCCAGCACCGGAAGGGAAGAAAAATAAGCTGACGGGGAAAGTTCTTTCCCGTCTGTTCCTGAAAGGAAACGGATCCACCTGTTTCTGAACATAAAAACTGCCTTTCCGGGAATAAAAAGATCGGGTCTTTCGTTAAATCAGACGAAACCCGTTTTTTATTCGACAGCGGCGGAAACAACTCCTTCAGGCAGACCGGTTTGATTGACACCCCTGTGGAATGGCAGTAAAATATCCGCGTCGCATTGAAAAAAATCCGGAAGGACGGAGATGCACATGAAGAAGAATCGACCCTGGAAAAGAAGCATAGCCCTGCTGATTGCAGCGTTGCTGATCCTGTCTGCTGTACCGGCTGCAATGGCCGTTTCCCCTGACTGGACTTCCCTGGTAATTACACTGAACTGGATTGATGCAGAGAATATGCCCCAAAGCGTAATTGCTGCACCGGTCTATGAGGCTCCCGGGAGCTTCTGGGCCGGGCTGCCGACGATGCTTTCACCCGGAACAGTAACCCTGACAGCTTATTCCGAAATGCATCCGGACTGGATTTATTATGTTAAAACTGAACCTTACCGGGAAGATGTTTTTCCATCTCCTGTCGGCGAAGGAATTCCGCTGGATATTATTCCTGAAGCTTATGACCAGCTGAACGAAATGACTGCTTTTATTGAAATTCAGGCAGTGGATCCGTATGGCAATACGGAAGTGTATCATCTGTATGTTTCCACAACTGCGCAGACGCCTGTATATATCGATGTAACACCTGAACCGACAGCAACACCGGAACCCACTGAGGTGCCTACAGAGGTACCGACGGAGGTGCCCACTGAGGTACCAACAGAAGTACCGACGGAAGTGCCGACAGAGGTACCCACGGAGGTACCTACAGAAGTGCCGACGGAAGTGCCCACAGAGGTGCCGACAGAAGTGCCGACGGAAGTACCCACGGAGGTGCCGACAGAAGTGCCGACGGAAGTACCCACGGAGGCGCCTACAGAAGTGACGACAGAAGTGCCGACGGAAGTACCTACTGATGTGCCAACAGGTGTACCGATGGAAGTACCCACAGAAGTACCGACTGAAATACCCACTGAAGTTCCGACAGATACGCCGGAACCTTATGAAGATCTGACGATTCTGCCGGATGTATTCCTGAACCGGTTTGGTATCATCAATACAGATGACGTCAATTTCCGTTCCGCTCCGCAGATGGGCGATAACAAGATTGATCAGTTCAAGAAGGGCAAACAGGTTTATCTGATTGAAAACAAGGAGTACCTGAACGAATCTTCGCAGGCATATGAAGCATGGACTTTCGTCCTGATTGACGGCAAAGAAGGCTATGTCATGACGAAGTACCTGGATATGCTGCCAAGCTGGCAGGATGCCGCGATCAAACAGGAACAGGACGAAATGCCTGTATATACTGCGACGCCCGCTCCCGTGCCTGAATACACCGCCACACCCGAACCGGATCCGACAGATCCGCCTGAAACACCGTCAGCGGAGCCGACAGCAACTGCAGTGCCGATTGTAACTGAAGAGCCGACAGCCACAGCGGCACCGATTATCACTGAAGAGCCGACTGCCACGCCTGAACCGACTCCCACAGCCACACCGGTACCGGTGGAAGACCTGACCATCCCAGTGGATACGATTCTGAACCGTTTCGGCGTTGTAAATACAGGTAACGTAAACTTCCGGAAAGGTCCGGGAACCGGAGAAAAGAAGATATCCCAACTGAATAAAAACACATCCGTATACCTGATTGAAAACAAGGAATACGCTTTTGAAACAAAAGGGCAGGATAAGACAGAAGCATGGACGCATGTGTTGATTGACGGTACCGAAGGTTATGTAATGACACAGTACCTGGATATGTTGCCCAGCTGGGAAGATGCGGCGATCAAACAGGAGAAGGGTGAGATGCCGGTATATACAGCAACGCCTGCACCTACTGAGGAACCGACCGAAGAGCCGACTGCCACACCGACGGAAGAACCCACAGTGACACCGACCGGTGAACCGACGGCAACACCCACAGCTGAACCGACCGCAACGCCGACGGCTACACCTGTACCGACGGCGGAGCCGGTGATCACGGGTGAAATTCTGAACCGATATGCGCTGACAAAGTCAAGTGTCAATTTCCGCAAAGCGCCTGAAAAGGCCAATAATGTGATTAAAGTTGTTCCCGCCAACAAACATGTATGGATGATCCGGGAAGACCTGAACGCAAAAGATGAAAAATGGACCCACGTGATGGTGGACGGGACGGAAGGCTATATTCTTTCTGAGTTCCTGGTTCCGATGAGCAAAGCAGAAAGCGATCTGTATAACCAGACACAGACAAGTCCGGCCCCGTACTTCACTGTAGAAGATCTGTTTACGCCCGCACCGGAACAGCCCACAATGGAACCCACTCTGGAACCGACCATGGAACCGACGGCTGTACCAACAGCCGAACCTACTGCCGAACCAACGGCAGAACCTACAGCGGAGCCGACGGCAGAGCCGACAGCCGAACCAACAGCGGAGCCTACCGCTCAACCAACTGCAGAACCGACGGCTGAGCCTACCGCTGAACCAACTGCAGAACCGACGGCTGAGCCTACCGCTGAACCAACTGCTGAGCCTACCGCTGAACCAACTGCAGAACCGACAGCTGAACCTACCGCAGAACCGACTCCGGAACCTGTGCAGCGTTTCGGATACGGAATTACCATCGGTGACGGCGCTTATGTCCGGAATTATCCAAGCAGTACGAGCGTGATTATTGATGAACTGCCGGCAAATAAAGTTGTTTACGTGAACGGACAGGAATATGTGGACAACACAGCTTGGCATCTGATTCAGTATGACGGCGCATGGGGATATGTGCGCGGAGATATGCTCCGGATGATGAACGAATATGAAGTGCTTGCATATCTTGAGGAGACACAGCACACCCCCGAACCCGAACCGGAAATTACACTTGCTCCCTATGACCCGAATGCAATGAGCTGCTATGGATATGTATCCGCAAGCTCCGTGAATTTCCGTCAGCAGCCTTCTGCACAGTCCACCAGGATTTCCCGCCTGAAACAGTATGCGCTGTGCCTGATCTATGATACGGAAGTTATTGACGGAACGGTATGGTATAAAGTTGGCTACGAAGGTACTACCGGTTATCTGAATGGAGATTATTTCCGGCAGATGACGGTGGCAGAAGCTGAAACGTTCTTCCAGTCCGAAGAATATCGGACAGGACTGCGTAACAATGCTCCGGAAGAACAGCAGCAAACAAATTCCTCTCCGCAGACTACAGGGACACCCACCGGCATTGCGACCGCTGAAGACATAAAGGTGGAAACCTGGAAGAATCCGGACAGCGGGATTTCCGTAAGCTATGAACCCTTTGATCCTTTTGCGACCCCTGAGCCTCTGCCTGAGAACGATGTGCGCAACAAGGAATACCTGGATTCACTGGCAGACAGGATCAAAGCCGGCAGCCTGAAAGAAGAAGAACTGGAAAAATTACTGGAAACGGCTTATCGGGACAGTGCAGATAAGGATGCCATTATCCAGAACGCAATGACATATGTCCGTGAGAAGATTGGCTCCTCCGGTGCTTCTGAAGTGACGAACACACCGGAAGGCATTCCGATGGAAACGGAAGAAAACCCACAGTATAAACAGGAGGAAAACCAGGGTGGCAGTGCCGTGGGCTGGATTATCGGCGGCCTGCTTCTGGCCGGCGCTGCAGGAGGCGGCTATTTCTACTATTCCTCCGTGCAGAAAAAACGACAGGCAGCCCAGCGGCTGGCCCAGAAGAAAGCGGCGCAACAGCGGAAAGAACAGGGAACTGTGAAACCGTCCGGAGTGTCCGGAACCGCAGCAAAGCAACCCGCATCTGCCCAGCAGGCTGCAAGGGTTCGTACGGGTACTTATACAGAAAAGAACGGGACAACTTCCGTAAAACCGGCATCACAGGCCGATAGCGGCACCATGCGCAAACCTTACTCCAGAAACGTTGAGAACCCATATGCCCGCTATACTTCCGGAAGTGAGGAAGATGCTTCCTATACGGCATCGTTCAAACCGGATGAAAGCAGAAGAAGCGGAAACACGCATCGCAGAAGAACAGCCGGAAATGAAAAAGAAACGGGGAAGGACAATTATGACGGCTAAGAGTAAAGCGGAGAAAAAGAAAAGCTATATTCGGATCGGAGCGCTGATTATTGCAGCTGTCATGACATTGTCAGTGGTTCTTGCCATTATTATCCGGTAAGGGAATTGTTCCAGGCGCAGCCGGTATTCTGTCCGGCTGCGCCTTTGTAAGGTTGTCCGGTAAAAGGATCTGAAGAGAGGAGCAGTGGATGATGGGGGGATCCCGGAAAAGAAAAATATCCACAGGGACTGTTGCGATACTTGCAGCTGCTGTGATTGTTCTGGGTGTGACAGCTTTTGTGTGGGTGCGCCTCTCTTCCGGGAAAAGAATTGATCTGAGCCGGATACAATCCGGTGTCCTTGATCTGAAGGACACCAATGTAAAAGAAAAGGAAACTCCGGTCGTTTTATCCGCAGATAAGACAGCGCGACCTGCTGCTGCGAACGTAACGGAAAAACCGGATGAATCGGTCAGAAGTTTTACACTGACAGCCGGCGGTACAGTCGCGCTGGATGGGGAAGTGCGTAAAAACAGCTGGTATTCAGATGTCAAACAATACGATTATTATGACATCATGACGCTGCTGAAACGGGAAATGCAGTCCGATCTGAATATTGTTTTTCTTGAAAACCTGCTCAGTGAGGACGGAAGATCTTCCGATGTGATCGCAACAAATGCAGCAGCGGCGATGCTGAAAGGTGCAGGATTCAATTTGGCAGCATGCGGCTTTTCAAAGGCTTATGAAAAAGAAAAGGCCGGTATTCAGACTACCCGAAAACTTCTTACTGAACATGGCATTACTCCGGTTGGAATCTATGAGACAATTGAAGAGGATCACTACAGGATAACAAATATAAACGGAATTCGGACAGCCGTCCTGCAGTATACAGGAACAGTTTCTTCCACTACGCGGAAAAACATGTGGAAAAACGGGACTTCGGTGCTTATTCCGGCGGCAGAAGCTGAAATCATTGAAGCGGATATAAATACCGTTAGGTCACAGGGAAGCGAAGTTGTCATTGTTCTGCTGAACTGGGGAAAGACCGGGAAAGCGCCGGATAAAACCATGTACGCTTTGGCACAAAAAATCGCCGACGCCGGGGCAGACCTGATTATTGGGAATGGAAGCCGCATTGTTTCCGGGGCAGAAATGCTGACAGCTGCTCATACAGGACGGCAGGTGCTGTGTGTATGGAGCCTTGGTACTGTACTGAGCGGTGACCGGAGCAATATACGCAGGATCGCCGGCATGTTTCTTCAGGTTACTGTAAAGACGGAAGAAGGGCGTACTGAACTGAGCGATTACCGATATATACCGTTGTATACCTGGAAATACAAACAGGACAGCAGATTCTACTACCGTTGCCTGGCGGCGGATGAAGCAGTTCCTGACGGAATGGATTCCGAACAGCAGAAGATGATGAAAAAAGCAGCAGATACTGTAAAAAACGCCATGGCAGGTTCACCTGTGGAGGAAAGATCATTTGAATAAGCTGAGGGAGGAACTGATGACAATCCTTGCCGGAACGGATTCCGTCCGTCCGGCAATACTCCGGCGATGCAAAAATGAAGAATTCCTGTATGCGACAGATCTTCCGATGGCAGCGGAGCAGAAAGACGTAATGCTTTTTGTCCGTAAGGCGGAAAACATTGGATGGCGTTCAGAAATTCAGGCAGGATGGATTCTGCTGGATCGTATTCCGGCAGAACCGCCCGAGAATGGATTCAGTGGTCCTTACGGACCGGAGTCAAAATGCTGCGCGAGTATTCTGCGCCGGCATTCCGGACAACACAAAAGAGATGGAACCCGTGAGAAACGGATGCTGATCAAAGCCGGGGAAGAAAATCCGGATATTTATGAACGTACATGCACAATCCTGCACCGGGAATGGGCTGAAGCTCTGCGGCAGGGAGTTGATTTACCTGGACTGCCTGTAACATTTTTTGGGGAGGAGGAGGAACAGAATCAATGATTATCCGACATATCGGACATGCGGAATTCCTGATAGAAACAGAGAGCGGGATGCGGATTGTAATGGATCCTTACGACGCGGGAACAGGATATCCGATAAAGAAAATCAGGGCGGATGTCGCGCTGATTTCCCATGAACATCATGATCATAATGCGGTTGACAATCTGGAGGGACTGACGCTTACGATCAGAGAACCGGGAATATATACGGCGGCAAAAGATGTCCGGATTACGGCGCTGAGAAGCTTTCATGACGAGACACAGGGATCAGAACGCGGCGAAACATTGCTGTTTCTGACGGAGGCAGACGGACTGCGGGTTGTTCATCTTGGAGATCTGGGATGCTTTCCGGATGAAGGACAGATCCGGGAGCTTGCACAACCGGATGTGCTGATGATCCCGGTCGGCGGGTTTTATACGATTGATGGCAGAAAGGCAAGGGAAATTACAGAGATGCTCCGGCCGGCAGTTACTCTTCCGATGCACTACAAAACAATATATAACGCAGACTGGCCGATTTGCGGCCCGGAAGAATTCCTGGAGGGCATCCCGGAGAATGATATACGCAGGGATATAGAAGTACTGCGTATTACGAAGGCGGACCGGGAGTGTCAGCCCCGCGTTGCTTTGTTCAGGGCCTGATCAGGATAATTTGTGATCAGGATATCCACGCCTTCCCGCAGCACAGCTTCCATTGCTTCGGGAGAATTCACAGTCCATGTATTTACCTGTATTTCGGCTGCGTGAGCGGAAGAGCATTCTCCCGAAGTGAGAATGACTTCGGAATAGTGTGGATGAATCGCATCCATCCCCAGCTTTTTTGCATATTCCCATGGGTTCAACAGGACAGCCTCATAAAGGAGCCCGCAGGGAACGGAAGGGTACAGCTGCTTCATGCGGAGCATGCTGTGATGATTGAATGAGGAGAACAGAACGCGGCCGAGGTCGAATTCCTTTGCAGCCAGTTCAAGTACTTTTTGCTCCAGTTCCGGATAATCAACAATGCTGTTTTTCAGCTCAATATTCACTGACAGGCCGGTGGGACGTAAAAGCTCAAAAACCTCTGAAAGCATTGGAAGGCGGGCATCAGGATATTCCGGGTGTGTACGGTTGAAACGCATGGATTTGAGTTCAGACAGGGACAGATTACGGATCATGCCGGTTCCGTCCGCTACACGGTCCACAGTCTCATCATGGGCGACAACCAGTTCACCGCTGCGACAGATATGGACATCCAGTTCTACTCCATGCGCCCCCATACGGGCAGCAAGGTCAAATGCTTCCAGTGTGTTTTCGGGTGCATAGCCAGAGGCGCCGCGATGAGCGAAGATACGGGTATCCATCAATGTTTCACTCCTTCCGTGGAGAAGAATCAGAGTCAATCAGACAAACGGCTGCAGCCATGCCGCCGTCATGGGAAATGGAAAGGAAAACATGATCGTTTCCAAGACGTTCCTTCAGCCTGCCGGAGAAACGGAAGAAGGGGGCTCCGGCTTCTGTGTGACAGACTTCAGCCTCCTTCAGGTCAAAATCAATTCCGCTGCCGAGGGCTTTGCCAAGAGCTTCCCGTGCCGCGAAAAGACCAGCCAGCGAAGCAGTGGCTCCGGCACCACGGGACCGGACATAGGAAGCTTCCTCCGGGGTAAAAAACCGGCAGAGGAAACGATCGTTTTCGAGGAGCTTTTCCATACGGGCAATTTCACACAGATCAAGCCCAAGACCTTTACACATAGCCATTCACACCCCTGACTGATACATCTCCGCAAGTGACGGGAAGCAATGAACCATCCTCCAGGCGGAGAAGCAGTTCGCCATGATCCCCAATGCCTTCCGCTATACCTTCCGCCTGCTGTCCGCCGGAAACACGTACCGGGCGGGAAAGCTGAACAGATACTTCCTCCAGACGATAACGGAGTGGATGAAAACCATCCTTTTCCAGAATGGAAACAATATCATCCAGTGAATCCAGATAGCGGCGGAGAAGAATTTCCCTGTCCGGACGGAAGCCAAAATCTGCCAGGCAGGCAGCGCGGTTCTGCAATTCATCCGGATAAGATCCTGGAAGCAGGTTCAGGCCGCTTCCGATAACCGCAAAACGAAGCGTTGAAGAATCAAGATCGCAGACGGAAAGAATACCGCAGAGTTTACGTCCGTCAAAGACGATATCATTTGGCCATTTAACGGATGCTTCCAGTCCGAAGGAACGGATGGTATCCACCATGGACAGGGCAGCGCAAAAGGAAAGAAGTCCCGCGTCATCCGGTGCCAGGGAAGGACGGAGCAGAACGCTGCAGTACAGTCCGACACCGGAAGGCGAGAACCAGGAACGGTCCATACGGCCGCGGCCGCGGAGCTGTCGTTCTGCGACACATACAGTTCCGGCGGGAGCACCTGACCGGCCCAGCAAAAGAGCATCCTCGTTGGTGGAACCGGTTTCCTCCGTCCTGCGGATCTCCCACTGCACGAAAACACCCCCGTTATTTCATTTCCACAGTATTACGTGGCTTATCTCTGGCTATCATACCACAGCTTGCGGTTTTCTTCAATTAAAGATATAATATATAGTGGTCAACAGTGAGAACAGGAGGATTTCAAAATGCTTCATCCGGGGCAGATGATTTTATCTCTTCAGCGAAACATCGGGAAGGCCGTTGTGGGCAAGGAAGAAGCGGTTGAATACGCGCTGATTGCTTTGCTTTGCAAAGGGCATGTCCTGATAGAGGATGTTCCCGGTGTGGGTAAAACAACCCTGGCCAGCGCATTGGCAAGGTCCCTGGACTGCTCTTTTCGGCGGATCCAGTTTACTCCCGACCTGATGCCATCCGACGTGACAGGTTTTACCCTTGTGAATTTTAAAACAGGTGAAATGGAATATAGAGAAGGATCTGTTATGAGCCAGATTGTTCTTGCGGACGAAATCAACCGTACGAGTCCAAAGACACAGTCTGCGCTTCTGGAAGTCATGGAGGAACACCAGGTTACCGTGGACGGTATCACCCATCCGCTTCCGCAGCCATTTATAGTGCTTGCCACACAGAATCCGGGAGAATTTGTCGGAACATATCCTCTGCCTGAAGCCCAGGTGGACCGTTTTTTCCTTCGTATCTCTATCGGATATCCGACGGTGGAACAGGAAATGGATGTGCTGGAGCGATACTCCGGCACTGTTGTTCCGATGGAAACCATTGAACCTGTCTGCTCAGCGCAGGACATCCTGAAGATGCAGGATCAGGTGACACAGGTTTACTGTTCACCGGAAGTCCGCGCCTATGTGGCCACATTGGCGGCAGCTACGCGGAAGGATCCGTCCTTTACGCTTGGCGCATCCACCCGTGCTGCAATTGCACTGATCCGCGGGGGTCAGGCCTGTGCGCTTCTGGATGAACGCGATTTTGTGCTTCCGGAGGATGTACAGCATATGTTCCTGCCTGTTCTAAGCCACCGGATGGTACTCTCACCGGAAGCTAAAATGAAAGGCGTTCAGGCGGAACAGATTCTGCTGAAGATCCTGCAGACAACACCTGTTCCTGTAAAATTATGAAAGTACACCTGACGATTCCCGCCGCGGTGTTCCTGTGCCTGATGACCGCAGCGCTGTCAACAGGAAGCCCATTGCTTTTTTTGCTGGCGTTCCTTACAGTCCTGACTGTCACGATGTGCCTGGCAGGGGTTATGTGGGCATCTGCGACAATGCATGTTTCCTCTGAAACATCTGAGGACACGGTTTATCGCGGAGACGATGTTTTCATCCTGCTGCGAGTACAGCACAGGGGCTGGATACCCATTGCTCCTGTTTTGCTGGAGCTTGGTACAACGACTGGCGAAGGACGGCGTGAAATCCGTCTGAAAAACCTGCCGGGCCGTGCACAATCTCTTCGGATGTCCATGCATGCATCCCATGTGGGTATATTTTCATCCGGTATCCGATCCTGTACAGTTGAAGATCTTCTTGGTATTTTCCAACGAAAAATCGTTCCTGCCGATACACAGTGTTCACTCACGGTGCTTCCGCAGATTTTTGAAACGGAACCGCTGACTATGGCTCCGGGAGATCCGGGCAGTGAAATGATGTCCAGAGCTACAGAAGACCTGAATGCTCCTTCAGACACCCGTTCCTATCAGCCGGGTGACGCCATGAAGAAAATTCACTGGAAGCTGTCCCTGCGTAAGGGTGAACTGATGGTGAGAAAATATGAAGAGCCTGTGCTGCAGGAAGTTCTGATCCTGATGGACTGTTCCCAGCCACCGGCGCTGGGACATTCTGAAGCGGAAGCAGACCTGCGGGACGCGCTGCTGGAGACTGCGGCTTCACTTTTTTCAGATCAGGCAAAAACAGAACATACTGTTCGCATGCCCTTATCCGGAAGAAATCCAGTGGATCTGGATGATCGGATGGGAGTTCCGATTGCTTTTGATGCGCTGACAAGGCTTGATTTTTCATCGACCGACAGGTTTGAACAGGCGTTGATGATGGAAAGCCGTCGTCTGGGAAAAGTCGGCTGTATTGCTATTATCACCGCGAGACTGAACGGCACTATTGTAGAGATGATGATTCGGATGCACCGTATGGGGCCGAATCTGCGGCTGTACCTGATTACATTTGTTCCGGATGACCCGGAGATTATGCCACTGATTGGAAGACTGCGGCATGCAGGAGTGGATGTGGCATATGTCAAACCGGAAATCAGTACATAAACGAAAAAACATAAACCTGAGAGAGGAGGGAGAAAATGGCGGAAAAATGGAAGGAACGGATCCGGCATGCTGTGCTGGCTTTACTCCTTTCTGTCGGCCTCAGTATGGCACTGGCCGGTTCACTGGACGAGACGCTGATTTCTCCCCGCATGCTTTATGTGATCGCCGCGGCTGTGGTGGTGTTTGAACTTGCATCCCTGCATCGGATTTCAGCCTGGGCAGGTGTTTTTGCAGCTGCGGCCGGACTGATCTTCTGGATCTTCGCCGGAAATGGAGCGCAGATCCTTTCAGATGCCGGAATTGCTGTAAGTCTTCGGATGAAGGGGATACATACAGCGGTCCCACTGGCAGCTGAGCAACTGTCCATTCTGATTGCCGCCGGTATGACAGTACTTTGCTGCTTCTCTGCCCTGCGGAAAGCTACCTGTATTCCCGCATGTATGCTGTGTACGGCAGTTCTCATGGTTGTCTGGCTTACAGATTCCATGGAACTGCTGGCATGGCTCCTGCCGGCACTGGCAGCGGTTCTGACACTGCTGTTGTCTTACCGGCACGAAGACACTCCTGTATTCCGTGTACTCCCGTGGGCTGCCGGACTTGTGGCGCTTGCATTTCTTCTTTCCGGAATTACACCGCGTGAAAATCCCATTCGCGACAAGGCGGATGAAATTCGTCAATCTGTTCTGGACCGCCTTTTTTTTACAGAAGCACGCGATGTGTTTTCCCTTTACTCTGTCGGATTCTCTCCGCAGGGAGCGGATCAGCTTGGAGGGAAACCAAATCCTTCCGATACTCCTGTAATGCAGGTTTCCACGCCGAGGACTGTTTATCTGCGCGGCACGGTGTATAACCGATACAACGGACACGGATGGCAGAACACGACCGGCGGAAGAAGATATCTTTGGCAATCCCGCAGGACGATTTCCATCCGGTCTGAACTTTTTGATGAAACACTGCCACCCGCTTCTGTACAGAATTCTCTCAGTGAAACTGCAACAGTATCTGTTCGGATGCTTACGGACAGCGCATCCACACTGTTTGTTCCGCAACGAGTACGTGAACTGAATCCGGGCGGTGAAACGGTACCGTATTTTTCCAATTCGTCAGAGATATTTATAACCCGTAACCTGCAGGCAGGAGATACCTGGGAAGTGTCAGCACCTCTTTATACGTCTTTGGATCCCGGCATCGGTACGCTGACAGAGATCTGTGCAACACTTGGAGATTCCCGGTGGGAAAGCATCCGGAACATATATACGGAGCTGCCGGCCCATCTTGAACAGCCGGTTCGGGATATTGCTGCTGAGGTAACTGCTTTTGCGGAGACGCCTTATGAGAAAGCCATTGCGCTGCAAAATTACCTGCGCAGAAACTTCCGATATACGCTTGATGTAGGCGAACATCCGGAAAATATAGACTTTGTTACTTCTTTCCTGCTTGAAACAAAAGAAGGCTATTGCACTTACTTTGCCTCCGCGATGACGGTACTCTGCAGAATGGCAGGACTGCCTGCGCGCTATGTGGAAGGCTATCTGGCTGAGCCGAACGAAAACGGAGAAGCGTTGGTTACCGGCATGAATGCCCACGCCTGGACCGAAGTCTATTTTTCCGGATTCGGATGGCTGACATTTGATGCAACACCCGGAGGCCATTCTTCCGGATCCGGGAATAACAGCGGGAAACAGAGCACACCGCCCCCTGCGCCTACACCGGAACCAACCGAGAACCACACACCGGAACCTTCTGAAAACCCAATATCCAGCCCGAAAGAACCGGAACCGTCCGAGACCCCACATGACCTTGGCGCGACACCTGAACCGGAGGAAAACCCATCTGAGCAGCCTTCTGATGAACCGGAGCAACCGGAAGAACCCGAAAAATCTCCTGACCAAAATAGGAGAATCGATTCATCGTTCCCGTGGTGGCTGCTCCTTGCGGCTGCGCTTCTGATATTGTGTGGCCTACGGCTTTTGATGATTTCACCTGCATTTCTTGAAAAACGGGCAAAAACTGAAGAAAGAAAATTCGATCTGTGGACGGATGAAGTCATCTCTCTCCTCCGGGCTGAAAAACTCGAACGCCGGAACGGAGAAACAGTCATGGCTTTCGCCCATCGGGTGGACAAAACAGCCTTGTTTACTGAAAGCGTTACCCCGGCGGCAGAATGCCTGTGCCTGATGCGGTATTCCAGGAGTCATCCGCTGGAGTCGGATACAGGATTGATGCGGGATACAGCGATGCTTTTACGCGGAGAAATCTCAAAGGGTGCACGTTTGCGCCACCTTATAAGGAGGTTCTTTGCCATTGGAAAACGAACCGCGAAAAAACAGCAGAAACGATAATGCACGATGCATGCAGAACAGTGCCTCTACTTGTCAAAACTGGCTTTGGAACATATAATAAATTATCATTCTGATATTACAGGAAAGGCGGCGAAAATGATGACCATCCGTGAAAATTATGAAAAATGGCTGAAAGATTTTGCGGGGGACCAGGATACTGTTCGCGAGCTCGAATCAATAAGGGATAATGAGAAAGAAATCGAGGATCGTTTTTATACGGAACTGAGCTTTGGCACAGCCGGTATGCGTGGTGTGCTCGGTGCCGGAATGAACCGTATGAACAAATACAATGTTCGAAGGGCTACAAAGGGACTTGCAGGGTATCTGCTGGAAAAGCCGGAAGAGGCAAAGCGCGGCGTTGTGATTGCTTACGACAGCCGCCGTTGCAGTTCTGAGTTCGCGAAGGATACTGCACTGGTATTGTGCCAGGAAGGGGTTCCTGCCTTCCTGTTTGATGCGCTCCGTCCTGTCCCGATCCTGAGCTATGCGGTTCGTCATCTGCATGCGGCTGCAGGCGTTGTGATCACCGCCAGCCACAATCCGCCCCAGTACAACGGATATAAAGTATATGGGGAAGATGGAGCCCAGGTGGGCCCGGAAGCAGCCGCCGGAATTACCCGGATTATCCGGGAAACGGAATACACAGACTGCACGCTGATGGATGAACAGGAAGCCCTGTCGAAGGGACTGCTCAGGTATATCGGCAATAAGGAAGTGGATGATGATTACATTGCCCAGATCAAGACACTGAGCATTAATCCGGAACTGCTCGAAAGCGAAGGCGCCAAACTGAATATCGTCTACACACCGCTCCACGGAAGCGGCAACGTGCCGGTACGTCGCCTTCTGAAAGAAATCGGACTGACAAATGTTGCTGTTGTAAAGGAACAGGAAATGCCGGATCCGAATTTCAGCACAATCAAAGTGCCCAATCCTGAAGATCCCGGTGCTTATGATATGGCTTTCGGCCTGGCCGAAAAAGTCGGTGCCAGCGTAATCTTCGCGACAGATCCTGACTGTGACCGCCTTGGCGTAGCAGTGAAGGACGGAGCAGGTGAATGGCACCTTCTGACCGGCAACCAGATTGGATGTGTGCTTCTTCACTATATCCTTTCCAGCCTGAAAAAGTCAGGGAAACTGCCTGAAAACGGTGCGGCGGTCAAAAGTATTGTTTCCACAAGCCTGGCAAACCGTATCTGCGACAGTTTCGGTATTTCCATTTTTGAAACACTGACGGGATTCAAGTTTATCGGCGAAAAAATCCAGCAATTCATGGACAAAGGGGATCATACCTTCCTGTTTGGATTTGAGGAAAGCTATGGATTCCTTTCCAGCACTTTTGTCCGTGACAAGGACGGCGTAAATGCCAGCCTGCTGGTCAGTGAAGTTGCCTGCGCCTGCATGGCGGAGGGAATTACATTCTATGACAGGATGCAGCAGATTTTCCGTGAATACGGATATTATGTGGAGAATGTTGTTTCCACCACGTTGCCCGGAAAGGATGGACTGACACGGATGAAAGAAATAATGTCCGGTCTTCGGTCGAATCCGCCGAAGGAGATTGCTGGCCTGAAAGTGACTGCTGTCCGGGATTACCTGAAAGGCACCCGTACAGAAAACGGAAGGGAAGAGCCTACCGGACTGCCGGTATCCGATGTGCTGTATTTTGAACTGGAAAAAGGCTGCTGGGTGTGTGTGCGTCCATCCGGTACAGAGCCTAAAATCAAACTTTACGTGAATGCAAATGATCCCGATGAGAAGGCTGCGCATGCACTTAACGATAAACTGTGTGAGGCAAGCAAAGCTCTGATGGCATAAAAAATTATCCGGGTCAATCCCGGTCTCGGAGGCGCTGATATGTTTGGCAGAATGATGAGGAACTACTATTACGGGAAAAGCGGACAGGGTGATTTCCGTAAGGATGATATGCCTGAAACCCGGATGCAGCTTTTCTGGGATACCCTTCGTACGCGGCTCAGCGCAATCTGCAGACTCAGTATGATGTATTTTATTGTCTGGATTCCGGCAGTTGTTGTAATTCTGCTGAATTTCTCGAACCTGTGGAGCCAGATTCAAATGGAAGCAGCAATCAGCAGCTATTCATACACTGAATACGTTGAAATCCTCCAGAAAAACGGTCAGGAACTCAAGGTGTCCGAAGAAGATTATAATTTGCTGAGAGCAAATCTTCTGGAAAGGGACCGGATTGCAAAAGACGCAAATTATGATGCATATGTGGAACGGGTCAAAGAAAACGGCGGGGAAGCTCTGACACAGGAACAGTTCAACCTGGTCCGGACTAATTATGTATCGGACCTGGAAAACAGGATTTTTCATCTGCTTCTGCTGCTCTTCCCGTGCATCGCGATTACCGGTCCATTTACTGCGGGTATCAGCTATGTGACCAGAAACTGGGCAAGAGACGAGCATGCCTTTATCTGGACTGATTTCAAAGATGCGGTCAAGACAAATTGGAAAATTCCGCTTTTGCTGAGCATCATTACGGGTGCTCTGCCGCTGCTGGTGTATCAGGCATGGATTACATACGGAAAAATGGCGTCACAGAACATGATTATGGTAGTGCCGCAGATGCTGGTCCTGCTGGTGGGTATTCTGTGGTCTCTGTGTATTACCTACATGCATCCACTGACAATCACCTATGATCTGAAAGTGAAAGATGTTTTCAGGAACGGCATTCTGCTGGGAATTGCCCGTTTACCGATGAGCGTTGGGATCCGCCTGCTGCACTGTGTGCCTGCGCTGATTGCATTTGTAGCAGTATGGTTTTTCGGCCTGGATCCGATGATGGGACTTGTTCTCCTTGCCGGCTATTATATGCTGATTGGCTTTGGACTCAGCAGGTTTGTGACAGCCAGTTATACAAATGCTGTATTTGACCGGTTTATCAATTCCAGGATCGAAGGCGCAAAGACGAATCAGGGCTTGCGTCCGAAAGAGGAATTTGATGATGAAGACGACGCAGACGAAGAACCAAAGCAGGAAGAGACGGGAAAATAACCATGTATCAGGCCTTTGCCGAACTGTATGATGAATTGATGTATGATGTGGATTATGAAGGATGGGCGGATTATTATACCCGCCTGCTTTCGATTTACGGCATCCGCAACGGGAAAATCTGTGAATGCGCCTGTGGAACAGGATCCCTGACATTGCCGCTGTACCGCCGCGGTTTTCAAATGACAGGCGTGGATCTGAGCCAGGAAATGCTTTGGCAGGCTGCGCAGAAATCGAGGAAAATGGGGATTGCTATTCCCTATGTACGTCAGGATATGCGTGCGCTGAATCTGCACCGCCCGATGGATGCCGTTCTTGCGACCTGTGATGGTGTAAACTATCTGACTACACAAGAAGACCTGCTGAGTTTTTTCCGTGCCGCATACCGCTCCATACGCCCGGGCGGTGCCTTGATTTTTGATGTATCCACGCCTTACAAGCTGAAACACGTTCTGTGCAGCGGACTGCTGGGCGAAGACAGGGAAGAGATTACTTATCTCTGGCAGAATACCTGGCATGAAAAACGACAGACCGTGGAAATGGATCTGACTTTTTTTGTTAAGGATGCTGACGGTAAATACAGGCGGATTGATGAACGCCAGCATCAGCGCGCATGGGATCAGCGGACGCTGAAAGAAACGCTTTGGCATGCCGGGTTCCGTGCTGTAAGTCTGTACGGTAATTTCTCGCTGGAAACCGCAGGAGACGAAAACCAGCGGTGGCACATTGCTGCAACCCGCGGGGAAGAGCAGGAGTGAAGCATATGATTAACCGGGATGAAATGCTACAGATTGACCTTTGTAACGGGCAGGTACGGGTAATGCTGTGCGAGACAACAGAAACGGTACAGCAATGTGCTGATATTCATGAAACGACACCGGTATGCACGGCTGCACTGGGGCGACTCATGACAGGAACTCTGATGCTGGGAATCATGATGAAGGGTGATGATGAATCTGTAACGGTTACCCTGAAAGGGGACGGACCGATGGGGTCTCTGGTTGCAGTTGCTGATCATGGAGATGTAAGAGCCTGCGCCGATTATCCGCAGATTGATATACCGCTACGGGAAGACGGAAAACTGGATGTGGGCGGAGCTGTTGGCCATACAGGACGGATGAGCGTCATCAAAGATCTTGGCATGAAGAAAAACTATATTGGCCAGAGCGAACTGGTAAGCGGTGAAATCGCAATGGATTTTGCCAACTATTTCACTGTTTCTGAACAGCAGCCAAGCCTTGTGGCGCTGGGCGTGCTTGTAAACGGAACGACAGTACTGAAAGCAGGCGGCCTTCTGATCCAGCCGCTTCCCGGATGTCCGGATGAGATCATTGACCAGCTTGAACTGAGAAGCCCCATGTTTGCCGATATCAGCCGGGAAATGACATTTGCTTCAATAGAACAGCTGTGCATAGACTGGTTCCGCGGAATGGAACCCAGGATTCTGGAACGTACTCCTTTGCGTTATCGATGCACCTGCAGCAGGGAACGGATGGAAAAAGCCCTGATTTCTCTTGGAAGAAAAGACCTGCAGTCCCTGATTGACGATGATAAAGGTGCGGAACTGATTTGTCATTTTTGCCGCAACAAATACAAATTTACGACCGAACAGCTGAAAGACCTGCTGGCTGTCAGCGGAAAGGGCAGGAATACATAAATGAAAATGCCAGTAATCAATTTTGATGAACACTTTGCTGCTTTCACTTCGGAATGGATGAAAGAGCACCGGCAGGAATACAGGACATTCGATGACATGGAAGAAGATGTTCCCCGGATTTATATGGCATTCCTGAATACAAGGGCGTCCTGGCTCGGGAGTGTGACGCCCGGATCCTATTTTACACAGTTTGAAGATCCGAAAGTCCTGGTAGACTGGATGAACCAGTATTGTGATGAAGGCGTTCCGATTCCGGAACCGCTGCTGGAACAGATTGCGTTTGTCGGGAAACCTTGCGAAAAGCGGCTGGTAGAACTGCTGAAAGATGAAGAAGCGACAGATGAAGCGAAGATGACAGCCGTAGGATTGCTGCGGGATCTGGACAGTGTTCAGCCAAAAATGCTGTACATTAACTGGCAGCTTGAACGGAAAGCTGAAGACGATCTCAAGGACAATGCGGTGGAAAGCCTGATCGGAATGGGCGAAAGTGTAGTACAGCCGATCCTGCAGCAGTTTGGAAAAGCAAATGAAGCCGGAAAGGAAGCATTGCTTGAAGTACTGAGTCATTTTTCCGGGAATGAACAGATTTTAAGGCTGATGCTGGATGCTTTTCAGACTCATCCTGAAAAACGCGCTCTCTTTGCAGGTTATCTTGCAAAATTGGGCGATGAAAGAGCGCTCCCTGCATTGACAGAAGCAGCAGCTCTTCCCAACGTTCCCTACCTGACATATATTGAAATAAGAAATGCAATTGAAACACTTGGTGGAGAATGTCCGGAACGCGAATATGATGATGATCCGGAATATGAAGCCCTTCGGGGTCTGGACCAGACCTGACGAGGAGGAAAAGGAATGCTCTGTCAGAAATGCGGGTATTACTCCGAACGGGATGAGAATGTCTGTCCTGAGTGCGGAGCTATTCTGCAGGATGAATCGAGACATATGACGGAAGGTGTACAGGCAATCCGCCAGGGCAAACGCGCCAGAGAAGCCGCGGCGAAAAAAGGCAGCAAAACGGAACAGAACACTTCTGTCCGTCGCGGGAGGCCCGGTGCGTCTCATGCAGGCATGCATATGCCTGCGGTCAGGGATACACGGATCAATCCTGATGAAAGCGAAGAATACTATTCAGAAACAGGAACAGAAGCATCTGAAGATAACCTGGTATTTGAACGCAGGAGACATACTTTCTACGATAACGAAGCAGACGAAACGGTTTCAGAAAAATATATTCCTGTATATGCAACCGGCGCGAAAGTTTCACATATGGTCAATTGGGTTAAGATGGCTTTTTTTGTGGCGCTTGCTTTGATGATTCTGATTGTCGGAGCCTGGCTGTTTCTGAAAAAAACAGATGCCGGCCAGCGACTGATGGCCCGATTCGGATTTGAAGCAAATTCTGTTGCCTACTGGGCTGTCGGTGATGAAAAAATGAATTCCGGTGATATTGACGGGGCTATTGAATGTTTTGAAAAAGCACGGGACATGGATGCTGCTGAATCCGTTGTGGATGTGGATGGCCTGCTTACGCTCGGAAGTGCATATGAAGCAGCCGGGCTGACGGATAAAGCTGCGGCTTTGTACCAGGAAATTTATACAACTACCCCTTCACGTTCGGAAGCCTATGTCAATCATATCCGGATTCTTCAAAACAGCGGAGACTCAAAGGATCTTGTGCTGGCCGGCGAACTGTTGAAGACAGCTTATGAAAAAACAGGCGAAAAAACCTTCCTTACGCAGAGAGATGACCTGCTTCCGAGCCCTCCGGGAGTAAAACCGGATGCGGGAAACTATTATACCAAAAAGACAATTGTGCTTACTTCCTACCAGGGATTTGATGTTTATTACACATTTGATCCGGAGGCCGTGTTGCCCAATGACGGTATCAAAGCAAAACCGGATGGAATTATGCTGGATGAGGGTATATGGAACCTTCGGGCAGTATGCGTGAACGGTGATCTCATTTCGGATGAACTGAAAGGCACATACAAAATTATCATGCCTTCTCCCATGACACCGCGTGCCACTCTGGCTCCGAATACATACAAAAAAAGCCAGCGTGTGTCGCTGAAACCCGGCATTGACGATGAAAAAGATACCAGTATCGTAATTTACTATACGATTGACGGATCCATTCCTGACTCGGACAGTCCGATTTTTGACGGTGAACCCATCCGGCTTCCGAACGGATGGGTCACGCTGAAGGCATATGCAGTAAACCGCTATCGCAAACTTTCCAATATGCTTGAAGTAAAATACAAAATAGAAGCGAATCCGAAACCGAAATCTGCCTTCAGTCAGGAGGATATGATTGATGAACTGAAAATGTTCAAAACCACTCAGTCCGAATTCTTTTCCCTTTACGGGGAGGGCACTGCGGCGGGATCTGTTCTTATAGAAGGATTTGACAGTGAATGCCGGCGCTTTGATTACCCCTGGGGATATGCCATGATGACACTTTCAAAGAGGAACTGGGTTCTTACGGAAGTCAGTTTCAAAAGTCCGGGGAAACTCAGCGGGCCGCGCGGGACGCAAATCGGTGATACAGAAGAATATGTTGTGGACAAATACAGGGATATGCTTCAGGTGGAGAGTAAAAGCGGAAACCGCGGGCTGTACGCAACAGACAATGGTTCCACCGGAAAAATCTGGCTGCAGGAAGATGGGAAAAAGGTAATCCGTTACCGTTATCCAACAGAATCGCACTGGGTACAGCTTGAATATCTTGTGGACAAATCCGGTAAAGTTATCAATATCAGTATGAAGTACATTCCATAAATATGGTTCATTGAAAAAGTGTACAACCCATTTCACGGAATTCTATGATTTTCTGGCGGAGCATTTCTTCGGAAACATCAAAATGACGGGCCAGGCAGGAAAGGCAGAAATAATGGTCCGTGCCGCGGTTGATCATTTTCTTTGTCAGTCCGATTTCGTCCGGAACAAGCGGACGGCCGCACTGGGAACAGACAGGATCCGGAGAAGAGTTATACATTTTTCTTTGACAGGCGGCACAGATACAGTTTCATATCATGGCCGGGGATGGTCGGATTGAAGTAATCGCTCTTTTTCCCGAGATTTTCGCCGCTGAAAACATCCTTCACATCCAGGGCAAAGCCGGAAGATACAGGAAGGCCCAGGTCCACAAGTTCACAGTGTATTGTGCTTTCCGCTTCAGAAAAGTTGATGAAAGCAAGCGCAAATTCATTATCAGAAAGATGACGGAAAACAGTATAGGAAGAATCCGGAATTTCGCGCCAGGGCATTTCGCCTTCTTTGGGATCCGGATTTCCGGTAAATACCGGACCGCGGCGGATCAGATACGGAGATCGGCATTCTTCATCCTGATCGATCCGAAGGAGGTCTGGGTTTTTCATGAGAGCTTCATATTCCGGAGCAACGGTACGCAGATCGGCACCCATCATCAGAGGGACACCGCTGAGGCACCAGAGAGAGAACTGCATCCGGTACTCTTCATAAGTGCATGCTTTGCCGAATCCCACATTGCCTTTTCCGCCCATGCCTACGGTTAGCATGTCCATATCGTTGAAACAGCCAGTTGCACTCATGGAGAAATTATCGAGCTGAGATCTGAAAATATCCGTAAAGGACCGGTAATTATCCATAATGTCGCCTGTTGAGCGGTACATATGCGCGCCGACGCTGCGCATCCATTTCCATGGGGCTTCGCGGCCCCAGTTGCAGGCAGAGAAAAGGATTTCGCGTCCGGTGGATTTCAGCGCCATGGACATTGTCTGATAACGGGTGCGGCAGTCACCTGTTTCCGGGAAATTACAGAAATCGTATTTGAGAAAATCAACACCCCAGGATGCAAAAGTTTCTGCATCCGTATATTCATGATCATACGAAGAAGGATAACCGGCACAGGTCATAACACCGGCGCAGGAATACATTCCGAATTTCAGGCCTTTTGAATGCACATAATCGGCAAGAGCTTTCATCCCGTAAGGGAATTTCTCGGGATCAGGAACAAGACGGCCTTTTTCATCCCGATCGCGCAGAGACCAGCAGTCGTCGATGACAAGGTATTCATAACCGGCAGCAAGATAACCTTTGTCAACCATCAGATCTGCCATCTCTCGAATAAGCTGGTCCGAAATCTTTTCTCCGAAGGTGTTCCAGGAATTCCATCCGAGCGGGGGGAGTTTTGCGATCATAAGATGTTATCTCCTTTTCTTTTAAAATGGCGGATCGATGATAAACGTTCTGTTGTCCAGATACGGCAGTTTCCCGTTGGTGTGAAGTGTCAGTTCTGTGGCACAAAGACGAAGTGCGCGCACTTTCTGCTGATGATTGAATGACCGGTCTCCGTACAGATCATCCCCAAGCACAGGATGGCCGAGAGCAGCAAGATGGGCCCGGATCTGATGCGTCCGTCCCGTAATCAGATGTACACGCAGCCGGGATATGGAACCGGATTTTATTGTTTCATATCCTGTTGTAATCGGCTTTGCTCCCGGTATCTCGTGATCAAGGATTTGCACTTTGGCCTTGGCAGCGTCTTTCAGAAGCCATGCGGTACATACAGCAGCATGCGGTTTCATCATGCCACGGACTAAACAGGTATAGTATTTATTGATATCCCTGTTTTTAAAAGCTTCCTGAAGGATCTTCAGTGATGAATCATTTTTCGCGAACAGACAAAGCCCGGAAGTTTTGTTATCGAGGCGATGACAGGGAGCAGGGGGAAACAGAAGACCGGATCCGGATGCATGTGATTCGGCGTGAAGTCGGCAAAGGTCTGTCAGTGAGAGATTACCGGGATCATCCGCTTCCACGCTGATACCCGCAGGTTTGTTTACCAGAAGGACATTGTCATCTTCCCAGACGATACGAAGGCTTTCGAAAGTATTTGCAGATGCAGGCAGAAAAACGGTGAGCGTCTGGCCGGCATGTACAGGAGTGTCCCTCAAAACACGAATTCCATCCAGTTTGACATCCCGGGCGGAAAAGATCTTGCGAAGGGTGCTTTCCGGAAGATCAGGGAGATAACGGCGCAGAAAAAGTCCTGTTTTCATTCCTTCCGCCTCAGGCGGAATCATAACATTCTGAACAGTCATCCGTTACACCCCTTACTGGACACGGGAAGAGGAGAACCAAATCCAACGGGGAATCCGGTCGCTCAGGTCACGAAGCGCTTTTGTCATCTCAGTTGTCGGGATGGAAACAAGCAGGGAAGAAAGGACTTCTTTCATATCGGAAAAAGAGACATTCTGCTTTGCAAGGATAATCAGATCCTCAACTGCATCTTCGGGAGTAAGTTCGGGGCGGACGGCATCTGCAATGGCAAAAAGCATCTGTTCATAGAGCGGAGATTCCAGGTCACTGATGGAATCAGACGCAAGCTGTATGGCGGAAGGACTCATTTCGCTGCATGCGCCGGAAGCGGCGGGAATACGGGAGAGCATTCCATCAGGATCAGCAAGACCGGGGTGAATAAGAATCAGACGTCCCTGTGGATCAAATATATAATCCCAGCCGGAATAAAACATACGTTCAATCAGTTCCGGACGGTTTTCAGCATATGTATCCTTGAGCAAAGACTGCAGGTGAAGCTTTGGACCGGCAGCCTGTACCATCCCCATCAGATAAAGGGACTGATCAATACTTTCCTGTACAGTTTCAACAGCATCCCGTATTTTTTTGTGCCCTTCACCGGCAAGAAGCAGCAGTGCAGAAGCGCATAGCTGATGCGGCATACAAAGAATACGAATTCCATTTTCTGTGGTTGTGCGGCACCAGAGACGGCGAACAAGGGAACGGGCGGGAATCAGATCTTCCCAATCCTGCAGGGAAAGTCTGCCGCCGAAAAGTACAAGACGAACCATCAGATCGTGTTCTTCCGGAGAAAGCAGCGCAAGTTCCGGAGCAAAAGAGGAAAGGACCCGGACCCGAAGTTGCTCAACTGTATGAAGCGAAACAGACTGGGCATTCCGGTCTTCACGGGGGAAAAAAGAAAGCTGATAAAAAGATTCAGCATCCGCATCCGTACAGTCTGCGTCAAAAAGGCAACGGAAAGGAAGGCTTGCAAGATCTTTCTCGCAAGCCTCCAGCTGATTGGCCCGCAGGACGCTCATGGTCTTATCGGCCCAATGATAGG
This sequence comes from Clostridia bacterium, assembly GCA_017447185.1. Taxonomy (GTDB): domain Bacteria; phylum Bacillota; class Clostridia; order Christensenellales; family Aristaeellaceae; genus Aristaeella. Next base: position 387,250 of record JAFSOC010000015.1, on the reverse strand, counting down.
GATGAGTGTTGCCGTGTCTGAGCATTTACAAATCCTCTCAGGAAAAAATAAAAGATTAAAGTCGGATGATCCAGCCGTTTTCATCTTCCAGACGGCCATACTGGATACCGGTCAGCGTGTCATACAGTTTCTGGGCAACCGGACCGATTCCGCCATCTCCAAGCGTGACTTTCTCGTCACCAAGGGCAAGAACTCCGACGGGACTGATTACAGCAGCTGTACCGGTGCCAAAGGCTTCCGTCAGTTTTCCGGATTTAGCATCGGCAAAGATCTCGTGAACATCAAGACGGGCTTCTTCAGCCTCGAGACCAAGCTGTCGTGCCAGCTTCAGAACACTGTCACGGGTAATACCCGGCAGGATCGAGCCATTCAGCCGGGGCGTAACAATCTTATTGCCATAGGCAAACATCATGTTCATGGAGCCGACTTCCTCAATGTATTTCTGCTCCACACCGTCAAGCCAGAGTACCTGTGAATAACCTTTCTTCTCGGCCACATCACCGGCCAGGATGGATGCTGCATAGTTGCCGGCACACTTGGTGAAACCGACACCGCCGCGGACGGCACGAACGAATTCATCTTCCACATAAATACTGACAGGCTTGAGACCTTCTTTATAATATGCACCGACAGGAGAAAGAATGATAAAGAAACAGTATTTCTTGGAAGCGTGTACTCCAAGACCGATATCCATGGAAATCATGGTCGGACGGATGTAAAGGGAAGTACCGTCCTTGTGGGGAACCCAGTCTGCGTCGATTCTGATCAGCTGTTTCAAGCCTTCCAGCGCAGTTTCTTCATCCAGCGCGGGCATACACATCCGCTGGGCGCTCCGGGTCATCCGCGCAAGATTATCCTTCGCGCGGAAGAGCTGCAGTCCTCCGTCCGCACGGCGGTAGCACTTGCATCCTTCAAAAATCGCCTGACCATAATGGAGAACCATTGCAGCCGGATCCATCGCGAAACTGTCATAAGGAACGATGCGGGCATTGTGCCAGCCGAGTCCCAGCTCATAATCCATCATGAACATGTGATCTGTAAAGATCCTGCCAAAGCCGAGGGAGGATTCATCCACAGGCTTCTGCTTCAGATTCTTTGAGCGTGTTACACTTATATCCAACATAAGGAGCCCTTCTTTCTGATTCTATGATAATTTATTATACGCTTATCACAGGAGGAAATCCTGTCTTTTTCCTGTATCACATTTCGTCGTCAATCTCTTCCAGTGTCATTCTGAAGGGAATATATCCTGTCTCTTCAGCAGCTTCTTCTGACAGAATGAAACGGGAAAGAATGAAGAAAACAACATCTCCGTTTTCGTCAATGTAGAAATCCTGGTCCAGCGAGTATTCAGGAGTAATGATGAATTCAAGATCTTCCTTGGTCAGGGACGGATCAAAGCTGAGATGATCCGGATTGTTCCGGATGTTATTCCATACAAGCGTACAGATAACTTCCCAGATCCGGTTTGACTGCCGGTCTTCCACCCATTCATCGCTTTCTCCCGCGTCCAGAATGCCCAACAGTTTCGGAAGGGAAGTGAGCTGACCGACCATTTCGCTGGAACGGGAAAATGTATTGCCTTCCCAGGTTTCCTCTGTTTCACCGTCCACGTTTTCTGTCTTGTGCAGCAGGACAGAAAAATAGTCATCATTATTGCACATGATCTGGTATGTGACATCAACCGATACATCCTGATACTGTGATGCAAAATAATCTGCCTGATTCGGGATATAGTCAACAGTATACTCCTGAATCCGCTTTTCATAATAACGGTTTACGCTGGCGGCAGAAAGGTCAGACTCCTCCGTATCATTTTCAGGAACAGAGGCGTGCGGGAATCTGTAGGAATAAACATATGAACCGTCTGAAGCGTCTTCTCCGTTATAATATACCGTGACGGTATCCGCATAATCATCTGTCAGCGTAAGCGGATCTGCCGCAGCAGACGCAGCAATGAAAACGAGAAGAACAGACATCAGGACCCCAATAAAACGCTTCATTTTCTCAACTCCCGTTATTTCAGGTAAGTGTATCTGGCGTTCAGCCAGGGCATGCCGTTATAAGTGTTATAGGCATCAGCATAAAGCCTGTAGTATTTTCCGACTTCCCATTTGGTCTTTGTGTAGTTCTGCACGAGGACAGGCTGGGATTTTCCGTCATCACTTGTGTTAATCACAACCATCTGCGGTTTGTCGGAAACGACATACTGGACGATTCCCTTCACAACGTATACCTGATTTTTCTCGGCCCGCACGGAGATATTACTGAGAAGTTCCGCATATCCGTCGGCAGAAAGGGGCCAGGCTTTTACCGTATATTCGTCTGCAGGTGGCAGGTAGTAAACTACATGATCCACCTGGGAAGGTTTCTTGCCCGGGTAGGAAGCTATAATACTGATTGTATTGTCTCCGATTTTGTCAAAAATGGCATTGAAGGTAAATTTGCCGGTGGTATCCAGTTCGGTAATATTCAGGTCAGAATAAGGTGTAATGACTTCAACATATGCCCCGGGCATGGTTGTGGCGGAGACCCGCATGGTTTTTCTGTCTGTGGTACCGTAAGTGCCTACAGCAAGATCCAGCGGTATATCCTGGCGTGCCCGGTAGAAGGTAACGGTAATCGTGTTGTCGCGGCAATACTGCGAACGAACAACGATGGTGAAAGGATTGTCGCCAATCGGCTGGATTGTGGCATTATAGACCATTTCACCGCTAACCGAAGAAACAGTATCGCTGTAATCCTTTCCGTTAACAGTCACATGGGAACCGGCGCGAACTTTGATTTTAATACTTGCCATTGTAGTGGAGACAGTGGTTCGCATGCTGTCAGGCGACTCGAGCTCAATTGGACTGAGCGGAATGGTAATGGTGTAATGAATCGGATCCAGAGGGGTCTGACGTCCGGAGGAAGATTTCAGAAAGGGCGTCAGTGTGACTTCCATTGTTTCATCAAGAGAACCTTCCAGATTGTCATACCAGATATGGTCAGGAATTTCAACGGTGGCAAATCCGTCGCTGACAACGTAGCTGGCATGAAGCTCACGGATATAAATCGTGCTTCCTTCTGCACCGGGAATCATTACTGTATGTGCAGAAAGATCGTCCAGCAATCCGGCATTAACCACGACTCCGGGGGCGTTTTCCTTCACAGCAACAGCCGTACTGGCAAAATGATTGATCACAAAATAACCACCAACAGACAAAGCCAGCGCAGCCAGAACAATCAGCACCGTCTGAAGGATTCTGTGTTTCTTTCGGGGAAGGTAACGACCTTTTCTCGGAAGAGAATCTTCGGTAGACCGAAAAGATTGCGGAATGAGCGGATCATAGGAACGGGATTCAACGAATGCGCCGTTTTCATCCATAAAACGGACACGGGAGCGTAATTCTGACTCGCGGCGGGAGCGTAATCCGGATTCGGATACCTGCTTTACAACAATTGTTTTCTGGATTGTGCCGGAGGGTGATTCTTCCGCTCCTTCTTCAGTTATAACACGTTCAGAAGATGGAGCCTGTGATTCGCTCTGAAGCCGTTCCAGCAGTTCAGATCCACGTTGTTTACGCTGCTTCAGATCGTGCATTTCACGTGCAAGCGCGTCCCTCGGTTCGGGCGTTTGATCTGTCTGGCCGAATTCATCGGCTCGAAGGTAGGTTGTGGAAGCGCCTCCATCTTTCAGCGAATCTTTCCAGGCAAATCTGGAAGCCTGGTCGATGTTCAGAGGGGTACCGCACCGTGTGCAGTGAGGCAGTGATGCACGGTTCCACAGACCGCATTCAGGACATTTCATCAGATTGACCCTTTCCCGTCAGTCGTCATCATCCACAACAACGAAATCAGTATCGCGGACGAGTGTGGTATGATCCAGGAATTCATTGTATTTCTTCCTGACAGAAGACCAGTTGATTTCCAGTGCAGACATCTGTGCAAAGGTGATGGAACGAACATCTTCCTGCGGCGGAACACGGAATTCTTCGATGGTGCAATCGCGAAGATCATAGGCCCAGGAAGCGGCATCCGTCATATCTTTCAGCGTCATGTTTGTCTTGTCATTATGCTGCATGATACTGTTTGCCAGATCATTTGCCTGGTCAAGCGTAAATGAACGGCATTCATCAGCCAGGGCGCTCAGTACATTGCGTACACGCTGGGTACGCATAAAATCGGTGTCGCCGCGGCTTGATTTGCGGATCCGCATGTACAGAAGTGCAGAATGGCCTTTCATATGATAGGTTCCGACTTCAGCACGGTTATTCAGATGCACATCATCGCCGGTCATCACCTCAAGGCGGTTGTGCTCAAATCCGTAGCTTCCTTTCTCTTTGGATCCGTCCGCAAGAATAATCTGAAGCCCGCCGTTTTTTTCAAAAACGATGGAGGAACCGGAAGTGCCGGCAACAGTTGCTGTTTCCGTTACCATACCGTTATCAGTCTGTGTAAAAAGTGAAAAGGGAATAGAAAAATCAAGCGCCTGATGGTTTTTGGCAGTGTAGTGCAGTTTCAGGTATTCGTCTTTTTGTGGATCACCTTTCAGGGCGTAATAACCGTCTGCTTTGATTACGGTGCGTTTGGGAACGGCAAAGCGGGCGAGATAAGCGATTTCGTTCCGATTGAGATCCACATATACGCCATCAAGGCTTTCAAGATCAATGATATCCTGAATCTGGGAAAAGTTGAAAAGGATGTATTTTTCAATCTTAATGCCAAGATGCTCACTGATCAGTTTGCAAAGCGCTTCCGGACCGTAATCGTTATACACATAATTGATCCGGCCGTAATACTGTTTCGTATCAGTGGTATTCGGCTTGAGGATCGTTGCGTCACGCACAATGGAAGCCAGCATGATCCGACGGGCAGCAGTATCAAGCGTCAGGATAACAATGCCGTCAGTATTGCCAAAATAGTCACGGCGGTTGCCGTTACCATCTGTGGGCGGTTCAATCCCGTCTGGACGCGGCTTTGATTTCCACTGGTCAATGCACAGCAGAAGATAATGATGCTGGCCGAGGGAGGGGGAAGGAATCTCATCCCACGGAACAATCTTAATTTCTTCAGGAAGCCTTTCTTTCGGAAGTCTTTTTTTTGCCCAGCTGTCGTCCGCATCTTCCGCTGAAACAAAACAGGGAATCAGCAGAACGAGGGCAAGAAAAAGGACAAGAAATCTACGCAATTGCAAAACACTCCTTCCGTCCCGGTATATACCGGTAATAAGGATTTAATTATTATACATGAAAATGTAAGAAAACGGAATCTGAAATTTGCTTTTTGAACAATCAATGATATAATTCCACCGGAAAGCCAATGAATGGAGCGGAGCGAATCTTCTATGGATTATGATGTTCTTATTATCGGGGCGGGACCGGGAGGCATATTTACTGCTTATGAACTGGTTCATTGTTCCACCCGTCCGCTGAAAACTGCTGTCTTTGAGCTCGGGAATCCGCTGAACCGGCGGAAATGTCCTATTGACGGAAAAAAAGTAAAAAGCTGCATCCGATGCAAAACCTGCTCTATTATGAGCGGATTTGGCGGTGCCGGAGCATTTTCAGACGGAAAATACAATATTACCAATGATTTTGGCGGAAGCCTCCATGAACATGTAGGAAAAACGAGAGCACTTGAACTGATGCGCTATGTGGACCAGATCAATCTGAAATACGGCGGGGAAGGGACCAGGCTGTATTCGACCGCAAACAGCGCTATCAAACAGATGTGTCTGCAACATGGACTGCACCTGCTGGATGCACAGGTCCGCCATCTGGGTACAGATATCAATTATATTGTTCTGGAGAACCTGTACAACGACCTTAAAGATAAGGTTGATTTCAGGTTTGATACACCTGTGGCATCTGTTGAGCGGGTGGAGGAAGGATACCGGATCACGACCGGTGACGGGCAGTCTGTCACGGCGTCCACATGCGTTATATCTGTCGGACGCAGCGGCAGCAAATGGATGGAAGGCGTCTGTCAGGATATGGGTATACCTACAAAGAGCAACAGGGTTGATATCGGGGTGCGTGTGGAACTTCCCGCAAAGGTTTTTCAGCACCTGACGGATGAATTGTATGAAAGCAAAATTGTGTACCGGACTGCGAAATTCGAGGATCTGGTACGAACCTTCTGCATGAATCCTCATGGGGCTGTTGTCAGTGAAAATACAAACGGGATTGTAACAGTAAACGGCCACAGTTTTGAGGACCCCGCCCGTCATACGGACAATACCAATTTTGCACTTCTTGTCAGCAAACACTTTTCAGAACCGTTCAAGGATTCAAACGGATACGGAGAATCCATTGCAAGACTCAGCAATATGCTTGGCGGCGGGGTGATTGTTCAGCGTTTCGGAGACCTGGTTCGCGGGCGGAGAAGCACACCGGGCCGGATTGCAGATTCCTTTGTGACTCCGACGCTTGCTGCTACACCGGGCGATCTGAGCCTTGTGATTCCGAAGCGGATACTCGACGGTATTATTGAAATGATCTATGCGCTGGACAAAATTGCTCCCGGTACAGCGAATGATGATACACTTCTGTACGGTGTGGAAGTAAAGTTCTATAATATGGAAGTTGACCTGGATGAAAACCTGGAAACCCAGTATCCGGGTCTGTATGTGATTGGCGACGGAAGCGGTGTGACGCACAGCCTGAGTCACGCAAGCGCCAGCGGCGTGCATGTTGCAAGACGGATCCTGGAATCTTTCAGCAATCCGTAATCAGTTTTTTCTCAAACGGCCAGGCATCCGGTTTTCCGCAAATGAGGGACCAGATGCGCCAGGCTGCCAGATCTGCAGGAGGAGCGCTGTTAAGCCATTTTGCAACTGTCAAAACCTGCACAGAACCGTTTTTCCAGGAACCCGTCATCGACGGGTTCTTTTTCATTGCAAGCAGTAATGCACGATCCGGAAGAGGCGTTTCTTCAATGTCCCTTTTCGAAATGCCCAGCAGGGCACAGGTGCACAGACGGCTGATCCTGGCAGAAGCATAGCGGCGGGTGGTAAGCAAAGAGATCAGTTCAGCCCTTGAATTTGCACGGGAGGCCGCTTTTCTCAGGGCTGTATCCAGCCCCTCAGGACAGTCGGGCAGAAGGGCGGCATCTTCAGGACGTATGGAACGAAGCCTGTCCAGAAGGAGGCTGTCCAGTAATTTCATGTCTGGAATTGTCCCGGACAGAAATTCTGCAAGGATCTTCTGTCGGGAGAATTGCGGAACCGCGGAAAGAGCATCTTCCCAGCTGCCACGACGTAGTGCTTCTGTCACTGCTGTTGCGGAAGGCGAATCCGGGTTAATATGGTCTGCCGTATATTCACCGGACCTGGATATGACCACAGGTGTCATGGAAAGAGAGAGCCGCCGGATGGCACGAAGATAGCAGATAGCCAGAATGTTGTTCGGATGCTGCAGAACCGTTCCGCATTCGGGAAGACAGCTGCCGGCCGCAAATGAGAGGGCTGCCGGATAACCGGAGCCTTCCGCAAGGGCCAGATGAAGGGCATCCTGCAAAGGAGCAGGTGAATCCTCCAGCAGTTCTGCAGTTTTTTGCAGGAGCGGGAGATCAGCTGTTTCTGCACCGAAAGCGATATGTGTTGCTCCAAGGGAGGAAAGAAGGGAAACGGCTCCGAGCGCGTAGTGTTCCGCATCCCGTACGGTCCAAAGAACCGGAAGCGCAAAAACTGCATCAGCCCCGGCCGAAAGAGCGCACTCAGCCCGCGAAAAAGGGGAGAGAAGCGCCGGTGTCCCGCGCTGGCGGAAAGGACCTGAGAGCACTGTAAGCACAGCGGAAGGGGAAACTTCAGAAACAGCAGATTGAAGATGATGCAGATGACCGTTATGGAACGGATCATATTCCGCCACGATGCCGAGAACAGACATCCGTGCGCCTCCTTCCGCTGTAATGAAATGACTGAATCCAGGGGAAGTGTAGCATGACAGAAGAAGATTTTCAATCAATCGTCTTTTCATTCCTGATGAAAAAGTGTATAATATTTTAAATATCTTTGATTGCAAAGGAGATTTTGGACATGAAAATTCTGGTTGTAAACGCGGGCTCTTCCTCCCTGAAATATCAACTGATTGACATGGACGGCGAGAAGGAACTGGCTAAAGGCCTTGTGGAACGCATCGGGATTGAGGGAAGCCGGCTGAAACACAGCGCAGGTGACAAAAAGACCGAAATTACCCAGGCAATTCCGGATCATGAGGCGGCGGCTCAGCTGATGCTGAAGATCCTGCAGGATCCTGAATTTGGTGTGATCAAAAGCACCGATGAAATCGGCGCAGTCGGTCACAGGGTACTGCATGGGGGCAGCGCGTTCACAGCTTCCGTTATTGTAAACGATGCGGCCAAACAGGCTATCCGCGACTGTTTCCCTCTTGGACCGCTGCATAATCCGGCCAACCTGATGGGTATCGAAGCCTGTGAAAAGGTTATGAAGGGCACTCCGCAGGTTGCAGTGTTCGATACTGCTTTCCATCAGACGATGCCTCCGAAAGCCTATATGTATGGTGTTCCAAAAATGTATGAAGAAAAGCTGCATGTGCGCCGTTACGGCTTCCACGGCACAAGCCACCGGTATGTGAGCCGCCGGGTATGCGAATTTCTGGGTATCAGCCCCATCGGAAAGAAAATCATCATCTGCCATCTGGGCAACGGATCCAGCCTGAGTGCCGTGAAAGACGGTGAGTGCCAGGATACATCCATGGGCCTGACACCTCTGGAAGGCCTTCTGATGGGCACCCGATGCGGAAGCTGCGATCCGGCCGTGGTCCAGTTTATTGCCAACAATCCCCTGAATGATGACGGAACGCCAGTCGGCCATCCGATCAGCGTGGATGAAGTACTTACCATGATGAACAAGAAGAGCGGCCTGCTGGGTATCAGCGGAAAGAGCAGCGACTGCCGGGATATCGACAGTCTGGCCGAAGCCGGAGATCCCAATGCTATTCTTGCCCAGGACATGCTTGTTTACGGTATCAAGAAGTATATCGGTTCCTATGCTGCGGCAATGGGCGGCGCAGACATTATTGTGTTTACTGCCGGCATCGGAGAGAACAACTCAGATCTGCGTGCCCGTGTGATTGACGGTTTGGAATTCATGGGAGCGAAGATTGATCCCGAAAAGAATAAAACCCGCAGCGAAGCGGTTATTTCCGCAGATGACAGTAAGGTTACCGTTTGCGTGATTCCCACAAACGAAGAAATTATGATTGCACGGGATACCCTGGATCTGGTCACCACCGGGAAGGTCCGGGACAACTGAAAAACGGCTGAAATTGTTGTTGACAAACGATTTTGAAACAATTATAATGTCAAACGGTCACTTTTGAGGTGAGGACATGAAGCTTGATGTATCGGATGCTTTATCCCATCCCGGCCAGGAGTACCGATTCTCCGGAACGCAGGCCATTGCGGATCAGGAGATTTCCGGCGATACCGTCCGTCTGGATGTGTGTTTGACGGAAGGGTGCTTTATGGCGGATGAAGACGGGAACATCGCGGTGAAAGGCAAGCTCAGGACTGTTGCCCACGCCCCGTGCGCCAATTGTCTTGCAGAAGCACAGGCCGAAGTTGAGAATGACTTTGATGAAGTGTTTCAGCGGAACGGCGATCCCGAGGATGATGAAATCTTTGCCTATGAAGGGCACAAGGTTTCCCTGGACAAACTGGTTATGTCATACGCCGTCATGGCTCTGCCAATCCGTTTTCTTTGCAGAGAGGATTGTCCGGGCTTTGAATACAGGGACCCGGATGCAGCCCCCAGCGAACCTGGAATACAGTTTCCGTTCACTGGACTGCAGCAATTGCTCGATAACAATGAGGAGGTGTGAATCATGGCTGTTCCGAAGGGGAAAATTTCGAAGGCTCGCAAACACAGCCGCCGCGCCAACTGGAAGCTGACTCTGCCGGGGATCAGTGAGTGTCCTCAGTGCCATCAGATGAAGCTGGCTCATCGCGTGTGCAAGAATTGCGGTTACTACAAGGGCGTCCAGGTCGTCAATATGGACGAAGAAAAGAACGCCTGATTGACGACTGCTTTTTTACAACGGGACTTTTTGCAGCTCCGCCCTTCAGGGTCGGAGCTGTTTGCGTACAAATAAGGAGGTATCGCCATGGAGAATAAAATGACCGGTGCCGATATGGAAACGCGGTTTAATCCGCAGGCCATTGAAGCAGATCTTTACAAAGCATGGGAAGAGGCGGACGCTTTTGTCGCTCACCGCGAAGATGGAAAGAAACCCTTCACGATTGTCATGCCGCCGCCCAATATTACCGGACAGCTCCATATGGGCCATGCCATGGACTGCATTCTGCAGGATGCCCCCATCCGTTATCACCGGATGAAAGGAGATCCGACGCTCTGGCTGCCCGGTACTGATCACGCTGCAATTGCCACTGAGGTAAAGATTGTTGACGCAATGCGGAAAGAAGGCCTGACCAAGCAGGGAATTGGTCGCGAAGCTTTCCTGGAACGCGCATGGAACTGGAAAAAAGAATACGGCGGACGGATCGTGCACCAGCAGCGGAAGATGGGTGTTTCCTGCGACTGGAGCAGGGAACGCTTTACCATGGATGATGGCTGCAGCAAAGCCGTTCGTGAAGTATTCGTACGTCTGTATGAAAAAGATCTTATTTACCGCGGGAAGCGTATGATCAACTGGTGTCCCGCATGCCGGAGCGCATTGAGCGATGCTGAAGTGGTTTACAAAGACCAGGCCAGCCATCTCTGGCATATCCGTTATCCGGGCGCCGACGGCAGCGAGGGTGTGATTGTTGCTACAACCCGGCCGGAAACCATGCTTGGTGATACCGGTGTGGCCGTGAATCCTGCGGATGAACGCTATACGAACCTGGTAGGCAAAAAGGTCGTTCTTCCCCTGATGAACAAAGAGATCCCTGTGGTTGCGGATGACTATGTGGAAATGGACTTCGGTACAGGCGCGGTGAAAATGACTCCTGCCCATGACCCGAACGACTTTGAGGTGGCGCAGCGTCATAACCTGGAGATTATCACGGTTACCAATGACGACGGCACTATGAATGAAAATGCAGGCCGTTTTGCCGGAATGGATCCCATGGAATGCCGCAAGGCCGTGGTGGAAGAACTGGAGAAACTTGGCCTGCTGGTAAAAATCGAAGATTACAATCATAATGTCGGTTTCTGCTACCGGCATGAAACGACTCCTGCGGAACCCCGGCTGAGCGAACAATGGTTCGTGAAAATGAAGCCGCTGGCCGAACCGGCAATCGCAGCGGTGCGCGAAGGAAAGACAAAGTTTGTTCCTGACCGGTTCAGCAAAATCTACTACAACTGGATGGAAAATATCCGCGACTGGTGTATCAGCCGTCAGCTCTGGTGGGGACATCGGATTCCTGCATGGTATTGTGACGATTGCGGCGAGATGATCGTTTCGCGTGTAGATCCATCTGCCTGCCCGAAATGCGGCGGAAAACTCCGTCAGGATGAAGACGTGCTGGACACCTGGTTCTCTTCTGCCCTGTGGCCCTTCTCCACGCTTGGATGGCCCGAACAGACTGAAGATCTGAAGTATTTCTATCCTACCAGTATGCTGGTAACCGGATATGATATCATTTTCTTCTGGGTGGCGCGGATGATTTTCAGCGGCATAGAGAATATGGGTGAGACTCCATTCGAAACAGTGCTGATTCACGGCCTGGTACGGGATGAGCAGGGCAGGAAAATGTCCAAGTCCCTCGGAAACGGTGTGGACCCGCTGGAAGTAATAGAAGAATATGGTGCTGATGCGCTTCGTTTCAGCCTTGTGATGGGAGTCAGTCCGGGAAATGATACCCGCTACAGCCGGGATAAAGTGGAATCTGCCCGTAATTTTGCCAATAAAGTGTGGAATGCCAGCCGTTTCGTTCTGATGAATGTAAGCGAACGGAAGGAATTTGATCCTTCGAAACTGGAAACTGCGGATAAATGGATTCTTTCCCGCCTGCAGGAGGCGATTCGCGACGTGTCTGATCACATGGAGGACGGTGACTTCGGACTTGCTGCCACAAAAATATATGATTTTGCCTGGGGTGAATTCTGCGACTGGTATATTGAACTGAGCAAGAGCCGCCTTCTGGGTGAAGACGGAGAGAGCAAGGATACCGTAAAGGCAGTACTGCTCTATGTACTGGAGAACCTGCTGAAACTCCTTCATCCCTTTATGCCTTTCCTGACAGAACAGGTATATAAATACCTTCCGGATACAGAAGGCTTCCTGATGCTGCAGAAATGGCCTGAATACTGCGAAGGCTTCCTGTTCAGCGAAGATGAACAGAAGATGCAGGGTATCATGGAAATCATCCGTACCATCCGGAATCTGCGGAGTGAAATGAACGTTGCACCTTCGAAACGGACCCGGCTGATGTTGCTGGCAGCTGATGGATGGAAAGATACGCTTACCGGCGGAGACGGGTATTTCCGCCGTTTGGCCGGGGCTTCCGAAACAGTAATGCTGAATAACCGGAACGAAGTGAAGGAAAAGACTGTTTCAGCAGTAACCGCAGCAGGTGAATTGTTCATTCCGCTGGGAGACCTTGTGGATTTTGAAAAGGAAATTGCAAGACTAGGGAAAGAACTGGAAAACCTGCAGAAGGAAATGAACCGTTCCAGGGGAATGCTGAATAATCAGGGCTTTATTGCCAAAGCACCTGCCCAGCTGGTTCAGCAGGAAAGGGACAAACTGGAAGCGGCTGAAGCAAAAGCCAAAGCACTGGAGAACCGTATCGCCGAACTGAAGGAGAATGCCTGAAGCATTCAGGAGTAAACCACATGGATTTTCAGCATGAACCGGTACTTTTGCAGGAGGTCCTGGAGTGGATGAACGTCCGGAAGGACGGCATTTACTGCGATGGAACACTCGGCGGTGGTGGCCACAGCGAAGCCATTCTGAAGGCGTCCGGAGGGACTGCAACGCTGTACGGTATTGACCGGGATGAAACCGCTATTGCTGCCGCTTCTGAACGATTGAAAAAATACCCCGGATTCCACGCAATCCGGGGCAATTTCCATGACGGGAAATTCCTGCTTCAGGAAGAAGGTGCCGGCCCGCTGGACGGGGTTTTGCTGGATCTTGGTGTTTCCAGCCCGCAGCTGGATACGCCGGAACGTGGATTCAGCTATCATGCGGATGCTCCGCTGGATATGCGAATGGACCGGAGCCATGGACAGACTGCTGCAGAATTCCTGAATACTGCTTCAAAACAGGAAATCACCCGCGTGCTGAGGGATTGGGGCGAAGAAAAATGGGCGGCCCGGATAGCAGCAATTATCTGTGAACACCGGCAGCATAAACCTCTGGAAACCACATTTGATCTAGTAAATGCAGTGGATGCTGCGATTCCGAAAGCGGTCAGACGAAAAGATGACGGGCATCCGGCCCGAAGAACTTTTCAGGCTGTCCGTATTGAAATCAATGACGAACTGGCACCGCTGGAACAGGCGATCCGTGATTTTACTGATTGCCTGAAACCAGGTGCACGTTTCTGCGTAATTACTTTTCATTCCCTGGAAGACCGGATTGTAAAAAAATGTTTCAAAACGCTGGAAAATCCCTGTATCTGCCCTCCAAAGGCACCGATTTGCACCTGCGGAAGAAAACCTTCACTGAAAGTATTGGCAGGCGGTATGGTTGCTCCATCCGAAGAAGAAACAGAACGAAATCCAAGGGCAAGAAGCGCAAAACTTCGGGTAGCTGAAAAGATCGGGGAGGATTGACGGATGGCAACGCTTTATGTCGTAGCGACTCCTATCGGCAATCTGCAGGATCTTTCTCCCCGGGCAGTGGAAATCCTTAAAAATTCCAGCCTGATTATTGCAGAAGATACCCGGGTAACCATGAAACTGTGTCAGGTGTTCGGCTTTCACGCTCCGCTGGTCAGCTGCCACCGTCACAATGAGGACAGTAAAGCTGAATTGCTTGCAGAGAAGATCCTGACAGAAAACCTTACCGCCTGTCTCGTGACAGATGCAGGTACACCCTGTATCTCGGATCCGGGAAATGAAGTTGTACATGTATGCATTGAAAAAGGGATACAGGTACTGCCGGTTCCCGGCTGCTGTGCAGGAATTGCTGCGGTTTCCGTCAGCGGTTTCGATGCCAGAGAATTTGCTTTCTATGGCTTCCTGCCCAGGGAGAAAAAAGATCTGAAATCACGGCTGAAAGAAATTGCCTGCGGAGTTCCTGTAGCTATTCTGCATGAATCACCTTTCCGGATTACAGAGCTGACCGAATGCATCGCGGAAGTATTGCCGGATGCGCAGATGACCGTATGCTGTGATCTGACCAAGCTCCATGAAAAAACGATGTATGGAAGTCCTGAAGAAGTTCTTTCGCTATTGAGGTCCAATGATAAAACGGAAAAAGGCGAATATTGCGTAGTGCTGGATCTGCACAATGTTACAAAGGGAGAACCGGAACAGACAACAAAACCCGCTTCTGTGGAAGCCCGGTTGATAGAGGAAATGAAACAGGGGAAAACATTAAGGGAAGCACAGGAGTGCCTGATGGCTGCAGGTGAAAAAAAGAACGCCGTAAAACAGGCGGCGCTCCTTCTGAAAAAGATGTTCAGTGAATAATATCAGGCAGAAAATAATATTCCGGGACGTCTGTGCGATGTCCCGGATTTCTGTTATACTTTCCAGATTTCCTTTGCATACTGGCGAATCGTCCGATCAGAGGAGAATTTTCCGGAGTGGGCAATATTCATCAGACACTTGCGGGCAAAGGCATTATCGCCAGCGCCGGCATCCCGGATGGCGCGGAGCTTGGTTTCATAATAACTTTCAAAATCCTTCATAACGTAGTAATGATCAGGTTTGTGCCAGGAAGCGCCTTCGAGAATCGCATCATGCAGCTCCTTCAGGGCTCCGTCTTCATCCGGGAAAGTACCGTCTGTAAGGGTATCCAGCGCTCGGCGGAGAAGAGTATTTTTATTGTAAATCTTTTTTGGATCATAGCTGTCTTTTATTTTTTCAAGCTCTTCCACTGTTGCGCCGAAGATGTAGTTGTTATCCAGTCCGGCTTCCTCGACAATTTCCACATTGGCACCGTCAAAAGTGCCAAGTGTTACGGCTCCGTTGAGCATCAGCTTCATATTGCCGGTTCCGGAGGCTTCTGTACCGGCGGGAGAGATCTGTTCAGAAATGTCTGCCGCGGGAATTATTTTTTCCGCCCAGGAGCAGCAGTAATTCTGTACAAAAACCACTTTCAGACGGTCCTTAGTTATCGGATCATTATTTACTTTATCGGCAATCATGTTGATCCAGTGGATCACGGCTTTGGCCCGTTCATAACCGGGAGCAGCCTTGGCGCCGAAGATGAAGGCAACAGGAGGAAGATCCTTCAGCTGGCCTTTTTTCAGCTGGTCATATATAGCCAGAATGCTCAGGGCATTCATGAACTGGCGTTTATATTCATGCAGACGTTTGACCTGCACATCGAAAACCATTGAAGGATCCAGCAAAACGCCTTCACGCTTTGCGATTTCATCACAAAGCTGTTTTTTCTTGGCTTTCTTAACGTTGATAAACTTTTTGCAAAGCGCCGCGTTGATTTCCGGATCCAGTTTTTCAAGCTGTGCAAGATCCGTGATGAAGCCTGTACCGATTTTGTTTTCAATCAATGCAGACAGTTCAGGATTGCAGAGACCAAGCCATCGGCGCTGTGTGATTCCGTTTGTCTTGTTCTGGAAACGTTCCGGGTAAAGTTTATACCATTCTGCGAAAACATCATTCTTCAATATTTCTGTATGCAGGGCTGCTACTCCGTTGATTGCATG
Source organism: Clostridia bacterium (assembly GCA_017447185.1). Taxonomy (GTDB): domain Bacteria; phylum Bacillota; class Clostridia; order Christensenellales; family Aristaeellaceae; genus Aristaeella. The sequence continues at coordinate 371,461 of JAFSOC010000015.1, read as the reverse complement.
CGAAGCATAAGTGGCGAGTTCTGCCATATGAACCCGTCCGTCCAGAATAATGCAAAGGGAAGGGGAGATTTCCTTGCCGGCTTTTTTCATTTCTTTACGGAAACGGGCATCGATTTTGCGGATAATTCCGACAATCTGCGGGCAAACGGAAGAAAGCAGAGTGAGATCCCACTTTTCCAGTGCTTCCTGCATCACTGTGTGATTTGTGTAGGCAAAAGTTTCACGCGCGATGGCGAAGGCATTTTCAAAAGAAACACCATCGTCCACAAGCAGGCGGATCAGCTCCGGAATGGCCATGGAAGGATGCGTATCGTTCAACTGAGCAGCTGTTTCCTTTGAAAAGAAACTATAGTCGCTTCCGTGACGCTGCCGGTAACCGCGCAGAAGATCCTGCATCGTGGCGGAAACCAGAACATACTGCTGTTTTACACGGAGTTGTTTTCCTTCTTTTTTCGTGTCGTTGGGATACAGGAATTTTGTGATATCCTCCGCCTGATTTTTGTTTGCGGCTGCCTTGGCATATTCCTGTTCGTTGAACAGCGCAAAATCAATTTCATTCAGACTTTCAGTCTGCCATAAGCGCAGCGTGCCAATGTTTTTGGCGCCATAGCCGATGACCGGCATATCATAAGGAACAGCAAGCACATCGCCGGTTTTCATGGAAACGATAACAGCTTCATCTTCACGACGGATAGACCATGGGTCTCCGTAACGTGCCCAGTCATCCGGAATTTCCACCTGACGGCCGTTCTCAAACTTCTGTTTGAAAAGACCGTAGCGGAAACGCAGGCCATAACCGGTCAGGGGAATATTGCAGGTTACGGCGCTGTCCAGGAAGCAGGCGGCAAGACGGCCCAGTCCGCCATTGCCGAAAGCGTCATCTTCTATATCTTCCATCATTGCGAGATCAACACCTTTTTCCGCAAGAAGCTTTTTGGTTTCTTCCAGCAGCCCCATACAGTAAAGATTGTTGTAAATCAGGCGACCAACAAGGAATTCCATGGAAAGATAGGCCGCTTTCCGGAGAGGAAAACGAGCATCTTCCTTTTTCTTCCACAAGGAAGCAATCGCGTCCATTGCTGCACCGGAAATGGCGTTGTGCAGATCCACGGCGGAAGCATCTTTCCATTCCTTGTGTGCTTCTGTCATCAGTTTCTGTTCAGCATCTCTGATCACTGTTTTAGCGTTCATTTTACACTTACCTCCTGTTTGTTTCCGCATTCAGTTGATTGTATTTCATGGATAATTCAAGAGTCAGGCTGCCAGGTTTCATACGCCATCCCCAGTTGCCGCCTATTGATCCAGGATAATTCATGCGTGAATTATTATCCAGATGAAGAATATCCTGCATCGGAACAATAACCGTGTCACATGGAAGTTGAAAAAGGCTGCGGATAAATGCATCCGGTGCTTCATCCTTTGTTTTGAATCCCAATGTTTTCATGGCCATTGCCAATGCTTTCTCTGATGCAGAACCAACCCAGCCCATAATTGTGTCATTATCGTGTGTACCGGTATAGGCAACTGAATTCTTCCCATAATTTTTCGGGAAATGCTGATTAGTCTCATCTCCGTCAAATCCGAAAAGCATAACCTTCATACCCGGATAATTGCACCAACGCAGCAGCTTTTCCACCCGTTGGTTTACGCAGCCAAGATCTTCCGCAACAATCCGGAAACCGGGCATTTCCTTATTGAGGGTTTTGAAGAGCTTTTTTCCGGGACCGATGACCCATTTCCCATCTCTTGCATTGGGACTGCCGTGTTTAACGGAAAAATAATTTGCGAAGCCGATAAAATGATCAATACGGATCATATCGTACAATTCAGCCATGCCTTTCATACGGCGGACCCACCAGTCATAATGGCGGAAACGAAGCCGATGCCAGCGATAAAGAGGATTACCCCATAGCTGTCCGTCTTCGGAGAAGTAATCCGGCGGAACACCGGCAACACGTTTCGGAATCATGTTGCGGTCAAGCTGGAAAATATCCGGATTTGTCCAAGCATCTACAGAATCTTCCGCTACGTATATGGGCATATCTCCGAAAAAAAGAATTCCGCGTTCATTGCAATATTCCTTGAGACTGCGCCACTGGCGACGGAAAAGAAACTGGCAGAATACATGAAAAGAGATTTCATCTTTCAGCAGCTCGGAATATTTACGGATAGACTCAGGTGTACGGCGGATGATACCGCGGTCAGGCCATGCAGAGAACATTACATTGCCGAAATATTCTTTCACAGCGGTGAAAAGGGCGTAATCAACAACCCACGGGTTTTCTGCGTGAAACAAATCCAGCTGATGACTCATTTTCCCGGCGGATTCTTCATAACACCTGCGAAGAAGCATCAATTTATTTTTTCTTACAGCTTCATAATCAATCTTTTCAGGATCATCAGGCGTAAATTCTTCTTCATCTTCATAAGTGAGGAGGTTTTCTTCGCGCAGGGAGCGACAGGAAATCATAAGCGGATTTCCTGCAAAAACAGAGGAGGACTGATATGGACTTTCCCCATATCCTGTGGGCCCTACTGGAAGCATCTGCCAGATCCGGAAGCCGGAAGCCTGCAAAAAATCTGCGAACTCATATGCTTCCTGTCCGAGAGTACCAATTCCTCCGGGAGAAGGCAGGGAAGTGATATGCATTAATACACCGCTTGAACGCATAAAAATCTCCTTTCACAGATCAGTCGGCAGGAATATGCGGGGGAGCAACAGAATCACGATTGCGATAGACTGCATTTACAAGGATGTGACGGGGGGCTGCATTTTTCTCCATCATATCCAGCAGCATGTTGACACTTCGAAGTGCAATTTCTTCAACCGGCTGTTCTACTGTAGTGAGACGCGGAATTGTGAAACGGCTTAGATCGATACCGTCGAATCCGATGACGCTGACATCTTCAGGAACATTCTTTCCTAGATCACGGAGCGCCCGGATTGCACCAATGGCAACAGCATCGCTCATGGTGAATAAAGCTGTAGTATCCGGATGGGATGAAAAATAATCCTTTGCCGTCGAATAACCGGCATCAAGTGAGAAACGGCATTCCCGGTAATCGTCACTGTTGAAAGACAATCCGTGATCGGTAAAAGCATCGCAGAAGCCTTCGAAACGCATGGCAAGAGAATCTCCTGCGATTGGATTGGAACCGAATACAGCAATTTTCCGATGTCCGACTGACAGCAGCTGTTCCGCGACAAGGCGGCCCATGCTGCGATCGTCCACGGCAACAGAAGACGCATTCTGCATAGAGGCGGCTTTTGCATTTACGGTCGTAAAAACAACAGGTATTTCCAGGTGGCGGATGGCTTTTACCCTGTCATCCAGCAGGCTGCCAACAAAAATCATGCCTTTCACATGATTCTGCCTTGTCATTCTGAGAGCTGTCTCGAACTCATCTGCTTTTTCATCTATATATTCGGTAACAACATAGTCAGGAAGGGAGGCTGCCTGATCAAGAATGGATTCTGCCAGAGAATTGAGGAAAGGGTTGGACCTTCCGCGGATAATCAGACCGATAACTTCACTGGTCTGTTTAAGGCCGCGCGCATTCTGATTCCCTACAAAATGCTTCTCTGCAATAATCCGCTCGACTTTTTCCCTTGTGACAGGATTCACATCCGGACGATGGTTCAGCACCCGGCTGACAGTCGTCACAGAGACATTGGCCATTCTGGCAATATCCTTGATGGTAATGACTTCATCCATGATACGAATCTCCTTTACTGTCAAGGCCGGAAACGATATCGGAAACGTTTCCGGAAGAAGAATAACATAACTGCAATCTTTCGTCAATCATAAGTTTCTGACAGAAATGAGGATTTTGTGTAAATATACCCGACAGGTTGATTTTTTTTTCATGTTCTTCTATAATAATCTGGATAATGGAAAAGAGGAGGGGGTGACGGACAGATGAAACGATTGTTTGCTGTATTTGCTGCACTGCTGTTTCTGCTGTTCAGTCTGACCTCTCTGGCTGAAGACGATTTTGATGACTTTGACGATTTTGATGATTTTGATTCCGAAGAAGAAATGGATTGGGATGACGGAGAAGATCTGGAAGAGATGTCAGAGGACGAATTTTCCAACGCGAAGGAAGCAATGAACAAGGCTTCCGGAAATCATCAGGATTTTCTCAAAGACGGCGATTACTACTATGATCTGCTGCCGGAGGATGAAACCTCCTGCAAACTTATACGATATGACGGCATCGATTGGGATGTTGTTGTTCCGGATTCTGTTGCCGGCCTCAAAACAACTGTTCTGGACTGTACATTTTCAAACAACGCAATGGTTGAAACGGTCGAATTGCCAGAATCTGTAATGATCATTGACAATATGACTTTCTGGATGTGTTCGGGCCTGACAAAGGTGGTTATTCCGGAAGGTGTTACCACACTTGGAAGGTGCGCCTTCGGAGGCTGCGGGGCACTGGAGAATCTTGTCCTTCCTGAAAGCCTTGAAACTGTCGGGGAGATGGTTTTTATCGCGTGCAATTCCTTTACGGAAATTTCATTCGGCAAAAACCTGAAATCGATCGGAAGCAACGCATTTACCGGGTGCGAAAAGCTGGAAAAAATCATTGTTCCTCGCGGAACAGAAATTGCTGAGGATGCTTTTGAACAATGCCCGATGATGAGTGAGGTAGTTTATTACGATCCCGTGGAATAAAAATATTTAAAAACGCCGCTCCTGTAAAGGAGTGGCGTTAATGTATCCGGCAGTAGTTACTGAATAATCATCCGGCCGCATGTTTCGCACTCAACAAGGCCTCCGTTTTTGATCTTTGAAAGAACAGCAGAAGGTAAGGAAGTGTTACACCCGGAGCACTGGCCATGCGTGAGCCTGGCAATCGGCGGAGTGATATGTTTCTTAATGGTGTTGTATTCTTCAAGCAGCGCCGGATCCACGGTGTCCACAAGCGCTTTGGCTTTGGCCCGCTGTTCGTCCAGCTCAGCTTTTTTACTCTGGGATTCAGTTTCATATTCAGCTTTTAGCTGATCAAAAGCCTTTTTTGCATTGGCGGCTTCCACGCGGACAACTTTCTGAAGTTTTTCATTTGCGGTGGATTCCTTAACGATCCGGGCAATTTCAGCTTCATACTGACGGATGGTATCCCGGCAGTGACTCACATCAGCCATCAGCGCTTTTACATCTTCAGGTGACTGGGGAGGATTGGATTCAAAACGGTCTTTCAGATTTTTTAGCTGTGCTTCGGAATGCGCAACCGCCTGCTCAATGATATCCTTTCGATCGGTCATGGCAGTGATTTCCACTTCGATCTGTTTGTATTGCTTCTGGCGGTCCAGAATCAGATCACGCGTTTTTTCAAGTTTCTGACGGATGGGAGAACGACGGATCGCATTCGCGATGGCGTCAGCTTTCATATCTTCCGCCTGATAAGCCCACAAAGATTCGAAATTTTCCATACAGGAGCCTCCTTCCGACAGGGAAAAACCGCCTGTCACGGGGTGCGGGGAAATGAATACGCAGAAACAGCGGATACAAAAACCCGCACATTACATTCTACATGATCAAGGGAATTTTGTAAAGCTTCGGCAAGGGTGGCAAGGCCCGGTTCCTCAGTTGCAAAATGCCCGCATTCGAAGGCTGCTATACCAGAATCAGCCATCGCGAGCGCATGATGATGCTTGATTTCTCCGCTTACAAAAGCATCGCAACCGGAATCAGCTGCGCGGATCCATTCATCGCTTCCGCCTCCGGAGCAGAGGCCGACACGACGGATTACACGATCTTCAGGAGCCATAATCCGAACGGTTGTTTCCAGATTGGTTTCAAGCATATCGCCAAATTCGCGGGCAGTCATGGATTGTGGAAGAAAACCAGTACGAAAAAAACCGTCGCCGCTGACTTCGACAAGACCGCAAAGGGCAGCAAGCGTATCGTTGATGCCTCCTGACGCCTGATCCAGGTTCGTATGGGCTGCAATCAAACTGATGTTTTCACGAACAAGACGACGGATCAGACGGCCTTCGTATGTTTCATCTGTCAAAGCGTGAATTGCAGAAAACATAAGCGGATGATGCGTTACAATCAGTTCGGCACCAACGGCAACAGCTTCATCAATCACTGGCTGCGTTACATCCAGAGCAAAGAGAATATTTTTAACTTCCTGTGAAGGAGAACCTACAAGCAGGCCTGAATTGTCATAATCCATCTGTGTGTCAAAAGGAGCAACAGTCTGAATCAGGTCATATACGGTCTGAACAGTCATGTGTAAGCACCTCCTGTATTTTTAGTGAAAAAACCTATTTTCCGGACGAAAGAAAACGGTTATAGAATAAAAGATCTTTTTCAAGGAGACGGATTTCTGATTCATCCGGCACTGCAGAGGAACGAATTCCGCAAAGATGCTTTTGCAGAACGTCTCTGCGGCGCAGAACAAATGCATACAGGACAGGAGAAGCGGAACTGAAGAGGGGACCACCCAGACGGATTTCCTGATCAGAAAGAGCACCGGATCCGGGACGGGCCCGCAGAACAAGATAATACCTTCCGGAGGAAAAACAAGGATCCTCACGATCAAGATGGTAGCCGATTTCCTGTACAGCGCTACGGATCAGATGCCAGTCTGTATGCGCAGAAAGCAGCAGAGACGCGCCTCGCAAATGTTCGCGGCCGGAAAGAAGAATATCACGGATGGTGCGCCCTCCCATTCCCATAATGGAAATCATACTGCACTTCTCTTCAACAGGGGTGAGCCCGTCACCAAGGCGAAGGGAAACACGCTCTGTCAGATTCCGACGGATAATTTCATTTCTGGCATTATCCAAGGCGCTTTCGCTGATATCTGTCAATATCATATGCTGACATCGGCCGCGCTGAAGAAGCGCGGCCGGTAAGTGTGCATGATCGGTTCCGATATCCGCCGCCAGTTCACATGAATCATAAAGATCATACGCAAGGGAAAGACGGGGATCCAGTGTTTTATGCTGCATTTTGATCAATCCAGGTAATCGCGAAGCTTCTTGCTGCGGGAAGGATGGCGAAGTTTTCGTAAGGCTTTTGCTTCAATCTGACGAATCCGTTCACGTGTAACGTTGAATTCCTTGCCGACTTCTTCAAGCGTACGTTGATGACCGTCATCCAGGCCGAAACGGAGACGAAGCACTTTTTCTTCCCGGGGAGTCAGGGTGTCAAGTACATCCATCAGCTGTTCTTTCATCAGGGTGAAAGACGCAGCTTCCGCCGGCGCCGGAGCATCGTCATCCGGAATAAAGTCGCCAAGATGGGAATCTTCCTCTTCACCGATCGGAGTTTCCAGAGAAACGGGTTCCTGCGCAATTTTGATGATTTCACGAACTTTCGCTTCAGAAATTCCCATTTCGTTTGCGATTTCTTCCGGCGTGGGTTCTCGGCCGTATTGCTGCAGCAACTGACGGGAAACACGGATCAATTTGTTGATTGTTTCCACCATATGTACCGGAATACGGATTGTGCGTGCCTGGTCTGCAATGGCGCGTGTGATGGCCTGGCGAATCCACCAGGTAGCATAAGTGGAAAACTTGAAACCTTTGCGGTAGTCAAATTTTTCGACCGCCTTGATCAGGCCGAGGTTTCCTTCCTGAATCAGATCAAGGAAAAGCATGCCACGGCCCACATAACGTTTTGCAATGGAAACAACGAGACGGAGATTGGCTTCTGCAAGCTTCTGCTTTGCAGACTCATCGCCGGCTTCCAGACGTTTTGCAATTTCAATTTCTTCTTCCGCAGTCAGAAGAGGCACTTTGCCGATTTCTTTCAGATACATACGGACAGGGTCGTCAATACTGATCCCTTCCGGAATGGAAAGATCAATCGGTTCATTTGCAGAAGCATCCAGTGAAGCGGTTGCGGCGGCAACATCGGCAGCCTGATCATCGGAAATGCGCACAGTATCGGATGCATCATTCACGACGGTAACACCATAGGCGTCCAACGTCTCAAGGACGTGGTCCAGCTGGTCAGAATCCATTTCCAGCTCTATCAGCCGGTCCATTATTTCTTTATAGGTAAGCGTTCCCTTGGATTTACCATATTCATAAAGATCGTCCAGACGCTTTTGCTTTGTATCGGGTGCACGGGTAGACAAGGGAATCCTCTCCTTTTCCATCAGTGGCGTGAACGCCGGCAGAGTTCCGCGGAAGCGAATCAGTTCAGTTCATCCTGTCCAGCTTACGCTGGATTTCCTGAGCATCCCTGAGCAGTGACGGAACAGCCGGATCTTTAGGATCCATAGACTGTATCTGATGCATCAGTGCAGCGTACTGTTTCTGACAGGATGCTTTTCGAATTCTCCCGAGGCACTGCGTAGCCATTGAAATCATCTGGTCTGTACTCTCGGCAACGGGAGACATCAGAATTCGGGAATAACGGGAACGGGTTTCATCATCCGGAGCGAGATCCAGAAGGGAAGCAGGAGACGATCCGGACACTAAAGCCACATATAAAGATTTCAACTCATCCTCCTCAAAATCCTTTTCTTCAACCATATCTTTCGGAATTTGTCCTGTGGCCAGCAGGCCAAGAAGGATTTCCTGTGCGGTTTCTTCAGGCGAAACAGTTGGCTCCGATCTGCGCGGAGAAGGTCTTGGCGTATGCTTTTCCTGTAAATCACCGGAAGGACCGGAAGATGGATTATCGTCTTTTTTTGATACGCTGTCAATCTGTTTCCGAAGGGCGTCATAGGGAAATCCGGTTTCCAGCATCAGCGTTTTGATATATGTTTCCTGTCCGACAGGATCCAGGGGGGCCAACACAAAAGCTGCTTTGCGCACATAGTTCATCTTGCCTTCATCCTGGGACAGGTCAAAGGATTCTTTCAGACGGCGCAGCCTGTATGCTGCTGCGGGAAGAGCGGGAAGTTTTGCAAAACCTTCCGCTCCGTCCCGGCGGATAAACTCATCCGGGTCCAGCCCGTCAGGAAAGTCAAGTACTTTTGCAGGAATACCCTCTGCTTCCAGAATATCAAGACCGCGAAGAATCGCGTGTTGGCCCGCAGAATCACCGTCATATCCAAGATAAACTTCGGGAGCGAAACGCCGGAGAAGACGAGCTTGTTCGTTTGTCAGCGAAGTACCAAGGGTTGCACAAACACCGTCCACACCAAACTGGGTCAGGCTGACGACGTCCATATATCCTTCAACGAGGATCACATGATCCAGATGTCGCTGCTGACGGAGCAGGTTAGCGGCATATACACCTTTTCGTTTGTTAAATACTGGCGTATCGGAGCTGTTCATATATTTTGGCAATTCCTTGCCCAATGAACGGCCTCCGAAAGCGATTACATTTTTATACATATCTATAATCGGGAAAATGGCACGATTGCGGAACATATCGAAATATCTCTGTTTGCCGCCTTTTTCATCCGGTGGCTTTAAAATGGTCAGGCCAACAGAAGAAAGCTCATCCAGTGTATAACCGGAAGAAATCAGATGGTCCGTCAATGCAGTCCATTGATCCGGCGCTGCTCCAAGACCGAATTTGCGGATTACAGAATCAGAAAGACCGCGCTTGCGCAGATAGGCAAGGGAAGCAGCACCTTCAGGTCTGAACAGCATTTCGTGATAGAATTTTGCTGCTTCCCGGTTGGCGCCGAGCAGACGTTCACGACGCGTGCGCCGGCGTTCCCAGTCATCATCATTCACCATTTCCGGCATCGGAATATGCGCCCGGTCCGCAAGCAGTTCCACGGCTTCGTGATAGCTGCAACGCTCGATTTCCATAATAAAGGTGATGACATTACCACCGGTTTTGCAGCCAAAGCAATAAAACAGCTGCTGTTCTGCATCAACAGAAAAAGATGCTGTCTTTTCACCGTGAAAAGGACAGAGACCCCAGTATTTCCGACCGGATTTTTTCAGTTCCACATAACCGGATATAACCTGTACAATATCTGAACGGGAGCGCAGATCATCCAGCCAGGGAGCAGGGAAACGGGATGCCATCAGACAAACACCTCAGAAATAAAACAATATTATGAAGAATCATCAGAAAGCAGGAAAGGAAGAAGGGGCAAACAAAGCTGTAAACTTTCGCGTGGCATAACGATCTGTCATACAGGAAAGGTAATCGCACACACTGCGTTCCAGCCCATCCTGATAACCGATAACAACAAATTCTTCCGGCATTTCTCCGGGATGCTTGCAATAATATTCAAAAAGATGACGAAGCACATAGTCACAACGTGCTTCCTCCGGATCACGCCATCCGTTGCGATAAACCCGCTCAAACATAAACTCACGCAGGCCGTTCATTGCATTTTCCACAGCCGGGCTCATGGAAAGATGAGAATGTCCCTCGCTGTGGGTTACCACATCAACAATCATCGTGTTGATGCGTTCCCGATGCGTTGTGCCGAGAATCTTCAGGCAGTCCGGTGGAATGGCATCAGCCCGGAGAATACCGCTGCGCAGCGCATCGTCCAAATCATGATTCAGGTAGGCAATCCGGTCTGCGCGGCGCACACATTCGGCTTCCGGTGTTGCAGGCTGAACAGGACCTGAATGGGAAAGGATTCCCTGTCGTACCTCCTGTGTCAGATTCAGGCCTTTGCCATCATTTTCCAGCTTTTCAATGACGCGCAAGCTCTGCTCATTATGATGAAATCCTTCGGGAAGAAGCGTATCCAGCGTACGTTCACCAATATGACCATAGGGTGTGTGTCCAAGGTCGTGTCCAAGAGCAATCGCTTCTGTCAGGTCTTCATTTAGTCGGAGTGCACGTGCCATCGTACGGGCTACCTGGGAAACTTCGAGCGTATGTGTCAGCCGTGTCCGGTAATGATCGCCTTCCGGAGAAAGAAAAACCTGTGTTTTGAATTTCAGCCTGCGGAAAGCTTTGCAGTGAATAATACGGTCCCGGTCCCGCTGATAGTCAGTGCGGATATTGCATTGATCCTCCGGACGTTCGCGGCCAATACTTTCGGCAGAATGGGAAGCATATGGAGCAAGAAGAAGATATTCCTGCTGTTCGAGACGTTCACGAATATTCATGCCTTACTTCCTCCTTCCATCTGCCCAAGAAATACCTTTCACAGATATATACAACAAAAAGCATGGAATTCCTGCTTTATCACTTCTTGACAAGATATAGGAATCCGTTAAAATGGGAAAGAAAATAAAGACTAAAACAGACGGGGAGTTAACCGTATTCATGATATTTTCTGCAAATCAAACCGTAAACGGTTTTCGTGTAATAAGGGCTGAAGAAAAGGAAGATCCTGCCGGACGTTCTGTTCTGATGGAACATGCAAAAACCGGTGCGCGTCTATTCTGGCTGGACAACAATATGGAGAATATGGTCTTTTCCATTGCTTTCCGGACACTTCCGGAAGATTCCACCGGCGTTTATCATATTCTTGAACACAGTGTACTGTGCGGCAGCGAACACTATCCGATGAAAGAGCCATTTGTTGAACTTCTGAAGAGCAGTATGAACACTTTCCTGAATGCAATGACTTTTCCGGATATGACCCTGTTTCCTGTTTCCAGCCGCAATCCACGGGATTTGATGAACCTGACAAATGTTTATCTGGACGCTGTCTTTCTTCCGAAAGCTCTTAAAGACAGAAAACGCTTCTGCCAGGAAGGATGGCACATTGGTTTTGATGAGGAAGGGAATCCTGAATATCGCGGCGTTGTTTTCAACGAAATGAAAGGCGCGATGAGTGAAACGGAAACCATGATCGAGCGGGAAGTATGCGGTATGCTTTTCCGTGATAATTATAACGGATTCAACAGCGGAGGCGATCCGGAAGTTATCCCGGATCTGACCTGGGAACAGTTCAAAAAACAATACGAAAAATGTTACCATCCCTCCAATGCATGGGTTTACCTTGATGGCGCAGTGCCGATGGAAGAGATGCTTCCTCTGCTTGATACGTATTTTTCAGCCTATTCAAAGCGGGAAAACAATCCGGAATTTGTTTTCCAGGAGCCGAAAGGATCCGAAAAAACGATATACTATGAACTGGGGCCGGAAGAAGAGCCGGAAGACAAAGGATACCTGACGCTTGCGCGGATTACCGGCACATGGAAAAACCGGTCGGAAAACCTGGCTCGCGGAATCATCTGTGACGTTCTGACGGGCAGTAATGAATCCCCGCTGAAACGGGCAGCGCTGACACAGGGACTCGCAAAAGACCTGAACCTTACGGTGGATGATACCGGCCTGCAAAGCTGGGTTGCAATGTATGCAGACCATGTAACGGATGGAAAAGAAAATGAAATCCTGAATCTGCTTGCAAAAACGGGAGAAGAGATCCGCCGCAACGGCCTTGACCGTGATGCAGTGGAAGCTTCCCTGAATCGTGCAGTTTATCATTTGCAGGACGAAGAAGAACCGCAGGGAATCGGACGATGCATCCGCTGTATGGGCACATGGCTGTATGGCGGCGAACCGGAAGAAGCATTGGAAACCGGTTCTATGATCCGTGACCTGAAACAATATTTTAATAACGGAACATTCGACCATCTGGCGGCAGACATGCTTCTGAACCGGGAGAATACCGTTGTTCTCCATGCAATCCCTTCCCGCACACTCGGAGAGGAACGGAGAATCAGAGAAAAAGAAAAAGTGAAAAAAGCACTGGAGAATATGGCTCCGGAAGAAAAGGAAAAAACAGCCGGTTTTACAGAAGAACTGAAGAATTGGCAATGCTCTCCGGACCGGGAAGAGGATCTGGCGACTCTTCCGGTCCTGAAAAGAGAAGACGCGGATATCGAACCGAAATGGATCGAAACGGAAACCGTTATGCTTCACGGAGTACCTGTGATGATTCACCGCATTCCCTCCAACGGTGTCGTTCACCTGCGTGCCTATTTTTCTTTGACGGATTTGACGCTGGAAGAACTTACGAAAGCCACGCTTTTTGCCGGTATGCTTGGACGGCTTCCGACACGAAAATATGACGCTTTACGTCTTCAGCAGGAAATAAAACGATGCACAGGAAGCCTTGGATTTTCAGTTTCATGCCGTTCGAAAGCAGGAGAATCTGATGCCTGCACGCCATTTCTGGTTGCTTTTGCCAGCGCACTGGAGGAAAAAGCTGAAAGGGCACAGGAATTGCTGGCGGAAGTGTTGGGAAATACGCTGATCGAAGGACAGGAAGAACGGATCATCGAAATGATGATGCAGAATGAAATCGGCGCCCGGCAGCGGATCGTCAGTGCGGGACATCTTGTTGCAATCAAACGCTGCCTGAGCGCATACAGTGCTGACGGTGCTGTCAAGAACGCAATGGACGGAGAAAGGGCTATTCGTTATATCCATGCTTTTTCCATAAACCCGGAGAAGGAGACGGAAGGCTTTGTTCAGACAGCAAGAAAACTGCTTACCGAAAGCTTATGCACTTCACGAATGACATTAAGCGTTACTTCGGGCAATGACTTTTTGCCCCATATGCTGACTCGCGCTTTCCCGGCCGGCACGCCAGCTCCCCAAAAAACAACCTATAAGGAATCCATATGTTCAGCTACCGGATACCGGATACCTGCCAGAATCGGATTTGCTGCCAAAGGCTTCCGGCTGGATCGCTGCGGAATGGAATTTTCAGGTTCCATGTGGCTGGCGGCAAGCCTTCTTTCACTTGGGTATCTGTGGAACAAAGTACGTGTGCAGGGCGGTGCATACGGAGCAGGGTTTCAGATTGACAGAGCAGGGAATATCTGTTCTTATTCATTCCGGGATCCAACTCCGGCAAGAACACTTACTGTCAACAGCGGAGCTTCCGCTTTTCTTCGGGAATTTGCCAAAACCGGAGAAAACCTGGACAGATATATCATTTCCGCGCTGAATGAACTGAATCCGCTGCTGTCGCCCCGTGATAAAGGTGCGCTTGCGGATGCGAGAATGTTGAATTCCTACACCAGGGAAGAAAGCGAACGCATTCGCAAGGAAGTTCTCTGCACAACACCGGAACAACTGGTCAGCTGCGTTGAATGGCTGGACCGTTTTGCTTCGGAAGGAAATGTCTGTGTCGTAGCAAATGAGGAAGCATTGCAACAGTGCGAAGGACTGGAAATACTTGATCTGTAATGCAGGGGGAGGAAGAAGTATGAAAAAAATCATATGCCTGGTTGCCGCTATTCTGCTGCTTGCAACAATGACATCCTGTGCAAATCAGCCTGATACAGATATAATAAATTCTTCTTCTGTAGTCGTCGGATTCTCTCAACTCGGTGCCGAAAGCTCCTGGCGGATTGCAAACACAGAAAGCATGGAAAAAGCAGCGAAAGAAGCCGGTTTCGGGCTTATGATGGAAAACGCCAACCAGAAGCAGGAAAAGCAGATTGATGCGATCCGGTCTTTCATTGCATACCAGGTGGATGTTATTGTTTTTTCCCCGATTGTTGAAAGTGGATGGGACAATATACTGAACGAAGCATCAAATGCCGGAATTCCAGTCATCCTGATGGACCGGATGATCAGTAACAGCGATGATAATCTTTATACAACCTATGTCGGTGCCGATTTCTACGCGGAAGGCAGACGCGCCGGAGAATACCTGATCCGCAAAGCTGATACGATGAATAAGGAAACATTTAATATTTTTGAAATCTGTGGAACTGTTGATTCCACGCCGATGCGGGAACGGCAGCAGGGATTTATGGACGCGATCGGGGACGATCCGCGATTTAATGTAGTTGACAGCATCTGCGGTGATTTCCTTCGTTCCATGGGCGGTGAATGTGCAGAACTTCTGCTTGAAAAATACGGGGAAAATATGATTGATGTAATCTATTCCCATAATGATTCCATGACACTTGGTGTTCTCGATGTCCTTGAACAGCGTGGAATCCGGCCCGGCAAGGATATTGTACTGATAACTGTGGACGGAGAAAAGGAAGCGGTGGATGCCCTGAAAGCCGGAAAAATCAACTGCGTGGTTCAATGTACTCCTGACCTGGGTCCTGCGGTAATGGAACTTGTCAGAAAACTCAAAGCCGGAGAACAGGTTTCCAAGATCACGCATCCTGAAGAAGGCATTTTCTGTGATTTTGATGATCTGAGCAATCCGGCCGTGGAGGGTTTCTGAGTATGCGCGGGAAAAAGATTACAGGCATCTCCTCTGAGGTTCGGCAATCTGTATCAATGATTGCGATCCTTCTGGCCATTCCCGTGATCATCGGCCTGCTGGTTATGATCCTTTATTCTTCCAGATATCAGGCGATGATCCAGCGAATGGACGCGGTTGCAGAACTTAAACCATCCCTTGAAAAAACGATTGCGGAAGATCTGTTTGCGGTTGCCGCCGGAAGAAAAACATATGAGGAAAGCGGTGTAAGATATACACTGTCACAAATCAACGGAACGCTGGACAAGCTGTCCTCTGAAACGGCAGGTAACGGACATCTGCAGCTGACGATAGCAAGACGCACAATGGATACAATGGGCCAGTACGCCCTTCAGGTCGGTGAAGGTATGAAGAGCAAGCGTCCGATCGTCGAAATTGAGGGGATTGTGGACGAAGTCCGCAATGTAGGACGCCTTGTTGCAGATATGCTGGATAATTTTATTACGGAAGAAATAGCTGATGCGACAATCACCAGTCATCGGCTGCATCAGTGGATGTGGGTTGCCTCCGGTGCCGAGGTTCTTCTGCTGATCGGCGCACTATGGTACAGCCGGTATTCAACAAACAGAATCACAGATTCCATCCACAGTTCTCTGGGATCCATGGAAAACACTGTTCGTCGTATCGCGGAAGGTCGATTCGGTGACCGTGTGTCGGGAATGAATGTGGAAGAATTGCAGGAGCTGGGAGATCAGATTAATGAAATGGCGAATCAGCTTGAAACGCTGATCCAGGAAACACAGCAAAAATCAGAGCATCTTGCCAAAGCGGAACTGCGCACCATGCAGGCTCAGATTAATCCTCATTTTCTTTACAATACACTGGATACTATTGTTTGGCAGGCAGAATCCGGAAAAGCAGATGAAGTTGTTCGCCTGACAAGAAGCCTTAGTGATTTTTTCCGCATTTCCCTGTCCTCCGGCGCTGACTGGATCCCTGTTCCACAGGAACTGAAGCATGTTTCTGCTTATTTAAGTATACAGAAGACCCGCTATCGGGATATACTGGATTATGAAGTTGATGAATGTGAGGAATTACAGAATATCTATATGCCAAAGCTATTGCTGCAGCCGCTGGTGGAGAATGCTCTATATCATGGAATAAAAACAAAACGGGGCGGCGGACGCATTGAAGTCCGTGTAAAGGTTGGCCGCGGTACCCTGACTTTCACTGTGAAAGATAACGGAAAAGGAATGTCTGTCGAGAGACTGATGGCAGTACAGGAATCCCTTCAGGAAGAAACAACGATGCCCGTACAGCAGGCAATGGAACCCGGTTATTCAGGATTTGGACTCCGGAATGTTGATTTGAGAATCCGACTTTTCTATCGGAAACAAAAAGGCCTGACCATTCGATCGGACTGTGACGGAACAGAAGTTTCCTTTACAATACCGATCAAAACGAGGGAGGAAATCGATCATGATGAAAGTTTTTCTCGTGGATGACGAGATTGCTATTCGTGAAAACCTGAGAAATTCTTTTCCCTGGGAGGAAAAAGGATACCAGCTGGTCGGAGAAGCTCCGGACGGTGAAATGGCCCTGCCCATGCTGAGGGATTTGAACGCGGATATCCTGCTGACAGACATCCGGATGCCCTTCATGGACGGAATCAGGTTGTGTGAAGAAGTGCAGCGCACCATGCCCTGGGTGGAAAGAATTATTCTTTCCGGCTATGATGATTTTTCCTATGCGCAGAAAGCAATCTCCCTGGGAGTCCGCGAATATCTGCTGAAGCCGATTACTGCAGAGGAACTGGAAGCGGCACTGGGCCGTGTCAGTAAACAAATTGAGGAAAAGAGAAAGGAAAGGGAGAACCTGACCGCCCTGCGGGAACGTCTGACCTCCGGCAATCAGTTTCTGCGGGACAAGCTTCTGACCACACTATTTACAGATGAAGGAAATCCGGAGGATGACGATGCGCTGCTCAGTCAGATGCGTGGACTTGGCATCAATCTTACCGCTCCCTGTTATACAGTGATTGATATTTCCTTCAATGCAGAAGGGCAGGAACGTCTTTCCTGCAGGAACGCGCTCTTCTCACTGGCAGAGATGAGCGGAGGCGGCGTGTTTGCATGCAGTGCACCGAAAGGCGCGAGGGCATTGGTTTTGGGAGACAATCCAGAGGATACGGAAGAACGAGCTTATTCGTTTGCAAATTCAGTGATGCATCAGCCGGAACTTTCTGAAAAGAAACGCCTTGTTATTTCAGTAGGTGAGACTGTAGTGGATTTTCACGAAATCCGTCAGTCCATGAAAGGTGCAAGACACGCTCGCCATATACAGAGCCCGGAAACAAAGGAAGAAAGAAAAATCATCAGCGTAAATGAGAGCTCCGGGGAACAGCAGCTGCTTTCCGAAACGGATCTCAGCCCTCTTTTTGAACGACTTCAGTATGCTTCTGCCGGGAGTATTGAAAGTATACTGACAGAATATTCGGAAAAAATAGACCCAGCCCTTGCCCTTGGTTATCTGCGTGTAGCTGCCCTTATGGCGGCACAGAGAATTGTCCAGGATGCAGGCGGAAATCCACGCGATGAACTGCCGAACACACAAATTGATGAAGCGCTGCGAACAGAAGGTGAGGAGGGATTCCGGCAGCTGGCAGTACTGCTTCGGACAGCTATCGCATACCGGGACCAGAACCGTTCAGGATATGGAGATACCTCCATCAGCAGAGCACGTGCCTATCTCGCCCAGCATTTCTCTGATCCGAATCTCATGCTCCAGGATGCAGCAGATGAAGTTCATCTTTCACAAAGCCATTTCTCAACTGTTTTTGCGCAGGAAACCGGTCTTACCTTTACACAGTACCTTACCGCGTTGCGAATCGGAAAAGCAAAGGAACTGCTGGAAGCTACAGATATGAAATCAGCCCAGATTGCTATGGAAGTAGGCTATAACGACTCTCATTACTTCAGTTATCTCTTTAAAAAGAACACCGGAATGACTCCGGGAGAATACAGGAAAGAGAACCGGAACGAATAAAAATATACACGAGTAAAATAAAAATGTACTGCTTTTTATGTACGTACCTGTCATAAACGGATAAATTTCAACCAAAATAAAAAGCCTCTGTATTTAAAATGCAGAGGTTTTTTTCTATACTGTGACCAACATGGCAGGAATGCCAAAAATATTTATGGAGGATAGAACCATGAAGAAAATTTTAGCCCTGGTACTCGCTCTGGTTATGGTGCTCTGCGCCGCTTCCGCTCTTGCGGACGGAATCAAGGTCGGCATCATCAATCTGGATCCTGCTGAATCCGGATATCGTGAAGCCAACGTTAAGGACATGACGGATACCTTTACCGCTGAAAATGGCTATGAAGCCACTTTCGTAACTGCACCCACTGCTGACAAGCAGCTGGACGCGGCCCGCGGCTTCATCGCTGACGGTGTGAAGTACATCCTGGTTTCCGCTGCGGATGCTGATGGATGGGACGAAGTTCTGCAGGAAGCGAAAGATGCCGGCATCGGCGTGTTCCTCTTCGACCGTATGGTAAATGCTGATCCTTCCCTGTACACCGCTGCTGTCGTTTCCGACATGGATAAAGAAGGCGAAACAGCTGTTGCATGGCTGGAAAGCCTTGGCCTGGAAGAGTACAAGATCCTGCATATCAAGGGTCAGCTGGGTAGCGCTGCGCAGCTCGGTCGTTCCGGCGCTCTGGACAAGAAGTGCGAAGCTGAAGCCAACTGGACCATCGTCCGTGAAGGTACCGGCGGAGACAGCTGGGATCCTGAAGAAGCCCGTAAGATCGCTCAGGCTGCTATCGATGCGAACGAAGACTTCAACATCATTTACGCTGAAAATGACGGTATGGCTCAGGGCGCTGTCGCGGCTCTGGACAAGGCTGGCATCACCCACGGTGTGGATGGCAAAGTTATCGTTATGGGCTTTGACTGCAACAAGTACGCGCTTCGCGAACTGCTGGCCGGCAACTGGAACTATGACGGACAGTGCAGCCCCTTCCAGGCTAAGCTGATCGATGAAATGATCAAAAAGCTGGAAGCCGGAGAAGCTATTGAAGGTCTGAATGAACTGAATCAGATCATCAACAATGAAGTTGGCTTCGATGCCAAGACCATTACCCAGGAAGATATCGACACCTACGGACTGGGCGAATAATTCAAAACAATAGATCACGGCGCGGTATGAACAAACGGTAAGGCGCGCGTTCATACCGCGCTTTATTTAGAAAAGCTTTCCGGAAAAACAATCAGGTCGGGAAGGAGCAGCTACATGGAGAATCGGGTTGTTTCTGCAAAAGAATTAAAAGCTGCGAAAGCAAAACTACAGCAGGGTGTGGTTTTGTCTATGCGCGGAATCAGTAAATCGTTTCCCGGTACGAAAGCATTGAATGATGTTGATTTCACTCTTCGGAAAGGCGAAATTCACGCGTTAATGGGTGAAAACGGTGCAGGAAAATCCACGCTGATTAAAGTTCTAACAGGAGTTTATCCTAAAGATGAAGGACAAATCTTCGTAGACGGTGTGGAGGGTGAAGCGCATATTCATTCTCCACAGGATGCACAAAACCTGGGGATTAGTACTGTTTACCAGGAAATAAATCTTTGCCCGAACCTGACTGTAGCAGAAAACATGTTTATCGGGCGGACAAAAAATATTCGTGTTCACTGGAGAGAAAATGAAAAGAAAGCTACGGAAATCCTGAACAGTCTTGGTATTCCTGCACAGGCTAATCAGGAACTGTCCAGATGCTCTCTGGCAGTCCAGCAGATGGTAGCCATTGCCCGTGCGGTGGATATGCAGTGTAAAGTCCTGATCCTGGATGAGCCCACATCTTCCCTGGACGAAAAGGAAGTGCAAATGCTGTTTGGACTGATGCGTGATCTGAAGAATCGCGGCGTCGGTATTATCTTTGTAACCCATTTTCTTGAACAGGTCTATGAGGTCAGTGACCGAATCACTGTGCTCCGCAATGGCGAACTGGTTGGAGAATTTCCGATTTCAGATTTGCCGCAGGTGGAGCTGGTTGCCAGGATGATGGGAAAAGACCTGAATGATCTGGCTGATCTTGAAGAAATCGGTCAGAAAAAAACGGCCGGCGAAAAGGTTATTTACAATGCTGAAAAACTCTCCAGTGCAGAGAGCAAGCCTTTTGATTTCCAGATTCACGAGGGGGAAGTGAATGGTTTTACCGGCCTGCTGGGTTCCGGACGCAGTGAAAGCGTTCGGGCGATCTTCGGTGCAGATCGTGTTACAGGCGGAAAAGTGGAGGTCAATGGAAAAAAGGTTAACATTGCGAAGCCTCATGATGCAATGAAAGCCGGGATTGGGTATCTTCCGGAGGATCGGAAACGGGATGGGATCATCGCTGATCTTTCTGTCCGGGAGAATATCATTCTGGCGCTTCAGGTGATGAAAGGATTTTTCCATCCGATGAGCCGGAAGGAAGCTGAAAGCTTTGCGGATGAATATATTAAAGCCCTGAAGATCAAAACGGCAAGCCAGGATACGCCGGTTGGAAGTCTTTCCGGCGGAAACCAGCAAAAAGTTATACTTGCTCGCTGGCTGCTGAACCATCCGAATTACCTGATCCTGGATGAACCCACACGAGGAATTGATGTGGGAACAAAGCTTGAGATTCAGAAACTTGTTCTGAAACTTGCTGCAGAGGAGAATATGAGTATTACATTTATCTCTTCTGAAATTGAGGAAATGCTTCGTACCTGTTCGCGGCTGATAGTCATGCGCGACCGCAATATTGTAGGCGAACTGACAGGTGATGATCTGAATCAATCCTCTGTCATGAAAACGATCGCGGGAGGAGGACAGTAAAATGATTCAAAAGACAAACTCCCGAAAAAAGCATGATTTGTCGCAATTGATTATTCCGCTGGCTGCACTCGGAATCCTGATTGTATTCAATCTGATCCGCGGAATTGCGATCGGTGATCTTGGCTTTTTCAGTATAACCACCCGTATCAATAACGACGGGAATATGGTTCTTTCCGGAAATCTGATCAGTATTATTGATGATGCCAGCGCCCTGGCGATCATTGCGATGGGTATGACACTGGTTACCGCAGCCTGCGGAGGACAGGATATTTCAGTCGGCGCTGTCGGTGCCATTTCCGGTGCAGTGTTTGTAAAAGTGCTTGATGCCTTCGGACTTGACAACATTTCAGTTTTAAGCATTGTTGTCGGCCTTTTGGCTGCCATTGGCGTAACAATCATATTTACGTTGTTTAACGGGACGTTGGTTGCTGTTTTTAAAATCCAGCCAATGATAGCAACGTTGATTCTCTTTTCCTGCGGCCGTTCCATTGCCTATATGATAACCGGAAGTGCAACTCCGCAACTGAACGATAAACTGATCAATGCAATCGGAAAAACTATTCCGGGAATTCCGATTCCAACACCTATCTTTCTGGTTGTAATTATGGCATTGATTCTGGGCCTTGTTTTCAAACTTACAAATCTTCGCCTGTATACCCAGACAGTAGGTATTAATCAGGGTGCCGCCAGATTGAATGGTATTAATCCGACAGCCATAAAACTTCTATCTTTTGTTCTGCTTGGCGTTTGCGTCTCCCTTGCATCCATGATTCAGGTCTGTCGTCTGAACCAGCTGTCCCATAAAACACTGCTTGATGCGATCGAAATGGATGCTATTCTGGCTGTTGCAATCGGCGGAAACAGCCTGGGCGGTGGTAAATTCCGTCTGGCAGGATCCATTCTCGGATCTTATATCATTCTCATGCTGACCAACACACTGAATGACATGAGCGTAAAGCCCGAATCCATTAAGGCTTATAAAGCGATTGTCATTATCATCATAGTGATTGCCGGGTCTCCCGCAGTAAAAGAAAAAATTTCAGCTTTCTGGAAAAAAGTCCATAACAGTTCCAGAAGAGCAGTGGCGGGGAGGTAAGGAATATGACAGTGAAAGCACCTGAAATCAACGCCAGGCGTCATCAGCCGATGTCAAATACAAAACTGCTGATGCTCATAGCCATTGGAATTTTCGTCGTAATGTATGCTGCAGCAATGCTGCTCATCGGAAAGCGCTTCCTCAATCTGCAGGAGATTTTTAACCTGCTGAACAACAACGCATACCTGATTATCCTTGGCTGTGCTCTGACAATTGTTATGATCGGAGGCGGAATAGATATCAGCGTTGGCGGCGTCGTATGCCTTACAGCTATGAGTGTCGCCAAATTCCTTCAAACTTCCGGCATTGAAGGGGTTCCCGGTGTTCTTCTTTCCATGCTGCTCGCCCTGGGCATCGGTCTTCTCTTTGGCCTGGAACAGGGTTTCCTTGTCAGTTATCTGGGGATACAGCCATTTATTGTAACACTTGCCGGCATGTTCCTTTCCCGTGGAATTACGACGATGATTTCCAGCGAGAATGTACCGATAAAACATGAAGCATTCCTTGAAATGAAAAAGGTTGCCATTCAAATTCCCGGCGTATTTAAACTGGAAATCGGTGCAGCTTTTGCTCTGATAATCCTTCTGCTGATGTATCTGCTTCTGCGTCATCATAAACTGGGCCGCAGTATTTATGCACTGGGCGGAAATCAGCAAAGCGCGCTGATGCTTGGTATCAATGTGAAACGTTCACGTTTTCTCAGCTATGTCATCAGCAGTGTTCTTGCAGCATTGGCTGGATATGTATTTATCATGCATGCTTCTTCCGGTAAAACCAGTATCGGTCTTCGGAGTGAAATGGATGCCATTGCTTCTGCCATTATTGGCGGAACACTTCTGACAGGCGGTGTTGGAAATGTCTTCGGGACATTCTTCGGAGTAATGATCCTTTCAACCATTCAGGAAATCATGGCTGCAAGCAAAGTTCAGGAATCCTACTGGCAGGAAATTGCCAGTGGCGCTATGCTTGCTCTGTTCATCCTGATGCAGAGTGTCGTTCTTTCACGTAGAGGGAAAAAGTTTGTGCTCCCTTCCTGGATGAAGATGTCCAAAAGACAATAGATCAGAAGAGACAGCAGGGCAGTCTATTAAATAGATTGCCCTGCTTTTTCTTTTGTTTTATAAACGTGAAAAAAAATAAAGGATATGATATAATTGTATAAAAGCACCCGGTATAACGGATGCATCGATGAATGTGTTAATCCGGGAGGTATGAATATGAATAAGGAATCAATGAAAAAAGGGCCGGTTTTTCTTTCACTAATGATTCTCTGTATTTGCTGCCTGGTTTTATCTGCACTTGCAGAAGATACGGTATATGTTGAGAATGAATGGGGCTTTGTTGATCAGTCGCTGGATATCAGCAAGGGCATTCCGGATGATGCATCCGGGGTGCTCGACCGGATTCGTCGCACCGGTGTGCTTCGGGTTGCTACGGAACCATATTTTGCTCCGCAGGAATTTATTGATCCCGATAAAGAAGGCCAGGAACAGTATGCAGGTGCGGATATGAATCTGGCAGCCCTGATCGCCGAACGTATGGGAGTCAGGCTGGAGATTATTCCGATGGATTTTGCAGATGTACTTCCTGCGCTGGCTGAAGATAAATGTGATCTGACAATCTCTGCGATTGCTTTTACACCCGGACGGGCGGGAGCCTACACTCTTTCAAAAGGGTATTATTTTACAGAAAGCGAAGCCAGCACAACGATGATGATCCGTGTGGCGGATCAGGAAGTTATTACATCCCTGGATGACCTGGACAACAAAATTATTGCGGCACAAAGCACCTCGCTGCAGGAATCGCTGGCAATCCGTCATGTAAATCAATATGCTGAATTCCGTCGCTTATCTTCCGTACAGGATGTATACGATGCAGTAAAAAACGGTACAGCGGATGCCGGATTCGTTGATATGGAAACAGCTCAGAATTATATAAAAAACAACCCGGATTCCGGGTTGATGCTGGTCAGTACAGTGCAGTTTTCCCTGGAAGAACAGGACTTGGGAGACCGGATCTGCGCCAAGAAAGGTGAATTGCAGCTGATTTGCTTTGTGAATGGTGTAATTGATGAGATTATTGCAGACAAAAGTTATGATAAATGGATTAAAGAAGCCGAAAAACGTGCAAGTGAACTTGGACTGTAAAACTCAGTCATAAATGATACGTCCATGTTCATCTTCAATTCCTGAAAGACGATGGAAAAAGGTGTTGATGATGTCACACCATTCCTTCGCGTTATGAAGCTGACGGTTTGCCCGCTCCCGGATGACATCACGGTCCGGATTTGGGAATGGCAAATCATGAATAGTTTCCACCATGGATATGACGTCATAGTAACCTTCAAAATGATCATCATAAATCCGTTGAATCAGCGTCCGTCCGTCTTTCATACGGAATGTGTAAGGAAGACGGTGATAAAACAGCAGATACAGGTCCGGGCATGTGCCCGGATCTTCGTATTTTTTCTGTATATATTCAGGATACTGGTTCAGATATCCTGTGCCGGAAGCAGTCCGGTCTATACCGATGGCATCATGGCTTGCTTTGTGATATGTGCCCCACATATCATATTCATATCCGGAAGGATTAGGCCCGTAATGATCATGTGGAGTGACCATCCAGCCAATCCCCAGAGGCGCGGTGTATTTTTCATAAACACGGCGGCTGGAAAGCAGAAGATTAACAAGTTTTTTCTCATCTTCTGCCGGTATTATATACGTCAGCCGGGCCCATTCAGCGACTGCAGCTGTCGTATCAGTTTCGGGATCCCATGCAAGCAGTCCATATGTAAAGAAATTTACAGCCGCAAGCGGATGACCGGTATAATTTTCATCGCGGCCGAGATTGGAAACGGCGGCAACGGACATAATGTTTTCTGCAGGCAGTTCCTCAAAAAGTTCCCGCCACATGGGAATCATGGTATAAATATCAATCTGATGACCGGTATATTCCTGTGCAAGCTGGAGCTCCATGGCAAGATTTGTTTTTTTCATGCCCAGCAACAGGGGAGAAAGCGGCTCACGTACCTGGAAATCAAATGGCCCGTGTTTGATCTGCAGAATTACATTATCAGCAAATTGTCCGTCCAGATATGCGTAGTGCTCCCAAGCTGCTTTCGGACGGTCAGTCGTTTTGTCACGCCAGTCCTGGCGGCAGTTGTAAACAAAACAGCGCCATACGATTTTTCCGCCGTAAGGACGGACTGCGTCGGCAAGCATGTTTGCTCCTTCCGCATGATTCCTGCCGTAAGTAAAAGGACCGGGACGGCCTTCACTGTCCGCTTTGACAAGGAATCCGGCAAGATCAGGAATTGCATTGTATACACGTTTTGCAGTTCCTTTCCACCATTCCTGAACAGCTGGATCCAGCGGATCAGCTGTTGAAATGCCGTGACGCATCGGCTGAGAATAATCAATGGAGAACATCAGCCGAACACCGAAAGGACGAAACAGATCTGCAAGCGAAGCGGCTTCCGGTAAATAATCCTCCAGTAAAAGCTGGGCAGGAAAATGAACATTTACATTATTGATACACAGTATATTCAGACCGACGCTGGCCATCAACCGGCCGAGTTCACGCATACGGAAAGGATCATAATGAAAATGTCCATCCTCAAAGAAAAGACTGCGGCCGGAATAGCCACGTTCAACTGTTCCGTCCATATTGTCCCAGCAATTGATCATACGAAGAGCATACCGAGGAGAAGAAGAAAGATTATCCGGCATTGATTTTTCACAAAGAGCACTGCGTATCAGGGCATAGGAACCATACAGGATACCGGTTGAACCTCCGGAAATCAAAAAACTGCCATCTGATTTGCGGCAGATGTGATATCCTTCTCCCATGGAAGGATCGGTTTCAATTCTGCAGGAAATATCGGGCAATGCATGGGAAAGCTCAAACCGGGCCAGTTCTTCCGGCGAGGAAGGAACAGTAACAAGATCTGTGTGCAGTCGGGAAAGCCAGGCTTTCATACAGGAAGACTCCTTTACAATTAGTCATGAAACAGGTATGATTTTATCATACAGAAGTATTTAAGACAATCCTGGCAGGAGGCAATCATGACGTCAGAAATACCGAATTATCCGGAGAACCGTCTGGATATCAGGATAGATGAAAAAGGAAACATAACTTATCAGCAGAATACTGTGTTTGCAAAGTATTATGCACCCACGAGAGAGGATAAAGAAGAGGAACTTGAGGAGCTGAGGGAGCGGCTGGAACTTCTTGAATTGGATGAACCATATGATGAATCTGGAATAGAATACGAAGAATGGGAAGTTGAAAAAAGAGCACTTGAGGAAGATATAGAAAACCTGGAAGACGAATTCAATGCAATGAACTGATTCGAAGGAAATAGATTTATGACTGAAAAAACAACATCCGTACAGATTGTTATGCCGCAGCATTGTAACGGATATGCCAAACCTCGTCTATTCGGCGGGCAGATTATGGCCTGGATTGATGTAGTCGGTGCGGTTGCAGCCCGCAGATATTCACAGAAAGCAGTTACAACGGTTTGTATCGATCACCTGACATTTCTGAAACCCGCATATCTGAACGATACAGTCGTACAGGAGGCATTTGTAACCTGGACCGGCAGGACATCCATGGAAGTTCGCGTGGACAGTATGGTGGAACGGCTGGATGGAAGCAGGGAACTGATTAACAGAGCGTATGCGGTATTTGTTGCACTGGATGATGATGACCGGCCTTCTCCCGTCCCGGCATTTGTACCGGAAACAGCAGAAGAAATCAGTGAATACAAGGACGCTGAAATTCGTAAAAAACAGCGCACAGGAAAATAAATCATGTAATTCTATAAATAATTAAATAAAATACCTTGACAGATGAGGTATATAATGATATAACATGCATCGGGAGGTGATCCGATGGTGATTTCGGCAGATCTGCTGCGCGGATATACTGATGCGGTTATTCTTCGCCAGCTGGCGAAAGAAGACGGATACGGTTACCAGATCAGCAAAAAAGTAGCCAATATCAGCGGCGGCCGGCTGGAACTGAAAGAAGCAACATTATATACAGCGTTCCGGCGGCTGGAAGGCGCGGGTTATATCCGATCTTACTGGGGAAATGAGATGGTCGGCGCCCGGCGCAGGTACTACAGTCTTACAGAAGATGGAAGGAAAAAGCTGGAAGAAGAAGTGCAAGCCTGGTATGAAACCAGGGGAGTACTCAATCGGTTGTTGGAGGAGGAAAAACAATGAACGCGAGCATTCAGGGAATTATTGATTATATGTTTAAGAATACCGTGGATAATGCTGAAACCCGGGCATTGCATGAAGAACTGCTGAACAATTGCCAGGAACATTTTGACGATCTGGTCAGCCGCGGCATGAGTGAAACAGAAGCCATTGATGCTGTTGTTGAGAGCCTGAAGGGCATGAAGGAAGTTATTGATGAGTATCCGAAAAAAACAGGTTTGGATTCGGAAAACAAAGAGACACAGACAGAAAATAAAAAAGAAATTCCGACTATCAATGTTGGAGAAACCGAAACAAAAACGGAAGTACCGGTTAAAGATATTCCTTCAGAATATGTTTTCAGCGCTTCTGAAATTCGCAGGATCAGGACTGACATCAATAAATGCGACCTGAAGATTGGGATTTCCCCGGATGACCGGATTCATGTTCGCTGTGAAGATATGAGCCAGCTTCTTTGCGAACAGGACGGTGAAAGACTTTCTGTACGAATCCTTGATCAGACAAAGCAAACGATTGAAGAAGCAGGAAAGAAACTTGGCAGTCAGGAATTTACGATGAAGGGACTGCTGAATTTTCTTGGCAAAACAATCGGCACGGTTGCTTCCAGCATTGCGGTAAGCTGGAATGTATATATTGATCTTCCGGCAGTATCTCTGGCAGAATTGAACCTGAATTCCAAGTCTGGCGAAATCCACATGAACGCTATCCTTCCCGAAGAGCTGATCATCCACAGTATGAGCGGAGAGATTGAAGTGGAAGCCCGCGACGGAAAAGCTGCCGGTAAGGTAACTGTGAGCACCATGAGCGGCGATATAGAATTCACCGGTAATGCGGAGTCCATTACCATGACCAGCATGAGCGGTGATGTGGAAGCGCATGGCTCCTATCAGAAAATGGAAATGAAATCAACCAGTGGTGATGCAAAGATGAACGGTGAAGCGGAAAAGATTATGATCAATTCCGTCAGTGGTGATGTGACCATAGAAATGCGCACAGACAAAGTCAGCGATATCCAGGCCCGAACCACCAGTGGTGATGTAGAAATCGGCCTGGCTACAGGTACAGACAGTGTACATGCGACGATGTCGACAGTATCCGGTTCAACTTCCTGCCGTTATACAGACAGCGGGGCTGGTGCAAAACTCCAGATTACCGCAAAAAGTGTCAGCGGCGATGTAAAAATCAAATAATAATGACAGGGACTCCGGTTGGCTTTTGAAGCTGCCGGAGTCTTTTTATATCTTTATACAGAGGGTTGCGTTTTTCCCTGTACAATGGTATCATACAATTGTTGTATTAATATGTATCAATACAACAGGGAGGAATGCCTGATGAAAAAACTTCAGAGTGAAAGTTCAAGCCCGCTGTATCATCAACTGATGCAGCGGCTGGCAGAAGATATTGAACGGGGGACCTATCCGGTTGGAAGCAAAATTCCACCGGAACACGAACTGGAAGCTCTTTATAAAGTGAGCCGGGTAACTGTTCGCCGTGCGCTGGCAGAACTGACTGCAGAAGGTCTGCTTGAAAGAAAACAGGGAAAAGGCACCTTTGTGTCCACACCGCGAATCAGTCAGGATCTGAAAAGCATTCATAGCTTTCATGACGCGTGCAAACAAAACGGTTTCCAGTGCGGAACACGTGTGATTCACGTTGTTGAAACGGATTCAGACGAAACAGATCAGCAGGAACTGAACGTGCCGAAAGGATCAAGGATCCTGGAAACCCTTCGTGTTCGTACAGCGGACGGGATTCCTGTTGTACTGGAAAAAAACCATTTTTCCATGGCATACTCTTACCTGGAAAATGAAAACCTTGGCGGCAGCCTGTATAATATTCTGCGGGATTACGGCATTGAACCGAAACAGGCTTCTCACGATATTTCGATGACTTTTGCTACGGATACCCAGGCTAAGCTGCTTGAAATTGAAACTGGTGCTCCATTGATGCGACTGCATGAAGTAGTGTATGATCAGAAAGGAAGGCCTCTGCATAACAGCCTGCAGCTGATCCGCGGAGACCGGTTTGTATTCAGAATCTGACTGCTTTACAGGAAAGGAACAATAAGATGAGCGAAAAAAAAGAGCTGACTGAAAAGACAGCCACTGCAGATAAGCCTAAGAAAATTTGGGATGGAGCCCTGAAAATGGTCCGGGGTGAAAACACTGCACAGCTGATTGAGAATTTTACGGCAGAAATGACACTGGTTGCAGAAGGACTCTGCGAAGACCAGACCACGCTGCGCCGCGAAGTGGACAAAATGATGACGGAAGAAGACCGGAGGATCCAGTCTCTTCAGAGCAAAATCGATGAAACGGAAACATTGCTGGAAGAAGAGCGCAGAGCGCATGACCGGGATGTGACTGAACTGCGCAACCGGTTGGCTGCACTGGAGAAAAAGGCAAACAGCAAGCCCGCGAAGGATAAAGGACGAAAAGGTAATATCATCAAAGATTTGACAATCCTTGTAGCAATTGCCGCAGCAGCATGGGTCATTGTAACACTGGTCAACAAACTGCTGTAAATGTGTCAGAATACGGAGGAAATCCGATGAAAACTTACGAGGAACTTGTAAAGGAATACAGAAAACGCCAGCATGATACAGTTGTCGATACAATTGCAACAGGTCTTACCTATGTGGATGAAATCGCTGTGGATACAGGCATTCTGGAAGAAACAGGAATTCTGACAGAACTGACACAAAGCGTATCCGGAATTCTTCCTTTTGTCATTATATCCGCAACAGAAGGAACAAAAGTACTTCTCGGAAGAAAACCCGGAAAAACCGGCCTGAAAGATGGTGCTTTTCGCATGGTAAAAAGCGGTGCTGCGATGGGCGTGGGTGCAGCAGTTACAGGCATTGCCGGTTTCTGGGCTGCCATACCCGTAACAATGGGAGTGCGTGCAATGTTTGACCGTTACCGGAGCAAAACACTGACGGGCCGGCGTGTTCAGGGAAGGATAGAACGATTGAAAGAACTGAATAAGTTTATCCGCCACAAAGATAAACGAAACGAAGAAATGCCATCTCTGACAGGTGAATCCCTTCCTGTGTCCGGACAGGTTGAATAATCAGAAGGCGGGAAATTATATGAAGTTTACAAAAATGCAGGGAATCGGAAATGATTATATCTATGTCAACTGTTTTGAGGAACAGGTCATCAATCCGGAAGAAGTTTCCAGAAAAATCAGTGACCGTCATTTCGGCGTAGGCAGTGACGGACTGGTTTTGATCTGTCCTGATGAGAAGGCGGATTTCCGGATGAAAATGTATAACTCAGATGGCAGCGAATCAGAGATGTGCGGAAATGCCACAAGGTGTATCGGGAAATACGTTTATGAACGGGGATTGACAAAAAAGACTGAAGTCTGTTTGGCAACTGGCGCAGGAATAAAAATCCTTCAGCTGAATGTCATGAACGGAAAAGTTGAATCTGTCCGTGTGGATATGGGTGAGCCCGAGATACTGGGGAAAGGGGAAAAAGTGGTTTCAAAGGGTATCATTTTTCCCTTTACGCGGGTCAGCATAGGAAATCCTCATGCTGTCATTTTCCAGGATGAAGTGGAAGACTTTGATGTGGCAGGTTATGGAACTGAAATCGAACATGCTCCAATTTTTCCGAACAGGACCAATACTGAATTTGCAAAGATACTGTCCAGAGATCGGATCCGTATGCGTGTATGGGAGCGGGGAGCAGGAGAAACCATGGCATGCGGAACCGGTGCATGCGCAACATTGGCAGCTGCAGTCGCAAATGGACTGACAGACCGAAAGGCGGCACTGGAACTGAACGGTGGAACACTTGAGATCGAATGGGATGAAAAGACCAATCATGTGTTTCAGGAAGGACCTGCCGAGTTTGTTTTTGACGGTGAATGGTAAGCAATATGCGGACATGTTCAATTGAAAGAAAGGTGTTTCAAATGAAGAAATTGCCGGGAAAAATTATTATACTGATGATATGTGCTGTAATATTTCTTTCTGCCTGTGTTTGTGCAATGGCAAAAGGGGAAACAAATGCTCTTTCAAAAGGGAAAATATACTTTGCAGCACCGTTGTTTTCGCAGGCAGAACGGGATTACAACCTAAAGGTTGTAAAAGTGCTTGAAGATCACGGATATGAGGTATTTCTGCCTCAGCGCGACGGATTGTTAGCTGCGGAGATGGAAGGAAAAACCGAAGAAGAACTGATTGATATGATTTTCAGGCTGGATTATTCTTCCATTATGAAAGCAGATATTCTTGTGATGCTTATTGACGGACGGGTTCCTGACGAAGGAGCATGTGTGGAACTGGGAATTGCATATGCATCAGGCAAAAGATGTTACGGAATGAAAACAGATTCCAGAGCTGTTGAATCAAAACTTGATATGAATCCAATGATTGCCGGATGCTTTATCCGGATTTTCAAAGATCTCAACGGCGACGAAATGATCAAAAAACTGGAGCAATACCTGGCTGAGAATGACCTGTAAACATAAGCATAAAGAGAACGTGCCGAATTATTTACGGCACGTTTCTTTTGCATACCAGGATTTAACAACATCTTCTGCTTTTTTGTTCACTACAGAAAATCCCATTTCCGGTGTTTTGTCCGGAAGTTTGGTGTACCAATCCCACCAGAAGAAACCGGCAAACCAGGATTCATTCCACATGGAACGGAGGGCGGATTCATAGAAATTAGCTTGTTCGTCTTCACTATAAGGGAATTCGCGATGACTGAAGTCATAGGGCATCATAGCGCACCCGGATGCACTTCGACAGCCGATTTCCATAAAGATGATCTGTTTGTTTCCATGACGCGCGGAGATTTCGGCGAGATTTTTTTTGTATCCATTCCAGGCTGCAAGCATGTTTTCCATGGTTTCACCCGGGCGGGAAGCTACACGGTAGTATGCAGATGTACCAATGTAATCAACAGCATCCCACCAGGAAACACTGTCTTCATGTCCGTGGTTGGTGTTATATACAAGGGGACCGTGGTAAATGGAACGAACAGATTCAATTGTGCTGCGCCATAATTCTTCCTGCAGTTCTGTCCCAAGCATTTCACATCCTGTACAAAACATCTCGCATTCTGTTGTTTCAGCAATCTCGGCATAGTGACAAAGAAAAGCCTTATAGGAAGAAAACCATTCCTTCCAGTAGGTACTCTGTCCAGGGCCGAATTCCTGCGGAGGAAAATCAATCATGGCACGCCAGACCCCGTCTGCGCAGTTGACCATTGGTTTCATGCAGACTTTCAGCCCCAGATCGTGTAACCGCCGGACAGCGGCAATGATATCAAGATCCGTCACAGTATACCGGTAATCCGGACGTATCACCGTGGAATGATATGAATCCTGCATAACAGAAAAGGCGAGGGCAACCCAGTTTCCGCCCAGGGCAGCAAGACGCTGCATCGATACTGCAGCATCAGGTGATCTGTAGTCACCGCGGCCTGCATTATATCCATATGTAAAACCTTTGATAAACATTATCTGAAGCCTCCAACAAGAATTCAATCACAGTGTTGCAGCCATTACTGCCTTTATGGTGTGCATCCTGTTTTCTGCTTCTTCAAAGACAATGGACTGAGAGCTTTCAAAAACTTCATCTGTCACTTCCATACAGTCAATTCCGAACTTGTCGAAGATGGTTCTGCCGATGGATGTGTTCAGATCATGGAAGGAGGGCAGACAATGCATGAAAACACATTGCGGACCGGCTTTTCGCATGAGATCAGCTGTTACACGGTAAGGCAGCAGATTCTGGATTCTTTCTTCCCAGACAGAATCAGGCTCACCCATGGAAACCCATACATCCGTATAGATGGCATGAGCACCTTCCACACAGGATGTGTCCTCAGAGAAATCAATTACAGCGCCATTTTCGTCCGCAATACGTTTGCACTCCTCAATGAGTTTTGAATCCGGCCAGTATTTCTTTGGCGCACAGGCGACAAAATGCATACCCATCTTTGCACACCCGACCATTAGTGAGTTTCCCATATTGTAACGGGCATCACCGCAATAGACGAGCTTGAGACCTTTCAGAAACCCAAAGTGCTCACGAAGCGTAAGCAGATCGGCAAGGATCTGGGTCGGATGGAACTCATTGGTCAGTCCGTTCCAGACAGGAACACCGGAATAACGGGCAAGTTCTTCAACAATCTGCTGTCCGTAACCGCGATACTCAATTCCGTCATACATACGTCCAAGGACCCGGGCAGTATCCGCAATGCTTTCTTTTTTACCGATCTGACTGCCGGAAGGATCCAGATACGTACAATTCATTCCCAGATCATACGCCGCAACTTCAAAAGAGCAGCGGGTACGAGTGCTTGTTTTTTCAAAAATCAGGGCAACATTTTTCCCCTGATGAAAAGCATGCGGAATACCGGCTTTCTTTTTTTTCTTGAGATCAGAAGCAAGATCCAGAAGGCCGGTAATGTCTTCAGGACTGAGATCCAGTAGTTTCAGAAATGACTTTTGCTGAAGATGAAACATAAGTTTTACTCCTTCACTAATATGTAAACAAATTATAAAATCCGTTATGCTGCAAGTCAATCAGATAGAAAAGAGCGGACAGGAAAAAGACAAATAAACACAAAATTATTGTTTTGTTCCTCTTTACAAGCACAAAACTATTGTGCTATTATATTTGCAGGAGGAAGAAAAAATGAGCAGACCCGAGAAAAAGGATACAGCAATGCAGAATGCGGCCGGCGTATCTTACGCAGAAATCATCCGAAGCAGGCGAATGGAAAACGGTATGAATCAGGAGCAACTCGGTGCCATGGTTCATGTCGGTAAGAACGCGGTTGGCGCCTGGGAATCTGGACGCAGCAGACCTGATCTGAACAGCGTACCTGTTATCTGTGAGGCGCTGGGCCTGACACTGGAAGAGTTTTACGGAATCCCGGAACATGATTCTGAAAAGGAGAAGATACCCAAAGAGTTTGCAATTCGTTATGTCGCACTGACAGATTATCATCGGCAGATTGTTCTGCACGAGATGGATGCACTCCTCAAAATTCAGGATACTCAGGCGAAAGAAAAGCGCGAACTCATCAGGATCTTCCGAAATGATCTTGCAGCCTGTGCAGGACCGAGTTATACCGTCGGAGAAACATCCGGGGAACCTGTATGGATTGAAAAGACACCTCTGACATCACTGGCGGACGAAATGATCTGTATCAGCGGGAACAGTATGGAACCTGAATATCATGACGGTGATCTGGTACTCGTGCAGCACAGAGCATCCATACGTCCCGGTGAAATTGGAATATTCACCAATGGGGATGCCGGATACATAAAAGTCTATCAGCGTGACGGACTTCACAGCCTGAACCCGGCCTACCCGACAATACACTTCAATGACGGAGACGAAGTGCGATGCGTCGGCAAAGTACTTGGAATCGCAGAAAAAGAATTGTTTGCACGGGAAGACGAAATAACGAACAACATGATTTAAGAAAGGATGAGATGATTAATGGAATCCCGTAAACCTCGCAACAGAAAAACCAGAGATACGATTATTCGTTATATGATGTCTTTTGCAGAAGAACAGGGCCGGCAGCCGAGTGTCCGCGAAATCGGAGAGGCAGCCGGGCTGACATCCACTTCAACCACAGCCGGATATCTTCGCAGGATGGTGAATGAAGGTTTGCTGATGCAGGGAGAGCAATCCCGCAGAAATTACTATGTGACACAGAATGCAAGGATACAGATTCGGAAAGTCGGTTAACAAAAAATCCCCTTCGGGGGATTTTTGCTTCGTTGTTTTTATGTTATTTTCATGATAATATAAAGCAAAGGAGTGTGACAATATGGAAAGACCCAATGCCTGGAAAACTTATCACAAAACGGAAATGAAAAAGGTGGAAGCTCTGGCTGAAACATATAAGGAATTTCTGAATCAGGGGAAGACTGAAAGAGAATGTGTCCTTTACACTGTCAATAAACTTGAAAAAGCGGGATACACGTCCCTGGAGGATGCAATTGACAAAAAGAAAAAACTGAAGGCCGGAGACAAAATATACCTGAACCAGATGGGTAAAGCCATTGTTGCCTTCCACATTGGCAAAAAACCGCTGGAATGCGGTATGAATATTGTAGGAGCACATATTGATTCCCCGCGTATCGACCTGAAACAGAATCCTTTTTATGAAGACACGGATTTTGCAATGGCGGACACACATTATTATGGAGGTATAAAAAAATATCAATGGGTTGCAAGGCAGCTTGCACTTCACGGTGTAGTTGTTAAAAAAGACGGTACCAATGTTATGATCTGCATCGGAGAAAAAGATACCGACCCTGTTTTCGGTGTGACAGATCTTCTGATTCATTTGTCCAAAGAGCAGGCTGAAAAGAAACTGGGAGAGGCGATAACCGGCGAAAACCTTGACATTATGCTCGGCGGAAAGCCTTTGACTGGAGAGGATAAAGAGCCTGTAAAGGCGCAGCTCCTCAAAATCCTTAAAGATGAATATCAAATCGATGAAGAAGATATGCTTTCTGCTGAAATTGAGGCTGTTCCGGCTGAAAAAGCAAGGGATTTCGGTCTGGACCGTTCAATGATTATGGGATATGGACATGATGACAGAAGCTGTGCCTTCGCGGAGCTGGAAGCTCTGCTTGGTATCAGAGAGATACCGGAATACACATGCTGTGGCATGCTGGTGGACAAAGAAGAAATCGGGAGCGTCGGTGCAACCGGTATGCAGGCAAAATACATGGAAAATGCTGTCGCCGAAATTGCGAACCTGATGGGGAATTACAGTGAACTGACAGTAAGGAGAACGCTGAAAAACAGCCGTATGCTTTCATGCGATGTCAGCGCAGGGTATGATCCTCTGTATGGTTCCGCTTTTGAAAAGAAAAATGCTGCGTATCTTGGACGGGGTGTGTGCTATAACAAGTTTACGGGTGTACGGGGCAAAGGCGGTTCCAATGACGCAAATGCTGAATTCATTGGAAAGATCCGGAAGATTATGGATGACAATAAAGTTTGCTGGCAGACCGCGGAACTGGGTCGCGTTGACCTTGGGGGAGGCGGGACGATTGCCTACATCTGCGCATTGTACGGAATGGAAGTTATAGACAGTGGTGTTGCTGTTCTGAATATGCATGCTCCGATGGAGATTATTTCCAAAGCAGACCTGTATGAAGCCGTAAAAGCATATAAGGCTTTTATGCTTAATGCATAGGAAAAAGATAAGTTTATAGTCCGTGCCTGACGGCACGGATTTTTTATGACAAAAAATCCCTGGCTGTTTTCAGCGGAATATTCATGGCGGACGGAAAGGCAAGATTTTCAAGCTCAGAGGCTGAAACCCAAACATAACCGTCGGGAGCAGGAAGATCATTTGTAACAGTGAATGGCATAATTGTCATTTGCCAGATAAGATGTGTGAAAACATGACGGGTGTGAATGGATTCACCGGCCGGTACCGCAATTATTTGAAACTTTCGAAAAAGAAATGTGGGCAGATCCTGCGGGTCACATTCAAGTAATGGAAAACACCAAAGCCCCTTCAGGAGCGTTTCAGTGCGTTTTCGGACAAGTGTTTGATTGCCGGAAATCAAAATCGGGATGGAAAAGGATACGATTTTCTGGGGAGCCGCCCCGGGAATAACCGGCAGATCTGCCGCATCGCCCCGTATAAAAGCATTACATAATGAAGAAAGCGGACAATGATCGCAGTCGGGTGTTCCGGGAACGCATACTGTGGCGCCCAGATCCATAACTGCCTGGTTATAATCACCGGCGCGTTTGTCCGGAACAGCAAAAGCGGCCAGAGATTCAAGCTTTTTGCGCGTATCCGGCAGGCGGATATTATCACGAATACCGAAAAGACGGGAAAAAACACGAAGAACATTTCCATCTACAGCGGGAACAGGAACATCATAAGCAATGGAGGCAATGGCACCGGCCGTATATGGCCCGATGCCGCTGATTTTGGCGAGAAGCTTCGGATCATGAGGAACTGTACCGTTATATTGCTCCATCACCTGCCGGACACCTTTTAAAAGATTCCTGGCACGGGAATAATAACCAAGTCCTTCCCACATTTTCAGAATGTCTGCCTCATCAGCTGCGGCGAGATCCTTCAAAGTCGGAAAACGGGCAAGGAATTTTTCATAATAAGGGATTACAGTTTCAACCCGCGTCTGTTGAAGCATGGTTTCACTAACCCAGGTTTTATATGGATCATGAATTCCACGCCATGGCATGGAACGGGCACAACAGTCGTACCATTTGAGCAGTGGGGAAGCGATTTCTGAGGGATCTGTCATCGAATTCAAGGATCCTTTCTGCAGCCGTTTGTTCCGGTTCACAAAGATCTACGGGAAAGCCGAATGGATTGTAACACAAGGAACAACAATGTTTCATTAAAGAAAATCGGAGTATAAACGAATATCATAGAGTAATTTACAGTAATATCTAAAAAAACGTCAGATAATGAGAGTTCCTGAACTTGCAGTATAGAGGTAAATGAATTATATTACATAAGGTTGTTAGCACTCGATCATGATGAGTGCTAAAACAATCTGAGAGATGTTATGACAGGAGGAATTGTACATGACCGTGAAACCCTTGGGTGACCGTGTCGTCATCAAAAATTGTGAAGCAGAAGAAACTACCAAATCCGGCCTGATTCTGACCAGTTCCGCACAGGAAAAACCTCAGATGGCTATTGTTATTGCCG
Source organism: Clostridia bacterium (assembly GCA_017447185.1). GTDB lineage: Bacteria > Bacillota > Clostridia > Christensenellales > Aristaeellaceae > Aristaeella. The sequence continues at coordinate 333,553 of JAFSOC010000015.1, read as the reverse complement.
TTGGTCCCGGCGGGAATGTGGATGGCAAGGAAATCACCATGCAGGTGAAAAAAGGACAAAAGGTTATTTACTCAAAATATGCCGGCACTGAAGTTAAAGTTGACGGTGAAGAGCTGCTGATTGTCCGTCAGAGTGACATTCTGGCGATTGTTGAATAATTCCGGAAGAATGAATCGTAAAGGAGTAAAGAATTATGGCTAAAAAGATTCAATACGGCGAAGAAGCTCGCCGGAGCCTTGAAAAGGGTGTTAACGCGCTTGCGGATACTGTTAAGATTACCCTTGGGCCGAAGGGCCGCAATGTTGTGCTGGACAAAAAATATGGCGCTCCGCTGATTACAAATGACGGTGTTACGATTGCAAAAGAAATCGAACTGGAAGATCCTTTTGAAAACATGGGCGCCCAGCTGGTAAAAGAAGTTTCCACTAAAACGAACGATGTTGCCGGTGACGGAACAACCACAGCGACATTGCTGGCACAGGCGATCATTCGCGAAGGTCTGCGGAACCTGGCTGCCGGTGCAAACCCGATGGTCCTGAAGAAGGGTATCGAAGCTGCAACGGAAGCTGCTGTGGAAGGACTTCGTGAGCAGAGTCAGCCCATAAATGGCAAAAAAGCAATTGCGCAGGTTGCCTCCAATTCTGCTGCGGATGAAACGATCGGCAAGCTGATTTCTGATGCTATGGAAACGGTTGGTGCTGATGGTGTTATCACAGTTGAAGAGAGCAAAACGATGACCACAGGCATGACAACCGTTGAAGGTATGCAGTTTGACCGCGGATATTCTTCTGCATATATGGTTACCGATACGGAAAAGATGGAAGCAGTGCTGGATGATCCGCTTATTCTGATTACTGACAAAAAGATCAGTGCAATTCAGGAAGTACTTCCTGTGCTGGAACAGGTGGTACAGACCGGAAAGAAACTGCTGATCATTGCGGAAGATGTGGAAGGTGAAGCGCTGAGCACTTTGGTTGTAAACAAGCTACGCGGTACTTTCACCTGTGTTTCTGTCAAAGCTCCCGGATTTGGCGATCGCCGCAAGGAAATGCTTCAGGATATCGCGATTCTGACCGGCGGTACCGTAATTTCCTCCGAGACCGGAATGGAACTGAAAGAAGCAACTGTGGATATGCTGGGTAAAGCACGTCAGGTCAAAGTGAATAAAGACAACACTACGATTATCGACGGTGCCGGTAACAAGGCAGATATTGAAGCCCGTGTTGCACAGATCAAGGCCCAGATCGCTGAAACCACAAGCGATTATGACCGTGAAAAGCTGCAGGAGCGGCTGGCCAAGCTGGCAGGCGGCGTTGCAGTGATCCAGGTCGGTGCCGCGACAGAAGTTGAAATGAAAGAACGCAAGATGCGTATTGAAGATGCGCTGAGCGCTACACGCGCTGCTGCTGAAGAAGGCATTGTTCCCGGCGGCGGTATTGCCCTGCTGAACGTGATTGGCAAGGTTTCTGCTCTGCTGGATAAGTATTCCGGAGATGCGAAGACCGGTGTACAGATCATTCTTCGCGCTCTGGAAGAACCGATTCGTCAGATCGCACTGAATGCCGGTATCGACGGCAGCGTGATTGTAGACCACATCAAGAATGCCAAGAAGCCCGGATATGGCTATGATGCGCTGAAGGGTGAGTATGTTGATATGGTCAAGCGCGGAATTATCGATCCCACCAAAGTTACCCGCAGTGCTCTTCAGAACGCCGCTTCCATTGCGGCAATGGTGCTGACAACCGAATCCCTGGTGGCCGACATTCCTGAACCTGAACCCGCTGCTCCTGCCGGTGGCGGAATGGGTGGCATGTATTAAATTGATTTATGCATCCCGCAGTGCCCGGATTTCCCGGGCACTGTTTTTTTCGTGCATGCCGGATCCTGTATCAACATGTTTCCTTGTGGTTTCAGGGAAGATATGCTATATTATCACATGTTTATTCTGGTTTTCCGAAAGGAATGAGCAACTGTGCCAATCAAGATTCCGAATGAATTGCCGGCCTATAAAACACTGACAGATGAAAATATCTTTGTCATGACGGAAACACGCGCCCTGACGCAGGATATCCGACCTCTTCAGATAGCGATTGTCAACCTTATGCCAACAAAAATTGATACGGAGACCCAGCTGCTTCGCCTGCTGGGCAATACATCCCTGCAGGTGGAAACAGAACTGATCAAAATGCAGTCTCATGTATCAAAAAACACTTCCGCTGAACATCTGACCACGTTTTATAAAACTTTCCCTGAAATCAAAGACCGGAATTTTGACGGAATGATCATCACGGGTGCACCGGTGGAACACCTGCCTTTTGAAGAAGTTGAATACTGGGATGAACTGTGTGAAATTATGGAATGGAGCAAAGAACATGTACATTCCACGTTTCATATCTGCTGGGGTGCTCAGGCAGCGCTGTACTATCATTTCGGTATTCAGAAATACAAGCTGGACAGGAAACTGTTCGGGGTTTTTCGTCACCGTGCAGAACGGAAGAATTATATTCTTTTACGCGGATTTGATGATGTTTTCATGGCACCCCACAGCCGCCACACAACAGTGCGACGGGATGACCTGGAAAAATGTGGCAAACTGAAGATTCTGGCTTCCTCTGAAGAAGCCGGAGTATATGCTGCTTCCACTGAGAACGGACGCCAGGTTTTTATTATGGGTCACAGTGAATATGATCCCAGGACTCTGGAAAAGGAATATTTGCGGGATAAAAATGCCGGATTACCGATTGATGTGCCTGTAAATTATTATCCGGATGATGACGATACAAAGGAACCGATTGTATCCTGGAGAAGCCATGCAAATTTATTGTATGCAAACTGGCTGAATTATATGGTATACCAGACAACACCTTACGATTTGAAAGAAATATCCGGAGAAACACCGGAAAGCGGCAGATAACCGGACGGAGGCCTGCCGGATGAAAAGAGGCTCAACAGAACTATTTTCTGAAACGGAACTTCAGATTTACTCACTGATTTCCCGCCGTAACGGAATCAAAGCGAGGGAAATTGCCAGGGAACTGAACCTGGACAAAACAGAAATCAGCCGATGGATGGTTTCATCAGCCCTGATGCGTGAACTGTGCTATCAGGACCGGGACTATTTCTGGCATGCGCTTGTAAGACAACGGCCTCCGTATGACGGTCTGTTTGAATTTTCCGGCTGGTATGGAACAGTTTCAGAATTTATGGGTGAAACAGAGGAAACCTGGCTGACACGACTGGAAGAAGGATGCCGCAGAATCGGCAGAAACCTGAATGATACAAGGGGACTTTTTCATTCTTTCCGGGACAGCAGGGAAACAATGCGAACTCTGTTTACTGATCTTCAGAATATGTCCGATTTCCAGCTGGATCGGTGGGAAATAGTTTTCGAATTGCGATTTAATCTGATGCACCGGATTCGGATCTATGCTGATGTGCTTGTTATTGCTCCCGGGAAAGTATTTTCCCTGGAGTTTAAAATGAAAGATAAAATTGATCCGGAGGAAATTCTGCAGGCAGCCAAATATGTACCATACCTTGAAATCATTTTCGGAAGGAACATGGATATATATCCGGCACTGGTACTGACCGGTGCTTCTGAACTTTTCAGTTATGAACCAATCGGAAAATCTGATTATGTTCTTCCGGTCTGTTCCGGCGATATGCTGTTTAATGTGTTTAACGAATATATGGGTTTTCTTGAATGACAATCACGCGGGAAGATTGACAATCTTCCTGAAAGCGGGTATAATCCAGTTACTCTGAGAAGGGAACTATGAAACACCTTGTTTCCGCCATACGGCTGCAGGGTGTTTCTTATATGTGAAAGGAGCCTTGAAAAATTATGTCTGAAGAAAAGGGAACCGTTCTGACAGAGAGCGGTTTGAAAAAACTGCAGGAGCAGCTGGATTATCTGATTTCCGTACGTCGCAATGAGATCAGCGAGCAGATTGCAATTGCCCGCGGATTCGGAGATCTGAGCGAAAATGCAGAATACGATGAAGCCAAGAAGGAACAGGCCAAGGTAGAAGAGGAAATTAACCGTCTGCAGGCAACGATCCGTACTGCGACAGTTGTCGGGGATGATGAAATTACTACCGAACGCGTTTCCATCGGCACAATCGTTAAAGTAAAGGATCTGGATGAAAACGAAACATATGAATACTCTATCGTCGGAGCCAATGAAGCAGACCCGGCTGCGGATAAAATTTCCAATGAAAGCCCGGTTGGTGCCGGACTTCTTGGAGCCAAAAGGAACCAGACCGTAACAATCAACATCCCCGCCGGAACCATCCGGTATAAGGTTATGTCGATTAAGAAGATGTAATTCATTCACAGAGACAGATAAAGGAGAAAATACCCATGGCTGAAACAGGAAATGTAAACGAACTGCTCCAGATTCGCCGGGATAAACTGAAGGAACTGCAGGATGCCGGCAAAAATCCGTTTGTCATCACCAAATATGATGTAACACACCACAGCGCGGAGATAAAAGATGATTTTGACAAACTGGATGGGCAGGAAGTCTGCATTGCCGGACGGATGATGTCCAAGCGCGTGATGGGAAAAGCCTCCTTTTGCCACATCCAGGATCTGAAAGGTACAATCCAGTGCTATGTCGCAAGGGATTTCATCGGCGAAGAATCTTACAAAGACTTCAAAAAGATGGATATCGGAGATATCATTGGCCTGAAAGGCAATGTGTTCAAAACAAAAACCGGTGAAATTTCAGTTCATGCGGTGGAACTTGTCCTGCTTTCCAAAAGCCTGCAGATTCTGCCTGAAAAGTATCATGGCCTGACAAATACGGATCTGCGTTACCGTCAACGTTATGTGGATCTGATAATGAATCCGGAAGTTAAGGATACTTTTATCAAACGTTCAAGGATTATCAGCGCTATTCGCCGCTATCTGGATGCACAGGGATTTATGGAAGTTGAAACTCCCATGCTGGTTTCCAATGCCGGCGGCGCAGCTGCCCGGCCGTTTGAAACACATTTCAACGCGCTGGATGAGGATTTCAAGCTTCGGATTTCTCTGGAGCTTTATCTGAAGCGCCTGATTGTGGGCGGGCTTGAACGTGTTTATGAAATTGGCAGAGTTTTTCGGAATGAAGGTCTCGACACGCGTCACAATCCGGAATTCACGCTGATGGAACTTTATCAGGCGTATACCGATTATCACGGAATGATGGATCTTACAGAAAACCTGTATCGCTATGTTGCGCAGGAAGTTCTCGGCACAACAAAGATCGTCTATAACGGGATTGAAATGGATCTTGGCAAACCTTTTGCAAGAATGACAATGACAGAAGCTGTGAAACAGTATTCCGGTGTCGACTTTGATCAGATTCATACGCTGGAAGAAGCGCGTGAAGCGGCCAAGACACATCATGTAGAGTTTGAGCCACGTCACAAAAAAGGCGAAATCCTGAATCTGTTCTTCGAACAGTTTTGCGAAGAGCACATGATCCAGCCAACGTTCATTATGGATCATCCGACGGATATCAGTCCGCTGACTAAGATGAAACCGGATCATCCTGAATATGTTGAACGTTTTGAATTCTTCATGAACGGTTGGGAGATGGCAAACGCCTACTCTGAACTGAATGATCCGATAGATCAGCGCCATCGTTTTGCTCTGCAGGAAGAACAGTTTGCTGCCGGCGATGAGGAAGCAAATCATACGGATGAAGATTTCCTCAACGCGCTTGAAATTGGTATGCCGCCGACTGGCGGAATCGGCTTCGGTATAGACCGTATGTGTATGCTTCTGACAGACTCTGCTGCCATTCGTGATGTGCTTCTTTTCCCGACAATGAAACGTCTTGAGAAGAAAGACAGTGATGATATCGAAAACGAAGCTGAGTAATTCAATCTGGTGATTCAGGCCCGCTGCAGTTTTCGCAGTGGGTTTTTTAGATTGGGAGAGGAGTGTGGTAGATGGATGAACAGCCAGGGAAAAGTTAAGAGTACTGTACAACATGAGCCTCCGAAACGTTCTGTTCTCGAGGAAGTTGGCAATGCAGTTACACATGGTATCGGTGCACTTCTCGGAATTGCAGGTCTTGTGCTGTTACTGATTCGTTCCAGGCCCGGCATACAGTTATGCGCATCTCTCATCTACGGAATATGCTTTATGATCATGTTCCTTATGAGCTGCCTTTATCATTCATTTAAATGGGGGACAAAGGTAAAACGATTGTGGCGCAGATTTGATTATATTTCCATCTATCTGCTGATTGGAGGAACATTCACCCCTCTGTGGCTGCTGTTTTGGGGTGGAAATAACGGATTATTCTTCTGTATTATTGAATGGATCGTTATTCTGGCAGGAATAATATTGATTTCAGTTTTCGGAACCGGAAAAGCACTGAAAGTTCATATGACGCTTTATGTAATACTTGGCTGGTGTGGGATTATCTTTATGCCAAAGATGATCCGTGAGAATCTTCCGTTATTTTTCTTTATACTTTTCGGAGGAATGCTCTATACGATAGGAATCATTCCCTTTGCAGCAAAGAAAAAGGGAGCACATTTCATATGGCATATTTTCGTGCTGTTTGGGGCAATCATACATTGGCTGGGTATTTATCTTTATCTTTACTGATACGGATAACTAAGATATAATAGCCTCATCTGAGGTAAAAATACATATATCTGATGAAGAGAAGGGAGAATGATCGAATGAAAATGAAAGATTACGGCTTCTACAGGGGAGTAGATCTGGGAGGCTGGTTTTCCCAATGTGATTATTCTGAAGACAGAATGAACAATTTTATTAAGGAGAAAGACTTTGAAATCATTTCCGGATGGGGACTGGACCACGTCCGCATCCCTGTTGATTACAATATATTTGAAGAAGAAGACGGAAAATGGAAGGCTGACGGATTCCGGCGGATCGAGAAAGCTCTGGAATGTGCCGGAAAAAACAGACTGAAAGTCGTCCTGGATCTGCATAAAACAGCAGGCTTTTCATTTGACGCCGGGGAAAAGGAAGAAGGATTCTTTGTAAGTCAGAGTTGTCAGGAACGTTTTTACAGGCTCTGGATTGAACTTGCGAAACATTTTACGGACGCGAAGAATGTTGCCTTTGAACTGCTGAATGAAGTTACAGACGAATCATTTATTGATGCCTGGAATCGCATTTCGGCAGAATGCATCCGTCATATCCGTCCGGTTGCTCCGGAATCACTGATTCTGGTGGGCAGCTACCATAACAACGCGCCGGATGCTTTGAAAGACTTGAATGCACCGGCTGACAGCAAAGTTATTTTCAATTTTCATTGTTATGATCCTGTATCATTTACTCACCAGGGTGCCTACTGGGTTCCGTGGCTTGATCGGAATGAGCGAATATCATTTGAAAATGCTGACGTTGATGACGATTTCTTTGAAAAAACCTTTGCTTCAGCTATTGAAACAGCTGCAAAACACAACACTGCACTTTATTGCGGAGAATACGGCGTTATTGATATTGTTTCGCCGGAAGACACGGTAAAATGGTATAAGAAAATTCATGATACTTTTGAAAAAAATGAGATTGCAAGAGCTGCCTGGAATTACCGTCAGATGGACTTCGGTTTAATTGATGAAAGGATGGACAGCGTAAGGGAGCAGCTCATTTCGTTGCTGTAAGTTCAGTTCGGAAAGAGGCAGGACTTGTACATCGTGGTATAAGTATAAAAGGGGATAATAATCCGTCACGGAACAGGACGAAGTGTACCACCGATATCGAATACTGCAGTATCGCCCAGATAACCTGTCAGCCGGTAATGATTATCCCGCAGTACTTTACGGAATATCAGCTTCTGACCGGGGAGAACTTCATGATTATAGTTTAATATAACAGTTTCGGGCTCATTCCGGGACATAAGATCAATACCGAGCGTATTGCAGAGCCAGTCTGCATATCGGGTATTGTTAACATGACCGTTAACATCAAGATCTGTAAAAACGGAAGTGTATTCAGAAACGAATTCTTCACCCTGCAGGTTACCAACAGTTGCAGGAAGATTCATGGGAACAGCAAGATCCCTGTTATCCGGGATCAGATTGGCAATATCACCCGGAGGGAGCATTTTGCGTGTTTCCACATCAAGAAGAAGCCAGAGAGTACCGGCTTTACCCACCATTTCACCACGTTCATCTGTAAAAATGTAATATCGTGGGAAGAAACAGATCCGGTTAGGCATCGGAAAAGTATGAATAGTGATTTTTTCCCCGGCACGGGGATATCTTTCCATATGCAGTTCGCTGCGGGAGAGCACCCAGACAATATTCTTTTTCAGGAGTTCCTCCCGACCGCAGCCAAGGAGAAAGCTGTGTGCACCGGCAACTTCCTGCATCGTTTCAAGTACAGCACTCAAACGCCAGGTACCCTTCAGATCGCAGTCACGTGTAAGCACAGTAAAAGTTTCATCATATGTTTTTATCATGGCATAAAACCTCCAGAAAGCAAATCCCTTCAATGTAAAAATGACAGTGAATTAAGGTAAGGAAGAAGATCGTCAAAAGGTTCAAGGACAGAATCGCTGCGAAGATATAACGGATGGTGCGGATGACCGACCTTGCTTCTCGGACCGGCTGTAAACCATCTGACTCCGTATTGATTGCCGATCAAAACCATATCTCGTACACAGGAAGCAAGATAATCACGTTTCATAATCAGAGAACCCCATGCTGCCCAGACAGCGCATGAAGAAGAGTGATTCTGCAGAACCCACTTGAAAGCTTTCATGTTTTCCTGATGAAGAAGAGGGTTAAGTTTTTTTTCCATATCGTCAGGAACAGTGGCACGCTGAGCATAAACATTAAACATAATGAAGGAATCATATCCATTGAAAAGCGCTATCCTCTGAGCACTTTTTAACGTATTGTCGAGGTTGTCCGGCGCAGCAGTGGACGGATTGATTCCAATACAGATCAGAGGACGGGAACCTCTTGTTCCAAGGATGTAACGATATTCACTGTAGTGATCCGGCACATAGATCCAGCGCTCCCGGTTATAGTCATCAGCAGTCGGTACAAGAGCATCTTCAAAAGACAGGACATCCGTATGAAAAGTATCAGAAGAGGGGATATGTCTCATTTTTCATTTCCCAGAGGGCGAATCAGGATAAGGGGAGTCAGTTCATCGCCCTGCCCCGAAGGATTGTCAGCCATGGCATCCTGAATCTCATCATCCGTCAGCGGGAAATCATCGCACTTGCCAAGCTGGTTCTGATCAATATCATTTGCATCCATCAGCACAACAGGAATACCTGTATCTTTCTCAAGCTGATTACACAGTTCAACCGCGTTTGGCGGATTGATTAAAGCCAGTTCCTTATACCGGTCAAAGCTGGAACGGAAGTAAAAACCGTCAATTCCTGCCACACCTTTACCGCAGATTTTGTAAAAAAGTCCATGCACACCGAACGGACGGGTAACCGCGCTGACACATGCAGCAAAAAGAACACGCGGAAGACCGCACATATCAATAACGAGCTGCAGTTTATAAGGTTCGTGCATCCCAACACCCGTTGTATTAATTCCGGCAAAAGGAGCAAGTTTTTTTGCCCAGAAGCCTGGATGTACTTCATCCTTTGTTTTAACGTTACGGGTACACATTGCCATTACTTTTGCACCAAAGGACAGGACATCGCCATCCTGTGCAAGAGGGAGCACATAACGGCGAACCAGTTCTGCCTGATCTTCCCCGACTTCAACAAAATGCGTCTGAATGGCAAAACGGTCGTACCGTCGTCCGTTCCTGCCGGTCAGTGTCCCACGGTCAAAATAGACAATACCGTCCTTTTCGCGACGCTGATCCTCAAGATTTCTGGATGGAATAATGCCCATAAAGACACCTCCGTATATTTCAATCCAAATAATTATAACGATACAGGTATTGTATGTCAACGAGCTAAATGCACCATATATATTGTGTTTTTTATCATTGTTTGATATGATATAAAAGTGCTTTTATACATATGAGGCACTTGTTATTGGAAAAACATTTTCGGAACATGAAGGAAAGAAAACGGATGAGTGAAATGTTCAATGCTGTAAAGGACGCGGCAATACTGATTCCATCACTTGAACCGGATGAAAGACTGCCTGCCTACATCGCAAAACTGTCCGACTGTGGGTTTGCCCATATTATTGTTGTAGATGACGGCAGCAGTGAAGAATATCAGCCGATTTTCCGTGAGGTGGAGAACATTGACCGCACAGTAGTTCTTCATCACGAGATAAACCGCGGAAAAGGAATCGCACTGAAAACCGGATATCAGTACATCCTGGATCATCTTCAGGATGCAAATGTAATCCTGACCGCTGATTCAGACGGACAACATACAGTACCTGACTGTATACACCTTGCTGAAGAAGCTCAAAAAGGAGAAAAGGCTCTTTACCTCGGAAGCCGTGATTTTTCCCTTCCGGATATTCCGCCCAAGAGCCGCAGCGGAAATCGTATTACTTCTGTTGTTTTCAAACTTTTATACGGTCAGTATCTTCCGGATACTCAGACGGGACTTCGCGCCTTCCGAAGGGAAGAGCTTCCATTTATGATCAGCGTGGAAGGCGAACGTTTTGAATACGAAATGAAAGTACTGATTGCCTGTTCCCGTGCCGGTATTAAAATGATTCCGGTCACGATTGAAACTATATATGAAAACGCAAATGAAGGCACCCATTTTCATCCGATCAAGGACAGTTTCCGTGTTTATAAAGTGATTCTCGGAAGTTTTTTCCGTTTTATGTGTTCCAGCCTTGCATGTGTACTGCTGGATAATGGTGTTTTCAATCTCCTGAATCTGGCAGTGTTTGCAAATGGCAAAAAGAATGATGCTTCCATTATTCTTCTGTGTACTATTATTGCCAGAGTCATCAGTGCATCCGTCAATTTCATGCTGAACCGTAAACTGGTATTTGGCGATAAAGGAAATGCCTGGAAATCTTTCATTCGCTATGCAATCCTTGCTTCAGTAATTATCCTGCTTAGTGCCGGCGGAACATGGCTACTGAGCAGGACGGGAATGAGCAGCACCGTTGCAAAGCTGATTGTGGATACTGTTCTGTATTTTGTCAGTTACCGGTTCCAGCAGCGATGGGTCTTTAAAAAGGAGGCATAGTATGCGGCGCGTTCTTAGAATCCTGTATATTGCGCTGACCTGGGTCCTTTCTGCAGCCATTTTTGCCATTGCTGTTTCAACTCTTGCAGAGCGCGGTGAAGGGGAAACGCTCCTCTCCTTTATCGGCCTTCGCTTTTCAGTGACAGGTGTCGGCGCTGCAATTGTTTTTTTGACTGTTGCCTTGTTTGCTCTCTTCTGGAACGCGGCCATACAGCCGCGGAAAAAGGGATCGCATATTCCGCTTTCTGTCTGGTTTAATTCCATAGGATTCGGTTTGCTTCCAGGGGCCGCAGTGTGGAAAGTGTTTGATCATACAACAACACTCGGACGCGGTGTTTCTGTTCCGGAACCGATTCCTCAAATCCCATTCTTTACTTCTGACAGCCGGTTTCAGCCTTCAAGGATTGAGTTTATTCTTGCTGTGCTTTGTTTTGCTGTCATTGTATGCTGGCTGATTCTTCGCAAAAAAGATATACCCGGGAACGGTGATCTGCTGCTGACCGTTTTATGCGTGTGGGGAATGATCCGGGGCTGTACGGAAGGATTGCGTGAAATTCCATTTATGCAGGCCGGCACTGTCAACCTGACCCAGATTGTTTTTCTGTTGATTGCAGATGTTCCTTTAGCCTTATGGACATTCCGCCTCGGGAGAAAACAGAAAAACATTTTGTTTACAACATTGGAATGGATTGCCGTTATAAGCAGTGAAACCGTAATGGTTCTCAATACTTGCGGTGTTATCTCTTCAGGAAGCGGAATCGGTGATCTTGCCGTTAATGCCGGATGCATGATTCTTTCAATGGCTTTGATCCTGCTTGCCGGAAAGGACAGCCGAAGCTAACTCTTATTTGCGGTTCGGACAGTTTTGTTTTTTGCAGGAAGCGCAGGAATCCAGAGAAATCTCTTTTCCGTCGAGAGTCATTTCCACGGTTTCATTATCACTGGAAACAGCCTGGAATCCCAACCTTGCGAAAAATCCTTCTGTTTCCCGAGGGCAGGAAAGCCGTACTTCACGAGCTGCATGGGATTGTGCCTTAAAAAGCAGCAGTCGGAGGACCAGATCTCCGATACGCTGTCCGCGAAATTCCGGAAGAACTCCAACGCTTCCAATCCAGAATGCATCCTCTTTCCACCAGATCCGGCCGGAAGCCGCGGGATGATCATCCAGATACACGAGTGCATTCCATCCTTCCGGATCTGTTTTTTCCCCGGTTATGCCGAAAACTGCTTCCCTTACTGGCAGTACTTCAGCTGACAGATCATTTCCCGGAGCAAACCATTTTCCCTGAATCATTTTTTATTCCTCCTGAAAAACACTTGATGAAATGAGGTAAAGTGAATTGGAAAAAAAGAAAATTGAGCGGATTAACGAGCTTGCACGAAAGAAAAAAAGCAGCGGACTGACGGAAGCGGAAGAGAAAGAACAGGCTGCACTTCGGAAAGAATATCTGGATGGATACCGTGAAAACCTGAAAGCAATGCTGGACAGCATTGTCGTTCAGGAAAAAGATGGGAGCCGGCATCCGCTGCAGAAAAAGGAAAAACCTCCTTGTTCATGATAGAACTGCGAACCTGATAAGTCAACTTGTCAAACAGGCTGCGGTTGGCTATAATTTTCAATGATATTTTTAAGAAAGAAGGAAAAGATTATGGATGAAAAGGAAATGAACGGAATGGAGAACATGGATCCTGATACGATTATTTTTGAAGATGATGATGGGAATGAATATGAATTTGCTGTAAGAGATTATTTCTTCTATAACGGTGCTGAATATGCCTTGCTGACCGAAGTTGGCCAGGAAGCGGATGAAAACGGAGAAGAATGCATTGTCTGCAAAGTTAAAACAAGTGAAGGCGCAGATGGTGAAGAAGAGGAAGAATTTGTCCTGGTTGAAGATGAAACCTTGGCTGAGAAACTGATTGAAATTGCAAATACCCGTATTGCGGATGATGAAGAAATCTGATCTTGCCTGTTTAAAAGGAGTCTTTTCTTATGAAAATTCCGGTTCGTGTTTTATTGGTTTTGATGTGTGCCGCGCTGATTGTAAGTATTCCATTTTTCCTGTCTTCGCCGACAATGCTCTCAGAAGCACAGGAAGAGCTGGTAGACAATCAAAAAGACGATGACGATGGCGTGGAACTGGATTTCGGCCGGCTCTTTGTTTCTGTTGCAACAGCAGAGGAAAATCTGACAATTGAAGATCTGGAAGAAGACGGAAAATTGTCAATTCCCGATGAATGGGCTTTGCCGATGGATTTCAGCCTCGCTCCTGCTCCGGATCCGGATCACTTTACGGAAAACGGCTATGAAGATCAATCCATTCGCGTCCGGATAGAGCAGAAGGAAATGTATAATTCCAAAGTGAACGTTGCTTATGTGGAAATCGCAGATGCGAGTCAGCTTCGTACTGCAACAGCCGGTCCGCTGAGCGCAAAGAAAGCTCATTATGTTGAAACAATAGCCAGAAACAATCATGCTGTAATTGCAATGAATGGTGACGACTATATCAAAACTGACAATTCAAAAGAAAAGTCTTTTGAAGTTAGGATGGCACAGGTTGTTACTCAGGATCACAAAAGAAATAAGGCATACAAACTATATGACACGCTTGTTATAGACAATAAAGGCAATTTTCATCTGTTTCCTTTGTCTGAAGGATTGATGGATTATGTGAGCCAGAACAAAAATGATATTGTTCAGGCATTAACATTTGGTCCATCCCTTGTTATTGATGGAGAAATTCAGGATCTTGAAAAGCGTAAATCTGTATATGCCGGGACTCATAAAAATCCACGTTCTGCTATCGGACAAACTGGTCCGCTCAGTTATGTCATGGTGATTGTCGAAGCAAAAAAACGCGGTGACGGAACAGGAGTTACGCATACAGAACTCGCACAGATTATGCTTGACCTTGGATGTAAACAAGCATTTAATCTGGACGGCGGCAATTCTGCAGAGATGATTATACCTGGTCCGGATCAGGACAATGCTGCTTTTCACTGTAAAGGAGATAACAGTGCAAATGTCCGTCCGCAAAGTGATATCATCTTTTTTGCTACAGCAGTTCCGGAAGAAGAAAGAAAATAAATAACAGAAGGACAGAAAACGATGAAGCAGTGGGAAGAGGCTCCAATTACGGATGTCCTGGGAATAAAGATTTATTCTTTTGGACTTTACTGTGCAATCGGCGTTTTGTGCGCAGTTGCTGCTATATATGTTCTTTGCCGTGCTGCCAATATGAAAAAAGGAACCTCATCCCTCCTTTCACTGATAAGCATCGCATTTGGTATCATTTTTTCCCGTCTTCTCTTTTGTCTATCTGCAATCATAATATCCGGCGGAATCCCGTTTTCTGCATGGTTTCGGATCTCTTCGGGCGGATGGAGTTTTTTTGGAATGATCATCGGCGTTATGCTTGCAGCGAAACTGAGTTCAGTATTGCTGAAAGAAGATAAAAACAAACTGCTTGATTATGTATGCTGCGCACTTCCTCTTGTAATGGCAGCTGAACGTTTTGCGGAACGCTTGTTTGATGGGTTTAATGTCAGCCGCGAACTACAGGGGAACGGTTTCCCCCGTAACACTTTCCTTGCTGTTCAGGATGCTTATTATCCGGATGTTTCATTCATGGCGACCTATCTTTGCGCCGCAATTTGCTCCATTCTGCTGTTCCTGATTCTTGTAGTCTATCTCACCCGGCCTTATCGGGAGGATGGCGACATCTGGATTCTTTTTATGATTCTTGTCGGAGCGGGCGGAATTATGCTGGAAAGCCTTCGTTATGACAGTCATCTGGAATACAGTTTTGTCCGTTTCCAGCAGGTTATTGCAGCAGTTATGATGGTAATTGGTGTTGTGACTGCATCTCTGCGGAACAGGGGAGCACATAAAGGATTTATGCGTACTGCATTTATTTCTCTGCCGCTTGCAGTTGGGGCCTGCGGAGGAATAGAGTATGCTCTGGACCGGACAACCATAAACCATTATCTTCTTTATGCCGTGATGTTTGTAGTCCTTGCAATACCCGTTACATTCGGTATTCTGCTCCTCATAAAACGGGAGAAAGGAGCAGAACGCTCTTGATCGCAAAAACAGCGGGGAAAATGCCTCTGTGGGCTTCCATTACACAGCTTTACGGGTATATCTATTGCATGATTCTTTCCAATATGCTTACAGATATGCCGTTATTCGGGGGGGTACTGTACCTTTGCGGAAAAGCTGTCATCATTTTTACCCGAACAATCGGAAAAGACCGGAAATTTCTTCCGGCTTACACGAAACGCTGGATGTTATTTCTACTGATTCTTTTACTTGGGATCGGTTTGCTTCTGGCCGGTCTGTTTCCTGCAGGAATTGACAGCCCGAAGGTCTGGATTCTTTATGCTGCCGTAGCGTTATGCATCTGTGCTGAAGCAAATATCGAAAGAACGTCACGGATTATGCATGCCGGTGAACAACCCTCAAAACGTGCAAAAACAACCGGAATTATCATCCAGTTGCTCATTATGGGCGGAATGGCTTTTATATTTTTTTATAATTTCGGTTGGTGGAACGGCTGGGCAGCATCTGCCGGATTTTTAATTCTTGTGGCAAATCAGATCTATGTTTCAAACAGGCTGCATGGAAGTCTGGAACAGATTGACAATGAATCCGAGCTGGGGGAAACCGATTTCCGCAATGCGCATGCATACCATACAATTGAATGGGTCAGTCTGATGCTGGTAATGGGTGTTGAATTGACTGTAACAACAATTTATGCCCTTCTCGCCACAAAACGGGAAGGACTCCTTCCTGCGATGGTGGTTGCTGTTATTTGTACAATTGTACCTGCAGAAACCGGATTCCTTTTGCTGCGCCGGTCTGAGCGAAAAGGGATGAAAGATCCTACACTCCTGTTATGCAGCGGGCTGATTCTTTGGCTTGGCGGGATTATTTTATGCATTCAGATGCTGACTGCCAACAAAATCGACTATCTTCGGATCTATATTACGCTCGTAATCTGTACAGCAGGCGGATCTCTGAGCCTGACCGGCCTGGGCCGAATCGAAGAACTGATGCCTGAAGCCGTCAGTGTAACCGGGAAAGATGTGCCCCGTGGTTACTGGAAACTACGAATGACAAACTGGAATATGGCGCGTCTTCTTGGTGATATCCTCGCCCTGATTGCTTTGGGTATTTTCTGTTTCATGAATCGGAAAGGTCTCCCACAGACAACTGAGGAGCTTGCTGCGAGATTCCGTCCGATTATGGTAATTCCTGTTTTCCTGGTTGTTATTGGTGCACTGATCAGCGCTTTCAGATTTCCGATCAGCCAAAGATATATAGGAAAAATCAGGAAACTGATGCAGTTGCAGGAAGATGGTTTAAAAAACCCGGCTCTCCAGGAACAGGTCACACGAGTGGTAAGTGAACCTTATCGTCAGCCTTATCTTTCCCGTTTTCTGACTTTTCTATGTCGGTTGCATTTCCGCTGTAAAATTGCAAACCGGGAAAATATTGTTCCGGATGATTCAAACCCTCTGGTTTTTGTCTGTAACCACGGTGAGTTTTATGGTCCGATGGCCTGCAAGATTTATATACCTGTTCCTGTGCGTCCCTGGGCTAACGCCAATATGATGGACAATATAAAATCTGTTTCACAATATGTATACGATAATACGACCAGCCAGCAGGAAAAAATGCCAGAATTTATGAAAAGAATTCTGGCCCGTATGGCAGCATGGCTGTGTGTAAATCTTATGGGCCAGGTGGAATGCATTCCCGTTTACCGGGATTCACCAGCAAAACTTCTGAATACATTCCGTCAGACAATGGAAGCAATGGATGCCGGAGACAACATTCTGATATTTCCCGAAAATACAGATACAAAATATGCCAGGGAAGGCATCGGAAATCTTTCTCCCGGATTTCTGATACTGGCTGATTTATACTGGAAACGCAGGAAAAAGAAATTACGGATACTTCCTATGTATGCTGATAAAAAACACAGGACAATAACTTTCGGTAATATCATTGAATATAATCCTGAAAACGAGACCAAAAAAGAGCAGAACCGGATTGTAGATGAGACTTTACGTCAGATCCGGGGAATTGCCAAGGCAGCAGAGGAGGAGAAGAAAAAATGAAATGCAGAAAACTTGTGTGTAATCTCCTGGCATTCATTCTTATTTTTTCTGCTTTTCCGGTATTTGCAGAAAATGAAAATGCAACAAGTATCAGGGATCTTGTTATTTCCGAAAAGAAGCCTTTTTCTTTCCGGAACGGTGTTTCGTGGGCAATGACACTGCAGCAGGTACAGGCAATTGAGAATATACCAATGAAGCAGGTTCCTTCTTCTGACTGGTCTGTCCTGATTTCCGAATCCCCGGTACAGGTCAGCCGCTTTCAGGCAGATCTGGTTTATATATTCTATCAGGATGCACTTCGGATGATCACCTATGAATTCCAGCAAAATGACAGTACTTCTCTGAACTTTCAGTATCTGACCGGAGCGCTTTGCTCTGTGTATGGAGAAAACAAAGATGCTAACCCGATTGTTATTAAAAGCTGGATGGACCGGATATACAAGGATTATTATCAGCTGGATAAAATCCACGATGCCAAAGAATGGACCGCAGAAGACGGCACCAGCATATTCCTGTACTATTTCAAAAATGAAACTTTCGCGATTCTTTATGTATGTCCTGTAACAGGGAACGGAAATAATGGCTATGATACCAATGGACTTTAATTGCCTGTTTTGCGGTGATTGCAGCAGCCATGCATCTGGATGAGTACACACAATGAATATGGATATGGAGAAATAACCGAAGGATATACAGAAGCTATACTCGTTGTCATCCGAGGTAAACAGACATAAGATAATCTTGAAATAAGAAAAACCCGCGATAATCATCGCGGGTTTACGTCTGGGTGAGAAGATTCGAACTTCCGGCCTCTTGAACCCCATTCAAGCACGCTACCAAACTGCGCCACACCCAGATAATACAGCCGAATAATGAATCCGACAACATTTGAATACTATCATAAACAAATAAAATTGTCAATCATTAATTCGAATTGTTATGAATAAGCAGGATAATAACAGTTGAAAGGTACTCAGACCTGATAGCGTTGAATCAATTCATTTCAGGGAGGGCTGTTTTTATCTCCAGGATTTCTTTTTCAAGCGTTTCGATATCTTTTCGAAGCGTTTCGGCTCTTTCTTCTGATTCCTCGATTGTTACCTGGGCTTCCCGAAGATCATTCTTTACAGCTTTCAGTTCTTTCTGAACTTCGAGCTTTTCTTCGTTTGTTTTTTTCCATGCAGCCGTACTGGTTTCCAGGTCGATTTTCAGTGATGAGAGTTCTTTCCGGGCAGAAAGGTATTGTCTTCCCATAAAGATCATAACGGCAACAGCCAAAATGATAACAGCACAAAGCATGAAGATCTGCATTTTATTCTTCATCGGTTTTGCCCTCCTTTGTGATGTCAGAAGATTGTGCAAGTTGCTCTTCAAGTTTCTTTTTTTCTTCTCTCAGTTCTTTGCGACGGGCTTTTAGATCAGAAACAGTCTGTTCAGCCTCCGTAGCAAGGGGTGCTGTATTTTCAAGTTCAGCTTTTACCACGGGAAGATCTGAAACGGCTTTGTTATATTCATCCATCTGTTTTCCTTCACGGCCCCTGCTGGTCTCAAGGTTTTGACGTGTTTCATTCAAAGAAGCCTGAAGGGAGGACATGGAAGGAATATACCAGATCATAAATGCGGAGAAAAGAAAGAGAATGACAATACACAAAACGCTGAATAAAGACATTTTCTTTTTCATGATTCAGCCTCCTTCAAAAATGCAAGTACTTTTTTCCACCAGGGAAAGAAATCCGCGTTACAGGAACGGAATATCTCATGACGGGATCCCTTCACAAAAAGATAGGATCCTATCTGCACACGGCTGATAAATGTCTTCTGCGGATCGGGCATCACTGACCAGTCCATATCCGCGGCACTCAGAAGCACTGGACATCTGATCGATTCAGGCGCACCTGGTGCCAGGATCTTTTTTGTTACTTTTACGGACTCAAGAATCCAGCGATAAGAAGGAATTTTGTTCTGGAATTCTCTGTGGGAAGCTTTTTCATCATCGTACCATGAAAAGCGGGCAGGATCCGTTGCACATGATTCCTCAAATGATTCAGGGCCGGAATATGGTTTCATAAAAGAAGGATATTTCTTTCCTTTTCCCAATATGCAATGAAGAGAAGAGAAGGATTTAACAATCGACGGCGGAAAACTGCCAACATTGGGAGCAATCATCGGAGAACACATCGCTGCGCAAGTAAATGTATCATGATATTTTTCCAGATATAGTGCAGTAACTGCACCTCCCATGGAATGACATAGCACCAGCCATGGCTTCGGGCAATCCGGAAGAACATTTTCACAAACGGAACGAAGGTCTTCAACATAATCTTCAAAACGATCCACGTGCGTAACAGAAGGATCCGGCAAGCCGGATGCACGACCGGAAAAACCGTGTCCTCTCTGATCATAGGCAACCACAGTAAAATGATTTTTCAGAAGAGAATAGATTAGTTCAGAATATTTGAAAGAGTTCTCCGTAAATCCATGTACGATTAAAACAGTTCCGATTGCATTCTCAGCCTGAAAAACAGAACAGAAAAGGTTTATTCCACCTGTTCCGCAAACATTTTTGACTTCCCGGGTTTTTTCAAGTTCAGGAAGTACCATTTTGTTCATTACAGCAGCGTAATCCGGCGCACTGATCAGGAAATCCTCATTGAACATTTCGCTCATTCACAGTGATCCTTTCCGAATAATAATGAATATCAAATAAATCAGCGTGTACGGTATCTGATACGGATATGATATGGATTGTGCAATGTCTGTGGAGTATTAACCGGTATTGAAACAGAACGGTTTCGGGTAACATTCAGAACTAGACCGATACCGCCCATGTTTGTCATCATATTGGAACCGCCGTAGGAAAGAAACGGAAGAGGAATACCGGTGATTGGCATCAGTCCAAGCGTCATGGCGATATTTTCAAGCACATGGAAAAGGAGCATGCCCATAACACCACAAATAATAAGCTTTCCGAATTTATCCCGGGTATACCAGGCCAGGTGAAGCATGCGAAGTAGTATCAGAACATATACGACCAGGACAGAAACGCATCCTACAAATCCCCAGGTTTCTCCGATCGTTGAATAGATAAAATCGGTCCAGTCCGCCGGAACATAATTCAGCTGCGAAATTGCACCGTTTTTAAACATACCTATCCCACTGAAGCCGCCGGAACCGATTGCCATTTTGGACATCGTCTGCTGGTAAGCGTCGTCAGATGCATATAATTCAGGATTCAGCCATCCGGCGATCCGAGCCAGACGGTAGTCTGTTGATCCTGTGGCCACCATAAATCCATATACAGCCAGAATGCCAAGAATTGCAATTGCGGCCAGGATCCCGAGTGTCTTTAAGGACACATTGGAGAAATACATCATTACTGCAAAAAGGAAGATGATAACGAGCAGCGATCCTGTTTCACCCTGAAGGAGAATGACAAGACCCGGAATCATAACCATCAGGAACACACGTGAAAAGGAACGAAAATCAGCCAGCGGTTTATCCTGCTTCGAAAGGTTTTTGGCAAGGATCAGAATCATAGCCAGTTTTGCAAATTCAGAAGGCTGTATTGTATATCCCCAAATAATATCCATCCAGGCCTTCACACCTTGAGCGCGGTTAAAAACAGTTGTAATGGTCAGTAATGCAAAAGATATCCAGTAGAAAAGTTCTGCACGCTGACGAAGAATTTCATAGGGGAAAGCCATAATAACGCCGACAACCAGAGGCGCAACCAGGAGGAAAAGACCTTGACGTGTTGCATAGGAAGATCCGAAGATATGGTTGAGGAAAGATGCATCCGGATCGTTCCCAGGTGAAAAAGTAGCAACACAAACGGCCACAATTCCAAAAAGAGACATGCCAAAAACAAGCGCAATCAGTATTACATCCACATGCGCACGGGAATGGCGATTCTCATCAGTGACGGTCAAGAGAAGTAACCTCCTTCACAGTTTTAGGGAAAAGGCGTCGTATCAGCGAAACTTTTTCTGTGCCGATTTCAGGAAAAGGAATCATTTCACCAGTCATTCGACCAGCAATACGAAGCACAGCACCCCGCGCTTTACAATCATAATTGATAAAAAGGGAATGACGCAGAATTGAACGATAAACTACAGGATCCTCCGGAATTTCTCCCAGGAGAGAAAGATCCAGATTATCGGCAATTGAGCGGGCCGAAGGCATTTCATGCTGTCGGATGAGCTCGTTATCAAGCCGGTTAACAATCAATCGAGGACGGGGAAGTGATTTATTTTCAACAATACTTGCTGCATGTTCTACATCCCTGATGCAAAGGTCATCAGGCGTTGTAATCAGAACAATTTGGTCTGCACCAGCATTCAGAAGTGTCCGGAATCCTTTTTCAATTCCGGCAGGTGAATCAATCAGAATATAATCTGTCGTAATTTTGAGGATTTTCAAAATCTTGCGGAAACGATCACTGTCCAGTGCACGCATGCGTGCGAACTGAGATGCCGGAAGCAATCTGAGTCCTGGAACGGAAGGACATTCAATCAGCGCCTGGTCAAGAGTACAGTCTTTATTCACAACATCAATAAGGTCAAAAACAACGGCATTTTCAAGTCCCAGGAATGTATCCTGGCTTCGAAGCCCCATATCTGCATCAACAATCACAACAGAAGCACCGCGCCTGGCCAGGGCAGCCCCCAGGTTGGCTGTCAGTGTGGATTTTCCTACTCCGCCTTTTCCAGAAGCAATCAAAACGGACTGTGACATTTGTATTCCTCCTTACCCGATCATGGTGCAATGGAATTGCCAATGGGAAGATTATAGTCAACACTGCGCAGATCTTTCTGATCAAGATACCATTTTATAAAATCGCGCGGAGCTTTACATGCTTCCGAACCTGAATATCCGTTCGGTATAAAACATGCAACTGCAATTTCCGGATTCTCATATGGCGCAAAACAGACAAACCAGGAATTGTTTTCAAGGTCTATTTTCGTAACCTGAGCTGTACCTGTTTTAGCAGCAATCTCATCCGTATAAGGATATTTCTTAAAATATTTGGCTGCAGTACCGGATTCGTCAACCACGCCCTTCATCCCAAGACGGATCAGCGGCAGATATTCATCTGAATAATCCAGACGATGAATCAGTGTGGGTTCGCGCTGAGAGAGGATTTCACCTTCGGGTGAAGTGATGGAATCAATCAGAGAAACATTGTAGAGATATCCACCATTTGCAACTGTACAGACGTAGCGTGCAACGGCAATCGGAGTAAGAACGGTAACGGATTGTCCGATACCGGTAAGGATTGTCTGGCCGCCGCCCCACTTAATATCATTCATATAGTTATAAGTGTCACCGATAACAGACTGAAGATAGACCATATCCTTGGTCATGTTCAATTCTTCCATAAGAATTGTACGCATATTGTCCAGCCAGTCGCTTTCATTGTAATTGACTGCCATATCCATCAGTCTCTTTGCACAGATGGAAAGGCGCTCATCGTCATACTCAATATTCCTTGTCTGGCCGCAATTGCGCAAATGACGCTTGATGGAATTGAAAACGATGATGGGCAGTGAAGTGTCCTGATAGGCCTCTTTGACCGGTTTGGAAGGATCATACAGCGTGTTTTGGGAGCCAACAACAGAACGGACTTCACCAGGCAGGTCAATTCCAGTTTTGGATGTAAGACCGAAAAGGGCCGCATAACGGTACAGACGTTCTTCTCCGAGACGGTCAGCAAGCGTATAGAAGAAGTAATTGCAGGAATGTTCCAGTCCGTTGACAATTGTTTGATTGGCATGCTTGTAGATCAGGTTTTTACTGATCCAGCATTTTGGAGCGGTTGTTTTATCTGAGTTGTATTTGGTGTAATAACCCATATCTGAAATTCGTTCATTCGGATCCAGTTCGCCTGTGGCCAGAGCACCCATTGCTGTGACCATCTTGAAAATGGATCCCGGGGTGCCGCGAGCATGAATTCCATAATTCAGGAGAAGATTTCTGCTGTCGCGCAGAATTGCTCTTGCTTCTTTGCCGCCGGCGACCAATGCATTCAGATCGTAAGTAGGGTAGTTTGCCAGCGCAAGAACACGGCATTGCATGTCCAGAATAACAAGACAGCCATGTTCTGCCAGTTCAAGCGGAAATTCGGTCCAGTTCCGGTTGTGGATATCGGTTTTATTGTCTTCTCGCCAGCTTTCTGAAGCCAGCTTTGTTTCCTGAAGATCACGCGTTGAATTTACGTTATCAGCGAGGCATCGTTCCGCCATCTGCTGATAGGAAGCATTCAGTGTCAGCTTAACATTGTTTCCGTCTGTCGGAGCAGTATAATCTAGTTCCCTGACAACGCGCGACATCTGATCGCGTTCAACAACCCTGGCTCCTTTGCGCAATGAGGAATTCTGCGTAAGCCAGTCTTCCATCGAGGACTCAATTCCATCACGGCCGATGGTATCGTTATAGGAATAACCTTTTGCCTGTAAATTGAGCCACATGGAACGCGAGGGAATAGCGCCGGTATATCCGATGATCTGCGAAGCCAATGTGGAACGCGGGTAAACACGTTTTGTTCCGACCTGAATGCTCATTCCAGGAAGAACCATGGATCTTGTTTCTATTTCTATAACAGTTTCATAACGAACATCTTTGGCTATTACAATAGGTTGGGAATTGAAGATATTCATCTGCATTTCTGAATAGATTGCCATGATTTTCAGCATTAAGTCTTCGGAAACATCAGGATCAATCTGATATCTGGTCCGGAACTGTTCAATGCACTGCTCTGCAGTAGTATAACGTTTACCAGTGGCGTAATTGTTTTTGCGCCACTGGTTTTCACGCGTCTCAAGAACAGATTCGGAAACACCGGATCCGAAATTAAATACCCATTCGTTTGTCTCCGGATTCCGTTCAATCACGTAACTTACAGAGATATTTCCGCCGTTTTTTTCAATAATTCCAATTGTTTCGATGATGGATTGGGTATAGGATTTGTAAAGAGCCTTCGTATTGGCCGATGCATCCTTCTGGAAGGTGACATTATAGATCAGCTCGTCTTCAGCCATTACAACAGAGTCAGATGTTGAAATAGATCCGCGTTTGCCGCGAAGGGCGATCGTATAGGTTCTTGTATCCTCTGCTTTTTCTTTATACATTTCTGATTGACGGAGCTGAAGATTGATCAGACCTGAAACAAGCCAGATAAAAATGACAAAAAGAAGAATCAAAAAAGCAGCAAAACGCCAGAATTCAGCACTTTTTTTCTTTTTATCCCTGGATTCCAATTCTGCTCACTCCTTTCATAATAATCAGAAACATATACAAATCAACTTTTACTGAAAACAACAGGAGAAGTCTTCATCACGGGTTGATTCCTCCGTCGTCCGAAGATCAGCCGGCGCAAAGGAATCACAAGGACAAGACAAAAGGCACCCGTAACAATCACATCTGCGAAGCCGCGAAGGAAATGGGCAAAAGTCAGTGCGGATCCTCCGAGATAAATATATGTAATCTGAACCACTTCATAAACGAATGTATTCAGCATCGTGCAAAGCACGGACCGAAGCCAGGCGGGGATTTCCTTTCGTTCGCGCCGGATTGCTTTTTCATACTCAATCGTTTTCAGTGGTTTATCCGCAAAAGCAAATGAACAGAAAAGTGTAGTCAGCGGATAAAGAGCCAGATTCAGATAAGTGACAGAAGGCAGCATAACCTGCATCAGAATTCCGTAAATCAGTCCGACCCAGAACACACGGAGTTTTCCGTATGCAACTGTAATAATGCCAATTATTACATAAAGAAGATTCGGTGTAATTCCAAAAACTTTGATATAGGGCATGACACAAACTTCACACAGATATCCCAGCATGGTAAGGATAAGGAGAACGAGATATTTGCGAACATTGCTTGTCTGCATTTTACTCATCCTCCTCGAAAGTCATGTCATTCGGGTCGGGTGTGAAATATGGGGTTGCAGTGGGTCCCGGTGTGGGTGAAGGCGTCGGTGTAGGATCACCGTGAAGATTGACAACCTGATATTCGAGGATTGTTTCATCAGGTGTAGGCTGCGGCGTAACGGTTGGTGTAAGGGTTGGTTTTGGTATTTCCGTCGGTTCCGGTGTAGGAGATGGTGTGATCTGAGAAGATGATACCGGGTCAGGTGTCGGAGAATCAAACAGCGAAGCTGCAATTTGCGGAACGACCGGTGAGGGTCTGGCGCTTTCAAGAGGAACAAGTTCAATATCTGTCCTGCCGTTTTCACGGCCTTCAATCGCTTCAGCACGTGGTTTGTAACGCAGAACAATAACATATTCCAGATGCTGGAAATCAACTTTCGGCTCAATGATAATATACTGTTTGTTTGAATCCATTCCGCGCGTGCTTTCACGTACTTCTCCGATTGGTATCCCTTTGGGGAAGGACATGCCTACACCGGAAGTAACTACAAGGTCACCGGGGCGGGGAAGGTTGTCATCAGGCAGATAATACATTCTGCACATCGGCGCGCCGTCAACACCGAGTGTGCCGCGAACCGTTCCCTGATCTCTGGAAGATTGAATAATCGCAGCAATGGAAGCATTGGAATCAATGATTGTACGGACGGTAGCTTCATTTTTTCTCGTGTTTTCCGTATATCCGACAAGCGCTCCTGAAATTGTGACGGCCATATAATCTTCTACGCCGTCGTTTGTTCCTTTGTTGATTGTCATTGTGGAAAAATAATTTGTATCTGATCTGCCAACGACTGTAGCAACAATGGGTTTCATTTCCTGGTTGGCTTTTATTTCGTCAGAAAGATCTTCATACATTGAAAGCGTCTGCTGCAGCTCTTCAGCAAGCATTGCTTTATAAACCAGCTGTTCGTTTTCTGCCCGCAACGCATTATATTCTGATTCAATGTTGCTTCGCAGTTTCATGGAACGGAAATATCCGGCTATGGATTCAGTAATTCCGGAGAAAAAGGTCTGAATCGGTGTCATAATTGAACTGACAGCATTCTCCGGTGCCCCAAGAACAGCAGTATCAGGGAAAAGCCTGCGAAGGATAAAGGATCCTGCTGTCACCAGAAGCACAAGGGTAACAATTGTCAGGATAAAGCCGCGAAGAACCGGATGGGACCGGCGTTTCACTTTGCCAACAGGTTCCAGATTGTCATCAAGAATAACGCCTGAAGAATATACTTTTCGTTTGTTCGGAACAGGACGACTTTCGCCGGAGTATTGATCATTTTCTTCAGAAGAAACAGAATTGTCATTTTCCCGGTCTGTTCTGACGCGCAATTTACGAACAGCTTCTTCAGGGGTATCAGAAAGAACCGTTACAGAATCATCTTCTGTCTGTTCATAAATAAAGTCATCTGTAGCGACAGGCCTTGGATCTTTTTCGGAACGTTGTCCACGCCGGGGTCTTGCCAAATCAGTTCACCTCCTTCAGAAAAAATATGTAGAATCATTTGTAAGCCGGCTTTTCTGATTGCCTGTTCCGAGGAGAAACAAGCTGAATGTTCTCAGTAAGATATCCGATACCGAGAATACAGCAGTCGCCGGGATCACGTGCAAGGAGAACCGGTATACCGACATTTTCAGAAATATAACGGTCCAGCGCGAAAAGCCTTGCTGCATCACCCGTCAGATGAATACCGCCCCTCATAATATCCGCGGCAAGTTCAGGGGGCGTCCTTTCTAGTACCCACCTGATCGCCCGGACAATTGCGTTACACGGTCCTTTCAGGGCTTCATATGCCTGTGCGGAAGAGAAACTGACTGTTCCGGCAGATGTATTCAGCTGATTGATTCCCCTTACAAGAATGGACCTGTCTTCTTCTAGCGGAAGAGCTGCAGCAAGATCCTTTTTAATGTTCTCTGCTGTCTGG
Source organism: Clostridia bacterium (assembly GCA_017447185.1). Lineage (GTDB taxonomy): Bacteria > Bacillota > Clostridia > Christensenellales > Aristaeellaceae > Aristaeella. The sequence continues at coordinate 306,464 of JAFSOC010000015.1, read as the reverse complement.
TTTCCAATGAGAATGCTGCATTCTTTACGAAGATATTCCATCAGGGCCTCGTCAAACTTGTTTCCACCTACCTGTACGCTCTGTGATACAACCAGCCCTCCCAGGGAAATCACAGCAACATCGGTGGTCCCGGCACCGATATCAACAACAAGATTGCCCACGGGATCATAAACCGGAAGTCCTGTTCCAATGGCAGAAGCGAACGGCTTTTCAATCAGAAAGACATGTTTTGCACCGGCATAGCGGATGGCTTCAGTTAAAGCTTTCCGGTTAACATCATCCAGATTGCAGGGAACGGAAACAATTACACGCGGTTTTCCAAGATATGAAACACCAATGGCTTTCCGGAAGAAATATTTGAGCATCAGTTCCGCAATATCAAAGTCCGCGACCAGTCCGTTCCGAATCGGATAAACCGGTGTAAGACGTTCAGGAGAACGGCCCAGCAGGAATCCCGCTTCATCACCGACAGCTTGTACGGTATGCCGATCTTCCCTGTCCAGGACAACAAGAGCAGGTTCAGAAATAACAACACCGCGACCACGGACATATAGGCTGATATTCTCCGTGCCAAGGTCAATTCCGATATCAGGCGCCCAAAATGGCATAATTGTTCCATCCTTTACGACAAATAATCACATAAATGCTTCCAGCGGAAAGCCGCATTTTTGAAGCAGGCACCGGACCAGATACAGTGGCAGGCCAATGACAGATGAATAACTGCCTTCAAGCCGGGAAATCCACAGGGAAGCACGACCCTGAACCGCATACGCTCCGGCTTTGTCCATCGGTTCGCCCGAACGGACATAGGCAAGGATTTCCTTTTCTGAAAGCGGACAGAACGTAACATCAGACCGATCTGTTTCCGTAAATATCACGCCCGAAGAGGACCGTACAGAAACTCCGGTAAATACCTGATGTGTACGTCCGGAAAGCATATGAAGCATGTTTACAGCATCCGTCTCATCAGACGGCTTTCCCAGCGATCTTCCGTTCAAAGATACCAGTGTATCGGCTGCAAGGATAAACCTTCCGGGGAACAGGTTACCGACCGCTTCCGCCTTGCGGGCAGAAAGAACAGCAACGGCCTGATCTGCGGGGAGCGTACATGTTTCATCAACATCCGGTGAAACCGTATCAAATGGAATACCTGCCACAGTAAGCAATTCACTCCTTCTGGGAGAGCAGGAAGCGAGGATCAGTTTTTCCATTACATACCCTCCCATACTAATGAATGAACTGAATAATTATATCATACTCTGCAGATGAATGAAAGCAAAATTGACAAAAGGAGGGACGGAGCAATATAATAATATGAATAATTATGTATCGGGGGAACCGTTGAAATGACGAAGGCTCTGATTTCCGTAACTGGTCTGGATACTACAGGTATTATTGCAAGCGTGGCTACCAAACTGAGCGAGATGAATATTAATATTCTAGATATCACGCAGACAATTCTTGACGGATATTTTACAATGATGATGGTTGTGGATCTGGATGGCGCAAATATGGATTTTGAAGAGATTGACAAAAGGCTGCAGCCGGTCCGTGAATCCCTTAAAATGTCGATTCATATGCAGCGTATGGATATTTTTGATGCGATGCACAGAATCTGAGGGGGAACTGATATGATTGAAACAGGCGAAATCCTCCAAACAATGAAAATGATCCAGGAGGAAAACTTTGACATCCGAACCATTACTTTGGGCATTAATCTTCTGGATTGTTCACATCCGGACGCAAACAAATGTGCTCAGAGAGTTTATGACAAAATTTGCAAAAAAGCAGAACATCTTGTCCGAACGGGGGAGGAAATCGAAACAGAATTCGGTATTCCGATTGTTAATAAACGGATCAGTGTTACGCCTGTCAGCCTTATCTGCCAGGAAGACCCCAGGCCCATCGCACGTGCCCTTGACCACGCCGCTGAATCTGTCGGTGTAAATTTTCTTGGCGGTTATTCCGCCTTAATGCATAAGGGTGCTACGCTTGCAGATGAAAGGATACTAGCTTCCATTCCGGAAGTGCTCAGTGAGACCAAACTTCTCTGTTCCAGTGTCAATGTTGCTTCCTCGCGTTCCGGTATCAACATGAACGCTGTACGTGAAATGGGAGAAATAATTAAAAAAACTGCAGAGATGACTGCTGATCATGATGGGCTTGGATGTGCCAAGCTTGTTGTATTTGCCAATGCTGTTGAAGATAATCCTTTTATGGCAGGCGCCTTCTGCGGGGTCGGTGAGCCGGAATGCGCGATCAACGTAGGTGTTTCCGGTCCCGGAGTTGTAAAAGTTGCTTTGGAATCTGTCCGCGGACAACCTTTCGATATTATTGCAGAAACAATCAAACGCACCGCATTCAAAATTACAAGGGTTGGCCAGCTTGTTGCCAGGGAAGCAAGTCAGCGGCTGAATATTCCTTTTGGAATTGTTGACCTGAGCCTTGCTCCCACACCGGCGCGCGGGGATTCTGTGGCACATATACTGACTGAGATGGGTCTTGAGATGGCTGGAGCCCCCGGAACAACAGCTGCACTTGCATTATTGAATGACGCTGTAAAAAAGGGCGGTGTGATGGCCAGCAATCATGTTGGCGGTCTGAGCGGTGCTTTTATTCCCGTCAGTGAAGATATCGGTATGATAGAAGCTGCAGCGGATGGAGCGTTGTCACTTGAAAAGCTCGAAGCTATGACCTGTGTATGCTCAGTCGGACTGGATATGATCGCGATTCCTGGCGACACTTCTGCATCTGCCATCAGCGGCATTATTGCGGATGAAGCCGCTATTGGTGTCGTCAATAACAAAACAACCGCGGTGCGTATTATTCCTGCTGTAGGAAAGAAAGCCGGAGATCGGGTTGAATTCGGCGGATTGCTTGGATATGCGCCCGTCATGCCTGTCAATACAAAAGGGAATGAAGCGTTTATTGCTCGTGGAGGAAGAATACCGGCACCGCTTCATTCTTTGAGAAACTAACGGATAGCAGAGGTTTTTATGAGCAATTTTGTTGATCAGGTCAGGATTACAGCAAAAGCCGGAAACGGTGGCAATGGTTCAGCTTCTTTCCACCGTGAAAAATACGTAATGAATGGCGGCCCTGACGGAGGAGACGGTGGCAAAGGCGGGGATATTATATTCCTTGCGGATGAAAACTGTCATACGCTTCTCGATTTCCGCTACAAAAGTAAATATACAGCAGAAAACGGTGCTGACGGTTCTGCAAATTGCTGCAACGGGAAAAATGGCGAAAATATGATTATAAAGGTACCCGTCGGGACGATTATCAGAGACGACGAAACCGGAAAAATTATGGCTGATATGGATCAGGGAGGCGAAAAGAAAGTACTGCTGAAAGGCGGAAAAGGAGGATGGGGTAACCGTCATTTTGCGACACCGACACGGCAGGCTCCAAATTTTGCCAAGCCAGGCATCAAAACCGCAGTGCGCTCTTTACGAATGGAGCTGAAGACAATTGCGGATGTTGGCCTGATCGGATATCCAAATGTTGGTAAAAGCTCTATCCTCAGTGTTGTCACCAGCGCTCGTCCCAAAGTCGGGAATTATCATTTTACGACTCTGACTCCGAATCTTGGCATTATTCGCCATTACGGCAAAGATATCGTTCTTGCAGATATTCCGGGCTTGATTGAAGGAGCTGCTGAAGGCGCCGGACTTGGACATGATTTCCTTCGTCATGTGGAACGTACCCGTCTTCTGCTGCATGTTGTAGACATATCAGGAAGTGAGGGACGCGATCCATTGGATGATCTGGATCAGATTAATACCGAACTGGATCATTACGGAAATCTTTCAGAATTGCCGCAGATCATTGTATGCAATAAAACAGACCTATGCGACACAGATGAAAATCTGAAAAGAATGAAGGCTTTGGGTGAAGGTATGGGATGCCCCGTTTTCGCAGTCAGTGCAGCGACACATGAAGGATTTGATGCATTGCTTGATGAGACGGCTAAAATGCTCGATACACTCCCGCCGGTCAAACATTTTGAAACCGAAGAAGAAGATGTGATTTCCGTTCCGGATGAATCCTTTGAAATCATAATGGATGGTCCTGTGTATGTTATTACCGGGCCGGGGATGGAAAGACTCATTGACAGTGTTAATTTCGACGATCTCGAGAGTATGAACTGGTTCCACAGAATGCTGCGCAAGCTTGGAATTATTGATGCGCTTCGCGAAAAAGGCGCCGGAGAAGGATCGACTGTGCGAATTGCAGAAATGGAATTTGATTTTGTTGAATAAAATGCATTTTTCACTAAGAAAGCAGGTATAATTATGACAGGAAAACAGAGAGCCCGGCTCAGAGCAATGGCCAATACAATCGAAACGATTCTTTATGTTGGAAAAGAAGGCGTCACGGATGCCACAGTGAAAGAATGCTACGACGCTCTGGAAGCAAGAGAGCTGATCAAGGGGTGCGTACAGCAGGGAGCACCCATCACCGCAAGGGAAGCACTCACAGTTTTGTGTGAAAAAACCGGTGCTGAGCCGATTCAACAGATCGGAAGACGTTTTGTAATGTATCGTCAGAGCCGTGAAAATCCAAGGATTGTCATCGAATAAGCAGACGGAAGGACAGCGATCACATTAAGATGGATAACACCTGTAAAATAACCGATTTCCCGGGAGGGCACATCCACCTGATCGGAATTGGAGGAAGCAGCATGAGCGGTCTTGCTGAAATGCTGATTGATCAGGGATATACTGTTTCCGGCAGTGACCGTGATGAAGGATACCTGATTCATCACGTGCGTGAAAAGGGCGGCAATGTATATATCGGCCACTGTGCCGAAAATGTTCATGACGCAGATCTTGTGGTTTATTCCGCGGCAATCACGTCCGAAAATCCTGAACGTATCGAAGCATCACGGCTCGGAATTCCATCGATAGAACGCGCCGTGCTTCTTGGACAACTGATGGAAGGTTTTCCTAAAGCTGTTGGTATTTGCGGAGCACATGGAAAAACGACTGTTACTTCCATGATCAGTCAGATTCTTCTTGAATCCGGAAAAGACCCAAGCATCCATATTGGCGGTCGGCTTGATGCTATCGGCGGAAGTACACGTGTGGGTCACAGTGATATTTTTGTTGCTGAAGCCTGTGAGTTCAACCGTTCTTTCCTGAAACTTCATCCCACTGTAGCAGTTGTACTGAATATTGACGCTGATCACCTGGACTGTTACCGGGATCTGGATGAAATCGAAGAAACCTTTGGAACATTTCTCAATCTCTTACCGGAAGACGGTGTAGCGATCGGAAACGGTGATGATCCGCGGGTAAGAAGGCAGATCAGCCGTTTGAAGTGCCGGAAAGTATTCTTTGGATTCCATCCTGAAAATGACTGGTATTCTGAGAACGTTGTGGAAGATGAATATGGAAAATCTCAATTTACCCTTCATCACCCTGGCAATACACGTGTATATGTTCGTATGGAAGTGCCTGGAAGTTTTAACAGAATGAACGGAATCGCCGCCATTGCAGCTGCGGCGGAGCTGGGTGTTGATCCTGTGAAAGCTGCCGAAATACTGGGACACTTCACCGGAGCTCACAGAAGGTTTGAATGTACAGATATTATAGATGGAGTTGAAATCTTTCATGATTACGGACATAATCCGACAGAGATGCGCAATGCGTTGTCCATTGCCCGCAAACGTTGCAAGGGAAGGCTGTGGGCAGTTATGCAGCCACATACTTTCAGCCGGGTCCGCACATTATTCAGCCAGTATCTGACCTGTACAGAAGAAGCAGACTATACCCTTGTCACTGATATATGCGCTGCAAGGGAACCTGATCCTGGAGATCTGAACAGCGGAATGCTCGTAGATGGAATGATCCGAAACGGGATAAATGCCAGATGGACCCCGACATTTGACGATACTGAAAAATACCTTCGTGAAAACTGGAAAGCCGGAGATCTTGTGATTACAATGGGATGCGGAGATATCAACCTTTTGAATGATCAGATACACCGGCATGAATCAGAAAGGAAATGCGAAGGGAAGTGAAACTGTTGCAGCCGCGTAATCGACGGATTATCCGTACGGATCTTTTACATGAAAATATGCAGAAAATCCGTGCGTCAGTCCCTCAGGATGTAAAGATTCTTGCCGTGGTCAAAGCTGACGGATACGGTCATGGCGCAGTTGAAACTTCTCGGGCAGCACTGGCCGGAGGCGCGGATATGCTTGCCGTTGCTTCTGTGTCAGAAGGTATTCAACTTCGTAAAAACGGTATTATTTCTCCTATTTTGGTTCTTGGCGCCACAACAGCTGCTGATGTTTTTGAAGGAGCAGAATACAGTCTGATTCAGACAATATGCTCCGCCGATATGGTACAGCTTTGTGAAAAAGCCGCCTCTGCATTAAACAAGCAGACTGAAGTCCATTTAAAAGTTGATACTGGTATGGGAAGGATAGGTATAAGAACGGAAGAAGAGCTTGAAAATACCATGGATGCTCTCCGGAATTCAGAGCATGTTGTGCTGACCGGCGCATTCACTCATTTTTCAGATGCTGACGGAAACGAGGATGGGATCCGGTATACGGAACAGCAGTTTGCACGTTTTTTGAATCTGACATCCTCCCTGCCCGGAAATATTATCCGACACTGCTGTAATTCCGCCGCCATCCACAGAAAACCTGAATTTGCATTGGATATGGTTCGCGCCGGAATCAGCCTTTACGGCTATCCACCTGTCCCTGAAAACAATCTCAATCTCCAGCCATGCATGCGGTGGACGGCTAAAATCAGCTATATCAAACATCTTCCTGCCGGTGAATATGTCAGTTACGGGAGAACATTCAAAACGGTATCTGATATACGTACTGCTACAATCACCTGTGGATATGCAGATGGATATCATCGTTGCGCAAGCGGAAAGGCACAGGTGCTGATTCACGGAAAAAGGGCCCCGGTTATCGGAAGAATCTGTATGGATCAGATGATTGCCGATATTACTTCCATTCCGGAAGCTGCTCCCGAGGATGAAGTAGTCCTGATGGGAGATGACGGCGGGGAAAGAATCTCCGCAGAAGACATTGCTGCCTGGAGCGGAACGATCAGTTATGAAATACTTCTGAGTGCCGGAAGCCGTGTTGAACGGGTGTTTTTCGAATAGATACAAGAGTGAGGAGGAAAATGATCCCATGGCTGCAAAGAAACCGCCCCAAAAAGTAATTGAAAAACCGTTTTTGAAAGGATCAGCCACTGATGAAACCACGGTTCGTCAATCGCTGAAATTCCTGGGAATCCTTGCGATCACGTCCCTGATGACTTTTCTGGTGTGCTCTCTCACTTCTTTTAAATCAGATGTCCTGAGAATTCTGATCAATATTGTGATTGAAATGCTGATTCTGATCATTTTTTTTGACAGAGGTGCCGCATCGGGAACAGATGCTGTTGCAAGAGGTGAGATTCTTTATCAGCATATTGAAAAGGGAATTGATGTCTCCACGGGAGAGAAGAGAATTCCTTTTCATCCAATTAAAGGATATCTTATTGGTTGTGCTGGATCTTTACTGTTTTTCATTCTTGCTGTCATTCTTGCGTTTACTGCCCAGCGTCAGATGACCGGTGCAGGTGTTCTTCCATCCTGGATGGATACTTATATGAGACGATCCGAGGTAAGCGGTGCGCTTGTGCAGTATACACAGTCCGGATCTGTTTCTTTTACTGATATTATCAGGATTGCTGTGCGGATTTTGATCATGCCGTTTATCAGCATTGCAGGCGCGGAAAACAGGGGATTACTTCTCACGATTGAAAGGCTCAGCCCTCTCCTCGTTCTGTTTCCTGCAATTTCTTACGGTTCCGGTTATCTGCTTGGACCGTCCAGGAGAACCAAAGTTCATTCTGAAATCGCTGAAAACAGACGCAGGAGGGTATCACGGGAAAAAAGAGAAAGAAAAGCCAGGATTACCCATACGCCCAAGGGGCCTGAACAGCTTAACTGAAGAGGAATCCGATATGCGTATTATCGCCGGTACTGCACGCAACAGAAAAATAGAAGCTCCGGAAGGCAGAAATACAAGGCCCACTCTTGACAGAGTCCGGGAAAATCTGTTTAATATCCTCCAGACCAGGACAAGGGATTCTGTTATACTGGACCTGTTTGCCGGAAGCGGAGCGCTCAGCTTTGAGGCGTTGAGCCGGGGTGCTGAGAGAGCAGTTTTGTGCGATATTGACAGAAATGCTGTTCGCACAGAATACCGGAACTGTGAATTGCTGGGTTTTACCGATCGTGCGGAAATTTTCTGCTGTGACTGGAAAACAGCTGTCCGGAAGCTTACGGAAAGGCACGATAAATTTGATCTGATTTTTCTTGATCCGCCGTATCGGATGACAGATCTTCGTGAGGTTTCCGAGCATATTTATCCCCTTACAGAAGATAACGGACTGGTTATTGTTGAACATGAAGCCGGACAGCAAATTCTGTTCAGCAACCGATTCGAGAAAACTGATGAACGTAAGTGGGGGTTTTGCGGAATGAGTATTTATCATATTTCCCAACCTTCTCAGTCAGTTACGGAGGATGAATGATGAGCATCTGTATTTTTCCGGGATCTTTTGATCCTGTTACAAACGGACATCTGAACCTGATCCAGCGGGCTGCAGGGATATTTGAAAGTGTTCTTGTTACGGTAATGATCAACCGTGACAAAAGCGGATGCATTCCGATCAATGAAAGGGTAGGGATGATCCGAAAAGCCTGCGAACGAATCCCAAACGTCAAAGTGGATGTCTGGAAAGACCTTCTTGCCGATTATGTCCGGCAGCATCCCGGAGCTGTAGTTGTACGGGGTGTACGCAGTGTGAGTGAATTTGAACATGAAAAGTCTTCTGCTGCTATCAACCGCCAGCTTCTGCCAGGGCTCGAAACCCTGCTGATTCCATCAATGGATGAAATGGACAGCATTTCTTCATCAACAGTCCGTGAAATTGCATCCTTTGGTGGTGATATCAGCAAATATGTCCCGGAATGTATCTGTCAGGATATTCTGAAATGGCTGATTCCATCGGATCAGATATAACAAGAGGAGGAAGAATTTATGGCAAACGATATCAACAGTGCTGAGCTCTGTCTGAATGCAGTACAGTCTTTGGAAGAACAGCTCAGGGGAGCCAGGAAATCGCTGATCAACAATGATACATGTGTTGTAAACCGCAGCATTATGTCTGCACGCCTTGAATATCTTCGGGATAATCTTCCGAAAACAGTCGAAATAGCGGCAAAAATTGTTGCTGAAGAAGAAACCATTCGTGCTGAAACAGAACAGAAACGCAATGAGATTATTGAAAGCGCCACGGCGCAGGCTCAGAACATGATCAACGAATCCACACAGAAATCCAGAATAATGATGGATCAGGCATCCCAGGATGCATCAGCTCTGATGGACCGCGCCAATCAGGAAGCTGCCGCCTGTATGGAGGCTGCAAAGGCTGAAGCACAAAGAATTATCATGGAGGCTGAAAAAAAGGCGCAGGAACTTGTCGAAGAAGAAAATATCGTTCGCCGGGCAAGGGTTGAAAGTGAAGAACTCCGTGAAAACGCCAAAGCAGATGCAGCAAATCTTCATAAAAATACATTGGATTATATTGATTCTCTTCTGGCAGAAACAGACAGAAAAATGAGCGAGCTCATCAATAATATCCGGCTTGAAAGGAACGAAATCCGGAATCATCGATAAGATCCGGAAAGAATTTGGACATATTGCACAAAAAACTGAGGAAATGCTTGTGGAAACGGGCAATTCCTTTTTTTGAAAACATTTATTATAATTTTCAGCAGAGGATATGTAGTTATCCTAATCAATGAAGGAGGAAAAACAAATGGCAAGTGTATCTCTCCAGCACATCTACAAGGTATACACCGGCAATGTAACGGCTGTCAGCGATTTTACGCTGGACATCGAAGACAAGGAATTTATCGTTCTGGTCGGTCCTTCCGGCTGCGGTAAGTCCACCACGCTGCGCATGGTTGCAGGCCTGGAAGAAATTTCTGATGGTGAACTTTACATCGGTGACAAACTGGTAAACGACGTTGCCCCCAAGGATCGCGACATCGCCATGGTGTTCCAGAACTACGCACTGTATCCCCATATGACGGTTTATGATAACATGGCTTTCGGTCTGAAACTGCGGAAGACTCCCAAAGATGAAATCAAACGCCGCGTGGAAGAGGCTGCAAAAATCCTCGACATCGCTCATCTGCTGAACCGTAAGCCGAAGGCCCTGTCCGGCGGTCAGCGTCAGCGTGTTGCTCTTGGACGTGCTATCGTTCGTGAGCCCAAGGTTTTCCTCTTCGATGAACCGCTGTCCAACCTGGATGCTAAACTGCGTGTTGCGATGCGTACCGAAATTACCAAGCTCCATCAGCGGCTGCAGACAACCTTCATCTACGTTACGCATGACCAGACCGAAGCTATGACGATGGCCAGCCGTATCGTTGTTATGAAGGACGGCGTCGTACAGCAGGTGGATACTCCTCAGAACCTGTATGACTATCCGGCGAATGAGTTCGTTGCAGGCTTCATCGGAAGCCCCCAGATGAACTTCTTCAATGTGAAACTTGACCGCGAAGGACAGGATGTTGTTGCTGTCTTTGGTGACAACAAGATTATTATTCCCGAAAAGAAGATTGCCAAATTTACAGATGAAAGCTATATCGGCAAAGATGTTGTGATGGGCATTCGTCCTGAAAATATTTCTGATGATGAAGCCAAACTGGCTGAATTCTCCACCGCCACCATTGATGTGGATGTCGAAGTTACCGAACTGATGGGTTCCGAAACGTATCTGTATCTGAGCACCACTGGGAAAGACGGCAATATTATTGCCCGTGTTGATCCCCGTACTTCCAGCAGAGCTGGTAACAAGATCCGGATCGCTTTCGATACAAACCATCTGCATTTCTTCGACAAGGAAACTGAGAAGACAATCCTCAACAAGTAATTTTCATCAAAAAGTCCCGGACAAATGTCCGGGACTTTTTTTGTTCAAAATATGAATATGAAAGCTTTTACTGACCCGCTTCCGGAGCATTCAGGGGAGAGCGGCAGATTTTCAGGCTGTGTATCTTCATCAGTTCTTCCATTGATTTGGGATTGTTGTGATATCCATCCATATATCCTGCGCCAACACTGATCTTATTATAATTACTTCCGGAAACCTGAAGAAAAAGAATTTCATCATCCGTTACGGAGTAAACAATAGCGCTGTGTGTGTAATGTTTGTTATTTTTTTGGAAATCCACACGCAGAATATCACCGACTTTCAGACCACCTGCATCTTCAAAACTGTAATAATATGTCCATTTATGATGCGGATTATATTCTCCGGACAAAAGATAACCTACAAATGAAGCAAAACCAAAACATTCTCCGTAGGTGCCGTATGCTTTTGCACGTGTAATCCGATTTGCCATCCAGCGACACCCATACTGGCCCTGGACATAATTCGTTCGATGGTATTTGTTTACTGCTGTGTCAGTCCATCCGGGCATGTTTTCCATTCCATGGAACGTCTGCGGAACTCTGGCGCGTGTTGTCCAGTACCATCCATCAAACAGTTCATATTCCTCAATGATTTTATCAATATTCTCCGTTGTAAAAACGCCTTGAAAACGGTCGTCTGAAAACTGAAAAGAAGCCGATGCAACAGATGAAATCAGAATCAAAAAGCAAACAGCAAAAGCAAAAAATCGACGATGATAATTCATATTTCATGATCCTTTCTTTTGATTCTCGCTATATTATACGCCATATAATACAGGAAACACAAGAATATATTAAAATTTTATTTCTTTTCTTAACAAAGTGGATGCTTGACGAAGTATCCTGTCTAGACTATTATGGTATCAAATGGAAGGAGGATGACGGACATATATGGAAAAAATCGAGTTATCAGTTCAGTCATTCTCTGAGATTTCTTCTAATATACAGAACATTTTCAAAAATAGAAATACGTCTGCATTACAGTATAATCATATGTTATATGTCCTTGCGGGCGATAAAGTCTATTCCTGCGCTGACAGTCCGGAAGGGAAATCACTTATTAACCAGATCAGTACTGTATTTTCTGACAGTATTTATTCAGAAAAGGAGATCTGGAAATCTGCAATAGAAGGTTTTGCAGATCCCGCTGCTTTTCAGCATTTCAACATCCGTAATCATGTCCGGCGTACAATTGTCGTTTTCAGGCCTTTACAGCATCCTGAATCTTTTACATTGCTGGAGAACATTCCTCTTGAGTCTTCCGACAGGATCATTTCCTTGGATAATGGAGATGTTGTACTGATTCTTGAAATGAAAAAGAAATCTGAAAAAGAAGTCGTGGAATTTGCTGAAGCTGTAACTGAAACGATGGAAAGCGAGGCTGGAATCGTATGTTATGCCGGAATTGGAAGGGATTCTGAAACATTTGATTCATTGTCTGACAGTTATAAAGAGGCAGTCGAAGCTCTCCAGACAGGTCTCCGGTATCATCTGAAAGGTAGAGTTTTCTCCTATAGCAGACAAACACTGGAAAGGCTGACGGATCTGATTCCTGAAGATCGCGCCTTCGATTTCACACAAAAGATCATTACCCGGGAAGCTGAAAAAACACTTTCAGAAGAAATGCTTGAAACAATACGTGTTTATTTCCAAAATGATCTGAATCTTTCAACAACAGCCAGGGAGTTGTTTATTCACCGTAATACTCTGATATACCGTATGGATAAAGTTCGCAAAGCGACAGGCCTGGATCTGCGCAAATTCGAGGATGCTGCAGTGTTCCGCTTGATAATGAATTTTACTGAAAGACCAAATAGAAATGAAGAAATATAAAGGAAGGTTTACAGTAATGAAGAAAAAAATCCTGCTCACTGTCTCTCTTCTGACCGTTATGTTCCTTGTCAGCGGTTGTATGATGGTTTCCGGTTCCAGACTTGAATCCATGTTTGGAACCGGAAATAATACCAATTCCAACTCAAATACTGCCAGCTCATCGTCAGATGGTATGGTTACGATTACAAAGGCGGAATATGATTATCTCAACAGCCTGACGAAGTTTTCAGAGCTTGAGGAAATATATGAAACTGTTCAGGAGTATTTCTATTTTGGAGCAGATAACCAAAAGATGCTCGAATATGCTGCCAAAGGTCTTATGGCGGGGATGGACGATCCTTATTCCTTTTATTATTCTCCGGAAGAGTTTGCACAGATGCAGGAAGACGATGAAGGTAAATATGTTGGAATCGGTGTTCTGATCCTGACAGACAACAAGTCAGGCACCTGTACAATCAGCAGGGTTTTTAAGGGCAGCCCGGCAGAAGAAGCCGGTGTTATGCGCGGAGATATTCTATATAAAGTCGGTGAGGATCTGTTTGTCAACGCCGAGACAATCAATGAGGCTGTCAGCATTATGAGAGGTGAGCCCGGCACAAAAGTGGACGTTACGTTCCTGCGCAAGGAAGAAGAAATTACTTTCAATATTGAACGGCGTGAAGTACAGACCAATCAGGTGGAAAGTGCCATTATTGAGCCCGGAATCGGATATATTGCGATGTATCAGTTTGCGGGTGAGGCAGAGAAGGAATTTACAAACGCTCTGAATGAACTGCTTGAACAGGGTGCCAAATCGCTGATTATTGATCTTCGTGACAATACAGGCGGCTGGGTCGAACAGGCCAGGGTTATTGGCGATCTGTTTATGGATAAAGGTGAACTCTGCTATCTTGTAGATAAAAACGGCATGGAAGAGCATTCTTATCCGACGTATGACGGAAAGACCGAAATTCCGATAACGATTCTGGTAAATGAAATGACCGCAAGCTCTTCTGAAATCCTTACAGGTGCACTGCGTGACTGTGCAAATGCTACGGTAGTCGGTACAAAGACCTTTGGAAAAGGGATTGTACAGGCGGTTCTTGATGTGGGAAACAGCGGTGCAGGCTTCCAGCTGACCATCCTTGAATATTTTACGCCGAAAGGAAGTAAAGTTCACGAAATCGGTATTACACCTGACATTATTGTTGAACGGCCGGAAGATGATCCTGGAACTTATGATTTTGCAGATCTGGAAAAGGATATTCAGCTGAAAAAAGCACTTGAAGTTGCCAAAGAAAAGTTGCAAACACCATAACACAGTGATAAACTATACATGAGATCTATTCCAAAGCCAAGCCATCAGGTGAGGCAGAGGGCGGATTTATGAAAAGAACCCGATTGAGCGTTCAGAGAAATCAAGGCGCAAGATGGGAAGGGGGAATCCAATATGGCTTTATTGATATGCACGGAATAGGTTTGTTCCGTGCATTTTTTGATCCTGACCCTTTGGAGGAGTTCTTTGATGAATACTGAAAAAAGACTCGGATTTATTGGAATTGTAATCGACTGCAGAGACTGTATTGATGAAGTAAACAAAGTACTCACTAAATACGGAAGCCTGATCCGTGGAAGAATTGGCGTCCCGAATCATAATGACGGAACAGCCGTTATTGGCCTTATTACAGAAGGAACAAACGATGAGATCGGTGCGCTTACCGGTAAACTCGGTAACCTCCCGGGTATTATTGTAAAAAGTGCTTTGGTCCCATCAAAAAGCAAAGAAAAGAAGGAGTAAAAAAATGAAAAAGATTATTTCCATAGTGCTTGCTGCAATTCTCATGATGTTCACAGTAAATTCTGTTGCTGAAAATGAATTCCTGATCGTAACTCCTACCGGAGCACCTTCCATTGCCATTGCAGGCATCTATACAGAACACCCTGAGGTTATTCGGACCATCGGAGCCGATGAAATAGGCCATTATTTTGGCAACCAGGAAGCTGATATGATTATCGCTCCGATCAACGCCGGAGCAAAACTGTTTAAAGCAGGGAATTCCACTTATCGTCTTGCGGCTGTCATCACGTGGGGCAATCTGGTTTTTGCCTCCAGGCTCGAAAATTTTACACCGGATATGATCAATGGAAGAAAACTGGTCCTTTTTGGTGAAAACACCATTAATTCTTCCATTGCACTTTATCTTCTTGAAAAGAAGGGAATTGTTCCCGGAGAAGTTGATTACAAGATCGGTGCATCTGATACACAGGCACTGCTCATGAATGAGGAAGAATCGGAAACTATTGTAATGACAGCAGAACCCGCCATTACCGCCGCCAAAATGAATGCACAGAAGCAGGATATTGTAATTTCTTCCATTGCGCTGAATGATCTTTATAAGGAATTAACCGGTTATGATGGATTCCCGCAGGCAGGTGTGTTTGTAAAGGAAAAAACGTCAGCTGAAAACCCGGAACTGATCTCTGGCTGGCTGGAAAAAATCCGCGCAGCTGCCGAACTCTGTGAAAACGATCCGGAATCAGTTGCAAAAACAGTTGTTGCCATGGAAATTGTTAAAGCTGAACCTGTCGTACTGAAATCACTTCCGGGATGCAGCATCCGTTTTCTGTATGCATCTGAAGCAAAAGAACAAATTGAATTTGTCGCGGAAATTGATCTGAAACAGTTCGGAGGAGAAATCCCGGCAGACGATTTCTATTATGAAGCAAAACAATAAGAAAAAATCCTTTCTGGCCTTTTGTGCAGGAATTCTCCTGATTGGTTTTTTCCTGCATACAGGTGGATTTCTGAAAGGAAACAGGATTGTTTTTCCCGGTCTGCCTGAAATCGGGCAGGCCTTTTTCAGGTTGCTTTCATCCGGAGCAACATATAAGAAAATAGGTGTAACGCTTCTTCATGTTGCAGAAGCACTCCTTTTGTCAGCGGGTGCAGGAATTCTGATTGGCCTTGCGGAAGCGTACAGGGAATGGATCTATTCTTTATTCAGACCTGTTATGATTTTTCTGCGGTCTATTCCCATGATTGTTCTTGTTATTCTGATAATGTCCACGATATCATACCATTCTGTTCCAGTTGCTGCCACATGTATGGTCCTTATGCCGATCTTCAGTGAAGCAGTATATGAAGGAACCCGTTCAATCAGTCAGGAACTGATAGATGTTTACCGGATGAACAGCGGATTCAGTTTCCGTGTGGCGGCAAATGTTTATCTTCCTTTAATATCCGGATATCTGAAGCAAGCCTTTATAAATGCAGCCGGAATGGGAATAAAAGTTGCTGTTTCTGCCGAATATCTTGTTCAGTCACGCGATTCCCTCGGAAAAGCGGTTTTCCTTAGCGGTTATTCAAGTGAATATGCAGAAATATATGCATATGCGCTGATGATGATTTTGCTTGTATTGCTGATTACGGAAGTTCCAGGACTTCTGATTAAACTATTTACAGGGGAAAAAACAAGGGAAATTACCATTCCCGGATAAACGACTCAATCAGATCTGCGGCGGTAGACTTACCGTTTTCCTTTGACAGACGGTCTGCAATATCCGCCGCCCTTTTTTTATATTCAGCGTGAGAAGTAAGATCAAGCAGACCTTCTGTAAACTTTTGTACAGTTATTTTTTCACGCGAAATTGGTCTTGGCCCG
Organism: Clostridia bacterium; assembly: GCA_017447185.1. GTDB lineage: Bacteria > Bacillota > Clostridia > Christensenellales > Aristaeellaceae > Aristaeella. The sequence continues at coordinate 289,976 of JAFSOC010000015.1, read as the reverse complement.
CAGCCGATGCGCCATACCTGCATTCCCCAGAATGGCTGGTCACCGGCAAAAGGAAGAACCCATGTGGGACATCCCCAGCGCAGCCCTGCAGCAACGGTACCGGCACCTCCGTGATGAATGACAGCGGAAACGCGCGGAAAAAGCCAGTCATGAGGAACATACCTGTCAGCAAAATATACTTTTCGATTAGATTTGTGGTTATTTCCGATAAGTGCACCGCTGATAACGGCACGCAGACCGGCAGCATGCAGAGATCGAAGAATAATTGAAAGCATATGATTCATATCTCCGGTCCGCATGGAGCCAAATCCGATATAAACAGGTTTTTCCCCAATGGAAAGAAAATCTTCCAAATCTTTTGGCGGTTCCCATTCACAGCTGGAAGAATCAAACAGAAAACCAGCCATTTTAAGATTATCCGGCCATTCTGAAGGGCGTGGAAAAACGGATGGACTGATGGCATAAATGACAGGAATTTCATGGTTTCCGATTCGGTATACGGGATGGGTGGACGGCTTTCGTTTTGTGATATTGCTTTTCTTTCGCCAGCCCGACAGAAGTATTCCTTCAACCGTTCCAATTGCATAATAAGCGAATTTATAAGTCAGCTTATTCATTGCTGGTCCAAGATTCTGGTTTCTGAAAGACGACATTGGAATTGCCGCAGTCGGATCCATTGGAAAAAAATGAGTCTGAATACATGGAATATGTAGTTTTTCAGCAATGGAATAATAAACAGATCCAAAGTAATTGCATATCATGGCATCAGCGTTTTTGCAGCTGTCTTCAAGATCACGCAAAAGATCCGGAACAATTGCGTGAAGCATTTTATATAATCTGGGAAGATATGTAACCGCGTTCGTGTCCGGATTCATAATGGAAGAGATAAATTTTTCCGCATTTCCGCTCAAAGGAAAGAAAGGTAAGCCGGCTTCTTCAGACATACACGCAAAGGAAGAAAAAGCAGCAAGGGTTATATTGTGTCCACGCTTCTTCAATTCATTTCCAAGCACAATATATGGCCTGACATCACCGGCCGATCCCATGGTCACCATTGTTATGTTCAATCCGTACACCTCATCAGAATATTCTTTGTTATCAAAATTATATCGCAGGTTTAAAGAAGCTTCAATGTCCTGATTGAATTTCAAAAGATTAAAGGCAGAGGATGAAGGCTGTCCGGGCATACCGGAATGCACGAAAAATACCGGAAATAATTGCATAATCTGCATGAAGAGGGTATAATATCCACTGCGGCGGATTCAAACCGCTTGATAATGGAGGTCTGCGGATGTACAAACTGTTGCTTGTCTCCGATCGGGACGACGTGCTGGAAGCGTTTGAACAGGTTGAAAACTGGGAAAGACAAGGCTTTAAGCAGCCGCATATCCGGCATGATTATGAGGGCACACTGGACAGTCTCTCAAAACATCACGCAGACGGAATTGCTGTCGCAGTTAACCCTGAAGAAGAAAAAAAGATCCTCGCATACCTTCAGGAGAACTATCCGAATGTACCGATTTTCCAGGCTGGAACAACATCCGAGGAAGTATTACGTTATCTGAATGAACTGAACATCCTGCTGAACAGGATTCATGCCGATTTCTCAAACGACCGGTTCCGTGAAATTGATATGCTGCAGGAATGCCGGCATGACTTTTTCCGTAAACTTTTAACCGGCCGTATTGAACATAAAGATGATCTTGTGAGGAATATGCGTCTGCTTCGGAGCAGAATGGATCCTGACCGTCCCTGCCTGCTTGTTGAACTTGCACAGCCTAACTCTACTGAATCTGATAAACTGGAAGGTCGCTGGCATTACGGCGCTGACAGGCTGGAACTTGCACTGCGCAACTCTTTCGGTGGTGACGTTGAAGGGTTTCATATTCTTCCCACCGTTCATACAAACGGGAGAATCCTTGTACTGTGCTGCCCGCTGTACGGTGTTGAATCTTCAGTGACAGGCGAAAAAATGACTACCGTACTTACTGAACATATTTCAGATGGGATCGCTCACCTGAAGGAATTTTTCGGGCTTGACCTTCAGATCAGCGAAATTCGTATTTTACCGTCGCTCTATGTTTTGTGTGCAGACGCGGCGGAATAAGGATACAAACGAATAAATAATCAGGGAGGGTTTTGCAATGGGTATTCTGAACATGATTAAAGGCCAGCTGATTGACGTTATCGAGTGGACCGACAATTCCGGAAAAACCATGGTTCATAAATATGATATGAACGGCAAAGAAATCATGATGGGTGCACAGCTGACTGTGCGTGAAAGCCAGGTTGCCATTTTTGTGAATGAGGGAGAAATAGCTGACGTTTTTGAGCCCGGCCGTTATGAACTGCAAACCAGCAATATGCCGGTACTTACTGCGCTGAAAAGCTGGAAATACGGTTTCAACAGTCCTTTCAAAGCAGATGTGTATTTTATCAACACGAAACAGTTCCTTGACATGAAATGGGGAACAAGCAATCCTGTAATGATGCGGGATGCCGAATTTGGAATGATTCGCCTTAGGGCATTTGGTATTTACAGCTTCCGCGTATCTGATCCTGTTACATTCCTGAAAGAAGTATTCGGTACGGCTGCATTATTCACTGTAGAAGGTGTTGAAGGCCAAATCAAACGGACGCTGGTAAGTGGACTTAGCGATGCTATCGCTGAAAGCAAAATTCCTGCGCTGGATCTGGCTGCCAATTATGATGAACTTGCCAATTATGCAATGCAGTCCATCAATCCGAAACTTGCGGCCCTTGGTCTGACTCTTTGCAGCTTCATAATTGAAAATATCTCTCTTCCCGAAGAAGTAGAAAAATCCATGGACAAACGCACATCCATGGGCGTTCTTGGCAATCTGGATCAGTACGCAAAGTATCAGGCTGCAGAAGCGATTCGTGAGGCTGCTAACAATGACGGAAATGGTATGGCTGGTATGGGTGTTGGAATGGGTGCCGGTGCAGCAATGGGGCAGATGTTTGCACATTCTCTTGGAAATACAGCTGCACCCGCAGCAACCGGAAAAGTCGCAGGAGCAGTATGTTCTGCATGCGGTGCCGCTGTGCCTGCCGGCTCCAAATTCTGCCCTGAATGCGGTGCAAAACAGAATGCCGGTGCTTTCTGTACCAGCTGCGGAAAAGAGATCCCTGCCGGAACCAAGTTCTGTCCTGAATGCGGAGCAAAACAGTAAGTATAATAAACTTACGAGGGCTGCTAGATCAGCAGCCCTCGCTTTTTTACTTATAAATATTTATACTTCTGAAAACAGAATATCTCTGTCGAGCGCATAATCTTTCGCATACGAATCAGGATATACAAAAAGCATCAAATGCCGGCATTCCGCAAAAGCATCAGGTTCTATAAAGGAAACATTCTTTGGAATCTGAAGTGAAAGGAGGTTTTCGCAATTAACAAATGCTTCAGATGAGATTTCTTCCAGTGTGTCCGGAAGTATAATATGATTCAGGTTTTCACAACGTGAAAAAGCCATGGAAGGAAGCACTTTCAGGCCGGACTGGATCGTAACATCCTCAAGCATCGTGCAGGAGCCAAATGTATGAACACCAAGAGTCCGAAGTGTTTTCGGAAGGACAATACTCTCGAGAGAGCGGCATCCTTCAAACGCAGATTCACCAATATCGATGATTCCTTCGGGCAGATTCAGTGTTTTCAGTGCACTGCACCCGCTGAAAGCGCAGGAAGATATAAATCGCACTGAATCAGGAATCGTAATTTCAGCAAGGGAAGCACATGCATAAAACAGTGAATAATCAATCGTGTTGAGTCCGGATGGGAGATGAATGGATTCAAGGGAAGAACAGCCATGGAACGCGTTTGGTGAAATCCTGGTTATACTTTCGGGAAGAGAAATGGATTTCAGATTTTTACATCCATAAAAAGCCTTCTGTTCAATAACATGAACAGATTCAGGAAGTATAACGGATTCCAGATGGATCCGGTTGGCGAAAGCTTCTTCATCAATGGTGACTACTGTATCCGGAACAATGTATTCCTTATCCCGTTTTTCGAATGGATAGAAAAACAGATGATGATCTTTTTTATTGATCAGGACATTTTCATCAGACATAAAGACAGGATGTTCTGAAGAAATATCGATTGTGGAAAGAGCTGTGCAGCCTGAAAAAGCCCCATTCCCGATTTTTTGCATCCGGTCAGGAATGTTGACGGATGTAAGCGCATCACACGAGGCAAACGCATTATCGCCAAGCTCAGTAAGATTCTTCGGAAGTGTTATATATCGAAGGCTGCGACATTCAGCAAAGGCTTCAGGTCCGATATACTGAAGTGAATCCGGCAGAGAAACAGTTGAAAGGGAAGAACAGGACTGGAAAGTTGAATAGTTGATTTTTTTAACAGACGGAGGAATGGAAATACTCTTCAGAGAAGAACAGCCGATAAAGCACCATTCACCGATTATCTTTACAGTTTGCGGAATGGAAACAGAAACAAGTGATTCACACCAGGAGAAAGCAGCTTCTCCAAGGATCGTAACGGTTTCAGGAATCACCACAGACTGGATCGAGGAAAGCCAGGAAAATGCGTTATCAGCTATAGCTGTTACCGGTTTTCCTTCGAACTGATCCGGAATCACAATATGGGATTCTTTTCCTTCATAGCTGTCAAGCTGCGCATTTCCGTCCCTTCGGATTGAAAAAAGATATTCTGCCATAGGCTACTCCTTCTTCCAGCTCATTCGTCACAGTCAGGTTTTTTATGATAACATTGCAGCACCGATAATACCAGCTTCAGATCCAAGAACAGCCAGGCGGATGGAAGGCATCGGCTGATCATTATACAGAACAAATTTAGTGTATTCGCGGCATAGCGGATCAAGAAGGAAACCACCGGCTTTGCTTACGCCGCCGCCGATCACAATCACTTCCGGATCTATCAGGTTCACAATGCTTGCAATAGCCTGTGCAAGGCAATAGATATAACGTTTATATACCTGTACAGCAAGAGGGTCTTTCTCTCTGGCTGCATCTATCACCGTACGTGCTTCTATTTTCGTTATATCGTTTGAAACCATCTTCATGATCAGTGTATTCTGATTATCCGCAATCGCTTCACGAGCCATACGAATCAGCGCAGTGGCAGAACAGTAACGTTCCAGACACCCATGGTTTCCGCAGGTACATGGAACACCGTCCAAATCGAAAGTTACATGACCCATTTCTCCGCCAATTCCGTGAAAACCATTCCATATTTTACCGTTGATGATAATCCCGCTGCCGATTCCGGTGCCGATGGTAATGAAAACACTGGAAGCCGTTCCGGCGCTGATGCCGGCAACACTCTCTGCAAGAGCGGCCACATTTGCGTCATTGTCGATATACACTGGCACATTCAAATGTTTCTGGAACTCGGTACGGAAAGGAACATGATACCATCCCATATTTGTACACTTTACGACTTCACCAGTTGAGAGATTCGATACTCCGGGAATTCCCACACCGACGCTTACAATCTGGTCATTCTTCAGACCTGCCGAGGAGGCAGTGGACTTGACGCATTCAGCGATACGTTTAACCTGTTCGGGAAAAGGAATTGTTGTACAAGTTGGGATGGAATTTTCTGCCAAAATCTGAAGTTTGTCATCGATTACGCCAACTTTTATACCCGTACCGCCTATATCAATTCCGATATGGTACATGAGAGGACCTCCTTTTTATTCCTGAAATACGGAAATCAGTTCCCGCGCTGCATTGAACCCTGCCTTTTTCAGGCTGAGGTTGCGGGAAGCGACTTCCACAATGATGGCAAGATTCCGACCGGGTTTAATGGGTATCGACTGGCAGGGAACAGGAACACCGAGAATTTCAACAGAATGATCTTCAAGACCGATCCTGTCAAGAGGTTCATCGGATTCTGTGGAAACAAGCTCCATGATCAGATCAATGGATTTACTGAAGGATACGGCTCCGATTCCGAACATAGCCTGAACATCGATAACACCGATGCCTCTGATCTCCATCAGATGACGGATTCTTGCCGGACATGTTCCGATCAGTCTGTCTTCTGAAATCCGGCATATATCAACCACATCATCTGCTACAAGCTGGTGTCCGCGTTTGATCAGTTCCAGGGCAGCTTCGCTTTTCCCGACGCCGCTTTTCCCGGTGAGCAGGACGCCGACACCATAAACATCCAGCAGTACACCATGCTTCACAATATGAGGTGCGAGGCATCGGTTAAGATAATGGATCGCCGAAACGGTAAATTTGCTGGTTACATTCGGACTTCGGAAAACAAAAACCTGGTGAACTTCTGCAAGTTCAAGGAGTTCCGAAGGCGGATCCATATTCCTGCAAATAATGATACATGGGATATTGTAGGAAAAATACTTTTCAAGAATCTGGCGCCTCTCGGAAGGTGATTTCTTTTCAAGATAACTCATTTCCACCTTTCCGATTACCTGCGGACGTTCAAATGCAAAATATTCATAAAACCCACAAAACTGCATTCCAGGCCGGTTAAGATCCGGTGTGCGGAAATCCCAGGTATCTTTAGTGGAGGAAACAAGACATTCGAGTTTCAGATCCTCCTGAAACTCCCTGGCATTGATCAAAACACAACCTCCTCTTTCAGGATATGTTTCAGCAAGTAATGGGCCACACCATCTTCCTGATTGGAAGGACAAATATCACTGCAGGCTGCAATGACTTCCGGCCTTGCGTTGGCGACTGCCACAGACCATCCGGCAGTTGACAGCATTGGCATATCGTTCAGGCTGTCTCCGAAGGCTGCAATATCCATTGTGGATATTCTGAGCATTTCTGCTGCTTTTTTCAGCGCGCTCCCCTTTGTGGCCTGTACAGGATTAAATTCAAGAAAATAAGGCTTTGAGCAGGTTACAGAAGCTCTGTTTTCAAACCTTTTCCGGGCTTTTCCCAACATGGACGCTATTTTTCCTTCCTCAGCCATCATCAGTATTTTGCTGCGCGGCTCCTGAATGTATTTCACAAGATCACCGACATATTCTCCCGGAAGCTTCGAAGCGGATGCATAGCGTTTTGAATACTCCGAATATTCATTGAAATAAAACTTATCATCCGAATACGTCTGTGCATAACAGTCAAATTCATTTCCGAAAGCAGCAATTTCATGACATAGTTCAACAGGAAACATTTCACGGCAGAAAACCTGTCCTGTTACCGGATCCCAGATCTGTGCCCCGTTGCAGGAAATGCAAAGGGATACACAGTCAAGGTCATCCACAAAAGGCTTCATACTCATGCTTGTCCGTCCGCTTGCGGCGATAAATATGAAACCTGTATCCCTAAGGCGGTGAAAAACTTCCTTCGTAAATGATGAAATGGTCAAGTCATCCCGAAGGAGTGTATCATCCAGATCAAAAGAGGCAGCTTTCAGCTGGGTCATACTTTCAGTCCTTCCACAGCGGCCTTCTGTGCGGGAATACATTTCAGGAAACGTTCCATATAGCGGTCAAATCCAGCTTCATCATCAGGATCCGGTGAAGCAGAGCGCTTTTTCATTCCGGAGAATACATGATTCTGCAGATAATCCTCAAGGGATTCGCCAGGCTTGCGTTTCAGGGCAAATTCAGCAAGCAGGGCAATACCCCATGCACCGCCCTCACCCGCAGTTTCCATTACCGTCACAGGCGCATGAATCGCCGCGGCAAGCAAATTCTGGCCTACACCTTCGGTTTTAAAGAGTCCGCCATGCCCGTAAACTTCATCAATGGCAACTTTTTCCTTTGTCATGATTTCCATGCCGGCTTTCAGTGTTTCCAGGCTGGCATAAATCTGAGCGCGCATGAAATTGGCAATGTTCATCCGGGCATCGGGAGTACGAACCAGCATGGGGCGTCCTTCAGCGAGTCCGGTAACAGGTTCTCCGGCAAAATAATTGAAATTGACGATTCCGCCGCAATCCTTTTCGCCTTCCATCGCTTTTCTGAAAAGACGTGTATACACTTCACCCGCATCTGTTTTCAAGCCCATTATTTCGGCAAATTCACGGAATAGGGAAATCCAGGCATTTATATCGGATGTACAGCTGTTGCAGTGAACCATACCGACTTGTTTGCCCACAGGTGTGGTTACAATATCAATTTCCGGATATACTTTGGACATGGGTTTTTCAAGAACGATCATACTGAAAATGGATGTTCCTGCACTGACGTTTCCGGTTCTGGCGCGAACGCTGTTTGTTGCCGTCATACCGGTTCCCGCATCTCCTTCAGGCGGACACATGGGACATCCCGCAGACAGATCACCGTCGGGATCCAGCAGGCGGGCACCATCCTCTGTCAGCGTTCCGGCATCTTCACCTGCAGAAAGCACAGCGGGAAGAATATCTTTCAGTTTCCAGGGATAATTTTCCGGAGCAATCAGCTGATCAAAGGCACTGACCATCGCAGCATTGTAATCGCATGTATCCGAATCAATTGGCATCATGCCGCTTGCATCACCAACGCCAAGGACTTTCCTGCCAGACAGCAGATAATGAATCCATCCTGCCAGTGTGGTCAGGAAGCGGATATCCTTTACGTGTTCCTCTTTATTCAGGATCGCCTGATAAAGATGACTCAGGCTCCAGCGCTGCGGCATATTAAAGGAAAAAAGAGAAGTCAGCTTCACAGATGCTTCTTCCGTAATCGTGTTTCTCCAGGTACGGAAAGGAACAAGAAGTTTCATGTTTCCGTCAAAGGGAAGATATCCATGCATCATGGCACTGATACCCAGAGCACTTATTTTCTGAAGTTTCAGACCATATTCCCTCAGAACGTTTGCTTTCAGATCCGCGTAGCTGCTCTGAAGGCCTGAAATGATCGCTTTTTCACTGTATGTCCAAATACCGTCCTTGTATTCGTTTTCCCATTCATGACTGCCGGAAGCAATCACATGATGATCACTGTCAATCAAAACGCTTTTAATGCGTGTAGAACCGAATTCTATACCAAGAATTGCTTTTCCCTCTGCAATTGTCAGATTGTTCATCACACAAACCTCCTGAACATATTAATGAAGAAACTCTTAGCATAAATTTATCACAAGCCACATGGCCTGTAAACTATTATTTAGTCCCTTCAGCTATTTTACATACCTGTGGGACGGTTTGGGTGCTTTCATCCGGTGAGCACGCTGTCTTTTCCGGATAAAAATGATCGCACCGATAAGAATTCCAATCACAATCACCGGGGAAAGGAAAATCATCAGCAGGTTAAAGGAAAATGGCGGCAGGGGATTGGGATCCGCATAAGTTTCATTGACGATTTCTTCAAGCGTTTTGGGGACGTTTTCCCTGCGTGCAACAGATCGGGAAGCTGTCAGAAGGTAAACAACAGGATCCCCGTACTGGGGATAATATGTCATGGTTCCGATTGTTTCACCGGCTGTAATCGGTGCGGAAAAATCACGCGTATACTGGAAAACCATAATATTCTTGAGGTTTGCAGCCATTCTTTTCACTTCAGATGAAGTGGACACAATTTTTGGAGAAACCGACTCCGGGTTCTGGAGCTGACAGGAAAGCAGGATTTTCCCACGATTTGGATCGGATGTCGAATAATTGTTTGTTTCAATGGTTATCGGATTCATATTATACAGATCCATGGGTGTCACGCTGATATACTGGCTGAATCCGTAATCCATCAGTTTGATTGTATCAGCCCATCTGGCCCTGTCTCCGGTAAACATAACAACAGAAACAAGGCGTACGCCATCTTTATCAGCCGCACCTGCAAAGCAGTACCCTGACTGGGAATGGGAACCGGTTTTGATACCGATGGCATAAGGATAATAATACTTGTTCGGAGATTCCTCCGTTGCGGGGATCATGTATTTGGATTTTGTGGTAATGGTTCTGGCCCGCTGCATATTCGTTTTGGGAATAGACCAGGTAACAGAGGCCGCAATTTCACAGAAGAGATCATTCTGCAGTGCTTCACGGGAGATAATTGCAAGATCTCTGGCGGTTGAGTAATGATTGTCATCATGATATCCATGAGGATTCATAAAATGCGTATTTGTACATCCATACATCTGCGCCGTTGAATTCATCAGTTCCACAAAAGCGGGAATCGAGCCGGAAACCGTTTCAGCAATTACGTTGGCGCCGTCATTTCCGGATACAAGCATTGTTCCGTACAGTACATCGATAAAACGAATTTCCTCACCTGCATGCAGATGCATGGAGGAAGAGTCTTCCGGTATGGCAACTGCTGTATCAGAAACCGTAACATACTGATACACATCATCTACCATTATTATTCCCAGTAGAACGGTCAGTATTTTTGTTGTGGAAGCAGGATAACGGATTTCATCTGGATCTTTTTCAAAAATTACTTCGCCCGTATCAGCTGCCATCAGAATTGCAGACAGAGCATAAAGCTGATCCGGAGACAGATTTTCCGGATGTTCCGGATCATATTTTTCAGCATTGGGAGATAATGTCGGTTCAGGAATCGGTTCAGCAGTGGCTTCTGAAGCGGCACGATCCGGAGAAAACAGTACAGTACAAAGCAGAAGAAGCACTATTAAACAGGGGATGAGTCTTCTCATACTGTTTACTCCTTTTCAGAATGCTTGGACCCTGCAGCCGGAAACCGGATCAGACAGAAGAAGGAATTCCAAACGGCGGAAGAATGTTGGCCCCCGCAAGCTGCATGATCAGGAATGCGATCCCGATCACTGCAAGATATACAGCAAATCTGCTGAGAGGTACAGTGCTGATGATCTTAAGCATAAACCGAAGAGCAAAATATCCCGTAACTGCTGCCACCAGAACTCCGACAACGGTCGGAACCAGCTGAATGGATGAAAAAAGGCCTTCATCCAGAGCGTCTTTTCCTTCCATAATCAACGATCCCAGGATTGCAGGAGCACTCATCATAAAGGAAAAAGAAGCAGCTTTCTTTTTATCAAGACCGGACAGTACACCGCCAAAGATCGTGGAACCGCTTCGGGAGACGCCCGGAATCAGTCCGATACCCTGGAAACAACCCATAATAAATGCCTGGAAGAATCCCATTCCTTTTGATGGTGAAGTACGGCGCGATGAAACAAGATCGCAGGCCAGGAGGAAAAATGCTGTAATCAGAAAAGCAGCTCCAAGGAACCAGCCGCTGTCAAAGACAGAAAATCCGTGAACGGAAGGGAAAAGAACCTTTGCAGCAAGATATATACCAAGCGTGGGTACAGATGCAACAATCAGATAAATTAACGTTTTGTTTTTCACCGGATGACGCAGCATCTCTATCCAGTCTTTCCAGAAGACGATCAGAAGGGGAATCAGCGTACCGACGTGAAGCAGAATGTCCAATACTTTATAGGCAGCCTGTGCCTGTGCTGTGTCTCCCTGAATTCCAAGGAAAAAACGAGCAAGGAGCAAATGCCCGCTTGAAGAAATCGGAAGGAACTCACCGAGGCCCTGGATCAGTCCCAGAACAGCACTTTGCAAAACATTCATGAACAGCACTCCTTACATTAAATACCTTTTTTTATTTTACCACAGGAAAGAGTATTTGGAAAGCTTGACGCATTCTGATTGCTTCTATATAATGAGGTGCCGATATCATCGGTTTTTTTACTGCAAACTGCTATTTCAGGAAAGGGAGTAACAAATCCATGAAACTTGGAGTCGTCGGCCTGCCAAATGTTGGTAAAAGCACTCTTTTCAACGCCATCACGAATGCCGGTGCACAGGCTGAAAATTATCCTTTCTGCACAATCGAACCGAATACTGGTGTGGTTCTCGTTCCGGATAACCGTCTGAACGTTCTGGCGGAAATGTATCACCCTAAAAAAGTAACACCCACCACGATCGAATTCGTTGATATTGCCGGTCTTGTCAAAGGTGCCAGCCGGGGTGAAGGACTTGGCAACAAGTTTTTGAGCCACATCCGTGAAGTGGACGCCATTGTTCATGTTGTCCGCTGTTTTGAAGATGAGAATATTATTCATGTAGACGGATCAGTCAATCCAGCGCGTGATATTGAAACGATCAATCTGGAGCTGATCTTTTCTGATATGGAAACGGTTCAGCGCAGAAAAGACAAAGCAGAGAAGAATTATCGCGGCGGCGATAAAAAAGCAGGTGCGGAAGCCGAACTGGCTCAAAAGATATATGCTCACCTCGAGAGCGGAAAACCTGCAAGAACATATGATGCAGATGATGAAGAAAAAGAAATTCTGAACAGCTGGTTCCTCCTGACTACAAAGCCGGTCATTTATGCGGCCAATATTGCAGAAGACGATATTGGAAAAGGGGAAGATGAAATTCCTTTCCTCTGCACAGTCCGTGAAATTGCCAAGTCTGAAAATGCAGAAATGATTTTGATTTCCGCCGCCATTGAACAGGATATCGCCCAGATGAATCCTGAGGAAAAAGCAGAATTCCTGGCGGAACTCGGAATTGGTCAGAGTGGGCTTGACCGTTTGATTACCGCATGTTATAAACTGCTCGGTCTTATTTCGTTCCTTACTGTCGGAGAAGACGAGTGCCGGGCCTGGACGATCCAGAATGGTACAAAAGCGCCGCAGGCAGCCGGAAAGATCCATACTGATTTTGAAAAAGGATTTATCCGGGCGGAGATCGTTCCTTATGAAACGCTTGTAAGCAACGGAAGCATGGCTGCCTGCAGGGAAAAAGGCCTGATCCGCAGTGAAGGTAAAGATTACGTAATGAAAGACGGAGATGTGACACTTTTCCGTTTCAATGTATAACGAAGGAGGGGAGCCGGATGTCCCGTTTGCAGTATTTCACCCACAGGCTTGTACGTATGGACTGGAAAGCCATGTGGAAAACTACCGGTATCGTGAAAAAAAGAAGCGGAAAGGGCAGAGTATGGCTGATGGGCGATATGCTCCGCTGCGCAGTAAAATACAATGCCGGGTATGTAGACTACAAAATTGCTCAGATGTATAAGCTGAATAATGAACAGCGCCAGACGGTCATTACCCGTGGGATCTCAAATGATATTGTCCGTCGTATGAACAACAAGGAATTCTGGCATTATTTTGATGACAAAGCCGAATTCAATGAAACCTTTAAAGAATGGATTCCAAGAAAATGGATCCGTATTAATCAGGACACCTCTGCAGAAGATCTGTTTTTGCTCTGCAGGAACCAGAAGGAACTGATCGGAAAACCGCTGGAAGGATCCAGCGGCCAGGGAATCAGAAAGTATACACCGGAAGACTGGAAGAACGGAAGCGAAGAATTCCTGAAACAGCTTCAGCAAGACGGAATCGGCATTCTGGAAGAAGTTGTAATTCAGCATCCGAAAATGGCTTCCCTCTGCCCGACATCCGTCAACACCTGCCGTATTGCGACACTTCTGGGCGATAAACAGCAGGGAATCGTATATGCTTTCCTGAGAATCGGCAACGGTAAAGTAATGGATAATGTTGACTGCGGCGGGATGGCAGCAAGAATTGACCTGGACACCGGCAAACTGCTGACTGTCGGGGCTGACAAGCAGGGAAACACCTTTATCAAGCACCCCATGACAAATGCAAGCATTATCGGTTTTGAGATTCCTTTCTGGAAGGAAGCGAAAGAAATGTGCCTCAAAGCTGCTGAAAAGTTTCCTGAAATGCGTTTTGTTGCCTGGGATGTTGCAATAACTCCTGACGGTCCGACTTTTATTGAAGGAAACAGTTTCCCTTCTCATGCCATTCCTCAGTTTGCTGCCCATTACCCGGATGGTATCGGAATTCTGCCTGAATTCAGAAAATTTATTGATTGCTGAATATTCTGTCAGGAAAACTGTTGATTTTCTGATTTGATTGTGGTAATATTCCAATGTTATGCGGACGGTCCTCTGGCCGGTTTGAATGTTTTATCCGTTCGGATAAGGCACCGGGATACGAACGTCTAAAAGAGAAGGAGGCATAAAAGGATGAATGAGATTATTCGTTCCATCGAGGCAAAGCAGATTCGCAGCGATCTTCCTGTATTCAACGTTGGTGACACCGTTCGTGTATGGGTAAAGGTTGTTGAAGGTAACCGCGAACGTCTGCAGGCTTTCGAAGGCACAGTCATTGCAAAACGCAACGGCGGTATCCGCGAAACATTTACTGTTCGCCGGGTGTCCTATGGTATCGGCGTAGAACGTACTTTCCCGATCAATTCCCCCCGTGTGGACCATGTGGATCTGATCCGTCATGGTAAGGTGCGTCGTGCAAAGCTCTATTATCTGCGTGAACGTCAGGGTAAAGCGGCCAAGATCAAGGAAGTTAAACGCGTCTGATTTCACCACAAAAAGCTGCACTTAAGGTGCAGCTTTTTTAATTTTCTCATGGCTGAAGGATTTCCATTACCTGATGTGTAAATTTATACTTGCTGTCAATGGACAAAAATTAATGATTCAGGAGCTGTGACATGAGAAACAGAGAAGAAGCCGTTGCAAAAGCAACAGAACTCGTCGGAAAAATGACGTTGGAAGAGAAGGCCTCTCAGTTGAAATACGATGCCCCGGCCATTCCCCGGCTTGGCATTCCTGCATATAACTGGTGGAATGAAGTGCTTCACGGAGTCGCAAGAGCCGGTACCGCAACCGTATTTCCGCAGGCAATCGGCCTTGCGGCAATGTTTGACGAGAATATGCAGGAAAAAATTGCTTCCACAATTGCAGGAGAAGCCCGTGCGAAATACAATGGTCAGAGCAAGCACAATGACCGTGACATTTATAAAGGGCTCACTGTGTGGAGCCCCAATATCAATATTTTCCGTGACCCAAGATGGGGGCGCGGCCATGAAACATACGGAGAGGATCCGTATCTGACAAGCCGCCTTGGAATCCGCTTTATCAAGGGGCTGCAGGGCGACGGAAAGTACCTGAAAACGGCTGCCTGCAGTAAACATTTTGCTGTGCATTCCGGTCCGGAAGCAGTGCGCCATCAATTCAATGCAGTTGCCAATCCCAAAGATATGGCAGAAACATATCTGCCCGCTTTTGAAGCAACTGTTAAGGAAGCAGAAGTCGAGTCTGTTATGGGTGCCTATAACCGGGTAAACGGCGAACCTGCTTGCGGAAGTGAAACACTCCTGAAAAAAACGCTGCGTGAAAAGTGGGGTTTTCAGGGACATGTCGTCAGCGACTGCTGGGCTGTCAGTGATTTCCACCTGAATCACAAAGTCACAGATACTGCGCCGGAAAGTGCTGCCCTGGCACTGAAAAACGGGTGTGACCTGAACTGCGGAAACACTTATCTTCATATGATGGAAGCCTATCATGAAGGTCTCGTAACCGAAGAGCAGATCACAACAGCATGTATTCGCCTATTCACGACGCGTTACCTGCTTGGGTTGTTTGATGAAAATTGTGAATATAATTCCATCCCTGTAACGGATGTGGATACTGACGAAAATGATGCACTTGCATTGAAGGCAGCTGAAAACAGTATGGTACTGCTGGAAAATGACGGTACACTTCCACTGGATCCGAATGTTGTAAAAACAATTGCTGTTATCGGCCCCAATGCTGACAGTATTCCTGCTTTGGAAGGCAATTACAACGGAACAAGCAGCCGGTATGTAACCTTCCTCAGAGGGATCAGATCCTACTGTAAAGCGCACAATATCCGTGTGCTGTACAGCCTGGGCTGTCATCTTTTCAAGGATAGGACCTCCGGGCTTGCACAGGCAGATGATCGCATTGCCGAAGCGGCTATGTATGCCGAAATGGCTGATGTTACAATTGCATGTGTCGGTCTTGATGCCGGTCTTGAAGGCGAAGAAGGGGATACCGGCAATGAATATTTCAGCGGCGATAAAAACGATCTGCTGATTCCGGAATCTCAGCGCAAATTGTTGAGCGTTCTGCAGAAATATGCAAAGAAACTGGTTACTGTTATTGCAGCAGGATCCTCCCTGAATGTTCCTGAAGGCGATGCAAAGATTTTTGCATGGTATCCCGGTCAGGCCGGCGGTACAGCACTTGCTGAAATCCTGTTTGGTGAAGTCAGCCCGAGCGGACATCTCCCCCTGACATTCTACCATGACGTGAATGATCTTCCTGATTTTGAAGATTACCGGATGAATCAGCGCACTTACCGATATTTTACCGGTGATGTGCTTTATCCTTTCGGATTTGGGCTGAACTATACCAGCTGGTCACTTTCAGGAGCACGACTGGACGGCCCAAAAATCCTGGTGAATGTACATAATGAAGGAAAATCTGACTGTGATGCCGTGGTCCAGGTTTACGTCCACTGTGACAGCCCGGACGCTCCCACTTTCCCGCGTCTTTGCGGGTTTGCAAGGATCCCTATCGCAGCAGGAAAAACAGAGGTTGCTGAAATACCTCTCGACAAGCTTTCTGCTACAGTTGTTAACGACCAGGGAGAACGAGTATCTGTCAGTCGTGTGAAATATTATATCGGCATGAGCCAGCCGGATGAGAAGAGTGTCAGGATGTGCGGCGTTCAGCCAGTCGAACTTGAAGTCAATTGAACTTCCGGAGGTTTCCATGTTTACCGGTTTTACTGAGGAGACAATCCAGTTTTTTCTCGATCTGAAATTTCATAATAATACGACATATTTCCATGATCAGCACGACCGCTATGTGGAAGACGTTCAGCATGTTTTTTATGACATGATCGATGATCTTGCTCCGGATATGCTGAAAATTGATCCGCAGATGGAAGTCCGTCCGCATAAATGCCTTTCACGTATTCACCGGGACACCCGATTTTCACGGGACAAAAGCCCTTACCGCGATCATCTCTGGTTCCTTTTCAGACGGGCAGGAGAACCGCGTGAAAAATCCCTGTTTTATTATTTTGAATTGGGTCCCGACCGGCTGAGCTGGGGAATGGGATTTTGGGATGAAAACCGTGAAGCGCTGGATCTTTTCCGCAAAAGAATGCGGGCAAATCCTGACGGAACACTTGCACTGATTGACGATCTTGGCCTTGACAGAAGAAAACTGATGCTGGACGGAACTATTCACAAAAAGATGCCCGTTCCTCCGGAAATCCCGGATAGGCTGAAACGGTGGTATCTTGCGAAGGATATGTATATCGGAAAAATCATGCCGGATTACCGGATGATTTATTCTGAAAAAATTGCGAAGGAAGTACGTAGAGATTTTATTGCACTGGCACCGCTTTACCGCCTGTTGCGGGGATATGCAGATGAAGTGTTTGCCTCTGCCGAATGAGTGAATCTGATACAGCAGTCCCGAAATGGACTGCTTTTTTGTTCGCCTTGACGAGTTTTTTGCCTTGCTATATATTAATGAAGGAATAAAGTCAGAAAGGGTATTTTCGGAATGGAGAATACTGCAACGCCTATCAACTGGTTTCCGGGACATATGGCTAAAACAAAACGAATCCTGATGGAACAGATTCGCCGTATTGACCTTGTGATTGAGCTGTGTGATGCCAGGCTCCCGTATTCCAGCAGAAATCCTGAGATTAATACGATCGCTCATGGGAAAAAGAGGATTATCCTGCTGAACAAGGCGGATCTTGCCGATCCGAAGGTGACTTCGCAATGGATTCGTTTTATTCAGCAAGGCGGATTTGAAACATACGCAATTGATTCCAAAAAAGTTAAAAGCAAAGACATTATCGAAAAAATCCAGAATGCAACAAAAGATATCGTCGATAAAGCGTTGGAAAAAGGAATCCGTAAAACCGTCCGCGTGATGGTTCTCGGAGTCCCGAATGTCGGAAAAAGCACACTGATCAATCAGCTCAGGGGGAAAGGCATTGCCCAGACCGGTGACCGTCCCGGCGTGACCAGAAGCAACCAGTGGGTTCGTATTACTCCTTATCTTGAACTGCTGGACACCCCCGGCATGTTATGGCCGCGCCTGGATGATCAGATAGCTGCTAAACGTCTTTGCTATATCGGATCTGTTAAGGACGAAGTGACAGATCAGTATATGCTGGCTGTTTCGCTCCTTGAAGAATTGGAAAGCTGTTGCCCCGAAGCTGTCATCAGCAGATTTCATATTGATAATATAGAACTGAAGGGACAGGAGCTCCTGGATGCTGTATGCAAAGGCCGTGGATGGCTGCTGAAAGGGAACCAGTATGATTATGACAGGGCTGCCAGTGTAGTCATTGATGAATTCAGGGCAGGAAAACTCGGGCGCATCACGCTGGAGAATCCACAGAATGCAAAGGAGATACAGGAATGATTAACCGGACAGAACGGGCTGAATCCCTGATGGCTTATGACCGGCAATACCGCCTTGCGGATATTGTTGTTGCTGGAATGGATGAAGTCGGTAGGGGACCGCTGGCAGGGAATGTTGTCACAGCATGTGTTGTAATGCCTGAAGAGCCGCTTATTGTCTGGATTGATGACAGCAAAAAGCTCAGCGAATCCCGGAGGGAAAAAGTATACGAGGAAATCCTCCACCATGCCCTTTGGATCGGTATCGGGGAAGTGTCTCCCGATGAAATCGATGAGATTAATATTTTACAGGCAACACGAAAAGCGATGAAAGCAGCCGCAGAAAAGGTCCCGGCGGATATTTTCCTGATTGATGCAGTTACAAATCTCGGACTGAAAGGAAAAGAAATACCGCTGATCAAGGGAGATGCGACGTCTTACAGCATTGCAGCAGCGAGCATTGTCGCAAAAGTGACACGTGACCGACAGATGGCAGAAGCCGACAGGCTGTATCCTGAATACGGATTCGCCCGAAACAAGGGATACGGAACCAGGGAACATATTGAAGCGCTGAAGAAATACGGTCCCTGTCCAATTCACCGAAGATCTTTTATTGGTAATTTTGTATGAAGACAACATATGAAACCGGTATTTTGGGAGAGGAAACCGCGGAAAAATATCTGAAGCAGGAACGGGCTATGGTTTGCCTCGAACGCAGATACCGGACAAAATGCGGTGAAATTGATCTGATTATGCTGGATGGAGATATTGTTGTTTTCGTGGAAGTAAAAGCACGAAAAACAACCGGCCCCGGTACAGGTCTTTCAGCTGTGAACACCGCCAAACAGAAACGAATTTTAAATGCTTCGCTGATTTATCTGATGAAGATGAAATGGACAGACCGGATCGTCCGTTATGATCTTGTGGAGATCAGTAAAGACGGTATTCTGCATATACCGGATGCATTTCAGCCATATGGGCATTTTTATCACTGAAGGGACGAGGATTCATGCTGAAAAATCGTGAATGGAAAATCCTTTTTGGGATCGTGGTTTTCCTGTTCATGCTTTTAGCCTTTTCAGCCTGCGCAGAAGGCGACAATAGTAATCTGCTTTTCAACGGGAACTTTGAAATACTTGATACAGACGGTTTGCCTTCCGGCTGGTTTCCTGATGCGTACCTTATGGATCCGGGATACTCTGTTTTCAGCTCTGCGGAAGGAATGGACGGTAATGGGACAAATGCTGCTTCCGTAAACAACACCGCAAGTAACGATGCGCGTTTTGCCCAGGATGTCAGTGTCGAACCGGAAACCCTTTACTGCCTGAGCGGATATATAAAAGCTGACAGTATTTCCGGCGGTCACGGCGCAAACCTGAGTATTGAGGGAGTATATGCTTTCAGTGAAAAAGTATATGAAACGGACGGGGAATGGAAGTACATTGAATATTACGGTGAAACCGGTCCGGAACAATATTCGGTAACCATTTTCGCCCGTGTAGGCGGATACAGTGGTGAAAGCAAAGGTCATGCTTTTTTTGACAACCTGAAACTTCAAAAAGTGGAATCGGTTCCGGACGGTGTAATTGCAGATCTGTGGTTTGTCAGTAATGCTTATGATTATGACGATGAAGAAGATGACTGGGAAGAAGATGATGAAGAAAACGTAGCCTCACCCGTCTGGCCTTTAGTGTCTGCAATCGCCTTATTCTTTACAATACTCATTTTTACCATTGTATATTACACGCGGGACGGGAAAAACAAATCACTGTCCGTCACGGGAAAAAATCTTCCTTTCCGGGTGGGGCCGCTGCTTTTTCTTGCATTGGCTGTCCGCATGATCATCAGCTACTTTGTGGAAGGTTACAGTGTAGACGTCAATTGTTTTACAAGCTGGGGCTACACAATGGCCCACGCCGGACCGACCGGTTTCTACCAGTCGACCAGTTTCTGCGATTATCCTCCGCTTTACACGTATATCCTGGGACTGAATTCATGGATCGTTAACCTTGTTCATGCGAACACAGGATGGACCCGTGTTATCTTCCGGTTTTTCCCGTCTTTGTGCGATATACTCGGATGCTGGGTTTTGCTGCATTTCCCCAGGAATGAATATACCGAAAGCAGGTATTACAAGTTACTGATCCTCCTGCTTGCTTTTAATCCTGTCACAATCCTGAACAGCGCCGCCTGGGGACAAATGGACAGCGTACTCTGCCTGTTGCTCCTTTTTGTCGCCGTATATGCGATGAAAGGACAGTGGATACTTTCCATTGCCTTTTATGTGACAGCCGTCCTGATCAAACCTCAGGCGTTGATGCTTGGATTCCTCGGACTTGTTTTCATGATTCTGGCTGTTATCCGTGACCGTTCTGCGCTGAGAAAAATCCTGATCGGAACCAGTACAGGCATTCTGCTGATTGCAGTATATGTCCTTCCTTTTGGAATTAATCAGAAACCTGGCTGGCTGATCCAACGCTATCTGGACACACTTTCTTCCTATCCCTATGCTACGGTAAACACCGCAAATCTTTATTACCTGGTTGGAGGAAACTGGAACAAAATTGAAAATGCGGCTCATTTTGCAGCGCCTGTTTTCCTTGCCTGTGCCTGTATATTGCATGGATTGTTCCTCTATATAAAGAAAAAAGAAAGCAAGTATATCCTGATTGATATTGGAGCTGCTGCTGTATTCGCAGTATGGTTTATTGTCTGTGCTGCACTGCATATGAACTGGACAATGGTCGGAACCGGAGCCATGGCATATGCTTTTGTCATCGTTATCTCCATGGCTGTCCGGAAAAATGATATTCAATTTCTTCCGTATCTCGGAGCACTTCTTTTCATCCTTCTTTATGTGTTTGGTGTAAAAATGCATGAGCGTTATCTGTTCCCCGCATTTTTACTCTTAATGTGCGCCTGGGCTGTTCATAAGGATCGTCGCATTCTGTATCTTCTTCTCCTGTTCTCATTGACTGTTTTTGTCAATGAGGTAATTGTCCTGGATAACAGCATCCGTCTTGGAGCGTCACTGGGCCATCTGAATAACGATACTGTCTGGCTGGCAGATATTCTGAGCATCTTCAATATCATCGGAGCATTCTTTGCAGTATATCTCGGATATGCATTGAATGGAAACCATATGCCGAAGCCTGTCAGGGCTCTTCCCGGTATTCTTCCCGTGAAGACGTTGCCGTTCCGGAAGAATGCGTCTGATTATCATCCGGACAGGGAACTGCATTGGTCCATCCGGGATACTGTTATTCTTTGCAGTATCACAGTTGCATTTTCTGTTCTGACCCTCACTACACTCGGCAGTACAAAAGCACCACAGACGTCCTGGAGTTCATCAGATGAAGATGAAATGATCATCTTTGATCTGCAGGAAGTCCGGGATGATATCCGCGTTCTTTATTTCGGCCAGGTAAGCCGTCACGACTTCTCTCTCGCACAAAGTTTTGACGGTATAAACTGGTCCGAAGAAGTATATGCACAGATGGACCAGCAGCAATGCTGGAAATGGAAGTACGTCACGCAGTCTGTGGAAAAAGGAAACGGTGAACGTACTTTCTACAACAGCACTGATAATATACTCCACTTCAACTGCAGATATATACGTCTGACTTCGAAACAGGTCGGTCTTGTTCTGAATGAGGTCCTGTTCCGTGATCCGGAGGGGAAAATTATTCCGGCAACTGTCTCCGCGCGAATCGGTGGAAATCCTGATTCTGCGCTATGGTCTGATCCGGAACATCTTCTGGATGAACAGGACACGATGAAAGGCATTCCCGTACTGCCTGGTGCTGAGCCGGAAAATGAAGTACAGCCTTCCTGGTGGAACAGTACCTATTTCGATGAAATTTACCATGCAAGAACCGGCTTTGAGTTCCTGAACGGTACGGTTCCTTATGAAACAAGCCATCCGCCGCTTGGAAAAATCTTTATCAGCTGGTGTATAGCAGTTTTCGGCATGACCCCGTTTGGGTGGCGGTTTGCCGGAGCTGTTGCCGGTATTCTGATGCTTCCCGGAATTTACCTGTTGGCAAAACAGCTTACGAAAAAAACATGGGCTGCTTTCCTGGCTTGCCTGCTGATGGCACTGGACTGCATGCATTTAACGCAGACGCAGATCGCAACCATTGACAGTTTCCCCGTTCTGTTTATCATTTTTGCATTCTTCTTCATGCTCCGGTTTATCCAGACGGATCTGTCCAGAGCTTCCCTGAAGCAGGTTCTGATACCGCTTGCATGTTCCGGATTTTTCATGGGCCTTTCCATTGCGAGCAAATGGATCGGAATCTATGCCGGAATCGGTTTGGCTGTGCTTTATTTCTGGCACTGTATCCGTCATATCTGCATGCACCGCACCCCTGCAGAACCCGAAGAACCGGATATGTTCAGAAGAGTCTTCACCATCTCTCTGTGGTGTATTCTCTTTTTCATTCTTGTACCGCTTGGGATTTATCTGCTCAGTTATATTCCCTATATGGCTTACAACACACGCATTCACAGTCTCGGGGATTATCTCTCAGCTGTATGGCGGTCTCAGGAAGGAATGCTGAATTATCACAGCACACCGGGCCTCGGAATGGATCATCCGTTCTATTCACCCTGGTGGGAATGGCCGATTATCGGAAAACCCATGTTCTATGCAACAGAACAATACATTCCGAGAACCTCCTCCACCCATCACAGCATCTTCTGTTTCGGGAATCCCGTCATCTGGTACGGAGCACTCGCTGCGCTTCTCTATACAGTTTTCACGTGGCTTAAAACAAGGCATTACCGGATTGATGGAGAAGAACAGCGCTGGCATATGACAGCCCAGACTTATGACAATCATTATGGATTTGTTTTTGTTGGGTTGCTGGCACAGTATCTTCCCTGGGTGCTGGTGCCCAGAGGTACCTACATTTACCATTATTTCGCGAGCATTCCTTTCCTGATTATGATGATATCGCTTTGTCTCAGTCACGACAGCCGTAGAGGACGGAGAACCGGCCGGATCATCGGATATATTGTTATTGCGCTGTCTTTTGCATGTTTCATTATTCTTCTCCCGTATGCAACCGGACTGCCAGCTCCCACAGGCTGGCTGGATCTGGGTAAAAAAATGCTGAGAATCTGGTACTGATCGGCTTTGCTGATGGAAGGATTAAAACAATGAGCAATGAAGTAATGGCGCGGGCGCTGAGCCTGGGGGTCAGCGGTGTAAACGGTTTCCCCGTTCATGTTGAAGTGTTCGGCGTCGGCGGAATTCCCGGCATGGAAATCATCGGCCTTCCGGATGCTTCGGTTCGCGAAAGCCGTGACCGTGTCAGCGCTGCCATCATCAACAGCGGAAAACAGATGCAGCCACGCAAGATTACCGTAAACTTAGCTCCGGCTGATATGAAAAAAGAAGGCCCGTCATTCGACCTTCCGATTGCAGTCGGCGTTCTGATGGTGATGGGAGAACTGATCCCGTCTCCTTCCTATCCATCCGACCGCACCGCTGTTTTCGGGGAACTCAGTCTGGACGGAAAAGTCCGGCCGGTTCACGGTGCTCTTCCGATGGTGATCAGTGCAAAAGAATGCGGAATCGAAAATGTTATTCTTCCCGCTGAAAACGCAAAAGAAGTTGCCTGCATTGAAGGAATTCAAATCCTGCCGGCAAATAATCTTGGAGATGTTATTCGCCATATTGAAGGTTCTGCCCTGATTGAACCGCAAAAACAGATTTCCTACGAAGAACTTTGTAAAGAAACGGTCGTAACCGTTGATATGTCCCAGATACGCGGACAGCAGGCAGCACGGCGTGCCCTTGAAGTGGCTGCGGCCGGGGGACATAGTGTGAAAACATCATTTACGAGTGCAGCAGGGCCACCAGCCAAAGAAGCGTATAGCAAACAAGCCTCTGAGAGGCGAAGATTGTAGATAACTTGCTAACTAGCCAAAGCCTCCAGAGAGATTGATCCTTCAGCAACAAGGCCGAGTGAAACCAAAAGCTTGACTGCGTCCTTAGCCTCGGCAAGAGTCCGCTTTTTCAGAAGTTCTTCAGGCATATCGTACTTCAGAAGATCTGAAGGATTGAAGACTTCACCGGTTGAAACCATCGCGTAAATTGAAGTCAGAATCATGCGAGCGATTGCAATGATAGCGCGCTTCTTACCACGCCGCTTCATAATCTTCTCGTATTTGATTCTGAAGTAGGGACTCTTCTCGGTGGCATTTACTGCAGCATGTGCTGCTTCCACCAAAGCGGGTTTGAGGTAAACTCCGGCACGGGTAATCCTTACCGACTTCTTCTTGCCGGCAGATTGGTTGTTTCCGGGAACCAGACCAGCCCAGCTGCAAAGGCGTCTGGAAGAACCAAACTCAGACATATCGGTACCGATTTCCGAAATGATTGTAATTGCAAGACGACGATCGATTCCGGGAATTGTACATAAGAGGGAAATGGTTCCTTCGTACTCGGCAGTCAGTCTACCGATGATCTCATCGATCTGGCTGATTCGCTTATCGATGTCAGCGAAATGTCCCTGGATGATGCGAACCCTTTCCTTCTGTTCCTGAGTCATGTTGAAGCCCTCAACCGCTTCGATAATCTCTGCGGATTTCTTTTTCAGTTTCTTTTGAAGAAGAGACACGCAGAACTCTGGATCAACGACATCCGTGTCCAGCAGGTAGTTTTCGATAGCCATAGCCGATTTGCCGAACATGTCGGAGACGACAGCATCCAGCGTGAGATTGCACACAGTGAAAGCATTCTGGTAACGATTCTTTTCACTGGCACGCATGGAGACGAGTTTGCTCCGATAACGGGTAAACTCCCGGAGAATTCTGATATCCTTTCCTGGAATGTAGCTGCTGGGAACAAGACCCATTCGGAACAGGTTTCCGATCCATTTGGAGTCCTTTTTATCATCTTTGTTGCCCTTGACAGCAGAAACCCATTTGGGGTTTGCGATGACAACATTGACAATTCCTTCAAGGACATTCCAGACGGGAACCCAATACTTACCGGTACTTTCCATGCAGACATCCTTGCAGTTGTTGTCAAGGAGCCACTGCTTGAAAGCAAGCAGGTTTCTGAAGGAAGTACCAAAGTGCTTTTGCTTACACTGGGGAATCAAGTAATCCCCTGTAAGGATTGTGGCGACGAGAAATTTCTTATGCACATCGACGCCGCAACAGATTGGAATTGTTTTACCCATGATGACCCTCCTTCCTGATTTGGAAGAGAGAGGCAGGGACTGTGCCGCCGCACATTAAACCAAGAAGTTTAAACAATTCTTAGTGTGCGGACTGGATCGTCTCACTTATTTGTGCTTGATAGGCGGCACCTACACTGATTAATATACTGCCTTAGCAGCGAAAGAGTTGCTTGCAACTTCCTCCACCGTGCTTTGTAGTGTGCCTCTCTCAAGCAGATTTTACCAGAAAGCGGGCAATTTTGCGGCGCCCCGTTTTCATCCCTATTTGTGCCGGTGCCGCACCGGCATGGTTATTAATATGCTGATGATCGGCGTTCCCGGCAGCGGAAAAACAATGCTTGCAAGATGCCTCCCAGGGATCCTTCCTCCCATGACATTTGAAGAATCACTCGAAACGACACGGATTCATTCCATTTGCGGCAGGCTTGCTCCCGGAAGCGGTCTGATGGTCACGAGACCTTTCTCTTCACCCCATCACAGTTCATCCGTAATCTCCCTGATTGGCGGGGGCCCCAATGCCAAGCCCGGGGAAGTCTCAGCTGCGCATAACGGTGTACTCTTTCTGGATGAACTTCCCGAATTCAGTCGGGGAGCACTGGAAGCACTGCGACAGCCGCTGGAAGACGGAACTGTTTCTGTCGCAAGAATACGTCATCAGGCGCAATACCAGTCTTCTTTCATGCTGATTGCCGCAATGAATCCCTGTCCCTGCGGATACTTTGGAAGCACAACGCATACCTGCCGCTGCTCTCCCCAGGAAATCAGAAGGTACCTGGATAAAATATCAGGCCCTCTGCTGGACCGGATTGATCTTCAGATTGAGGTGGATGCTGTGCCTGTACAGGAAATCAATAATTCTTCCCCGGCAGAATCTTCAGCACAGGTGGCTGCACGTGTTGCTGCTGCCAGAATGCTTCAGCAGGACAGATATCGGAATGAGACCTTTCACTGCAACGCCCAGTTAAGCAACAGCGCCCTTCGCAAATACTGTGCTCTTAATACAGAAACCGCTGATCTTCTGAATGCTGCAGTTGAATCCATGCACCTCAGTATGCGTGCCTATAACCGGATTCTGAAAACCGCCCGTACGGTCGCAGACCTTGAAGGTGCTGATAACATATCCTCCGCGCATGTTGCAGAAGCTATACAATACCGTGAACTCGATCAGAAATACTGGAGATGATGCAAGGTGAAGTTTGACGAACGAACCTATGCAGCCTGGCTTGCATTTGCAGAAATTCCCTATGATTCTCTGATTCCGCTCATCCATCAGATCAAATCAGCAGAAGGGATCTACAGCGAATTCAAAAAATCCGGAAGTCACCTGCATGAATTCATACAGGGCGTTCCGCATGAGCGCCTGGTATCAACAGCAGATGAGGACAGCCTTTCTGCCTTTCACCGTATGCTTCAGGACCACGATATACAGGTTCTGACAATACTGGAGGAGTCCTATCCTCACTGCCTCCGTGAAATATCCGATCCGCCGGCAATATTGTTTTATCAGGGAAATCTTTCCTGCCTGAAATTCCCGCGGAAGGCAGCGATGGTTGGCAGCCGAGCTGCATCCTATGCCGGACTGAAGGCCGCTCATAAAATAGCCGCAGAACTCAGCCGCAACGGGGTTTCCATTATCAGCGGACTCGCTTACGGAATTGATACAGAATCACATCTCGGTTGCCTTGACGGAGGAAGCCCTACCATTGCAGTCATGGGATGCGGACTGGATCAGACCTATCCGTCACGGAACGATCCACTGAAAAAACAGATTCTCTCGAAAGACGGACTCATTCTCAGTGAATATGCCCCGGGAGCCAAACCCATCGGCCATCATTTCCCTTACCGGAACAGAATCATCAGCGGATTGTGTGACCCGGTTATTCTGGTGGAAGCAAGGATTCGTTCCGGGAGCATGACAACAATCAGTCACGCTTTGAAACAGGGCAAAGAGGTTTATGCTTATCCCGGGGATCCTCTTTCGCAGCTGTGTGAAGGAAATCATCTTCTCCTTCGGGAAGGAGCTCATTATTTTACCGAAGCCAGGGATATCCTTTCAGATATGAACTGGCTTGACAATATACAGTATGTAAGGCAAAATAACGTTTGTCCCTCAATGAAGCTTCCGGAGAGCCCTTCGGAACTTGCTGTATACAAAGCGCTGGAAAAAGGGGACCTTGGATTTGATGAACTACTTAAGGCAACCGGTATGGCCTCATCCGAATTACTGAGTACGCTTACTGTATTGCAGATCAGGAAGATGATAGACCCGCTGCCGGGAAAAAGATACCAGATCCGTAACGATTGATTCTCTGTAAAGGAGCACTGTGAAACAGATGGCAACCGCTAAGCAGAAACTGATTATTGTGGAATCACCCGCCAAGGCAAAAACGATCGGACGCTACCTGGGGAAAGGGTATAAAGTTGAAGCTTCCCAGGGGCATGTATGTGATCTGCCCAAAAGTCAGCTCGGCGTTGACCCGGACAATGATTTTGAAATGAAGTATATTACCATTCGCGGCAGGGGAGATATCCTGAGCAGGATCCGAAAGGAAGCAAAAAACGCTTCGCAGGTTTTCTTTGCAACAGACCCTGACCGTGAGGGAGAAGCAATCAGCTGGCATCTCTATCATGTTTTGGGTGTTGATGAAAATACTCCCTGCAGGATAGAATTCAACGAAGTGACCAAGAAAGCGGTACAGAACGCTATCAAACAGCCCAGGAAGCTTGATATGGGCCGCATTGATGCCCAGCAGGCCAGGCGTGCGCTGGATCGTCTTGTCGGATACAAAATCAGCCCGCTTCTTTGGGCAAAGGTCAAGAAAGGCCTTTCTGCCGGACGCGTGCAAAGCGTCGCCACCCGCATGGTCGTAGACCGTGAAAATGAAATCAATGCGTTTATTCCCGAGGAGTATTGGGATATTGCAGCAGACTGCTCCACAGCTTCCGGCCATAAATCACAGACCTTCAGATGCCGGCTTGCCACATTGGACGGGAAAAAGGTATCTGTAACAAACAAAAAGGATGCGGACAATATCTGCAGGCTGATCGATTCAGACTCTTTCAAAGTTGCGGAAGTAAAAAACAAGGAAAAGAAGAAAATGCCTGCTCCTCCATTTACCACATCCAGCCTCCAGCAGGAAGCCGGCAGAAAACTCAGCTTCACAACTTCCAGGACCATGCAGATTGTCCAGCAACTTTATGAAGGAATTGAGATCGCCGGAGAGGGAATACAGGGCCTTGTAACCTATATCCGTACAGATTCTGTGCGGATCAGCGATGAAGCGATGGAATCTGTCCGGAATTATATTCCGGACAGATTCGGCGCGGAATATCTCCCGAAGGAAAAGAACGAATATAAAGGCCGGAAAAACGCTCAGGATGCACATGAGGCCATCCGTCCGACAAATGTTACTCGTACACCGGAATCCATCAAGCCTTCCCTGAGCCGTGAACAGTTTATGCTTTACCGCCTCATCTACAACCGGTTTATTGCAAGCCAGATGACAGCTGCTGTATACCAGACGCTGACAGCCGATGTCAGCGGGAAACATATCGGTCTTCGTTTTTACGGAGAGCATAAAACATTCCCCGGTTTCACCACGCTTTACGAAGAAAGTGTAGATGAAAACGTGGATTCTGTTGAAATGAATCTTCCCGTATTGAAAGAAGGCCAGGAAGTTAAAATCGAAAAAATCGACAGTGATCAGCATTTCACTCAACCACCGAGCCGTTATACAGAGGCCAGCCTTGTACGGACCCTTGAAGAAAACGGAATCGGAAGGCCTTCCACCTATGCCCCGACAATCAGTACGATTATTTCCAGAGGGTATGTAGCCAGAGAAAAGAAGCGCCTTTTCCCAACTGAACTGGGAATCATGGTAACTGATATGATGAACAGATATTTCAGCGACATTGTTGATACAGAATTTACCGCTTCCATGGAATCCAAACTGGATGCAGTGGAAGAAGGAAAAGAAAACTGGAAACAGATCCTGCGTGAATTCTATCCTGAG
Source organism: Clostridia bacterium (assembly GCA_017447185.1). Taxonomy (GTDB): domain Bacteria; phylum Bacillota; class Clostridia; order Christensenellales; family Aristaeellaceae; genus Aristaeella. Next base: position 260,643 of record JAFSOC010000015.1, on the reverse strand, counting down.
TTTGAAAAAACGCTTCAGAAAGCGGAATCCGAAATCGAGAAAATTGATATCCGGGATGAAGTCAGCGACGTGCCCTGTGACCAGTGTGGAGCAATGATGGTATACAAAATGGGCAAATTCGGTAAATTTCTTGCCTGTCCGAACTTCCCTCAGTGCAGAAACACGAAACCTCTGCTGACATATATTGATGCTAATTGTCCGAAATGCGGGAAGCGCCTGCTGGAGAAAGTCAGCCGGAAAAACCGTAAATTCTACGGTTGTGAAGGATATCCGGAATGCGATTTCGTCAGTTGGGACAAACCCGTTGAAGAAAAGTGCCCGAAATGCGGCAGCTATATGGTTGAAAAACGCAACGGAAAAGGAGAAACCATTCATCTCTGTTCCAATGAAAACTGCCGTTACAAATCTTCAGTCATCCGAAAAGAGGACGAAAATGATGAATAATCGCAGCGCTGTCGTGATCGGGGCCGGTCTTGCCGGCTCCGAAGCTTCATGGCAGCTTGCTTCACGCGGGATCCGGGTTCATCTTTATGAAATGCGCCCGGTCATAAACACTCCTGCCCATCATACTGACCGGTTTGCTGAGCTTGTCTGCTCCAACAGTTTCAGGGGAGATAAACTTTCAAACGCTGTCGGCCTGCTGAAAGAAGAAATGCGAAGGCTTGATTCCCTGATTATGAAATGGGCAGATCAGGTCCGTGTCCCTGCCGGAGATGCACTTGCTGTAGACCGGGAAGCTTTTTCCGTCGGTATTACAGAAACCCTGATGCAGCATCCCAACATCACCGTAATCCGAGAAGAACTGGATAATATTCCGGACGGTCCTGTAATTGCAGCAACCGGGCCCCTGACAAGTAGCAAGCTCGTACAGGCCATTCAAAAGCTGCCCGGGCTCAACACGCTGAATTTCTATGATGCGGCTGCTCCTATCGTTTTCCGTGAATCCCTGGATGAAAGCAAAATGTACAGGCTCAGCCGCTATGGACGGGGAAATGATTATCTGAACTGCCCGATGTCCCGTGAAGAATATGATCGTTTTGTGGATGCCCTGATCCTTGCTGAAACCGCTGAAATACACGGATTTGAAGAAACCGGTGTTTTTGAGGGATGCATGCCGATTGAAAGCATGGCAAAGCGCGGAAGGATGGTCCCGGCTTTCGGGCCCATGAAGCCAGTAGGCTTACCTGATCCGCGAACCGGAAAAGAACCTTTTGCAGTTGTCCAGCTTCGGCAGGATGACTTTCATGAAACCATGTACAATATCGTTGGTTTCCAGACCCGGCTGAAGCACGGAGAACAAAAAAGGGTATTCGGTATGATCCCCGGCATGGAACACGCGGAATATGCAAGATATGGAATGATGCACCGCAATACATTCCTGAACAGTCCCGGATTCCTGAATGACCGGTTTGAAATGATCAGTCGTCCCATGTGCTATTTTGCCGGACAGATCACCGGTGTCGAAGGTTATGTGGAAAGTGCTGCCAGCGGATTGTATGCCGGACGGATGCTTGCTGACCAGCTCGAAGGGAGAATGCCGGAATCTTTTCCCGGGTTTACTGCCATCGGTGCGCTTGGCAAATACGTTTCAACGGAAAACAAGCATTTTCAGCCAATGAACTGTACATTCGGTATTATCGACCCGTTGCCTGTTCTGCCCGGGCAGAAGCGAATCCGGGATAAAAAGGAACGATATGAAGCCGTTGCTGCCAGATCCCTGCATTTTTTTGATTCTTACAATATTAAGGAGGATTAAATAATGAGCAGTCCATTTAAAGGAACCACCATCTGTGCTGTCAAAAGAAACGGTGAAATTGCCATCGCCGGAGACGGACAGGTAACCATGGGTGAACATACTATTTTCAAAACAACCGCGAAAAAAGTTCGCCGGGTATTCAACAATGAAGTTGTCGTTGGTTTTGCAGGAAGTGTCGCTGATGCTTTTGCATTATGTGAAAGATTTGAGGAACAGCTGCAGAAGACCGGCGGAAACCTCGAAAAGGCTGCCGTTGCATTGGCACAAAGCTGGCGCGGCGACCAGGCGATGCGGCAGCTTGAATCAATGATGATTGCCGCGAACAAGGAAAAGCTCCTGATCCTGAGCGGAACAGGTGAGGTTATTGATCCGGATGAAGGTATTGCCGCGATTGGCTCTGGTGGAAATTATGCCCTTGCAGCTGCCCGTGCACTGATGCAGAACACGGATCTCTCTGCGAAAGATATCGCTGAAAAAGCACTTCGGATTGCCGCAAGCATCTGCGTGTATACGAATGACCATATCACTGTTGAAACACTATAAGGAGGGAATCCATCATGAGTGAACAGCTCACTCCCAGACAGATTGTACACGAACTGAATCGTTTTATAATCGGGCAGGATGAAGCAAAAAAAGCAGTTGCAATTGCACTACGAAACAGATACCGTCGCAGCAGGGTGGATGAAAGCCTGCGTGATGAAATCATTCCGAAGAATATTCTGATGATCGGTCCGACAGGCGTCGGTAAAACAGAAATCGCAAGACGCCTTGCCAAGCTTGTAAATGCGCCTTTTATCAAAGTTGAAGCCACCAAATTCACGGAAGTGGGTTATGTTGGCCGCGACGTTGAAAGCATTATCCGTGATCTTGCCGAAAATGCTGTGCGGATGGTCCGGAAGGAACATGAAGAAAGAGTACTTCCGAGGGCACGTGTCCTGGCTGAAGAGCAGTTGTCCGAACTGCTGGCCCATCCAAAAAAGAAGAGTGCAGGAAACCCGCTGGATTTCCTTCTTGGAAAGCAGAAGGAGCAGCAGGCGTCCACAGAGGAAACTACTGAGCTGGCCAGGAAAAAGGAAGAAATCCGTCAGCAGCTTCTTCGAGGTGAAATCGAAGAAAATGAGCTGGAACTGGAAGTTGAAGAAGAAGCTCCCACACTGGAAGTTGGCGGTTCAAGTATCAGTCTTGGCGATATGATGGGGAACATGATGCCGCGCAAAACACGCATGCGTCATGTGAAAGTCAGGGAAGCCAGAAAGATCCTTACAGATCAGGAAGCAGCCAAACTGATCGACAATGATGCCGTGCAGGAAGAAGCAATTCATCGCACCGAGCAAAACGGAATTGTCTTTATTGATGAAATTGACAAGATAGCCGGAAATAAAGCCGGGAACGGACCGGATGTCAGCCGGGAAGGTGTGCAGCGCGATATTCTTCCGATTGTGGAAGGATGTACTGTTACAACCAAGTATGGCCCAGTGAAAACTGATTTTATGCTGTTTATTGCTGCCGGTGCTTTTCACGTCAGTAAGGTGTCTGATCTGATTCCTGAACTTCAGGGCCGTTTTCCGGTGCACGTTCAGCTGCAAAGCCTGAGCCGCGATGATTTCAGGCAAATCCTGACAGTGCCTGAAAATGCGCTGACCAAGCAGTACCGTGCCTTGCTGGAAGTGGACAAAGTATTGCTGAAATTTGATGACAGTGCAATTGATGCCTTGGCGGAAGCCGCATGCAATGCGAATGAAAACGCAGAAGATATCGGTGCAAGACGGCTCCACGCGATCTTTGAACAGCTGCTGGAAGATGTCTCTTTCAACGCCGGTGATGAGAGCATGCCGCCCTTTGAGCTAGTTATTGACAGGAAATACGTGGAGGAACACCTGCGGAACGAAAACAAGCCCATGGATATCCGCAAATACATTTTGTAAACATCTTTCCTGCATTTCTATTTCTTGAAGTCCGGTCCTTGTATGATATAATTGCAGCAGATACTGACAGAGGAGGACGGCAATCATGATTCGGATGATCGGAATGATCGGCACAGGCAATATGGGATCCGCGATTCTTCGCGGAATTGTGGAAGCAGAATATGTTCGTGCTTCCCAGATCATTGCATATGACACAAACCGCAAAAGAATGCGCGAACTGGAAGAAGATCTTCCAAGTGTCATGCTGGCCGCAGACTGCAGGGAAGTCGCAGAAAGGGCAGATCTGATCATTCTCGCAGTAAAGCCGATTATGATGGAGGAAGTCATCGGAAAGATCCGTGGCGACCTGCAGGGAAAAGCTGTCCTCAGCATTGCCGCCGGATGGACGGTCGGAATGCTTGAAAAAGCTCTGATGAACACAGGTTGCACCTATATGCGTGTAATGCCGAATACACCTGCGCTCGTTGGAGAAGGTATGACTGCACTTTGTGATGAATCCACCTTCTCTAAAGAAGATTTTGATTTCGTTAAAGGAATCTTTGATGCGATCGGCAAAACAAGGATCCTTCCGGAACGGCTCTTTGACGGCGTTGTTGCCCTCAGCGGGAGCAGCCCTGCTTATGTTTACATGATGATTGAAGCCATGGCGGATGCTGCAGTACGTGAAGGTATTCCGCGTATACATGCATATGAGATGGCAGCACAGAGTGTTCTGGGCAGCGCGCTGATGGTATTGTCCACCGGAACACATCCGGCCGCATTGAAAGATGCTGTCTGTTCACCCGGAGGAACAACAATTGAAGCCGTTGAAGAATTGGAAAGAAAAGGCTTCCGTGCAGCGATTATGGATGCAATGAAAGTTTGTGCCGACAAAAGCCGTGAAATGTCTTCGAAATAAAAACAGATCAGGAGTCAACAGATGGATGAGAATCTGAAAACCGTCAATATCTATACAGACGGCGCATGCAGCGGCAATCCTGGTCCCGGCGGCTGGGGAGCAATTCTTGAATTCGGCCCTCATAAAAAAGAAATGCATGGGTATATGGCCGGAACAACAAATAACCGAATGGAATTGTTTGCTGCGATCAGTGCACTTGGAGCGCTGAAGGAACCCTGTAATGTCCGCCTCTATTCTGACAGCAACTATCTGGTGCAGGCTTTTAACGACCACTGGATCGATAACTGGAAAAAGAATGGCTGGAAAACGAGCAACGGTACGAAAGTTGAAAACCAGGACCTTTGGTTTATCCTTACAGCGCAGACAAAGAAACACCATGTCGAATTCATCAAGGTCAAAGGACATGCGGATCATCCTGAAAACAACCGTTGTGATGAACTGGCGAGGGAAGGCGTAAAAGAACTCATGGAAATGGAAGCAAGGGCGCAGGTGGCTGCCTCCCAGTCCATCGAATAATTTCTGATCCAAAGACACACTGTGTTTCCGTTAATGCGGAACAAAAGTGTGTTTTTCCTGTGTTTCCTGAAAGGGAAGATAAAGTAGAATTTATCTCACTATTATAAGTCTGTTATTCAAAATAAATCTATTGATTTTGCACGGCCTGCATTGACAAGTCTGCCGGTTAGAGCTATACTAATTTACATAACTATTCGCTAAACCATAGTTTTACGAATAGTTATATGCAGATTCCGTGAATGTCCGGGTTGGAGGCTTCGACACATGGCAAATACCCAGAATGAATATCGTGAAGAGATGGATGCGAAAAGAATCATCCAGATTCGTTCCATCATTCGTGAACTTCCTCAGGCCTGTTCTGATTTCATTCGTTCGATCGCTGTAATGACCAGTACGCTTACACGGCTGGCCTATGCGATCGACTTACGAACTTTCTTTCATTTTCTTCACAATGAACGAATCGCATTTTCTGATAAAGATCTGTATCTTTTATCAGATCAGGACCTGGAAAAACTGACTATGAGCGACCTCACCGCCTATACTGAATATCTGACGTATTATTTCAAGGAAGAAGATTCTTCGGTACCTAACAAAGCATATATAAATCACGAACTTGCCATCAAACGAAAATTATGTTCCATTCGCTCTCTTTATGCTTTTCTTTTTAAGAACCAGCGAATCTCCTCCAATGTTACTGAACTCGTTCCCCTTCCGAAAATCCATGAAAAGCCGATAATCCGTCTTTCCAAAAATGAGCTTGTTCGAATCCTGGATACAGCACAGTCCGGGGATCAGATGTCCGCCGGACAAAAACGGTTCCAGAAACTGACTGCAAAACGGGATTTTGCCCTTCTCTCCCTTTTCCTTGGCACAGGGATCCGTGTCAGCGAATGTGTCGGAATCAATATCAATGATATAGATTTTGAAAATAACGCCTTTGTTGTCACGCGCAAAGGCGGAAATCAGGTCGTTCTCTATTTTTCACCGGAAGTAGCGGATGCACTCGCAGATTATCTCACAGAACGAAAGGAAATCGAAGCTCTTCCCGGACATGAGGAAGCCTTCTTCCTGAGCCTACAGAAAAAAAGAATCACGCAGCGCGCGGTTCAGAATCTTGTCAAGAAATATGCTGCTGTCGCAGCACCGCTCAAAACAAAGATCAGCCCGCATAAGCTTCGCAGCACATATGCCACCAATCTGTACAATGAAACAGGTGATATTTACCTTGTTGCAGATGTTCTCGGCCATTCCTCCGTGGATACTACAAGAAAACACTACGCAGATATGACAGATGCACGCAGAAGAATGGCTGCTGAGCATGTACACCTTCCCGGTGACCCGGATTTTAATCCTGATTAATCAGTTCCCTGATCTTATCAGTCATCTTCCGAAGTTCACCGTTTGAAACATTTTTCAGGGACTCAGCATAATCATTCAGATCTTTTACTGCTTTCATCAGTTCTTTATAAGGCGTCTGGTCTTTTTTACCGGAAGAAACGGGTACAGCTTTTGCTTCTTTCTTTCTGAATACAGGCTCGGTAATTCTGATCCATTCTCCTTTCAGAAGATCAAATTCAGATCCTGAAAAAGGCGCCATCGCAGAAATTCCGAATTGCTCTTTCACCAGATTTGCAAATCCGCTACATGAATCCTCGTCGCCATGATTAACAAAAACATATTCGGGCTTGTTTTCAGTTGATGTGATCCATGAAAGCAGGCCATCCCGGTCTGCGTGTCCGGATATTCCCTGAAGCATGCAAATCTCAGCATTGACATCAATTTCTTCCCCGAACAGTTTTACGCGTTTTGCGCCGTCGTGAATAATACGGCCCAGCGTTCCGACCGCCTGATATCCGGCAAACATGACGGTGTTTTTGTCATTCCAGAGATTATGTTTCAGATGATGGCGGATTCTTCCGCCTTCGCACATTCCGCCTGAAGCAATAATCACCTTGGGTTCAGTATTGGTATTCAACGCTTTTGATTCATCAGAGGATACCGTTGTATACAATCCGTCAAACCAGATGGGATTGGCGCCTTCCTTCATTACCTTCAGTGTTTCATCATCCAGGCATTTTGTGGAACACTGCAGAAAGATTGCTGTTGCTTCATTTGCAAGCGGGCTGTCAACATATACCGGGAAATTCTGAAATTCAGGCAAAAGTGCGTTTTGCTTGATTTCCCGAAAAAAATATAATAATTCCTGCGTTCTGCCCACTGCAAAAGAAGGAATCAGGACCGTTCCACCCCTGTTGAAAGTTTTTCGCAGTACTTCCACAAGAATCGGTATCGGTTTACGGATCTGATCATGTTTTCTTGTGCCATAAGTAGATTCAATCATCAGATAATCTGTATCAACAAGAGGAGAAGGATTCCGGATAATCGGCTGATCCAGATTGCCCACATCCCCGCTGCATACCAGTTTTCTTGTGGATCCGTTTTCCCTGAGAAAGAACTGGATAAAGGAAGATCCAAGAAGATGTCCTGCATCGGAAAAACGAATACTTAATCCTTCATCCACCATGATCATCTGATCATATTCACATGGAATAAAAAGTTTCATTGTATTTGCAGCGTCTTCAGTTGTGTACAGAGGGAGAACTTCTCCTTTGCCGGTACGCAGATTCTTTTTTGTTTCATAAGCAGCATCCGTTTCCTGTATCTGTGCACTGTCTGCAAGCATAATTGCGCACAGATTTGTTGTTTCCGCCGTTGCATAGATTTTCCCATGGAATCCTTCCCTGACAAGAACAGGAAGCATCCCTGAATGATCAATATGCGCATGTGTCAGAAATACATATTCAATCTGGGAAGATGCAACCGGCATTTCGGTCATCTCATAATCGTTTTCTCCCTGTTCCATTCCGCAGTCAACAAGAAAAAAACGCCCGGGATTCCATTCGACCAGCGTCCTGCTTCCGGTAACCTGATGTGCTGCACCGATAAATGTGATTTTCATGGCATATGTCTCTTTTCAGAATGGAATTGATTTTGTTGGCATTGAACCATATAATAATTTAAGGCTGTTCATCAGCCCGGGAATCGGACTCCCCTTCCAGATAAATGCCGTCGATGGCAATTCCCCTGAAGTCAGCGTCTCCCTGAACACATTTCATGCAGTTATCGCAGATTTTTTCGGGATCAAGATCGCAGCGGTCGCATTCTCCGCATCCGATACACTCCCTGTCGTATAATACGCATGCATGGTTCACGGTTCATTCCCTCCCCTTTATTCATCGAAATTATACATCGTTCAGGAAAGGACGGTCAAGTTTTGCATCATATCGAACTTCGAACCTTTACGGAAGAAGAATACCATGATTTTTTTCGTTCCTATGAACCGGATCCTCTGATAGATCCGCATCCTTTTGTTTATGATCCACAGCAGATTTCCATATCCTATCGATATAATCACGAAGGATACCGTGAAAATTATTGCCATTACGGAATTTTTGCTGACGGGAAACCTGTGGGTTCCTTTCAGCTGAAACGAATTGATCCGAAAAATAGAACCTGTGAATTCGGAATCATTCTTCAGAATGAACAAGTCAGGAATCAGGGCATCGGAACGGAAGCAATTCGTCTTGGAATAAAAGAAGCAGAACGGTTCGGGATCCTCCTGCTGATCGGAGATACAATGGGACGAAACAAACGGATGCAAAGGGTTTTTGATAAGCTCAGATTTCATCTCAGGGAAATCCGTCACGAAGGCTTTTGCCTTTCCGACGGAACGACTGATGATTGCCTGATCTACGAAAAAAAAATTATCGGAGGAATAAAGACTGATGTGCAGTGTCACCCTTAAACCCGCAAAGGAAAAACGTGTTTATTCAAAACATCCCTGGGTTTTCAGAAGCGATATTGACCGCACGGATCCGTCAGCCAAGCCGGGAGATATTGTTTCTGTGTTTTCGTCCAAGGGAAAATTCCTCGCTAAAGCGATTTATAATCCAAACAGTCAGATCGCTCTTCGCATCATGAGTTATCAGGATGAGCCAATCGACCGCGATTTTATCTTCAGAAGAGTCCACGAAGCCATCGAATACAGGCGTACTTTTGCGGACCTTCAAAGCTGCAGACTCATTTTTGCCGAAAGCGACCGGCTTCCCGCGCTGATTGTGGATGCTTTCGGAGATGTACTGGTGATCCAGTCCCTTGCACTGGGTATGGAGCAGTTTAAGAAGGATATTATCGATGCGTTGGTGGAAGAAATGCATCCTAGAGGTATCTGGGAAAGAAATGATGTACCTGTCCGCCGGCTTGAAGGCTTGGAATTGTCCACGGGCCTGCTGTATGGCAATGTTCCGGACATGGTTGAAATTGCAGAAAACGGTGTTCATTTCTATGTTGATGTAAAGGAAGGACAAAAAACCGGATTTTTCCTGGATCAGAAGGAGAACCGGGCTGCTATTGCTCCTTTTGTCAAGGATAAAAAGGTACTGGACTGCTTTACGCATACCGGTTCTTTTGCCTTGCATGCGGGATATTACGGTGCTTCAGAAGTAACAGGTGTGGATATCAGCGGTTATGCATGCGAATTCGCAACAAAAAACGCCGTTCTGAACCACCTTGAGGAAAAAGTCCGTTTTGTGGAAGCCAACGCGTTTGATCTGCTGGCCGAAAAAAGCAGATCCGGTGAGAAGTATGACGTTATTATTCTGGATCCTCCGGCATTTACCAAATCAAAGTCAACCCTTGAAAATGCCATGCGCGGATATAAAGAAATCAATCTTCGTGCAATGAAAATGATTGTTCCGGGAGGTTATCTGATCACCTGCTCCTGCAGCCAGCATGTATTGCCGCAGATGTTCCGGAACATGGTAATGGATGCCGCAAATGATGCAAAAGTCCTTCTGCGTCAGATTGAATTCAGGACACAGGGTAAAGACCATCCGATTCTTCCGTCAGCGCCTGAAACAGAATATCTGAAATGCGGAATTTATCAGGTTTTCAGCCTGTAATTTAAGACATTTTTTCTCTTATTTCTCGTATCCGAGATTTTTCAGATCGGAAGGATTGTTGCGCCAGTCAGGACGAATTTTAACCCATAATTTCAGATTTACATGGGTATCCAGCAGTTTTTCAATATCAGTCCGGGCTTCTGTTCCAATCGTTTGCAACATAGCACCATGACGTCCGATAATGATTCCTTTGTGTGCTTCGCGCTCACAGTATATTGTTGCATTGATTTCTGTAAGCGTATCATTTATTTTTTCTATTCCCATCATTTCCACGCCAATACCATGAGGCACTTCATCCCGCAGATGCCGAAGTGCTTTTTCGCGGATTATTTCAGCACAGATAATCCGTTCAGGCTGATCTGTAATCATATCATCCGGAAAATATTTCGGTCCTGCCGGGAGGTATTTGCGGATTGATTCCGTCAGATCATCCAGTCCGGTCTTCTTTTGTGCGCTGACAGGAACGATTTCATTGAATGAAAGATTTGAAAAACGGGCCGTTGCTTCAAGAACAGCATCCGGACGAACCAGATCAATTTTGTTTAGGACAAGGATTTTCGGTACGTTTTTCCCGGCAGTATCTTCAGCCAGCTGCAGATCCTTCTCAGAGATATGGGAAACATCCACCAGCATCAGGATACAGTCCATTCCATCCATGGCGTTGGTGACTGACTGCATCATATATTCTCCCAGACGGGTACGCGGACGGTGAACGCCCGGCGTGTCCAGAAAAACAATCTGGTCATTTTTATGAGTGACAACGCCCATAATCCTGCTGCGTGTCGTTTGCGGCCGATTGGATACAATGGCGATTTTCTCACCGATCATCGCATTCATAAGTGATGATTTCCCTACATTCGGAAGGCCGATAATGGTAACGAAGCCGGAACGAAAATTCGGGGACTGGTTCATGATGGTAAAGAACTCCTTTTCAAATCTCTGTATTGCAATACTTTTTCACAGCATTGAAAGAATCTGCTCTTCCTTATGGCGCATTTTGACCTGATCTTCTTTTTCCATATGATCATATCCCATGAGGTGGCAGATTCCATGAACAAGAAGATAGGTTGCTTCTCTTTCCAGAGGATGACCGTATTCCTGTGCCTGCGCATAAAGATGAGGAACTGAAATAATGATATCTCCTAAAAAGCATGTGCCGGATTCGTCATCATATTCCTGTCTGATCAGGTTTGCACAGGTGCCCGCCGTTTGTCCATGCGGATAGGATACTGTCGGAAAAGAAAGAACATCGGTGGAACGGTCAATCCCGCGATATGCAGCGTTAATTTTTTCAATCGTCTCATCATCGCATAACCGTACAGTAATGGAACAGACCTCATGGATTCCTTCGCAATCCAGACAGTAATCAGCAGCTGATTTCATTTTGAGAAGAATGTCTTCCGGCAGTTCTGCATCCCGAAGCCATTCAATCGTCATTATTCTGTACCTCTCTTTGCTGCATTTCCTGCTGTTCTTTTTTCTCCGCCTTCGCTTCAGTATTTACCTGCGTTGCCTGAGCCTCCTGAGGCTTTGTATGATCTTCAGTTGCCTGAGCAGCGGCGGAATCAGGCTGCAGCTCTTTATTCTCGGTTATCTCAGCCTTTCCGGTTGCGTAATGACGAACATTCGGATATTCAATTCTTTCGTGATATACGCCTTTAAGAATATCAGAAAACGCCTCACAGATCTCATCGATATCCCGCAGGGAAAGCGGAGAGTCCGAAAGTTGTCCGTCTTCCAGTTTACCGCGGACAAGACGTTCAATAAACTGATCGATTGCCTTCGGCGTGGGGGATTTCATGGAGCGCACAGCAGCTTCTATGGTATCAGCCAGCATAACGATAGCAGCTTCCTTGGTATTAGGTTTCGGACCCGTATACCGGAATTCATTAATATCTACCTGCTGCCCGTCTGACAGCTGGAGTGCTTTGTGATAGAAGTACATTACAGGCGTTACACCGTGATGCTGAAGGATAATATCCTGAATTTCCGGGGGAATGTGTTCTTTTTGTGCCAACAGCATACCGTCTTTTGTATGACTGATCAGAATCGCTGCAGATACATACGGATCTGTATGTTCATGGGGATTTTCTCCCATCTGATTCTCTTTGAAATACATCGGACGCTTCAGTTTCCCGATATCGTGATAATATGCTCCCGCCCGGGCCAGATATGAATTGGCCTTAATTCTGGTGGCAGCGGATTCAGCAAGATTTGCTACAACGATTGAATGATGATATGTGCCGGGGGCTTCAATCATCAAGCGTTTCATCAGCGGCTGTGAAGGATTGGTCAGTTCAAGCAGACGGGTTGGTGTTGGCAGCCTGAATACAATTTCAAACAGCGGCTGGAGCGCAACTGCAAGGAACCCGCTCAGGATTCCGCCGCCGACCGCCCATCCGACAATTGCCATTGTGTTCAGGGAATCCGCAGACGTCAGGAGCTTCATACCAAAGATAATTACAAGTCCAATGATGGCGGAAAACAATCCTGTAAGCAGCACGCGGGTACGCTGCGGATGTCCCTTCAGGAACCAAATCGTAAACATACTCTCAGATAGCGTCATTACAGAAATAATTGCAACGTCATAAAAGGATGACTGATTGTTTCCGGCCGTCAATGCAGCAAGAAGAAGTGTAAGCGTAACCGTCAGCGTAATTCCAACCCTGTATCCGATCAGAACGGTACCAAGGGCTGCGCAGAGTGCGACAGGCATAACATAAATGCTGGGAAGCAGATTTGTCAGCGCAGCAAGCCCGATGCACAGAAAAAGGATCAGCAGGATAACTGCCATCTGGCGGACATTCGTAAGAACGTCCGGACGCAGCAGCAGCAACATGATAAACAAAGTCATCATGGAAATCACAACTGCAATCAGAGATCCCCAGTAGGAAGAAAAATCATAGTGATCATCATTGAGCAGTCCGAGCTGACGAAGCATCTCCATCTGACTGTAAGTTACGCGGTCTCCTTCGCGTATAATATTCTGTCCCATCAGATAAACGACAGGTTCAACCGATTCCATTGCTTTGTTTCTCGCCTCATCAGTGGCTTCCTGGTCTATGATCATATTCGGCTTGATGCATGCGCGCAGAACCGTGGGCAGAACATTCTGTGTCAGGGAAATATCAACCTTAAATCCGACAATCTGAATAATGGTCTGAATGGCTTGATTGACCTGGCCTTCACGAACTGAAGAGTTATTCATTGTATTGTCAACAGCCGTCTTTACAGTACTGACCATGTTGTCAAACTGCTCGTTGTCGACGCGAAGCAGCGTAACAATCTGGTTCCGGTTCAGTGACAAATCACCAAGCAGACTGATAGCATATGCAATTTCTTCTTCTGAGAACGAATTGGGACGCATATTGTTTTCATTCCGAAGTGTAATCCCGTATTGCTGGATCGTCCGCAGTTCAGCGAAGGTGCTGTTTAACGCGTTCATCACTTCTTCTTTGACATCCTGCTGAAAGCGGTAAGTCGGTTCCACCAGCGCAGCAGCCGCGTTCTTTTTTTCCTGTGTACTTACTTCGTCTATAACATCTTTCGTGGCATTAATCGTATCATGAGAAATGGATCCGACAGACAAATTGTATTTCTTTGGAACACAAATCAGGAAGAAAATAATCAGAATAAGAGCAAAAGTGACCACATCCATTAGCACACATTTGAATGCCGATGTGCGGAACCAGCCGATAATCTTATTCTTGCGCGCAGGATTCTTTCCCGTTGAAGAATTGTTTACAGCAGATTCGGTCATTTGGTTTCCTTCCCTTCCCGCTGGTTTTTCTCATTTTCAGCGTAAGCTTCCACAATGCGCTGAACCAGTTCATGGCGGACAATATCCTTGCCTGTCAATTCAACAATTCCGATTCCAGGAATGCCGTCAAGAATCCTTATTGCTTCCGCAAGCCCCGAACTTTTTCCTGCCGGCAGATCAGTCTGCGTAATGTCGCCCGTAACAATCACTTTGGAATTAAAGCCGATTCTGGTCAGGAACATTTTCATCTGTTCAGGTGTCGTGTTCTGCGCTTCATCCAGAATAATGAAAGCATCAGACAGAGTACGCCCACGCATATATGCAAGAGGTGCCACTTCAACCGTGCCTCTTTCCAGCAGGCGGGTGTATGAATCAGCTCCCATAAAGTCATACATGGCATCATAGAGGGGTCGAAGATACGGATCGACCTTCTGCGTAAGGTCGCCGGGAAGAAAGCCCAGTTTTTCCCCGGCCTCGACAGCCGGACGGGTCAGGATAATCCGTTCTGCTTCTTTGTTTTTTAGGGCCATAACGGAAAGTGCCATTGCCAGATAAGTTTTTCCTGTACCTGCAGGACCGATGGCAAAAGTCAGCGTATTTTTCCGGATCGTTTCAATATATTTCTGCTGGCCGAGCGTCTTGCAGGTAATCTGTTTCCCGCGGTGTGTAATGGCAATAACTTTCTTCAGGGATTCTTCTATTCTGTCGGCATTTCCATCACGTATCATGGAAATGACATAGCGGATCCGAAGGCGGTCAACTGTTTCGTTATGCTGTATCATGTCAAAAAGGATCTGCACCGTTTTCTCGGCGAAAGCAAGGCGATCCGGATCTCCCTGAATCACAAGATGGTTCCCTCTGAGTGCAATATGAACAGAACATTCCTGTTCAATCACGGAAATATTCTGATCATTCAGGCCAAACAGTGCGATATATGCATCCATGGTATCAGCAGTCAGAACAATTTCACGACTTTCTGTCAAACAGCAAGACTTCCCTTCCAATCAGATAAAAACTACGTATATGATATCAAATTCACCATTTTTGTCAATTTATATTCCTCTTCTTTCCCTTGCAGAATCAACATTTCCAGGCTGTTCATTGAACATGAAAAATACAATCTCTGCACCGGATGAATCGGTTGACATCAAACATGGATTATGATAGTATCCATTCAATTGAATATCAAAGGCAATGAAGGAAAGAATGTTTCCAGGAATGTTTCAGAGAGCTGTCGTATGCTGTGAGACAGTACAGGAATGAAAACTGACTGCTTCCGGAGCCGGTTTTGTGAACGAGCAATGCTCCAGTAATGAAGCCCGGACGCCCCGTAATCGGCTATGGACTTGTCTGAGTCCGAGAGTGACTGCCATATGGCAGTAAAATGGGTGGTACCGCGATATTTTCGTCCCTGAAGCATATAGCTTCAGGGCTTATATTTTTTTAGGAGGAAAGAACAAATGAGCAATTCCGAAAAGGTCTGTATCTGTGACTGTACACTTTGTCAGGGAGAAAAAAGTCCCGAATTGAGTTTCCGGGAAACAATCGAACTGTGCAAAATGCTGGACAAACTGGATGTGGACTATATTTCCCTGAAAGAAATTGTCAATGAAAAAATCGACAGTCTTCTGATCAAATCTGTCAGTCAGGCTGTTTCGAATTCCAGGCTTGCAGTTCCTGTCAGCCTTTCGCAAAGCAATGTGGATATCGTATGGGATGCTCTCAAGGACGCGGACAATCCCCGTCTGCAGATTGTCGTACCTGTCAGTTCTGTACAGATGGAATATCTTTCCCACATCAAACCGGACGCTTTAATCTGCCAGATCGCCGACAGAATCACGGAATGCCGGAAATATACTTCTAACGTGGAGTTCGTTGCGATGGATGCAACCCGCAGCGACAGTAGATTCCTGCAGGATGTCCTTCGGAAAGCCATCGAAGCAGGCGCATCCACTATAACGCTCTGTGACACAGCCGGATCCATGCTTCCGGACGAAACAGGCCTTTTTCTGCGACCCCTTTTTGAACACGTACCGGAAATGAAAAACATTACTGTCGGATATTCCTGTGCTGATACCATGAATTTGTCTGATGCCTGTGCCATTGAAGCCGTCCGATGTGGTATCCGCGAAATAAAGGCCGCTGCATTCAGAACAGACAGTATTTCCCTGCGGAATATTGTCAGCATCCTGAATGTTAAACAGAAGCATTTCGATATCTCCCTTGGAATCGGAGTCGAAAAAATCAATACGCTCACCGCTCAGATCGAAAACCTCTGCCGTTCCGGGCTTTCACACTCATTTATGCCTGTCCGGAACACGGAAACGCAAAATGACAGCATTACCATAAATGCCCATGAATCACATGATTCTATTTCCAAAGCCATCTCCAAACTGGGATATGACCTTACGGAAGATGATCTTGAGAAAGTCTGGACCAGGTTCCAGGAAGTCTCCCGCAGCAAGGATAAAATCACCCTGAGGGAACTCGAAGCAATTGTCGCTACGGAGGCAATGCAGGTTCCCCCTGCATATACAGATATTCAATATGTAATTAACACAGGCAGCACCATCGGTGCAATGTCTCATATGAAACTTTCTCTCCACGGAAAACAGCTGGAAGGTATTTCCACCGGCGATGGGGCAATTGATGCTGCCTTCAATTCCATTGAAAAAGCCACCGGCAGACATTTTGAACTGGATGATTTCCAGATCCAGTCCGTCACAGAAGGGCGTGAAGCCATGGGCGAAACATTGATCAGGCTCCGCTCAGACGGAAAGCTATATTCCGGAAAAGGCATATCCACGGATATTGTCGGTGCTGGTATTATGGCTTATATCAACGCACTGAACAAAATTATTTATGAGGAGGAAGAAGCATGAACCTTGCTTTTTCAACCCGCGGATGGAGAGAAAAAGACTGGATGAAGCAGATGGAAGACGCATGTGAAATGCAATTCCAGGGCATTGAAGTTTATAATCTCCATAAAATAGAATCCCTGATCAGCCGCGGAGGACCGTTCCATAAATACAACCGGAATGAGACAGAACGGATGCTTCAGGAATGCGGATTGAAGATTCCGTGTTTTGATACATCAGAGGATATCAGTCTGGATAACACAGATCCGGATCAGATCCGGATGCTCTTTGATGTTGCCGGTTCCATGCATATTCCGTATGTAGCTGTCTGCGCGCTTACGCACCGGGAGGAACAGGTCAGGCATTTCCTTGATGAAGTGCTTCCGGATGCCGCTGACAAAAAAGTAACCCTTCTGATCAAGACAACCGGGATTTACGCCGATACCGGACGTCTTCGTTCCCTGCTGGATGAATATGCCTGCGATGAACTCGGCTGTCTTTGGGATGTGCACCATCCTTACCGTGATTTCCATGAATCCCCCGATACAACCATCAGGAATCTCGGTGGATACGTGAAACATGTTCACCTGCGCGATTCCAACGATGATCTATCCTATAACCTGATCGGTGAAGGAACGCTTCCCGTAAAGGAATTCATGAACGCGCTCTCTTCCATTGACTACAGCGGTTTTATTTCCCTCGAATGGAAAACAGAATGGATGGAAGATCTTTCTGACCGGGAAATCATTTTCTCCCATTTCGTGAACTACATGAACCGCTTTGATAATCCAAAAGGAAAAAAGAAATCCCTCTACTTCAACTTTGACGGCTCAGGAAGATATGTATGGAAAAAGGATGAACTGATTGATGAAACCTTTGGTCAGGTTCTGGACCGAATGGCAGAGGAATTTCCGGATCAGTATGCTTTCAAATATACAACCCTGAATTATACAAGAACCTATTCAGGTTTCCGGGATGATGTTGACTGTTTTGCCCGGGCACTTGTTTCACTGGGTGTGAAACCGGGCGCCAAGGTTGCTGTCTGGGCAACGAATGTCCCGGCATGGTATATTACTTTCTGGGCCTGTGCCAGGATCGGCGCTGTACTCGTCACTATGAATACAGCCTATAAAATCCATGAAGCTGACTATCTGCTGCGTCAGAGCGATACCCATACACTTGTAATGATTGAAAAAGCGTTGGACAGTAATTATAAAGAAATCATCAATGAGCTGTGCCCGGAAATTGCTTCCGCAAAGCCGGGCGAAGCGCTTCACTGCAAACGCCTTCCTTTCCTGCGAAATGTAATTACCGTTGACTTCAGGCAGCCCGGATGCCTGACTTTTGATCAGGCAATGCGCAGGGCGGATACCGTTTCACAGGAAACAATCCGGATGTTGTCCGCGCATGTTAAGCCAGACGATGTCTGTAACATGCAGTACACATCCGGGACAACCGGTTTTCCGAAAGGTGTTATGCTGACGCATTACAACGTTGTGA
Organism: Clostridia bacterium; assembly: GCA_017447185.1. Taxonomy (GTDB): domain Bacteria; phylum Bacillota; class Clostridia; order Christensenellales; family Aristaeellaceae; genus Aristaeella. The sequence continues at coordinate 242,469 of JAFSOC010000015.1, read as the reverse complement.
ATGACGGTAAATGTATCGGTGACAGGATGGGCCTGTCTACGGCGGACCGCATGATGATCCAGGTTCCGATGTTTCACTGCTTCGGTATGGTGCTTGCGATGACAGCTTCCATGACGCATGGGGCCACACTCTGTCCGCTTCCCTACTTCTCTGCCAAGAATTCCCTTGCCTGTATCAACCAGGAAAGAATTACCTGTTTTCACGGTGTCCCGACAATGTTTATCGCAATGTTCAACCATGAAGATTACCGGAAAACAGACTTCTCCTACATGCGGACAGGCATTATGGCCGGATCCGGTTGTCCGCCTGAACTGATGAAGCGTGCAGCTCAGCCGGATGAGATGAATATGCGCGGAATCGTCAGTGTTTACGGACAAACCGAATCTTCTCCCGGCAGTACGATGTCAGACTGGAACGATCCGCTCAGTCTGCGTACAGAAACCGTCGGATACGCATTCCCGCATGTTCAGTGTAAAGTGATTGATCCGGAAACCGGCAATGAACTTCCTGACGGCCAGGATGGTGAATTCTGCTCCCGCGGTTATCACATCATGAAAGGTTACTATAAAATGCCGGATGCCACCGCTTCAGCAATTGATAAAGACGGATGGCTGCACTCCGGAGATCTGGCCCGCAGGAATCCAGACGGAACCTATCTGATTACAGGACGCCTGAAAGATATGATTATCCGCGGCGGTGAAAACATCTATCCCAAGGAAATTGAAGAATTTATCTATACGCATCCCGCTGTGGAAGATGTGCAGGTCATCGGTGTTCCGGATGCCAAATACGGCGAGGCTGTTATGGCATGCATTATCAAAAAGAAAGATGCATCCCTGACATCCGAAGAGATGACGGAATACATCAAAAGCCATATGGCCCGTCACAAGGTTCCTCAGTATATTGAATTTGTGGATCATTTCCCGATGAATGCGGCCGGCAAAATCCTCAAGTACAAAATGCGGGAAGAAGCCGCGGAACGCCTAGGACTTGTCGGTGCTGCCGGAATCGACACTGCCGGAAACCCGAAAAAATAAACCATCAGGATGCAGACAGCAGATGACGCATTCCGGCCGGATCATTCAATACTTTCGCGCATCCCAGAACGATACAGTCCTTTGGATCATCAGCAACCCGGCATGGGATTCTGATCACATCTGAAATAGCTTCGGAAAGGCCATACAGTGCTGCTGCGCCCCCCGTCAGTGTGACGCCTCCTTCCAGGATATCGGAGGCGAGCTGCGGCGGGGTTTTTTCAATAACTGCCTGAACGCTCTCAATCAGGTCGTTCACATTGTCAATCAGGGATTCATATATTTCATCTGAATCAATGGAAATCGTTCTGGGAAGACCGGATATCAGATTCCTGCCTGTAACATCCATCGTCACCCTCGGATTCCTCCGCATTGCGCCGCCTAGAGTTATTTTGACCTGCTCTGCGGTTCTTTCACCAATCAGCATGTTGTATTTCTTCCGAAGATACCGGATGATAGCATCATCAAAATGATCGCCACCCATCTGAACCGAACTGACAACGGAAACGATGCCGTTGCTGAGAACTGCAATGTCCGTACCTCCGGCGCTCAGGTCAGCCACCATGCTTCCGTACGAGCCAAGAAAATTCAGCTGCGCGCCAAGTGCAGCGGCAATTGTTCTGTCCAGGATCTGCGTTCTTCGCAGTCCCGCATCAAACAGCGATGTGATCAGCGCCTTTCTTTCCATCTCCTTAACACCTGACGGAACGGACATAATTGCACGTGGCCTGGAGAAAAACTTTTTCCCGATTACATTGGAAATGTAATACCGAAGCATCGCTGCAGTCAGTTCAAAATCAAGTATTTCCCCCTGTGCGAGGGGGCGGATTATACTGATACTGGACGGTGTACGTCCGATCATGCGGTAAGCTTCTGTTCCGAACGCAATAATCTGATTGGTTTCGCTTTCCACCGCGATAACGGATGGTTCACGGAAAACGACGCCGTTGCCTTTCATGTAAATCACTACATTTGATGTGCCAAGATCGATACCGATATCTCCATTCTGAGCCATAAGCAAACCTCTCAGTAACCTTATTGAAACGCATATATATTATCATCATGAGTGTGAAATGACAACCATGGCAGCGCTGCCGTGTCCCGGCCTGATTCTTGACAACTCCATTCAATTCTAGGATAATAAATTGGGAGATTTTGAACGTAAGGAGGGATGCGCATATGATCAGAATTCTGTCCGTATCGCCTTCCTCCCCGGCAGAAAAAGCCGGAATTCAGAAAAATGAGAGTCTTGTTTCCATTAACGGTGAAACAGTCATCGATGAGATTGATTATCAGGATCTGATCCTTCATCCTCATCTGGAAATTGAAATAGCCGATGTGAACGGAAAGATTCGCCAGGTCAGCATTGCAAAATCGTCCTGGGAACCGCTGGGCCTTCAGCTGGATGAAACCGTTGCCATGAAGCCTCGCCACTGCCTGAATCACTGCGTCTTCTGTTTTATTGATCAGATGCCGTCCGGCATGCGTAAAACGCTTTATGTCAAGGATGATGACTGGCGCCTCAGTCTGATGATGGGTAATTATGTAACACTGACCAACGTGGATGATCAGGAATTCATCCGTATACTGCGCAGGAAAGCGTCTCCGCTATATATTTCTGTTCACGCAACAGATCCGGATGTTCGTGTGAAAATGCTTCGTAACCCGAATGCCGGAAATCTTTTTGACCGTCTTACCGCATTGAAAAATCACGGACTGCAGTTTCATTCCCAGATTGTTCTTTGCCCGGGATTTAACGATGGAAACATCCTTGAGGAAACGCTGGATGACCTTGCATCCCTCTGGCCTTCTTCCCTTTCCGTCGCCATTGTTCCCATCGGGATGACAAAGTTCCGTGCGAAACTCGAGCAAATTCCTCCTGTCAGCAGGCAGCTTGCTGAAGAGACCATACAAATTGTTTCCCGGCGTCAGCAAAAATATCTTGAAGAATTCGGGACACGTTTTGTCTTCCTGTCTGATGAGTTCTACTGCATAGCTGGACAGGACATTCCCGCGGAAGAACATTATGAGGATTATCCTCAGATTGAGAATGGCGTTGGAATGATCCGCCAGTTTAAGGACGAATGCGAAGCAGCTTATACGGACATTCAAAACGAAGTTCATTCCCCTTTGACAAAAGGCATTGTCACCCGGCTGATTATTCCCACCGGCGCTTCCGTGTTTCCGCACATTCAGGAACTGGCCCGTATGTATACACCGGATTGGGTACAGACAGAGGTTGTTCCTGTTCCGAACCGTTTTTTCGGTGATTCCATCACGGTAACCGGACTGATTGTCGGCCAGGATCTGATACAGGCCCTGGAAGGAAAAGAATTCGACAAAGTATTGATTTCTGAATCCATGCTCCGTGAAAACTCAGATTGTTTCCTTGATGATTATACATTGGAAAGAGTACAGGATATCATCGGAAAACCGATTCAGGTTGTCCGCAATACCGGAGAATCATTTATCAGCGCATTATTCCAGACGGAGGACGTAAGATGAACAAACCGATTGTTGCCATTGTCGGCAGGCCGAATGTCGGCAAATCAACTTTTTTCAACAAAATTGCCGGGAAGCGCATCAGTATAGTGGAAGATGTCCCCGGAGTTACACGAGACAGAATTCATGCTGATGCAGAATGGCTCGGACATGAATTCACGCTGATAGATACAGGCGGCATAGATCCCCACAGTGAAGATGTGTTGTTAAGCCAGATGCGCATGCAGGCACAGACTGCCATTGATCTGGCAGATGTCATCTGTTTTTTCACAGATGCGCGTGAAGGTCTTACGGAAGATGACAAGGATGTCGCAAACCTCCTTCGCCGGGCCGGAAAGCCTGTTCTTCTGGTTGTCAATAAAGTCGATTACCTGGGGCTGAATAACTCCCTTTATGAGTTTTATGAATTAGGTCTCGGAGATCCGATCGGAATCAGCAGCGTCAATATGCTTGGATTTGGCGACCTGCTGGATCAGATTATCAGCTGCTTTCCGGACAGGGATCCTTCTTCTGATGAAGAGGAAGAGACCGTTATTCAGATGGCCATTGTCGGCCGTCCGAATGTCGGTAAGAGTTCTCTTACAAACAGGCTTCTTGGGCAGGAGCGGACAATGGTGTCCGATATTCCCGGCACTACACGCGACGCCATTGATACGATTTTCCATACAGAGGACGGGACAGCCTTTAATATCATAGATACTGCAGGCATGCGAAGAAAAAGCTCCATTGAAGACGAAAGTCTTGAGAGATACAGTGTACTACGTTCCATCGCCGCTATCAAACGTTGCGATGTTGCTTTGCTCCTTGTTGACGCAAATGACGGAGTCACTGAACAGGACACCAAAATTGCCGGCCTGATCCATGAAGAAGGAAAAGCGGTTATCGTTATTGTCAACAAGTGGGATATGCTTGAAAAAGAAACCGGAACCCTGGAAAAATACCGGAAAGAAGTCATTGAAAAAATCAAATTCATGGATTACGCACCGGTCCTGTTTATTTCCGCAAAAACAGGACAAAGAACGAATACCGTTTTTGATAAAGTGAAGGAAGTGTACGAGACCTCCAGAAAACGTATCACAACCGGTATTCTGAATGATGTAGTAAATGATGCGACCGGCAATCTCCAGCCGCCGCTGCAGGGTACAAGGCGCCTGAAAATTTATTATGCCACGCAAACCGGCATTCAGCCGCCAACCTTCGTATTCTTTGTTAATGATGAAACCCTGATGTCTTTCTCCTATGAAAGATATCTGGAGAATTTCTTCCGGAAAACATTCCCACTTGAAGGCACACCGATTCGGTTTATTCTCCGTGAAAGGAAAAAGGAGGACTGACACCCATGGCTTTTGAAATCAAAATTATTCTCTCTTGCCTGATTGCCTACCTGCTGGGCTCTCTGTCCGGCGGAATCATCATTTCCAAAATTGCCAACGGCCCTGATCTTCATACGGTCGGAAGCAAAAGCACCGGTGCGAGCAATGTACAGCGCACTATGGGATGGAAATATGGCCTGATCACTTTTTTCTTTGATGTCATCAAGGGTGTCCTCTCCTGTCTGATTGCACAGTGGATCTGCGGAGGTCATCCGAACGCGCGCTTTGTTGTTCTGCTTGCCGGACTCTTCTGTGTCATCGGTCATAACTGGCCCGTTTTCTTCGGTTTTCGCGGAGGAAAAGGCGTTGCAACAACAGGCGGCGTAATGCTTTTCTGCTTCCCTGTTTACGCACTGATCTGTATCGCTCTGACAATTTTGGTAATTGCCCTTTTCCGTTATATTTCTGTCGGAAGTATGCTGCTGGTCATTTCCTTCGCAGGACTGTCTTTCATTTTCAGCCAGGGAAATGCCTGCATTATTGTCTGGGCTTTCCTGCTGATGATTATGTGTGTTGCACGGCATCATGCCAATATCGCCAGATTGATTCAAGGCAAAGAAAACAGGCTTGGGAAAAAGTTTAATCAGCCCGGAGGGAATAATGGAAAATAACATGAACCGGATCCGGAATTTCTGCATTGTGGCGCATATTGACCATGGCAAAAGCACGCTTGCAGACCGTATTCTTGAAAAAACAGGTGTTTTTGAAAAACGGGAAATGGTGGAACAGATTCTTGACAGCATGGAACTGGAACGGGAAAGAGGGATCACCATCAAAAGCAAAGCTGTCCATATGAATTACACCGCAAAGGATGGCAATGAATATATCCTGAATCTGATAGACACCCCCGGCCATGTAGACTTTACCTATGAAGTCAGCAGGGCTCTAGCTGCATGTGAAGGCGCTCTTCTGGTTGTGGATGCCACGCAGGGTATTGAAGCACAGACGCTGGCCAATGTATATATGGCGCTTGATCACAATCTTGAAATCATTCCCGTTATCAACAAAATCGACCTTCCTTCTGCAAGGCCTGAAGAAGTCCGCACTGAAATCGAAGATGTCATCGGCCTTGATGCCAGCTATGCGCCCTGTATATCCGCAAAAACGGGGCAAAATATCGATGAGGTGCTTGAAACGATTGCCGGGCATATTCCAGCCCCTTCCGGTGATGCATCCGCACCGCTCCAGGCGCTCATTTTTGACGCTTTTTACGACAACTACAGAGGTGCAATCTGTTTTATCCGTATCAAGGAAGGAACGATTTACCCTGGAATGCGTATGCGCCTGATGGCAACCGGTTCGGAATTTGATGTGGTTGAAGTCGGTCATCTGTCTCCCGGATATGTTCCCTGTGATCATCTGAGAGCCGGTGATGTCGGTTATGTTTCTGCCTCCATCAAGGATGTCCGGGACACCCGTGTAGGCGATACAATTACAGATGCATCAAACCCTGCCTCTGAACCTTTGCCCGGCTACAGGGAAGTCACCCCCATGGTCTACTGTGGAATTTATCCGGCAGACGGTGCTGATTACCCCGCTCTGAAAGATGCACTGGAAAAGCTTCGGATGAATGATGCTTCCCTTTCCTTCGAGCCGGAAACTTCTGTGGCTCTTGGCTTTGGATTCCGGTGCGGTTTCCTTGGATTGCTTCATATGGATATCATGACAACCCGTCTGGAACGTGAATTTGACCTCAACCTTGTGACAACCGCTCCGAGCGTAATCTACAAGGTTGTAAAAAACAACGGAACTGTACTGATGATTGATAATCCGACAAATCTTCCTCCGGCCGGTGAAATCGACTATATGGAAGAACCTTTTGTGCATGCGACAATTTATACACCGCAGGATTCAGTAGGAACGCTGATGGAACTGTGTCAGGACAAACGCGGTGTATTTATTGACATGCAGTATGAAGGGAACCGTGTTAAACTGAATTATGACCTCCCTCTCAACGAGATCATTTTTGACTTCTTTGACCAGATAAAAAGCCGCAGCCGCGGATATGCTTCTTTCGATTATGAACTGAAAGATTATCGTGAGAGTGATCTCGTCAAGCTGGACATTCTGTTGAACGGGGATCTTTGTGATGCATTCTCCATTATTGTTCACCGTGACAAGGCATATGCGAGGGGACGCGGCATCGCTGAAAAACTGAAGGATGTGATCCCGCGTCAGATGTTTGAAATACCGATCCAGGCCGCAATCGGCGGAAAAGTGATCGCCCGTGAAACTGTAAAAGCCATGCGGAAGGATGTTCTTGCCAAATGTTATGGCGGAGATATTACGCGTAAAAAGAAGCTGCTTGAAAAGCAAAAGGAAGGCAAGAAACGCATGCGGCAGTTCGGAACAGTACAGGTTCCCAGCGAAGCATTCCTCGCCGTGCTGAAGATGGACTGACAGTATGGAAAGACACTTTGATAAATCCAGCACCGTATGTTTTTCCGGACACAGGGACATCCCCGAAGCGGAACGCTTCCTGCTGCAGAAAAAAATCCTGGAAGCTGTTCACAGTGCCTACGAAAACGGATACAGGATCTTTATCTGCGGTGGTGCCCGCGGGTTTGACACCCTTGCAGCTCTGGAAGTCATCCGGTTCAGGAAAACCCACGGGGATTTAAAACTTGTAATTGCAGTCCCATGTCTTTCCCAGGCGGATCGCTGGCCGGAAGAAGAACGCAGTATCTATCAGTCGATTCTTCTCCAGGCAGATGAAAAAAACATCCTGTCTGATTTCTATTATTCCGGATGTATGCAGAACCGAAACCGTTTCATGGTGGATTCCTCTTCACTGTGCATATGCTATATGACCCGTTTTGAAGGTGGAACCTGGTTTACTGTACGGTATGCAATCCGATGCGGATTAATGCTTCAAAATCTTGCCATGCCTGATGCAACCGTTTTAAAGGAGAGGCCATGGAAATTTACGTACATATCCCCTTCTGCGCAAAGAAATGTGAGTATTGCTCGTTTATTTCATTTCCATCATCAGACATTCAGAAAAATGAATATATCGGGGCTCTGCTGCGGGAAGCTGAAATAAGAAAGTCTTTTTCAGATGAACCGGTTAAAACAGCATATATCGGCGGAGGGACGCCTTCACTTCTTTCCCCGGAACAGCTTCGTCGCCTTGTTAACGGATTGCGTGAGCTCTTTCCTATGGATGAATGCACGGAATTTTCCATAGAAGCGAATCCAGGAACCATTACCGTTCCTTTCATTGAAGCGCTTTCCGATCTGGGAATCAACCGGATTTCCTATGGCATGCAGGCATATCAGAATCATCTTTTGAAGACACTGGGACGAATCCATGATTTCAGTGCTGTCAAAGAATCTGTTCAGATCGCCAGAAAATACTCTGTTTCTAACCTGAACCTGGATCTGATTTTTGGCATTCCAGGCCAAACCATCAGTGACTGGGAGGAAACCCTGGACGCTGCTCTTTCCCTTTGTCCGCAGCATATCAGTGCGTACGGGCTGATTCCGGAAGAAGACACTCCTCTATGGAAACGGTTGCAGCAAGGTGAACTGACCCTTCCCGAACCGGAGACTGAACGTGAAATGTATGACCTCGCCATCCGGAAACTGAAAAAGCACGGACTTGAACAGTATGAGATCTCCAATTTTGCGCTGCCCGGCCATGAATGTTGTCACAATATCGGATACTGGACCCAGGAGCAGTATATTGGACTCGGTCTGTCCGCTTCTTCAATGCGGATAACCGCGAAAAATGAAAGAGGATTATTCTGTATCCGCAGAACCAATCCTGAAGCTATGGATCAATACCTGAAAATGGTATACAACGGCCAGGATTTTTTTACAGAAGAGCATGTATCCCCGGAAGACACAAGATTTGAGACGCTGATGCTGTCCCTGCGGATGAACCGTGGCATCCGGCCGGAAAGGTTTATGGAATTACATGGCATTTCCATTGATTCCTGTTACGAAGAGACACTGAAAAAAATGGTAAAGGACGGCCTGATGCAGTATTCAGGCGGCGCATGGTCCCTGACCCGGAAAGGAATGGATCTCCAGAATTCTGTCCTGGTCGAATTTATGGAGGACTGAAGTATTAGCAAGGTTAATTCAGCGCGATTTCTCTTTCTGAACAGGCAAAATAGTCATCAGCATAGTTTTCCAGAATATTCAGTGTTTCCTTCTGTGACGGATCCTGATGCAGCTTTTTCACAGCAGCAGACACTTCCTCAATCAGCAGTGAATCTCCTGTGAAAGCAAAAGTGGAATCCGCCTCACCGGATTGCCGTGTCCCCAGTAGATCTCCGGGCCCTCTGATTGCAAGATCTTTTCTCGATATTTCAAATCCATCATTGGTTTTGCAAAGAATCTGCAGTTTCTCCGTATGATCTGAAAGCAGGAAACACCAGCTTTCCTCTGTCCCTCTGCCCACTCTTCCGCGTAGCTGATGAAGCTGACTCAGGCCGAATCTTTCAGCATTTTCGATAATCATGATGGTCGCGTTGGGATTGTTAATTCCGACTTCAATCACAGTAGTGGAAACAAGAATATCGTATTTTCCATCCTTGAAATCCCTCAGAATCTGCTCTTTTTCGACGCTTTTCTGATTTCCCCATGTCAGCCCGATTCGTAAATCTTTCAGTGACGACGCCTGAAGGGATTTATAAACGCTTTTTGCGCTGCGAAGTTCATCTGCCTGATCAGAATCTTCTACCATCGGACATACAATATATGCCTGTCGCCCTTTTTGAACTTCTTTTTTCAGAAAGCCATACATATCTTCCCTTTTCGTTTCAGGAACCAGATGTGTTTTCACCGGAATCCGGCCTCTTGGAAGCTCCCTGATCACAGAGATATCCAGGTCTCCGTAAAGAATCAGAGCCAAGCTTCTCGGGATCGGTGTGGCGGACATAACAAGCACATGCGGGCTGATCTGTTCTTCTGTAGTTCCTTTATCCTGCAGAGCTGACCGCTGGTTCACACCAAACCGATGCTGCTCATCTGTTATGACAAGACCCAGTTTGGAATAACAAACATCTTTGCTGATCAGCGCATGTGTACCAAAGAGAATCTGGCAAGTCCCGTCCGCCAGTTCTTCCAGGATTTTTTTCCTTTCCTTTGCTTTTGTGCTTCCTGTCAGCAGCCGGCAGGAAATGCTGTAGGGTTTAAACACTTCTTTGGCATTCTCATAGTGCTGTGTAGCCAGTATTTCCGTAGGAGCCATCATGCAGGCCTGATAACCCGCAAAACAGGTCAAAAAAGCCGCGCCGAACGCTACGGCTGTTTTGCCGCACCCAACATCCCCCTGGACCAGCCTTGCCATTGCGTGATCATTCTGAAGATCTTCAGAAATATCCAGTAAAACTTTTTTCTGATCATTTGTCGGACTGAAAGAAAAGAGTGACCAGAACAAATCTGCCTGGATACTGCTGATCTTCAAGGCCGGCGCCGGACGCCTGTTCTGCCTGATTTTTGATATATACAGCAGATAAAGCATGATTTTCTCGAAAGACAGTCTTCTTCGGGCGATTTCCAGATTCTGCATGCTGGAAGGAAAATGCGCTTCACGAAGTGCAAAATTCAGTTCGCACAGCCGGTTTTCAATCCGGAAACCGGCTGGAAGCGTCTCCGGGCAGCAGTCTTCCAGATTCTTCAATGCTGCTTCAATGGCATTGCGGAAAGATTTGGCCGGGAACTTTCTCAGGGATTTGTAGACCGGCATCCAGCCGGCATCTGTAACAATCTTCGGATTCTGCAGGGTCCTTCTTCCATTTTTAACAGAGAGGCGTCCGTAGAGCCGGACCGGTTCATTTACATGAATTTGCTGCGTAATCCACGGTTCGTTATACCAGCATACAGAAAGCTTTCCAGAATCATCAGATATACTTCCCTGCACCCTTGAAACGCCGTTAAAATACACTTTTTTCAGAGAATCACTGAATATTCCCGAAACAAGAATATTTCCGGGAGTCTTTTCAGAACAGGAAAAAACGGTTTGATGATCTTCATATCGTACGGGCAGCGTAAACAATAAATCGCGCAATGAGAGAATTCCCACTGCGCGTAATGCCTCCAGCCGTGCGGGCCCGATGCCTTCCAGATCGTCAAGATTCATCCTTGCTTTACTCCACGGAAATCAGATAGTAATACAGCGGCTGTCCACCATTATGGCATTCGACATCGCAAAAGTCATAGGATTTTTCAATATCAGAGGAGATGGCTTCTGCATCCGCTTCTGAAACATCCGCACCATAGTAAACGGTAATCAGTTCATCCTCATCTGTAATAATGCTTTTCATCATTTCCATCACAACATCATGAATGGAAGAACCGGAGAATTCGATCTGGCCGTTATGCAGTCCGATAATATCTCCCTGTTTGATCTGAATGCCATTATATTCGCTGTCCCGGATCGCATAGGTGACCATTGCGGTTTTTACGTGCTGGGATGCCTCATCCATCCGGCGTACGTTTTCATCGGGTTCCTGATCGTTCTGAAACGCAATTGCGGCCGCAATGCCCATAGCAACATTTTTCGTCGGAATAACCCGTACATCCTTCCCGGAAAGTTCCGCTGCCTGGTTCGCCGCAAAGATAACATTCCCGTTATTCGGAAGAATGAACACACATTCTGCAGGAACCTGATTCACAGCATTCAGAAGATCATCAACAGACGGATTCATTGTCTGTCCGCCTTCCACAATCTTGTCTACATTCAAATCCGCAAAGAACTGGGAGAATCCGGCACCAAGAGAAACAGCAACAAACCCGTAACGCTTCTCGGCCGCTGCAGGTGTACCATCTGCGCTCTCCATTCCTTCTCCTTCGGATGCGGCATTCGGGTTGTGTTCTTTATCGAACTGTCGCTTCATCTCCAGCAGATTGTCAATACGGACATCTGAAATTTCTGCCAGTTCAACACCGTATTCCAGTGCGGAACCGGGATTGTCTGTATGGACATGAATTTCTGCTTTTGTGAGGTCACCGTTTACGGAAACATTGTCACCAATCCGGTTAAGCCTGCGGCGGAAGGAATCGATATCGTGTTCATCGCAGTCTTCACGGAAATGACTCAGGGTAAAATTCACGCAATAAGAATATGTAAGATCTTTACTCAGATCATGGCAGTCATCGGAAACCGCAGAAAAATCATCCTCCATCCCGGTTTCGGTAAGATTAATATCCTCACCACGCAGAACTGCTGCATAACCCTGGTAAATCAGCATCAGTCCCCGTCCGCCGGAGTCGACAACCCCTGCCTGTTTCAGTGCCGGAAGCATGTCCGGGGTCTTTTTCAGGATCGCTTCGCCGCTCTTCAGGATTACCGTAAAGAGTTTATCATAATCATTCGGATCCTTATTGGCCTGTTTCAGTGCATCTTCCGCAACAATTCTGGCAACCGTCAGTATTGTTCCTTCTTTCGGCTTCATAACAGCTTTATACGCCATCTCGGATCCCTTGGTAAGGGCTTGTGCAAATTGCACAGGTGTGATTTTTTCGACCCCGTTCAGCGCTTTTGCAAAACCGCGGAGCAGCTGGCTGGTGATAACCCCGGAATTACCGCGGGCACCTTTCAGCGCACCTTTTGCCAGCGCATTCGCAGCCTCATCGGCGCGCAGGAATTCCTTGCTGTTGACTTCGCGGCATGCAGACTGCATGGTAAGGGACATATTTGTCCCGGTATCTCCGTCCGGAACCGGGAATACATTCAGCGCGTCAACCGCTTCGCGGTTTTTTTCAAGCAAAGCTGTGCCGGCCATGATCATATCCCGCAAAAGAAGACCGTCAATCGTTTTGAACTGTATCAAAGGAATATTCCTCCGTCATTTACAGATTTACGTCGCCTGGAATCAGATCCGGATTCCTTCGACTGAAACGCCTACCTTGCGGACTTTGACTCCCGTCATGCTCTCAAGCTTGTAGCGTACTGTTTCAACAATTGTTTTGCAGACTTCGGATATGGAGATCCCGTATTCCACAATGATATAAAGGTCAACGTCCAGCATGTCTCCGACATTGCGGATCTGGACGCCTTTGGAAAGATTTTCACGGCCAAGCCATTCCACAATACCGTCTGTGGCTTTCTTGCCGGACATAGCAACAATCCCGTAGCACTCAAGGGCAGCATATCCTACTACTTTCATCATTACGTCTTCTGCAATGTAGATTGTTCCGAGATCATTCTTAATCTTGCATTCCATGAAATCATTCCTCCCGTGCATTCCGGTCCTGCATTCACAGTCCGGGAGATGAAAAAGGATTCATATAATTATACAAGATTTAAATTATATAATCAAGTTGAAAATGGCTTGACAGAACAAGCCTTTGAACGCATAATATGTTTATCTGCAATGATGGGAAGAGTACCCCGGACTGCGTTTTCAGAGAGCTTTTGGCCGGTGTGAAAAAGCATTCGCTTCTGCGGGGAAGTACATCCCGGAGCTATTTGCCTGAAAGGATCCTTTGTCTGATTAGGGCAGATCCGGTCTGCCGGTTACAGCTTGTTGAGTGCGGGATTCTCTCTGATCCCGCAGAATGGAAGTGGTACCGCGGTTCATCGCCTTCCGGCTGAACTGCGGTTTCTTTATTGAAAGGAGAGATGCAAATGAGTACATCCAGGTATCCTTTTGCACACCGGTTTGATCAGGTATCCGGAAGCGCAATTCGCGAAATTTTTAAAGTAATTGCACAGCCGGGCATGATCTCTTTTGCCGGCGGCAATCCTGCTCCGGAAGCCCTTCCGGATGATACTGTCCGTGAAATCGCAGATCAGGTGCTTCTCGAGAACGGAAAGGCCCTTCTTCAGTATGGCGCCACAGAAGGTTATGCTCCCTTCCGCGAAAGCCTGAAGGAATATGTCCGTTCGCAGCTGGGTTGCGCCATTCCGGATCTGCTGCCTGTGACCGGTTCCACCCAGGCCATGGATCTTCTGAGCAAAGCGCTCATTGATCCCGGGGATACCGTACTGGTTGAAAACCCCTCTTTCCTTGGCAACATGCAATGTCTGAAACTTTATCAGGCCAATCTTGTTCCCGTTGAGAGCGATGAAGACGGAATGATCATGGTAGATCTGGAATCCAAGATCCGTCAGTACCATCCCAAGCTCCTGTATACCATACCGACTTTCCAGAATCCTTCCGGAAAAACGCTGCCGGCTGAAAGAAGAAGGAAAATTGCCGAGCTCGCCAATCAGTACCATATGGTTGTTGCTGAAGACGATCCATATCGGGATCTCCGTTATGAGGGAACACCCCTTCCTTCCATCAAAAGTTTTGACCAGGATGGCTGGGTCGTTTTCCTTGGCAGTTTCAGCAAAATCATTTCTCCAGGGCTTCGTGTCGGATATATTGCTGGAGACTCTGAAATCATCCGGAAATGTACGGTTGGAAAGCAGTCCACGGATGTTCATACAGCAAATCTGAATCAGGCTGTCGTGGACCAGTTCCTCCGGAGGAATCTCCTTCCCGCCCATATTCAGAAGATCTGCGCGAATTACGGTGAAAAGATGAAATTCATGCTTTCCAAGCTGGGAGAATTCCCCGGAAGCGTCAGGTATACCAGACCGCAGGGCGGACTGTTCATCTGGGCTGAGCTGCCGGAACATCTGAATGCGAAAGATCTCCTGGATAAAGCAATAGAGAAAAAGGTCGCTTTTGTACCCGGCACACATTTCTGTGTCGGCGGCGGGCACACAAATACGATCCGGCTGAATTTCTCCAACAGCACGCTGGAGCAGATCGAAACCGGAATGAATGTACTGAAAGATCTTGTTGGCGAAACTATCTGAGTACAGGAGGAAACAGTAAAATGGAACATATTCTTGATATCCTGAAAGACCGCGGATTTATTGCGCAGACAACCTTTGAAGACGAACTGTATGAACAGCTTAAGTCCCCGACTGTGTTTTATGTCGGTTTTGATCCTACGGCTGACAGCCTTCATATCGGTCATTATATACCGATTATGGCGATGGCTCATATGCAGAGAGCGGGGCATAAACCGATTGCCCTTATGGGCGGCGGAACAGCCATGATCGGAGATCCTTCCGGTAAGACGGATATGCGTAAAATGCTTTCCACCGAATCAATCGATCAGAATGTGGAATGCATCAAAAAGCAGATGTCCCGCTTCCTCGATTTTTCAGAAGGGCAAGCGATCATCGTCAATAACGCTGACTGGCTGCGCAACCTTAATTTCATCGATTTCATGCGCGATATCGGTTCCATGTTTTCCGTCAACAAAATGCTGACAGCTGAATGTTACAAAGCCAGAATGGCATCCGAAAACGGACTCAGTTTCCTCGAATTTACTTATATGCTGATGCAAAGCTATGATTTCCTCGAGCTTTTCCATCGCTATGGCTGCCGCCTTGAAATGGGTGGAAACGATCAGTGGAGCAATATGCTCGGCGGTGCGGATCTTGTCCGCAGGAAAGAGCAGGAGAAAGCATTTGCATGCACCTTCCAGCTTCTGCTGACACACGATGGCCGGAAAATGGGCAAAACTGAAGCCGGTGCGCTGTGGCTGGATCCGGAAAAGACTTCACCCTACAATTTCTATCAGTACTGGCGGAATGTAGATGACAAAGATGTTGAAAAATGCCTTGCCCTCCTTACTTTCCTGCCCATGGATGAAGTGCGCAGGCTGGGTGCCCTGCAGGGTGCAGAACTGAATGAAGCCAAGCGTGTCCTTGCCTATGAAGTAACAAAGCTCGTCCATGGCGAAGAAGCTGCTGTGCAGGCCGAAGCCGCCGCAAAAGCGCTTTTCAGCGGCGGCCCCGCCGGCGGAGACATTCCGACGCTTACCGTTACCGCTGCGGAACTGGCTGAAGACGCGCGCGTTTCCACAATGCTGGTCCGTTCCGGCCTATGCAAAAGCCAGAGCGACGCTCGCAAGCAAATCGAGCAAAACGCTGTTTCGCTTGAAAATGAGAAAGTTACTGACGTTGCTGCCGTCCTGTCCGCAGAGCAGATCGGCACGGAAGGCATTTTGCTGAAGAAAGGTAAAAAAGGCTTCTGCCGTGTGATTCTCGGATGAATGAATCCTATATCACCGTCCTGAAACAGGCTGACGATGAAGTCGTCATTCAGAAAAGCCGTTTTATCGGATATGTCCGTCCGTGTACTTCTGAAGAAGAAGCTGTGCAATTCATCCGGACCATCAGGGAAATGCATCGGGAAGCCAGGCATTGCTGTTACGCCTATATCATTGGAATAAACAGCGGAATCATCCGTTACAGTGATGACGGTGAACCTGGCGGCACAGCCGGCCTCCCGATACTGAATGTCCTGAAAAATGAGCAGATAGTAAATTGCTGTGTGGTTGTCGTTCGGTACTTCGGCGGTGTGCTTCTCGGAGCCGGAGGATTGTCCAGAGCCTATTCACAGGGATGTAAAATTGCACTGGAAACCGCCGGGCTTGTGCAGATGGAATTGTCCTCTGAAATCCGTTGCACGGTCTCCTATTCCCTTTGGAATTCCGTTCAATATGCGCTTCAGAAAATGAATGTCAGGATCCGCGATGTTATTTACCTTGAAAATGTCGAGTTTTTACTGGATACACGAACAAAAGACTTCGAAAGTTCTGTCCGGACCCTCACAGATATTACAGACGGGAAAATCGTCTTTGGAGACGCAGAAGAAAAATATATCGCTTGGGACCTTCCTTCCTGATTTTCTTCAGGATACCTGAAGGTGAAGATGAATTTGGTCGATCAGGTTTATCAGTTCCGGAAGGGACAGCAGCATCACGGAACCATAAGGAGCAAAAAGAATTCTTTCAAGCGCAGTTCTGTACTGTTCTGTCATGGAAAGCAGTTCAGATGGATCTGTACGGACTCCCCCGCGATGGTCTGAAAGGATCAGGTCACAGACGGACAGCCAGTAATGATGAACGATGGACAACACCATTGTGGCTGAGAAATCGGAATCGGAACAGGAAAAGAATCCTGCATCGGTTCCTTTTTTGATGATGTCGCTGATCGGGCTGTGATATATCGATGACAATTCGTTCATATACCCGGTTTTCAGCTGTACACCCTCCGGTCCGGAGAAAACGGGAAGAATCATCAGCAGAAAGGAAAGCTTTTCCCCGGAAAACGGAATCAAACCTGAAACCAATAAATTCAAGGCATCAATCGGGGCTGTATCCGGAGAAACAGCGCCCAGGATCTCCAGGGAGTTGGACTCTGCCCGGTATCTGCAGATCGCTTCAAGCAATGCTTCCTTGCTTGTAAAATGATGATAGAAACTTCCCTTGCTTGTATGCAGGTCGTCCAGGATATCCTGAATACTGGTTTCCTCATATCCAAAGCGGCAAAAACGTGCTTCCGCGGTCCGAAGGATTTCCTGTTTTTTGATTTCACCTTTTTTCATTTACGTTCTTCCTCTCTTCCATTCAGCCCCGCAAGAATACCGGATGAAAATGCAAACATCAGGTTAAACCCGCCACAGTCGCCGTCAACATCCAGCAGTTCTCCGGCTGCATGGAGACCTTTTACAATATGTGATTCCATCGTTTCCGGATCAAATTCCCTGCAGTCGGCACCGCCGGCAGTAACCTGCGCATCATCAAGTCCTTTAACTCCTTCAATCCGAAGCGTATAATGATGCAGCCGGTCTGCAACGGCAAGCAGATCATCGTCTGTCAGGTCTCCGGCAAGACTGTTGCGCATACTGATGCCGGCCTGTTTCATTACAGCAAATGACAGTTTGGGGAGCAGAAAACCTGTCAGGATCTGTTCCGGAGGAAAATTGCTGACTTTTTCCCTTCTGCTTTTCAGGAATTCCATCAGTTTGGACTCTTCCTGAAAAACCCGGCTGACAATATCCAGTTCCGCAGTACAGCCGTTTTCTTTGACAAATCTGGCGCACTGCATTGCGCAGATTCCGCTGATTCCGTAATCCGTAAAAAGAATTTCTCCTTTTTTCTTCTGAAGCAGCGAGTGATTCTGATTCAAAACAGAGATCATGCATTTCACCCGAATACCGTTTAGTCCGGAAATGCTTTTACTATCTGTCACAATCGGACATAAAGCAGGAAAAACCGGAATCATGTGATGTCCGAAAGATTCAAGGATTGAATATCCCGATCCCGAACCTCCCAGTTTCGGCGCCGCTGCCCCACCTGATGCAACCAGAATACGTTTGCTGATAAATACATCTTTCTCTGTTTCAATATGAAACAGGGCATTCCGGTTCGTAACCTGAGTTACTTTTGTTTGAAGAAGGATATTCACCTGGTTTGTTTTCAGCCTTGTTTTCAACGCATCGAGAACACTGACAGCCTGGAATGTACAGGGATAAATCCGGCCTTCTTCCTCTTCTGAAAGGCACAGTCCCAGGTCATTCCAGAAATGAAGCAGTTTTTCCTTTCCAAAGTGCTGAAGCACTTTTCCGGCAAACTCACTGTTTCCGTAATAAACCGGGTCCAAAATATTCATCAAATTGCATCTCCCGTTTCCGGAAGCAGCGATCTTTTTTCCAAGAGAAGGAGATTTTTCAATCAGCAGGACACGATCATGAAATCCTGATGCGGTAATAGCTGCGGCCATTCCGGAGGCTCCGCCTCCGATCACTGCAAAATCCCAGATTTCATTCATACAACAACTCACCCGCCCATAACAGACCGAATTCTATTCAATATGATAAACAGACTTCAGTCTATTTGTCAAGTGATGATCCGGTGTGTATATGATCAGGGGATCCATTGGATGCAGCATAGGACGTGCGTCCTTCACCGCTTCAATCAAAACAAGATTTGCCGGTTTGTTTTCATAGGGATAAACCAGCTGGAATCTTTTGGGTTCCAGATGAAACGACTGCAGCTGTTTCATAATCTGCAGCATCTGAGGTGCCGGATACACCATGTATAACCTTCCTCTGCCTTTGAGAATACGGAAAGCGCTCCGAAAGAAACCTGCCAGTGTATTTTCCTGCTGGCTTCTTGAAATCGCCCTGGTAGCAGACGGGCTGACAATCGATGATCCGTGAACACTGTAAGGCGGATTACAGATGACAGCATCCAATGAACATTCCTTTATCCATTGATGCGCGTTTTCAACATCTCCGCAAATGATCCGAATACGGTTTTCCAGATGATTCAGCCGGACTGTTCTCTGTGCCATCTCAGCGATTTCTTCCTGTATTTCAAGGCATTGAAAAGTTTTTCCCTTATTCCTGCCAATCAACAGCAGCGGAAGCACGCCGCTTCCGGTCCCAAAATCTGCCACAGTATCATTTTCATGTATGAAGGCAAAATGAGCCAGCAGTACGGAATCCATTCCAAACCGGAAGCCTTTTTTCTTCTGCAGCAGTTTTAGCCCCTCAAGCTGGAGATCTTCCAGCGTTTCATCTTCCCGTAATTCGCAATGATCCATTTTCTACTCCGTTTTTAAAACAGGGATGTGCATGTGCACATCCCCTGCAACTGTTCATTTTTTCTGTTACTCGTTAAATTCAACAACCACCGGGTTCTTTTCATTTGATTCGCCGGCTTCTGCGGTTTCTTCTGTTTTCGGTTCAAACAGGGATTGATACAGGTTCATGTACTCCTTAGCTGAATGTGCCCAGCTGTAATCCCCTTTCATCCCGCGCTGCTGCAATGTGTTCCAGATATCCCTGCGGTTATTGTAATAGCCGATGGAACGTTCTATAACATGCAGCATATCATGTGCATTGTAATTGAAGAATGTAAAGCCATTCCCTTCACCGCTGAATTCGTTATAGCTCAGCACCGTGTCCCTCAGTCCGCCGGTTTCCCGTACGATCGGAATGGTTCCGTATCGCATGGCAATCATCTGGCTCAATCCGCACGGTTCAAACTGGCTTGGCATCAGGAAAATATCAGCACCGGCATAGATTTTGTGCGCAAGGTTATGATCCATTGTAAACCGTGCAGCCACACGTCCTTTGTATTCGCCCTCTGCCCAGCTGAACAGATTGAAGTATCTTCCTTCGCCCATGCCAAGGACAACAAGCTGAACTTCCTGGCGCATAATGTCAGCAATCACATAATCAACAAGGTCGAGGCCTTTCTGATTACTGAGCCGGCCGACCATACCGATAATCGGGATATCCGGATTCACATCCAGTCCGAGTTCTTCCTGCAGCGCCTTTTTGCAGGCAGCCTTCCCCTGCAGGTCTTCGAAATTGAAGTGTTCTGCAATGATCGGGTCCGTCTGTGGATTATATTCATCCATATCAATCCCGTTCAGAACGCCGTGAAGATCGGTCTTTCGGGCCCGAAGAAGGCCATCCAGCCGTTCTCCGTAATAAGCTGTCTGGATTTCTTCAGCGTAGGACGGACTCACTGTCGTGATCATATCGGCATACACAAGGGCTGCTTTCATAAAGTTGGCGCAACCAAAGCATTCCAGCTGATCTTCTGTCCAGAGGCTGTCGCCCAGCCCAAGAATATCCTGTACTTCACGAATTCCGAAAATACCCTGATACTGCAGGTTATGAATGGTGAATACGGATTTGATTGGAGCGTAGAACGGAAGATGCGCATACTGGATTTTCAGCAATGCAGGAATCATGCCGCTTTGCCAGTCATGTGAATGAATCACATCCGGCCGGAAACCGATCAGCGGAAGCATATTCAGGACGCCACGGCAGAAAAACCCGAAACGTTCATATTCATCCCCGCCCATGCCATAGATATAGGGACGGCCAAAATAGTACTTATTATCCATAAAGTACCATGTGACTCCGTCTTTTTCGAGTTTCTCTATGCCGCAGTACTGCCTTCTCCACCCCAACTGTATTTCAAAATCGCAGACATGGGACATCTGGGAAACATATTCCTGTGGAATTGCACTGAAATCAGGAATAATCACACGGACGTCATGGCCTTCCTTCGCAAGAACAGGCGCCAGGGCACCGACTACATCGGCAAGGCCGCCGGTTTTTACAAAAGGAACTGCTTCACTTGCTGTAAAAAGAATATTCACAGGTTTTTCCTCCGAATTAAATTACAACGTCTTTTCCAATCACAATCGGATATGCATCCGGACCGATCAGGCGTGCATTGCGTTTGATAACCGCCTGTTTATCCAGGATACAGTTCTCAATATATGCGCCCTCATGCACCTGACCGTCCTGCATGATAATACAGTTTTTGACATGCGCTTCAGGAGCAATCTTTACACCGCGGAAAAGAACGCTGTTTTCCACAATACCGTCAATCTGGCAGCCATCCGCCACAAGAGAATTTATTACCGTTGCGTTATCCCCGTAGCAGGCAGGCATTTCATCCCTGACCTTTGTAAATACGGGCAGTTCATCGCGGAACAGTCCTTTCCGCATTTCAGGATCCAGGATATCCATGTTAAATTTGAAATAGCTCTGAACAGAATCAATCTGCCAGCACTTTCCTTTGTATTCGTAAGCATTGATCTTTGCGGATTTATCCTGAACAAGGCGAAGAATAATATCCTTATCCATGGAATGAAGCCCATGGGAAACGGCTTTGTCCACGAGATCGCGTAGCAGCTCTCTCTTGATTACGAGCACTTCCATAAAGATATTGTCATATCCGGGATGGGTCGGCAGTACTTCCATATCTGTCACATTTCCGCTCTTGTCAATGGCCAGATATGTTCCGTATTCATCACGCTTCATGGAAGGATCCTTCGTATAAAGAAGCGTAATATCTGCATTTGTATCACGATAATACTGCACCAGTTCATCCAGGCGGGCATTGTAAATGATATTGCTGTTGCTGAGGACCAGGGTTTCCTGCTTGCTGCGGATCAGGAAATTATTATTGGAACGAAGCGCATCCAGAAGGCCCGGATATAGTCCTACATTCTCCCGTGTAAGGAAAGGCGGAAGAATATGCAGGCCATTATGCTTTCCGTGAAGATCCCATTCCTTTCCGGAACCGAGATGGTCCATCAGGCTGTGATAATTCTTCTGTGTAATTACACCGATGTTCTTCATTCCGCCGTTTACCATGCTGGAAACAAGGAAGTCAATTACGCGGTATCTACCAGCAACAGGCATGGCAGCAATGGCACGCGTAACGGTCAGTTCGCGAAGCCTGGCATCATTTTCGCCTGTATAAATAAGACCCATTACATCTTTCATCTTTTTTCGTCCTTTCTAACAGTTACTCAGAAAGTATATTCTTCGTCCACCTGCTGGCCTGCAGGAATGCTGACTCCGGCCGGCAAGGTAATTCCTGTGCCGATGACTGCAATATTGCCGGTTTCCTCGCCAACAAACGCACCGGGACCGACAACAGCGTTCTCGGCAACAATTGCCCTGCGAACAACCGCTCCGCGCTTGATCACGCTTCCCGGCATGATGACGCTGGATTCCACCTTTGCGCCTTCCTCAATGATAACGCCGGCAAAAAGAACGGAATGATTTACATTTCCGTAAACCTCACAGCCTTCAGTTATCAAAGAATCCTTTACCGTGGCGCCCTTGGCAATGTAATGCGGGGCCATGCCCGGATTCTTGGCAAAGATACGCCATCTCTTGTCGTGCATATCAATCGGCATCGGCTTTTCGAGAAGATCCATATTGGCCTCCCAGAGGCTTTCAATAGTTCCGACGTCCTTCCAGTAACCGTTGAAACTGTATGCAACAATCACCTGTTTGTCATTCAGCATATTCGGAATGATGTTTTTCCCGAAATCGTTGGAACTCTTTTTGTCAGCTTCATCTTCCTCAAGATAGTGGCGAAGCTTGCTCCAGGTGAAAATGTAAACACCCATGGAAGCCTTGTTGCTCTTCGGATTCTTTGGTTTTTCCTCGAATTCCACAATTTTGTCATCCGAATCGGTATTCATAATGCCGAAGCGGGATGCTTCTTCCCACGGTACTTCACGGACCGCGATCGTAGCATCCGCACCGTGACGGATGTGATAGTTCAGCATGGCGTTATAATCCATCTTATAGATATGGTCGCCGCTGAGAATCAGCACATAATCCGGATTATACTGCTCAATAAAGGCAATATTCTGATAAATGGCATTCGCTGTACCGCGATACCATTCTCCGCTCTTCCCTTTCTGGTAAGGCGGAAGCACAAAAACGCCGCCGTTGGATATGTCCAGATCCCACGGAGCGCCGCTGCCGATATAAGCATTCAATTCGAGAGGCTGATACTGCGTCAGGACGCCAACCGTATCAATACCGCTGTTTGTGCAGTTGCTGAGCGGGAAATCAATAATCCGGTACTTTCCACCATAAGGAACTGCTGGTTTTGCCACTTTTTTTGTCAGAATACCCAAACGGCTTCCCTGCCCGCCGGCAAGAAGCATTGCAACACAAGTCTTCTTTCTCAACACAGAATGACACACTCCTTAATTGATTTATGATATTCCAGAAAAAACGATATAATATCTCCGTTTTTAATATTTTACTGTTCATTGTATTGTTCGTCAAGTGCAAATTTGGCTTGAAAAAAATGTGATTGCCCTTTATTTCTCTTCAGTTTATAATGGTTTCAGCAGGAAGATAATCCTTTTTTATTCTCCTGCCGATCTGAAGAGGTTCCAGATTGCTTCCCGGATCTGATTCTTTTTTTGAAAAAAGTGCCTGCGGAGGGAAGATTTAAGTTGGTTGGTTCGTTTTTGTTTGTGAAGGAGGATTCTGTGGAAACAGATCAGGATCAGCCTTCCGGCGTTTCCGGGATGACGTTTGATGAGCTGTATGAAAGCTACGCAACAGACGTCCTTCGCGTAGCGTATTATTATCTAGGTGACCGGCAGCGTGCTGAAGATGTAACGCAGGATGTATTTGTCAAACTGCTGCTGAATCGCCCGGTTCTGTATCCGGGCAGGGAAAAATCCTGGCTGCTGAAAGTAACGCTGAATAAGTGCAGGGATCTCTGGCGCAGCAGCTGGGTCCGGAGAGTGGTCCTCGGCCATCCGGCATTCGAGCTTTTCCCCGCAGATGATGAAATCGGCAAAGCGGCCGACTCGATCGCCCTGTCAGAAGCCATCAACCGCCTTTCTCCTGAATTCAAGGAGGTTGTCCTGCTGCATTATTACCAGGGTTACAACGTGGCGGAAATCTCAGAAATGCTTGAAGTGGCTGAAGGGACAGTTTCCTCCCGGCTGAGCAGGGCAAGGAACAAACTGATAAAGGAATTGAAAGGAGAATGAGCATGGATCAGCTGAATCGCGTTCCTGAAGTGACGGAACATGTTCTTTCCGGGCTGAAAGCGGATCAGCACCTGAAACATCGTATTCTTGAAGCAGCAGTCTCTTCTCCCAGGAAAACCGCATTCCGGCCGAGAACCGTTATTGCGCTTTGCAGTCTTTCTGTCCTGCTGATTCTTCTGTGTGTTTTTGTGTCAGGTCTTGGCAGCAAGTCTCCAGCCGGGAACATTCAGGTTATTCCGGCCGGAAGTCACAGGAATTCTTCTCCTGTTAATCTGCAGACCGTTATTGAAAAAGCTTCCGATCTGATCCAGGATCAGGTAACGGAAGCCGGAAATCCATAAGTTATTTCAATAAAGTCAGTTCTGATTTTCCTCGAGATTTTTCTCGAGTTTTCTTTTTACCCTCTGCAAAGCGTTATCAATGGATTTCACATGCCTTCCAAGAGATTCAGCAATCTCCTGATAGCTCTTTCCGTCAAGATAGGCATTCAGAACCTGTTGTTCAAGTGTTGACAGCACTTCACTGATCTTGGTACGGATATTCCCGACATTCTCCATATTAATAATCAGTTCTTCCGGATCGGATATTCTTCCTTCCACGATCACATCCAGAAGTGTTCTGTCGCTTTCTTCGTCATACAGGGGTTTATTTAATGAAACATAATTATTCAGCGGAATGTGTTTCTGCCGTGTGGCTGTTTTGATCGCCGTAATGATCTGACGCGTAATGCAGAGTTCAGCGAAAGCGCGGAATGAGCTGAGTTTGTCCGGCCGGAAATCGCGGATCGATTTATAAAGACCAATCATTCCCTCTTGGACAATATCCTCATGATCAGCGCCCACCAGGAAATAACTTCTTGCTTTGGAACGCACAAAATTCTTGTATTTATCCAGCAGATATTCTTCCGCAGCAATATCTCCGCTGTGGCTCATTTCGACGATCTGTTCATCCGTAAATTCAGCATATTTACTGATTTCTGGACTTGCGTATTCCTCAAAACCGGAAAGCATTTCATTGGGTGAGGATTCAGGAACTTCCCTGATGTTCTTATCCACAATAACAGCCTGCCTCTCGCATCAATCAGAAATACCAGCTTTTCTGAAGGACATTATCCGGTACATAATCACACCGGCTGCAACGGAAGCGTTCAGGCTGTCCAGATGGCCCTTCATCGGCAGGGAAACTGCAAGATCACATTTTTCTTCTGTTAGTTTGCTGATTCCCTCTCCTTCCGCGCCGATCACAATGGCTGTCCCTCCGGAGAACGATACGGATTCATAGTCTTTCCCGTTCATCGTCAGCGCATATACCCAGATATTTCTTTTCTGCAGTTCTTCAATGGTTCGGTTCAGATTTGTTACCCGTGCAACCGGCAGGTATTCCACAGCGCCGGCGGACGCTTTGACTGCAGCCGGGGTAAGTCCGACACTTCTGTGCTGGGGAATAATGATACCGTGCGCTCCTGTACATTCAGCGCTGCGGATAATAGCTCCAAGATTATGGGGATCTGTGATACCATCCAGCAGAACCAGGAAAGGATCCTCATTTTTTTCAGCCGCCGCCTGCAAAATATCTTCCACAGTCGAATAGGAATAAGCTGAAGCAAAAGCAATCAGCCCCTGGTGATTCGGAGCAATTTCGTCCAGCCGGCTTTTCTCAACAACCTGTACAAGGATTTTCCGGTCTTTTGCGGTTTTTACAATTTCCATTGCGGAACCGGAAAGGTCACCTTTCTGAACCATCAGTTTTTCCAGATCCCGATTGTTTTTTAACGCTTCACGAATCGGGTTTCTTCCGGTCAGGATATAGATGTCGTCTGAAGTCTCTTTGACATTTTGCCTTTTTGTATCCATCTCAGCATCAAACTCAAACTGTCTGTAAGAGGTGCGTTGCGGTGCCGGAAAGGACCTTTTTTCAGTTTTCAGCTGTGTGCCTGTTCTTCTTGTATTTCTGCCCGAACGATAATCCGGATCTATCCCACGGAATTCATTCTTTCTGAAATCCTGTTTTGATTTCGCGCCCTTTGGGGCGGCTTCATTCCTGTTGTATTTTTTCTCAGACGGCATAATCAGATCTCCTTCTTCAGGGATTCAAGCAGTTCTTTTCTCTCTTTGCGTTTGGCTTCCACCTGTCCGCAGGTTTTTTCTCCTTCCGGACATCTTCCGCGCAGGCAGGCCGATCCTGCTTCGGCAAACAGCGCCGGGGCTGTTTCAATGCACAGCCTGTGCATCCTTTTTGCCAGTTCATTGATTTCCCACTGTGCCCGGTTGCACATCCGCAATGAGAAAAAGTGCCAGAGTTCCCGGACGTTCATCGTCAGCAAAACACGGGTTTCACATGCGTTCGGGAGAACAAAACGGGCATCTTCATTGGATTTTTCGCCTTTTCCCAGCAACGACTGCCATTCCCTGTACCAGGTTTCCATCTGTTCCATCTGCTCAGTATAACGCTGCACAGCCTCCTCCCCAAGCGCTTCAATCCTCGGAGGGAGGATATATCCAAATCCGTTTTCATAGGAAACATATCTCTGGCTTTGTACGGAGAAGCTGGCGAGCCGGTGCCTTGTCAGCTGTGCAAGAAGCACACGACTGACTCCTTCGATTCCAAATGTGAAAGATGCATGTTCAAAAATTGATTCATGGCCCATATTCAGCAGCTTTTCAATAAAAGCGGACTGATCCTGTGCCGAAATTTTTTCTGTCAGACCGGAGATAGTCGATTTTGAGTAGCAAAGTTTCGCCCCCAGTGATACAAGTTCTTCCGGTGAAAGCGTATGTCGCACAAGAACGACATTCATTTCTTTTCTTTCAGCCATTTTCTGCCCCTCCAATCAACAGTGTTATAATCTGGTGCAAACGTTCTTCATGGCCTGTCAAATAATGAAATCCAAGCAATACTTCAAATGCTGTAGCCATGGAATAATCTTCTGGATCCTGGTTTTTGGGAACGGGATGATGTGGGTGTGCATTTCTTCCCCGCCGCATAAGATCTGCTTCCGCTTCAGTCAGTTCATACTGCAAGGCCTTGGCAAATTCCGCCTGTGCGTGGGCATTGACTTTCCGGATACATTCGGAATGGAGATGATGCAGGTTATATCCCTGGCGGATCAGGTGATTCCGGACCGCAATTTCCCAAACCGCATCACCGACGTAAGCAAGCTGGAGAATATTCATCAGGGATACTTCTTTTTCATCAAGCGGATCATAAACCTGAAAAAACAATCAAGAATCCTCCTCAGTCTTATCCTAATAATTATATCATAGTTCATCCGGATGAAACAAATAAATTTCTTGTTGACAAATATGTTAATTCATGTATAATAGCTATCGTTCGCTTGAGCACCATTAGCTCAGTTGGTAGAGCACCTGACTCTTAATCAGGGTGTCTAGGGTTCGAGTCCCTAATGGTGTACAGCCCGCAGGATTTCCTGCGGGTTTTTTTGCGTTCTTCCGGAAAATAAAAAAACCGGCTCTCGCCGGTTTTTGATCTGGATAAATTATTCCTGGGCAGGCGCGCCAACAGGGCAGGTTTCCGCACAGGCACCGCACTCGACGCAGGTATCTGCATCGATTACGAATTTTCCGTCTCCTTCGCTGATCGCGCTGACGGGGCACTGAGCAGCACAAGCACCGCAGCTGATGCATTCATCAGAAATTTTGTAAGCCATAACCTTAACCTCCGTTAATTCGTTCTTTCCGAACGTTGTTGTGTAATTATTTTATCATCTATGAATCAAAGATTCAAGACATTCAGAAAAAAACCGCATTGTGAAGCAAATGAATCAATTGATGGAATCAATTGCTTTTCGGACCGCTTCCGCCCAGTTCGATCCGGAAGAAACCTCCGTTTTTTCTTCTGCCGCTTCCACAGCAGGAGCTGTTTCCTGCTTCGGCACATTTCTGTTTGGGTTCTCCCGCATCACGGGTTTACCTAATGCAGGATTCTTTTTAGCCGTTTCCTGTTTTTCAGGTTTTCGCTGGTTTATGTTCTGGCCGGAAGGATTGTTCTGTCCCTTTTTACCGCGATTTTCCCTCTGCGGATTTCCCTTCCCTTTACTGTCATTGCCTGTCTCGGCTTCCGGGGCTCCTTCAGGATGGACTTCCCCATTCGCTGCGTTTTCCTTCCTGTCTGCCGTCTGATGTATCTCGCTGCTGTTTATTCTTTCCACCTTTTCAAGGGGATATTCCTTGATTTCGCTGGAATCGCCGTTTGTAATCCTGACAAATACCGTTTCCTTTACAATGTTAAGATCACTGACTGTTCCGGTTCCGTCAGGAGTGGATACTTCCTTTCCGATTCGCGGCATAATTTTCCGCGTCTGTTCATAATGATCCTGCTCGTATTTCAGACAGCACATGAGCCTGCCGCAGACCCCGCTGATTTTCGTGGGATTCAGGGAAAGGTTCTGTTCTTTTGCCATTTTGATTGAGACAGGCTGGAATTCATCCAGGAAAGAGCCGCAGCAGATCTGTCGTCCGCACGGTCCGAGACCGCCAATCATTCTTGCTTCATCACGTACGCCGATCTGCCTCAGTTCAATCCTCATTTTAAACACGGAAGCAAGATCTTTTACAAGAGAGCGGAAATCAACCCTTCCATTTGCAGTAAAGTAGAACAGCGCTTTACTGTTATCAAACGCATACTCTACGGACACCAGTTTCATATCCAGCTTATGTTCGGCTATTTTCTTCTGGCAGACGGTAAAAGCTTCACGTTCTTTTTCACGGTTTTCTGCGCTGGTCTGCAAATCTTTTTCCGTCGCGATACGAATCAGCTTTTTCTGTGCAACGGCAGAATCCGTATCTTCAACATGCCTGCATCCGACAACAACCTGACCGAGATCAATGCCATGGCCTGTATCAGCGACCACATAATCATCCGGTTTGACTTCAAGGTTGTTTACATCGAAATTGTATATTTTCCCGTTTTTTTGAAACTGTATTCCGACTATTGTAGCCATTTGTTCCCTTCTCCTATAAAAGTAAAAATCAGTTTTTCAAGCACTGCTTGAAAATTCAGCGAATACTGCAGCTGTTTTTTTGAAGAAGAAATGCAGTTCGTCAGAACAACAAATTCCTCTTCCTGTGCCTTCCCGGCAAATTTCTGCCATTGCGGCGGAAAAGCTGACAGATCGGTTTTCCTGTCCCTGTAAAACCTGTATTCCATCAGCATTCCAACCAACGATTCCAGAACCGAAAAAAGCTGTTCCGCATCCTGTTTGCGGTCTTTCCACTGGTTTGATATCTTCAGGACGTCACTCCGGGACGTTGTCTGGAAAAAGATATCCATAACTTCGTCCCTGAGTTTCCAGTAGGAATCATCATTTGTCAGCTCCAGCGCCCTTCCGATGGACCCTCCTGCTGCAGCTACGGCATCGGCAGAATGTTCTCCCAAAACATGATTCCTGTCAAGTACGGAAAGGATATATTGATCATCCCAGGCTTTCGTACGAAGGATCCGGCATCTGCTGATAATCGTCGGAAGGATTGATTCTGTGTGATCCGTCGCCAGAATTAAATATGTATCCGACGGCGGTTCTTCCAGTGTTTTGAGCAGGCAGTTCTGCGCCTGTGTTGTCATTTTATCCGCATCAAAGAGCAGCACGACGCGCTTGTTTCCGTCCGTCGAACGGATTCCGCACAGACGTATCATTTCACGGATATCTTCGATTGGAATTGTATTCCGGTCTTTTTTTACACCTGCAGCAATCGGTGACCCTTTTTCAATCAGAATCAGGTCCGGATGTTCATTCTTTTCCGCCAGGACGCAGTTACGGCACACACCGCATGGACGTTTCCCACCCGAACTGCACAGGATTGTTTTTGCCATCAGCCTGGCCAATGTCCTCTTTCCGGTTCCTTTTTCGCCGGTAATCAGATACGCATGGACTGCAGTTTCATTTTGCAACTGATCAAATAAAATCCGGTATGTTTCTCCGTGATTCAGAAAACTTTCTAAAATTATATCTTCCATTTTCTGTTTACACTTTGAGGAACTGTTCGATGGAGAGAATAAACATTGTAGCGCCTCCAACGGTGACTTCCACGGGATAGGTCGTATATTCCCCATGGGCCATTCCCGCCAGAGCTGCCGGTGCGGAAGTAATCTGTTTCCTGCTTTTGCATACCGTCTCAATCAGGTGTATCGCATCCTGCATCCTTTCCTCTTCGACACCAAGCAGCAGCGTAGTGTTACCGGCCTTCAGAAAGCCGCCGGTTGTTGCCAGCTTCGTAACACTGAACCCGTCCTGCATCAATTTCGAGACTAATTTGGAAGAGTCTTCATCCTGAACGATCGCAATAATCAGCTTCATTATGAACATCATCCTTCCTGATTCTAATCAATTTAGTATATCGTACATCCTTTGCAAAATCAAGGAATTCCTCCGATGAAGCTTCAGATCCGGTAATGCTTTTCGCCTTTACTTTCATTTTGAAACCATGTAAACTGAAACAGGAGGGATTTTTGTGAAACAGGCATTTTTATGTTATGCATCTGCTGCATTTGGGCTTGAAGGCCTTGTTGCTGACGAACTTCGCAGACTTGGTTTTCCGGATGCAAAGGCGGAAAACGGCGGCGTACGCTTTACAGCAAGTCCTGAGGGGATCTTTCTCTGCAATTTAAAGCTTCACTTTTGCGACAGGGTTTTTATCCTGGCTGCTGAACAAAAATGCACTTCTTTTGAAGATTTGTACCAGCTTGTCGCTTCTGTCCCCTGGCAGGAATATCTCAGCGGTGATGAATCCATCCTCGTTTCGGCAAAATGTGCAAGAAGCACTCTTATGAGTCCGCGTGACTGCCAGGCTGTCACCAAAAAATCCATCATCGAACAGCTTCGCAAATCCACCGGCCGGTCCTTTTTCCCTGAAAACGGTTCTTCTTTTCCGGTACTGGTTTCCATTCATTCCGATCTGGTGCGCATTCTGATCAACACATCCGGTGAAGCGCTTTCCCGTCGTGGCTACCGCACCTGGAACGGTGAAGCGCCTTTGCGTGAAACCCTTGCTGCTGCGCTTGTCCAGCTCAGTCCATGGAGGCCGGACATGATGCTATATGACCCCTGTTGTGGTACCGGAACCATTCTGATTGAAGCCACTCTGAAAGCATCAGGGATCGCTCCCGGACTTCGACGGCATTTTGCGATGGAGTCGTTTTCCCCGTTCCGCACTGTTCCTTTTGACACGCTTCGCCAGGATGCTGCACATGAATCCGTTGCGGACCTTCACCTGTCTGTTTCCGGCTCTGATATTGATCCTGAAGCTGTAAAGCTGGCCATTCGGCATATCCGGCAGGCCCAGCTGGAAGGCAAGGTACATATTGAAGTCAGGCCTTTGCAACAGGTATTCCTCCAATCCGGCAGAGGTGTGTTCATCTGCAATCCGCCCTACGGGGAACGGCTCAGCGATCAGAAAACCTGCCGTCTTCTTTACCATGACCTGCGCCTGCTGAAAGAACGTCATCCCGGATGGTCCATGTGTGTCATTTCATCAGATCCGTCTTTTGAACGTTCCTATGGCAGGAGGGCAGACAAAAAAAGACGTCTCTATAACGGACGTCTTGAGTGCACTTACTATATCTTTTACTGATCCAGTATCAAAAGAAATCCGGTATCCTTCTGGATCGTTTTCAGGATCCTTTGCCGATCTCCATCCTGTGCCACTGCAGGATGGCAGTTATTGTTCTTTTCTTCGGCCGCAGAACTGGCCAGCACCGGTATCAGGCGAAGCGAAGGTTTTCTGCTTTCACCGTTCAGATCGAATACAGCCTGAACAATCAGAGCGTCATATGTTTTTGTTCTTGCCGCGCCTGCCGCGATCAGATTGCCGAGACTGTAAATCACAGGCATTTCATTGATATAATCTATTCCCTGTATTTTCCCCGGATGATGTCCGATCAGCAAATCCGCTCCTGCGCGTTCACAGGCTCTGGCCATCGCGTCCTGAAGTTTGGAATGGAAATCGTCTTTTTCATTTCCCCAGTTGCACTGATAGATCACAAATTCACATCCCATGCCGCGCAGGTTTTCAATTTCCTTCCCTATTATTTCCGGATCTCTGATGTATTCTTCCTCTGTGCAGGCTCCGAACCCAAAGAGATGGTTCCTGATATGGACAGCGGCAGTCTTTCCATATCCGATCCATTCGGTTTCGTGTTCAAGAGCTTTTACTGTGGAATCAAAGCCATCATCACGGTAATCGTAAACATGCTCTCCAAATGAAACCATTTCAACAGAAGAGGCCGGAAAAATGCCGGCATATTCGGGCAGACCGCGGTATCGAACGGATCTGTACCTGTCCGCATTCAGATTGTCCGATTTTAATGTACTTTCAAGATTCAGGCAGGTCCAGTCATCATTTTCGAAAATTGACAGCAAATCGCTGAAGGGATAAGCGACGCCTTCTTTCTCGATCAGTGTGCAGATGGAATTGTTGCTATAGAATGCTCCTTCGCTGTTTCCGGCAACAATGTTTCCCCCAAAGGTCAGCACTGCATGTTGGTCATTTCTTTCGGGCTGCTCATCCTCCAGGAAGGTGATCCGGTCCGTCACAACAGGATCTGTGCCGCACAGGACCGATTTCGCCTTTTCACGTTCTTCCGGATCGTCCAGTATAATAACTTTTGTCCGATATGGAATATGCGTCCATATCCAGTACGCGTTGATCCCAGATTGCGGACCTGGAAAGTCCTGGATCCGGACACATGCGTGTGACGCCTTGGATCCGAGATACGCCTTTCCCCATGTGAAATCCTTTTTCCCGGCAGATGAGTATGGAATCTGGTGCAGCAGATTGCCGCCGTCATACTGAATCACATAATCATATTTGCTCCCCTGCATCGAGAAAGCAACACGGTGCAGGCCTGTAAAATACATTCCGGCAGCTGTTTCCCGGATCAGTTTGCCCGGATCCATATGTCCTGTGGAAACCAGGAGGGTTTCCAGCTTTCTGCCCTGATAATAAACTGTCAATGTCTGCTCTTTTTTATTTATAAGCAATCCGTAATCCTTGTTTGGATAAACGACTTTCAGTTTGCTGTCAGGAATCCATCCTTCCATATAATCAGCTGATTCATGATTCCATGCGCCAATTCTGGCCCAGCTGTCCCTGAGTTCAAAAACAGACAGGCACTGTGTCGCTCCATGCAACGTACCCAGGTTTTCTGCTGTTTTGTCCGGTTCTGCGTATACCGGAATGGATCTGTTGAATTCTTCGTCAATCACAACGGAAGGCCGCATCATAGCCTCCCAGACAGCAGCATCCCCGCCCTCCTCTGACGGCATGATCTCACCGGTCACCTGAACAGGTTCCCGGGAAGGCTCTTCATCCGAGATATGCAGTGGAAAAGAAGTAATGTTATCCGGTTTTGTAATTTCGTATACGGAAACTGTATAGTTTCCGGGTGCAATCCGGCTTTTACCCGCCAGTTTTTCCAGTGTGTAATGTTCCACTCTTCCACCATGGGCAGGTTTTTGTACAGTTATGGGTTCTGACAAATCAGACGGTGAAAAAACAAATGTGACCGTCCCGTCCCTCACTGCCCTGACTTCAACGAACCAGTCCCCCATGGCGCTGAGGCTGACTTCGTCCCCGGACGGCAGAACAAACTGAAGATACTGGTCGTTGCTGACAACCGGAGACCGGAAGGAAAACGTATATGTTTGTCCGCTTTCACCCGCCAGGGAAAAATCAAATGTATAATACTGTGTATCCAGTTTTTCGGAATGATACCCGCATCCGTCCCATTTCACCTCGTTGTTTCCCGCGTTGACAGGAGTTTCAATGATTCTGTAAGTATAGTAATCATCGCGAATTGCAACAGAAAACAAACCGTTCTCGGGTGCAAATACAGAGAAGGCATTTTCGCGATTGCTGATCATCTGTCCGATTCTTTGTACGGAAAATTCATTTTCCGCATGAACCGTTGCTGTCAGGCACACCGCAATGACCACAATAAGAAGTATGGCGGCAACTGTTCGGGACATAAAACGAATAATGATCATCTCCCTGGTTTGATATATAAAGGTTAACAGTTATCCGCATTCACGTCAACGTAAATATCAGAGATCCGGCCCTTCCGGTTTCAGTTTTTCTTGACAAAGTAAAGTGCGGGTCTTATAATGCTCCTGTTGTTCGCGGTCGTGGCGGAATCGGCATACGCGCACGTTTGAGGGGCGTGTCCAGCAATGGGTACGGGTTCAAGTCCCGTCGACCGCACGCCAGCAGACCCTTCGTTTTGAAGGGTCTGTTTTAATGTGAAAAAACAGAACACAGCAACTGTGTTCTGTTCGTATGGTGGAGATGAGGGGAGTCGAACCCCTGTCCGAAAATCCGTCCAATGAACTTTCTCCGAGCGCATTCCGTGATTTATTTTCCCTTTCCGGCCGTCCGCGGAAAGACTGCCGAAAAAGTAGCTTCATGATTACGGATACCGTTGCAAAGCTTAGCCGGTACTCGTTCCCTGCATTTTTGACGCCGGTGACCTGATCTGCAGGCAATCAGGGCCGACGCGCGGCATTAAGCCGCGAAAGCGTAATTGCTATTGTCAGTTATTGTTTTTCCCCGTTGATACGCAGTACAGGGGCTGCGGCTCGCTTATTCATTTTCCGATATTCCCGTCGAAACCGGATCATCCCCAAATAAATTACGCTTTCAATTCTTCTGCCGGTTTCTCAGTGCCCGCTGAATCTCACGGTCTGAATCCCGTTTGGCTAGGGCATCCCGTTTATCGTGCAGCTGTTTGCCGCGGCACAGTCCAAGAGAAACCTTCACACGTCCATCCTTCAGGTACAGTTCGAGAGGAATCAGTGTGTACCCCTGTTTCATAACGGCTGCATCCAGTTTCCGTATTTCGGATTTGTGCAAAAGCAGTTTCTTCATCCGCATCGGATCCCTGTTAAATTGATTCCCTTGCTCGTAGGGACTGATATGCATCCCTTCCGCCCAGACTTCACCGTTATGAACCCTGACCCAGCTTTCCTTCAGATTGACTCTTCCCTGACGGACGCTTTTAACTTCTGTCCCGAAGAGCGCAATGCCGCATTCATATTTCTCTTCCACAAAATAATCGTGATAGGCTTTGCGGTTCTGTGCAATCGTCTTGATTCCTGTTTGGTGCGGCATCGTTAATTCCCCCAGACATCTTACTATACCATACTTTCCGGGCCTTTTCAATTCGTTCACAGTCTGTTATACTTTTTCACGGGAAAGGAAGTGTTTTGTTTTGAAAGATTTACATGAGATTGCTCTTCATTCCAGAAATTCCTATTACGACCTGTCTGTCGCCTCTTTACAGCTTCGTAACCAGGCGATCCTCTGCCTGGCCGATCTTCTCCGTGATCGATTCCCGGAAATCCGGAGTGCGAATCTGGAAGATTATGCAGCCGCTGAAGCGGATCACCTTTCCTCACCCCTGCTTCACCGTCTTGTTTTTGACGAAAAGAAACTTGAACAGACGGTCGAAGGTCTTAACAGCCTTGCCGCCCTGCCGGATCCGCTGGGCAAAACCACCTATGCAGAAGAAATAACCGGGGGCCTTTCTCTTTACCGTGTTGTATGTCCGATCGGGGTCATCGGGGTTATATTTGAAAGCCGTCCCGATGCATTGATACAGATTGCTTCCCTTTGCATCAAGAGCGGAAACAGTGTCATTCTGAAAGGTGGCCGCGAAGCAATCCATACCAACCAGGTTCTTTGTGAATGTGTACAGAACGCACTGGAGATGGCCGGACTTTCTCCGGAATCAGCTCAGCTGCTTGAAACCCGGGAAGATGTCAGCGCCATGCTGAAGGAAGACGCACTGATCGACCTGATTATTCCGCGTGGCAGCCGTCAGTTCGTCCAGTATATCATGGATAACAGCAGGATCCCTGTTCTTGGTCATTCAGACGGCATCTGCCACGTTTATATTGACGAATATGCCGATCCTGCCCTGGCCGTAAAACTGTCCCTTGACAGCAAGACACAGAATGTTTCCGTATGCAACGCAGCGGAAACCATCCTGATTCACGAGAAAGCATCCGCTTCCCTTCTTCCCGGAATATGCGATGCGCTGGCGAAAGCCGGTGTTGAGATCCGCGGCGATGAATCTGTTCAGAAAATCCATTCCTGCAAACCTGCGGAAGAAACAGACTGGAGCACAGAATACCTGGATTACATTGTCTCTGTAAAAGTCGTTTCTTCTTTGCAGGAAGCTGTTTCCCATATCAACCGGTATGGTTCCCATCATACAGACTGTATTGTGACAGAAAACGCCCGGAATGCAGCTGAATTCATGAACCGTGTAGACAGTGCCGGTGTATACTGGAATGCCTCAACCCGTTTCGCAGACGGATTTGTCTATGGTTTCGGCGCGGAAGTCGGCATCGCAACCGGAAAAATCCACGCCAGAGGTCCCATGGGGCTTGAAGGCCTGACAACCTATAAATACAAGCTGATCGGTTCCGGACATACCCTGTCTGAAATGAAGGATGGAACCCGAAGCTATACCCATATCAGTCTTCATCAGGATTGTCCGTATTAATGAGGTAAAGAGGATAAACTATGATCAGGCTTCAGAAATATCTCGCCCAGTGCGGGGTCGCCTCCAGGCGGACCGCTGAAAAAATGATTCTGGATGGTCGTATTACCGTAAACGGATCTGTCATCACGCAAATGGGTGTCCAGGTGGATGAACTCAGCGACCATGTCTGTGTGGACGGGGCACCTGTCCGTCCCGAAGAAACAAAGCATTATATTGCCTATAACAAACCGGCCGGAGAAGTAACAACCGTTTCCGATCCGGAAGGGCGAAACACTGTGATGGACAAATTCAGGGATTACCCGGTTCGCCTGTTCCCTGTCGGTCGCTTGGATTATGACAGTGAAGGCCTCCTTCTGCTGACAAATGACGGTGAGATGATGAACCATGTGCTTCATCCCAGCCGCCTTGTAAAAAAAGTATATCTGACCAAGGTTTCAAATCATGTCAGCAACGAGGAGATCCTCGCGCTGCGCAAGGGAGTCCTGATTGACGGAAAAATCACATCTCCGGCTTCTGTGCGCCTGATCCGCGAGAATACTTTTGATACGGTCCTGCTCATTTCGATCCATGAAGGAAGAAATCGCCAGGTCCGGAAAATGGTGGATGCCATCGGTCATCAGGTCGTCAGCCTGAAGCGTGTAGAATTCGGACCTGTTTCCCTTGGAAATCTTCCTTCAGGTATGTGGCGTTCACTCACAGCGGATGAAATTACCAGGCTCAAACAGCTGTAATTCTGAAAATCGATCTTGACAAACAAAGGATAAATGGTATAATTTCCGAATGTGACCATGCATGGAGAGTTGGCTGAGTGGTCTAAGGCGCACGACTGGAAATCGTGTGTGGGGTGATACCTCACCTAGGGTTCAAATCCCTAACTCTCCGCCAAAGAGCGGCTTGCAAATCTGCAAGCCGCTCTTTTTGTCAGGGTTCGCGGTTATATGTACAGTTTTCAAGAATTGCCAGTGCAATATCAGGATATTTCCATCGGACATTTACACGGTCAATGATTCCGAATCTTTCACCGTTCCCGGTGAATACATGATTGTCCCACCAGCAGCAGGTCATGCCTCTGGTGCTGGCAGAGGCAATATAATATGCAGCGAAATTCACCCTCGCCTGGAGGTCATCCGGTTTCTTCTGCAGTGCACCGAACTCATCAATGATCACGGGTGTTCCGTTCTTGACGAATTTGTTGTACAGGCTGTTCATAAAGAGGGCAATTTCCTGTTTCTTATCTTTACTTTCCGTCAGATCGAATGTGCTGTCCGTGCTTTGTGTATTCAGCGCAAATGCATATGGTGTATAGGCATGCACTGAAATGATGATCCTGTTATCTGCGGGATCGGCCGGAATGGTGAAAAGATCGCTGAGTACCCCGTTTGGACTGGCGCAGTATCCGGGAACAGCCAGATACCGGGTTGCGTTATTTCCTCCTGTTCCGCGCACAATATCCACAAATTTCTGATTCCATTGATTGATATAATTGACTGCTGTATTTGCGCTGGAGGAACCATCCAGACCCCATTCATTGTTTTTTCCAACAAGCCGGGGTTCGTTCATGGATTCCAGGATACAGTGCTCGTCAAAACCGGCAAAATTATCAGCAATCTGCTTCCATATAGCTGTCAGATACCTTTCGCTCTGTTCTGCGTGTTCGTCATCCGGATAAAAGAATTGGGTGGAATTGTCATGATGTATATTGACAATAAAGTACATTCCCTCATCCACTGCCCACTGTGCAACTTCCTTCACCCGGTCCATCCATGCAGGATCAATCGTATATTCATCATCCACAAGATGATTGTGCCAGCTGACAGGAATACGCACAAGATTGAACCCGGCTGTCTTCAGCGCGTGGAACAGTTCCTGTGTTGTTTTCGCCTGGCACCAGTATGTTTCAAGGCGCAGTCCGAGTGATGCGTTTCCATCATCATAGGCGTCAAATGTATTTCCGAGATTCCATCCTGCCTTCAGATTGGAAACAAAATGAAGTGCTTCATTATCAGGGAAATCAAATTTTTTTAGATCTGCTTCACCGATAACAGGGATTTCAACTTCTCCGGACGGAATCAGCTGATATGGATCCTGCTCGATTTCCAATGCTGCTTCGGCCAATGCCCCACCTGCAGTGACAGAAACCATCAACGCCACCGCAAGGAAAATACTCAGAATGAAAAGCATCCGTTTCGGCTTATTCAAGTGATCACCCCTTGTTTTTTTTGACTACATTATATTGTTTTGCAACGATAAATGCAATATATCAGGACATATGCCATCGCCAGTATATATTTATCTGATTTTCTCAATTGCAGCGATTGACCAATTCCATACTTTCCAAATTGTCCTGAAAATGATAAAATATAATGTGATATGCTTTTGGGGGATTTTGTATGAGAATCATTGTTATCGGTGCCGGAAAAGTCGGATATACGCTGGCAGAACATCTGACGCAGGAAGAGCACGATGTTACTGTTATTGACAAGAACGATGACGTCATTGAGCGCTGTTCCGGTTCTCTGGATGTTATCTGCATTAAAGGCAACGGTGCCAATGCTAAAGTTCTGCTTGAAGCCGGCGTCGAAAAAGCGAATATCGTTATTGCTTCAACGGAAAGCGATGAAAGCAATATGCTTGCCTGTCTGATTGCAAAACGCCTTGGTGCACAGTATACGATCGCCCGCATCCGTGACCCCGAATTCAATGAGAGTCAGACACTTCTGCAGAATGAACTGGGCATCGATGTGGCAATCAACCCCGAACGCGCTACTGCGCTGGAAATCAGCCGCCTGCTTCGCTATCCCTTTGCCGGGAGTATCGAGTCCTTTGCCCGAGGCCTTGTAGAAATGGTTGAATTCCGGGCACAGGAAAAAGACGCGATCGTCGGCATTCCAATGAAGGATCTGGCCAGCAAGGTTCCACATCTTCCGCGTATCCTGTATGCCATGGTTGAACGCAACAATTCCGTCATCATTCCGGATGGTAATTTTGCGATCCTCCCCGGAGACAAAGTCTTCGTTTCCGGTGACATGGTCACAATTACCGAGTTCTTCCGTTTTCTCGGCCGCTACAGCCAGAAAATCCGCAGCGTTATGCTCCTCGGTGGAGGCCGGATTTCCTATTATCTGTCCCGCCTGATTGTTCCGATGGGCATCCATGTGACGCTTTTTGAACTGGATTCGCAAAAAGCCAGGCGCCTGAGTGAACTTCTCCCCCGCGTGGATGTAATTTACGGCGACGGAACAGATCAGGATCTGCTCCAGGAACAGGGCCTTTCGCAAGTGGACGCTTTTGTTTCCCTCAGCAACCGGGATGAGGAAAACCTGATGACTGCGCTTTACGCTTCGCGTAGCGGGGTCCAGAAAACCATCGCAAAGAATAGCCGTATGGCATATATGGACGTTCTGAACGATCTCGGACTTGATTCAGTTATCAGCCCTCAGGTAATCACTTCTTCAACAATTCTCCGCTATGTCCGTGCCCGTGAAAACAGCAACGGTACGCATATTGAGCGCCTGTACCGTCTGATTGACGGGAATGCTGAAGCGATCGAATTTGTCGCGCGCAAGGGAGATCCCTATATCGGAATTCCGCTGAAGGATCTCAACACACGCAAGGGCTCCCTTGTTTCCGTTATTGTCCATCAGGGAAAAATCATCATCCCTTTCGGAAAAGATCATATTGAGGAAGGAGACCATGTAATTATTGTTTCCAGAAATCTGGGGATTTCTGATCTGAACGAGGTACTGTATCGATGAACCGTAAACTGATCGTTCGTGTACTGGGTGCGATTCTCGCCATCGAAGGACTGGCAATGATTCCGTCATTCCTTATTTCGCTTTATTTTCGGGACGGTGATACTGCTGCCCTGGGCTACAGCATTCTTATCACAATTGCTGTTGGCGCAGCCATGTACCTGATACCGAAATCAGATAAAAAATCCTATCTTCGTCTGAAGGAAGGATTTATTATCGTTGCTCTCGGCTGGATTCTGATGAGCGCCTTCGGTGCTATTCCCTATATGCTGTCCGGAATGTTCACACATTTTGACAGCGCTTTTTTCGAGTCCGTTTCCGGTTTCACAACTACCGGTGCTTCTGTTTTCGAAGGATTTGAAAACTACATGCACGGTGTTGTTTTCTGGCGCGCCACCACTCATTGGATTGGTGGCATGGGCGTTCTTGTACTGACACTGGCTTTGCTGCCGAAGCTGACAGGAAGAACTGCACACCTTGTAAAAGCGGAAAGTCCTGGACCATCCCTTAGTAAGCTGGTACCCAAAACAGGTCAGACAGCCAAAATTCTTTACCGAATCTATATCCTTCTGACGCTGCTCGAGTTTATCGCGTTACTGTTTTGCGGTCTGTCACCTTATGATGCCGCCGTCCATGCTTTTGCCACAGCCGGTACCGGCGGCTTCAGCAATTACGGTAGTAGCGTTGCCGCTTTTGACAGCGTCCCGGTGGATATTGTTATTACAGTTTTCATGTTCATGTTTGGCATCAACTTCGCACTTTATTACAAATTCCTGATCGGTGAAAGATTCAAAGCATTCTGGCGGGATGAGGAATTTCGCACCTATTTCTTTATTGCGATCTCATTTACGCTGGCGATCACACTGTTCAATCTTCCTTATTACGAATCTTTCTTCACCTCCCTTCGCTACAGTTCCTTCCAACTTTCATCCATCATTTCAACCACCGGCTTTGTTACCGCGGATTACAGTCGGTGGCCGGTTGCTTCACAGTTCCTGATCATCCTTGCGATGTTTATCGGTTCCTGCGCCGGATCCACAGCCGGAGGTATAAAGGTTATCCGCGTCAAGATGCTGATGAAGCTGTCCCGCCGGAATGTGCTTGCCGCAGGACGGCCGAAGAAAGTGGACGTCATCCGGATCGACAAAAAGGCCGTGGATGAAAATATCGTTTCACAGGTTGCCCAATTTGCCGTGATGTATATCGCGCTGGTTCTTATTGGTGGTTTTTTGATTTCTCTGGAAGGGAAATATGACATTATTACAAATCTGACTGCATCTCTGACCTGTGTCAGCAACGTCGGTCCGGGATTCGGTTCTGTCGGACCAGTTGATAATTTTGTCGGTTATGGTGTATGGGGAAAGTCCGTTCTTTCCCTGCTCATGCTGTTCGGCCGCCTGGAGCTTCTGCCCATGTTTATTCTGTTCACCCGTTCTGCCTGGCATAAATACTGATACGGAAAGGATGTCCTTATGCCGAAACAGGTTAAATCTGTAGCGAAGGGTATTTCAATTCTCGGAATTGCGGGTATTATCTGTAAAGTTATTGGTCTTCTGTTTTCCATCCCGCTGAATATGCTGAGCGAGCCGGGGGTGGCTGAAAGCGGAAAAGTCGCAAATCTGTTCTACCTCGTCTACCCCACTTATACACTTCTCCTGACCATTTCCGACGCCGGCCTTCCGGTTGCTGTTTCCCGGATGGTCGCAGATTATCTTGCACGGGATGACGCAAGGAATGCCAGAAATACTTTCAGGGTAGCCCTGAAGATGCTGGCAGTCATCGGTGCTTTCTTCTCCATCATTATGGTGTTGATGAACAGTGTACTTGTAAACATGGTCGGCGTTCAGCAGACTTCCATGGGATTTTATGCCATCGCGCCATGTGTGATGATTGTCTGTATTATTTCCGCCTTCCGCGGTTTCATCCAGGGGCAGCAGAACATGCTTCCAACAGCCATCTCCCAGCTAATTGAACAAGTTGGCAAAGTCGTTCTGTCTCTTCCGCTGGCTTACATCGGCCTCCATCAATATCACAGCCTGGAATTAGGCGCTGCCGGCGCCCTTTTCGGTATTACGCTGGCGGAAATCATTTCGATGATCTATATGATTATCCGCCATAAGGTGAAAAAGCCTGAATATAATGCGCTTCCGCAAAACCCGGATACCAAACCGGTTTCCGGCCGTGTCCTGCTTCGCCGCCTGATCATTATTTCGATCCCAATTACCATCAGTGCCTGTATTATTCCGTTTTCACAGTTTATCGATTCCGCCATGATGATCAAACGGATGATAACTGCTGGTCTGACACAGGCTGCCGCGGAGGATGCCTATGGAGCGTTCACCAGTGCAGTCATCAGACTGATCAATATTCCGACTGCCCTTGCCCTTGCAATTTCCGTCACGCTTGTACCGAGCGTTTCCTCCCGTTATGCTGTAAAGGATATGGATGGCGTAAGGCAGGAAATCAACACCGGAATGCGTTATGCTTTCCTGATCGGTTTTCCGTGCTCCGTAGGCATGAGTCTGCTGGCTGGCCGGATTGTTTCCTTTTTCTATTTTACCTGGAGCGACGCACGTATTCAACTTGCCTCCGAACTGCTCACTTTTTCTGCCATGACGGTAGTACTATTTACAGCTGTGCAAGCCACCAGCAGCATACTTCAGGGCCTGCGCAAGCAGAAAATCCCGATGTATACCATGCTGATCGGTGTCGCAGTAAAAATTTTACTAAACTATATTCTCATCGGCACCCCCGGAATTGATATCCATGGCGGACCGTTTGCTTCCATCGCGTGTTATTCCGTTGTTATGATCATTAATTCCATTTATGTCTGCCGTATTGCAAAAATGAAATTCCGTTGGATGACCTGGATTATCCGCCCGGGCCTCGCAGCCGCCATCATGGGTGTTGTCATTTACATTATGAAAACGCTTCTGCCCGGCGGCCGGATTACAACGATCCTATGTGTAATTATCGGAATGGTCGTCTTCTTTGGCGCTGCCATTCTCCTGAAAGCCGTTACGAAGAATGATCTGAATGCTATTTTACGCAGGAGGAAAAAAACAGCATGACATCCTTTATTACCGTTCTTTCCGTTGGCCCCGGTGACCCGGAATTCCTGAACGAAATCACAATCAAAAAGCTCCGGGAACCTGGTACTCTTTTGCTTCGTACAAAGCTCCATGCTCTCTCCTCTTTCCTTGACATCCATAACATTCCATACTGCTCGATGGACAGCCTCTATGATACGATGGATGATTTTGACAATCTTTCCGCAGCCATCGCCGAATGCGTATGGAAAACAGCCGGTGAAAACGGTTCTGCTGTATATGCAGTAGCAGACGCCATGACGGACAGTTCTGTGGATGCCCTGTATCGGTTCCGTCCCGAATCCGGAGAAATACGAATTGTTCCCGGTTTTTCCTATGCAGATTATTATCTCTCCGCCTGCCGTGGTTTCTTCTCCACATCAGATATCCGGATTTGCCCGGCTGCCTCTTTCAGCGGACTTTCCCTGGATCCTTCCCGTCCAATACTGATCACGGAATTGAACGACGCAATCACCGCCGGCGATATCAAAACAGCTCTCT
Source organism: Clostridia bacterium (assembly GCA_017447185.1). GTDB lineage: Bacteria > Bacillota > Clostridia > Christensenellales > Aristaeellaceae > Aristaeella. Next base: position 198,603 of record JAFSOC010000015.1, on the reverse strand, counting down.
CCGTTTTTGTGGATGACGAAGAAACTGTTTTCTTCTTTGGAACGGACGGAACGCCTTATCCTGTTCCCCTCTATGAACTGGACCGCCAGCCGCATTACGATCATCTTTCCGCTGTTGCGGTTCCGGGAAAAGACAAAATGAATCGTGAACGAAAAACATTAACAGATCTGATGGAAATTATGGATACGCTTCGTTCACCCGGAGGCTGTCCGTGGGATCAGAAGCAGACGCATGAAACCCTGAAGCCCTATCTGGTTGAAGAAGCATGGGAAGTTGTGGATGCGATCGGCCAGGAAGATTCGCAACATCTTGCAGAAGAGCTCGGAGACCTGCTTTTCCAGGTTGTATTCCACGCATCTATCGGCAATTCCTTTGATGAGTTTACAATGGTCGATATCATATCCTGTATTTCAAACAAGATGATCCGACGCCACCCCCACGTCTTTGCCAGCGGAGATCAGAAACCATCCTCTTTTTCAGAAGCTGCGTGGGATCAGATCAAACAGAAAGAACAGGGCGATCAATCCTTTACAGAATCCCTGGAATCTGTTTCATCGTCCCTGCCATCCCTTCGTTATGCCCAGAAAATCATTCGCAAAATACAGACTGCTTCCAGGAAGCAGTCATCTGAAGAATATATCCTTTCCAATCTGCTGAACCAATTTCAGCAACTGCAGGATGCTTCACCAGATCATCGAAAGGATCTTCTCGGGAAAATCCTGTTTTTCTGCGTTGTTCTTGCACGTCAATATGGGGTTGACAGTGAAGTCATATTACATGAATATGTGCAAAAAGTGATTGAAACCTGTCAATCCCTGGAAAAACGCGGTAAAAACGATGCGAAATCCCTCGGAACGCTTGACTTTCAAGGATTTCTGAGTATACTGTGATTATGTTGAAGGCATAAATTGAATATTTTTAGGTCTTTGACATATTTAATTATCATGCTTTGCATGAAAAAATGAGGAGGATTTCCCAATGAACAAGAGCGAATTGATTGCTGCACTGGCCGAGAAAAGTGATTTTTCCAAGAAAGATGCTGAAAAAGCTCTGAATGCATTCGTTGATGTTATCAGCGGTTCCCTGGCCAAGGGTGACAAGGTCCAGCTGATTGGCTTCGGCACCTTCGATGTGAAGAAGCGCCCCGCCCGTGTTGCCCGTAATCCCCGGACCGGCGCCGAAATCAAGATCGCCGCTTCCAAGGCTCCTGCTTTCAAGGCCGGCAAAGCTCTGAAAGACAAAGTCAACACTCCTGCCAAGAAAAAGGGCAAGAAGTAATTGACCTTTCTGCCTGCAGGATTTTCATCCTGCAGGCTTTTTTCAGGTTTATACCAATTTACATTGATTATGCAAGGAACAGGATTATGAGAATTGACAAATATCTGAAAGTATCCAGAATCATCAAACGCCGTACGGTTGCGAATGAAGCCTGTACCGCCGGACGTGTTACCATCAACGATAAAGTCGCGAAGCCCGGCAGCGAAGTTATCCCCGGGGATATTATCGCAATCCGTTTCGGTGAACGCACAGCAAAGTACAAGGTATTGAGCGTTGCGGAAACTGTCCGGAAAGAGCAGGCTGCTGATCTGTTTGAAGCGCTTACCCCTTCTGTATCACTGCCGGAGGAGGCTGAATAATGCAAAAGCATGTCATCCTGGCTGCAGGCGGTTCCGGGACAAGAATGGGCACGGAGGAAAACAAAATCTTTTTGTCCGTATGTGGTCAGTCTGTCCTTTCCCGCAGCATTCAGTTGTTTGATCGGCTGATTGACAACATGATGATTGTGTGCAGAAAAGAAGACCTTTCCGGAATTGAAAACATTGTCTCCTCCTCATCTGTATCATTTTCCATTCATATCACAACCGGCGGTCCTTCGCGTCAGTCCTCTGTACTTAACGGGCTGAAAGCTTTGCAGGCTTCGCCGGATGATATCGTACTGGTCCATGACGCCGCCCGCTGTCTGACACCGCGATCTGTGATCCAGAGCGTCCTGGAATCCTGTATCGCACACGGAAGCGGAGTTCCGGGTATTCCTGCCGTCAACACAATGAAAAAGTCTGATGACGGACAGACGATTTCCTGCACGGTGGACCGCGCGCACCTCTATGAGATCCAGACACCGCAGGGTTTTCGATACAACACCTTGCTGGAAGCGTCGCTCCGGGCCGAAAAAGACCATTTTTCTGCCACGGACGATGCATCCATAGCAGAATACTGCGGAATTCCTGTTTTCCTGACCTTTGGATCCAGGCAAAACATCAAAATTACTGAGAAAGAAGATTTGCCGATTGTGAATGCAATCCTTGATAATAAAACGCTTTCCCATCGGATTGGAATGGGATATGACGTTCATCAGCTTACTGCGAACAGGAAACTGATCCTGTGCGGCGTTGATATTCCTTATGAACTGGGCCTTCTTGGTCACAGCGATGCGGATGTTGCCCTGCATGCCCTGATGGATTCCATGCTCGGAGCCGCAGCGCTTGGAGATATCGGAAAACATTTCCCCGATACAGAAGAACAGTACAGGGGAATATCTTCCCTTGTACTGCTCCAGAAAACATATGAATACGTGCGGAATGCGGGATACATTCTGGGCAACGCGGATATCACAATTGTCGCTCAAAAGCCAAAGCTGGCTCCTTATATCCCGCAGATGATCCGGAACATCAGCGATCTGCTGCAATGCAGCCCGTCTCAGATCAGCATTAAGGCAACAACCACGGAAAAGCTTGGTTTTGAAGGCCGCGGTGAAGGCATCTCCGCGCAAGCTGTATGCCTTCTGTGCCGGGCAGATTAATTCAACATAACGAGCATCTTCTGATATCCTTCCGGAATTGCCTGAATCAGTACCGGATACAAAGCAAGGAAATTGGTGCTTATTTCGGTTGCAAATGGTGTAATTCCCTGTGCAGTAGTAATTTCCTCAAAGGAAATCTCTGTTTTCCCTGCAGTGCTGACCGCATCATCTGAGGTTTTCACCCCAACGATAAACCGGTTTTCTTCAGCCCCGCTGAAATGGAATTCCATTGTCAGGACGGGGTTTTCATTTACAGACAGTGTTCCGTTAAACACCACAGACTCCATATCATTTGAAGGTATAAACAGGCCGTTTATAAGAATTTCACGAAGTTTAGGCAGGAGCGAGAATGTCCAGGTACTTTCCAGTATAGGCTTGTTTTCCCGGGCTGCACGATACCCGTTTTTTCCTGCATCTGCAAGCAGGACGGACTGAATCTTCACAGCGTTTTCAGCGGTTTCAGTCATTTCAGTGTCCAGATAATAGTTCTTTCCCTCTTCTGCAGATCCTAAAAGGATTTTGATTCGCTTCTGTACGGAGAAGTCAAAGGACGCTGTAGCCATAGTTGCATCACCGCTGATGATGTTCAGCGTCAAATATTTTCCGCTGTCATATACTTGATACTGAATGTATGCATTCAACAGCTCTTCAGAGCCCGCACCGGGGAGAAATCCGTTGACAAAGGAGTGTGCTGATCCGGCTTCATTATAGCCCGGAAGAGATTCCATGAATGTAACCAGATCTGAGATGGCCAGCCTGCCGGTCTGCATGGTTTTTGCTTCATCAAACAGGTCACCCGAGTAGATCCCGTTCGTCTGAGTACCCTGGGCAATAATCCCTGATTCGCTGATGATGTCCATGATCCCCGGAACGGAAAGAGAAAGCTCATCGCCTAACGAATGAAAAAGTTTTTCAAAATCCATTTCCCCGGGAATGGAAACCATATATGACGGAAACAGGCTGGAGAATACCAGTAAATCCTGTTCCCTGGCCAGAATGCTTCCTGTAATTTTATTTTCATTGTCAGTTCTCTGCACCGTCAGTTCGATCTCTAGATGTGCGTCCTGAGCCAGTGCAGTCCCGGCAGCAAAAATCATCACAAGGACCAACACAATACATTTTCTGAACATGATCCGATGCTCCTTTATGTATCAGACGCTACCATTTTCAGCATCCACCGGTACTTCCGTGTCAGATGGAGCCTCCGCAGGCTCCGCCGGAGCTTCCGTAGCTTCTTCCGTCCCTGGTATTTCCTCCGGCGCCGATGTGGCAGCCGGTTCAGCCAGTTTGATTTCTTCCGGCGTCCTATCAAGATCCTTATCCGCATCTTCAATCCACTGGTCTTTCAGCTTCATGAATTCATCGCATGAGTACCTGACCGCATCAAGCGCATTGGCCACATCAAAAGGAGCAAACAGCCACTGGGATGCAGTTTTGACTTTCCCGGCCAGTGTGAAGTTGTATTCACCCTGTGTAACGGCGCAGGATATTTCCAAAGTTGTCGGGCTGGAAAGCTGCATTTTGCTGGAATAGTGAAGGTCAAGCGTTGTATTTGCGTCCGGTATCTCTGGAATCTCTACCGTGGCAAACGGTTCAGGAAGAGAGGATATATCCCTTGCAATGCTGATGACATAATGGTCCTCTTCATGTGTCCTAGTCTCATCTTCATCATCATATTTATCATGGGTTTTTTTAACTTTGATTCTGAGTGCAAGGTTTTTCCAGTCCTGAACCTTCTTTTCAATACGAGCAAACCGGATTTCCTCTTCGTAGGAATCGCTTTCAGGACTGAAGCTTACCGGCAGATTCAGATAATAGACACCACGGCTCCCGGACAGAAGAACTGATTTGCGGAGTTCGTCGCTTTCAATCTGAACAAAGGAAAAACCGGTCCTGGCATCTTCAAGCGGCAGTGTCAGTGAACTGTGAATCATTTCTCCAAGGGTGGATACTTCCTTTGTAAATACAATCTCTCCGGAGAGGTCCAGGTGTTTCATGGCATCCAGATAGAAATATCCAAAGTTCGGATTCAGGTACATGTCAATCTGTTCCTGGGAAAGCGTTGCCCGCAGAATATTCATTGCAGCTTCATTTTCTGAAATGGAGCGAACGAGTTCAGTTACGGCGCTGTAAACAGTCTCAACCGGAATCCGGAATTCCTGTGTAAGACGCGGCGTGCCTTGTCCGTCAGAGTGGATGGTAATGTCAGATTTAAAGGATGAGATCCACACTTCAATCTGCTTCTCAAATGGTTCGGTATTCAGCGTATTGTCCTCGCCCTTCATATCTGCAAGAATCATCCGCAGAATATCAGGAAAGATGGAAGGATTTTCTCCTTCAGCATTCAGCCTGGAATTGATAAAAGTGTCAATATCGGGAAGCTGAAACGGTTTGTCCCCAAGCAAATCACTGCGAAGATAATACTTGTTGTCAAGGATGCTAAATTCAGTCAGGTTCTTCCTGTCTTCATTTTCACCGGGTTGATAAATGTAATAGTGAACGTTGTTTTCTGACCGGATACCGCGAATCTCAAATTCCGCATTGGCCAGGGCATGGATAAGCGGCTCTTTTTCAGCGCTCGCATTTGAATGAATAACAAAAGATCCTTTCAGTCCGCTGCCAACTTCCAGCTGGCGCTGCATCTTGAATGGCAGTGTATATCCGGCCGCAAATGCGGAGGAAATGCTGAAAAGGAACAGGACAACTGTCAGAAGGCAGCATAGTTTTTTCTTCATGTCTTTGGCTCCTTACCCGTCATTGTGTGCTGACGATTGTATTCCATAATGAATCCGGAATTCCTTCACGGAAAAACGCCTGGTCTTCCGCCGGAAGCTTCATCAGTTTTCGCAGGATCTCTGAATACAGTTTCTCTGTGATCCGGCTGAAATCCGCCTCACTTACATGAACCGTTTCCGGCTGGCCGGATGAAACCGGTACCGAGATCCCGGCCGTCAGGGACAAAATAGCCCTGATATGTACCTTTTCTATTTTATCTTTTTTGCTGATTATTTCAAGTGTTCCGGTCCAACTATTCTGTTGCAGAGCTGTCCACTCCATAAGAATAGTTTTGGAAGAATTGACGTTATTCACTTTCTCAGTATCCTTCACGGAGCCTGTCAGGCTGTTTTCCTTCAGGGTAAGGTCAACTTCGAATTTCCCCTGTTTCCGGACACGGTTTTCCAGAACATCTGTTTCTTCAGTCCAGGTCAGCTTTTCGCTCCCGTCTTCTCCTGTCTGCAGAATGTAACTCAGAATCAGGTTGTTCCTGGCCGTCCTTTTTTCGTCCGGTGTTCTCAGCTGAAGTTCATCCTTCGCATACCCATCGCGGCGAACAGTTTTCCATTCGAGGCGGATATCCCGGATGTCATTCTCCGCCCACGATGCTTTACCGCTGTAGGAAGCTTTCAGCAGTTTGTTGTCTTCCGTATACAGAAGAGTAAATCCTTGTCTCCCGGTAAATACCATCTTCGCCAGATTCGGATCGCAGCATGTGAATTCCGGACTCTTAAGGAACTGCTGAAGATAGCCGTTCATTTCCTCATCCGACAGTTTCAGCACGATTTTGCAGGATGCAGTCCCATAATTCCTATACTTCTCCGTGGTTTTTGACCTGGAAACCTTGTCCGGAAAAGAATCAGGCAGTTTTTCAAGGAAACCGGATACAGCATCCAGTGATAGCCGTATTTTCCGGCTTCTCTCGATTTTGGCAGCTTCACCGGTTGAAACAGGGAGAAGATTCATTTCCGTGTATTCCGGAATATCTGAACAACTGTAATAATGTTCACGATCCGGAGCCAGAACTGTCTGTTTCATTCCGGAATAGTCAAATGAAAGGATACTGAATAGTTCTTCATTGTCCAGAGACACCGTCACTTCTGATTCTTTTTCACCGGTAATCCCTGAAAACCGGACATGTTTCAGAATGCGGTTAAGCTGTTCCGTACGGTTTTCATCGAGTTGCGGAATCTTTATGATTTCCGCGGCAAGTTCAAACGAAACCGGTTCTCCTTCTCCGGGAAAAGCCAGGAAGTCCTGCATTCCGGCTGCAAATATCTGTGCAGGGAACAGGAGCATGAGGCTCAGCAGCAACAGAAAAATCTTTTTTTTCATCTGTGTCACATCCGTTCAGGCTTCTGCCGAAGTTTCAAAGAACAACCGAAGCCGTGAAAAAATCTCTTCTGGCTGTACCATGCGATTGATTTCATTCCGGACTTTTGCAGAATCGCGCAGCCCGTGCAGATACCAGCCGATATGCTTACGCATCTCACGAACAGCAATTCGTTCCGGCCTGGAGGAAAGCATCCTTTCATAATGGAGCCGAATCATTTCAGACCGCTCCGTCAGCGATACCTTCTGGGGTGTTTCCCCGGAAAGGATCGATTTGATTTCCCTGAAGATCCATGGGTTTCCAAGCGCTCCGCGCCCGATCATGATCCCGTCCACATCTGTTGTACGCAGTTTCCGCACTGCATCTTCAGCAGTGAAGATGTCGCCGTTGCCGATAACCGGTATACCAACACTCTTTTTCACTTCAGCGATGATATCCCAGTCTGCCGCACCTGAATATTGCTGTTCCCTGGTACGGCCATGCACCGTCAGTTGCCGGATACCGGCATCCTCCGCCATTCGTGCAATTTCAAGGGCATTGATATGTTCCCGGTCCCAGCCGATCCGCATCTTGACAGATACCGGCAGCATGGAAGCTTTTACGGTTTTTTCCATCATTTCGCGTGCAATTTCAGGGACGCGGAGAAGGCCGCTTCCTTCTCCCGAGCAGGCTACTTTTCGTGCCGGACATCCCATGTTCAGATCAATCCCGTCATAGAAGCCGAGACGGCTGATTACGCCGGCTGCCTTCGCTACGGTATCAGGATCTTTTCCAAACAATTGCAGGATCAGTTTTTTCTCCCCCGGTCCCCTTTCCATCAGTTCCCGGGTAACACGCTGTTCCGGTGCACACAGATATCCCATTGCACTGATCATTTCAGTATAGGCTGTATCGCATCCCTGTTCAAAACAGATGGTCCGGTAAATATGGTCTGTTACACCGCACAGGGGGGCGAGGGCAATCTGCTGCATGATAAATACCCGCTCCAAAAAATAATATCAGCTCATTATACCGGAAACAATACGGCATAACAAGCTGATAAAAGCGTTATTACAGGAAAATCACTTTGTGCCGAAGAGGCGGTCACCCGCATCGCCGAGGCCGGGAACGATGTAGCCGTGATCATTCAGATGATCATCCAGTGCGGCAACATAAATGTCAACATCCGGATGGTCCTGCTGGATTCTCTTGATGCCTTCCGGAGCAGCGATCAGGTTTACCAGCCGCATATGATGGCATCCGCGCTGTTTGATAAAGTTGATGGCGGCACTTGCACTGCCACCGGTGGCCAGCATTGGATCGAGGATCAGCAGTTCTCGGTTCTCACTGTCTTCCGGAAGCTTGCAGTAATATTCAACAGGCTCAAGCGTCTTCGGATCGCGGTACAGGCCAATGTGACCGACACGTGCGGCAGGAACCAGGTTGATAACCCCGTCCACCATGCCAAGGCCGGCACGAAGAATCGGAACAATTCCAAGTTTTTTGCCGGAAAGCACCTTGCATTTGCATGTGGTGATGGGCGTTTCAACTTCAATCTCTTCTGTTTCAAGATCGCGGGTAACTTCAAAAACCATCAGCATGGCGATCTCAGATAACAGCTCGCGGAATTCTTTCGTCCCGGTGTTTTTGTCACGCATGATACTCAGTTTGTGCTGAATCAGCGGATGATCAAAGACCACAACTTTACTCATTTTGTTTTCCCTCCAACGCTCGGATTTCTGTTCGGATTCCCCTTTGTTTATTTTATCAGAAATCTGTTCTGTTCGCAACAATTGAAGCAAGGAAGATGCACGATTCGTTGACATGTTTTCATCAGCACTTTATAATGTTTTTATAAGTCGAAAGGAGAACGCAGATGCTTTCTGTCCCATATTCCAGGATGCTTTTTGGTGTTGTGCCCTGGTACAGTTTTCTGATTGTGATCGGGGCGGCTTTTGCTGTTTTCCTTGCATCGAAAGAAGAAAAGCGTGCCGGCCTCCCCAAGGGCACAATCATCGATTTCGCGTTGATTGCACTTCCCTGCGGGATTATCGGTGCGAGAATCTATTATGTCGCTTTTTCCTGGCCACAGTTCAAAGATGATCTTCTTTCCATCCTGAGAGTATGGGAAGGCGGTATCGCCATTTACGGCGCTGTTATCGCGGGGCTCCTTGCCGGATGGATTTTCTGCAGGGTAAAGAAAATCTCTTTCCTTGCCCTGTGCGATGTAATTGCTCCCGGCCTGATCCTGGCACAGGCGCTTGGCCGCTGGGGTAATTATTTTAACCAGGAAGCATACGGCCTTCTGATCACCAACCCCTCGCTCTGTTTTTTCCCGTTTGGTGTGCAGATTCAGGGAGCCAGCGGGCTTGAATGGCATATGGCCACCTTTTTCTATGAATCGCTGTGGAATATCTTTGTCTTTATATTCCTGATGATCGCCCGCAGAAAGTGGTTCAGGTACCGTGGCGATGTTTTCTTCTTCTACGCGTTCCTGTATGCCTGCGGAAGGCTGATCATTGAAGATTTCCGTATGGATTCTCTTTATGCTTCATCTTCCATCCGGATCAGCCAGCTTCTGAGTGTTATTGTCAGCCTGTTCCTGCTTATCCGCTATGTATGGTTATTCCGTACCACTGAGAAAGTTCATTCTCCCCTTACAATTTTTCCGGTTTTTCTTGCTGTTGTCACAGATCTGGCAGCATCCCTCTGGCTTTCCGGCCTTCTTCATACAGACTTTCCTGTCCTTACGCGCTTCCTCCTGCTCGCAGGCTGCAGCACTGTGAATATCATTTCCCTTTTCATACTGTACGGAAGATGTTCGGAAGGAGAGTTGATTTATGCCGACATCAAAGAGTAAAAATCTCCTTTACCGCGCTGCGCTTCCCTTCATCTCACCTTCCATTCCGAAAAATCCGGTCAAACGCGTCACCGGTCATCCACTGATTACAGAAAATAAACTGTCCGCATTACTGCGCAGGAACCATATAACCGGAGCTGCGCTGTGCCTGCAGTCCGGACAGGATACATCCCAGATTTTTACACAAGCTGTCCATACCAGTCTGGTGGCGGATGAAAACACCTATTTCCGTGTTGCTTCCATTACAAAAATGGCAACGGCCTTTCTATGTACAATCCTGATGGATCAGGGGCTCCTGGATCCGGAAGCTCCTGTTGATGAGCTTTTGCCGGAAGGAAAGCAAGTTGATGAACTCCGGGAAATCCGGGTGCATCATCTTCTCTCTCACACCTCCGGACTCGCAGACCCTCACGGTCTGGAAGGGTTGCTGCTGAAAAGAGCCCCCTATACGGAAGCGATAAAAGGATGCAGGTTCCATGCTCCGGGCGAAGTATTCCGTTATTCCAATCTTGGATTCGGCTTGATTGGATGCGTCCTGGAGTCGATCTTCGGCCAGTCTGTTGAACAGGTCTATCAGCAGTATCTGTTTCACCCACTGAACCTTGATGCTTCCCTGGAAGGGGCGTCTCTCCCGGAAGATCGGATCATGCCGGTCATCCGGATCCTGCCCTATCATACAGGAACCGGCATACGGGTCACACGACTGGGACGCCTTCCGATCACCCATCCTGATTCAATGCTCCACTATGGCTATACAGCCGGTAGCATGTATATTACGCTCCCCTCTCTTCTCCGGCTGACTGCCTGTATCCGTGATCATGGATCACAGTTTCTTTCTTCCAGTTATGCGAATTATATGAAACAGGATGTCATTTCTTACGGGGATGTTTCTCCCACACTTTCCTACGGGCACGGCTTATTGATCGTGCGGGACAGGCGTATTTCCGATTCAACCGTCTATGGCCACCAGGGATTTGCCTACGGCTGCGTGGACGGCGCTTTCTGGGAAGAATCCACCGGTAATATCCTGCTTTCTTTGAATGGCGGCTGCAGTGAGTCCAGAAGCGGACGGTTTGGAACCGCGAACCTCGATCTTTGCCGCTGGGCCTTCAGAAAGGAACTGCCGGTATGGAAATAATCCGTTCCATTGACACAATCCGGAATAAAACGAAAATCACTTTTGAAAGCGGATGGCAGGTCTGGCTTCCGAGCCGTCTTGTGCTGCCTTTTCCGCTGTCAGAAGGAACCGAAGTGGACCGTACCTCCTTTGAGAAAACAATTCTTCTTATTCAGTATCCTTCCGCATTGGATCAGGCTGTCGCAATGCTCGCCCGTCGTCCTCACAGCAAGGGCGAAATTGAAAGAAAACTGGAAAATGCCCACTATGACGATGAGGTAATCGGTCTGGTCCTTTATAAGCTTGAAAAAGAAAAGCTGCTTGATGACCTTGATTTTGCCCGGCAATGGGTAGAATCCCGGATGCATAAATATGGTGCAGGCCGCATTCGGCAGGAGTTGCGTATGAAGGACATTGATCCGGAAATGATTGATGAAGTTCTCGAAGCCGCCACAGAAGACGAACAGCTGCAGCACGCGGTTGATTTTGCCCGTAAGAAACTGAAAACCATCCGTGTTTCCGATGACCGGCAAAAAGTATTCAGGAATACGTTAGCAGCTCTTGTGCGCCGCGGATTTTCATGGGAGACAGCAAGAAAAGCATTTGAAATTGCTTCTGACAGTCTCATCGAAGATATATAAAAACCGGCAGCTTACGCTGCCGGTTTTATGAACCGTTGGATCACTTTTTGTCTGCGATGGCAGCCTGCGCTGCGGCCAGACGGGCGATCGGCACACGGAACGGAGAACAGCTCACATAGTCCAGGCCAATCTTATGGCAGAACTCGACAGAGCTCGGATCTCCGCCATGCTCGCCGCAGATACCCACATGGAGTTTCGGATTGGCGGGACGTCCGAGTTTGATGGCCAGATCCATCAGCTTTCCAACACCGTGCTGATCCAGCTTCGCGAAAGGATCAAATTCGAAGATCTTGGTGTCGTAATATGCACCCAGGAACTTGCCGGCATCGTCACGGCTGAAGCCGAAGGTCATCTGTGTCAGGTCGTTGGTGCCGAAGCAGAAGAAATCAGCTTCCTTCGCAATTTCATCCGCAGTCAGAGCTGCACGCGGGATTTCGATCATCGTACCGACTTCATATTCCAGTTTAGTTCCGGAAGCTTCGATTTCGGCATTCGCGGTTTCCACTACGACATCCTTGACGTACTTCAGTTCTTTCAATTCGCATACCAGTGGAATCATGATTTCCGGTTTCACGTTCCAATCCGGATGAGCCTTCTTGGTTTTGATGGCAGCACGGATCACAGCCTTTGTCTGCATCTTTGCAATTTCAGGATACGTGACCGCAAGGCGGCATCCGCGGTGGCCCATCATCGGGTTGAATTCATGCAGAGAAGAAATAATATTCTTGATGGTTTCAACGCTCTTGTTCTGCGCCTTTGCCAGCAGGGCAATTTCTTCTTCACTGTTGGGAACAAACTCATGAAGCGGAGGATCCAGGAAGCGGATGCATACCGGATATCCTTCCAATGCTTCGTACAGTTTTTCAAAGTCGCTCTGCTGATACGGCAGAATCTTGTTCAGCGCAGCTTCACGCTCTTCGACAGTGTCAGAGCAGATCATCTCACGGAAAGCAGCAATTCTTTCCGGCTCAAAGAACATGTGCTCCGTACGGCAAAGACCGATGCCTTCTGCGCCGAGCTCGCGGGCTTTCTTTGCATCTTCGGGCGTATCTGCATTTGTGCGGACACGCAGCTTACGATATTTATCGGCCCAGGCCATAATCCGTCCAAACTCACCGGCAATGGTAGCATCCACAGTAGGAATCAGTCCGTCATAAATCTTACCGGTTGTTCCATCGATGGAAATGCAGTCGCCTTCGTTGTAAGTCTTTCCGGCCAGAGTAAACTTCTTGTTTTCCTCATCCATAATGATCTCACCGCAGCCGGATACGCAGCACTTGCCCATGCCGCGGGCTACAACAGCCGCATGGCTGGTCATACCGCCACGGACGGTCAGAATGCCCTGTGCGCTCTTCATACCGGTAATATCTTCCGGAGAGGTCTCCAGGCGGACAAGAACAACTTTTTCACCACGCTTGGCCCAGTCTTCTGCGTCTTCCGCAGTGAACACAACTTTACCGCAAGCAGCACCGGGAGAAGCTCCGAGGCCTTTTCCGATCGGTTCCGCTTTCTTCAGGGCAGCGGCATCGAACTGCGGATGCAGCAGTGTATCCAGGTTCCGGGGATCAATCATGGAAACAGCTTCCTCTTCGGAACGCATTCCCTCGTCCACCAGGTCGCAGGCAATGCGCAGGGCAGCCTGTGCAGTACGCTTGCCGTTGCGGCACTGCAGCATATAGAGTTTGCCGTTTTCAACGGTGAATTCCATATCCTGCATATCGCGGTAATGTTTTTCGAGCAGGGCACAAACCTTGACGAATTCGTCATAAGCGCCCGGGAACTGTTCTGCCATCTGGGCAATGGGCATCGGCGTGCGCACGCCGGCAACAACGTCTTCACCCTGGGCATTGACCAGGAACTCACCCATCAGTTTGTTTTCGCCGGTTGCGGGATCGCGGGTAAACGCGACACCAGTACCGGAATTGTTGTTCAGGTTTCCGAACACCATGGGCATTACGTTGACAGCGGTACCCCAGCTGTACGGAATGTCATTGTCACGACGGTACACATTGGCGCGGGGATTGTCCCAGGAACGGAAAACCGCTTTGATGGCTCCCATCAGCTGTTCCTTGGGATCAGAGGGGAAATCGGAACCGATCTTGGATTTGTATTCTGCCTTGAACTGGCCAGCCAGTTCCTTCAGGTCTTCCGCCGTGAGCTCCACGTCGAACGTAACACCTTTTTTGGCCTTCATTTCATCGATCAGCTGTTCAAAGTACTTCTTACCGACTTCCATGACGACGTCGGAATACATCTGGATGAACCGGCGATAGCTGTCATAAACAAAGCGGGCGAATTTAGGATCATCGTTTCCGGCGATCATTGCTGCCACAACTTCATCGTTCAGACCGAGGTTCAGAATCGTGTCCATCATACCGGGCATGGAAGCACGTGCGCCGGAACGGACAGAAACAAGCAACGGATTCTTCAGATCGCCAAACTTTTTCCCGTTAATCTCTTCCATCTTGGCGATATATTCCATAATCTGGGCCTGAATCTCATCGTTGATCTGCCGGCCGTCCTCATAATACTGAGTGCAGGCTTCGGTAGAAATGGTAAACCCCTGAGGAACAGGAAGACCGATATGCGTCATTTCAGCCAGATTGGCGCCTTTGCCGCCAAGCAGCTCACGCATCGTAGCGTTTCCTTCGCTGAAGAGGTAGAGATACTTTTTGGACATGAATGATTCCTCCTCGATTATTTTACATGCATGAAATTCAAAGCAGATGTAACCCACGTTAACTTCCATACAACATTTAATTATATCTGCTGGACCATGAGTTTGCAAGTATTTTATATATCTGTATTTCCCGGCTGTCCTGATTTACCTGTCTTCGTTTTTTTACGCCGGGACGCCTCAATCATCTGCCCGGCATATTCCCTCGCATCCTGTGTAATGCCTTCCGCACCACTGATCATCCGCGCGATCTCGTTTCGTCTCTGCTCAGAATCCATTTCTTCGACTTCCGTAACCGTTCTGTCATTCCGGACCGATTTATGTACAAGATACTGATGATCTGCCGCAGCGGCAATCTGCGGCAGGTGGCTGATACATATCACCTGCTGATGCCTGGAAATGGATATCATTTTTTCAGCTACCGCCTGCGCCATCCGTCCGCTGATACCTGTATCAATTTCGTCAAATATCATCGTCGGTACGCCGCTGCGTCCCGATTCGATCGTTTTAACCGCCAGCATCAGACGGCTCAGTTCTCCACCGGAAGCAATCCTGGACATGGGTTTAAGCGGTTCGCCGGGATTTGGACTGATCAGGAAGGAAATCCTGTCATCCCCTGCAGGTGACGGCATAATTGGTTTGCCGGTAAGATTTTCTTCAAAATGTACACTGATGATCGTATGCTCCATACCCAGGTCTTTCAGCTCAGCCATCATTTTTTGTTCAAATCCTGCGGCAATTTCTTTTCGGCTTTCTGTCAGTTCTTTCGCTTTTGCCCTGTATGCAGCCAGAAGTTTTTTATGCTCCGCGCCTGTTTTCTGCAGCCGGCTGTCCAGTTCCTGCAATGTACGGTATTCCTCTTCCATCTCTTTCTGATGCAGGAGAACGTCCGTTTCTTCCGGCCCGTATTTCTTTAAAATTCTATGAACAGACTCCAGTCTGTTTTCTGTTGCGTTCAGCTTGTTTTCGTCAAAGTCATATTTCTCATTCAGCGCGTTCAGGTCCTGCATTACTTCTTCCAGTTCATAATAAAGACTTTCGCATTTTTCCGCTGCTTTATCAAACGCCGGATCCTCACCGCTCAGATTTCTGAGTTCCTTTGCGGCAGTCTGAAGATTATGAAGCGCGTCCGGACGGTCTCCGCCATCACCGGTCAAAGCGCAGATCAGGCTGATCTTCTCATGAATACGGGAAGCCTTGTGAAGCAGGCGGGATTCTTCTGCCAGTTTCTCTTCCTCTCCGGGCTGTACGGCAGCTTTATGCATTTCTTCAAGTTCACGCTTCAGGATATCCTCTCTGCGTTCCCTTGTTTCATTCATTTTGACGATCTTTGCGTAAGCCCTGTGATTTGTGATAAACCGTTGGTAAGCCTCCGCAATTTCAGTCAGCAGCAACTGATGACATTCATCGCCCATCAGGTCAAGGTATGACAAATGCTTCTCCTCATCTGCCAGGAACTGATGTTCACTTTGTCCGTGGAGATTCAGCAGGCAGGCTGCCGTTTCCTTCAGGACAGAAACGGGAACAGGAACTCCGTTAATCCGGCAGATATTCCGACCGGTCATGGAGATTTCACGGTAAAACGTCAGGGATTGTCCGTCATAATCGATCTGCTCCCTGCCGAGGATGTCCGCACAGGCGTTTCCGGGTTCGGTTTCAAATTCAGCTTCAACAGAGGCTTTCTCGCATCCCGTACGGATCAGCTCCCGGTCAGCTCTGCCTCCAAGAAGCAGTGTGACAGCATCCACAATGATGCTCTTGCCGGCACCCGTTTCGCCCGACAGAACCACCATGCCCTCATGAAAGGATACGGTAATATGCTCAATCAGCGCCACATTATGGATAATCAGCGTGCGAATCATGTATTCTCTCTTTTCTTCCGGTTATTCTTTTCCGGCCAGTTTCCGGATCCTGTCCGCAATTTCAGCCGTATCGTTTTCGTTACGTACAGCAAGGAATATCGTATTGTCTCCGGCGATCGTGCCGAGTACTTCCTTCCAGTTCATGGTATCAATTGCTTCCGCTGCCACATTAGCAGATCCGCTGAGCGTTTTGATCACAACCATCTGTCCGGCATAATCCACGCTGAGGGTGGAATCTGACAGCAACCGGATCATCCGGTCGTTCGCCTGCAATTCATGGCGTCCGGGTTTCGCATAGCGGTAATCGCTTTGGCGGCCGGCAATCTTGATCAGGCGGAGATCCTTGATATCACGGGAAACAGTAGCCTGCGTAACTTTATACCCTATTTCCCGCAGGCGGTTGGCCAGCTCTTCCTGCGTTTCAATCTCTTCGTTCTCGATCAGCCGCAGTATTTCGTTCTGCCTGTCTGTTTTCATTGCACAACCTGCTTTCTCAGTATTTAGAACCCCATTCAATCAACTTGCTCCGGACAAGAGAAAAAAAGTGGTAAGGATGAATCCGGAGAAGGCATATTTTTCGTTCGGATCCTGTTATGATAATCTCATCGCCGGCTTCCAGCTTTGCGCAATCCATTCCGTCGATCTGCAGCTCCGCGGTCTGTTTCCTTTCCGGATGAAGGCGGAAAGATATTTCAGAGGTTTCCGCCACTACACAGGGACATGTCTGAAGGCTGTGGGCACACACCGGTGTCAGGATAATACAGTTCATGCCGGGCTGCACAATTGGCCCGCCGGCGGAAAGCGAATAACCTGTTGACCCGGTAGGCGTAGCCGCAATCATTCCGTCCGCAGTGAAGGTTCCGAACAGTTCCCCGTTTACGCTGCATTCCACCTGAATCAGCCGTGCGAAACCTCCGCGGGTAACCACAGCGTCGTTCAGTGCAGGAATGCACCTTCCATCCGGCAGACGTACATTCAGCAAAAAGCGTTCTTCCATCTGATAATCGCCGTTCAGAATGGCTTTCAGGCATTCCGTCAGATGTTCCGGCTCTTCTTCGGTCAGGAAACCGACCGTTCCAAGATTAATTCCCATCAGGGGGATTTCATGCGCCATGGCCATCCGCGCGCCGATCAGGAATGTTCCGTCTCCGCCGAATGTCAGGATCAGGTCCACGCTGTCCAGATCATCTTTTTCATCCTGCAGATATACGGTTTCAATGTTGTTTTCAGAGAAAAAGGATGCGGCAACGCCCGCCATCCGGACTGCCTCTGCTTTGTCCGGATTGGTAATCAGGCCGATTTTCCTGAACAAGAAGACATCGCTCCTCTCGCTGGATTGACAGTATTTTATCATGCGGTGTATATTTATTCAAGAATAATGAATTTTTCGTGTCCGGAATTCATTCCGGCTGCCGGAAAAAGATTTGCCGGAGGACTGATCTGCTTTGGAGAATGAAATCATATATGAAAATGCGGATTTCCTGGTCTGTGTCAAGGAGCCAGGTATCCGATCCGAAGCAGAAGGACTCCCCGCCCTTCTCTGTGCACAGTATCATTATCCTTCCCTTTACCCGGTTCACCGGCTGGACCAGGGAACCGGAGGATTGATTGTCCTTGCCAAATCCGCTGCAGCCGCCCGTTCCCTGTCCGTATTGCTTTCGGACGGTAAAGCCCATAAGGAATACCTTGCGGTTGTGCGATCTGATGCTGCGGAGTCCTCCGGAACTTTCCGTGATTTCCTTTACCACGACACGAAAGCCAACAAAACCTATGTCGTTAAAACCAAGCGCAAAGGCGTAAAGGAAGCTTCCTGTGACTGGGAATATCTCGCTTCCGCACAGATCTCTGGCCTTTCCTTTCATCTGATGCGCATCCTCCTGCATACAGGCCGCACTCATCAGATCCGCATTCAGTTTGCTTCCCGAAAAATGCCGCTTTATGGGGACGCGCGCTACGGAAGCAAAATAAAAGCCCCTTATCCCGCACTGTGGGCTTCAGGGCTTTCTTTCCCGGATCCGTTCGGTTCCGGGAAAACGCTGACCTTCCGTTCCTCTCCGCCACAGGCGGAACCGTGGAACTTCTTCTGAGCGGTTACGCTTTCCCGCGAATCAGCTGGCTGTGTGCATCTGCAACAATTCTGTGAACTTCATCACTGCCGATGATTGGATTACCTGGAATGGCTCCGGAAATTTCAGCCAGGAATTCGATATTGCCCTCCGGTCCGGTAATCGGGGAAAAATCCATATGATATACATGCAGTCCTTTTTCTTCGGCAAACTGAATAATTCCGTTCAGCACTTCCTCGTGCGTTTCACTGTCCCGTACTACTCCGTTTTTTCCGATTTTGTCTCTTCCGGCTTCAAACTGGGGTTTGATCAGCGTATACAGTTTTCCCTTCTCTCCGAGGATTTCAAAAAGGACCGGAATAATCAGTCGGATGGAAATAAAGCTGACATCCATGACCGCGGTATCCGGAGGATCCGGAAACATATCTTTCGTCAGATACCTGGCGTTTGTACGTTCCATCACGGTAACGCGCGGGTCATTGCGCAGCTTCCAGTCCAGCTGTCCGTATCCGACGTCAATCGCGTAAACATGCCTGGCACCGCTCCGCAGGCAGATATCTGTAAACCCTCCTGTACTTGCGCCTACATCCATCACCGCATGATCTTTCAGGTCTGCGGAAAAAACACGGACCGCCTTTTCAAGCTTGTGGGCACCGCGGCTGACGTATTTTACAGATGATTCCCTGACAATCAAATTGTCATTCGGCAGGATGTTTTCGGAAGATTTATTGATTTTCCTTTCATCCACGTAAACTTCTCCGGCCATAATCATGGCCTGTGCCTTTTCACGGCTCGTAGCCAGTCCCCGTTTTACCAGAGCGGTATCTGCCCGTTCTTTTTCTTTCAAGTTTCCGTCCTCCCCAGCACCTTCAGGATACGTCCGGCAACCTGATCCGCCGAAAGGCCTGCGTATTCCAGCAGCTCACTGTGTTTTCCGTGCGGAATAAACATATCAGAGATGCCGATGCAGTCTTTGGGCGCTTTCAGCCCCAGCTGACGGCACCGTTCCGTAACATATTCGCCGAATCCTCCGGCTGTCATATGTTCCTCCATCGTGATAACGGGGCTCCCGTCTGTCTGCTTCAGGTATTCTTCATCCAGCGGTTTGATGCTGGAACAGTTTACAATCTCCGCTTCGACCCCCTGCTTCCGCAGTATTTCTGCCGCAGCCAGCGCTGTTCGTACCATTCCCCCGGCCGCAAGCAGTTTCACATCTTTACCCGACGCAAGCACATTCCACCTGCCTGGAACAAATCCGCGATCCGCTGTCCTCCCAGCAGGAAGCCGGTCGCCG
This sequence comes from Clostridia bacterium, assembly GCA_017447185.1. Classification (GTDB taxonomy): domain Bacteria; phylum Bacillota; class Clostridia; order Christensenellales; family Aristaeellaceae; genus Aristaeella. Next base: position 179,199 of record JAFSOC010000015.1, on the reverse strand, counting down.
TCCTTGCCATATCGGATGGCAACAGGGCCATCCTGGCAGATGGTCCATGAAATCATGTCGCACAGTTCGTCCGCGTCAGCAGGAGATAGAACTGTCATTCCGGGAATCGGGATCAGCGCGGAATAATCAAACACGCCATGATGGGTCTGCCCGTCCTCACCTCCGATTCCACTGCGGTCCAGCAGGAAAATCACAGGAAGATGCTGCATGCATACATCGTGGATCATCTGGTCATAGCAGCGCTGGAAAAAGCTTGAATATACGGCAAAGTAGGGTCTCATGCCACCTGCTGCAAGCCCGGCTGCCATTGTCGCAGCATGTTCCTCCGCGATACCGACATCAATCAGCCGTTCGGGAAATTTTTCACCAAAATGATCCAGTCCGGTTCCGAGCGGCATCGCTGCTGTGATAGCAATAACCCGGCTATCCTTCTCCGCGATTTCGGAAAGGCGGTCTGCCATCCGGTGACCTGCAGACGGAAAATCAGGTTCTTTCATACGGTTTCCGGTCTCAATATAGAACGGCGGCGTCCCATGGAAGGCTTCCGGACGTTTTTCGGCTTCTTCATATCCGTAGCCCTTTTTCGTCAGCACATGAATAACGCAGGGCCCGTTGTTCTTTTTTGCCTGCTCCAGTGTCTCTTCAAGACTTTTCAGGTCATGTCCGTTGATCGGCCCGAAATACTGGAATCCAAGTGCTTCAAAAAAGCCCACATCGGTATTATGGAGCATCATGGATTTCAGAATTTTCTTTGTACCGTGAATCGTACGGTAAACCAGTTTTCCGATGACCGGAAAGCCGGAAAGTCTTCGCACTGTCTTTTTTGTACTTTGCCATCCGGCACTGATCCGGAGATGCGTCAGGTAGGAGGAAAGCGCACCCACATTCGGTGCAATACTCATTTCATTGTCATTCAGGATGACCGTAAGCTGGGTCCGGGCATTTCCGGCATCGTTCAGTGCCTCGTAGCACATTCCTCCGGTCATGGCGCCATCCCCGACAACCGCAATCACCCGATGATTCTGATGCCTGTAGTCGCGGGCACGGGAGAAACCCAGCGCTGCGGAGATGGCTGTGCTGGCATGTCCGGTTTCATAGCAGTCGTATTCGCTCTCTGCACGCTTGGGGAAACCGGACAGTCCGCCGAATTGCCGCAGCGTGCCAAATTGTCCGTATCTCCCTGTAATCATTTTGTGCACGTAGCTCTGATGGCCGACATCAAATACGATTTTATCCTCCGGAGTGTTGAAAACCTTGTGCAATGCAACCGTCAGCTCCACAACGCCAAGATTGGATGCAAGGTGTCCGCCGTTTTCAGATACAGTGCGTATCAGTTCCTGCCGGATCTCTTCGCACAGCAGGGTCAGCTCCTGATCATTCAGTTGTTTCAGATCTGAAGAGGACTGGATTCTTTCCAGCATGTGTCTCCCCTCCTGATTATCTGATTCTTTCCGTCAGGCGTGCTTGGCCCCTTTTGCTCCCTTTGCGCCTTTTGTTCCAAAGGAAGCATTCTTCAGGATATCGCTGTTGTAGGCGTAATTGTTCCTGGTTTTATCCGCATGCGCCTTTTCAGCGTAATCGATCATTTTGTCAATCAGTGTTTTGTAGGGCATCCCGTCATTTTCCCACAGGTAGAAAGCGAGGCTTCCGGGGATCGTATTGATCTCGGTAATATAGATTTCCTCGCTGATCCGGTCAAACATATAGTCAATCCGGACAACGCCCTTGCAGTCCATCAGTCGGAAAATCTCCCTGCTGAGCGCCTGTACTTTTTCCTTCAGGCTGTCTTCAATCGGCGCGGGCAGTACCCGGGACAGGCTGGCCATCCCTTTGGTCCCGTTCCCGCCGAGATACTTGTCCCTGAAATCAAGGAATTCATCGTGGTTCAGGGGCATTTCAATCGGAGATGCGGCCGTTTCGCCATCATATCCGAGCACGCTGCAGTTCAGCTCAATTGGTTTGTCAAGGCCTTTCTCAACCAACACGCGCCGGTCGTATTCAAAGGCCAGTTCCAGTGCGTCCTTCAATTCCTCTTCATTGTCTGCCCGGCTGACACCGATACTGGATCCAAGGTTTGCCGGCTTCACGAATACAGGATAGCCCAGCTTCCCTGCAACTTCGGAAACAACCGCATCCGGCTTTTCCCCGAATTCCCGACGGGTAAACCACACTCCGGGCAGCACAGGGAGGCCGGCACCCCTGAAGAACTGCTTCATTGCAATTTTGTCCATACCGATTGCGCTTCCGGTAACGCCTGTGGAAGTATAGGGCACATTTGCCAGTTCAAACAGGCCTTGAAGCGTACCGTCCTCGCCGTTCATTCCGTGCATTACAATCACATACACGTCAATTCTGGCCGCAATTTCTATTTTTTCTTTTGCGAGCAGGCCGCTTCCCCTGTTCAGGTAAAGCAGCGCACCGGATCCGCTTTCCAGGTCAGGAAAAACCTTTCGGATTCCCTTTGTATCCGGATTGAAATTCTTGAACGTCCGGATATCCTTCAGCACTTCCCCTGTATACCAGGAGCCATTTTCATCGATATAAACAGGAATGATATCATATTTTTCCGTGTCTGCATACCGCATCAGCTGCACCGCGCTGATGATGGATACCTCCCGCTCGCAGCTCCGGCTTCCGAAGATAACACCTATCTGCTTTTTCATCCTGATTCCTCCGGTTTATTCAGTATAGTTGTCCGGCAGATCGTTTTCAAACAGTACCGTATCGCCGGCCCGGACGTTTTTCTGCAGCCATTCTGTTGCTTCTGAAAGGCTGTTCAGCACCACAATCCGTTCTTTGGGAAAACCGTTTTCAGTCAGTCCTTCCGAAATGGCCGCGCTGCGTTTTTTTCCGATCAGGAGCGCGTAATCGCAGCAATCTGCAGCCGCTTTACCGAATTCACGGTTCATCGCCGCTTCCTGTGCGCCAAGTTCCACCATACCAGGTGTCACCAGGATCCTGGTTCCGCTCATCTCCTTCAGCACGCGAAACGCCTGTATGGCACCCTTGATGTTGCTGTTGAATGCGTCGTCAATGACCGTCATTCCACCCGGATTTGGAATCAGCTGAAGCCGGTGTTCCACCGGACGAATTTTCTCAATCCCTCTGGCAATCTGCTCTCCTGTCATGCCAAGTTTCAGGCAAACGCAGGCACAGACAAGAATATTCCGGATATTCAGTTCGCCCAGCAGCGCGGTTTTGCAGGGAATCCGCAAGTCTTTCGTGCACAGGAGGAAAGTACTGCCTTCTCCAGTACTCCTTATTCCCTCTGCCCATACATCATCTTTTGAGGGGTCCAGGCCGGAAATCATTTTCTCCGTTTCCGTCTTCTCATACAGTTCACGGCAAATCCCTGCGTCATCCGCGAATACGGCAAACCCTTCCGCGGGAAGTGCTTCGATCAGTTCATACTTCGTCCTGGTGACCCGTTCCACCGTTTTGAATGTATCCAGGTGCTGCGGCCCGACGGATGTGATGATTCCGATTTCCGGACGGACAAGCCGGCACATCTCCTTGATATCCCCCACATGCCGCGCGCCCATTTCAGAAACGAAAACGCGATGTCCGGGTTCAAGCTTTGTCCGGATAACCTTTGTGACGCCCATCGGCGTATTGAAACTGGCCGGTGTTACCAGCGTATGATATTTCTCTTCCAGAAGGGTTCCGAGAATAAACTTCACACTTGTCTTTCCCCAGCTTCCGGTAATCCCGATCCGGATCAGGTCCCTCCGCTGTTTCAGGATGCGCTGCGCATCCCTGAAATACAATTCGCTGATTCCCTTTTCAATCGGCCATGCCAGAAGACCGGCAAGCGCGACCCACAGGGGCAGAAACGCAGGGAAAGCAAGAATCAGCGCCAGCTTCAGGCGGTTCAGCAGCTGACCGGCGTTGGCGGTATTCCAAAGGACAAAGAGCAGCAGAGGCAATCCTGTGAACACAACAAACGCAACACCGTACAGCCGTTTGATTCTTGGTGTGAAGGCCAGGGCCTTCTTTGCGTTTTTCTCGGAGCATCTCCTGCCGATAAAATATCCCCCGGCAACCAGGATAACAATCTCGATGATGAAAAAAGGCCAGGTGAATGCCTTGAAAATAAGGTACAGCAGCAGGAAAGACAGGGTAAAAAGGAAGGTCATCAGCGCTCCGGGCAGGATAACTTTCGCCTGGTTTCTTTTCAGCGAGCGAAAATATCCTGGAAACTGATAGCTTTCCAGCTGGAAATAGTGGATCAGGATTCTGCCGGAAAGCAGGCATCCGGCTGCGAGAGCCATAAACAGAAGGATCATCTGGATCATATCAGGCTTCCTCCTTCAGGAAATGGTTCGCAATCAGGTTAAACCGCGTGGCCTGTTCCAGGTAGGCAAAATGGCTCCCACCCTCGAGGATGACAAGGCCCGCATCAGGAATCAGTTCTTCCATTTTTTGCCCCATCCAGAGAGGGGTCTCTGTATCGGCATCCCCCCAGATCAGGAGTGTGCTCGACTGGAAGCGCGAGTAATATTCCGTCAGATCCTGGCTGATAACCTTCACGAACGTCTTGCGCATCTCTTCGTCCAGCGCATTATAGTCCGGGCTTCCATACTTTTTGCGAAGGTGATCCTCCATCTTTTCCGCCGCGGAATGCATGAGCGGAATTTTCCCGAAGCTTTCGGCCAGCCCTCTCAGCTTTTTATAGTGTTCGGTTCTTTTCTGCGCTTCAGTGGATGGTGTCTTCCGGATTCCGGCGCCACCGGTAAAAATGATTTTCCTGAACAGTTCCGGATGTTCCGCTGCCAGAATTGCGGCTACGCGGCATCCAAAGCTGTGTGCAATCACGCTGCAGGGTAAAAATCCAGTCTCCTCAAGCAGTGTCCGGATACACTCCGCATATTCCTTCACGCCCCAGGGCTCCGGTGGCCTGCCACTTTTTCCGTGTCCCGGAAAATCGGGAATCAGCACCTGGAACCGATCCGTGAAAGCATCCGCCACGGGCTGCATCAATTTACCGTCGCAACCCCATCCATGAAGAAGCAGCAACTTTCCGCTCCCGCTCCCCTGCAGTGTATAGGACACTTCCGTTCCGCAAATGTTTTTCGTCATCTTTCGTCCTGCTCCGCCGGAATCATCCAGATATACCGGCATTTTTCAGCACTGATTTCATATTTTTTCCGGATATCCTCCGGAACGGAGGTAATTCCTTCCCAGCAGCACTGAAGCGCTTCACACGTCTTTCTGCTTGGCTGGTTATCCGGATCACATGTAATGACCACCGAGTTCTTGCCACCCAGACGGATTTCCTTCTTCAGCAGGAGGCAGGCCCGCCTGGCATAATGGTGGCCACGGTAGGGCGGATCAATATGATAGCCGATATGCCCGAAATAATATATGCAGCGGCTTTCTCCGTCCCGGTAACTGATCTGCCCGATTTCTCCCCGGCAGTTATGCAGGGTGATCCGCCAGATCTGTTCCCTGCCGAACCCCATGGAGGGATCAGGAGGAGTAAAGTGAATCGGAACAAGATCGATCACGCCGTCTGTATGCTCTGCCCTGTATCTGTGAAAAATCATATTTATACTTCCTGGATTTTGACCATCTCAAGGAGCCGTTCAAAATCTTCCCTTACGATCAGCTGCGTGCCTTCTGTCATCACGCTGGCCGCTCCGGCGGCAATTCCATAGCGGAAAGCCTTTGCCATATTCTTTTCCTTTTCATACCCGAGCAGCATTCCGCCGATCATGGCATCCCCGGCACCGACGGTAGACTTCGTTTCCACGCGGAGCGCAGGCGCGAACAGCGTTTTCTCCGCTGAAACATACATCGCACCCATCTCGCCCATGGAGACCACGGCATGCTCGACACCCAGCCGGATAAAAATCAGCGCAGCGTCACGGATCGTCCGCATCGTACGCAGTTCCATGCCGAGCGTTGCTTCCATTTCCTTCAGGTTCGGCTTGATCAGATAGGGACAGGCACCTTTCGCTGCAAGCTCCAGTTCCTTCCCCTCTGTATCCAGGATACATTTCTTTCCTTCCAGGATTTTCAGGAGGTCTCTGTATGTCCCCTCCGGGCATCCGGGCGGCAGACTTCCGGTCAACACAACCATATCGCTGTCTGCCGTTTTTTCGCGAGCCATCCGAAAGAAGCTTTCCAGTGCGGCCTGATCCACAACAGGACCGGGCTCATTCAGTTCAGTAACGCCCTGTCCGCATTTGCTGACAATTTTCGTATTTGTCCGCACGTGACCCGGAATAACCTGAAAAGAATGCTTCAGGTTCTCTTTCTCAATCAGGGATGTCAGCTCTTCAGAACCGTCCTTGCCCATCAGGCCAAGGCACTGTACATCCAGTCCGAGGCGTTCAGCCACAACCGCAACATTGATCCCTTTTCCACCGAGATCAATCCGTGCGTTTCCGATCCGGTTCACCTGACCAATCTGCAGTGTATCGATTTCAACAGTCCTGTCAAAGCTGGGATTCATGCAGATTGTGGTAATCATTTATCTCAACCTCCATATCCATTATCCTTAAGATTATACCATTCCTCTTTTTCATTCGCAACACCGCGATCCTCCTGCTCATTGCAGTTGCGCCCAGATTATGGTATATTTCTATATATAGATCGGAGGTAATTGCATAATGTTTGATACAGATATTCTGATCGTCGGTTCAGGAATTACCGGCACGGCTCTCGCCAGGGAACTGAGCCGTTATGATGCCCGCATCCTGGTGTTGGACCGCGGCTCAGACATTGCTGAAGGCGCCACAAAAGCCAATAGCGGAATTGTCCACGCAGGTTATGACGCGGTTCCGGGATCACTGAAGGCACACTACAATGTTCGAGGCGCCGCGCTTTTCTCTTCCCTCTGTGAATCGCTTTCCGTACCGTACCGGAAATGCGGTGCTTTCGTCATCGGGTTTGACGCGAAGGATCTGGATACCCTGTACGTGCTGCTTCAAAGAGGTGAAAGCAACGGTGTCAAAGGTCTCCGCATCCTTTCACGGGATGAGGCACTTCGCCTTGAGCCTTCCCTGAATCCGGATATCGCCGGTGCTCTCGATGTACCGGAAAGTGCGATCGTCAGCCCGTATGAGCTGGCTTTTGCCCTCGCAGATGAAGCGGCCCTGAATGGCGTTTCCTTCCTTTTAGGCCAGACTGTCACAGCTGTTGAAAAAACGGGAGAAGGCTGGCTTGCCCGGACCGGAAAGGGTGAATCTGTTTCCTGTAAAGTATTTGTAAACTGTGCCGGTTCCTCCGGCGCTGATCTTCATAACCTGATTTCCGATTTTCCGCTGCATATGACCCATCGGAGGGGGCAGTATTATCTTCTTGACCGTGCGCCGGTTCTTCCTTTCTCGCGCACCATCTTCCAGTGCCCGTCGGTTATGGGCAAGGGTGTCCTGGTCTCCCCGACGGTTCACGGCAATCTCCTGCTGGGTCCCAACGCGGAGGATATTCCTGATCCCCTGGATACTGCCACAACCTCTGAAGGCCTCTCTGATGTTCTTGAAAAAGCACGCCGTACATGGCCGGGTGCATCCATCCGTACTAACATCACAAACTTCAGTGGCATCCGTGCCCATCTGTCGACTGATGATTTTCTTGTTGGCCCGGTTTCAGGTGCCGCCAATGCTTTTGAAGCAATCGGTATCGAAAGCCCTGGCCTTTCCTCTGCGCCCGCTGTTGGCCTGGAGCTCTCCGAAATGATTGCCGCATCCATGTCCCTGAAGAGAAAAAACGCAGTTGTTTCCCTGCCCCGCCGTCCCGTTCCTTTCCATGAAATGACGGATGAACAGCGAAATGCGGCCGTGGAAAGCAATCCAGAATACGGCAATATTGTCTGCCGCTGTGAATGTGTCACGGAAGCGGAAGTCCGTCAAGCAATCCGCCGTCCTGTCGGCGCGAAGACCATTGACGGAGTGAAACGGAGGACAAGAGCCGGCATGGGACGGTGCCAGGGCGGTTTCTGTTCGCCCCGCGTCGCACAGATTATTTCCGAGGAAACAGGAATCCCGCTTGCTCAGATTACGAAAGATGGCGGGGACAGTTATCTGCTGTCCGGTACGCTTGCATCTTTCCTGAAGGGAGGCTCCGTAAATGAATAAACAGTATGTTGATCTCCTGATCGTCGGTGCCGGACCGGCTGGCCTGGCAGCTGCCATTTCTGCCCGGGAGGAAGGAATTGAATCCATCCTGATCCTCGAACGCGAGCAGGAGCCCGGCGGCATTCTTCGTCAGTGTATTCATAACGGATTCGGCCTGCATCGTTTTCACGAAGAGCTGACAGGCCCGGAATATGCGCAGCGGGATATCGACCGTATCCGGGAACTGAATATTCCTGTTGAATGCGGCACCACCGTTCTGTCTGTTTCCGATCAGCGTGTCATTACGTGCGTATCCGCCTCCAAAGGTTTCCGCCGCATCCAGGCCGGCGCCGTCATTCTCGCCATGGGCTGCCGGGAACGTCCCCGCGGTGCCCTGTGTACACCCGGCACCCGCTGCGCCGGAATCTATTCTGCCGGTACCGCACAGCGCTTTGTAAATCTGGAAGGCTTTATGCCCGGAAAAAGGGTTGTAATTCTTGGTTCAGGCGATATTGGCCTGATCATGGCCCGCAGGATGACGCTGCAAGGCGCAAAAGTCCTCGCCTGCGTTGAAATCATGCCTTATTCCTCTGGCCTGAACCGCAATATCGTCCAGTGCCTGGAAGATTACGGAATTCCGCTTTACCTGCAGCATACAGTCACGGAGATTCATGGCCGTGAACGTCTTGACGGCATCACGATTGCGCAGGTGGATAAAAAACGCATCCCGATTCCGGGAACAGAAATTCATTTCGACTGCGATACGCTGCTTCTTTCCTGCGGTCTGATCCCTGAAAACGAACTATCCCAGGGCGCCGGCGTTGAAATATCTCCCCTGACATCCGGACCTGTCGTTTCCGACAACCTGGAAACATCCGTTCCCGGGATTTTCTCCTGCGGCAATGTGCTTCATGTACATGACCTGGTCGATCATGTTTCCAATGAATCCTTCAAAGCCGGTAAGGCTGCAGCTGCATTCATTCGCAATCCCTCCCATGCAGAAGCGCGGTTTGCCGTCTGCGACGGTACAGGTGTGCGTGGCACGGTACCGCAGCGCATCTCTGCCGCGCCGCAGGAGGATGTACAGCTTATGTTCCGTCCGTCTGATGTCTTCCGGAACGCAGCCGCCGTTGTGGAGTGCGGCGGGCAGGAAATACTCCGGAAAAAAGCCATGATATACACGCCGGGCGAGATGGCAGTCCTGACCCTCAAAAAAGAAGTTTTCAGCACATTGTCCGGTGATACCATCACAGTCAGAATTGAAGGTGAAAAAAACAATGGATAAAGTAATTACTTGTATCAATTGTCCAGTCGGCTGCCGTATGACAGTTTCTCTCGCTGCGGATGGAAGTTTTGTTTCTGTTACCGGCAATACCTGTCCGCGTGGTGCTGTCTATGCGAAGCAGGAATGTACGGAACCTTTGCGTGTGATTACTGCTGTGATTCCTGTTTCCGGAAGCAATCTTCCGCTGTCTGTCAAAACATCCGGCCCTGTTCCGAAAGAGAAAATTGCCGCGATCATGCAGGTACTTGGCGATGTTTCCGTTACTGCTCCTGTCTCCGCCGGGGATGTCATCGTTCCAGACGTACTGGGTACCGGTGCGGATATTATCGCTACCCGCAGTGTTGCAGCCACCCATCTTTAATGTACTGTTTTGTACTTATTCAGCATACACTCTTGTGTGAGGGCCTTTCTTTTGCTATAATTCCTCTATGATTTTGAAAGGAGCGCACTCCATGTTAGAGAGTATTCTTGGTCTGGGATCAGCCGTTGCTGAAGGCGCTGCTGCCGCGGCTCCTACCGCTGCTGCCACCGCTGCTGCCCAGGAGGTCAGCCCTGTCGTTTCTCTGTTGTTCACCTTTGGCCCGCTGGTGCTGGTTTTCGTGATCTTCTGGTTCATGATGATCCGGCCGCAGCGGAAAAAAGACAAACAGGTTAAGGAAATGCTCAACAATCTGAAGGCCGGTGACCGCATCTGCACCATCGGCGGTATTTACGGCACCATCACCGGTGTGCAGGACGATACCGTCAAGCTGTCCGTCGGCCGCGATAATACCGCAATGGTGGTTGCCCGTTGGGCCATCCGCAGCGTTGAGGAAGTCCAGATTGAAAACGACGCACAGGAACTGAACTGATCCGGTTCCAGTCAAAAAGCAGGCGTTTTGCCTGCTTTTTCTTTTACAGCTGTTCCACAATGTCAACTGGTTCTTTTCCGAACGTACTGTAGAGACTGTTGATATATTCTTCTTCGCTGTTCTTCGCTGATGCGGTATTCTCTGCAAAGTCCACCGCCGTAAGGTTATAGTCGTTTCCGGTGATTTCCTTCAGAATCTGGAGTACTTTCCCTTTCTTCTCCTCTTTGTTCAGCGTGCTGGTGAAGAATGCGGATCCGTCAGCTTTTCCGGGCATCCAGCGAATCGTGTTGGTTCCGGCATCCGCCATGGTTGCGGTCCCCTGCGTCAGCAGGCTCCAGATGGCTGGTGCCTCGCTGGCCAGCCGGTTCATCACCTCTGTCCATGCTTTAGCGAATTCCCCGGATCCGGCAGTTTTTTCGGGTGCAGCCGGCTTTGATGGTGCTGACGTTTTTTTGCGTTCGGCGGCAGCTGTTTCCTTTGTGCCTTCCCGCGGCACAGCGAACGACGTGATTTTGATCTCCCCGTTTTCCAGTCTTCGCGTCAGCTCTTCGATTTTCTTCTCCAGCGTTTCAATCCGGTCATTCAGCGCCTGTGGATCCGCTTCCTGCGTCCGTATACAGCACTTCAGACAAACATTTTCCAGGCAGAGACGTGCGGAAGAAGAATACCGCATCTCGTTTTCAGCATTCATGAACAGATCCAGGATTTTCATCAGCCGCGTTACAGTGAACGTGTCTGCCTGCCGCCGGAATTCACCGGCGTCTTCCTCTGTCAGGTCCAGGATAGCGCTGATTTCCTCCGGGCAGCATTTCGCCAGGATCAGCGTCCGGATATGAAAACTGATATCCTTCAGGAATACAGCCGGATCTTTTCCATCCCGCATCAGCTGGTCGATCATCATGAACAGAGCACCGGAATCAGCTTCTGCCATCCGTTCTGCAAAGCTGAAAAGGAAAGAGCGGTCACAGGTACCGAGGATCTGCCGAACCATCTGTTCATTGATGTCGTTCCCGTATCCGAGGCACATATCCAGCAGGCTCAGCGCGTCACGCATACCGCCTTCCGCAGCCCGTGCGATAACCATCAGGGCTCCGTTGCTCACATTCGCCCCGCAGCCTTCTGCCGCTTCGTGGAGCCGTGACTGTATCTCAGATACAGACAGCCGTCCAAAGTCAAATCGCTGGCAGCGGCTCAGAATCGTTTCCGGAAGCTTCTGCGGTTCCGTGGTGGCCAGGATGAATACAATGTGTGCCGGCGGTTCTTCCAGGGTCTTCAGCAGTGCGTTGAAAGCAGATGTGGAAAGCATGTGTACTTCGTCGATGATGTACACCTTATACCGGCCGAACTGCGGCGGATATTTGACGGTATCGCGCAGGTCACGCATCTCATCAACGCCGTTGTTGCTGGCCGCGTCGATCTCGATCACATCCAGGCTTTCATCGTTTTCCATCCGGATACAGTTCGGACATTCTCCGCAGGGATCGCCGTTTTTCGGATGCTCACAGTTAATGGCCCGTGCAAGAATCTTCGCCGTGGAAGTCTTGCCGGTGCCCCTGGACCCGCAGAAAAGATACGCATGGGCAATCCGATCGTTCACGACCTGGTTTCGCAGCGTATCAATTACGGCATGCTGACCGACAACATGAGAGAAATCCTTTGGACGCCATTGTCTGTACAAAGCACGATAAGGCATGTTATTCCTCTCTTTCTCCTGTTCCGGTAATCATCAGCGGACGGATCTGTTCAAGCTTCTTTTCGCCGATCCCTTTCACAGCCAGGATATCTTCGGGAAACCAGAATCTTCCGTTCTCCCTTCGCTCCGCCAGGATGGCGGCTGCTGTCGCTTCCCCGATACCGGGATATCCGGAAAGTGTTTCCGCGTTTCCGGTGTTGAACCCATCCTGTTCGGAAAGCAGCGGCAGCGGATCCGCACGTACAGGCTCCTGTGCCGTCCCGGTATACTTTGCGCCGGAAGGCGCATGCAGCGGGAGCATTCCGGCCAGCAGGATCAGGATTGCTGCCGGAAGCAGGAACAATCCGATCCTCTTTTTCATTTTGTCAGACATTTTTCCGGATCTTCTGGCCGTTCTTTGTGTCTTCCACAACGTAGCCAGCCTCTTTCAGCGCGTCCCGAAGCTCGTCGCTTTTCTTCCAGTCCTTATTCTTCCGGGCCTCTTCCCGTTCCTTAGCCATTGCAGAAATTTCGGCCGGGATTTCTTCGCTTTCCTTCGTCAGGATGCCGAGCACGCTGCAGACCGCCATCAGGCTGTCCAGGGCTTTCTGTGCAGACGTCCTCGATGTTTTCTCGTTTACGGTAATGTTTGCGTCCTTCACCAGTTCAAAGACAGCTCCAAGCGCATCAGCAGTGTTCAGGTCGTCATCCATCGCATCATCAAAGCGTTTTTCATAGCCCTTGAGGCGCTCTGCGAAAGTTTTCTCGTCCTCGTTTTCCGGCCGGTCCTCCCCGTGTTCCGCGCAAAAGCGCAGGTGGTCGCGGGCGGTATACAGCCGGTTCAGGCTGGCGTTCGCTGCCTCAATCAGATCCCGGCTGAAATTTATCGGGCTGCGATAGTGGGAACTCAGCATGAAAAGGCGCACCGCTTCCAGATCATATTCCTTTGAAATATCGCGTACGGTAAAAAAGTTATTCAGGCTCTTGCTCATCTTCTGGTTGTCAACGTTGATAAAGCCGTTGTGCATCCAGTAATGGACATAAGGCAGCCCTGTTGCCCCCTCACTCTGGGCAATTTCATTCTCATGATGCGGGAACAGCAGGTCCTTTCCGCCGCAGTGAATATCGAATGTTTCACCGAGATATTTCATGCTCATTGCAGAGCATTCAATATGCCAGCCCGGCCGTCCTTTTCCCCACGGGCTGTCCCAGGCCGGTTCTCCGGGCTTTTGGGCCTTCCAAAGGGTAAAGTCCTCCGGTGCCTCTTTCTCCGTTTCCACGTCCAGCCGATCACTGGCGCCTGCTTCCCGGTCTTCCATCCGCTGCCCGGACAATTTTCCGTATCCGGGAAACGCGGATACGCGGTAATACACGTCACCGGAGGGCGTAGCATAAGCGTGGCCGTTCTCAATAAGTCTTGTTACAAGATCGATGATTTCCGTGATATGGTCCGTAGCTTTCGGATGAACGGTGGCGGGACGGATTCCCAGTGCGCCGGCATCTTTATAGTATTCGGCAATAAAACGTTCTGCCAGTTCCTTTACCGTTATGCCTTCTTCATTGGCACGGCGGATCATTTTATCATCAATGTCGGTGAAGTTCTGTACAAAGGTAACCTTGTATCCTTCCCGCTCCAGCTGCCGGCGCAGCACGTCAAAGGTAATGAACGGACGCGCGTTACCGATGTGGAAATAATTGTATACGGTAGGCCCGCAGGCGTAAATCCCGACCTGTCCTTCATGGATGGGTTTGAATTCTTCTTTCTTTCTCGACAAACTGTTGTAAATCTGCATACAGACACCTTCTTTATTTCATTCTTTTATGATTCAGCAGGATTCTCACGATGGCCAGCAGCCAGATCATCCCGGCAGCAACAGCAACCCAAAAAGTCCATTTCGAGAAATCAATCCGAAGCCGGAATTTTCCGTCTTCCTTATTGGCCAGTTCGGATGCATCCCGCTGCATCAGGAGTTTGCTCTCCCCGAGCACAGTTTCTCCGTCTTCCGTACAGACCTGGAATGTAATCTCCACCCTGGTGAAAAACACATTCTCAGGTGTCTTCCAGTTCGCGGTAAAATCAAAACTTTTCAGGTCTTCCGGCATAAACACGTATTCCGGCTGCTGCTTCCGGATCGTCAATTTCTTTCCGTTGACGGTGTGAAACACCACGTCTCCCCGGTTCGTCGACTCGGGATCCGTTTTGAATGAAAGTCGGAGCAGCAGTTTTTCGCAGGGAAGCTCTGCGTAGGATACGCTGCCGGTAAACGAAGCGATGCTGGATTCATCCCATGTCCATTCCGCTTCTTTCAGCTCTGTCTGAACGGAGCCGGCTGCGGCGGCTGTGCCTGTACACAGAAATACAAGTGCGAGAAACAGGATCTTCCATCGCCTGGTATGTCTCATCCGGGTTCCTCCTGATGACAGATGTCTCGGATTCGTCAGCCGTTATGCTTCTCTCATAACGGTTTCAGTCATTCCTACTTATCGCTGTCGTCCTTTCCCATCATCTGATCGGAAAAATCTTTCAGCTTCTTGTCAAAATCGGAGGAGAACTTCCGCAGATTCTCTCCCAGATCATCCAGGGAACTGTTGACCTTGTCAACCATTTTGTCCACCGGGGGCGTGTTCTCGAAAAGATCATTGATCGCCGAACTCAGCGGGCACTCTCCGACCTTATCCTTTTCAGCTTCTTCTTCGATTTCAATGACGGGTACATCCGAATCGTCCTTCGCGGCATACTCAGCGGCAGCAGGTTCCTCTGCGGAAACTTCTTCCTCTGTCTGCACCCGTTCACCGGGTTCTCCGGCATCACCCTCTGCAGACTCCCCGGCTTTCTCTTTTTCAGCCCGGATGGCTTCGAGTTCCTGGTCAATTTCGGTAATCCGAGTCAGTTCTTCTTCCAGGCCTTCCGGAACGGTATCGCCGTTCAGGTAGTTATCGTATATTTTGCTTCCGATCGCACTGAAAAGATCCTTCTTCTCGTTGGCCAGGTTGTATTCCCCTACCTTTTGTTTTGCATTGGAGGCCAGGTCACTGGCCTTGTTTCCGATTACCTCGATACCTTTTTTCAGAAAGCTCTTCAGGTTTTCACCGATTTCAGACATATTCTCTTCCTCCCTTTGAAAAATCCCTTCCCGCTCCTTAAACGGGAAGGGACTTTGTGGCCATTCATTCCTTACAGGCTGCTCAGGATGTTGTCCGCGATCTGCGGCCCGGTCAGTCCGTATTCCACAAGCAGGTCAGCCGGTTTTCCGCTCTGGCCGAATACGTCGTTGATGCCGATCTTTTTGAACGTTTCAACGCCGTTGCCAATCATCAGCGGTGCAACGGTATCTCCGAGACCGCCGATCACGGAATGTTCTTCCACCGTGAAGACCTTCTTGCACTTGGCCGCATATTCACGGCAAAGCTGTTCATCAAAGGGCTTCAGCGTATGGAAGGAAACCAGTGCTGCATTGATTCCCTTCTGCGCAAGGATATCCGCGGCTTCCAACGTATGCTCCAGCATGATGCCGCAAGTAAAGATAACACAGTCCGATCCGTCCTTAATCACGGTGCCCTTCCCGACAGTGAAAGGTCTCGGATCGTACACAGGAGTCGCCAGTCGCGCGGTCCGGATATATACCGGGCCTTCAATCTTTGCTGCCGCTTCCACGCACTGGTAACACTCGTTTGCGTCGGAAGGAACAAAGACGATCATGTTGGGAAGGACGCGCATCAGGGCCAGATCTTCAATCGCCTGGTGGCTGCCGCCGTCTTCACCCAGAGTAATGCCTGCGTGGCTGAAGCCGAACTTAACATTGAATTTCGGATAACAGACGCCGTTGCGGATCTGGTCGTAGTTCCGGCCGGCAAATACGGCGAAGGTGGAACAGAAAGGAATCAGACCCATTGTGGACATACCGGCAGCCATATCCACCATATTGGCTTCGGCGATGCCGCAGTCAAAGAACCGGTCCGGATATGCTTTTTTGAATCCGTTGGTCATCGTGGCGGAAGCGAGGTCCGCGTCCAGCACGACTACTTTTTCATTGGTTTCGCCAAGCTTTACAAGGGCTTCACCATATGCGACACGTACAGCTTTCTTTTCCATTTTCTCAGCCCTCCAGTTCCTTCAGCGCTTCAGCAGCCTGTTCAGCGTTCGGAGCTTTTCCGTGCCAGCCGACCTGGCCTTCCATGAAGCTGACGCCCTTGCCCTTCAGCGTGTTCAGCAGAATGTAGCGGGGCTTTCCGGGGCATGCCGGCGCTTTCAATGCATCCAGCACCTGCTGCATGTCATTTCCGTCCACAACTTCAATTACATCGTATCCGAAGGCAACTGCCTTGGCTTTGATATCGCCCAGGCTCATGACTTCATCGTTGGAGCCGTCAATCTGCAGGCCGTTATGGTCCAGGATGACGGTCAGGTTGTCCAGTTTGTAGTGCGCAGCGGCCATGCTGGCTTCCCATACAAGGCCTTCCTGGCTTTCGCCGTCACCGATCACGGTGTAAACATGGCACTTGTTGCCGGTATGTTTTGCGCCCAGCGCCATACCGACCGCGATGGAAATGCCCTGTCCCAGGGATCCGGTGGAGGCATCCACTCCGGGGCACTTTTTGATATCAGGATGTCCCTGCAGAATGCCGTGCAGCTGGCGGAATTTGTCAAACTCTTCCCTGCCGAAATAGCCGCGCTCACAGAGCGTCCCGTACAAAGCAGGAGCGGCATGTCCCTTCGAGAGGACAAAACGGTCCCGGTTGGGATCCTTTTCGTTCTCAGGGCTCACGTTCATGACATCGAAGTACAGCGCCACCAGCACATCTGTACAGGAAAGCGATCCGCCGGGATGCCCCGCGCCCGCTTTGGATGTCATGGTAATAATGTCCCGGCGAACCTGCCGGGCTTGTTCTTTCAAGGCCTGAAGATCCATTCCATTCCCTCCTGACTATATTTGTGCGTACTATAAAATTATAATGTTTCCGGCTGTTATTTGTCAACATGGATGCTCTGATTGTTCATCATCCGCGACAGAACTTCTTTCAGTGCGATTTTACCGTGGGTATAGGTCAGTCCGCCCTGCATATAGGCCGTAAACGGAGGACGGATCGGCCCGTCCGCGCTCAGTTCGATACTGGCGCCGGCCACAAAGGTTCCGGCTGCCATGACCACCGGATCATCATATCCGGGCATTTCCCACGGTTCCGGGGAGGACATGCTGTCCACGGGGCTGGCCGCCTGCAGTCCCTGGCAGAAGGTCACCAGCCTCTCCGCAGTCATCATTTTGATGGCCTGTATGATATCGGCTCTTTTTTCCAGTGCCGGCGGTGTCGTTTCGAAGCCCAGGTTTTCGAAAACACGCGCGGTCAGCATCGCGGTTTTCAACGCCTGTGCCACAGTATGCGGAGCCATGAAAAGTCCCTGGTAGAACGGACGGTAAGAGGCTTCACAGGAACCCAGTTCACGTCCAAGCCCGGGAGCTGTCAGACGGCTTGCAATCCGTTCAATATCATCCTTCCTGCCCGCCACGTATCCGCCGGTGGGTGCGATGCCGCCGCCGGGATTTTTGATGAGGCTGCCAACACACACATCCGCGCCGTAATCGGTAGGTTCTTCCGGGCACACGAATTCACCGTAGCAGTTGTCAACCATCAGGCGGATGCCCGGGTGGTTTTTGTGAATATGTTCCGCCAGCTCCCGGAAGCTTTCGGGCATCAGGCTGGGGCGCCAGGCATAGCCCCGGCTCCGCTGCGCAATGATCAGGGTCGTGTTTTTCCGGACCAGCTTTTCCACGGCTTCAGGATCAATCTTTCCGTCCTTCAGCTCTGCGCAGTCAAAGGAAACATTCATCTCCTTCAAGCTTCCGGGCACTTCTTTCTGTCCGATCCCGATAACCCCGAGCAGCGTGTCATACGGCATTCCTGTCGCGCTCACAATGTGGTCTCCCGGCCGCGTGAGTCCAAAAAGCGTCAGGCTCAGCGCCGCAGTCCCGCTGGCAATATGCGGGCGCATCAGCGCCGCTTCCGTATGAAAAACCCGCGCGTAGATCCTCTCCAGGGTATCCCGCCCGATATCGTCATATCCGTATCCGGTTGTTCCGGAAAAATGCCTGTAACTGACGCCTTCCTCCCGGAACGCATCCAGGATCTGCCGCGTACGTTTTTCTTCATTGATCTCAATTTCTTTAAATCGTGCCTTCAGGTCGGCTTCCGCCTCCGCAATCAGCCGGTCCAGCTTTTCCTCATACATGTTTTCATTCCCCGATTTCTGTGAAATATTGCAGCAATTCAGCCTGTGCTTTTTCCTCATCCGGACAGATATAACGGATTCCTTCCAGCCGTTTCAGGAATGTCATCTGCCGCTTCGCGTAATGCCTTGTGCCTTTCCGTATCTCATCCGCTGCTTTTTCCTTCGTCCATTCCCCGCGGAGATATGGGATCATTTCCTTGTATCCGATGGCCTGCATGCTCTGCGCCCCTTCCGGAACGCCCTCCTGCATCAGCCTCTTCACTTCGCCGTCCAGCCCTTCCCGGATCATCCGGTCCACACGCCGGTTGATCCTGTCATACAGCATGTTCCGCTCCATGGATGTGCTTGCGATCACCCACCGGAACCGGCTGTCGCCCCCGCTCTTTTTCTCCTGTGCAGAGAACGGAACACCGGTGCTTTCGCTTACTTCTATCGCCCGGATCCTTCGGCGGATATCATTCATCGGAAGCTTGTCTGCCGTCCGGGGATCCACACGCCTGAGCCTTTCGTCCAGTTCCAGCAGGCCCTCCGGGCTCTCCGAAAGCTTTTGCAGTTCCTCCCGCAGTTTTTCGTCCGCCGGACGAAATCCCATGCTCATCCCGTGTACCATTCCCTCCAGGTACAGTCCGGTTCCTCCGACAAACAGTACTTCTTTCCCCGCCCGGTGACGTTCTTCCACTTTTTCAAGCGCATCCGTAATGTATTGGGAAACACTGTAGGTATCAACCGGTTCACAGATATCCAGCATGTGATGCGGCACGGCCTCCTGTTCCCGGGTCGTGGGTTTTGCGGTTCCGATATCCATACGCCGGTAAACCTGCATGCTGTCCATACAGAAAATTTCCCATCCGGTTTCCAGGGCAAGCCGGAAGGCAAGTTCACTTTTCCCGCTCCCCGTCGGCCCGGTCAGCACCCGGCAAACTATCTTTTCACTCATTTGTCATCCCTGAATCCGCTTGAATTTCCGGTCCAGTTCCCGGTGGGAGATGGAAACGACCAGCGGCCGTCCGTGGGGGCAGGTAGGTGTTACTTTCTTTTCGATCATTTCATCCAGGATTCCCCGCAGCACGTCCTCGGTCAAAGCCTCTCCGCCTTTGACGGCATGCTTGCAGGCCGACTGCAGGATCCGAGCCCGTTTCTTTTCCATGGTCAGGGTCCTTGCGGCCTCAATCTCACCCAGAACCTCATGAATAAAGCTTCCGGTCTCCGCTTCTCCCAGCACCACAGGAATGGTCCGGATCGCCGCTTCGTGGTCCCCAAACCGCTCAATCACCAGCCCGATGGACTCAAGCATCTCCCGGTTCTCCTCCAGCAGCGCCTGCTCTCTGGAAGAAACGCTGACCACCATGGGTACAATCATTTCCTGACCAATATGTTCTTCAGCGGATTCCTTCATCAGCCGGTCGAACAGCAGCCGTTCATGAACTGCGTGCTGGTCCACCAGCAGCAGCTGGTCTTCATATTCAACCAGGATAAAAGTATTGAACAGTGCTCCGAAAACTTTCATGGTCTTCCGGATCTCCGGAAGAATGGTATTCACCTGCTCCGCCTTTTCCTCCCGTACAGCCGGAACCAGCACGGGACGAACCGGTTCGGGTCTGACAGGCTCTGAACGAACCGGCTCGGAGGAAACCGGTTTGACAGATACGGTTTCTTCCTTTGGAATCTCCGGCCGGACAAAGGGAACCATCCCTGTTTCCTTCATGACAGGACGTGCCGTTTCAGTTTTCACAGCTCCTTCATAGGATACCGGCGGAATCTTCTCAACGATGGAAACTTCGGCATTTTTCTGTACCGCGTCCGGTTTTTTCAGTCCTTCCTTTACCTTCACCAGTGGGATGAAGGGATCCGGGTTTTCCTTCTCAGCTCCCAGGACCAGGGGGATCGGCCTTTCAAATGCATCTTTGTCCTGCAGTGCTTCAAGCACGAGGGTCGTTACCGCCTCACCGACTTCCGGCTCGTCCCGGAAACGAACCTCCAGCTTGTTCGGGTGTACATTTACATCCACCGCTTCATAAGCGATCTGCAGGTGCAGCGCGCAGACAGGAAATTTACCGATCATGACCCTTTCGCGGCATGCGGTCTCCACCGCGCCGGATAACACGGAACTGTGCATCATCCGGTGATTGATGAAAAAATATTCCCGTCCCCGGTTTCCCCGCGCATTCTCTCCGACCCCCACAAAGCCTTTGACGATCACGCCTCTTGCATGCCCGTCGACTTTTCGCATGTTTTTCATCGCCTTTGCGCCGAAAACCGTGAGCATCGCAGATTCCATCTGTCCGTCTCCCGGACTGTGCAGGACCGTTTTTCCATCATTGATATACCGGAAGCTGACATCCGGCCGGCTCAGCACAAACTGCTCCATCAGGTCGCCGACAGCCATGGCTTCCGTGGCGGCCTTTTTCATGAATCCTTTCCGTACAGGCGTGTTGAAAAAAAGATCCGTTACGATAATGGTGGTACCGACAGTGCAGGCAGCTTCTTCAATTTTCTGGATCTTTCCGCCCTCGTTCGTCACCTTCAGTCCGCTTTCCCTTCCGGTGGTCCGGGTGGTCATCACTACATGGGAAACCGCAGCAATACTGGCCAGCGCTTCTCCCCGGAAGCCCAGCGTCTGTATGGAGAAAAGATCCGGTTCCTTGGAAATCTTGCTTGTGGCGTGCCGCTCAAAAGCCATCCGCAGGTCGCTTTCGTCGATCCCGCTTCCGTTGTCCGTCACCCGGATATAGGCCAGTCCGCCTTCCCGGATTTCAGCCGTAACCGCGCTCGCGCCTGCATCCAGGCTGTTTTCAATCAGCTCTTTTATGGCACTGACAGGACGTTCCACCACTTCCCCTGCGGCGATCTTCCCGATCATGCTGTCGCTCAGCATTCTGATTTTTCCCATTTGCGCTGTCTCTCCCTCTGTTTTATCCTCAGACCTTTTTCGCTTTCTCCCGCAGCAGGAACAGCCTGTTCATCGCGTCGATGGGAGTCAGCGCCATCACGTCCAGCTCCTGCAACTCCTGGATAATCTCCATCTTTTTATATTCGAACAGATCCTGCTGCTCGTTCATCCGCACCCCGCCCGTTTCCCCGAGGATATTCTGGCCGATGGTGTTCTGGTTGATGTCGCTGACCTCCAGCCTTGCCTGGATCTCATGAGCCCGGACAATGACCGGATGCGGTATCCCTGCCAGCCGGGCTACATGAACACCGAAGCTTTTGTCCGCTCCACCCCGCATGATCTTCCGCATGAACAGAACGTCTTCCCCGTGTTCTTTCACGGAAATGCAGTAGTTCTTAATGCCTTCCAGGTGGCCTTCCAGTTCGCTCAGCTCATGGTAATGGGTAGCAAACAGAGTCTTTGCCCCGATTTTTTCCTTGTCACAGATATATTCCACCACCGCCCATGCAATGCTCAGACCGTCGAACGTGCTTGTCCCCCGGCCAATTTCGTCCAGGATGATCAGGCTGTCCTTTGTCGCGTTCCGGAGGATATAAGCTGTTTCGCTCATCTCCACCATGAAGGTGCTCTGTCCGCTGGCCAGGTCATCGCTGGCGCCTACCCGGGTAAAGATCTGGTCGCATACCGGCAGCCGTGCTTCCGTCGCGGGAACGAAACTGCCGATCTGGGCCATCAGGCAGATCAGTGCCACCTGCCGCATATACGTGCTTTTTCCCGCCATATTCGGGCCGGTGATGATCATCATCCGGTTTTCATCTTCATCCAGCAGCGTGTCGTTCGGTACAAAGTTGTTTCCGTCCAGGCTCTGTTCCACAACCGGATGGCGCCCTTCCGTAATGCACAGCGTTCCGTCTGTTACAATTTCCGGCCTTACGTAATGGTTCTCCGCGGCGGTTCTTCCCAGGCTCTGGTATACATCCAGCTTTTTGACTGCCAGCGCCGTGTTCTGTATACGGGCAATTTCCGCAGCAATCCGGTCCCTTACCTCGTTGAAGATCTGCAGTTCCAGCCGGACACTCTGCTCCTGCGCCCCGATGATTTTCTGCTCGATTTCCTTCAGCTCGGGGGTCATGTACCGTTCCGCATTGGTTAGGGTCTGCTTCCGGATATATCGTTCCGGCACCTGGCTCAAAAAGCTCTTGGTAACTTCAATGTAGTACCCGAAAACCTTGTTGTACTGAACCCGCAGGTTCCGTATTCCCGTGGCATCCCGTTCCTTAGCCTCCAGTTCGAGAATCCACTGACGGCCGTTTTTCTGTGCTTCCCGGTATTCGTCCAGGATCCCGGAATACCCATCCCGGATGATACCGCCTTCAGTAATCTGGATCGGCGCGTCCGGATGAATGGCAGACTCCAGCAGAGCCGTAAGATCCTCCATGGGATCCAGCTCCTCCCGGATTGCCGTCATTTCGCTGCTTTCCAGTTCCGCAATCAGGTTTCGGATCTCCGGAATCTTTTTGAAACTGGCGCACAGTGCCAGGCAGTCCCTGGCGTTCAGGCTTCGGTAGCTGACCTTGCTCAGCAGCCGTTCCAGGTCATAAACGCCCTCCAGCTCCTCCGCCAGCGTAATCCCCGTCATCCGGTTTTTCGTCATTTCCTCCACCGCGTCCAGCCGGCGGTTGATTTCCTCCCGGTCTGTCAGCGGCTGTTCCACCCAGCTCCGCAGCAGCCGTCCGCCCATAGCGGTACAAGTCTTGTCCAGCAGGCTCAGCAGTGTGCCTTTCTTTCCTTTTCCCCGCAGGCTTTCCGTCAGTTCCAGGTTCCGCCGGGTGTTCGGGTCCAGCAGCATCCGTCCCCCGCTCTTCGCAAACCGGAGGGTAGTGATATGCTCCAGGCTGTTTTTCTGTGTTTCTCCAAGATATTTCATCAGCGCGCCGGCAGCGCGGGCCGCATATGGATGCTCATCCAATCCAAGCCCTGACAGGTGTGGCAGGTGGAAATGGCTGCACAGGGTCTCTGTCGCATTGTGCAGCCTGAACCAGTTGGCGTTCTGTTCCCCTGCGGAAATGTCCGGCAGTTCTCCAGTGATATGCTTCAGTTCCGTAAGATCGTTGCAGATAATCTCCGTCGGTGCAATCCGCTGGATTTCAGCCCGCAGCAGGGCTGCCCCCGGTTCCGCCACCTGGAATTCGCCGGTGGATACATCCGCCGCTGCGATCCCGATATGGTTGCCATCCGTCAGGATGCTCATCAGAAAATTGTTGGTTTTCTCATCCAGCATGGAAGGATCCGTCACCGTTCCCGCGGTGATCACCCGGACCACATCCCGTTTCACCAGGCCTTTGGCCAGTGCGGGATCTTCCATCTGTTCGCAGATCGCCACTTTGTATCCCCGGGCAATCAGCTTCTCGATATAGGTATTCACGCTGTGGAACGGTACGCCGCACATGGGTGCCCGCTCCTCCAGCCCGCAGTCTTTTCCCGTCAGCGTCAGCTCCAGCTCCCGGGAAGCGGTCTTCGCGTCCTCGAAGAAAAGTTCATAAAAATCACCCAGCCGGAAAAGCAGCAGGCAATCCGGATATTCATCATGAATCTGCAGATACTGCTGCATCATGGGAGATAAAGCCATTGTCCTATATCCTTTCTCCAACCAGCGTATTGTTTTTGAGTCCCGTCACCCTGCATCGCAGGATCTCCCCGACATCCTGAACCGTCCCCGCTATTGTAATGGAAATCCCGTGCCGTCCTTTCCCGGATACGCTCTCCGAGCTTCTCCGGCTGAGTCCTTCCGTCAGCACCTCTTCTTCCGTTCCGACAAAGCGCTTCATCGTCTCCTGCTGCAGGCCTTCCTGCAGGGCAATCAGCTCCTGGATTCTCCTTGTTGCTACTTCCGGTGCGATCTGGCTTTCCATTTCGGCTGCGCGGGTTCCCACCCGCGGAGAATAAATAAATGTAAATGCGCTGTCGTACCGCACTTTTTCCACCAGCGCCATGGTCTCCCGGAATTCTTCTTCCGTCTCTCCCGGGAAACCGACGATGATGTCCGTGCTCAGTCCGATTCCCGGCACCGCTTCCCGCAGTTTCCGCACCCGGTCCAGGTACTGGTCCCGCGTATAATGCCGGTTCATCATCTTCAGGATCCGGTCACTTCCACTCTGCACCGGAAGGTGGAACTGCGGCAGGATGTGTCTGCTCCCGCTCATCACGTCAATCAGTTCATCGCTCAGATCTTTGGGATGACTGGTCATAAAACGGATCCTGGGAATCCCAGTTCCGTCCAGTTCCTTCAGCAGCGCCGCAAAGCTCATTCCGCCTTCCAGATCCTTGCCGTAGCTGTTCACGTTCTGCCCCAGCAGCATGATTTCCTTCACGCCGCTGTCCCGCAGCCCTTCCGCTTCCCGCAGAATCTGCTCCGGCTGCCGGCTCCGCTCCCGCCCGCGCACATACGGAACGATGCAGTAGCTGCAGTAGTTGTTGCAGCCGTACATTATTGTGATATAGGCCGCTTCCTTCCGGGCCCGGGCGATGGGAAGCCCTTCCGGGATCACATCCCGGTCCTCCACTACCACGACGCTCCGGTCCGTATTCAGCGTCCGGTACATCAGTTCGGGAAAGCAGTGCAGGTTTGCCGTTCCGAAGGCCAGGTTGATAAACCGGTACTGTTTTAGGATTTTTTCTGCCATTCCCGGTTCCTGGATCATGCATCCGCACACGGCGATAATCAGTCCGGGATTGTTCTTCCGGACCTCCTTCAGCCAGGTGACATTTCCCAGCGCCCGCCGCTCCGCGTTCTCCCGCACACAGCAAGTGTTGAAGATTACAAAATCCGCCTTATCCCGTTCTTCGGCTTCCGTGATACCCATCCGTTGCAGCATCCCTGCCAGCTTTTCGCTGTCATGAGCGTTCATCTGGCATCCGTAGGTGACCACATAGTAGCTTTTCGGCTTCTGCGGCATTTCCCGAATCTCTTCGATGAACGCTTCCTGGCGCTTCATCTCTTCCGGCTGCACAACTCTTTCTTCTCTCTTCATTTCCGTTTTATCCGCCTGTCCTTTTCCGGGTCATTTCCATGATCCCCAGCTTTGTCCATCCGTGCATCACAGTCTTACGCCGGTCTCTTCCCAACATTTCTGCCAGCCGGTCCGCAACCTTCTGCCGGTCCGCTTCCGCCTTCATATCGATAAAGTCGATCAGGATAATTCCGCCCAGATTCCGCAGCCGGATCTGCGCCGCAATGCTTTCACATGCGGCCAGGTTTGTCTCCAGGTATGAATCTTCCGGCCCGCCTTCTGTTCTCGCTGAGGCGGAATTCACATCGATCACCGTCATCGCCTCGCATCGGTCAATCACGATATTACCGCCGTTCCGGATGCGGATCATCCGGCCCTCTGCCTCCCGCAGCTGGCGCTGCAGGTCTCCCGGAAGCATCTCTGCTTCCGTCCGTCGCGCAATTCCCATCATTTCATAGTCCCGCGCCATCATTTCCACCGGATCCTGGTGATACAGCACGGTGCCGTCTGTGTATCCTTCCCGGATCCGTTCCCGGATCCGCTGCCATTCCTCCGCCAGAGTGCGTACTTCTTCCGCGATTTCATCCGGATCAGCTGCCTGTGCTGCTGTCCGGAGCACCAGGCCGGTTTCGTCGCCGGCGATTTCCTTCCCGATGCTGCGGAGCCTCTCCCGTTCGTCATCTTCCGTAATCCGGCTGCTTACGCCGATATGCCTGTTCATCGGCATCAGCAGTATGGTCCTCCCGGCCAGTGTCAGGTCCCGGGTCAGGAAAGCGCCTTTGCTTCCGGTTTCTTCCTTCCGGATCTGCACGGGAATCCGCATCCCGGATTTCAGCTTTTCTCCCTCAAAGGACTGGCTCAGCTCCTCCAGGGGCAGGAAACCGCTCTTTTTTCTCCCGATATCCACAAAGGCGCATCCGATCCCAGGCATTATTCGTTCCACCGTTCCGCCAAGAATATCGCCATACTGCTGTTTCGGATCCCGCTGCAGGTATTCCGTCAGCGTTCCGTCCTCTGTCACAGCGCAGAAATCCGGTCCGGTAATCAGAATCCGTTCCATCTTTACATATTCTCCAGCGGCGCAAGTGCGCCGGTTTCGTTCAGGCCGTACAGACCTTCCCGGGTGACAAGCATCCGGACCTCTGCTTCAATACCGGCCTGTGCTTTCAATGCTTCCAGGAGCATCTGCGGTTTGCAGCTTTCCCTTTCCGTCAGCGTCATCATGGCACGAAGATGGGTCTTTCCGTCCTTCTTTTCCGCGTAAAGCGAATAAATCAGCGGTTTAATGTCGCATTCTGACAGCTTCGTCTTTGTTTTCCGCGTGGCCATGATCTGATCCTTTTTCATCATTTCCGGAAGAGCCGCGGCCAGTTTTTCTCCCTGCGCTTCGTCCCGGATCAGCAGATCGTAGTCTGCTGCGGCGACCATTCCCATCAGGCTCGGATGCTTATTGTCCACCGCCCGGGCTTCCTTCAGCTGCATCTCGGGCGGCATGGCCCGGTTCATCTTTTCCAGGAATTCTTCGGCTTCCACGTCCCCGGCCATGGTAACGTCCATGATTTCCCGCTTTCCGCAGGCTCCCGTGCTCAGCGCTGAAGCAAAGGTAATCAGGATATGTGGATTAAATCCCTGGCTGTATGCCACCGGAAGTCCGCTCCGCCGCAGCCCCCGCTGAACGCTCCGCTGGATATCCAGGTGGCCGATGTGCCGGATCCGCTCGCCTTTTTCAAACACTGCCAGCATTCGCATATCCGCACACACCTTTCCATTTCTGCAGTCCGCATCCGTTGCAGCCCTTCCTGCAGTCTCTGGTTGTTTCCGCCCGCAGGGCCTTTTCGTTTTCCCGCCACAGGAACGACTTGGAAATTCCGCTGTCAATGTGATCCCAGGGAAAGATTTCGTCTTTTTCCCGCTCCCGGTTTGCGTAGAAAGCCGGATCCAGTCCGCATTCCTTAAACGCTTCCATCCATTTGTCGAACCGGAAGGTTTCGTTCCATCCGTCCAGGATGCAGCCTTTTTCGTACGCTTTCTGCAGCACCCTTCCCATCCGGCGGTCTCCCCGGGCAAAACACGCTTCCATAAAGCTGACATACGGCTCGTGCCAGTTGAAGGTTACTCCCTTGATGTTCAGTACCTTTTTCAGGTGTTCTGTCTTGGCAAACACGGTTTCAATCGTATCCTGCGGAGCCCACTGGAACGGGGTAAAAGGCTTCGGCACAAAAATGCTTACGCTCACCGTCACGCGAAGCCCGCGGGCCCGCTGATCCTTCGGTACTGCGAAATATTCGCCCACCACTTTCCGTGCCAGGTCCGCGATTCCGTCAAGATCCGCTTCCGTTTCCGTCGGCAGACCGTCCATGAAATACAGCTTCACACTGTTCCATCCGCCGCTGAACGCATCCCGCACCTTTTCCAGCAGGTCTTCCTCGGTCACGCCCTTGTTGATGACATCCCGCATCCGCTGGGTCCCGGCTTCCGGGGCAAAAGTCAGGCTTGTTTTCCGTACCTGCTGGGTTTCCTCCAGGCTTTCCTTCAGCACGCTGTCGATCCGCAGGCTCGGCAGGCTGATGGAAACCCGTTTTTCCTTCATGTTCCGCATCAGCGTACGGATCAGTTCAGGCAGGCAGGTATAGTCGCCGCTGCTCAGGCTGCTCAGGCTGATTTCTTCATATCCTGTCGCTTCCTGCAGCTTTTCCGCCAGGTCCGTCAGTTTCTCCAGGCTTCTTTCCCGTACAGGGCGATACAGCATCCCTGCCTGACAGAACCGGCATCCCCGGGTACATCCGCGCATGATTTCCAGCATAATCCGGTCAAAGATCACTTCTGTATAGGGCACAGGGATCTCTTCCGGGTAATAGGTATTGTTCAGGTCCACAACCACACGTTTTTTTACGGTGGCCGGTGCTTCCGGGCAGTTCGGTGTCACCGCGCGGATCCGCCCGTCTTCCTCATAGGTCACATCGTACAGGGAGGGTACATAAACGCCTTCCAGTTTCGCCAGTTCCCGCAGGCATTCTTCCCGGGTCCATCCCTCTGTCTTCCGCCGGAGGATCACCCGGTTCAGTTCCGTCATCACGTCCTCGCCGTCACCGATCATGAACGCGTCAATGAAAGGTGCCAACGGCTCGGGATTGAATGCGCACGGCCCGCCTGCTACAACGATAGGGTCCTTCTCTCCCCGTTCGGTACCTTCCAGCGGAACGCCACCCATTTCCATCATCGCCAGGATGTTACTGTAGCTCATTTCATACTGCAGCGTAAATCCGATCACATCGAACTCGTTCAGCGGCCGCCGGCTCTCCATGGAAAGCAGCGGAATCTCCTCTTTCTGCATCAGTTCGATCATGTCGGTCCATGGCATAAAAAATCGTTCGCAAAGGCTCCAGCTTTCGCGGTTGATCAGTCCGTACAGGATCTTGAGGCCCAGATGGCTCATTCCGACTTCATAGGTGTCCGGAAAGCAGAATCCGAAGTGCAGCGGCGTCTCATCCCATGCCTTGACCGTCGTATTCATTTCCCCGCCGGTGTACCGGGGCGCCTTCTGCACTTTTTCCAGGGCCATTTCAAACTTTTCGCGATAGTCCATGATTTCCTCACTTTACAGGTGTCCAGTATGTCTGCTGATAGTAATCCGTAATGCAGTAGGTCAGCTTACATTTTTCCGGATTCTTCACATAGGCGTATCCGATCGTCGTCCTGTCTCCCAGCACAAAAGGATCCCCAAGGCGGTAGCTGTCCTGGTAGTTCCCGTTGTAGTCCACATAGTCGCATACGATCTGGATCTTATCGCCCTTGCCGATGCCGATCAGGTTCTTTGCCTGTGTTTCTGTTTCCCCGTTCGTATAGACCGGTTCAGCGCCTGCGATATATCCGTCCGGATTCTCCTTGTCAAAAACGAGAATCAGGTTCGCGCGCACATCGTTTACGATCGCGGGAACATATCCGATTTCAGCGTAACAGTCGCTCTGTTCAATCGTGGCGATCCGGTAATACGGCACTTCCTGCAGGTCGATGGACAGCCAGGTGCCGTCGAATTCGTATATCAGGTCATTCCCTTCTGTTTTGATGAAAGGATCAAACCCCATGTTGATGTAGCCCTTGCCGTCGTCGAAAAACAGGTTCTTCTGGATGTCAATGATGTTGTCTTTCTGTTCCTGCGTGAAGGTAATCCTGTCGTTCTTCCACTGCAGGTTGCTCGGATCAAAGTGGTTTTCCTGGATATAGGCCGCGGCCTTCTGCGCAGTCATACTCCGGCCCATCAGCAGATCCAGGATGCTTCCGGTGCTGCCGGAGGAAGATCCGCCGCTGTAATAACCCCCCAGCAGGCTTTCCAGCCCGCCGCCGGAGTAGGTGTTTCCGATACTTCCATAGGAGCTTCCGCCGCCCATCAGACTCTCCATCAGTCCGCTCATGGCATTGCTGCTGCCATAGGACTGGGGAGTGCTTCCGCCGCTCAGCTGGCCGCTGACTTCCAGGCTGGCGAATTCCTGGATACACCGGGTGTATTCGTCATCCATGCCAATCGCCTTGTATGTGGAAATGATCTGACTGACTTTGGAAGTCTTCTTATAGGGGAAATAGATGCTCAGGCCGTAGGCATTGCTGATGCCGCCGCCGGTGCGGTTGTATTTGATGGCACCTTCCAGCGCTTTTGCCAGCTGGGAGCTTTCGCTCGTTCCCAGGTTCTTCGCAAAATGAATCAGGTCAATCTGGTCAATCTTGCTGCTCTGCGCAAATTCACGGGTCTTGCTCCTGGCGCTGGAAACCTTTTTGTACTGTTTGTTCTGGATCAACTCGTTCGTTTCAACGCTGAAATCCTTCAACTCCGTGGGAACCGTCGCGGAAAGCTCCGCCAGGTCCACAACGCTCAGCGTCGTCGCCTGGCCGCGTGCCTGCCGGTTGCTGACTTCCACGAAATCATCCACGATCGTCTTGCCGATCTGGACCGTGTTCATGCTGGAATTGGCGCTGAGCTTGTTCAGCCAGTTGGTGTAGTACCATCCGGTACCGGGTTCCGTTTCCTCGCTGGCAATCATATAGTCAGCGTACTGGCTCAGCATCAGCCCGTTCTCCACCGTCGCCATCAGGCATGTGTCAAATCCGATGAAGTCAAACTTCACGCCGGCACTCTTCAGCGCTTCGTTGATCCCGGCCAGCGTCATGGTCTGTCCCTTGCCGTAGCGCTCGTCGTATCCGTAGCCGCTCACGCTTCCGCCACCGTGATCCCACAGAATCAGGACCATTCGGTTCGCCGGATAATTGGCGTTTCCGTATTTGATGAAGGATGCCAGTGTGGAAGGACTGGTCATACTGGCGTTTCCGTCGTTCTCCACCAGCCGCGTCAGGCTTCCGTTCTCAATCTTGTAAATCTGATTGGCATTGGCGCTCACCACATTGTTTTTCCATTTGCGGGCCCCGCCGGTGTAGACAAGCAGGTTGATGCTGTCGCTCAGGTTCGCATTCACCATTTCCTTCAGGTCGCTGGTAGCCATGCCGTTCTGGCTTTCCAGGTCTGCACCGCACATGTAAACCATCACCGTGACAGTATCTTTCTTCCCGCCCTTGATGACGGTATATTTATCACGTGCCTTGCTGCTGACCGTTGTATCCACATCCGGGGTATTGTTGTCCATGCCGGTTGTGAAATACTGGCTGCTGCTGGAGGTAGTTACATTCCCGCTGCTGCCGCCGCCGGTCAGTCCGCTGAGAATTCCGTTGAAATCATAGGCGGAGCTTCCGCTGCTGCCGAGGAAGCTGTTCAGCAGGTTCATGATTCCGCTTCCGGAACTGCTGCTCTGCGTCTGTGTCTGTATCTGCGAAGTGGTGGCGGTATTGTTCAGGTTCAGCGTATTGCTGCTAGTGTTGTTGTTTCCGCCAAACAGATTTCTCCCCAGGAAAAAGAGACCCACAAAAACGATCACCATCAGGATCAGTTTGCCGCCACCGCCGCCCATGGAAGACCCGGTGCGCTGTCCCTGTCCGGAACTTTGGGTGCTCTGGGTCGGACGGGTATAAACCGGCCGCTGGGCGCTCTGCGCCGGACGCTGCGCCGACTGCTGGGGACGCTGCGTCTGTCCGAAGGAACCGGACTGCGGTCTGGTCTGTCCATAGGAACCCTGCCCGGTCCGTGCACTGCTTTGTCCGAATGGATTGGACTGCGGTCTGCTCTGTCCCGCAGTCGGAGTTGGACGCTGTGCGCTTTGTCCGAACGGATTCTGTGCGGGGCGCTGCGCCGGCTGGCTCGCAGGCTTCCGGAATGCGCTCTGGGGTGCCTGCTGGTTGCTGTCGCCCACCGGGCCCGTACCCAGGCCTTCACCCTTCTTTTCTATGCCTTTACCGGTGCCGACGATGGTTTTTCTTCTGGCATTCGGCTTATTCTGATCGTCCATGATTGCTCTCTCCTTTTCCCGTTTTGCATGGAATCCTTTTATCAGATCATCTGAACCGGTTCAAACCCTTTTGCTTTCACAGCTTCTTTCAGCACGTCATCTGCAACATCTTCCGCCAGGACAATCTTCGCGATTTTCGCTTCCAGGTCCACTTCAGCCGCTGTGACGCCCGGTACGGCCTGTAGCGCTTTTTCCACGCTGGCCTTGCAGTGCATGCATTTCATTCCCTCGATGACCATTTTCTTTTCCATAGTGAGTCCCGTCCTTTCTTTCCGAATGATTATGTGGTCAATATTTCTTCGTCGCCCGGGTGTGTTTCTTCCAGCTCGTTTTCATTCTCCGGCAGCGGAGGCAGGTCTTCCAGCCCCTGAATTCCAAAGTGGCTGAGGAACTTGTCCGTCGTCCTGTACAGGATCGGACGGCCGATGGTGTCTTTCCGGCCGGCTTCCTCTATCATGCCCTTCAGAATCAGGCTCTGCAGGCTGTAGTCGCATTTTACGCCGCGAACCTGTTCCACTTCGGCACGGGTCACGGGCTGCTTGTAGGCAACTACTGCCAGCGTTTCCATTGCTGCCTGGCTCAGGCTCTGCTGCTGAACCGGCTGCAGCAGCCGCACCACGTCCTCTGAATACAGCGGCCGGGTGGCAAGCTGTACATTTCCGCCGAACCGTTTCAGCAAAAATCCCCGCTGCTCGTAGTCGTATTCGTCCTTCATTTTGTTCAGGACGCCTGTCAGTTCCTTATCGGAGATCTGGAGTGCCCGGGCCAGGTCTTTAACGGCAACCGCCTCCCCGGCAACGAAAAGGATCGCTTCAATGCGGCCCTTGATGTTTCCTTCCCGGTTTTTCTCCTGCTCGCTCATGTTCCGGCATCCTCTCCGGCAACGGTCGTCAGATCCGTTTCCTTCTTTGGTTTGTATTTCCCGTAAATCAGTTCTATTTCGCCGTAAATCGATTTCTGCCGGATGTGCATCTGCCCGAGTTTCAGCAGCTCCAGCACCGCCAGGAAATAGGTGACAACGGCTTCCTTCGTCGGAGCATCCCGGAAAGCATCCTCGAATTTCATGCGTTTTTTTTGTTTCACGCTCTGCAGCAGGTTCAGCATGCATTCCTGCACTGTGTGGACGTCGCGGCGGATATTTCTCGGCGCGTAGTGATTGCTTTCCGGATTATCGTCCAGCGTCGGCTTTCGGTTCCAGATCCGGATAAATGCTTCTGTCAGTCCTTCCAGCGTGAGTCCGGTCAGTTCAAATTCCTGCGGCGGAAGCGGATATTCTTCCGGAAGCTTGGTGAATACGTGTTTCGCAGCTTCCTCAAAACTCTTCATGTTCTCTGCCGTTTCCTTGAACTGCTTGTATTCTTCCAGCCGGCGGATCAGTTCCGTTTCAGGATCCTCTTCGGGCGGTTCTTCCGGTTTCGGGAGCATCGCCCGGCTTTTGATTTCCAGCAGCGTCGCGGCTACCACCAGGAAGTCGCTGCTCTCGTCCATATTCAGATCCGGGGCGTTCCGCACGATCTCAAGGTACTGATCGGTAATCTCACTCACGAAGATATCCCTGATATCAATCTGCGCTTTCCCGATCAGCGTCAGTAGCAGGTCCAGCGGCCCGTCGAAATCTTTCAGTTTAAATTCCCGTGTCAGCATACGTACCTACTTGTTCAGATAATATGTGCAATGAAATTGCTGAAGAATCCGAAAACCGCACCGTTCACGGTGCCAAGGAAATTGCTTAACAGGCCGCTCATGCAGATCACCAGAAACGCGATCTGGATGATGTTCATCGTACTGCGCTCCATAGCAAGCCTTCCCTTGAACACGAACATGTCTAGGAAACGGTATCCGTCCAGCGGCGGCACAGGAATCAGGTTGAAAATCGCGAGACCCAGGTTCATCTGCGCCAGCATCAGGAATAAGCGCTGCACGTACAGCATCCATTCGCATCCGGCCCGGACATTCGGAGATACGATATCGAAAACGCCGCCGTAAACCGCGTTCGGGAAAATCATATGGTAAATGTCCAGCAGATTGTTCTGCAGGCCTTTTTCCCGTGCGTATTCGAGCAGTTCCGGATCATACATGAATTTGCACAGGAGTGCGGATATGATCAGGCTCAGCAGGAACAGCAGCAGGTTCGTGATAATACCGGCAAGTGAAACCAGAATGTAGTCCCTCCTGAACCGCCGGAAATTCCGCGGATTGATCGGCACCGGTTTGGCCCAGCCAACATGCAGGAACAACATGCAGATCGTTCCGATCGGATCCAGGTGCTTTAACGGATTCAGGGTCAGCCGTCCCAGCATCTTGGCTGTCGGATCCCCGCACTTGTAGGCGACCCACCCGTGGGCACATTCGTGGAGGATCAGGCTGAACAGTATCGCCACCGCAGTATAGGCCAGCGTAATCAACGTAGCGGAAGGATTGGTTGTCAGATCGTTGAACCATTGGGTAATGCCTGTAAACAAATTATCTCCCTGCCCTTCTCATCAGTTCTGCCTCGTCGATGGTTTCAATGCCAAGGCTCTGTGCTTTCGTCAGCTTGCTGCCCGCATCCTCGCCGACCACCACAAAGGCCGTCTTTTTGCTGACAGAGGAGGAAGCGTTCCCGCCGCAGGATCGGATCAGGTCTTCCGCCTGTTTCCGGCTCAGCGTCGGCAGCGTTCCCGTAACCACGATCGTCATCCCGCTGAACACGCCCTCCCCTGCGT
The DNA here is from genome assembly GCA_017447185.1 of Clostridia bacterium. GTDB lineage: Bacteria > Bacillota > Clostridia > Christensenellales > Aristaeellaceae > Aristaeella. Next base: position 145,111 of record JAFSOC010000015.1, on the reverse strand, counting down.
GATCCGGCTCCTTCGGCTGAACCCCGGCTGCCAGCATCGCGTCGATCATAGCGTTGTTTTCCGGAAAACTGAAGTATTCCGTAATGCTGCCGGCCACGGTATCTCCGATATCCGGCAGTGCGGTCAGCTTCTCCGCATCGGTGTTCCTGAGATTCTCCAGTGATCCGAACGCCTGTGCCAGGTCCCGGGCGGTTTTTCTCCCCACATTCGGAATTCCCAGTGCGAAAAGGAAAGCATCCAGCTCGCAGTGCTTGCTTTTTTCCAGGGAATCCCCCAGATTCGCCGCCTTCTTTTCCTTGAATCCGTCCAGCATCAGGAAATCCATCGGCGTCAGGCTGTACAGGTCCGCCGGTTCCCGGATGCCCGCCTGGTCATATAGCTGTGCGGCGGTTTTTTCGCTCAGCCCTTCGATGTCCATCGCTTCCCGGCTGGCGAAATGCGCGATTCTCGCAATGGCCTGCGGTCGGCAGCTTTTCCGGTTCATGCAGAACAGATGCGCTCCCCGGCTGACCAGCAGGCTTCCGCACGCAGGACAGATTTCCGGTTTTTCAATCGGCTGTTCATCCGGCTGAATGTCCCCGGCCCTGCCCATGATCTCCGGAATCACGTCGTTGCTTCTCCGGATCCATACATTGCAGCCGATGGCCACATCCTTCCGCTGGATGTCTCCCAGATTGTTCAGCGTGGCTTTCCGCACGGTCACGCCGTAGAAATCCACGGGCTCCAGGTGCGCTAGCGGTGTAAGTTTCCCGGTTCTGCCCAGCTCCCAGGTAACATCCAGCAGTTTTGTAACGGCTTCTTCCGCCTCAAACTTGTAGGCCACAGCCCAGCGCGGGAACTTTTCCGTAAAGCCCATCTGCTCCCGCAGCGTGCTGTCGCCGATCTTGATCACAACGCCGTCGATCAGCCAGTCGAGGGACCCGCGTTTTTCCTCGATCTGGCGGATGCATTCTTCCAGTTCTTCCCGTCCCGTTCCGCTGCCGAGGTACGGACTGACCTGGAATCCGTTTTCCCGGAGGAAATTCAGCATTTCCGGCTGTGTTTTGTACGGGGGATTGTCAATGGTGCCGATCTGGTAGAAAAACGCGTCCAGGTGGCGGCTGGCCGTCACTGCGGGATCCAGGTTGCGCAGCGCGCCCGCTGCAGCATTCCGCGCATTTTTCAGTGGCGCTTCCGGATGCTCCCGATTGTATTTCTCCAGCGTGCTCAGACGCATGATGCATTCGCCCTGAACCTCCAGGAGGCCCTGGTAAGGGATCTTCCGCGGAACCGTGTGGATGGTCATGGCCTGCGGCAGAATCGCCTCCCCTTTCACGCCGTCGCCCCGGGTGGCTGCCTGGATCAGTTCGCCGTGATCGTAGGTAAGATTCAGCGTCAGGCCATCAAATTTGTATTCCACGTAATACTGCAGGTTGTTCCTTCCGGCCAGTTTTTCCGTCCGGAGGATCCATGCGTCCAGTTCTTCCAGGCTCTGCACTTTGTCCATGCTCCACAGCCGGTTCAGGTGCACATGTTCTTCGAAGCCTTTCAGGGTTGTGCCGCCGACTTTCTTTGTGGGGCTGTCCGGCAGGCTTTCTCCCGTATCGCTTTCCAGCCGCCGCAGTTCGTCATACAGCTTGTCCCACTGCATGTCGGACATGTACGGGTCATCCAGCACATAATAGGCATAGGAGGCTTTGCTGATCTCCGCGATCAGCTCTTCCATCCTTTGCTTCTGCTCAGCGTTCATTCCTCTTCCTCCAGGCGGATAATCGGGGCAATGGACAGCGCCAGTTCCTTTTCCGCGCCATCGTCAAACTGAATCCGGACCCGCGCGTCCTTTCCGTTTCCCCATACTTCCCCGACCGTTCCCTTGCCGAATTTCGGATGACGTACGCGGTCACCCGCTGCGAACAGGGATTTCAGCGAGGAATCTTCCATATTCCGGGCTGCGCTCTGTACCGTCGTTCCGAACCCCTTCTGAACACCGGGAATATGATTCAGGTCCATTCCCTTGAAAGTCAGCTTCGGTTTTCCGGGAATCGGCACGGATTTCGGCGCCGCCGGGATTTTCACCGGTGTCCTTCCGTACCCCGTTCCGGAGCCGCCGGCAAAACCGGTTTCGTTCCGGCTTCCGCCTCCGAACCGGTCCGGTCCGGCCTGGCTGAAAGTAATATCCATCAGTTTCGCCGGTATTTCCTTCATGAAGCGGCTCGGCGGATTGTGGCTGTACTGGTTGTAAAGCATCCGTTCTGTCGCGTAGGACAGGAAAAGCCGCTTCCTCGCCCGGGTAATTCCCACATACATCAGTCGGCGTTCCTCTTCCAGCCGGTCTTCTTCCGCCATGCTGCGCATGCTCGGGAAGATGTTTTCCTCCATTCCGGGAATGAAAACATTGTCAAATTCAAGGCCCTTCGCGCTGTGAAGCGTCATCATGGTCACATAGCCTTTGCTGTCCGTTTCCCGGTCCAGGTCCGTCACCAGCGACACGTTTTCCAGGTAACCTTCCAGCGTGGCGTTTTCTTCGCTTTCCGCGTATTCGCGAAGGGAGTTCCGGAACTCATCAATATTGCCGATCCGGTCCCGCGCCTCATCCGTATCTTCCTTCCGGTACTGTTCCTCCAGTCCGGTCTTTTCAATCAGCGTATCAACGAATTCTGTCAGTTCCATGCATTCCTTCATGGCGCCAAGCAGCGTCATCATCCCGAAGAAGGCGGATACGCTGGCCCGCGCCCGGGATCCCAGGGATTCCGGCGGATCGTTCAGCACGCCGTATACCGGCACGCCCCGTTCCGCAGCCGCCTCCGTCAGCGCCTGCACCGTCGTGTCGCCGATCGCGCGCTTTGGAACGTTGATAATCCGAGCAAGGGAGATGCTGTCCGCAGGATTTACAATCACGCGGAGATACGCAAGAATATCCTTGATTTCCTTGCGTTCATAGAACTTCTGTCCTCCAAAAACCTTATATGGAATGCCGCTCCGCATCAGCATTTCTTCCGGCAGGCGGCTCTGCGCGTTGGTGCGGTAGAGAATCGCAGTGTCGCCATAGTTCACGCCGGCGTTTTTCAGTTTTCGAATCTGCCCGGCAATCCACATGCTTTCATCATGTTCGTCCGCCGCACGGTAAACGGTGATTTTGTCTCCCTGTCCATGCTCTGTCCAGAGTTTCTTGTCTTTACGGCCATAGTTGTTTGCGATCACCTGGTTGGCCGCGTCCAGGATGTTTGAAGTGGAGCGGTAGTTCTGCTCCAGCTTGATCACAACGGTATCCGGATAGTCTTTTTCAAAGTCCAGGATGTTCCGGATATCTGCGCCGCGCCATCCGTAGATGCTCTGGTCATCGTCGCCGACAACGCACAGGTTCCGGCTTTCTGCCGTCAGCAGGCGAATCATCTCGTACTGGGCCTTGTTGGTATCCTGGTATTCGTCCACCAGCACGTACCGGAACCGGTCCTTGTACTGCTGCAGTACGGGCGGATGGTCGGCAAACAGCTCCAGTGTCTTCAGCAGCAGATCATCAAAATCCAGTGCGTTCATGGTTCTCATCTTTTTTTCGTATTCAACCATGACATCGTGAATCGTACTGCTCCGCCGGTCCCGCGGGGACTGATGGAACCATTCGTCCGGCGTAAGGAGCCGGTTCTTCGCATCACCGATCTTGGATTTTGTTTCCCGCACCGGGATAAACGCATCGTCCAGGTTCAGCTGTTTGTAGATTTCCTTCAGTGCCCGGGTCTGGTCGTCGTCATCATAGATCACGAAGGAACGGCTGTATCCGAGCTTTTCGATATCCCGGCGGAGAATCCTCGCGCAGGTGGAGTGGAATGTGCTGATCCACGCGTTTCCCGCAGCTTCCTCTCCAATGAGTTCCTCCACACGGGTTTTCATTTCTTTTGCTGCTTTGTTTGTAAAAGTCAGTGCCAGGATGCTCCATGCGGGAACCCCGTGATCGATCAGGTTCGCAACCCGGTACGTCAGCGCACGGGTTTTCCCGCTTCCGGCTCCCGCCAGGATCAGCACCGGCCCTTCCAGCGTTTCAGCGGCCAGCCGCTGTTCCCTGTTCAGCTTGCTCAAGTCCATGCGCGGCCTTTACTCCTTCTCCATCTTTTCGAGAATCCGGTTGTATCCGTCCGCGCCATAGGTCAGCGCGCGGTTTACCCGGGATATTGTTGCACTCGAAGCGCCTGTCTGCTCGGCAATCTTCTGATACGTCTCCTTTTTCCGGAGAAGCTCCGCAACTTCCAGCCGCTGGCTGATACTCTTGATTTCGGGAATCGTACAGAGATCCTCAAAAAACCGGTATGCATCTTCCTCATCCCGGAGCAGGATCACTGCTTTCATCAATAAATCCGTCTGGTGATTCCTGATTTTTGGTTCAAACATCTCTGTATCCTCCATCGCAGGCCATTAAAATCCATTAAAATATTTTATCACAATAAAGTGTAAAAGACAAATCGGAATTCATCTGCAAAACGGCTCCTCCGGGAGTCTCTGAAGGCTGAAAATGCTTGACTTTTCGGGGGTTATTGACTAAACTTGGAAAATAAGTTCAGGAGGTGCTGCTGCATGGTCAGGATGGAAGAAATTTTCGGTATCAATGTTTTTAACGATTCTGTTATGCGCCAGCGTCTTCCGAAAGAAACCTACAAGGCGCTGCATAAAACCATTGACGACGGCCGTCGCCTCGATCCGGAGGTAGCCAGTGTCGTTGCCAATGCTATGAAGGACTGGGCGCTTGAGCACGGAGCCACGCATTATACTCACTGGTTCCAGCCGCTCAATTCCGTCACGGCCGAGAAGCATGATGCTTTCATTTCTCCGCTTCCCGGCGGTGCAGTAATCCAGGAGTTCTCCGGCAAGGAGCTTGTCCGCGGCGAGGCGGATGCTTCCTCCCTGCCCAGCGGCGGCCTGCGCTCCACCTTTGAGGCCCGTGGCTATACCGCCTGGGACCCAACTTCCTATGCTTTTATCAAGGATCATATCCTTTGTATCCCGACGGCATACTGCTCCTACGGCGGTGAAGCGCTGGACAAGAAAACCCCGCTCCTCCGCTCCATGGAAGCCCTGAGCAAACAGGCCGTCCGTATCCTGCACCTCTTCGGCCGGATGGATGCCACCCGCGTCACGCCCACCGTCGGGCCCGAGCAGGAATATTTCCTTGTGGACAAGGATCTGTTTGACCGCCGGAGCGATCTGATTTTCTCCGGCCGCACACTGTACGGTTCCCGCGCTCCCAAGGGACAGGAACTGGGGGATCACTTCTTCGGCACTATCCAGACCCGGGTTCAGGCCTTCATGGCTGACCTTAATGAGGAGCTCTGGAAGCTGGGGGTCCTTGCGAAGACGGAGCATAACGAAACTGCGCCCGCGCAGCATGAAATGGCACCGATTTACGCCATTGCGAATGTCGCCTGCGATCATAACCAGATTACGATGGAAATGATGAAAAAGGTTGCATTGCGGCATAACCTGGTCTGCCTGCTGGCTGAAAAGCCTTTTGAGGGTGTGAACGGCAGCGGCAAGCATAACAACTGGTCCATGTTTACCAATACCGGCTACAACCTTCTGGAGCCCGGCGACAGCCCGCATGAAAGTGCCCAGTTCCTGCTGTTCCTGACCTCCGTGATCAAGGCCGTTGACGATTATCAGGATCTTCTCCGCGCTTCCGTCGCGTCCGCCGGTAATGACCACCGCCTCGGCGGCTGCGAAGCGCCGCCCGCGATCATCAGCATTTTCCTCGGCGACGAACTGACCGAGATTCTGGACGCACTGGAAGCCGGTGCGGATTACAGCGGCCGTGAAAAAACTGAGCTCACCGTCGGGGTCCATGCCCTGCCGAAATTCCCCCGTGATACCACAGACCGAAACCGGACTTCACCTTTCGCCTTTACAGGCAACAAGTTCGAATTCCGTTCCCTGGGTTCCTCCGCCTCCATTGCCGATTCGAACGTCGTCCTGAATACAATTGTCGCCGAATCCCTGCGCCAGTTTGCGGATGAGCTGGAGAAGGCGGATGATTTCCGCAGCGCTCTGCATGAACTGATTGTCCGCACCATTCGGGAGCATAAACGGATCATTTTCAACGGCAACAATTATTCAAAGGACTGGGTGGATGAAGCTGCCCGCCGCGGGCTGCTTTCCCTGCCCTCCACCGTGGAGGCGCTTCCCTGCTACACAGCGGAGAAGAATGTGCGCCTTTTTGAAACCCATAAGGTCCTCTCCGCTTCCGAGCTCCGCTCCCGCAGGGAGATTGGCCTAGATTCCTATGCGAAAATGATCAAGATTGAGGCGGAAACCATGCTGATGATGGGCCGCCGTCAGATCCTGCCGGCTGTCATGAAGTATGCGGGCAGCCTGGCTTCTTCCCTCAACAGCCTGAAGGAAGCCGGCGCTTCCGTGATGAACGGCCCGTCCCTCCTCTCCGGCCTTTGCGAAGGCATCGACCAGCTGAAGGACAATATGGATGCTCTGGCTGAAATTCTGAACAACAAGCCGGAACCAGAGTCGCCTGACCTTTCCGCCCGCTATATGCACGATCAGGTTCTCCCGGCCATGGTTTCCCTGCGCTACTGTGCAGATCAGCTGGAGCGCATTACAGACCGCTCCTGCTGGCCGTTCCCCACCTATGACGAATTGCTTTTCAGCGTACAGTAAACTCCCGGCACAATCAAAAAACCGGCGGATTTTTCCGCCGGTTTCTTTTGTATGAATGGATTATCCCTTGTAGCCGATCTCGTCCGCCAGTTTCTTTTCGATCACGACGGTGGCGTCCCTGTGCATCCGCATGAAGGTGCAGGGGCACTTCGGGTCGATCTTGTCTTCAATCAGCAGCTTGGTGGCAGCTTCCTGCTTGTTGCCGCTGATGATCATCAGCAGGCGCTTCGCCCGCATAATGTTGCCCATACCCATCGTCACCGCATGGGTGGGAACGTCTTCCTTGCTGGCAAAGAAACGCTTGTTCGCTTCGATGGTGGAATCGTCCAGAACTTCCTCATGCGCGCCGTCATATAGAGTTTCGCCGGGCTCGTTGAATCCCAGGTGACCGTCCGGGCCGACGCCCAGCACCTGGATCTCGATATCGGTCTTGTCCAGGATCGCGTTGAACTCTTTCAGGTTCGCCTTCACATCTCCGGTTCCCTTGGCAACATAGGTGTTGTTCTTGTCGATGTTGATGTGATCGAACAGGTTCGTATTCATGAAGTAGCGATAGCTCTGGTCATGTGTGCCTTCCAGGCCTACATATTCATCCAGGTTCACGCTGTGGATTTTGCTGAAATCAAGTCCCTCATCCTTGCAGCGGCGTGCCAGTTCCTTGTACATGCCCACAGGGCTGCTGCCGGTGGCCAGACCCAGCGTGCAGGTCGGATTCTCCCGCACGATCTTTTCAATCACATCTGCTGCCTTCCTGGCGCCGTCTTCATAGTTCTCCGCGATGATAACCTTCATGTTCATTTACCCCCCTTGGTATTTTTGAACTTTTTTATTCGTGTTTTTTGGCAATCGTTCCGTTGTTCTTCCATATGCTCTTCTCCGGTACGGTTCCACGTACGCAGGAGGTGGGATAAACATTGGAATCCCTGCCAATAATGGTACCCGGATTCAGGACGCTGTTGCAGCCAACCTCAACACGATCGCCGAGCATGGCGCCGATTTTCTTGAGGCCGGTTTCAATCTTCTCTTCTCCGCATTTAACAACCACCAGCAGCTTGTCGCTCTTGACGTTGGAGGTGATGGATCCGGCGCCCATATGGCTCTTGTATCCGAGGATACTGTCACCGACATAATTGTAATGGGGCACCTGTACATTGTCAAACAGGATAACATTCTTCAGTTCCGTGCTGTTGCCGACGACACAGTTGTCCCCGACCAGCGCGCTGCCGCGCACAAATGCGCCGGGACGCACTTCGGTCTTGTGGCCGATAATGCACGGAGCGCCGATATAGTTATTGGGATAAATCACCGCGTCCTTCGCGATCCAGACATTCTCGCTGACCTCGTCAAATTCATCCTTGGGCAGCTGCGGGCCGATCTCCAGGATGAACTCCTTGATTTTCGCCAGCGCTTCCCATGGATAAACCGTATTCTCCAGCAGGGATGCTGCCCGGGTATGGGTCAGGTCGTACAGGTCTTTTGTCTTCAGCATTACTTTTTCACCTCGATCAGGTGGCCGCTGTCCTTCATGGATTCAATGATCGCGTCCACGTATTTCTCGCATTCCTCAACAGTGCCGGCTTCCGCCATAACACGGAGTACCGGTTCGGTGCCGCTCTTGCGCAACAACACGCGTCCGCTTTCTCCCAGCGCTTCCGTGCATGCATTCACAGCATCCATAACCTTCTGGTCCGCCAGCGTGCCATCCTTGTCGTCCACCTTCACATTTTTCAGCACCTGCGGATACATCTTGCATCCATCCGCAAGAACAGACAGCGGCAGCTGTGTATCCATCATAACGCCCATCACCATGATAGCGGTAATGATACCGTCACCGGTCCGGGCATGCTTCCGGAAAATGATGTGGCCGCTCTGCTCGCCGCCGATCAGGTGATCATACGCTTTCATATTTTCGTATACATAGCGGTCGCCGACAGCAGTCTTTTCATAGTTGATTCCGGCAGCATCCAGCGCCTTGTACAGGCCGAAGTTGCTCATGATTGTCGTGACGACGGTGTTGCTGGGCAGCTGGCCTTTGCTCTTCATGTACTTCGCGCAGATGTACATGATCTTGTCGCCGTTGACTTCGTTGCCGTTTTCATCCACAGCCAGGCAGCGATCCGCGTCTCCGTCAAAGGCAAAGCCGACATCCAGCTTGTTTTCCTTCACGAAGCTCTTCAGGCTTTCCAGGTGGGTGCTGCCGCAGTCCTTGTTGATGTTGATTCCGTCGGGCTTGTCATGGATGACATAGGTCTTCGCACCCAGAGCATTGAATACCGCAGGTCCGATCATCCAGCTTGATCCGTTGGAGCAGTCCAGCGCAACCTTGTGATCGTCAAATGGGCGGATGGCCAGGTTGGTCAGGTAGCCGATGTAGCGGTTCCGTCCGGTATAGAAGTCCACCGTGCAGCCGATCTTTTCCGCCACAGCAAAGGGGATCTCTTCCGTTTCGCCGTCGATGTACTTCTCCACCTCGTTCTGGAGGTCGTCATCCATCTTTTCACCGTTGCCGTTCATCAGCTTGATACCGTTGTCATAGAAAGGGTTATGGCTGGCGGAAATCATCACGCCGCAGTCAAACCCCTCGGTCCGGGTGATGTAGCTGACACAAGGGGTTGTCGTCACGTGCAGCAGGTACACGTCAGCACCGGAAGACGTAATCCCGGCAGCCAGGGCGTTCTCATACATATAGGAAGAACGGCGCGTATCCTTTCCGATGACGATTTTTGCTTTATCGTCCAGATGCTTTTTCGCGAAATACCAGCCAAGGAAACGTCCCGTTTTGAATGCATGTTCAGCGGTCAGGTTTTCTCCGGCTTTTCCGCGGAAACCGTCCGTTCCGAAATATTTGCCCATAAAACACCTCCGAAATTTGATCGTTTTTCTGCAGGCTCCCCCATTGGACCGTCGCGCGCAGATCAGATGTATTATAACGTCTTATTTTTTCTTTGTCAACAGCAGAAAAAAAGCTGCCTGCCAGGCAGCCCGAATCATTATCTGATAAGGTTTTATTCCGTTTTTTCTTCATTGCCTTCCGGCAGGCATTCCTGTTTCCCTTCCGGATTTTCAGGCATTCCCGCCAGCAGGCGCCGCTTCTTTTCCCGATTTACGAGAATCCGCTCCAGGATAACCATCCCGACGCCGACAATCAGGAACAGGTAGAAGGTGAAGAACCGCCAGGTCAGCAGCGCCATACCGATGATGCCGCTGTGGAAGATTCCCCTGAAATAGACCAGGAAGCCGCCTTCCTGCGCGCCGCTGGCACCCGGCAGGGGCGTATAGCTTGCGCTCAGGTAAAGCAGGCAGCTCAGTGTCAGCACCTGGTACCAGGGGGTGCCCTTCTGGCCGAACGCGTAATATGTAAATACAACCGTGGCAAAAAGCCCCAGCAGGCTGATAAAGCTGCACGTAAACTGGATCATGATCTGGCCTGGCCGCTTCAGCAGGTCCCGCATTGCCTTGTTGTAGGTGTCCAGAACCTCCGTGATCTTTTCAATCATGGCTTCCTTATTCTTAAGCAGGTGCATTTTATGCAGGAGGCAGGCCAGCCAGATGAAGAACCGCTGCACCCACATGCGCTTCCATGTCGCGAGGATCACCAGCGGCACCGCTGAAAAATTGATCAGCCACCCGATCCGGACGAGCCATATGGCGCCCTGCAGCTGTTCATACACGAAAGTCCGGTTGCACAGGAAAAGCACCAGGCCCATCGCAGAGACCATGAACTGGTTGGTGAAAAAGCGGATGGTAACGGCCATCGTCCCGTACCCTACCGGAATCCCTGCCTTCCGAAGGGAGTTTACCTGCATCGGCTGGCCGCCGGCGGCGCTGGGTGTGATATTGCTGTAGTAGAAGCCAATCAGGGAGACGTTGATTGATCGCCCCACGCTGATATCATATTTTTCCCGGCGAAGGTAGCACCAGTAATTCAGTCCGTCGAACACCACGCAGACAATCCAGCACCCGAAGATGCCCGCCAGCCACCAGAAATCCATCTGTTGGATGGCGTTCATCGCATCCTTCAGTTCTGTATTGCTGAACGCAATAATCACCACAGCGGTAATAGAAGCCACAATGAACAGAAAACTCAGCGTTTTTTTGAGCTTCGTTGACATGCCTTCCTCCCGCTTCCGCTGCAATGCGTAATCATTAAAACCAAACTGGGTTATTTTATCTTATTTTCATATATCTGTCAAAGCCGGCAGCTCAGCCTTCGGATGGCTGAAACCGGAATCCTTCAAAATCGAACCGGCTTCCGGGAAGGAAGACAAAGGTGACCTCGCACATACCGCCCGGCGTATGCAGCCGGAAATACTGCTCATCCTCCCCGTTCCCGATGAAATCAGCAACTGCGTTTTCCGTCTCTCCCGCTTCGTTCCGGAACCGGACCGTGATCGCATTCACCTGCAGCTCCGTTTTCCCGCGGATCATCAGTGTCCATTCCTTCCCTTCGCCGAAATCCATCCCTTCGTAGCACAGGGAAACGTTGTTGCCGATCTTCCTTACCGCTTTCCCGCTGATTTCAAAGGAATCGCCGTAGATGGTGTCTGCTTCCCCGGCATATAGAAAATCCGTCGCCCGGCTCTGCTTCTCAAAGCGGAATCCTTTCATATGTACTTTGTCCCGCATCCGGAAACACAGGGTATGAATCCCTTTCAGCCGGCCGGGAAGGTGATAGGTTTCTTCCTGGTATACATTCCAGATGCTGGGTTTTTCATAGTGAAGCATCGCCAGCACCTTCCCGTCCTTCCTGGGATCCCCGTCCAGCAGTTCGATGTCGTAGGGATCTCCGTTCAGGGCAAAGATCGGCAGGATCAGCGTGTCCGATCCGGCATTTCCGAAGTCCACGCGGCTGAAGCCGATCATGCTTTCACCGTCCCGCGCAAAGGCAATACCCTTTTCGTTTCCGGTGCCGATCTCTCCTTCGTACAGGTCATACAGTCCCGCACTGACAAACGTGTAGGGGTCCATGGCCGGCTGTCCGACTCCCCGCACAGAAAAGCCGATCTGGCTGATCATTTCCGGATGATCCTCCGCATTTCCGCCCAGTGCACGCAGGATTAGGTCTCCGTCTCCCAGGCCCCGTACCCGCACCAGGTCCCCCTCCGTCTCCATTTCGGCATAAGGGGATTCAATCCCGGCTTCGTTTGTAATCTGCCAGTTGATGCCGTATCCCTGCGCGTTTTCCGGCAGCTGTTTCCACCGGAAGCAGCATACAGGGTGTTCCTTTGTGATGACAGGTTCATCCACCGCCGTAATCTCAATTTTGCGCACGGGAATCCGGCCGTCGTCCTTTCCTTCCGGAATCCGCAGGACGCAGGAGGTGCCGGATATGACTGGTGCCCCGTGTACCGGAATCACTGCTTCCGCCCGCAGGCCACCTGTGCTCTCCACAGTGATCTTCGCATCCTCTTTCAGGCCGTTGGAAGCGATGATCAGCAGCAGTTTCCCGCCGAACAGTCTCCGGCTGCTCTGCTTGTACCCGTCGGCATCAGTGGAATCTCCGTTGTCCGTGCCGGCAAGGTATGCTCCTCCGGACACTTTGATGCGAACCCGGTCACGGGCGTTTTCCACGGGATTGCCGTTTCCGTCCAAAGCCTGCACCGTCACAAAGGCCAGGTCCTGTCCGTCTCCCAGCAGGAATTCGTCTTCGGAAACCAGATGCAGCTCCGCCGTATCGCCGAAGCTTTTCCTTTCCTTCTCCTCCAGCACATTGCCGTTTTCATCCAGTGCCCTCGCCTTCAGTTCACCGCTTTCATACGGTACCTTCCAGACCGGCAGGCACTTTTCAGCATCGTCCGTCTGCACTTCCTTCATCCCGAGGGATTTTCCGTTTAGCAGCAGTTCCACCCGGGAATAGTTTGTCATTACCGGAACGTCGATCATCTGTCCCGGGTTCCAGTCCCAGTATACGCCAATATGGAGCACCTTCCTGTCGCTCCAGAGGCTCTGGAACAGGTAATAGGGATCTTTCGGATAACAGGCGGTATCCGCCTGTCCGAAGTAGCAGCTGCGGGTATGGTATGGTGTCGGTTCTCCGATATAGTCGATCCCGCTCCAGATAAACTGTCCCATGCTGTATCCGCACTTCAGGTCCGCGGTAATCATTTCCCGCAGGTCTGTGGCACCCCAGCTGGTGTTGCTGTTTCCCAGCGCGCTGCACTGTAGATCCGATTCGCTCATAATGCTTTTTTCAATCGGGAAATGATATATATTTCGGCTGCTCAGTACGCTGGCGGTTTCACTTCCGTAAATCACCCAGTCCGGATGCTTCCGGTGGTGTTCCTCATAGTATTTTTCGCCGTAATTGTATCCGGCAACTTTGACCACATCGGCGCATCGCTGTCCGCCTTCCCAGGGCATATAGTTGCATCCGAAGGTTACTGCCGCGTGGCCCTCCGGGTCATGGGCCCGCACCTGCTGCTTCAGTATGGTGCAGACTTCCGTGCCCCGCAGGTCCGCGTGCATGTCATATATTTCGTTGCCGATAGACCAGAGGATCACGCTGGGATGGCACCGATCCCTCCGAATCCATAACGCCACATCTTCCGCTTCATGTTCTGGGAAAAAGCGGGCATAATCGTATTCGGTTTTCGGCCGCTCCCACATGTCGAAAGCTTCATCATCCACCAGGATCCCCATCTCGTCGCACAAGTCCAGCAGCTTTGCGGCCGGCGGATTGTGGGAAGTCCGAAGCGCGTTCACACCCATATCCTTCATCAGCTGCAGCTGGCGTTTTGCCGCTTTTGTGTGGAAAGCCGCCCCCAGTGCACCCAGGTCGTGATGCAGGCAAACGCCCTTCAGCTTGATCTTCCGGTGATTCAGGATCAGACCCCGGTCCGGATCGTATTCAACGGTCCGCAGGCCGAATCGCTGTTCTCCCGTTTCCTCTCCGAAGGTATAGCGCAGTGTATAAAGCACCGGATGTTCCGGATCCCATGCTTCCGCGCCCTTCAGTCTGAGCGCAAGGTCCACATTCCCGTCACTGCTCTCCGTACTGCCAGACGCAATCTGCTTTCCTTCCGCATCCACCACGATGCAGCAAAACGAACTACGGTCTGTTTTAGACGTTTCTGCCTGAATGCGCAGATGCCAGTCTCCGCCGTCTTCCTTTTCTGTAATGTAAAAACTGTCCGGCACAATATGCTGCGCTGGCAGTTCCACCCAGTTGACGTCACGGAAGATGCCACTTCCGGAATACCACCTGGAATTCGGGCTTTGATGCCGGATGTAGACCATCACTTCGTTTCGTCCCGGCAGCAGCTCATCGGTTAGATCCGCGTGGAAAGCGGTATATCCATAGGCGTGGCTGCATACTTTCTTGCCGTTGACCAGGATATCACAGTCCATATAGACGCCGTCAAATGAAAGCATCGCGCATTCCGGAACCGCAGGAAGGTCAATTTCACGGCGATAGCACGCATCCGCGCTTTCATACAGGTCGTTATGCTGCCAGATCAGCCAGTCATGCGGAAGATCTACCTGCATCCAACCGGTTTGTTTCCCCGCTTCTTCTGCGGTGCTTCCCCCAGGCATCTTCAGGAATTCCCATCTGTCATTCAGCAGTTTTTTCATCCTTGTTATTACTCCGATCCCATAATTGATATAGAAGTTTACATATTTTCCTGTTTCAGTTTCCGGCTCATCAGATCCTGGACGATTTCCTTCGGATCGGCACCCTTTTCAATGATTGCCTGCACCGCCTCAATCAGCGGCATCTCCATTCCGTATTTTTCGCACAGGCGGATGGCCGCCGGCAAAGCGTTTACGCCTTCCACAACCATGCCGACTTCCTTCAGCGCTTCCTCCGGCGTTTTCCCCTGGCCGATCAGCATACCGGCCCGGTTGTTCCGGCTGTGATTGCTTGTCGCGGTTACAATCAGGTCCCCGATACCCGCCAGGCCGAAAAACGTCCGTTCGTTGCAGCCCATGGCCAGGCCTAGGCGCCGGATTTCCTCCATTCCGCGGGTTATCATTGCCGCCCGAGTATTGTCGCCGTATCCCAGACCCTTTGCAATGCCCACCGCCAGCGCTTCCACGTTTTTCAGCGCCGCGCAGATCTGCACACCGCGTTTGTCGCTGTTCGTATAGGGCCGGATACAGGATCCTTCAAACAGCTTCTGCACCTTCTGCGTAATCCCCGGGTCGTCTCCTGCCGCCACGATCAGCGTCGGCATATCCCTGGCGACTTCTTCCGCGTGCGTCGGTCCGCTGACGGCCACCGTCTCCGGCTTCCATCCGCCGCGCCGCTGTACCTCGTCCTCAATAACTTCCGTCAGCGTCATCAACGTATCCTTCTCAATGCCTTTGGAAGCGTTGATCCATACAGTTTCCTTTTCTGCGCATCCGGCAAACAGCGCTGCCGTGTCCCGGACGAAAATGGAAGGAACCACCATCAGAATATAGTCCGCGCTGGCGGATGCATCCGCGGGATTTGCCGTGAAGATGATTTCTTCAGGAATATACACGCCGGGCAGGTTCGGGGCTTCCCGCGTCTCCCGGAGCTTTTCCGCTTCCTCCGGAAATTTGCTCCATACGGTCACGTTCGCCCCGTTCAGGGCCAGTACCCGTGCCAGCGCAACTCCCCAGGTTCCCGATCCGAGCACCGCGATTTTCATTGTGCTTTTTCACTCCTGTTTTCCGTGTATTCAAGATGCAGTTCATTGGAGGAAACGTATGCCCCCTGGATATCCAGCTGGTATTTCAGGTGGACGGATCCCTTCTGTTCGCCGATATCACACCGCACACCCCTGGAATAAACCGCCATATCCATCGTTCCGAAAGGGGTCTGGTATACGCCCTCAAACCGCTGGTCCGGAACAAAAACCATCGTATTGGAGTAATCCCCTTTCCGGGTCATCGTGACGCGGTTCTTCTCCAGCATCAGCGTTACAAGGGCTGTCGCGATCTCTCCCGTTTCCTCGTCCTGCTGCGACTCGGTATATTCGAGCACTGCATCCTCATGGTCTCCCATGCGGAGTTTCCCCTGGGTCATAAACTGAATCGGATAATCAGGAGCATGATCATACCTGGCAATCGCGAGAAGATTGACAAGTACCTGTTTCTCTTCAGCCATTGTTCATAAGCCCCTTTCATCTTTTGATCAATTTTACATCTTCCTTCCGGACTTCGCAACCCAGCGCCGTCTTCCTTTCCACTCTTTCCTTGAATTTCGCCGTCGGAAGGTATATCATTTTTCCATCAAAAATACGGAGGCACTCATGCTGCTGAAAGCGTTTGCGAAAATCAATTGGTCCCTCGACATCACCGGCGTACGTCCGGATGGGTATCACCTCATGGATATGGTGATGCAGCCGGTCTCCCTTGCGGATGAGATCGAGCTGTCTCCGGCGCCCGGGCTTTCCATCGTTACCAGCGGCTTCCCCGTTTCCCGGGCAGATGCTTCCAACCTGGCCTATCGGGCCGCAAGCCTCCTTCGCGAGCACTGCCGCGTGCAGCAGGGCGTTCTGATCCGCCTGCATAAAACGATTCCAATGGGTGCCGGCCTCGGCGGCGGAAGCGCGGACGCGGCTGCCGTCCTTCACGGGCTGAACCGGATGTGGAACCTGAATCTTTCCGCGGCAGATCTGGAGTCCCTGGGGCTGTCCCTTGGGGCCGATGTGCCTTTCTGCCTGCACGGCGGCCTGGTGCGCACCCGGGGCATCGGGGAACTGCTGGAGGATCATCCCTGCGCCATCAATTACTGGCTCCTTGTTTTCCAGTCCTGCCGCGCCCTGAGCACACGGGAAATTTTTGCCGCGTATCACGCCGCTTCCCCTGTGCAGCGCCCGAATACAGGCAGCGTTCTCACTTCTCTTGAATCCGGCAGTCCGGACCTGCTTGCCACATCCATCGGCAACGTGCTCGAGCCCCTTTCTGCCGCTGCCTGTCCGGAAATCCCGGAGGCGGTGGCCGCTCTGAAATCCGCCGGTGCTTTCGCTGCGCAGATGACCGGCAGCGGCAGTGCTGTCTTTGGCGCTTTCCGTTCCCGTGTCCTTGCAGAAAAGGCGCTTGCCTCCCTGCGCCGCAGATGGCGCACGATCCACCTTTGCCATACCCAGTCGGACAGCGTCCGGATCATGGAGGAATAATCTGATGAAAAAAACCCTTGGCTGCATCCGGAAGGCGGACACCGATTTCCGTCTGATTGAAGACGGGGACAAAGTCGCCATCGGCGTCTCCGGCGGGAAAGATTCCCTCCTTCTTCTTCACGCCCTCTCCCTGTACCGGAAGTTTACCCATAAGAATTTCACCCTGCTCGCCATCACCGTGGACAACGGTCTGGGCGCTCCGGATTATTCTGAAGTTGCGGCCCTGTGCAATTCCCTGGAAATCCCCTATATCATTCAGAAAACACAGATCGGTGAAATCATTTTCGAATACCGGAAGGAAAAGAATCCCTGTGCCCTGTGCTCCAAGATGCGCCGTGCCGTTCTGGCCAACACCTGCGTTGAAAACGAATGCAACAAGCTGGCTCTTGGCCACCACCGGGATGACGCCATTGAAACGCTGATCCTTTCCCTCTTCCATGAGGGCCGGTTCCGTACTTTCCATCCCTGTTCCACCATGAGCCGTACCGGCATTACGGTGATACGGCCCCTGGTCTACCTGCCGGAGAGCCATGTGAAGCACATGCAGAAAGTCCTGTCCCTCCCGGTGGTCCGCTCCACGTGCCCGGCGGACGGACATACCGAGCGGGAAACCGCCTCCCGGCTTCTTTCCACGTTGAAAGCAACTTTCCCGGATGCTGCGGAACGGATCCTGCATGCGCTGCAGCATGAACCTTATGAGCTCTGGCAGAAAATCCCGCCGGAATCGGATAACGAACCGTAATCCGGTTTTTTTTTTCTGTAATCAGAGGAATAATCCGCTCTGTTTTTCCGGTTCTGAAGGTTTTTTCTCTTTTTTTTCCAGTGCTGATATGGTATAATAAACCGATTTTGGACTTCAAGGAGATTTTTGCTGTGGGTGGGAAGAACTCGAACTTCAACCGCAAGTCCGGCGGTACTGGTTTTCTGATTACAGCGGGGATCATTTTCCTCGCGTTGAAGGGCCTTCCGGGCCTCCTGCTGGGGGTCGTGATCGGCGCTGGCGTCGGCGCAATTGCCAGCATCGTGGGCAAAAAGTTGGACACCACGACACATAACAAGCGCGACCGTGAGCGTGAAGCGCAGGAAGAGATCCTCCGCAAGCAGGAAGAGGAACGCCGCCGCCGCGAGGAAGCGTCCAAGATTCCGCTGACCGGTAATCAGCAGGCTGACGCCGTGATCCTCAAGGGCCAGGAAATGCTCAACACCATCCGGGACGAAAATATCGTCATCACGGATGAGACACTCACCGCCCAGATGAACACCCTGTCCGACAAGTGCTACCAGATCTTCCGCACTGTGTCGGATGAACCTTCCAAGGCGCCCCATGTCCGCAAGTTTATGAATTACTACCTGCCGACGACGCTGAAGGTCCTGGCGAATTACCGCCTCATGCAGCAACGGGGCGTCTCCTATCAGGATATGTCCCAGGCGCGGGATTCCGCAGTCCGCTGTATGGACATGGTGCTCACCGCCTGCCAGAAGCAGATCGACGCCCTGCATAAGGAAAACATGCTCGATATCTCCACCGATATCGACGTGATGGAGCAGATGCTCAAGCGCGACGGGTATATTGACAACGAGATCCTCGAGTCGCAGCGTCTTGGTGCCATTCGGACCGCGGCCGAGGCCCAGATGCGTACCTCGTCCGTTCCCATGCTTGATTTTCCCGAGGAAAATGAAAGCGAAGAGCCTTCATCTTCTTCTGCCAATACTGTCCGGGAATAATTAAAAGGAGGAATCCACCATGTCCGAACCCAATCTGATGCCTCAGCTTTCCCTCGTTCCTTCCGCTCCGGAACCTGAAGCTGCCGCTCCCACGGAAAGCATCCAGCAGTCCCCTGCTGCCGCTGCCGCGCCGGAAGCCGCGCCCCGGTTGGATGAAAGCCAGCTGACCGATGCGGAAAAGAAAGCGATTGACGATTTCATCAAAAAGGTCGATGTGACCAATCCCGATCATGTGCTGCTCTTCGGTGCCGACGCCCAGAAGCGGATTGCCGATTTCTCCCAGACCGCCCTCGACGCCGTAAAGACGCAGGAAACCGGCGAAGTCGGCAACATGCTGGTGAATCTGGTGGCCGAGCTCAAAGGCTTCCAGAAGGATTCTGAGGAACCCAAGGGCCTTGCGAAGCTTTTCCAGAAGGGTGAGGACAAAATCACGCGCATGAAAGCCCGTTATAACAAGGTTTCCGCCAATGTGGACACCATTGCCGGTTCGCTTGAAAGCTATCAGACCCAGCTGCTGAAGGACGTGGCCATGTTCGACCGTCTCTACGATCAGAACAGTGATTATTTCCATCAGTTGACGCTCTATATCATTGCCGGTGACAAGAAACTGGAACAGGTCCGCAACACCGAGCTAAAAGAGCTGCAGGAAAAAGCCGCCCAGTCCGGCGACGCCATGGACGCCCAGAAGGCCAACGACCTTGCCGCCCAGTGCGACCGTTTTGAGAAGAAGCTCTATGATCTGAAGCTGACCCGTCAGGTCTCCATCCAGATGGCGCCCCAGATCCGCCTCCTCCAGAATAATGACAGCCTGCTCGTTGAGCGGATTCAGTCCACCCTGTCAAACACCCTTCCCCTTTGGAAGAGCCAGATGGTCCTTGCCCTCGGTATGCATCATTCCCAGCAGGCCCTGCAGGCGCAGACCGCGGTGACCGATATGACCAACGAGCTCCTGCGCAAGAACGCTGAAGCCCTCAAGATCGGCACCATCCAGACCGCCAAGGAAGCGGAACGCGGCATCATCGATATTGAAACCCTGGTCCAGACCAATCAGGACCTGATCGATACCATCAATGAAGTGATGACCATCCAGTCTGAGGGTCACGCCAAGCGCCTCGAGGCGGAAAAGACCCTCTACAACATGGAAGCCGAGCTGAAGAAAAAGCTTCTTTCCGCCAATCTGTAATTCTGGTTGTTGTTTCGGCCCGGCCGTTCCTGCGCCGGGCCGTTTTCAGAATCATTTTACTGAAGGACAGGGTGTTGCATGCGTATCATCGGTTTGACCGGAAGTATTGCCTGCGGTAAGACCACCGTCAGCAATTATCTGATCTCCTGCGGTTTCCCCGTGGTGGACGGAGACCGGATTTCCAGGGACCTGACTGCCACAGGCAGTCCGTCCCTGCAACAGATCCGGCAAGTCTTTGGGGACGACATTCTTTATGAGGACGGTTCCCTCAACCGTCGACGCCTCGGCCGCCTGGTCTTTTCTGATCCGGCAGCCCGCCAGCAGCTGGATGACGTGATGGCGCCTTTCCTGCTCTCCGCCACGCGGCAGCAGATTGAGGCCGCCCATGCTTCCGGCGCCAGGCTCTGCTTCCTGGATATGCCGCTGCTGTTTGAAAAAGGATACGACCGCTTTTGCGACGCAGTCTGGACGGTCTGGCTACCCCTTGATCTCCAGCTTTCCCGCCTGATGGCCCGCGACGGATTCACGCAGGAAGAAGCCATGAGTCGCATCCGTTCCGTCCTTTCGTCGGATGAGAAAGCTGCCCGTTCCACCCGTGTCATTGACAATTCAGACTCTGTTGATCAGACCTTCACAACGGTTGCCACCCTTCTTGCGGAGGAGCTGAACGCTCCTGAACCTGCCGCCCGTCCGCGGCGTGCGCGGAATTATGAATCTTCAGTTCCCACCCCGGCGCCTGCAGCGCCCGCTGCCCCCGTCCGGGTTGCGCCTCCTGCGGAGGAAACAGTAACCATGTCCCGTCCGGAATCCGCGCGTTCCCGGCAGAAGCCCCGGAAAGCCGCCTGGCGTATGCCGGTCTGGCTGAAAACCGCGCTGATCTCCGCATCCGTCCTGCTGGCCGTCGGCATCACCGCACTGATCCTGATGAATGCCTTCCTCCACACCTGTGAGGAAAAGCATATTGCCGAACAGAAAAGCATTGACCGCCAGTATCCACTACCGGTAGCTTATATTCCGCTGATTGAAAAGTATGCAGCGGAATACAATCTTTCCCCTGCTTATGTGTCTGCGATCATCCGTAATGAAAGCTCTTTCAATGCAAAGGCGGAATCCGGTGCGGGTGCCCGCGGGCTGATGCAGCTGATGCCGGATACGGCCGAATGGATCGCACACAAGCTGCAGCTCAGCGGCTATGCCTTTGAACGCATGCTGGATCCGGAGTCGAATATCCGGTTTGGCTGCTGGTACCTGAATTATCTCAGCCGTCTCTTCCGGGGTGATCCGGTGGCGGTCACCGCCGCCTATCACGCCGGCCAGGGACAGGTAAAAGTCTGGCTTTCCGATCCGCTCCTCAGTGAAGATGGCTACACGCTGACGCAGGCTTCCCTGCCGGAAGGGCCGACAAAAAACTATGTTGGGAGGGTAACGAGAGATTATGGAATCTACCAGGAAAAATATTTCACGCCTGTTGAGCTTCCTGCTGATCCTGATCCTGCTGCTTCCGGCTCCTGATGCTTTCGCCGCAGAGCTCGGCAGCAGTATCACCATTTCCATTCAGTCCTCCAAAACGCTGATGGTCCGCCCCTTTGAGCCGGTGGAGTATGATATTCTTTCCGCGTATCATGCCGTTTATGAATCCCTTGTAACCATTGACGATGATTATCTTCCCCAGCCCTGCCTCGCAGAAAGCTGGGAGGAATCCGCTTCCGGCAAAACCTGGACCTTCTACCTGCGCCAGGATATCCGCTTTTCAGACGGGACGCCCCTGACTGCGAAGGATGTGGTGGCATCCGCTGAATATATTCTTGCCAGAGCCAACGACGAAACCATCGTTGACAAGGGGTATTACCAGAACCTGAAACGTTTCGTCGCCTCCATTACCAACAAGGATGATTATACCGTCGTTGTCAAGGCGACCAGCGACCGGCAGAATTACGGCCTGCTGTATCAGATGACTTTTCCCGTCGTTCCCGCGGCTTATGTGTCTATGGACAACCCTCCCGGCAGCGGCCCGTATGTGATTACGGAGTTCCACGCCGGCGAGCGGATGTGGCTTTCCGCCAACCCCAACTGGTGGAAGACGAAACCTCAGGTACGTGAAATCATGTTCCAGTTTGAAAACACTTCCCGTGCCGTCGTCGAAAGCTATGAATTCGCCCAGGTGGAAGCCTGCTTCACCCGTTCCGTTGCCGGCGCGCAGCATAAGACCAGCGCCAACTCCCTCACCATGTCCTACCGCACCAATCAGCTCGAATGTCTTTATATGAACAATAAGTCCTATGAGCTTACGCCGGAGGTGCGGCAGGCCATCCGCAACCTGATTGACAAGAACAAAATCATCCAGACCGCCTATCTCGGTCTAGCCGTTCCCACAAATTTCCCCTTCTATCCTGGTACCTGGATGTATAATTCCAACCTGGACGCTTCCTTTACCCAGGATGTGGAGGAGGCGAAGCGCCTCCTGGCGGAAGCCGGCTGGGAAGATATTGATGAAAACGGCATTCTGGACAAGGCGGACGCCAACGGCGACCTGAAACACCTTTCCCTTCGCTTTTATTATTATGAGGAACCGGATAACGATGTCCGGGAGGAAGCGATGAATATTATCACCGCTGCCCTGGCGGAAGTGGGGATTGAGTGCCGTGTCACAGCCATGACCATGACCGGTCTGCAGGAGAAGCTTCGCGGCGGTTCCTTCGACCTGGCGCTGGTCGCCTTCCAGATGGATGTCACCCCGGATCCCGGTTTTATGCTCATGAGCACCAATTACCGGGCGGGCAATTACTGCAAATATACCAGTTCCAAGATGGATGAACTGTTCAAGAGCCTCCGCAAGCAGACCACCCAGGAGGACTACCGCCAGAAACTGATGGATATCCAGTATCAGTTTTATGTCGACTGCCCTTTCATCTGCCTCTACTGGCGCACCGGCAACGTGATTACCCGCTATATGTATACCACCTGCCGGGATGTCCGGGAATTCGAGCTGCTGCGCGGCATTGAGTCTTTCTTTACCAACTGACATGATACAGGAGAAGTCATATGAATTGGATTGAATGCATTGTCCATACCACCACCCTCGGCTCGGACTGGGTCTCGGAGCTCCTGATGGAGCTTGGAGCCACCGGCACCATGATTGAGGATAAAGCGGATATTCCGGATCCCTCCAAGCCGCACGGTATCTGGGAAATCATCGATCCGAAGCTCCTCGATGAGATGCCGGAAGATGTCCTGGTGCATGCCTGGTTCACGCCGGATGATTCCTTCCCCGGTCTTTTCCGGCAGCTGCAGGAGCAGCTCACCGCCATGCACGCTTCCCAGCCGCTGTACGGTTCCCTTCTGGCGGATACGCGCACCGTTTCCGAGGATGCCTGGGCTGAAGTTTGGAAGCAGTATTACAAACCTTTCTACGCGGGAAAGCATCTCGTGGTCAAGCCCACCTGGGAGCCTTTTGATCCGGCTCCCGGCGACAAAATCATTGAGATCGATCCGGGAATGGCTTTCGGCAGCGGCACCCATGAAACCACCGGCATGTGCATTTCCCTCCTGGAGGAAACGATCCACGGCGGTGAAAGCATCATTGATGTGGGCACCGGCAGCGGTATCCTGGCCATTGCGGCCGCGCTGCTTGGGGCCGGCCGTGTCCTGGCCATCGATATCGATCCGGATGCTGTCCGCGTCGCCGGGGAGAATGTGATCCACAACCAGGTGGAAAACATCGTGGAAGTCCGCGAAGGGGACCTGCTGAAGAACACGCAGGAGACCTGCGAAATCTGCGTTGCCAATATCATTTCCGATATTATCATTTCCTTCGCCGCTCCCCTCCGGAACCATATCCGTCCCGGCGGACTCTTTATCTGTTCCGGCATTGTCCGGGAGCGCACGGAGGAAGTCCGTGAAGCCCTTCTACGGGCGGATTATGAAATCCTGAAGACCGAACACCGCGGCGAATGGACCGCGTTCCTTTGCAGGAGGAACAGCTGATGCATCGTTTTTACGCCGATCCGGCTCAGTCGGACGGGCAGCTTTTTGTGCTGGACGCGGAGGACGCGCGTCATGCCGGCAAGGTCCTGCGCCTCCGGCCGGGCGACGAAGTGGAGGTTTTCTGGAACGGACAGCGTTTTCTTTCTGCCCTGGAGTCCCTTTCCGCTGACCGCGTCACGCTCCGTCCCCTCTCTCCGCTTCCCTCCACGGAGCCTTCCCTTTCCGTTACGCTCTTCCAGGGGCTTCCCAAGAGCGACAAAATGGACTGGATTGTGCAGAAATCGGTGGAGCTGGGTGTCTCCCGGATTGTTCCCGTCGTCTTCTCCCGCTGCGTCGTCCGCCTCGATGAAAAGGAGGGCACCCGCAAGCAGGAGCGGTGGCAGCGAATTGCCAGGGAGGCCGGGAAGCAGTCCGGTCGCTGCCGCATCCCGGAAGTTTGCGCTCCGGTCTCCTTGTCCGCGCTGCCCGCTTATTTCAGCGAGTGCGGCCGGGTGGCCGTTCCCTGGGAAGATTGTGCTTTAGGCGGCCCGCTGGCGTTTGCAAAGGAAAATCCCTCCCTGTCTTCCCTCGGAATCGTCATCGGGCCGGAAGGCGGCATTTCCCCAGAGGAGATCAGCCTTCTTGAGGGGATGGACTGTGTGTGTATCACCCTCGGCAGGCGGATCCTGCGCACGGAAACAGCCGGTCTTGCCGCCCTCAGCGTCTTCTTCGGACTATATGGGGAAATGGAGTAATTGATCATGCCCACCGTTGCCTATCATACGCTTGGATGCAAGGTCAATCAGTATGATACCCGGGCCATGGAGGAACTGCTCTCCGCCGCCGGTTTTGAGACCGTTCCTTTTCCCTCCGCCGCGGATGTCTATCTGATCAATACCTGCACCGTCACCGGTACAGGCGATAAGAAAAGTCTTCAGCTGGCCCGCCGCCTGAAGAGGGAGCATCCGGGCTGCACCCTGGTGCTCTGTGGCTGCCTGGCTCAGCTGCGCGGTGAAGAGCTTCTTTCCGCCGGCGCGGATCTTGTCATCGGCACCCAGTTCCGCAGCCGTATTGTTCCCCTCCTGCAGGAAGTGATGGCCTCCGGCTGTCCCTGCTGTGCCGTGGAGCCATTCCCGGATCACATGCCCTACGAACCGCTGCATATTACGGATTTCGGGGAGCGCACCCGTGCCGTCCTGAAAATCCAGGAAGGCTGCCGTAACCGCTGTTCCTACTGTGTCATCCCCTCTGTCCGCGGTCCCATCCGGTCCCGCACCCTGGAAGATATCCGTACGGAAGCCGCCCGGCTGGCATCCGCCGGCTTCTGTGAGATTGTCCTGACCGGCATTTTGATTTCTGCCTACGGGGAGGATCTGTCTCCCCGATGCAGCCTGCTGGATGTCCTGCAGATCCTGGAGGAAACGGACGGTATCCTTCGTGTCCGTCTCGGTTCCCTGGAGCCGAATATTGCGACGCCGGAGTTCGCCGAAAGGCTCGCTTCCTTTCGGAAAATCTGCCCCCAGTTCCATCTGGCCCTGCAGTCCGGCAGCGACAGCGTCCTGCGCCGCATGCGGCGGCAGTACCTGACCGCCGGTTTCCTGAAAGCCGTAGAAAACCTCCGGACTTTTTTCCCGGATGCCGCTTTCACCACGGATATCCTGACCGGTTTCCCCGGCGAAACGGAAGAGGAATACGCCGAAACGGAAGCCATGATCCGGAAGATCGGCTTTGCCCGGATCCATGTTTTTCCCTATTCGCCCCGCCCCGGCACCGTAGCCGCGGATATGCCCGGCCAGCTCTCCGATGCTGTCAAGCAGGACCGTTCCCGCAGGCTGATCCGTGTCGGCCGGGAAGCAGCGCTCTGCTACCAGCGCGGATGGATCGGCAGGACCACCCTCCTTCTTCCGGAGGAAGTGGTGGATGGCTGTTGGGAAGGCTATTCGCCGGAATACCTGCGCATCCGCCTCTCTCCCGGCGCCGACTGCAGGCAGGGCGTTCCTGTCCGGGTCACAATCCAGTCTGTCTCTCCGCAGTTTCTCAGCGGAGTGATGATAGAAGATCATTGAAAGGAAGGATCCATCATGGATAACTGTCTCTTCTGCAAAATCATCAAAGGCGAAATTCCCTCCACCAAAGTGTTTGAAAACGATCAGGTTTTTGCTTTTAAGGATATCAATCCACAGACGCCGTTCCATGTGCTCGTCGTCCCAAAGAAGCATGTTTCTTCCGTGGCGGAAATCGATCAGCTGAGCAATGATGAAATCGCAGCCTGCCTTCTCGCCATCCGCCAGATCGCCACTTCCGAATCTTCCCTTTCCGGCGGCTTCCGCATCATCTCCAACTGCGGTGTGGATGCATGCCAGTCCGTTCCCCATCTGCATTTCCATATCCTGGGCGGAACCCGGATGGCGGAGCGCATGGCGTGACGTTGAACCCCCGGATGCCTTATTTTTCCAAAAAGCGTTGACTCATGATAGGATTCGCTGTATAATACGACCATGGTTTTGCCGTCCGTCCGTGTGGCCGGCTGCTGGCAAGGCGTGAATGAGCGAGGGGAGGGATAACAGTGTCCGAGGTTCGTATCCGCGAAAATGAGTCCCTGGAAAGTGCGCTCAAACGGTTTAAGCGGCAGTGCGCCCGCAGCGGCGTCCTTCAGGAAGTCCGTAAACGCGAGCATTATGAAAAGCCCAGCGTCAAGCGCAAGAAGAAGGCTGAGGCCGCCCGTAAGCGCAAATGGTAATTTTCGCAAAGTTCCCTTCCCGTTCCGGGAAGGGTTTTTTCTTTGTTTTTAATGAGTATTGAAAAAGGCAGAACAATTTGTTATAATTCAGTTAATTTCATGATCTTATGAAAAGAGGATGTCATGGTTTATACTTTCGCATTGGCGAAATTTGCGAACATTCGCTATCACGATGCTGCTGTCCGCCTGAGCCGCTGTGAACTGACCGCCATGCTGCACGCCCTTTCCGTCGATTGTGAAGTGCAGGCCGAATCCCTCGGCGGAGCTGATTTCCTGACTTTTGAGTCCCGTCCCCTTTCCGGGGATGAGATCACTTTCCTGTCCGGGCATTCCGCCGTCCTGTTCCTGGCGGAAAAAGAAGGGGCTGTGCTGCGCCCGCTTTCCTTTTCCCCCGGTACCTACCTGGAGGAGGATCTCCCGGAAATCCTGAAGTATAAAGGAAAAACTTCAGCTTCCTTTACACGGATGGTTCTCAACATGGCCCTGTCCTTCTCTCCTTTCTTTTCCTCTTCTTCTCCCCTGACCCTCCTGGATCCCCTCTGCGGAAAAGGGACAGCTTGTTTCTGCGCCTTGCAGGGCGGGATGAATGCGGTCGGCCTGGATCTGGATCAGAAAGCTGTACGCGAGGCAGCGGACTATTTCTCCCGTTATCTGAAGGTTCACCAGCTCAAGCATTCCATGCGCGCTGTATCCGAAACCTTTATGAAGACTTCACTCCCTGTTACGGATTTTGTTTTCTCAGATACCCGCGATCATTACCAGCAGGGGGACACGCGATCGCTCCGGCTTTCCGTGGGGGATACTTCCCTCGCACCGGCCCTCTGCCGGCACCAGCAGGCGCATCTCCTCGTGACGGATCTCCCCTACGGCGTCCAGCATGCGCCGCAGTTCGGGCATAAACCGGAGTCCTTCCGCAGCCTGCTTTCCCGGGCCCTGCCGCACTGGCGGAAAGCGCTCCTCCCCGGCGGAATCGCCGCCATCAGTTTCAACACGCTGACCCTCCCTGCCCAGCAGGTGACCGAGATCGCCCTGGATGCAGGATGGACCCCTCTGGAAGATCCGTGCCTCACCCACCTTCGCCATGAAGTGGAGCAGGCCGTCGTCCGGGACGTTGTCTTTATAATGAACACACCTTTTAAAGGAGGTACTTGATTCATGACGGAACAAGAACTTTCCGCGATGACCGTCATGCAGCTTCGCAAGCTCGCAAAAGATCACAAAATAACGCTTGGATCCGGGCTGGACAAAGCCGGTATCATTCAGAAACTTCTTTCTGATGAAGTTCCTGAGGAATCTCCTGCTTTTGAGTCCGCTGAATCCTCTGAGGAGGACGAACCGAAGTTCCAGGCCGCCTGGCATAACGCCTCCGACGCGCCCCGTTTCAGCGCGCGTCCGGCGTATCAGGCTCCCGGCGCTGCACCGCGTCCTGCCTGGCTGAACACGACGCCTTCCGGCAATCCCGTCCAGCGGGAGCCGCGGACGCCTGTCCGTCCCGGCAGCTTTACGCCCCGCTTCGGCCCGGCCGTTTCTGCCCCTCCCGCGCCCGCGGAACCCGCCGCTCCTGTCATCCGTACGACGGAGCCCACCCGCACGGCACCGGCGAATCCGCTGCCGGAGCATCGCTATGGTGAAACCACCTATACGCATCGGATCTCCGCGAGCTATAATCCTTCCTTTACGGCGCCGCGTCCCTCGGCTGCGGAGACTTTTGTTCCCCCGCAGGTGCAGGATGCCGGCGTGACCGCCCCCTCCCTTGAGGAGCTGCTCGCTTCCGGAAATTATCAGGAAGGCAGCGGTATTCTGGAACTGCACCCCGACGGGTACGGATTCCTTCGCGCGCCCTCTTTCCTCCCTTCCACAAAAGATATCTATGTTTCCATGGCGCAGATCCGCCGTTTTGGCCTGCGCACCGGGGACTATATCGAAGGAAAAATCCGCCCCCAGCGGGAAGGTGACAAGTACTCCGCCCTGCTTTATATTTCCAGTGTGAATGGTGTTCCGGAAGAGGAAGCCTTCAACCGTCCCGCTTTTGATGAGCTCACTCCCGTTTATCCGACCCGGCGGATCTCCCTGGAAACCCATGGCGAAGATTCCTATCCGGATATGCGTCTGATCGATCTGATCGCTCCGATCGGTTTCGGTCAGCGCGGTCTGCTTCTTTGCCCGCCGGACACCGGCAAAACCACGCTTATGCGCAATTTTGCCCATGTCATCTGCCAGAATTATCCCGAGGCCGAAGTGCTGATGCTCTTGATTGATGTTAATCCGGAGGACGCGACCCTCATGCGGGAAACCATTCCCTGCCAGGTCCTTTCCTCCAGTTTTGACCAGGCGCCCGAAGCGCATCTCCGCCTTTCTGAAATTGTTCTGGAGCGGGCCATGCGCCTTGTGGAGCAGAAAAAGGACGTTGTCCTCCTGGTGGACAGCCTCACCCGCCTTGCTAAGATTTATACCACCGCGGCCGTCCAGCAGGGACGTTCCCTGCCCGGCATGGTAAACCCCGCCAGCCTCTTCCGCGCCAAGCGGATGTTCGGCGCCGCACGTTCCTGCAAGGAGGGCGGCAGCCTGACAGTCATCGCCGCCATGGATATCGCAACCGGTTCCAAGGTGGATGATTCTGTTGTTGAGGAATTCAAGGGTACCGCCAATATGGAACTGACGCTGGATCTTTCTGTTGCCCGGGCGGGAATTACTCCCTCCCTGAATCTGCAGAACAGCTTCACCAAAAATGCGGATATTCTCCTGAACGATCAGCAGAAGGAAGGGCTTTCCCTGATCCGCGCCATGCTCGGCTCCACTTCTTCTGCCGTGGCCATCCCCCAACTGCTTTCCATGATGGACAAGGCTGAGACCAATGAGGCCCTTCTTCTGAAGATGAAGGACTGGTTCGCACTGATGAACCGCTGACCGCATAAAGAAACCACCTGTTCCTTTTTTCGGAACAGGTGGTTTTTGATTTGCGCTTTATTCGTCTTCTTCTGCTTTGGTCCGCTGATTCTTGATGGAGGTCACTTCACCGGTCTGGTTCAGTGTTACCAGCTTGTATCCGTTTGTCATGCCGCTTTCGTATTTGACGAGGATATTGCTCCCCTCGATTGTAATCTCAAACGGATTGTACACGCCCGGATTATTGACATTGGACTGCCAGAGCACGTGTCCGTCCATGGAGATGGCCACCGGATCCGGCCCGTCGCTCCCGGCGATGTAGACGGTTCCGTTAGCGTCCACCGCAGACACAGCCCCGTCGCCCATCTTGCATTTTGCGACCGTGACCATCCATTTTTCCTTTCCGCTCAGCAGATCCAGCATCGACAGGCCGTATCCCCCGTCAAACAGCATGACCTGCCAGTCGTCAGCCACTCCGCCGATAAACGCCCGCAGCAGTGTCTTGTTCTCGTCCTTCACCTCAACCTGTTCTTCATGGCCCCACAGCGGTTCTCCGTCCAGGAAGCCGCCAACACGCAGCACTTCCCATTTCTTTCCGTTGGTCTTGTTCTTCACGACCTCGTGCGCCGCGACCACTGTCAGGTTGTATTCCTTCCAGTCGAGCACGATTTCACCGGTACCAACCAGCTCCTCCATGGTCATCTTCTTTGTAACTGCGCTGGATACAGGCGGTTCATAGGCAGGAGCCGGCCTCAGGTACTTTTTCAGCACATAGCCAACCTGCCCCTCATATTCACACTTGTAGAACTTATCGTTTTTGATATCCACGCAGTTGTAGACAATGTCACCCAACGGGATTTTGGCCAGCCTGGCGGAAGTCTTGTGCGGTTCCTCCCGCAGCGAGACCCATTCCTTTACGTATTTGACCTCCATAGCACCCAGGTAGTTCCAGGCTTTCTTCTCAGGAATCCGGTCTGCGCCGGCAGGCACAGCAGCGGAAAAAACTATCAACGCCAGGAGAAAAGCCGCCAGAACGCGCTTCATACCCTTCTTCACCGGCAGTCCTCCTTCCATAACATTCCAAACCTTATTATACTTCCGATTTGTTTTTCTCGCAAGGAAATCTGATCCGTTTTGCGGTATTTTGTGGGTATTTTGGTAAAAAGAAGAAGGCCGTACACAATTGTACGCCCTTCGTTTCTCTTATTCCATATTGAAGCGCTTCTTGAAGCGATCAACACGTCCGCCAGTGTCTACAAGCTTCTGCTTGCCGGTGTAGAAAGGATGGCACTTGGAGCAGATATCAACTTTCATCTCTTTCTTCGTGGAACCGGTTTCAAATGTTTCACCGCATACGCAGCGAACGATGCACTTGCCGTACTGGGGATGGATGTTTTCCTTCATTGCTGTTTCACCTCTTTCGCGTATGCAATGGCGATTTAATCGCAAAAGGTATAATACCATATTGAATGTGTATTTGCAACCATTTTTTTGGTTTTTGTCCCGTAATCCCCTTTTGCTGCCTTTCGGCCGGAATGCCACCCTTCCTTTTTGACATATCCGGATCGTTTGTTGTACAATTGCATGCGTTGCGGGAGTTCGCTCCCCAGCATTTTGTACCGGAGGTTTTTCATAATGAATCAGTCTCAGACTTCACAGGATAAAAAGTTCGATGTAGGCGGCCAGGCTGTCATGGAGGGCGTCATGATGCGCTCTCCCAATGCTACGGCCGTCACCGTCCGCCGCCCCGACGGGACGATGGTAACCAAGCTTACTCCCTTCGTCCCGGTGAAAGAAAAGCATCCCTGGATGGGCAAACCTTTCATCCGTGGCATCGTCAATATGTGCACCATGCTGTATTACGGTATGAATACCCTCAGCGACTCCACAAAAATGCTCGGCATTCTCGATGAGGAGCCTTCGAAGTTCGAAAAATGGCTTGCCTCCAAACTGGGCAAGGGTGTGGACAAGATCGTGATGGCACTTGCCATCATCCTGGCGGTTGCCCTGTCCATCGGCCTGTTCATGGCGCTTCCTGCCGGGCTTGAATCCGTACTGAAAAGTGCCGGCATGGGCCCTGTGGGCTATACCCTCCTCGGCGGTCTGCTGAAGGTGGTACTCCTGCTGAGCTATATGTTCCTGGTCGGCTTCATTCCGGATATCCGGCGCACCTTCCAGTATCACGGTGCGGAGCATAAATCCGTACATTGCCAGGAATCCGGCCGTCCCCTGACGCCCGAGAATGCGCAGTCCTTCTCCCGTCTCCATCCCCGCTGCGGCACAGCCTTCCTGCTGATCGTCTTTGTGATCAGCATCCTGCTGTTCCTCGTGCTGAACATCCTGCTCCCGATCAATAACTTCTTCCTGCGTTTCCTCTTCCATCTGGCGATGCTGCCCGTCGTGGCCGGCGTCAGTTATGAAGTTCTGATGGGCCTGGCCCATTCCACCTCCCGCACTTCCTGCATCCTGCGCACCCCCGGTATGCAGATGCAACGCCTCACAACCCGGGAGCCTGATGCTTCCATGCTGGAGGTCGCGATTGTTTCTGTCAACGTTGTCCTGAACGGTTTCCCCGAGGGCACGCCCAGAACGCCGGAAGGCTGGGGTATTTTCCATTCCTATCAGGAATCGGAGCCCGGTTATGTCTTCCCCGCGCCGGAAACGTCCGTTCCCACTGAAACCGAATCATGACCCCTGCCCTTCTTCTGCGGGAAACGGCGAGCCGTTTCCGTACCGCCGGTATTCCCGATCCGGAAACAGACAGCGCGCTCCTGCTCTCCTTCCTGACAGGCCGGCCGCCGCTTGTGCTGCGTCTGGATACAGAGTCCGGCCTTCCTCGGGATCTTGTGAACCGGTTCCGTGATCTGGCGGACCGGCGCCTTGCCCGTGAACCGTTGCAGTACCTGACCGGGGAAACGTATTTCCTCGGCCGTTCTTTCCATGTGGATTCCCGGGTACTGATTCCCCGGCCAGAAACGGAAGAGCTCTGCCGCTGGGTACTGGAATGTTTTCCACCTGCCGCTTCTCCGGCTGTACTGGATCTCTGCTGCGGCAGCGGCTGCATCGGCCTGTCCCTCGCATCGGAAAGGCCTTCTTTCCGTGTAACGCTGTCCGATCTTTCCCCGGATGCCCTGGCCGTTTCCTCCCTCAACGCGGACCGGCTTCAGGTATCCGTCTCCCTGCACCAGGGGGATCTTTGTGTGGGGTTTCCCCCCGCCTCGTTTGACTGTATTGTTTCCAATCCGCCCTATATTCCTTCATCCGAATGCGCTGTCCTGCAGCCTGAGGTGCTACGCGAGCCGCAGCTGGCGCTTGACGGAGGAGCAGACGGGCTCAGTTTCTACCGCCGGATTGCCCTTGAATCCCTTCCACTGCTCGTCTCCGGCGGTCATCTTTTCCTGGAGATCGGTTACGGGGAGGCCGGTGATGTATCCGCCCTGCTCGCTTCCGCCGGTTTTACCGGCATCGAAGTCCGGGACGATTTCGCCGGAATTCCCCGAATGATTCATGCCCGCTCTACCTGTACGGAGGAGTTATGTTCGAGAAGCTGAATGAATTGCTGGATCGTTTTTCTGAGCTGGAGGAGGCAATCTCCCAGCCGGAGATCATCCGCGATTTTGAAAAGTACCAGGCCCTGCTGAAGGAACGTTCCTCCCTGCAGCCGCTGGTGGATAAATATCATGAATACCTTTCCCTGGACCGCCAGCTGCAGGAAACCCGGGAATTGCTTTCCGATCCCCTGATAGCGGAGGAAGCCTCTGCGGAGATGGAAGTTCTCACTGCTTCCCAGGCCCGTCTGACAGAAGAACTGAAGATCCTGCTCGTTCCGCCGGATCCGCTGGATTCCCGTAATGTGATCCTGGAAATCCGCGCCGGTGTCGGCGGTGATGAAGCCGCTCTCTTTGCTGCAGACCTGCTCCGTATGTATCAGAAGTATGCGGACCGCAACGGCCTCACCGCGGAACTGCTTTCCGCCAGCGATACCGATCTCGGCGGCATTAACGAAGCGCTTCTCATGTTTTCCGGCAGGGATGCCTTTGCCCGCATGAAGTTTGAGAGCGGTGTCCATTGTGTCAAGCGCGTTCCGGTCACCGAAAGCGGCGGCCGCATCCACACCTCCACTGTCACAGTCGCTGTATTCCCGGAAGCGGAAGAGATTGAGGTGGATATTAACCCGGCAGAACTGCGCATTGATGTCTTCCATGCTTCCGGCCATGGCGGCCAGGGCGTCAATACCACGGACAGCGCCGTCCGCATCACCCATATTCCCACCAATACCGTCGTCACCTGCCAGGATGAACGCAGCCAGCTGGAGAACAAGGCAAAAGCCATGAAGGTCCTCCGCTCCCGCCTTCTCGAACGCCGTATGCAGCAGGAGGAGGATTCCAAAACCCAGGACCGCAGGAGCCAGATCCGCTGGGGCGAGCGCAGCGACCGGATCCGGACCTATTATTTCAATCATGACTATGTGGTGGACCATCGCCTGTCCATGACCGTCAACCGGGTCGCCAATGTCATGAACGGAGAAATTGCTCCTTTCATTGATGCGCTCCGCCTTGCGGAAAAGACAGAAAAACTTGTGAATCAGCAGGATCGGATGTGATCAGGGTATGGAAACGCTTCTTCTCCCCTCAAATGAGGAATCCCTTTCGCTGGCGGCGGATCTTCTCCGCTCAGGCCAGCTGGTTGCCTTCCCGACGGAAACGGTCTACGGCCTTGGCGCCAATGCGCTCGACCCGGATGCCGTGCTCTCTGTTTTTGCTGCCAAAGGACGCCCTGCGGATAATCCCCTGATCGTTCATATTCATGATCGTTCCCAGCTCAATGGCCTCTGTGCCGTTCCGGATGCGGCGCTCCCGCTGATGGATGCTTTCTGGCCGGGTCCCCTTACCATTCTGTTTGAGAAATTCCCCGCCGTTCCGGATGTTGTCACCGCCGGACTGCCCACTGTCGCTGTCCGGATGCCGTCCCATCCTGTGGCGGCCGCTATGCTCCGGACCTGTGATCTGCCGGTTGCCGCGCCTTCGGCCAATTCTTCCGGCCGTCCCAGTCCCACTCTGGCCTCCCATGTGCTGGAGGACATGCAGGGAAAGATTCCCCTGATCCTGGATGGCGGCCCCTGTGATGTGGGCCTGGAGTCCACTGTGCTGGATCTTTGCCACGGCGCGCCCACAATCCTGCGTCCCGGCGGAGTGACGAAGGAGATGCTGGAATCAGTCCTGCATACGGAAGTTCTTCTGGCGGGCAGCATCCTGCGTCCCCTGAAGCCGGATGAAAAGGCACTTTCCCCCGGCATGCGCTATAAGCATTATGCGCCGAAAGGCCAGGTAACCCTCGTGGAGGGAGATGCGGAAGCTGTGGTTGCCCGCCTGCGTGAACTCTATCGGCAAGAGGTTGCCCTCGGCCGTAAATCCTGTGTCCTCTGCTTTTCAGAGCACATGGATGTCCTCCGGGACTGCTGCCCCCACGATATCGGTTCCCGGAACGATCCTCGGGAAATTGCGCACCGCCTGTTCAATACGCTGCGCGCCCTGGATGAGGAAGGCATGGAATCCGTCTTCAGCGAAGTCGTTCCCCCGGAAGGCGTAGGCCTGGCCGTCATGAACCGGCTGGGGCGCGCCGCTGCTTTCCGCGTCATTCAGGCATAACAAAAAAATCAGGCGTTCCGCTTTCAAGCGAAACGCCTTTTATGATTTTATTCCTGTCAGATATTCAGCAGATCACTGAAAGCCTTCAGCGCACCGTCTGTCTCATGTGCCAGCACCCGCTTCGCCAGCACCTTGCCCAGCTGCACGCCTTCCTGGTCAAAGCTGTTCAGGTTCCACAGGAATCCCTGGAACATCACCTTGTTCTCAAAGTGCGACAGCAACGCGCCCAACGCTTCCGGCGTCAGTTTGTCGCCGATGATGATGCTGGAGGGCCGGTTGCCGGCAAAATACTTGTTCCGGTTGTCGTCATCCTTGCCGCAGGCGAAGGCCATGATCTGGGCAGCCACGTTCGCGCACAGCTTCTGCTGGCTCGTGCTTCCCTGGATCACCACGTCCTCTTCCGCCTGGCTCTGCCGGAATCCGATGAACTGCAGCGGAACAATGTCCGTTCCCTGATGCAGCAACTGATAGAAGGAATGTTGTCCGTTCGTTCCGGGCTCGCCGAAGATCACCGGGCCGGTCACATAGTCCAGCGGTTCACCGAAGCGGTTAACGCTCTTGCCGTTCGATTCCATGTCCAGCTGCTGCAGGTGGGCCGGGAAGCGGCTCAGGGCCTGGCTGTAGGGCAGCACAGCCGTGGCGGGATATCCAAGGATATTCCGCTCATATACGCCGATCAGCGCATCCAGCATTGCCGGATTTTTCAGGGCATCTTTTTCCGCCGCCAGCTTGTCTTCCTCCGCCGCGCCTTCCAGGAACCGGGCAAAGATTTCGGGTCCGAATGCCAGAGACAGCACCGCGCCGCCGACGGCTGATGTGGAGGAATATCTTCCGCCGATATAGTCGTCCATGAAGAATGCGGCCAGATAGTCGCTGCTCTTCGCCAGCGGGGATGTTTCGCTGGTCACGGCAATCATGTGTCTGGAGGAATCCAGTCCCTGCTTTTTCAGCGCATCCTTGACAAAAGATTCGTTGGTCAGTGTTTCCAGCGTTGTGCCGCTCTTGGATACCAGCACGAAGATCGCATGGGCCGCATCTGTTTCGCACAGAACACCCGCTGCATCGTCCGGGTCCACGTTGCTGATGAACTTTGCGGTCATCCGGAAGCATCCGTTCTTCTTCGCCCAGTTTTCCAGCGCCAGGTACATGGCCCGGGGGCCCAGGTCGCTGCCGCCTATGCCGATCTGCACAACAGTGGTGAACTTCTCGCCCTTTTCGTTGACGATTTCGCCCCTGTGCACTTTGCCGGCGAATTCAGCAATTTTCTTCTGCTGTTCGGTGTAGAAGGCGCGCTTGTCCGTTCCGTCCGCCACAACCGCTTTGCCCAGCTGGCCGCGGGTCAGCTGGTGCAGCACCAGGCGCTTTTCGCCCGTGTTGATTACCGCGCCGTTAAACAATTCTTCAAACTTGCCGGCCAGGCCGCATTCTTCAGCCAGGGCGCTCAGCTGAGCCAGCACCTTATCGTCCACCTGCTTCGCGGCATACGAGAAAGAAAGGCCGGCAGCCATGGGCACCTGGTACGATGCCACGCGTTCCGCGCCTTTCTCTCCGCCCAGTTCCTTTTTCAGATCCACACGGTGCGGATCATTTTTCATTTCCTGATAGGCTTTCAATGTGTCGAGATTTTTCCACTGGTTCATTCTGCAGTCCTCCGAAACGTACTATTTTTGACGTCCGGAGATATTATACTGCGCCTTCGCCGCTCTTTCAAGCTTCACCCGTTCAGGATGCGCTTCAGGAATTCCCGTGTGCGCAGGCTTTCCGGATTGGTGAAGATCTTGGCGGGCTCGCCTTCTTCTTCAATGACGCCGTCCGCCATGTAAACCACGTGTGTGCTCACATCCCTGGCAAATGCCATTTCATGCGTCACCACCAGCATCGTCATCCTGTCGCTGGCAAGGGATTTCATAACATCCAGCACTTCCCCGACCATTTCCGGGTCCAGTGCGGAGGTAGGTTCATC
This sequence comes from Clostridia bacterium, assembly GCA_017447185.1. Lineage (GTDB taxonomy): Bacteria > Bacillota > Clostridia > Christensenellales > Aristaeellaceae > Aristaeella. The sequence continues at coordinate 108,282 of JAFSOC010000015.1, read as the reverse complement.
AAACAGCAGAACCTCCGGTTCCATCGCCAGCGCCCTGGCGATGGCGACGCGCTGTTTCTGTCCGCCGGAGATCTGGTCCGGGCGGGCATTGATGTACGGCGCCATCCCCACCTTGTTCAGGTAATAGATTGCCCTCTGTTTTGCTTCTTCCTTCGGAACCTTGGCCACCTTCTGCTGGCCGATCATGCAGTTTCCCAGTACCGTCAGGTTGTTGAACAGGTTAAAGTTCTGGAAAACCATCCCCACTTTCGCCCGGTAGGCGGAAGCGTTGATCTTCCCTTTTGTCACGTCCTGCCCGTGGTACAGGATCTCGCCGGTGGTCAGCGTTTCCAGCAGGTTGATACAGCGCAGAAGTGTGGATTTCCCGCTTCCGCTTGCGCCGATAATGGATGTCACATCGCCCTTGTCCACCGTAAAGTCGATGTCCTTCAGCACGGCGTGCGATCCGAAGGCTTTGGAGAGATGCCTGATCTCAAGTATATGCTCGCTCATCTGCACTCTCCTTTATTCCCTGCTTTTCTCGTCAAAAGGCGCTCCGCCTTCTGTCGGGATATTGTAATTTCCTGCAGTCATCACCAGCTGATCGGTATTCACCAGTTCATAGTTCGGTTTCCCGGCCAGTTTCTTTTCAAACTTCCGCAGCAGGAAGGACGAAACCAGTGTCAGGAAAAGATACCCCGCCATTTCCATGAATGCGGACGGGAAATATTTGAACACCGCGCCGGAAACCATTTTATGCACCGCAAAGAAATCGTTGAATCCGATAATGAACATGACAGAGGTGTCTTTGACGTTGATGATATAGTTGTTGCCGATCTGTGGCATGATGTTGCGCAGCGTCTGCGGCAGAACGATATGCAGCATCGTCTGCCAGTGGTTCATGCCGATGGCTTTCGCGCCTTCGAACTGGCCCCGGTCGATACTCATGATACCGCCCCGGACGGATTCAGCCATGTACGCGCCGGTATTCACGGATACGACGATGATGCTGACCGTCCAGATATCCTTAAACGAAATGCCGAAGAAATACGGCAGTCCGTAGTAGATAAAAACTGCCTGCAGAATCATCGGCGTACCGCGGAAGATCTCCACATAGGCCCGGATAATAATCCGGAGCAATTTGAGGACAAAGCGCTTCACTACGTTGTCCTTCGAGCTGTACGGGATCGTCTGCAGGATACCGCAGAAAAAGCCGATGATACAGCCGATCAGCGTGGCGGTCACAGCCAGGATCAGTGTATTGAGAATACCGGTCAGGTATACAGTGCCGTATTTGTTCCATAGGCTGCCGATATCGGTAAACAGTTGTCCAATCATAATATCAGTACACCCTCATGTCTTTTCCCGGGACGGTTTGATTATTCTTCGCTCAGGGGCTGAACGGAGATCGCCTTTTCCATCAGTGCGTTGAAGTCATCGGCGGTCTTGTCACTCAGGTAGGCATTGATCGCGTCCACCAGGGCCTTGTTGTCCTTCTTCACGGAGATACCGATGTTGATCTCTTCTTCGGAGACCTGGAAGTCATCTCCGCTGCCGGCAAAGTCCAGGATCTTCAGTTCCGGATAGGCAATCAGGGCGCCCTGGGCCGTCGGCATATCGGTGCAGACGAAGTCAACCGCGCCGGAAGCCAGTGCCATCAGCATAGCAGGAGCGGATTCCTGGGGCGGCAGTTTATTGGCGTTCGGAATCTGATCCAGGCAGGGCTCGTACCAGATCGTCCCGCTCTGGCTGGTGCAGGAGCCGCCGGCCAGATCGGAAATTCCCTTCGCGTCCGCAAACTTGCTGTCATTTTTGACCAGGCAGACAATGGAAGCATACAGATAAGGGCCTGCGAAATCAACCGCTTCCATCCGCTCAGAGGTCATGCTCTGGCCGGCGATAACGGCGTCACATACACCGGACTGCACCGCGGGAATCAGGGAGTCCCAGTCCAGCTGCATCACTTCCAGCTGCCAGCCGTTCGCTTCGCAGATGGCCTTGGCGGTCATGACATCGTATCCGTTTGCATACAGAAGGCTGCCCTTGATCGGCACAGCGCCGTTGGAATCGTCGGTCTGGGCCCAGTTGTAGGGAGCGTAGGCGCATTCCATCGCGACGGTCAGCACGCCGTCTTCCACGCCGGGAATTCCGTCCGCCATCGCAACGGAAGCCATCAGCATCATCAGAATCATCATCATGGCAATGATCTTTTTCATTGGTTAAACCCTCCTGCAATTTATCGTTTGTTTCGGTGGAAACACCTTTTATTTTATGTTTCCTCTGTTTTGGTTACAAGTTTTTTTGTTGTTCCTTCTTACTGTGGACATAACAAAAACCCTGCACATCCGTGCAGGGTTTGGAAAGCATTTTCGGTCCAATCAGCGCTTGCTGAACTGGGGCGCCCGGCGGGCAGCCTTGAGGCCGTACTTTTTGCGTTCCTTCATACGAGGATCGCGGGTCAGCAGGCCGGCTTTCTTCAGGGTGTCGCGCAGTTCCGGATCAGCCTTGCACAGGGCGCGGCTGATACCATGACGGATCGCACCGGCCTGGCCGGTCAGACCGCCGCCCTTCACGTTGACCATCACGTCGTAGTTGCCAACGTTGGTCAGGTTCAGGGGCTGACGAACTGTCATCTTCAGGGTTTCAAGTCCGAAATAATTGTCGATATCGCGCTTGTTGATCACAATCTTTCCATCGCCGGACACCAGACGTACGCGGGCAACGGCTTTCTTACGACGGCCAACAGCACTGTATTCTCCCTTAGCCATTCTTTTCTAACTCCTTTCCGCGTTACTTCAGGTCCAGCACTTCAGGCTTCTGAGCAGCCTGGTCATGTTCTGCACCGGCGTAGATTTTCAGCTTCTTCGCCATCTGACGTCCCAGGGGTCCCTTCGGCAGCATGCCGACAACCGCGTGACGAACGGCGAATTCAGGCTTTTCAGCAATCAGCTTGCGGTACTTGGTTTCCTTCAGTCCGCCGGCATATCCGCTGTGATGGTAGTAAATCTTCTGATCCAGCTTCTTGCCGGTCAGAACGACTTTGGACGCGTTCACGATGATGACATAGTCACCGGTATCCATATTCGGGGTATAAATGGGCTTGTTCTTGCCGCGCAGGATGTTCGCAACCTGACTTGCCAGGCGGCCGAGCACCATTCCATCTGCATCTACGACATACCATTTACGGTCGATGTCTGCAGTCTTCGGAATATAAGTCTTCAAAGGATTTTCCTCCCAGTGTAATGGTCATTCCCTTCATGATGGTCGCATGCCGGGAAAATGTGTCAAGAGCTACCGGGGCTAGCGGAGCTTTTGATGCCAAATGATATAATACTGCAAACAGAAACCCAAGTCAAGAAAAAATTCACGGATTTGTAAGGATTCTGTCCTTCCGGAGGCCTTTGGGATAATGGTTTTTAATGGTTCCGCTGCTTCCCTTGCCCCATCCTACGGCAATCCCCCTGTATTTCAGTATCACCCATCCCTTTGCCTCCCCGGGAATTTCCTCGCCGGCTATATACCGCTGCGCCGTATCCGCGTCCAATTCAGCGCATTGCAAGCCGTATTCCGCAAAGCAAAGCGCCGCCGCGTGATCAGGAATCAGGTTCTTCCCCCGGATTTCCGCAATCTGCAGCCCAGCCCGGATCACACGGATCCCCTTCAGTTCCGGGCATGCCGGTATCCGGATCAATGTGTTCCCGATTTTCCGGTTTGCCTCCCGGATTCCCGGGATCGTTTCCTGCAGCAGTTTAAGTTCTTCCTTTGTCGCCGGATCAAACGGCATCTGCATGGGTCTGCTTTCGCCGCTTCCCTTCTTCCGCAACAGCGCCGCGAACTGTCCTTCGCCCTTCATTTGGTGGGGCAGGCACAGCAGCATGCCGTTCCGGCTCTCCGCCCCCGGCAGTGAAAAGGATTCAGGCTCAAATTCAGGATGTTTTTTCAGGAACCGGAGGACGTTCTCCTCGTTTTCTTCCGGATTGTATGTGCAGGTGGAATACACCAGCCTTCCGCCGTCGCGCACCAGCCGTGCGGCCTCCTCCAGGATCTCTGCCTGTCGTTTGGCGCATCCGGCTGCCTTTTCCGGGCTCCATTCCGCCCGTGTCTCCGGTTCCCTCCGGAACATGCCCTCTCCGGAGCAGGGAACATCCGCCAGCACGCCGTCAAACAGCCCGTCCCAGCTGCCGGGTATCTTCTCCGGCCAAGTGCTGATGACTACGCTGTTCGGGATGCCCATCCGTTCCATATTCCGGCTCAGGATGGCTGCCCGTTTCGGCACCGGTTCGTTGCTGATCAGCAGGCCTTCCCCCGCCATTTTCAGCCCGATCTGCGTGGATTTACCGCCTGGCGCAGCGCACAGGTCAAGAATCGTTTCCCCGGGCTGCGGATTCAGCACTTCCGCCGGCAGCATCGCTGCCGGTTCCTGCAGGTAGAATGCCCCGGCTTCGTGGAAGATCGTTGCCCCCGCGATGCTGTCTGCCGGCAGGTAGTATCCGTCTTCCGCCCAGGGGATCCTTTCCCCGGCGGTAAAGTCGTCCGCTCCCTCAAAAGGTTTTCGCACGTTCATCCGGATTCCCCGCACCGGCGCTTCTTCCATTGCACGCAAAAAGTCCTGCAGCCCTTTTCCCAGCTGTCGGCCCATGCGTTCGGTGAATGCGTTCGGAAGGCCAGTCATTACGGATCCTCCATCCAGTCCGGTTTCATGTAGCGCTGCATTTCCATTATTGGCGTCTGCAGGCGGCAATGCCGCAGGATCTCCGTCTTTCCCGCCGTGACCACCGTCGGAACTCCCAGTATCTCTGCGCAGCGCAGCACAGTCTTTTCACCTTTTTCAATCATTTCCGGCGTCGTTTCATCCGCCAGGTTTGTATTGTTTATCAGCAGGTCGATCCGCAGCCGTCCCCGGTTCTCAATCCGCCGGGCCATGTCCGTGATATCCTCTTCCTCCATGGTCAGCGGCCGCATACAGTTGATGACCAGCGCAACTATCGTGTTTTCGCGTTCCTTCATAAAGGAAGGATAGTATCTTCCCAGCGCAGCTGCCCCTGTGTCATCTCCGCCCACGTCGAAAAGCACCCGGTCCGAGGGCACCTCGAATACACTCTGGATTTCAGCCGGCAGTGCGGGAATATCCACTGTCGTCATCGCAAATGTGGGCATCAGCACACGCACGCCCGCGTCCCGCAGCATATCCGCTTTCTCGCCCGTGCGGAAATAGGGGTTCACGATGTCCAGGTCCACCAGCGTCGTCTTTTCCGTCTCAGCATAGTGAAGCGCCAGGTTCAGCGACAGCTCCGTTTTCCCGCTGCCGTAATTCCCTGTGATCACGATAAACCGTTTGTCCCCGAAAAGTTCCTTCATTCTTCCTTCTCTCCGTTTTCGGTCTCTCCGTTGTTCCAGTTTTTCGGATAGACCGGCGCGTAATAAGCGTCCCGCTGGTCCACAATCGGTTCCGGCGTGACATAATGGTAATCTTCCTCGTCGCTGTCTCCCAGCAGGTTGATCCGGATCCTGCGCCGCCGCCGGCTTCGCGCGTCTTCCCGCTCTTCCGGCCGCCGGTAGGGGCTGTCTATGGGTACGGTGTATCCGGCTTTCGTCACTTCTGTGGGAATCACAGGCTCCGCCTCTTCCGGTTCCCTTGCCCGCCAGCGGTAAAGGTCATCCTTCTCCTCCGGCAGGTGCTCGGATTCTTCCTCGTAGGTTCCTTCGTATCTTTCTTCTTCGGGCGCTTCTCCGCCGTCTGCCTGATATGTTTCTTCAGCCGCCGGTTCAGCAGGTTCGTCTGCCTCTGCCGTATCCCCGTTCTTCCGTTTTTTCAGCCGGTTCCAGGAGGTGCGCCATACCTTGTACGGCTCCCAGCGGAACAGGTATACGACAAAATCCGCAATCAGGCCGATTGCGCACAAAAGCACAACGATATAGATCCAGTTATGGGCAATAAACTGCAGAAATGAATCTCCGCCTTTGGATGTCAGTGCGGTCCAGATCATGGCGACCAGCCCCTGCAGCCATCCCAGCAGAATGCTGAAAACGGTATTGGCAAAGCTTCCCATGTCAGATTCCTCTTATAAGTCCGGCTCGACTTCAACCGTGACCGTCACGGTTTCGTTGCTCAGCACAGCGTCCTCCGAAGGCTTCTGTACCTTCAGCTGGAAAACCGTGGTTTCGCTCAGGTCCTGCAGGTTGATATTCCGGTCCATCGCGATGTCGTCCATCTGCTCCAGCACTTCGTTCCGCGCAGCAACCCGGATCGTTTCCGGACTGACTTTCACCGATGAAACGCGGTATCCGTCCTTAACCATCCCCTGTGTTTCGATCAGGTTGCGGATGTTGAAGGATTTTGCCGGCAGGATACTGCATTCAACCAGTACAGTGTCAATGATCACGCTTTCGGTTGTGATGTTGATCAGCGGGCTGGAAACTTCTTCGCCGGAGCGATTGTACAGCCGGATCTCGCTGGTGGTTTGCATCGTCCCCTCAGCCCATTCGATATTCTCTGGATTCAGGGTTGCCTTCGCGCGGGAGATGGTGTTTACGATATCCCGCGGACCGTTTACCGCAACCAGCACCGGATCCACACTGGGGCTGGGCATATACCAGTCCCCGTACCATCCGTTTTTGTAATCGCCGGTTACATCCACCTGTACCGGAATCCGCTGGCGTACGAAATATTCCTCCACCTGTACGGTCACCGTGCTCGGCACAGTGCTGACCACCTTGCCGTAGGTACTGCTGGCTGTGCTGAGAATCCGCAGTTCCTGTTCGCCGGTGCCGTTGATCCGTGTCAGGTCCACCCGCAGGTTGTAGGCGGATGTTTCGGCTGCGTCATACTGTTTCTGCGGCACCGCGGCGGAAACTGTCACGTTGGACAGCATTTCCTCCAGGTCGCTTGTGACGATAAATCCGTTTCGCTTCAGGGTATCGGCACCGCTGATGGAAACGCTTACGTTCTGCCAGGTTTTGTCCCGGGTCAGCGTATTGTCCTGGGAGATCAGGCCGGCCCAAAGTGTCAGGGAAATCAGGACCGCCAGCAGCTTCACCCATCCGTTGTGGAACAGTACATGCTTGCCGGCTTTCAGCAGCTGCTTCCCGATTTCTTTGGAGCGGGCGGAAAAGGACGATTTACTCATTGGCTTCGCCCTCCGCTTCTTCTCTCAGATTCTTGAAGAACGTGACCACCCTGGAGTTCGGTGTCGTGTATACTTCGTTCAGGATTTCCTCCAGCGCCTTCACGGTCAGCGGACGGGTCAGAGCGCCGTCCCGCGCCAGGCTGACAATACCCGTTTCTTCGGATACCACCAGTACGATCGCGTCCGTATTCTCGCTGATGCCTACAGCTGCCCGGTGCCGGGTGCCCAGCTCACGGCTCACGCCGCTGGCTTCCGCCAGGGGCAGGATGCACGCGGCCGCCATGATTTCGTTGTCACGGATGACAACGGCACCGTCATGCAGGGGGGTATTCGGCTCAAAGATGTTTTCCAGCAGCGGAGCGGAGATTTCCGCATTCAGCCGCGTACCGGTCTCAATCACGTCCTGCAGGCCCGTCTGCTGTTCAAAAACGATCAGCGCGCCGACCCTGCGCTTGCTCAGGTCCATAATGGTCTGGATGATTTCGGAGATGATGGTATCCTTCTCCTCGTCAATCCCCTTCTTCGTGTTTTTCCGGAATACGCGGGTACGTCCCATCCTTTCCAGCGCCTTGCGCAGTTCCGGTTGGAACAGGACCACCAGCACAATCGCACCGTTCTGCAGGATGGCGGTCAGCAGCCAGTTCAGGCTGACCAGACCCAGCAGGCTGCTCATCAGCGCGATCACAAGCAACAGGAAAAGGCCCTTCAGCAGGGCGCTTCCGCGGGTATGCCGTGTCAAAAGCAGCAGTTCGTAAATAATCACTGCCACGATAATGATGTCGATCAGATCGGTAATCCGGATCCGGTGAGTCAGATTCCACATCATGTTCCGCAGGGTTCCCATGATATCGTTCATCTGCTCACCTCCCCTTTTTCATAGCCTTTTTATTATACACGAGCCGCTGCCAAAATGAAAGATGATAATTCATATTTTTTTCATATTTTTGAAACAAATCTCGTGCCAAAACAAAAAGAAAAACCCCTTCCGATGGAAAGGAGTTTATCACATGCGATCTGATTCCGCTCAGACGGACGCAGCCTTGTTCAGCTGCTTGGCCAGACGGGCCTTTTTCCGATTGGCGGCATTCTTATGAATAACGCCCTTCGCGGCCGCTTTGTCAATAACGGCGGAAGTCGCGGACAACTGCTCATTGGCGTTGGACGGGTCGGCGGCTACAGCAGCATCGAACTTGCGAACGGAAGTACGCATACCGCTCTTCACAATACGATTCCGCAGGTTCTTCTTCTCGCTGACCTTCACCCGCTTTTTCGCGGACTGGATATTCGGCAACTCGGTTCACCTCCCCTTAGGTTCCTTAAAAAACCATCGCATGGCATAATATCATGTTTATCTTCAAAATGCAACCCTTTCCCGTAAAAAAATGTCCTGTTCCCCTTCCAATCTTTCCCGGTTTGTTTTATAATACCTCTGTTAGTTTGAAAAATCCGATCGGAGGAATATTATACCTGTGCGTGTCGGCATTCTGGCGGATCTGTTTGATCCTGTGACTCTTTCCCATATTGACGCCTGCCGGGATGCGCTCTCCTCCGGCCTTGCGGATCAGGCCGCGCTCGTTCTCTCCGTCTCCGGTTCCTGCCGCGCGGAAGAGGAGGATCGCTGGCGCATGCTCTGCGCCGCCGCTTCCTGTTCAAAGCAGCTGGTTCCCCTCCGTCTCCCGGCCAAGGCGGATCCCGCCGATCCGGACCGGATTCTCCGTTTTGTGCGGAAGAAAATTCCGAAAGCGGATCCCTTTTTCCTGCCGGCCCTCTCCGTGCATCCCGGCCTCTGTCCCTCGGTGGAGGAATATTGCGCGCTGTCCGGCCTGTACGGGCACAGTTCATACCTTCAGGGCGCCTCCCCCTGGGTCAGCCGCCTTTTTGACACCCTGAATCCACACCGTTTTGCCCATACCCTTTCTGTTGCCCGCACTTCTGTGGAGCTGGCGCTCCGTTTCGGTGTCGATCCCCTGAAGGCGGTGGAGGCCGGCCTCCTGCATGACTGTGCCAAGTGTTATTCCCTGGAGGATATGCAAAAAGTAGTCCTCCGTCATAAAATGACCGACGATTCCGAATTTCTCTCCTCTCCCGCGCTGCTGCATTCCCTGGCTGGCGCCTGTGTCGCCCGGGATGTCTACGGCGTGCAGGATCAGGAAATTCTCGATGCCATCGCCTTCCACAATACCGGCCACGCCGGCATGTCCCCCCTGGCGATGTGCGTCTGCCTGGCGGATTTCATCGAGCCCAACCGGGAGCCTTTCCCCCTGCTGGAGGATGTCCGCCGCCTTGCCGCCACTTCCCTGGACCGGGCGCTCCTCCTCTCGCTGGAGGGAGTCGCCGCCCACGTTTCATCCAAAGGGAAAAAGCTTCATCCACGTACGCTCAATACCATTGATTGGTTAAAAGCATCTTTTTAAGGAGGTTCTTCATGGAAGATCAGGAACTGGTTCTTGCTCTGGCGTCCTTCCTGTATGAGAAAAAAGCCCAGGATATCATAGTGCTGAAGGTATCGCACCTCACGGTCCTGTGCGATTACCTGGTGATTGCAAGCGGGCGCACCGCTGCCCAGGTTTCCGCCCTGACCGACGGGGTTGACGAGTTCATGGCGCGTAATAACCTTGACCTGCGCCGCACGGAAGGGCGGCATGAAGGCCGCTGGGCCATCCTGGACTACGGTTCCGTCATGGTGCACCTCTTCCATCGGGATGAGCGCGCTTATTACGGGCTGGACCGTCTCTGGAACGATGGGACGAACGTCCTGGATCTTCCCTTTGATCAGTCTGCGGATTGATTTGCTGCATGCAAAAAGCAGTGGCCGTTTCCGGTCACTGCTTCTTTTATGCCTCTTATCCGATAATCCTGTCCAGGATCGCGTCCGCCACTTCGCGCTTGCTCATTATCGGCAGCGCCTCTGACCCTTCCTTTGTGATCAGTGTGACGATGTTCGTGTCCGTATTGAATCCGGCGCCGGGCTTCGTCACGTCGTTTGCCACGATCATGTCCAGGTTCTTTTTGATCAGCTTTTCCTGAGCATGGGCCGCCACGTGATCCGTCTCCGCAGCAAATCCCACAAAAACCTGGCTTGCTTTTTTCTTCTCCCCGATGGTCTTCGCGATGTCCGGATTCTCCGTCAGCCGGATGACCATGGGCTCCCCGTCTTTTTTCTTGATCTTTGTTTTCGCGCAGGCGGCCGGCCGGTAATCCGCCACTGCCGCGGCCTGGATCACGATATCCTGCTTCGGCGCTTCCTTTTTCATCACGTCAAGCAGATCCCGCGCAGATTCAATCTCGATGATCCGCACCCCGTCGGGCACCGGCGCTGTCGTATTGCCCTTCACCAGGGTCACTTCCGCTCCTCGGTCCCGGGCGGCTTCCGCGATCGCGAATCCCATCTTCCCGCTGGAGTCGTTGGTCAGGAACCGCACCGGGTCCAGCCGCTCCCGGGTGGATCCGGCGGTCACCAACAGTTTCTTTCCTGCAAGGTCTTCCGTCCGTCCCAGGATCTCCTGAATTTTCCGCACGATGTCCGCAGGCTCGCTCATCCGGCCCTTGCCTTCGTCCCCGCAGGCCAGCATTCCACTCTCCGGCCCGGCAAACAGCACGCCCCGGTTTTTCAGCACGGAAACGTTCTGCTGTGTGGCCTTCGCGGTCCACATTCCGGTATTCATGGCCGGAGCCACCAGCACCGGAGCCTTTGTGGCCAGCACCGTTGTGCTCAGCATATCGTCCGCAAAACCATTCGCCATTTTCGCCAGGATGTTGGCAGTCGCGGGAGCAATCACAAAGATATCCGCCAGCTTCGCCAGCGCCACATGCTCCACGTTCCATTCCTCCGGTTCGGCGAACGTATCTGTCACCACCGGATTGGCCGTCAGCGTCCGGAAGGTCAGTGGAGTCACAAACTCCGTCGCATTCCTGGTCATGATGACGTGCACATCCGCGCCAAGATGACGCAAACGGGAGACAACCTCGGCGCTCTTGTACGCCGCGATGCCTCCCGTAACGCCCAGCACAATATGTTTGCCGGTCAGTTCCATCTTATACCTGCTCCTCTTGTTCCATCGGCTTGTCGTAAGTCAGCAGGCCGCGGTTGATTTCTTCCACGGCGGTCTTCAGCGGCTTCATGCCTTCCGCATCGATCATCGGCAGTGCGCCGTTCACAATTTCACGGCCCCGCTTGCTGGCTTCAACCACCAGGGTGTAGCGGCTTTCCGCGTGATTCAACAGTTCAAGTACGCTCGGATCAACAATGGACATCTTGGGTTCCTCCTGCCTTATTCTTCAATTTCCGGGAAATAGCGGACAGAGTTCTGCTTTTCAGCCCGGACAATGGATACCAGCTGCTCATAAGCCGTTTCCAGTTCGTCGTTCACAACCAGATAGCGGTATTTGCCCATCTGGGCGATCTCGCCTCTGGCATTGTTCAGGCGCCGCTGGATTTCTTCCTCGTTTTCCGTGTTCCGCGTGTGCAGCCGAACCTTCAGGTCGTGGTAGCTCGGGGGAAGGATGAACACGCTGACGCAGTTCTTTTCTTTCTCCATCACAGCGCGGGCGCCCTGGGGATCGATGTCCAGCAGCACGTTCTGCCCCCGGTCGATCCGTTCGTATACCTCGCTTTTCAGCGTGCCGTACCGGTGGCCGTGCACGCTGGCATGCTCGAGGAAGGCATCCTCGCTGAGCAGTTTATCATATTCCGCTTCGGAAATAAAGTGGTAATGTACATCTTCTATTTCATTTTCCCGCCGTCCCCGCGTTGTTACACTGACCGAGAAGGCAAAGGACGGGTCCTGGTCCAGCAGTTTCGTGACCAGCGTACCTTTCCCCGCGCCGGAAGGCCCGGAGATCACCAGCAGCATTCCCTTTCGGATTTCTTTCATACGTCTTTCTCCTCAGTCTTTCCGTCAATCCGGGCGGCAATGGTTTCCGGCAGCAGTGGGGACAGGATGACATGCTCAGAATCTGTCATCAGCACCGCCCGTGTCCTGTGGCCGCAGGTGGCGTCAATCACGTGTCCCGCGTCCCGCGCATCCTGAATCAGACGGCGAATCGGCGCCGCGTCCGGTGAAACAACCGCGATCAGCCTATGCGCGGCCGCCATGTTTCCGTATCCCACATTAATGAATTTCATCGACGTCACTCCACATTCTGGATCTGTTCCCTCAGTTTTTCAATCTCGCTCTTCAGGTCCACCACGTGCTTTGCAATTTCCGTGTCCTGGGCCTTGGATCCGATGGTGTTCACTTCCCGGTTCATCTCCTGGATCAGGAAGTCCATCTTCTTGCCGATTTCGCCTTCCGCCTCCAGGAATCCACGCATCTGCGCGATGTGGCTTTCCAGCCGGGCCAGTTCCTCGTCGATGGCGCAGCGGTCTGCCATGATGGCAGTTTCCTGCGCCAGCCGTGCCGGATCCACGCCCTCTGTCACCAGTGCCTTCAGCCGCTCCTCCAGCTTCTCCCGATATTCGGTCACAACCTTCGGCGCCCGCTCCAGCACTTTCAGCCGCAGGGCGGCCACCGCGTCCAGGTGGATCCGGAGATCCTCCTTCAGGTGCGCTCCCTCTTTTCCACGCATCACGGTCATCTGCTGCAGCGCAGTCTGCATCGCTTCCGCGCACATCCCGCTGATCAGACTCTGGTCCATTTCCTTTTCTGTCAGCGTAACCACACCTTCCAGCGCCAGCAGCCTGCTGACGCTCAGGTCATATTCCGCGCCGATGGTGCCTTCCAGCTCCTTCCCGATTTCGCAGTACTGCCGTGCCAGTTCCTCGTCCACGCTGATCTGCACCGCGGAGGTCTCCGTACTGCGCACCGTCAGGAAAACGTCCACATGCCCGCGTTTCAGGATCTTTCCGGTTTCCTCCCGCACAACGGGCTCCAGGAAGGCGATATTCCGCGGCAGGCGCATACCCAGGTCCAGGAAACGGTGATTGACGGATTTGATTTCAGCGGTGACTTCCCATCCGTTCCGCTGTACCCGTCCGGTCCCGCATCCTGTCATGCTCTGCATCGTCTGTCGCCTCTTCCTTCTTTTGTGGCAGAAATTATATCATCCGTCTGTTAAAAACGCAAATTTATTCCCATTTGTCCCAGATTTCAGGCTGGTATCCGCAGGTAACTTTGTTGCCGTTCCGGACAATGGGAGTCTTCAGGAGCCAGGGATTCTCCCGGATCGCAGGAATCAGCAGTTCCGCCCGGTCATAGTAGCAGGCCGGGTGTTCCTTCACCTTTTTGTCTTCCCGGTCAATCAGCTTTTCCATGCCGATCCCGTCCAGCATCAGGCGGACTTCCCGCTCTCCCAGCGGATGCTTTTTCAGGTCCATGCTCTGGAATGGAATCCGCCGTTCCTTGAAATACCGTTCCGCCTTCTGGGTGTCAAAGTTCTTTTTCCCGGCGTAAATCTGAATATTCATGATTTTATCTTTCCGCCTTCCGCAGGTCGCTGCCTTCCAGCAGGATAATCCGGCAGTTTTGCGGATCATTCAGCCGTGACGCGATCCGTTCCGTGTAGCGTTCCCGCAGTTCCTTCAGCGTCAGGTTCGTGCTGATGACCGTGGAAAGCCCGCGGCTCTGCCGTTCGTTGATCAGCTGGAACAGCTGTTCGATGGTGATGTTCTGCATCAGGGGTTCGCTGCCCAGATCGTCCAGCATCAGTACAGGAACTTCCTCCAGTTCCCGTACGCCGCATTCCCCGTCGAAATAGCTTTTACGTGCCATCTGCAGGAACGTGTAAGCGCTCACGATCAGCACGTTCACCCCGCGTTCGATCAGCCTCGCCGCCATCGCCCGCATCAGGAACGTTTTTCCCAGGCCGCTCTTCCCACTCAGCAGGATATCCCGCGTGCTGCCCTGGGGCCAGCGGTTCGCCCATTCTTCACACTGTTTCCGGGCAAGTTCGGTCAGCTGGCGCTGTGTGATGCCCGGCTGCACCTGCGTCTCCGGGATCATGCCGGCATTGAAGTTTTCAAAGGTTTCGTTCGCGTTTTTCCCCAGTCCGATCTGTTCCCGGATCTTCTCCTGGTAGGCTTTCTGCAGGCATTCGCAGGGCTCCCTGATCAGGTCTCCCGTGTAGCCTGTATCTTTGCATTTCGTGCATCGGCATACCGGTTCCAGGTAATCTTCCGGCAGCCCGTTCGCCTTCAGAGCGGCAGCAATCTCCGTGTTCGCTGCCTCCATCTTCTCTTCCAGGTGCTCTGTGTCCGCGTTCCCCTCAAGCATCCGGTGGATAGTTCCGAAGATCAGGTTTTCCCGCTCCGCCATCATCCGGCTGATCTCCGGGAATTCTTTCCGGATCCGTTCACGCCGGGCAGCTTCTTCCTGCTCGTTCCGGTTCCGCTGGGCAGCATATTCCGCGTCCAGTTCGTTCAGCAGGTCTTCACGCATCCTTGCCGCCCTCCTTCCCGGAAGCATTCATCGCGGAAATCATCCGTTCCATGGCTTCCTGCTGTTCATGGTCGTAATCGCGCTGCGTATACTGCTGCGCGTTCACGTTCTTTGCGCTGCTTTTCGCGGCCGGCTGGGCCTTTTCAGCCCGGGCCTGCTGCATCTTTTTCACGTCTTCCGGCGTGCGGATACCCTCCTGGGCCCATGCTTCCAGTGTTTTGTCCATATAGGATGCCGGCCGTTTGACCTCGAATGCCAGGTCCGCCGCCAGTGAAATCATTTCACGGCTGAATCCCAGGCTGTTCTCCCACCGGTCCAGCATCTGCATGGCTTTCTGGCCGATATCCATGTCCCGTCCGGCCCATTTTCCGCGAAGCTCCTTCATGAATTCCTCTTTTTCGTGGAATGCGCTGATATGCTCCCGGATCTGGTCCGCATTCGTAAATCCGCGCTCCTGCCAGCTCTCCAGCAGTTTCATCACGGAATCAAACCGCTTCTGTTTCGCGGCGCACTCCTTCGCGGCCATCAGGATGATCTCCTGGGGATACTTTTCCAGCATCTGGCTGTAGAGCTTCTGCTGCGCGGGAGTGGGTGCGCCGTACTGGCCCAGCTCCGTCAGCACCGTCTTCAGGTCGCTGCGCTGCTTTTCCGTTTCAGCCAGGTCGTCTCTCCCAAGCTGGCCTTTCTTTCCCTTGCTCCGGTACGTGGTCTCCAGGATGGCGTCCAACACTCCCAGGCTCGGCGCACTGGTGCCCATCCGGTCGCATGCCTCCTCAATGGCCTCCTGTGTGAAATGCCATTCCTCCGTCCATTTGCGGTACAGCGCAATGTTCGCATCCGAAGGATTGAACCGCATACCCATCTTCCGCAGCACTTTCCGGAATCCGGCGGTCATCATCTCGTCCCGCGCCAACACCTGTTCCGCATCCTCCACAGTATAGGCCTTTTCATCCGCCAGATGCATGGCCACCTTTTCCGCGTCCTTGATCCGGAAGTTTTTGCCCCGTGTCCTGCACATGTATTTGAGCAGCATCACGATCACTTCCGTGGAAAGGTTCATTTCTTCTTTCCACTCGTAGCAGGCAGCAATTTCGGATCCGTGAAAATCACGTACGTCTTCGAAGCTGCTTTCAATCTCGCAGCTGAAGCGTACGTATTCCGGATCCGGTCCGTCGTCACGCACAAGGCTTTTCTGTTTGATGTTGATGTATTCCCAAGTGGGCGGATTGTCCGAAACCCGCCGTACGATCCCGCGGCGTTCCCAGTACCGGAACGCCGCCAGGATCTCTTCCTCGCTCATACCCAGCTCCCGGCCCATGGTGCCCAGGTCCATCTCTTTTTTCGGATGGTAGCAGCACAGCAGGCCGTACAGGTATACTTTGACATATTCGCCCTTTGCCCCGGGCAGGTATTCCAGGATAAACTGGTTCTCCACCGGAGTGATGTCAAACATGGCAAAATGGTCGTCAAAGGCGAATGTCATGGATTCTCTGTCCTCCCCGTCAGTCCGGATGATCCTCCAGGATGGCGGCCGCGGCCTTCTTTCCGGCGCCCATCGCCAGGATGACCGTCGCGGCGCCGGTCACGGCGTCACCGCCGGCATATACATGCTTCATTCCGGTGCGTCCGTTATCGTCCGCCTGGATGCCGCCCCATTTCTCCGTGGGCAGGTCCGGTGTGGTTTTCTTGATCAGCGGATTCGGGCTGTTGCCGATCGCCACGATGACCGTCTCAACCGGCAGCACAAACTCGCTTCCTTCAACCGGAACGGGACGCCTCCTGCCCCTTTCGTCCGGCTCGCCCAACTGCATTTCAATGCAGTTCATGGCTTTCACAAATCTGTTTTCGTCGCCCTCGATGGAGGTGGGGGCCGTCAGCATCTTAAAGATGATGCCTTCTTCCTTGGCGTGATGTACTTCCTCAGCCCGGGCGGGCATTTCCTTTTCGCTCCGGCGGTAAACGATCGTCACGTCCGCTCCCAGGCGTTTCGCGCACCGCGCTGCGTCCATAGCCACGTTGCCGCCGCCGATGACCGCCACCCGGCTGCCGATCTTCACCGGTGTGTCGTGTTCCGGGAAGGTGTAGGCTTTCATCAGGTTCAGCCGGGTCAGGAATTCGTTGGCGGAATATACGCCGCACAGGTTCTCGCCCGGAATCTTCTGGAAGTTCGGCAGTCCGGCACCGCTACCGATGAAAACAGCGTCGTTTCCTTCCTCCAGCAGCTCGTTCACAGTGAAGGCTTTGCCGGCCACCGCATTCGTGATGATCTTCACGCCCATCTGTTTGAGCGTCTCAATCTCCCGGGCAACCAACGCCTTGGGCAGCCGGAATTCCGGAATACCGTACATCAGCACGCCGCCGGCGGTGTGCAGCGCTTCGTAAATCGTTACGTTCCATCCGGCCTTCGCCAGTTCCCCGGCGCAGGTCAGTCCCGCGGGGCCGCTGCCGATCACGGCCGCTTTCTTCCCGCAGGGGGCTTTTTTCGGGCTCTGGGCGGTGCCTTCTGCCATGGCTGTATCCGCAGCGAACCGCTCCAGCCGTCCGATAGCCACCGGTTCCCCCTTGATGCCGCGGACACACTTGCTTTCGCACTGGCTTTCCTGCGGGCATACCCGGCCGCAGATGGCGGGCAGCGCGTTCTGGCTCCGGATCACCGCGTAGGCGCCAACCGGATCCCCTTCCTTGATCTTCTGGATGAAGTCCGGAATCGGTACATTCACAGGGCAGCCGCTGACACAGGGGCTATTCTTGCAGTGCAGGCAGCGGTCCGCTTCCTCCATCGCGATTTCCCGGGTGTATCCCAGCGCGACTTCCTTAAAGTTGGTCGCCCGTACGGCAGGTTCCTGCTCGGGCATGGGATTCTTTACAAGCGACATATTCGGCATGGTTATCTCGCCTCCCCGGTCAATCTGCAGATGTGTTTCTCGCGGGCCTGCGCTTCTTCTGGTCGGAACATACGGCCTCGGGCCATCGCTTCGTCAAAGTCCACCAGGTGTCCGTCGAAGTCGGGTCCGTCCACGCAGGCGAACTTGGTCTCGCCGCCGACCGTCAGCCGGCACCCGCCGCACATACCCGTTCCGTCGATCATGATCGGGTTCATACTCACGATGGTTTTGATCTTCAGCGGCCGGGTCATTTCGCTGACCGCCTTCATCATCGGCAGGGGGCCGATGGCAATCACTGTGTCGTAGTCCCGCCCGGCCTGGATCTGCTTTTCCAGCGCCTGGGTGACAAATCCCTTGTTGCCGTTGCTCCCGTCATCCGTCATGATGATCAGGTTCGTGCAAGCGGCTTCCAGCTCGTCCTTCAGGATAATCAGGTGTTCGTTCCGGAATCCGACGATCAGGTCTACCTCGGCGCCGGCTTCGTGCAGCGCTTTGGCCTGGGGATAGGCAATGGCAACGCCCAATCCGCCGCCGATCACGGCGACGCGCTTAATCCCTTCCGTCTGGCTCGGCTCACCCAGCGGGCCCACGAAGTCCAGCAGCTCGTCCCCCTCATTCAAGGTGTTCAGTTTCTCCGTCGTATATCCGACGCGCTGGAAAATGATCGTGACCGTTCCCTTTTCCCGGTCGTATCCCGCAATCGTCAGCGGAACGCGTTCGCCTTCCTCATCGATGCGGAAAATAATGAACTGCCCTGGCTTTGCCTTCCTGGCAACCAGCGGGGCTTTCACTTCCATCAGCGTGGTAGTTTCGTTCAGTTCTTCTTTTCGGACAATGGGGTACACTTCCTGTTCCCTCCCGTTTTCTACAGAATAGAATTATTTTACTCTTTTCCTTCTTCCTTCGCAACCGATACGCTGTCTTCCTTCCGTTTTTCCGGTCCGGCGGAAAAGAAAAGCGCTGAAGCTTTCCAGCTTCAGCGCCGTGAATGGTTTTCGGTTTGGGATCAGGCCTTGCCGTCGCAGCCGAGAACGTCCACGATCTTGTGCGCCACCATGTCATGCACAGCCTGACGGGCGGGCTTCAGGTACTGCCGGGGATCGAAGTGATCCGGATGCTCCGCGAAGTACTTGCGGATCGTGGCAGTCATCGCCAGACGGATGTCGGAGTCGATGTTGATCTTGCAGACCGCGCTGCGGGCCGCCTGACGGAGCTGTTCTTCCGGAACGCCGATAGCGCCGGGCATATTTCCGCCGTACTCGTTGATGATCTTCACGAATTCCTGCGGAACGGAGGAAGCGCCATGCAGCACGATCGGGAATCCGGGCAGCTGCTTGGAGCACTCTTCCAGCACGTCGAACCGGAGCTGGGGCTTGGTGCCGGGCTTGAACTTGTAAGCGCCGTGGCTGGTGCCGATGGCGATGGCCAGGGAGTCGCAGCCGGTGCGGGTCGCGAATTCGACCACTTCTTCAGGGTGAGTGTACATGGCCTTGTCAGCTTCGACGGAAACTTCGTCTTCCACGCCAGCCAGGGTGCCCAGTTCGGCTTCAACCACAACGCCGTGGTCATGCGCGTATTCCACAACCTGGCGGGTCAGGGCGATGTTCTCTTCGAAGGGCTTGGAGGAAGCGTCGATCATGACGGAGGTGAATCCGCCGTCGATGCAGCTCTTGCACAGTTCGAAGCTGTCGCCGTGGTCCAGGTGCAGGGCGATCGGGATTTCAGGATTCAGCTGCGCGGCAGCTTCCACCAGCTTCACCAGGTAGGTGTGATTGGCGTAGGCGCGGGCGCCCTTGGAAACCTGCAGGATGACGGGAGCTTTCAGCTCGCCGGCGGCATCGGTAATACCCTGAATAATTTCCATGTTGTTGACGTTGAAGGCGCCGACAGCGTATCCACCGTCATAGGCTTTTTTAAACATCTCAGTTGTTGTAACCAGTGGCATAGGACAGACCTCCTTTAACAAAGTGCAATCATTATAGCATAACTGTTCCGGAATGGAAAGAGGAGCTTTTGAAAAGCTCCTCATCGGTTCGGATCATAGATTTTTTCCGGTTTCGGATTGTAGGTATCCGTGAATAGCATCTCCCGGTTGACTTCCACGCCGTCGATATAGGTCACGCGGTAACTCTTCACCACGTATCCGTCCTTGGCTTTGGACGCGCTGTCCTTATCGCTTACATACACGGGATCCATCAGGCTCGGGAGGATCTCCACGGTTTCCGTTTCCAGGGTGTAGCGCACGTTCCCCAGGCTCCGCCCCCAGAAGCTGACCTTCGTCATCAGCCGCTTCTTGCTCGTCCCGTCCGGCACCACGTCCGCGGTGATATAGATCGGTCCGTCCGTATTGTTTTTGAATACAAGGTCGATCTGTTTCCCGCCCATGTACACCGTGGCGTCCTTGCCGTAGTCCGTATAGCTGACAGCATCAGAGTGGGGTCTGCGGCTGACAATCTGCAGTCCCGAACAGACCGCTGCCTGGTACACCGTAGTGCTCGCCTGGCAGGCGCCGCCGCCGATGCCCATCACATGTTCGTCGTTGATGTATTCTTCCGCGGGATAAAATCCGTTTTCCACGGTGCGGTCCCCAACGATTTTGTTGAAGCTGAACTGCTTCCCGGGCTGCAGGATGTAGCCGGTAATCTTCTCGAAACACCTCCGGATGTTGTTGTTCCGGTCTTCGTTGGACTTGGAGCTGATCGGTGTCGTGGCGCTATACAGCAGGGCATACTGCTGCTGCAGGTCTGCTTCCGTCACCTGGGGATACAGCACCTCCGGTTTGATTTCCACAGTGCCGCTCGTCATCGTGCTCACCATCTGGTACAGCTGTTCCTTCAGCGGTGCAATATCCAGCCGGAGCCCCGTGGTTTCCGTCGTGAAGATGAAGGGATATGTCCGGCTCGGGTCAAAGCTGACCACCGTGGCGTCCTGTGCCGGCTGGTCAATCTGGCCCTTCAGGCTTTCCAGAATCCGGTCTATTTCCCCCGTATCGCCGCTGGGCCGCGCGGTATAAACCACGTAGGGCGTCGTCTCCAGCGTCTCCATCTGGGTGTAACGCTCCGCCTCGGAGCCGTTGTGGCCCTGCAGCCAGGCGTTGTTCATCATGTTGTTCAGTTCGTTCTCGTCCACGCGCATGTTCATCGTGTCCGTGTTGATGTTTGCCACGATGCTGCCGTTGTATACCAGCTGGACCTTCCATGCGTCGTCCCGCTGGTTGATCTGACTTTTGACGGAGTTCATCGCCTGTTCCGGCGTCATGCCGCCCAGCGCGATCCCGTCCACGTATACCCCCGGACAGAACAGTCCGTTGTAGGGGCTGACCTTGTCGCTGATCCGCTGCCTCTCCGCCGTTTCTTTGGAGATCCGGACTCCGGTCACCACCGCGGCGGCAATCCCGGCCAGTGCCAGGATCGTCAGGAATATAATCAGCCCTGTCTTCCTTTTTTTCTTCGGTTTCGGCGGAACCGGGCTCATGGCCGCCCCGCGCCGGCCGTTCCATCCCGGGTTCTGCGGGGGTACGGCATACTGCACGGGCCTCTGGTTGCCGGTGGGCTGCGGAACGTACCCGCGGAAGGTCCCCTGCGGGCCCGTGTTCCGCATCTGTCCGGCAGCGTCCTGCACCCGCCTTGGCGGTTCCGTCCGGCGGGCGGAACCCCGGTTGTTGTTTGGCCCGTTCATTCCGTCCACCGCCTTTCTTTCCTGGTCAAAGGTTCATCCCATCCTTAATTCAGCAAGTCTGTATCGTCTTCCGGCTCAATGCCTGCGGCTTCCGCCAGCGCCTTGGCTTCAGCTTCCTTCCGGGCGCGTTCCTCAGCCCGCGCCTTCTCTTCCGTCTCCAGCACGTCCTTCGCTTCTGCCAGCACTTCCGCGGTGGTCCGGGGTTTGTCGCTTCCAAGACCTTCCTGCACTTCGCCGTTTTCCATCACGGCCAGGAATTCCGCCCGGTTCAGTGTCTCGTACTTCAGCAGTGCTTCAACCAGCGCGTTCATCTCGTTGGATTTTTCCGTCAGGATCGCTTTCGCCTTGTCGTAGCATTCGCTCAGGATCGAAGCAACCTCCCGGTCGATCTTTGCGGCAATCTCTTCGCTGTATTCGCGGCTCTGGCCGAATTCCATACCCACGAACACTTCCTGGTCGCTGCCCAGGTAGATCGTTCCGATGTTCTCGCTCATGCCGAACTGGGTTACCATCTTGCGGCACAGTTCCGTCGCCCGCTTCAGGTCGCTGCTGGATCCGGTGTAGATTTCGCCCAGGATCACTTCTTCCGCGGCGTGTCCGCCCAGCATCATGGTGATCTGGTCCAGCAGCTGCGTCCGGCTCATGTTGTCATGCTCTTCCGCCGGCAGGGACAGCGTATGCCCGGCTGCCTGTCCGCGGGGCACGATGGTGATCAAATGCACTTCGTCGCAGCCTTTCAGCATGTGGCCCACAATTGCGTGACCGCCTTCGTGGGTAGCCACCATCCGCTTGTCCTGCTCGTTGACCTTGTGACTCTTCTTTTCCGGGCCCATCTGCACCCGGGCAATCGCGTCAATCAGCAGCTGCTGATCAATGGACTTTTTCCTGGTACGTGCAGCCAGGATGGCCGCTTCATTCATCACGTTTTCCAGGTCCGCGCCGGTCGCGAACGGCATCCGCTTCGCGATGTTTTCCAGGTCCACGTCGCTGGCCAGCGTTTTGCCCCGGCTATGTACCTTCAGGATCGCAACACGGCCGTCCTGGTCCGGATAGTTGACCGTCACCTGGCGGTCAAACCGGCCCGGACGCATCAATGCCGGATCCAGGATGTCGCGGCGGTTCGTCGCGGCCATCACGATGATGCCTTCATTCACGGCAAAGCCGTCCATCTCAACCAGCAGCTGGTTCAGGGTCTGTTCACGTTCATCGTGTCCGCCGCCCAGGCCTGCGCCGCGGTGGCGGCCCACTGCGTCAATTTCGTCAATGAAGACGATGGCGGGAGCCACTTTCTTCGCCTGTTCAAACAGGTCGCGCACACGGCTGGCGCCGACGCCGACAAACATTTCAACAAAGTCACTGCCGCTGATGGAGAAGAAAGGCACGCCGGCCTCTCCCGCCACGGCCTTGGCCAGCAGCGTTTTGCCCGTTCCGGGAGGTCCCACCAGCAGTACGCCCTTCGGGATCCGGGCGCCCAGCTCGGTGTAGTTCCGCGGGTTCTTCAGGAAATCGACCATTTCCTGCAGTTCTTCCTTTTCCTCATCCGCGCCGGCCACATCCGCAAACGTAACCTTGTTCTTGGAGGGATCCTGCATCCGCGCGCGGCTCCTCCCGAAGGACATTACCCGGCCGTTTCCGCCACCCTGGGCGCGCATCATCAGGAACCATACCAGTGCCATGATACCCAGCATGATCAGGTACGGAATAAATTCGTACCACCAGGGAATCGTGACAGGAGCCCTGTACTGAATCTTGAAGGACAGGTCATTCACTGAAACTTCGTTCAGTGCCTTCCCGTCCTTCTTGGCCTGCATCTGGCGTACGGTTTCCAGGAAATCGTCGCCGATGGTGGTCTCGAAGTCATAGCTCCGCTCCGGGAAGTCAGCGTCCGCTGTCGCGGTCTGTCGTTTCTTGCCGTCAAACACACCAACCAGGCTGGATCCGCGAATGGCTACGCGCCCAACCTCGCCATTGTCGATGGCTTTCAGCAGTTCCGGATATTCAATGCGTTTGCTGACGGTACGGTTCAGCCCGCCGTTCAGCAGAATGGCGATCAGAAGCAGGGTTCCGATCAGGATAAAGTATCCGAATATTCCTCTTGATGGTTTCTTGTTCAAATGATTATTCCTCCTGCGCACCGCGCAATTGATTCATACCAGGTTATCAGATCATTCTAAATTCTTCTTAAAGCAAATCGCATACCATTGATTATTGATTCCCGTAAATCCGCGGGCTCAGCACCCCGATATCCGGCAGGTTCCGGTATACCTGGTCATAGTCCAGCCCGTAGCCCACTACGAATGCGTCCGGAATGTCGAAGCACATGTAGTCCACCTTCAGGTCCGTCACCTTGCGGCGAGCCGGCTTGTCCAGCAGCGTTGCGATCCGCAGGCTCTTTGCTCCGCGCTGCATCAGCGTCTTGGAGAGGTAACTCAGCGTAATGCCGGAGTCCACGATGTCCTCCACCACGATGACATCCTTTCCCAGGATATCATTGTCCAGGTCCTTCAGGATCCGCACGACGCCGCTGGTCTTTGTGGCGCTTCCGTAGCTGGAGATCGCCATGAAGTCCAGCGTCAGTGGCAGGTCAATTTCCCGGATCAGGTCTGCGAAGAAGACGGATGCCCCTTTCAGAATGCATACAAGCACCGGATTCTTCCCTTCGTAGTCACGGGTAATCCGCTGTCCGAGTTCCTTCACCTTTGCGGCAATTTCCTCCCGCGTCAGCAGGATCCTGTCCAGATCTTTGTACAGTTCAGAATTCTGATCCATCCTCCGTCTCCTCCTTTTCTGACTGTTACCGGTTCACGGTCCATTTCAGCCGGATGTTCTTTTTTGCTCCGTCCCAGGGAGGAATTGCCCCGGCGCCGATCCCGGCGGCGAAGAGCACTTCATTCCCCCGGCAGATCAGCGGGATCCCGTCCCGTACCGGTTCGTCCACACCCCGGTCCGTCAGATAATCCTGCAGCTTCCGGCTCCCGTTCATTCCGAAGGGCCGGATCCGGTCCCCGTTCTGCCGTGTCCGGATCACGCATCCCCGGAAGAATTCCTCCGGTGCTTCCTGTTCCGTTACGCCGTTCCCGGGGTTTCCTTCGCTTTCGGTGATGCGAAGCACTGTTTTCCCGAACCGGATGTCTTCCCGGCTTTCCGGATCCAGCGGGATCGCCTCGGGAATTTCCTTTTCCATCCCGGTCAGGTATAACCCGTTCCGGCCTTTCACCGCGTTCCATCCTCCCGGCAGGTTGATCTTCCCCCGGGGCATGCCCGCCAGCCGGGCCAGCTCTTCCGTCTGCCGCGCGTTCAGTGTGTGTTCTTCCCGCTCCGGCATGTTCTGCTTCCACCAGGCCCGCAGGATCCTCACCTGCATCGGCCCAGCCATCTGCTGCAGCGCGTCGGTGTCGATCTGCCCGCCGCTGCTGTGCAGCCGCAGGAAGTTTTCGGCTTCCGCCTGCATCATCCGGTTCTCCCCGGTCAGGATCTCCGCGGTTTTCGCGATTCTTCCGGTGGCCCCCGGATTCATTTCCTCCATCAGGGGAATCAGTTTTCCCCGCACCCGGTTGCGCAGGTAGGCATCCGTCCCGTTCAGGGAATCTTCCCGCCAGGCATTTCCGCTCTCCCGCAGGGCGCTGCGGATTTCCTCCCGCCCGCAGGTCAGCAGCGGCCGGTAGATTTCATATCCGTCCCGCCGGTCGTGTCCGCTCATGCAGTCAAGGCCTTCGGCCCCCGCACCCCGGAGCAGCCGCATCAGAAAGGTTTCCGCCAGGTCGTCCCGGTTATGCGCCAGCACCAGCTGCCGGATCCCGGTCTTCTCCGCCGCTTCCCGGAAGCAGCAGAACCGCGCTTCCCGGCAGGCATTTTCATCCTCTCTTCCGCTCAGTTCCGCTCGCAGCACATGGAGGGGAATCCCCAGCGCCTCGCAGATCCGGCGGCAGAAGTCTTCGTCCCCGTCGCTTTCTTCCCCGCGCAATCCGTGGTTCACATGGACCGCTTCCGGTTCCGCGTGTCCCGCATCCCGCTCCCGGGCCAGCATCAGCATCATCAGCAGGCTGTCCGCCCCGCCGGAGAATCCGGCCAGGCATTTTCCCCGGGGAAATTCGCCGGCTTTGGCCAGCAGCGTTCCGATTCTGTCCGTCATGGCCGCAGCGGCGCACCGCATACATTGCAGGGCTGCAGGTCCTTGAAGTCCGCGTCGTTCAGCTGGCTGTAGTAGAAGGTGCCTGCCAGCGGAAGGTATTTCGCGCCCACATTCTTGCAGTCCGGTACGGAGTGATAATACTTACCGCCCTTCGGATTATAATACAGCACCGTATTGTCAAATACGGCCGCGGTCGGCGTGGGAGCCGGTGTGGGAGTAATGTTCGGATCCGGCGTTTCCTCTATGTCGTTGGTCTGCAGGCTCTTGGGATCCACGAACCATTCGCCGTTTTCCTTCACCATCAGCACCGTCATCCGGTATTTGACCTTCGGCTTGTTGTTCCTGCGGTCAATCTCCGTTGAAATGGTCACCTGCCGGCTGGAATCCGCATCCGTTCCGGTGATGCTTTCCGCCGTAAAGTTGGTTGGGAACCGGTTGGCCAGGGTGTTGAACAGGCTGGTTCTCGGGTTCTCCTGCTTTTCGATCCAGCTCGGCGCACACAGGGCCAGCATTTCATCCTGCCGGTTTTCACTCCACAGGTAAAAGAAATTGATCAGCCGGTCCATCAGTGTCGTATCGGCGATGGCCGGTTCTTCAGTTGTTTCGCTTACAGTGTTTGCCGCCGGAATCTCAGGCACGCCGCTTTGCGAGGTGTTCTGCGTGTTCCCGGAAGAGGCTGCCTGCTGCTGGTTCTGGTTGGTGTTCTTCGTGTTGTCCTGCGGCGCTTTGATCAGGAAGCTCACCGCCGTCAGCACGCAAAGGGCCAGCGCAACAATCGTGTAGGTCAGCCTCCGGTTTTCCGCCACCAGCGGTTTAATCCACAGGAATCCGGCACTGCCGGCCGCCAGGATGATCAGGAGAATCTTCAGCATAGGGCTCTTGAGCACCAACACCGCCAACACGAACAGCGCGATCAGGATGCCGCTGAGCACCAACAGGTGCCAGTCCCTGAATTCGAATCCGCGCCTGCGCACCGGCATCTTCGGCGGAATGTATCCGCCGCCGTTGAGCGGGATTGTATTGTTCGGGTTGTACTCACCCTGCATGGGCTGTCCGGGCGCCTGCGGCGCGCGGCCCATCTGGGTATAGGGGCTGTATCCGCCGGTATAGGCACCGCCCTGGGGTGCCTGGTATCCGGTCATCGGAGTCTGGGGATAGCCCTGCCCCTGCGGATACCCCGGCTGCGCCTGGGGATATCCCTGCTGCGGATAGCCCTGCGGCTGGGGCGGAGCGTATCCGCCGGTTGCCGGCGGCTGGTATCCGGGGCTTGTGTAGCCGGGGCTGTAAGGTGTCTGCGGGATAAAGCTCCCGCCGTTCCCCTGCTGGGGCGGTACGGTGTAGCTGCCGGGCGCGGCGTATCCGGCCGGCGGCATCGTATAGGGGCTGTTGACCGGTGCTCCGTTCATCGGTGCACCGCCCATCGGCGTGGTCGGCGGCACCATGTTCGCAGCCCCGTTCGGCTGGCCTGTGGGCGGTGTCCCGTAAGGGGCATATCCGCCCTGCTGCTGGCCATATCCTTGCATCCCGTTGGGATGGTATCCGTTCTGGTTCATTCGCATTCCCTTTCCGCCGTTTCAGGCGCGCTTGAAGAAGCTTCCCTTCGAAAATGAGAAGCAACTTAATAATAAATTTTATCATTATTATGCATGATTGTAAACCACTTTTGTTCCCCTTCCGGCGTTTTTCGCGTTCGTTGACTCTGTCTTTTGAACGTGGTAAAATTATCGAGGTTTATAAGAATAATGATGAGTGGAAAGAGGAGAGTTCCAGGTATGAACACAACGCTTCTGATCATGGCAGCCGGTCTGGGTTCCCGTTACGGCGGCAACAAGCAGGTGGACCGCATCGGTCCCAACGGCGAAATCCTGATGGAGTACTCCATTCATGATGCGGTGGAGGCCGGTTTTGACAAGGTGGTTTTTGTCATCCGCCGCAGTATGGATCAGATGTTCCGTGAAGCTATCGGCGACAAGATTGCGAAGAAAGTCCAGGTCTATTACGCCTATCAGGAATATGATTCCCTGCCCGGCGGCTTTGTCCCCCCGGCCGAGCGCGTAAAACCCTACGGCACCGTGCACGCTGTCATGTGTGCGAAGGATCTGATTCATGAGCCCTTCGCCGTTATCAATGCGGACGATTATTACGGCAAGGATGCCTTTGCGGCCATGGCCGATTCCCTGAAGCGCCTCCGCACGGAGCCCAACAGTGCTTCCATGGTCGCCTATTATCTGAAAAATACCGTTTCGAAGAACGGGCATGTCACCCGCGGCGTCTGCACCACCGATGCGGAAGGCCATCTCGTCAAGGTGACTGAGACCTACAGCATCCTGCCCTTCCCGGACGGGACAATCCGTGATATCCATGACGACCCCGAAGGCGTCATCCTTGATCCGGACGCGCTGGTTTCCATGAACCTCTGGGGCTTTGCTCCCTCCTTCTTTGATGCCGGCATCAAATACCTCAGCGATTTCCTGCAGGATCCATCCGGTGATCCCCTGAAGAAGGAATGCCTCCTGCCCGCCCTGGTCGATACGCTGATGCATACCGCCGGCCTGAAGGTGGAAGTGCTTTCCACCCATGCCGTCTGGTTCGGCGTCACCTATAAGGAAGATAAGGATTATGTCGCCGGCGAGCTCAAAAAGCTCCATGATAATGGCAGCTATCCCCCTGCCCTGTAATCACCGGCCTGGCTATTCCCTTTTCCGGGAGTGATTCTTTGAATTCGTGTCTCCTTGCTGTCGGCCCGTCTGCTGGCCGCATGCTTCCAACAGTATTTACGGCGCTGTCCTGCGGCGCCGCTTTTCCTGTCCCTTCTTTGAAAGTATTTTCCCTTCTTCCCTCCCGCCCCGGGGATCCGGAGCCCGCGGAGCCGTCGGAAGCAGCATCCCTTGCTTCCGCTTTTTCCGCCTGCCATGACCTCCTTGCGCCGGAAGGGGACGTTTCTTTCTTCCCGTCTTCTTTCGATTATCAGGGCTGTGCCCTGTCCTTCCGTTCCGTCCGCGATCTCTATGCGGATCCGGATACAGCGCTGCTGGTTTCCGCCCTGCGGGGCAAAGGGCTTCCCCTTTCCTTCCAGACGGACCGGGAAGCTGTCGAATGGTGCTGCGCGGATCTCCTGTCCCGGCCGGAGGATCCGTCCATCCGGCCGCTCATAGCCTGGCTGGATGCACTTCCTGCGGGGAGAGAACAGGATCCCCTGCGGCTGACCCTGCTGGCGGATCTCTGTGATCCCTTTGCTGCCGGTGTTCTGTTCGCGCTCCTGGCTTTCCTGAACAAACGTTTTTCCGGTCAGCATGTCTTCATTTCCCTGATTGCCCTGGCGGAGACTTCGTCTCCCCTCCCGGATACCTTCTTCCCGGCCCTGCGCGCTTCGTTGCAGGATCTGGAGGATCGTTCCCTGGCGGATGCGCTGTGGATGCTTTCCCTGCCCTCGTCCATGGCGGAGACAGAGGATACTTTCCGTCTCACCGCGCTTTCCGCCGCCAGGGTCATCGGCCGCATCTGCTCGGAGGAGGATTTGCTGACCGCCGGCGTCCACACCCTGGAGATGGACGGAACCCTTTCTGTTTCTTCCCTCGGTGACCAGGCGTCTTCCTTTGCGGTATCCCTGCAGTCTGCTGCCTGGCTCCTGTCAGACCTGCTTCCCGCTCTCCGGTCCTGGATTGCACATCCCGCCCGCCTGCGCGGTCTTGCCGCCAATCCGAGGAACGCGGTTTTCCGCCAGCTCTTTTCTTCCTCGCGGGAGAATCTTCTTCCCGCGGTCACGCAGCTGGAATCCGCCCTGCGCACGGTCGTGGGGGAAGTGCTGTCCCTGATGCGCGCCCTGCCGGCTTCCCTCCGTCTTTCCGCGGATACCTCTTCCCTCTGGCAAAACGCCGTCAATGCCTGCGGCCGTTATATCACCGTTGCCTCCGAGCTGGACACTTCCACCGACGAAGCGCATGAATCCGGCCTGGACGCTGTGCGTCCGGTGCACCGGGTTTCCCTGGCCGATACGGATGAGGAACAGCTCGCCCGTCGCCTGCAGGATATGCGGGATCAGCTGGAAGCGGAAGGCCGCGCCCGCGCGGAAACGCTTTCCGCCCTTGGCGGTTACCGTTCCCTCCAGGTCCGGCAGGACTGCCTCGCCCGCTGCCGCGCCGCACTGGAAGAGACAATGCGCCGTGCCGCTGATCCCCCCGCAGGCGAGGATCGTTTTACCGCTATGAAGCGGGAGCGCCGCGTCCGTTTGCTGATGGCGGCGGTGGCCCGCTGTGAAAAGGAACTCACGCCGGACGCCCTCCTGCTGGAAATTTCCGCCCCTGCCGCTGCCCGCGCTTCGGAATCCGACCCCTATGCCGGTGTTCCGCTCACCTCTGAATCCTGCCATGCGCTGGAGCAGCTGCTGCAGGCAGCGGAAACGGATAGTCTTCCTCGCATTCCTTCGCTTTTCCCGGATGTGCCGGAGGCGGATCCCAAAGCCCGTATGAAATCCCTTGCCGTGGCCTGCAGGGACGCATCCCCGGCGGATCCTCTGGCTTTCTTTGTGGCCCGCGTACTGGAAGTCTGTGCCCGGGATCTTTCCGAAGTCCGCCTCGTTTCCCGCGGCGTCATGCCCCGGGTCCCGCTCCTGCCCGATTTGTTTGCGGAGTCGCCTCTCCTGAGCATCGGTGACCTGCTTTCCCGCCTGCCTTCGGTATCCGTTCCGGAGCAGGATGTGCCGGCCTGCCGTGGCCTGCTGGCTATGCTCCTGCTGCGCCAGTACCGCCGCCGCGCTTCGGAGGAAGCCGCTCTGACCGTATCCTGCCTGAAGCCGGAGTCTTCTCCTGTGCTTCGCTACTGGCTGGAATCCCATTCAGCGAAGGCGGCATATGTCCTCTCCCTTTCCCGGGAGGAAAAATCCTATCCCTTTGCGCTGGTGCTTCCCGGGCAGCAGCTGATTCCCGCCCGCCTGATCGCCGCGCAGAAGGATCTGATCCCCTCCTTCGCCATTTGGTTTGATCCGGAAGCGCTTGCCTTCTCCGATCCCTGCGCCTCCCTTGGTGAGGGAGACCGAAAGCTTCTCCTCGAGCTGCTTCCGTCCTACCTGAAATCCCTGCCGGAGACCCCGGCTTCGCCGCTGCGTGTTTTCCTGTCCTCCTTCCTGGAGGATCTCTCCCGCGAACAGGAGTCTGCCCCGCCCTCCGGGGACTGGAAGACACGGCTCCGTTCCGTTTGCGGCCTCTCCGCGCTCCCGGCATATGAAGACAGCCTTTCAAAGGTTTCCTGTTTCTATGAACATTATCTCGCGGAAGACCCGGTGGCTTCCTGCCTGACCGGCGTTGAGGGTTTCCCGCCTTCCGTCTGTTCCGATATTCCGGAGGAGATCCTCTATCTCTTCCGCGGGGTACCTTTTGCGCGGGAGGATTCCCGCTTCCTGCTGGACAGCCCCCGTGCCGCCGGCGAGGATTATACCCTGGCCCGCCTGAAGTCGGAATGTGAGATCCTTTCCGCCTCTTCCGACGATTATCGGGATGCTCTCCTTTCCGGTCTGCGGAAACTGCAGGAAAAGTATCCCTCCGCGGATCCGGATTACAGTGAAGCGCTTTCCGCCGTGCTTTCCGAGGCCGCTGAACCCGTGGACCGGCGCGAACCGGTCTTCACCTGGCCCTGGGATCCGAAATCCCCCTCTATGCTGACAGTGCTGCGGGAGAGCCTTGGCGCGGATCTTTCCACCGCCGCCCTCGATCCCTTCACGGACCTGCTGGCCGTTTTCCCTGCCCGCGGCCGGGAGATCATCGGGGATTCCCTCTTCTCCGCCATGTGTGTGATTCTCCCGCGGGAAAACAATCTGGCCGATGTGGATCCCGCATCCGTCCAGTCCGACGCCGTGCTTCCGCCCCTTTCACCAGACTTTGGCCGTGCGCTCTGCACCCTGCCGGAGGGCCGTACCCTCCTGAAGCCGGACCTGCTCCGCTTTGAACATGAAGCGGAAGGCGCTTTCCGCGTAACGTTGACCCTGGACGGTGTTTTCCCCGTGCAGTTTGTCCGCGTTTATTCCGCGGAAGAAACATTGAATCTTTATTCCCACGATATCCCGACGGCTGCCCTCTGGCCTTCCGTTCCCTTCCGGGCGGAGGACTGGCATTCCTATTATGTTTATGCCCACCTGCAGGATCCCTTCACGCTTTCCGTCTGCACGGAGAAGGACGGTTTCCGTCCCGTACTCCCCACGTCAGGGAGCCGTTGTGTAGCGGTGCTTCCTTCCTTCCCGGTCTGCTTCTCCTTCTCCCGGAAGGATCCGGATTCCGGGGAGATGAAAACAGCGGGCCTCCTGCCGAATGTTCTGCCTGAGCCCCTGATTCATGTGGCGGATCCCGTGGAGATCTGCGTGGATTTCGGTTCCTCCGGCACCTCGGTGGTCTTTGTCTCCGGCCATTCCCGCCGGCCGATGAACGGTCCGGTGATGGTCCGCAGCCTCCTGATCAATCCGTCTGCCTCCCGGGATCTGCTGCGTCGGGAATTCCTGCCGGCCGTTCCCGTTTCCGCCTTGCTGCCCACGGTCTCCCGGCTTTTCCGGAATGTCCCGGGCACTGCGCCGGTCCCCTTCGCGGATGGGATTATCCTCATGCCTGCCAATCTGAATGATCTGCTGGGCACCCCGCCGGACGCGGTCTATACCAGCCTGAAGTGGGAGGAGGAAAAAGGCCGTTCCGGCTTTGTCTGCCTCCATCAGGTGCTGCTCATGGCCGCCCTCCAGGCCCGTTTTGAAGGTGCGTCCGCCCTTTCCTGGCGTTTCTCCCTCCCGGATGAAATGGCGAAGGAAGGCCGCGAATCCCTGATGAACCTCTTCCTTTCTCTCTGTGAAAGCGTCCTGAAGGAAAGCGGTTATCCCTGCCCGCCAGAGGGACTTCCTGTCGCTTTCGCCTCGGAAAGTTCCGCCCTCGGTGCCTATTTCCGTCTCTGTGCGGCGGAGGATACCCGTGGCGGTTTCATGGTCCTGGATCTCGGTTCCTGCACCGCGGATATTTCCCTTTTCCTGCGCGGCCGCGAGCAGGCTGTCCGTACCTGCCAGATCCCCCTCGGCGTGCATTATATGCTCCTGCCGTCCCTCCTCCGGGATCCGGATCTGCTGATCAGCGATTTCGGTTTCTGCCCGGATGAAGCCTTCCGGAGCGACCTCTCGCTCCTGGCCCGCGCGCTTTCTGCGGCCCGCACTGATCCGGTGGCCTTCCGCCGGGCCCGTGTCGCCCTGGATCTCTTTGTGGCCGATCATCTGCCCCTGCTCATGAACTGCGCCCTGCAGCGCGCATCCGCCGGCCAACCGTCCCGCACCGGGGCGCTGCTGATCCTGCATTTCGCCTATCTGATGATGCTCTCCGGCCTGGTCCTGCTGCAGCTGACGTCCGATCCCAGCCGTAACGATTACCTGCCGGAGCAGATGTCCCTTTGCATCTCCGGCCGCGGCGCATCCCTGCTGGAATCCCTGCCGCCCCAGGTGAAAACATCCCTCTGGCATTTCCTCTCCATGTTCAGGAACCGGAAAGTAGCTTCCCTCTCCCTCCTCTTCTCCGCGGAGAAAAAGATGGAGATCCCCGTGGGTCTTTCCCTCCTGCAGGATGTGTACCATATGCTCCCGCCCGCTCCTTCGGTCCCGGCGTCCATCGCAGTTCGCCCGGCGGAGCTCCTGCCGGAATTCCTGCTGCGTTTCCGCCGCGAATTCCCGGCTTCCGCGGAACTGCTCTTCCCCGGCTTCTTCACCGGCGATCCCTATCATCCCTTCTCCGCCCGGGGCGACGCTGTCATCGCCGCCTCTGTGGATCAGTCTTTCCCGCCGGCCGATACGCCCCGTCCCTATGATTCCCTTTCCGCCTGGATCGGGAACCTGCTGGACCTGCTTGCCTGAAAGGAGTTTCCATGGAACTGATTTCCTCCGTGAAAAATCCCCGGATCCTGGCCTGGCGCTCCCTGCAGGGCCGCAAAGGCCGCGATACGCAGAATGCCTTCCTGGTGGAGGGTGTCCGCATGGTGCGTGAAGCGGTGCAATCGGATTTTGATCTGCAGGCCCTGCTCCTCCGGGAGGATTTTGAGCCTTCCTTCCCCCTCCCGTCAGACGTGCCGGTCTTTACCCTTTCGGAACACGCTTTTGCCTCTGTCACCGAAACAAAGACGCCCCAGGGTATCGCCGCGGTGCTTTCCCGCCGCGTCCGTCCCCTGTCCGGCTCCCGTTTCCTGGCGCTGGATGCCGTCCAGGATCCCGGCAACGTGGGCACGATTATCCGTACCGCGGATGCCGCCGGTATGGATGGTGTCATCCTCAGTGCGGACTGTGCGGATCTCTTCTCGCCGAAGGTGCTCCGCTCCACCATGGGCAGCATCTTCCGGATGTCCTTCGCCTTCCCGGCGGACCTGCCCGCCTGCCTGCGGGATCTTCGTGTCCGCGGTTTCTCCGTCCTGTCCTCCCAGCTGGATGGCGATCCTTTTTATGAGCGCACTGCGGTGGCCGATACCTTTGTCCTGGTCATCGGCAATGAAGGCAACGGCATTTCCAATGCGGTAAAAGCCGAAGCCACCCACCGGCTCCGCCTGCCCATGCGCGGCGGCGCCGAATCCCTGAATGCCGCCGTTGCGGCCGGCATCATGATGTACGACCTCACCCGCTGATTTCTCAGCCACGCAAAAAACGCCGGATTTTCCGGCGTTTTTTGTCCTGTCAGGCTCAGATCTTATCCTTCCGGTAGCAGATCACGCTTTCGTCCTGGGAGTAATGCTTCCCGCTTTCGCAGGCGTAGGCGTGCTGCAGGTCCGTCCCGCCGAACCATTTGTACGGCTGGTCGTTTTCCGTCTTCCCGTCGCAGATTTCCTGGATGCCGTTCCGCATACAGCGCAGCAGGGAGATGTCATCCCAGTCTCCCCGGGCATGTCCGTGTACAACGATGTCCGCTTTCTCCTCCAGGAACATGATCCGGTCCAGTTTCTTCACATATTCGTGCAGCGGCAGGCAGCCGGGCAGCTGCATCCACAGGTGATGATTGATGCTGTCCCCGCTGAAGAGCACCCGGTCCTCTTTCAGAAGCAGCAGGATCCCGCCCGGCGTGTGTCCCGGCAGGGAGTAGATCTCCAATGTCCTTCCGCCCAGGTCCAGTTTGTCCCCTTCATGGATTTCCTTGTACAACGGCATCTTCCACCCTTTTTCTTCCGCCAGCTTCACATAATCCGGGCTTTCCAGGAACATCCGCACGATGCCCCGGTCCGCCGGGTCAATATACGCTTCGTCGAAATACACGTTGCCGAAGATATGGTCCCCGTGCCCGTGGGTGTTGACCACGTATACCGGTTTATCCGTCAGCTTCTCAACCTCTTCCCGCAGGTTCGTATAGGCGTTCATCGTGTCGATCATGCACGCCCTCTCTTCCCCTACAACCAGGTAGCCCGTGGCCTCGTGCGCCTCGTCCATCAGGTAGATTCCCTTGCGGATCTCCGTCACATACATTTTTTTCTCTTCATTCGCCATTTGTTTCAACCTCTTTTCCTGATCAGCTTATATTATATCATACGCTGTCCCGTTTCGCACCGGAAAACACGTAAAAAAGAGTCCCCGCAATGCGGAGACTCCGATGAAACCTGTGATTACTGATCTTCCTTCCGGATGTGCTGTGTCAGCTGGATCGAGAATCCGCTCGGAGCAATCATCAGGCAGGAACGTGCAGATTTGGATTCGACCGCATGGTCCTCTCCCCGTATGTTTTTAAAGCCGCGGGACTTCAGGAATTCATACGCTTCGTCAAAGTCACGCACGTTCATCCGCATCGTTGTCATATCCCGTTCCATGGATTCGACCCGGGCCACGTCCACGTGGAATCCATTGGCATCCTTCATCCGGGTGCTGGAAATATCCTTGCTGTCGATGTTGTTGACCTGGTGTTTCCGTTCGAATCCCAGTTCCTCAAACAGTTTGATAATCTCATCCGCGTTCTTCGAAAGAATCATCGGGTTGAAGGTGGTGATTTCCATTGTGTTTTCCTCGTCAGTTTTTTATTTTTTCATGTGCTCCACCAGCGCGATTGTGAATCCGCTGGGTGAAACCATGGTGGCCGCTTTCGCAGATTGGGTGTCCAGGGTCTTATCTCCCCGGGTGTTCCGGAATCCGTGGTCGATCAGGATGTTGTACGCTTCCTCAAAATTGTCCACGTTCATCCGGATGAATGTCATATCCTGGGAGATATTGCTGATGCTGCAGGTCACGTCCACATGGAATCCGTTGGAATCCTTCATCCGGTAGGACTGAACATCTCCGTGTCCCGTATCGGTCACAGGTGCGTGGGTTTTTTCAAAGCCCAGGGCTTCAAAGGTCTCCACCGCAGCATCGCCGTTCCTGGTAATGATGATGGGATCAAAGGTTGTAATCTTCATCTGTTCCGTTCTCTCCGTTCAGTCTTCCTTCCGGATGTGTTCGGATACGCTGATGGAGAAACCGCTGGGAGAAACCATCATCGTGGACTTGGAGGTGCCGGTTTCGGTGATCTTATCACCCTGGGCGTTTACAAAGCCCTTATCCTCCAGCATCTTGTACGCTTCGTCAAAGTCGCGCACGTTCATGCGGATCGTGCTGATATCCTGCGGTACGGGAGCAGAAGTTACATCCACATGGAAGACCTTTCCGTCTTCGCCTTCATAGCGCATGCGCACGCTGGTGATGCTTCCGTTGATCCCGGTCTTCATATGGCGGCGTTCAAAGCCAAGGGCCTCAAACAGGGCGATCACGCCTTCCGCGTCTTTCGTAACAATCAGGGGGTTAAAAGAGGTAATGGTCACGGTTGTATTCTCCTTTGTAAAATATTGTTTTTGATTGAATAAATCTCTCTCCGTACTGGCTCCTTCATCCAGCGGAGATTGTATTTCCTTCGCTGGAGGATGTGAGGTTACGCGGATCGGTTTTGAAATATTCAACATGTAATTTATCATGGATTGACGCATTCGTCAACCGTTTTTTTTTGATTTCAGAAGTCGTTTCCTCCGTATTTTCCTACCGGTTTTTACCGGTCCTTCGTAAGTTGATACGTGCAGGAATGGCTGTTGTCAGTATTTTCAGTGAATGTCCCGATTCCGGAAGCTGCTTCCGGAAACAGTACCGGGGCCGGATGCGGATCTGGCCCCGGGTTTATGGATGTATGCTATTGTAATTCTGCCAGTTCCAGCCATGCGCCTAGGTCAGTGGCCTTGGGTTCCGGCAGGTCCAGTGCGGTCACCAGGGCGGTGATACCGGGCACCAGGGTGAATTTGTTGAAGTTGGAGAAAGCAATGGTATCATTTTCTACATCCAGCACCATAGCTGAGAAGGGGCCGTCCGGGATACAGTATAGTAATGCTCCGGGAAGAAAAGATCTCCGTCTGCAGCATTGATCGTATAGAGGTTGCTGCCGATTTCCTCTTCAATGTCTTTTTCACCGAAGGTGATCATGTGGCTCAGCACCGGCATGAAATCCTTCAGTGCCACGTACGGAATGTCTCCACCTTCAACGTAGTAGACGGTAAATTCCCGCTCCCGCGCCTCTTCATCGTCTATATAGTCGATGACCATGGGCACGGTCTTTCCTTCCATCTTCACTTCTTCGCGGAAGGTATACACATATTCCCGCATGTTTTCCCATTCCTGAGCGGCCTCTCCCAGGGCGGTAATGCCCGGAACCGCCGCCAGCAGTACCAGGACCGTCAGCAGTGCAAACAATCTCTTCTTCATCGGTCATTCTCCTTTTCGGATGGTTTGGAAAACTTTGGTTGTTGGATAAAAATGCTAAATAATATTACCATGCTTTCGCACCGCCTGTAAAAAAATCCGCCGGGCCGCTTTCCCGCGGTCCGGCGGATTGTATGCTCCGGATTATTTTCCCAGGCAGATCCAGCCGGCGGCGCCCCGCAGGCCGACCACGATCCAGTCCCCGTCCTGCATCAGCACCGGCAGCCGGGTACCTGCTTCGATCAGGGCCACCTTGTTCGCCTGCAGGCTGCCCCAGGCGTATACATGCGTCTCCGAATCTGTCAGGAACCAGGCCGGATCAACGGCAAGATAGTCTGCCTTCACCCAGCCCAGCGGTCCGCCGTTCACATCGTCTGAGATGCTGATCTGCGCCCATCCGTCCTCCTGTTTCATCACGATAACCATCTGGCCGTTCTCCAGGGTTTTCACAACATTTGCACCCTGGCTGGCTGACTGGTGCACCGTCAGCGATTCGCACAGCACAACGCCCGTCAGGCCGATCTGCCCTTCGCCGTAAGCCGGCAGCAGTTCCGCGTGAGCGGCTGCGATGCAGCCGGTCGCAAGCACCAGTGCCATGACAATACTGATCCATGTACGTTTTTTCATGTTTATGTTCCTCCGGTTCTGTTTTTTCTTTTTTGTGGACGCGTACG
This sequence comes from Clostridia bacterium, assembly GCA_017447185.1. Lineage (GTDB taxonomy): Bacteria > Bacillota > Clostridia > Christensenellales > Aristaeellaceae > Aristaeella. The sequence goes on along the minus strand of JAFSOC010000015.1, from coordinate 70,736 downwards.
GATCACGTCCACATGGTATTTATACGCATGGTTTCCGTTCCTGGCACCTGTATATACCGGAACAGCGGTGGCGATTACCGGAAAAACTCCAGGATGAAATCGAGGATTGTCACAAAAATGTTTGCTTTCCGTTTTTCTTTCTTCTGGTATTCGGCCAGTTCCTCATCCGTGAGAGGAATCGGGTCTTCCTCTTCCTTCTCATTTTTCCGAAGGTATTTGTCCATTCGGTATCCTTTCTGCCGGTCACAGGCGTTCCGTTTTCAGCTTTATCTCGCCCGAAAAGAGAAAGGAGAAATCCCGCTGCGGGATTTCTCCTTATACCACATCAGGGTTCTCAGGCTTCCGGATGCACCATGTAGAGGGAGATGCAGACCGGCTCTGCTTCGCCGAAGATCACGATGGACAGCATGAGATTGCCGTCTTCCAGCACGTCAATGATGTATTCGATCTGGCCGTCTTCGGCTGTGGCCAGCAGTTCGCCGATATCTTCTTCGAATTCGTATGCGATGGCATTCTCTTTGATTTCGCCGTTTTCGTCTGTGATCTTGTCAATCAGCTTGCCTTCGCTGATGTACAGCGGGCGGATCATCAGGCCTCTTTCAGCCAGCTGTTCCGGAGTGGCAGGATCTTCACCGATGTAACCGTACTTGATAATCCATTCGCCTTCATATTCGGATTCGCTGATCACAGCGTCGGGATTCAGGGTTTTCAGTTCAGGAAGCTCGAGCAGGGTGGGAATCTTTTCTTCCACAGCGTCCGCCAGGGCAGCCGCTGCTGTGCACAGCAGGCAAAGAACCATAACAATAGAAATAAGCTTTTTCATGCAGTTAATCTCCTTTACATTCTCGGATATAGTACCCGTTTTTGAAGTATACCACGCCCGGCAGGTTTTGTCCACCGATGCAGGAATCCGGGGCCCGCAAAGGTGCGCCGTCCCGCCGTTTGCAAAATCTCTTTGTCTTCTTCCCTGATTTCATGTTATAATGCTTACCACACTCCTTTCATATCGGCTGCGAGGCAGCCGGCTCCCATGATCTTCCTGACCTGAACAGGATCTTGTTTGCGTACCGGAGGCGCACAGGTTAATATGCGGAAACTTTCCGATTTTATTGTTTCACACCGGCGCTGGTTCCTCGGTGTCATGGTGGTTCTGGGGATCGTTTGCGTTTTTCTGTACCTGCAGGTGAAGGTCAATTACGATATGACGAAATACCTGCCGGACGATTCATCCATGAAGCAGGGGATGGACCTCATGGCAGCAGAATTCCCCTCCATGGGTGCGGACAAGAGCATCCGTGTCATGGCTGACGGGCTCACCCCGGAGCAGGAAACGGAGCTCCTGGCAAAGCTGAAAACCATTCCCTATGTGGAAAGCGTAGCCCATGACAGCAGCGAACGCTACACCCGGGGCACCCGTTCCCTCTTCGTTCTCGCCACGTCGCAGGAGTACGGTTCTCCGGAGGAGCGCTCCATCGAGCACGCCCTGGAGCAGGATTTCGGGGATTATCATATCGTTTATCAGAATGACAATCCTGGCGCCGATGGGGTTCCCCTGTGGCTGTACCTGGTAGCCGGCGCCCTCCTGGTGTTCATCATGCTGGTGATGTGCCGCTCCTGGTTCGAGCCCGTGCTGATCCTGGTTACCATCGGTATCGCTATTATAATTAACGAGGGATCCAACGCCTTCCTTCCCAGCATTTCCTATCCTTCTTCCTGTATTGCCGCCCTGCTGCAGATGGTATTGTCCATCGATTATTCAGTCATGCTGCTCAACCGTTTCCGGCAGGAGAAAGCCGCAGGGCTTCAGCCGTGCGAGGCGATGTCTGCCGCGCTCCGCAACTGCTTTGCCTCCGTTTCCGGCAGCGCGCTGACCACAGCCGCCGGCCTTCTGATGCTGGCCTTTATGCGTTTCAAAATCGGTTTCGATATGGGGTTTGTCCTGGCCAAGGGCGTGCTCCTCAGCCTGGTCTGTACGTTGACCATGCTTCCCGCCCTCATCATCATGGGCGACCGGCTCATCGAGAAGACCGGGAAAAAGACCTTCAGGTTCACCATGAAGCGCCTCGCCCGGTTCAGCTATAAGCGGCGGTATATCCTTGCGGTTGTTTTTGTCGTAATGTTCGTCGCGTTCTATTTCCTGCAGGGCAATACGCCTATTGCCTATACCCTCACGAAGCTGGATGTCATTAAGGATGTTTTTCCGCCGGAAAATATCCTGGTCATGGTTTATGATAACCGGGATGAGGAAAAGGTTGCCGTCCTGGAGGACCGCATTCTGGAGACAGACAGCTTCATTCAGGTTTTCAGCTGGCCCCGCCTTTTCGGCCGCGCCTATACCGCGCAGGAACTGCCGGAAGTCCTGGACGGTTTCAGCGGTATGGGATTTGGGGATACCGCAGGCTTCTCCATGGATCCGTCCATGCTCTCCATGGTTTACAGCATGTATTTCTCGGGCAGTTCTCTCCCGCCGGAGGAGCAGAAGCTTACCATTCCCGAACTTTTCACGTATGTGAAGGAGAAAATTCTGTCCAATCCGCTTTTCTCCGCCCTGATTCCGGCGGATCTCCGGGATACGGTCTCCGGCGCCGGAACAATGCTGGAAAGCGGTATGTCCATGCTGAAATCGGAAAGTTATTCCCGGTTGGTGATTTACTCCACCCTCCCTGTGGAGTCAGAGCAGACAAGCGCATTCATGACAATGCTGAAGGACACCGGCAAAACCCTGGAAGGAAAATATTACCTGATCGGCAACTCCGCCATGAGTGATGAGATGCAGGGCTCCTTCTCCGGGGGAACTGTGGACCGTCACACTGCTCACCGCGGCCGCCATCTTCCTGATCGTACTGATCACTTCCCGCTCCTTCATTGTTCCGGCGATCCTGGTGCTGATCGTCCAGTGCGGGGTCTGTATCACCGTCACCCTGGTGGGTTGGCAGGGGTATCAGATTTACTTCCTGGCCCTCCTCATGGTGGAATGCATCCTCATGGGGGCGACCATTGATTACGGCATCCTGTTCACGAATTATTACCGGGAGCACCGCAGGGCCCTGTCCTCCCCGGATGCGCTGGCTGCTGCCTATGAGGGCTCCGTCCATTCCATCATGATTTCCGGGTTGATCATCGTTCTGATCACGGGGATCTTCGGCTACACCTATCCCGATCCCACCATTGCGGAGATCTGCCGCACCATTTCCCTTGGCTCCCTCTCCGCGATCCTGCTGATTCTCCTGGTACTCCCCGGCATCCTGGCTACCCTCGACCGTCTGATCGTCCGTTTCAGAAAAAAATAACTGCCACCCCTGCTTTTCGGTTCGTATAAACATGCGGAAATAAACCGCGAATGACTTTCAAAGGAGGAATACACGAATGAATAACCTGTTCAATGAACTGTCCCCGGATCTGCTGGAAAAAGTCAGCGGCGGCACGGATGAAGAATTTATGAAATTCCTGAACTACTGCAGGCTTGGAAAATATAAGGGCTATGACGGACCGATCTCCGACGTGATGACGGAAGAGGATCAGAAATACCTGATTCTGCTGAAGTATCACAAGTCCGGCCAGCCGCTTCCAGAATGCCCGGATCCCAATTTCCGTCTTGAGGAGTGGTGATTCCCTGTCCTGCTGAAGGAGTTGTCTCAAAATGATCTGAGAGGATCATAAGAGGCAACTCCTCTTCTTTTGCCCTAAATGCTGCAAAAGGAGCAGAAACATAGACACATAAAACACAGTTTCAGATATTTCAGTATTTCTTTTGGGGCTTGACTGGAGCCAAGGGATCACAAACCTGCTGGAAAAGACTCAGGAACCTTTAATGCTGTTCCCAAGCGTCCTTTTTGGATTTTGAAATGGAGCTTGAGAATGTTAATCGCCATACTCAGCAGCAACCATTCCACTGTGACTTTTTCTTTGCCTCGAGTGTGGAATCTTCGGAAATCCATATCTACTTTGGCGAACGCGAAAGTACCTTCAGCCTGAATAGAGCGGTTGACCCTAAGCAGGATTCCTTCTTTGGAGGTAATCTTCTTCTCCATTTCTTCCCGTTGCCTGGCGAAACGCTTTGAGACATTCCTTCATAATAGACCGTCGAGTTCGTTGCTTTCGTGATGAGGTACACGCTTCCGGCCAGATAAGCCAGCAGGCAGAGTGCCCCGATAATGGCAAAATTCTTTCCTTTTGTTGCGCTGTTCAAAATCTTTTACTCCTGTTCTCTCATCAAAAAGTATACACATCCGAAACTCATGCGGAGAAATCCTTCTAATTCAACAGCTCCCAGAGTTTTCGCATCACTAAAGCACAGGATCCCTGATTTTGCAACTCTTATCTTTCATCTGTATCTATCTGGCTTTATTTTTTCCATCTATTTCAGCCATATACGCAACGGATTCACCAAATAAGGTCATCTTTTACCTATTTTTGTCCTGTTCGCCTCGTTGCACAGACGCGTCCCATTTGTTATACTTTTCCCAGCCAATGACAACCGGGAGGATCAGATACCATGAGCGTCATCGGGGATAACCTGAAGAAAAAGCGTAAGGAACTGCATATGACCCTGGAGGATATCAGCCGCAAAACCGGCCTCCCCAAGAGTACCGTCCAGCGGTGGGAATCCGGCACGGTCACCAATATGGGCATGGACAACCTGCGCAAGGTGGCTGATGCCCTGGAGACCACCGTCAGCGCCCTTCAGTCCCCGGGAGACAGGAATGCCCGTTATTTCAATCCCCAGCCTTATACCGAGTCAGAGCTTTTCTCGGATTTTATCCTGCGCACCGGCTTCCATCCCGTGCATATCGGGCAGGATCTTTATTTCGCTGATCCGGAAGGGCTCTTCTATACCCCGGAGGATGCTGCCCTGAAGCAGGAAGTCATCGGCGAAATGATGCGTTATTTCCGTTTTCTGATGAGTGAACACAGTATTTCCGGCCGGGAATACAACCGGCGAGATTATGCCTTTACAGAGAGGAATTCAGGTCATCCTGCGGGACACAGGGAAGAAGAATAAATCAGGAGGCGCTGATATGACAGATCATGCCTTTGGGATGGAGTACAGGCTCCGTGCCCTTTCCCCCGATCTTCACAGGCGCTTTACCGATACTGTTTTTGCACTGCAGCATACCCTGTCGAAATACCGGATGCTTTTCCCGGAGTATACAGATCACTCTATCCTGCATTCCGTTTCAGTCATCAATTTCTGCAACCTGATCGCAGGTGACCAGATCGGGCTCCTGAACGCGGACGAGCTGTATATCCTCCTGGTGAGTTGTTACTGCCATGATGCGGGCATGGGAATCTCCCGCAGGGATTATGAACAGTTGTCCCGCCTGATCCATTTCGGCAATTATTTCGATACTCATTCCCGGCAGGATATGACCGCCATAGTCCGGGATTTTCATCATGAGTTCTCAGGCCTGTTTATCCGGAAATACGCGGCCCTGCTGGATATCCCATCGGAGGAGCATCTGCGTGCCATCATCCAGGTCGTCCGGGGCCATCGGAGAACCGACCTGATGGATGAAACGGAGTATCCCGCCGCATTCCCCCTTCCCGGAGGATCCACCGCCTGCCTGCCCTATCTCTCCGCCCTCATCCGCCTTGCCGATGAAATCGACGTGACAGCCACGCGGAATCCCATTATGCTTTATGATATCGAAGCCCTTACGGACCCGATCCAGATCATCGAAAACAAAAAGCTCCGAGTGATTCGCAGCATTGAAACATCCGAGGATGCCTTCACGCTGGTTGCGGATCCCTGCGGGCCGGAACTGCTTGCCCAGATCCAGGCCATGATAGTCAAGATGCAGTACACACTGGATATCTGCCGCCGTGCTGTCCGGGGCAGAACACCCTACCGGATCTCCCAGAAGCGGATTCTCCTGAAAGATGCCGCCCCATAAAAAGCCGTAAGAAAAGGCGCCCTATGGGGCGCCTTTTAAAATCCGCTTCAGCTTCTTTCAAATCCCAGGTACCGTGTACCCTGCCAGGTCAATTCTCCGGTGTCGCCTTCTGCCAGCATGCCGTATTCCCCGTCGTTGACGCTGAATTCCAGCCGCTTGCCGTTTTCCAGTTCAAAGGTGACGAAATAGCGGGTGGAGGTGGAGGAGGTGGTATCCATCATTACGCTCGTACGCATGCGATGTCCGCCCATGCCGGATACCTTCATCCGCTTGGTAACCACTTTCGCCTTCCCGTTTTCCCGGGGGGAATGGTTGTTTTTATTCCAGATATAGAGCCGGCTGCCGATAATTACGGCCAGGATCACCCCGAAAATTACAAGGAAAATCGTCATCGTGGATCCCATTCCGCCGTCAGAGCCAATGCTTGTTGAATATTCCATGTCCGGTTCCATCCCTTCACAGTCATTTCAATTTCCTTTAGCATATCATATTCTGTGAAAAAACGAAAACAATTTTTGCTTCCGATGTGACAATCTGTCACATCATGTCACAATATGCAACATACCGATTGACCGCGTTTTCCCGGTTGTATACAATCAAACCATATGAAAACTGCGGAAGGAGATGCCTGTATGCCTGCGTTTACGGAAGAAGAGATGAGTCTCATCAGTACCTGCAATTTTGAAAATAAAAACGGCCTGATTGACGAACTGACCTGGCTGCAGGGCACCCTGAGCCCGGAAGAAAAGCACCTGGCCAGTCTGATCTCCGGCGCCGTGAAGAAGCTGAAAAAAATGTCCCGCGAGGAATTCAAGGTCTTCAGCGCCTCAGTTGTTCCGCCGAAAAAGCCGCTGCATTTTGACCTGGGCCTTTGATATCATTCTGTAATAAATTGAGGATATTATGAAACTGATTCGGAAATTCATTCGGTTTATGAACCCTTCCATTGATAAAAAAGTACAGGCGGATATTGATCGGCGGAGCCTTAACAGTATCCATGTGATCTCTCTGATCTGCCTGCTTTTTGAAGTTGTAATGCTGATCATTTTCCTTTCCACCCACATCGGGCATATGGACCATAACGCAGTCATCAGCCTGGTCTGCGTCAGTTACTGTATCGTACTTTGCGGTTTCAGTTCCTTTCTTTCCCTGCGCATGCTGCGGAAGAAGGACCTGCCGCACGACCGTTTCTTTCTTTTCAAAATCTTTTTCTTCACAGCGTTTACCGTCTGGGCGATTTTTGTAGACTACCGCCATTACTGCCGGGGCGATCAGATGCTGACTTTCTATGCGGTCAACCTGGTGATGATCTGTTTTATCATTTTCAGGCCATGGATCGGATGCCTGCTGATCAGCGCGTCCTTCGCCGGCCTCTTTATCCCCCTGTATCTCTATAACGGGGCCGCAGATCTGGAAGTGCTGAATCTGGCCTTGCTCGCGCTGGCCTCCATCGCTTCCAATGCGATCCGCTGCCATGTCCAGATCCGTGTTTCGACAAACAGGATGCAGCTGCTGGAGGCCAATAAAGCTCTGCAAACTGCCAGCCGCAGGGATGGGCTCACCGGCCTGCAGAACCGCCTGGCGCTCGACGCGGATGCCTTCCGGATGAAAGGTCGGAACACGACAGCTTATATGATCGATATCAATTACTTCAAGGAACTCAATGATCGGTACGGGCATATCGCAGGCGACACAATCCTGCGGGATGTCAGCGAAACCCTGCCGCACATGTTCCCCGGTGGGTATTATTACCGATATGGTGGGGATGAATTCCTGGTCCTGACCCATAAACCGCCGGAAAAGAACTATGGCTCCGATACCTATGATTTTACGCAGGAGAAGTACGGCGTAAAGGTATCCCTGTCCATTGGGAATGCCCAGGGTAATCCTGAGAATGCAGAGGACCTTTTTGACCTGATTTCCCGGGCTGACAAGGCACTCTATATTACCAAGTCACGTACCCATTCCGCCGAGTTTGGCGGCCACGATCGCCGGAAGGCCGAACCGCAGCCCTCCGTATAGGATCGCTTTCCATGAGCAATGTGGACGGAATACATGCAACGGGCCGGGGGAATATCCCCCGGCCCGTTGTTTTATTGTCCGGTCTCCTTTTGCCATTCGCAGATGAACTGTTCCATGAACCGGTGTCGTTCCCCCGCCATTTCCCTGGCTTTGGGCGTGTTCATCAGGTCTTTCAGCAGCAGCAGTTTGTCGTCAAAATGCTGGATGGACGCATCCAGGGAGCGGCTGTGTTTTCCCCCGTAGGCAAAGGTCCGGGCGATCCCGACGGCCCCGATGGCGTCCAGCCGGTCCGCGTCCTGTACAATCATTGCTTCCAGGGTCTCTGGCCGCTTCCCCCGGTTTTTGCTGAAGGAAACGGCGTTGATGGCCGCGCAGATCCTGTCCGCCGCCTCTTCGCTGATCTTTTCCTTCGCCAGGAATTTTCTGGCGTTTTCATTATGCTCCGTGGCAAACAGCTTTGCGTCATCCGTGTCATGGAGCAGCGCTGCCAGCGCCACCGTCTGTCTGTCGCAAGCCGGTTCCGTATCCGCGATCACCATGGCGGTGCGGTAAACCCGCATGGAATGGTCAAAATCGTGGCCGTCGCTGTTGCCTTCGAACAGAGAGCGAATATATTCAACCGCTCTGGAAATCAAAGTCTCCTGCTGCATAGGATCCCTTTCAGTGGTTTACTTCAGGTTATTGATGTATTCGGTCAGGGCCGGGCGGTCATAGAGGAAAACCTCGTTCACGATCGGGAAATCCGGCTCCACCCCCAGGTCCGTATCGTAGAAGGAACCGTTCTTGTTGAAGGAAATACGGAACGGACTGGAAATCTGGAATACGGTACCCACCAGATTGGCCAGCGGGAGAACCATGCAGCTTCCGCCGCCGGACGTATCGCCGATCAGGGGCACCCGGTGGGAGTTTTTGAATACGCTGGACACCAGGTTGCCGCAGGAGAAGCTGACCGGAGAAGTCAGGCAGAAGAGCTTCTTCCCCAGCAAACCGAAGTCCTCCTCGTCGAACCGGTGGTCCAGGTTCATATCCACGTTGAACACCGCGGTGGAAATCGCTCCGGTCATTGTATTCTTCACGCTGATATAGCCGTCACCCAGGAAAGCACCCAGCACAGCAGCCGCTGCTTCCGCCGAACCGCCGATGTTGTTGGACAGGTCCAGCACCACATTCTCGACGGGGCTGCCTTCACGCATAATCTGGGAATAGGCATACAGCATAATGCCGATTGTGTCTTTTTCGTTCTCTGTCGGCGCATTGCTGTAGTAATATGTTTTTTCCTTTTCTTTGATAAACTCATCGAAGGTGATATAGGCGGTATTCCCCACCTCTTCATATACAGGAACCCCTCCGGGATAGAACGTTTCCCGCGCTTTCTTGTAGTCATTCTGATGCTGTGTAAACGCCCGGCCGGAGAATCCGCTCGGTCCCTCTTCCTTCAGTTTTTCTAATATCTTCTCGTCAATCCGGTAGGAAAGCATGCTCACTGCGCTGTGCTGGTCATTCAGATCCTGCGCAATCAGTTTCCGCAGGGCTACGTCCGACACTTCCGGTTCGGTATTCTTCAGGGCGTCGCGCAAGCCCAGCTCGTCCACCAGTGCGTCAAAGGAAGTGAACCCGTGCGCATCTTTCAGCCCGTACATATAGTCGAAAACCATACAAAGTTCGGCATAGTTGTAATCTGCTGCCGCTGTGCTGACAGGTCCCTGCTCGCCGGACCGGAACAGCTCGCCCATCACGGTGATCTGGTTATTCTCATCTTCCAGCTGCGAGCTGGTCGCGATAATCACCTTGTCCTTGGTGTAGGATGCGATCATTCCCTTTCCGCTGATTGTAAAATCCACAAGGGTCATCAGGGGAACCATGCAGACATTCCGTGCCATAACCAGGTCGATACCGTATTTACCCGCTTCCAGCACCAGTTCCTTGCCGTAGCGGTCATTGCTGAATTCAGCGATACGGTGGAAGAGCGTCGGCTTTTCATCCGTGGAATCTGCGGCGGTCAGCATGTCTACCAGGTTCCGGTTTTCTTCCGGACGGAGGAAAGCATCATAGTCCAGGAACGTGATCGTATCCTTTTCGCAGTCGACAACCATGGTATAGTTGTCTTCCCGTGTCAGGATTCCGGTTTGGCCTTCCGGTGTGTATTTCAGTCTGAAGCTGAGCCCCATGTCCATATAGGCTACCTTCATGACCATCGTCAGGATCTCTGTCCAGTCCGCCAGGGAGACATATGGCACGTCGGAATCACCGATAAAAAACACGTTCAAGTCCCCCGTTTTCTCCGTGTCCAGGAAATAGAAGGGTACCTCGCTGTATTTAATGTCGGGCACTTCCTCCGTCATCGCAGGAACGGCGCCGGCCGCAAGGCACAGACAGAGAATCAGAGCAATCCATTTTTAATGTTGATTTCCTCTCTTTCATTTTTTATCTTGTATACATATCTTTTGTCATCTGACTTTTTCCTGCTTATTCCTTCGGCGTGCTATGCCGGTCAATATATAGCTCATAGACATTCATGATTTCTGCGTTCCCCTGCAGGTCGGCATAGATGTATACCAGCGCCCATCCGGGTTCAGGATCCGGAACCACGGGAACAATCTGGCAGAGGATGCAGTAGTTGATGCCGGCCACCGGCTGGGTCGCCAGCAGCGCGACCGGGATATACTGAGCGCTGTCCATGGTTTCCGTCGCCGTCCGGAAGGCGGTCATCGCGTCTTCCGGGAGTTCCTGCGCCTCACATGGAACAATTGTCCACCCTCCGAGGATTCCCGGGATGTTTTCATCTTCCGCCGCGGCGCTTTCGCCAAAGGCCGGCGCAATGCCTGCCGCCAGGCACAGGATCAGGATCAGTGATATCAGTTTTTTCATAGGTTTGCATCTCCTCTCTTTAAGGCTCCGCTGTGGGGCCTTCGTTCTATTTTCAGTACAGGCTGTCGATATATTCCGTCAGCGCCTTCCGGTCAAAGAAGCGCTCCAGCGTGGAAATGGGATAATCCGGCTCCACGCCCTTATCGATATCGTACACCGCGCCGTTGATCATCAGACCCAGTCTGCGGTACCCGGAGATCCGGAGCATCGTGCCGTCCGCCAGATACAGCCGCATCAGTTCGTACATCGCTTTGGAGGATTTGACGGCATCCTCAGCCAGCAGCCGCTCTTCCAGTCCGGTTTCATCAAAATACTTTTCAAAACTGCTGATGCGGTGCGAATCTTTCAGGCCGTAGCAGTAATCCAGCACCATGCTCAGCTCCCGGTAGGTGAATTCGGAAATTTTCCGGCTGCGCTTTGTGTTTTCGGCTTTTTTCTCATAGTACTTTGCCAGCAGGGCCTCTTCGCCGGGGCCGTCATATACGTTGGCAAATACAGCTTCCCCGTTATAGAGGAAAGTCACGTACGTGGAGAGGGATATCAGCTTTTTCATGGAAGGATCTCCTCTCGTTGCTATACGTTTGTTTGTTGATGTTTCATTATATCATTTTGCGGCGGGATTGTAAACGAAAAAGCCCGGTCCGAAGACCGGGCTGAATGGGTTCGTGCTGTCTTACTTGGCCAGCATGTTCTTGCCGCGCTTCAGGGCCATCAGGTACAGGATGTAGGAGATGATTTCCACCACCAGGGCACCAATGCCGAGAACCAGCAGCAGCGTCTCGTTCTCGATCCGGAAAACGACCGTGATGAACTTCAGGATCGCCGTCAGGCAGAAGGAACCTTCGAGCCAGAGGCGGGCCTTCAGCACCACCTTCCTGGTTTCTTCATCCCCGAATTTGCCGGCCAGGCTGGCAATACCGGTCAGGATATAGAAGGAAGCGAACAGGCTGCAGATCGTGATGGCGATGTCCATCCAGTCGGTCAGCCGCTGGTTGTTGGTCCAGATCGCGCTTACAATGCTGGCCGCAATGCCCAGAATGGTTACGTACAGGGCGATGCGGAAGTTCTCATCATCCACGCGGGCGACGATCACACCCAGCAGGTTCAGGAAGAACGCGACCAGTCCCACAAACGCGACGGTCAGGGCCAGGCTGGCTATCGTGGGGGCATAGTACGCCTGGCTCAGGTTCTGTTCAACGCTGAGATTTACGCCGTTGACGGCAGGAATCACAATGATCACAATGCTCAGGATCGTGGCCAGCAGCATCAGCAGCTCGGCAATCCAGATCTTTTTGATACCTCTGTAAGCATTCGGGAATCTCATGGGTTTGTTTTCCTTCTTTCCTCTGTTCTTTTGTTACTTGTCTTGTTACTGGGTACAAAACTGTGTAATTCTACCATAATATTCAGCACTTGTAAACCACGGGCCCGTTGGAGTTCCGTTCTCCTGCCGCGATTGAAAATTCACAGTTGAATCCTCCCGAAAAAAATCGTATTCTGTTATAGGAAACAGAAATCGATATAAAGGAGACACGGATAATGAAAAAGATCCTTTCCTTTCTTCTTGCGCTTGCGCTCCTGCTGTCCGTTGGTGCGGCTGCCGGTGCTGAGAGCCCCGATTATTACGGCATAGGCCTCAGGGTCACAGGCCTGCTCAGCGAAATGGTGCAGAACAGGGGGTATCTGCAGCTCTTCCTGACCGGTGATAACCTGCTGGATCTGCTGTCCACCATGTTCAACACCGGCGATTACGATACGCCCGTCGCGGTTTACCGCCTGTATCAGCAGGATCCGCGGGAATGGATGAAATCTCTCATGACAGATGAGGAGCTGGATCAGCTGAATGCCCTGTCCCCCGCCTTGCAGGAACAGGTTTTCCTCCGGGTCAGCGGCACAGCCCTCCTTGCGCAGCTCAACGCAAAACAGGGTGTGGAAGTCCTGTCGGTTGTCAGTGCCCTGCAGGCCCTGGTGAACAATCCCTCCCTGGAGGAGGAAGAGCCTGTTTCTTACCTCTTCATTTTCAAAAAAGGCGTTCCGGTCATGGTTACCTACAGCTGGCACCAGGCTTCCGGCATGTTCATTGCCCTGGATGCGGCGGACACGGAATCCCAGACAGCCCTGCAGGCTGCCCTGCAGCCCTACGGCCTTGAAGCCATCCCGGTGGACATTCCGTAACCGAAGGCATGCCCATGTATATCGCGCCGGAAGACCGGATTCTGGTATGGTAAATCTCCTTTTCAACTCACTGTCACAGGAGGAAAGCCCATGAAACGAATAGTATCCCTGCTGCTCGCTGTCCTGTTGATGGCTGCTCCCGCCCTGGCGGAAAACGCCGTCCCGGCATCTCTCAGCGTCCCGGAGATGATCCGGCAGCTGGTTGTTTATTACGCCACCTACGGCAGCGAGGCGGATGGGAAAACCGCGGAGCTTCTGGAGGACCTGAAAGCGGCCGATCCTGTCGCGGGAGCGAAATGGGAAAGCATCCTGCAGCTCTGGAAGAATGTTAATACAGATCTTGAAATTCATGAAAACATCCTGCCCGACGGGCTGCCGGACACCGATGAGCTGTGTCTGGTGATCCTTGGTTTCCAGCTGAACGCCAATGGCACCATGAAGAATGAACTCATTGAAAGGCTGACCGTTGCCAAAGCCTGCGCGGAAAAATATCCCAATGCCCTCCTCGTCTGCACCGGCGGCGGCACCGCGTCCGGAAACCCGGAGGCCACAGAAGCCGGCGAAATGGCGAAATGGCTGATTGAAAACGGCATCGATCCGCAGCGGGTCATCGTGGAGGATCGCTCCCTGACCACCGCGCAGAACGCTGTTTACACCTGGCAGATCCTGTCCGGAAAGTATCCCCGGGTACGGCAGTTGGCGATCATCTCCAGCGATTATCATATTGCCACCGGCACCCTGCTCTTCGGCGCAGAAGCCACCATCCTGGCGGAGGAGGCCGGAAAAGAGGTCATGACCGTGGTCTCCAATGCAGCCTGGCCCGCCCCCACCGGTTCACTTTCCGTCATGTTCCAGGCCGGGGCGCTGATCGAGCTTTCCGGCGATATTGAAACCGCCTTTGAAATCTATTATGACACCTACGATATCCATGAGCTTCCGCCCCTCGACTGATCTGCAGGAGCAATAAACACCCGGGTTCCGTATGGAACCCGGCTGTTTTACGGTTTCTTAATCAACAACACCTTCCAGGTAGCTGATTTTCGACTCCCCTTCCCATTTCCCCGAATAGTGCGTCATTCGCTCGCTGTCTCTGCTTATGTATACATATAGACATCATTTTATACATTTATTTTGGCGACTGGTATATAAAACGTCACAAAAAGAAACACTAAAAAGGAAAATATTTTTTTCGGCAAAAACTGGTTAAAATGGAAAAAACACATTGACCATCCGCTGCCTGACCCATATTATGTTTTGGAGGACATGTCTCACAAAGGAGTAATCCGTCATGAAAGCAGAACTGCTCGGGAACAGAATTAAGGAGCTTCGGGAATCCCGCGGCATCACCCAGGCACAGCTGGCCGACCGGCTGAATGTGACCCGGAGTACCGTGGCCAACTGGGAAGCCGGAAACCGGCTGCCCGATCTCAACATGCTCGCCCGCCTGGCGGATTTCCTGGATATTGACACCACCGTTTTCCTTGATGAACTGCGGGGAGAGCGGAAATCCCCTGTCATTCTCGTGGTGGACGACATGCAGCTGCTGCTCAACGGCTTTGTCCGCATGCTGCGCCAGGAGCTCCCTGCGGCGGAAGTTGCCGGTTTTACCGCCGTGTCCGAAGCTGTTTGCTTTGCCCGGGAGAATAAGGTTTCTGTCGCTTTCCTGGATATTGAGCTCCGCAGCGGCGGGGACGGGCTTTCCCTGGCTCGGGAGCTGATGGAGATCAATCCGCGCATCAATATCATTTTCCTCACCTCCCATCCCGAATATATGGAATCCGCCCTGTCGGATCATTGCAGCGGCTATATTCTCAAGCCGCTGACGCCGGAGAAAATCCATCACGAAATCGGCCATCTGCGGTTTCCGGTCCGGGGGTTGAACGAATGAAAAGTCAATGGATGCGGAAATTTCATCCCGCCGCGCTGGTGACGGCGGCCATGCTGATCCTGTGCGTGCTTGCCCTGGTGCTGATCCATACCAATTCCGAATCCCCGCGGCGGGCCGCCTCGGTCTCTCCCTTCTATGTGCTGAAGCCGGATCAGGTGACCGAAGCGCCGGCCCCTGATTCCTCCGGTACCTGCTATGTCTATACCTTCACCCTGCCGGATCTGCCCGCTTCCGGCCTCTCCGGCCTGCACCTGACGGCTTTCCTGCATCATACCTGGGCCTCCTTCTTCGTGGACGGGAGCAGTTTTACTTTCACTTCCGGGCCGGAGGGGAATGCATCCATCGGGAAAACGCCCGGTAAATACTGGCTTAGCATCCCCATGCGTCCGGAGTTTTCCGGTAAAACCGTCCGCCTCGTCCTGACGCCGGTCTTCGGGCGCCTGCAGGCGGAAGAGCTGGAGTTTATGCTCATCAGCCGCGACACGCTCCTCACCCAGATCGTGCTGCCCCGGGACGGGTTTCTCCTGCTCCTGGGCTGCATGGCAGTCATGGCCGGGCTGATTCTCGCGGTGATAATCCTGTTTATTCCGGTGGACAGGCGTGAAAAGCAGCTGGTGTTTACCGTCGGCCTGACCACGGTCCTGGCGGCGCTCTGGAAAATCAGCGGCCTGCCCGTCATCACTCTGCTGTTTGATTATTTGACCTTCAATAAGGAGATCTGGTACGCGGGAACCTTCTGCTACCTCCTGATGTTGGTCTTCACCCTGTGTATGATGTCACTCCTGCGCAATGAGCAGCAGCGCCGTCCTACCTATGTCTGCTTTATCCTGTCCGCCGCGGCGGTGATCGTCTTCACCGCACTCCAGATCGCCGGTGTCATGGAGCTGCACGATATTGTGATCTGGTTCGGTATTGCCGTCGCCCTGACGCATCTGGTCCTGCTCCTGTGCCGGAAGGCCCCTCTGTCGGAGTGGATGTGGGCGCTTCCCTTTTTCCTGACCATGGGTGCGGATCTCCTGATCTACCTGCTCACCGGTTCCATGCAGGCCGCCCCCTTCTTCCTCATCTGGCTGATCCTTCGGCTTTTCTTCCATGGCTTCGGGTTTGCCCGGAAAGCGGTACTGCGCGAGCGAATGCTCCGCAAGAAGGAGGAGGAACTGCACGAGGAGCGGGTCCGCTCCATGATCAATCAGATTCAGCCTCACTTTATCTATAACACCTTGTCCTCCATCTACCTGCTCTGCCGGGAAAATCCGGATCAGGCAGCCCGGGTGGTGGAAGATTTCTCCACCTACCTCCAGGGTAACTTCACCGCCATCGCTTCCGCGGAGCTTACGGCTTTCACCAATGAACTCCAGCATACCCGGGCCTATCTTGCCGTGGAAACCGTGCTGTACGGCGACAGCCTGGTGGTGGTCTATGATACGGATTATGTCGCCTTCCGTCTTCCTCCGCTGACGCTGCAGCCCCTGGTGGAAAACGCCGTGAAGTACGGCGTCGCCAAAGGCCATACTCCCGGGAAAATCATCATCACCTCCCGGGCTGTGGAAGGCGGCGCTGAGGTAACGGTGGAAGACAACGGCCCCGGTTTCACCCCGGCTGGGGATGATGCGGCCCATGTAGGCCTGCAGAACGTCCGGGAGCGCCTGGCATTCATGTGCGGCGGCACTCTGGAGATCGGCTCCCGGCCCGGCGGCGGTACCGTCGCCTGGATCCGGATTCCCGCCTCCCGCGCACCGGAATCCCTCACTGATTGATTGTTCAATATTATTTTTGAAAGGACGATGTACCGTGAAGAAATCTTTTTGCCGGCTGTTGTCCCTTGTCGCCTGCATGGCGCTGATCGCCGCCCTGCTGTGCGCATCCCCCGCCTCCGCGGAGGACTTTGCTTTCCTGGGCAAGCCCTTCCCGGATTTCACCGCCACGGATACGGATGGCAATACCTTCACCCTCTCCGGAGCCCTGAAGGACCGTCAGGCCGTGGTGATCAACCTCTGGGCCACCTGGTGCGGTCCCTGCCGCAACGAGTTCCCCTTCCTGGAGGAGGCGTATGAAAAATACCGTGACAAGGTTGCCTTTATCGCCCTGAGCGTGGAGGATAAGGATACGCTGGAAACCATCGCGGCCTACCGCAGTGAAATGAAGCTCACCCTCCCCATGGGGCGCGATGAAGGGCGCAAACTGTATACCTCCGATTACGGGGTGGCCGTCCCCTGCACCCATGTCGTGGACCGCTTCGGCAATTCCGTATACTGCAGTTACGGCGCCTTCTATGACGCGCTCGAGCTGGAACTTGTGCTGGACGCCATTCTGGGAGACAGCTATACGGAAACGAAAGCGATGAAATCTTCTCCCCGGGATGCCTCCACCCGGTCCTTCCCTGTCTACGCGACCCAGGCGATCTATCCGGACGGCGGGGATTACGAGACCGTAGAACTGCGTGCCAGCGAAAACGGGGACACCTTTACCGGCTATCTCATTCCGGCGGATTCTGTCCGCCTGCGGATTGATCTCACGGCGACGGATGATGTCGCCAACATCGCCTATGACGACCCGGTCACTGAAAAAACGCCGGTTGTCCAGGACCTGCTGGATCCGGCGCGCGGTGCCTATTTCTATGAGCAGCTCATGCCTCATGAAGACGATGACCAGCTTTACTTCCATGTCCAACTGTTCAACCGGGCCCTTCCTGAATACGATATGGGAGAATATGCCTCCGTCATCCTGTTCCGGAATGAATTCGGGATTGAGCAGCTGGTGGAGGACAGTGTGGAGCAAGGTTATACCGTCACCTGGGATTACGTGGATAACAAAGCAAAGGCGGATAGCACGCTGCAGGCCTACATCGTGCATATCGTGGACCAGGACAACCGTCCCGTCCCGGAAGTCACGGTGAATTTCTGTACGGACGTGGCCTGTGTTCCGAAGGAATCCGATGACCAGGGAATCGTCACCTTCAACGGCACGCCGGATGTCTATCATGTCCAGATCATAGATGTTCCGGAAGGATTCAGTTATGATGAGACTTATGAGATGTATACTGCCCGTGAATACGGGGAATGGATCCTGCGGGTCAAAAAGGATTAACGTTTGTCCTTGTCAATGAACTCCAGCAGCACGGCGGCGGCCTGGATCGCCCCGGCGATCCGCCCTTCCTTTTCCATGCCGGAAGCTTCGCCCAGCCGGATCTCCCGCAGGCAGGGAATCACATCCTGCCAGCCCGGCAGCCCGCATTTGCGGAAAATGCCCTACAGGCCGAAAATGTACAGTACGGTTGTAACCAGGAAAAAGATTGAGTCCGTTTTCTCGTTTGTCAGCGTAAACGGAACAAACACCAGGATATTGGCCAGCGATGTCATTCGGCCATCCCCATATGCCCTTGATCATACCACACCGGTTGGAAAAGAAAAACCGCAGGATTGTTTTTTTGCTCTTTTATTGCAAAAGGTTTTCTCAAAGGAAGAACCCCCACCGCGGTGAGGGTTCATTCCGTATGTTTACTGCAGATGGAATCCCGGCCGGCCGTCACGGTCACCAGCGCCGCTCATCCGGGAATTTCGGATCCGACTTCTCGCAGGGAGTAATGCTCACCGTGCCGTACCCGAAGTTTTCGCCGGGCTCACCGCACACCGGGCATCTGTCCGGCATATAGCTGGAGATGAGGATATAGCCGCACTTCGTGCAATAGCGGGCGCTCTGCGGTCCGGCAACCGGCTGAACCTCTTCTCATTCCTTCTCTTCGAACGGGCCCTTGCTGTTGCACTGCGGGCATTTTTCCGGTGCCGTGGGGCCGAGTCTGAGTCCGCATACCGTACAGAACATTTGCATCATAATGAGTCCCTCCTGTATCGTAAATTGTGCTGTTTTCCGAATAATCAAATCAGATCAGCGTCATTTTTTCTGTCAATCTTTAAAAGGTCCCCGTCTCAGTCTCCGGCGACCAGTTCCTTCAGTTCATCCTTCACGTCGCTGAGCGCGTCCCGCAGGCTGCTGTCCTTGTCTTTCAGTTCCCTGATGACATCGCCGATACCGTCAATCATTCTGTCCAGGCGGGTTCCTTCCAGTTTGTCCTTCAGGTCAGAGATTATATCCTTCAGGTCAATATCCTTGATTTTGTCTTTCAGGTCGTCGAGTTTATCCTTCATGCCGCTGTCTTCCAGGATATCCTTCATCTTGTCCTTGACGTCGTCCATCTTGTCCTTCAGGTTCTCCAGCTTGTCCTTCACGTCGATATCCTTCAGTTTGTCTTTGACGTCATCCAGCTTTTCCTTCAGGTCGACCTCCTGGATCTTGTCCCTGACGTCGTCCAGCTTATCCTTCAGGTTGATATCCTTTACCTTGTCAATCAGGTCTTTCCCGGCCTCTTTTGCCTTCTCGCCCATATCCTTGGCAACATCCTTCATCTTGGACAGATCGATGCTTTTCAGGCTGTCAAACACATTCTGCAGTTTTTCCATGGCGTTTGCGTAGAACTGCTTCAAGCCCGTCTTCGCCGGTTGATCTGCCGTATTGTCCGTATTCGTTCCAGTGCCAGCCGTTTCTGTTTCATCCGCGTCCGGGATCCTGACATAATCGTTCAGCGCGTCGATCAGGTCCAGAACCTCGTTGATCTTCCCGGTATCCTCCAGCAGCGCTGTCAGCTGATCCTGGTCCAGCTTCTCCGCGTCTTCCGCCTTGACGGCCCCGGTCGCGCCTTTCCTGGCGTTGTTCAGATAGAAGATGCTATACCATACGGTTCCCGCTTCGTTCGTTTCGTCCAGCAGTCCGCAGAGCCTGCCGCCTGCCAGCGTATCAGCGGGAGCGTCATCGCCGGGTTTGGCATAGACCTTCGCCGTCACGTTTTCCTTGATCTGCACGAACAAAGGTGTATCCTCGCCTTCTGCCAGGCTGCTTCCAAAGCACCCCAGGATCATGATTATTCCCAGCATCAGGCAAATCAGTTTCCTCATGAAAATTCCTCCAATGTCTCCGGAAAACTATTCTTCTGGTTAAATGATAAAATATTATATATCACAATTCTTTCCAAAGTCAATACAGACATCCCCCTGAAACAGGCAATCCTGAAATTGACAGAATCCCTGAAACCCATTATGATTTTTAAAGGATACTGTGCGCCGGAATACCGCTGATCAGGGGCATTCCGGGCTGATCATATGGCAGGACGAGAGGATCTCATACATGGGAAAAAAGAGACGCAAGCTGCATGAGCTTTTGAAGGAAGAAGACATCCGTTACCGCGGACCGATTTCCTACCAGGGATTTCAGGCTTTGGGCTGGCTGTGCATTACGATGGTCACCGTGATCCTTCTGGTTAAGCTCGGAGGAAAGATCAAGCCGGAATTGGCTGAGAGTACCGCCGGATTGCTCAACGTGCTGAATTATGTCAGATCCCTGAGCCTTCCCTTCCTGCTGATTGCCAACTTTTCGAAAATCCTGAATAACTCTGAGGGATATAAAAAGCAGCTGATCCGGAACGGCGGCATCGCAGTGGCAATCTATCTGGGCTCAATTTTCCTGTTCGGCCGGTATGTGGTCGGTTCGGTGGGGCTCTTTGTTTCGGACCCGGAGAATGTTGCTCCGATGATTGAGTCGGCTTTGCAGCAGTTCCAGGTCAGCGGGGTCATATCCTTCAACATGTTCATTGACCTGTTCCTGTGTACGCTGTTCATGTATTTCCTGAACGCAAGGCCCCCAAAAGTGTTTACCGGTAAAAAGGTGATTTTTTTCAGGCTGTTTGCGCTCCTGCCGGTTGCGTACGAAGTATGCTCCATGCTCCTGAAAGGTTTTGCTGCGGCCGGCAAAATTCAGCTGCCCCTCTGGACCTATCCGTTGCTGACCGTAAAACCGCCCGTAACATTTCTGTTGTTTATGATGCTGGCGCTGTATATCAAAAAGCGGGAACGCCATTTCCGCCGGTATGGAAAAACCCATGCAGAGTATCAGGCTTATCTGAAGACGAACCGGAACAGCCTGCAGTTTTCTGTTTTCCTTTCAATCATTCTGGTCGTTGCGGCCATTATTGACTTCATTTTAATGCTGGTCCTTACAGTCACCTATGCGCCGGATCTGGAATCCATGGCTTCAGCTTCAGTTGAAACCGTATCGCATTATGCTGAGGTCAGCATAGCCATGGGCTTTGGCGGATCTGTTCCCCTGATATTTGTGGCGCCGCTTGTTTTGCTGTATTCCTACTCGCGGATTCCGAGGAATAAGCTCCTCAGTCTGGCGATCCCGGTCATCGCCTTCGCGCTGATGCTTCTGATCTTTCTGGAAGGTATCCATCAGGGACTGGGACTTTACTCCAATTCCATCAATAAAGTATCGCTGCAGGAACTGCTCGATACGGTCAATATGACCGTAGTGAAATAAACTATATTGCTATTCGCCTTTTTTGCGGAAAAGCGGGGTCAGCTTTGACATCCCACCAGGCTGTCTTCACTACTGACCCGTTCGAATCCTCTGTTCTAAACAAATAAGTACCTCCACGTGGAGTGGAGGTACTTATTTGGCAGGGGCAGAAGGATTCGAACCCTCAACAAAGGTTTTGGAGACCCACGTGTTACCATTACACCATGCCCCTGTATCTGCAACAGTGAAGATTATACGGGGGCAATTCCGGTTTGTCAAGTGGAAATCTGGTTCACGAATGCGCCGGTAAAAATCGCCGGTGAATTCCAGTAAATTGCGATCTCGTTTGTATCCGCGGAGGGCAGTTCGTCCAGGTAGCACTTGGCCGGCGGCAGGCCCTCCAGTTTTTCTTTTGTCTGCGGATAATTGTGGTTTCCGTTCGGCCCGCCCGCGATCAGCCCGGGCACCGGATCCTCAATCCCGTCCGATCCCGAAGGCCGGTGATGCGGGTGCATCACCCGGTGCGTGCCGTATCCTGTAATGAAGCACAGATCCAGCGCGTTCATTCCCAGGGCATAGTGCCACTGCTGCAGCGCGCCGTCCCGCATTTTCTCGTTCCCCGTCAGCAGCCAGTTGATAATCATGGCTATCGCGCCGCTCATGATCGGCAGGATGCTTCCCCATCCGTACCGGTCCGCCGGCAGGGCGGTGCCGTAGCCGGATGCCTTCGTCCATTGCAAAATCTGTTCGCTTCTTTGCAGGAAGTCTTCCTTCACCCGGCCGTAAAGCACCTCTCCGCCTTTTTCCTTCAGTTCAAATAGGCAGCACAATGCGCCCATGCCGCTCACGTCCGCCCATCCGAAGGCTGTCAGGTTCAGTCCTTCCCCGTACAGCTTTTCCGCTTCCGTCCGGTAGTTTTCCTCCCCGGTGGCGGCATACAGCTCGCAGGCGGCCCAGAACCGCTCATCCCGGTCGCTCATATCCCCGTACCATCCGGTGCGTACGCCTTCCGGATTCCGGTACGGTACAAAGTCCGGATGCGCCTGCAGCCAGTCCCAGGCCCGTTTCGCGGCCAGCACCGCCCGGTTGGCAAAGGCCGGACTGTAGCCCTGCCATACCCTGGCTGCCAGCGCCATGCAGGCGCAGGCCGCCGCCGTCGCGCAGTGGGATACCGGCATCAGGTACTCTGTCTCCAGGTCGTCCTGCGGCATGATGAAAG
The DNA here is from genome assembly GCA_017447185.1 of Clostridia bacterium. Lineage (GTDB taxonomy): Bacteria > Bacillota > Clostridia > Christensenellales > Aristaeellaceae > Aristaeella. The sequence continues at coordinate 48,322 of JAFSOC010000015.1, read as the reverse complement.
GCGCGAACTGGGCTTTCGTCAGTTTGTGGTAAAAAGCGCCGTCGCTGCGCTGCATCTCCAGCAGCCAGTCCAGCTCATATTTCACTTCATTCAGGATATCCGGAAGGCCGTTGCCGCTTTCCGGAATGTTCAGTTCATCCGAGCATCCCTGTGGAAAGAGCTTCCAGGCGTAGATCATGTGCGCCGCCGTCACCGCTCCCGGCCCGGTGTATTTACCGTAGTCCCCTGCGTCGTGCCATCCGCCCGGCACCCGGCGCACCAGGGTCCGGTCATCCCAGCCGACCGCCGGCGCCGTGTGGCATGCCGGATGGTGGTATACACCCGCGTGGGCGCTCTCCAGCGCGCAGCCGCACCGCTGGAAATACAGTCCCTTGATCAGCGCGTTGGAAACCTCCCGCCAGCCCCGGGCCCGCACTGCGAATTCCCGCTGCTCCTCCCCGCTCTCCAGCGTGTATTTTCCTTCCGCAAGCGGCGGAATCTCAGCCAGCCGCACCCGGTCCCCGGAGGCGGCGTCTTCCCGCAGTTCTCCATGCGGCACGGTATATACAGTCTTTCCTTCCGGGTCCTTCAGCCGGACTTCCCCGTCGGTCAGTAGCACTGCGTGGATCGGAAGTCCCGGAACAAATCCTTCCTGGTTAATGCGAAAAACGGATCCCTGCTTTTTCATCTGCTCTCTCCTGCCCCATCCGTCAATAGTTTTCCACTTTACGCATTATACCGGTTCCTGTCCCGGGTCGCTATGCATCTTTTGCGTCGGCTTGTCTCATTTTTTGTCCTGTGATAAAATGACTGCCAGATTTTTGATCCGGAGTATGATGCAATGAATCTGGAAGGTCTGCCCATTGAAGTGATCCGCTCCCGCCGCAGGACCCTCTGCCTGGAGATCCGGGACGGCCGCCCGCTGGTCCGCGCGCCCCTGCGCGTTTCCGAAGCAGAAATCCGCCGTTTCCTGGAGCAGAAGCGTTCCTGGCTGGAATCCCACCTGGCCAGAGCAAAAGTCCGGGAGGAAATAAAGCGTTCCGTCCCCGTTCTTACGGAGGCGGAACAGCGCATCCTCCTGCGCCAGGCCCGGGAGGTTTTTCCGGAGCGCACGGCCCATTTTGCAGCCCTCCTGGGCGTCACCTACGGGCGTATTACCCTCCGCATGCAGCACACCCGCTGGGGCAGCTGCTCTGCCAAAGGCAATTTGAATTTCAACTGTCTCCTGCTCCTCGCTCCGCCCCAGGTGCTGGACAGCGTCGTGGTCCACGAGCTGTGCCACCGGAAGCATATGGACCATTCCCCTGCCTTCTACGCGGAAATTCTCCGGGTTTTCCCGGATTACCGCCACTGGGATCACTGGCTGAAGGAAAACGGCCCCCTGCTGCTGGCCCGCCTGCCGGGCTGACTGCCACAGGCCATCTTGCCTGCGTATAAACCTTTGGAGTATAATCCTCATGAAAAGGAGTGTGCGTTTATGAACATGAATCCGGGAATGATGGAATTGACCCCCGATCAGATGGAGGAAGTCAACGGCGGCAGTGATTACGACGTGCTGCACAATATGCGCGGGGCCATCAAGACCCGCTGTTCCCTGCTCAAGAGCCGGGGCAAAACCATGCAGGAGGCTGCGGATTCTCTGTATCTGGTCTACCGTTCCGCTTTCGGCCGGGAGGAATTTGACGCCCTGATCCTCAGCATCTGGGACGAGATCTGATCCCTGCCGCATATAAAAATGCTCCCCGTTGAGGGAGCATTTTTGATGTTGCTTTTGCTTACCGGACAAACTCGCTGTCCACCCAGCCCCACATGCTGTCTTCTTCTACGTAGACGTAGTACCAGGTATGGCCGTTCCTGCCGGTGGTGGTTCCGTAGTAGGGATAGCTGACAGTGGGATAAACCACGGTGATCTGCGTGGACTTCTTGCTGGCGTCCTTGTATACCAGCTTCCGGGAGCTCTTGTCTGTTCCGGCGATAATGATGTCGCCGATCTTTTCCTGTCCGTAGGGAGACTTGCTGGGAGCGCCGATGTTCTCCAGAGTCACGGGTTCCTGGTTCAGGTTGTCATCCACGTTGCTGCCGGGAAGGATCTTCGATCCCTGGCGGTCGATGAAACCGCGGGCAGGCTTGCCGCCGTCCACTGTGCACTCGATGTACCACCAGGTGCCGTTGTAGGTGTACTTGGCCAGGATGGTGAAGCTTTCACCCTGCTGGATCGTGTGGAAGAAGTTCCGTCCGCCGATGGGGTCGTCCGTCACGTTGATCTGGCTGCCGGCCACCACGGGAATATTCACGAAGTAGTTCAGCTTTCCGGCCTTCACCTTCCGCACGTACTGCGGGGGAATATAGCCGGTGCGGATCGTGCCGTTGCCGGGATCGTACCGGACCATCAGCCAGCCGTCCGAGGTCTTGCCGGCCATGTAGAAGTCACGGTCCGTGTCGATCTTCGCGCGGCTGTTCGCCATGCGCAGTGCGTTCGGGGTCGGCGCAGTGTACACCGGCAGGTCGCCAAGCTTCAGGCCGGTCTTCTTGTGCTGGAACAGAATCCTCGGCGCTTCAAGTAGTTTATCCTTGAACTGGGTGTAGGTCTCCGCGAATGCCGCAGAGAACAGGGAAGCGGTCAGCGCCAGGACCAGTACCAGCGCTACAAAAATCTTGGCTTGCTTTTTCATGTACAGAATCCTCCTCAATTTCTTGAATATATAAAAATATATAATCAACAAAACCTCAGTGCCGGAAACGACAGCGCCATCATAAGGTAGGCGTCGCTCACCGGCTCAAACAGTACCGTGCGGAACCACATTTCCGCTTCCATGCCCCGCACCAGCCGCGGCTCCCCGCTGCAGCGCTCCGTCATCGCCGTCACAGGCATCTCCGGCACGCCGAACAGGTAGCTTCCGTTCCGGATCTCCGCCTGGATCGACCGCTCCCGCGTCCGTACTTCGTATACGTTCGGCCGCCACCAGACGATCCGGTAAATCTCTTCCCCGGTCCGGTTGTCCTTGATCTTCCGGCTCACCCCCGGCACGATTTCCGTGTCCAGGTCGAACCGGCTGTACCAGGAGATCTCCGGTCCTTCGATCCGCGCCGGCTCCCGGGTGGAGATCACTGATGAAACATTTCCGATCGTTTCCCCGTTCCGGCAGAAGTCGTACTGCCAGATCCCCGTGGCCGACAGGCGGTAGGTAATCAACTCAGTCATCCGTTTTCCTCAGTCAGCCGGAATCACCGGCCATTTCAGAATTCTCAGCCGGTATTATACCATATTCCTCCCGAATCTGCATCGCGGTTCCCGGATTTCATTTTTCCTGTCTGATTCATTATACACAAATTCCGGAAAAATACCACCTCCTGTCGCAGATTTATGTTATACTGTCGCAAAATTAAGGTTCTGGGAGGTTTCCCGCCATGCTGAAAAAGCTTTCAGTCCTGTTGCTGGTTCTGGCGCTGGTGTCCGTCTGCCCGGGCGTCCCTGCGGAGGAGCCGGCTTCCCCGGAGCGCACCGTGCACGCGGATCTCCTGCTCACCGTGGATTATGGGGATCAGGTCACTTACGTCATCGGCCATAAGAGCCCGGATGCGGATACCGTGGGCAGCGCCATCGCCTACGCCGGCCTCCTGCAGCAGCTGGGCATCAGCGCGAAGGCGGCGGTTGCCGGCCCCGTGAATCAGGAAACGAAGTATGCCCTGGATCTTTTCGGCATTGATCAGCCGGAGGTCCTGTCCGACGCCGCGGGCAAACAGTTCGTCCTCGTGGACCACAGCGAGTATACCCAGGCCCTGGACGGCATGCGGAGCGCCCGCATCGTCGGCGTCGTGGATCATCACGGCATCGGCGATATCCGGAATACGGAGCGCATCGTCGTCTGGTCCCTCCCCGCCGGCGCCACCGCTTCCATCGTCTGGAGCGCCTATCAGGCCTGTGATGTGGAAATCTCCCGGGAGATGGCCCGGGCGATGCTCTTCGCCCTCCTCTCCGATACCAAGAATATGACCAGTATGAACGTCACGAAGCTGGACCGGGAGGCTTATGCAGACCTGAACGCTATCGCCGCCGTTGATGATGTGGCCGGTCTCTACGATGCTATGAAAGCGGCTAAATCCGCCTACACCGGCATGACCCTCACCGAAATCTTCTATGATGATTACAAGGAATACATCGTGGGTGAATACACCTTCGGCATCGGCGATGTCTTCGCCGATTCGGAGGAGAGCATCCTGACCCTCTCGGAGCGGATTGAGGCGGAATTCCCGAAGATCTACGCCTCCAGCAAGATGGATATGCTTTTCTGCCTTGTCTCCACTGAAAACAGGACCCGCATGATCTGGTGCGGTGACGGTGCCGAGGCCCTCGTCCGGGCGGCCTTCCCGGATTATGACGGCAGCGGCAGCCTCATCTTTGAGCCAAAGGCACCCCGCAAATCCAAAGTTGTCCCGCCCCTGACCAGGGCTCTCGAAGAAAAGCAAAAGTGACAGGATTCGCTCCTGTCACCTTTTTTATTTGATTCCAAGTTCCTGTGTGATTTCTTCCATCCGCTTGTCCGTCAGCTTGAACCATTTCCGGAAGCAGAAGAACGCGATCAGCAGCCCCAGGATGGGCAGCAGCGTCAGCATCAGCCGGAGGCCCGTCAGCGTCTCCGCCGTCTGGGGAATCACTTCTCCGGTCTCCTCCGCGTCCCCGGTCATGCCGATCAGGTCCAGCCCCATGCCGGTGATAAAGATTGCCAGGCCGGAAGCCGCTTTCACCACGAAGGTCTGCATCGAGAAGGTCACGCTTTCATCCCGGTGGTGGGTGCGCAGCTGCCCGTAGTCCACGGAGTTGGCCAGAAATACGGTGGTCAGTACCATCAGCAGTCCGTTGGCGACGAATACCATGCACCCCGCGATGACCAGCGGGATGAACTTCCCGGAGGCTCCCGACAGGCATACTCCCAGCAGCACCAGGTACCCGGTGATCGCCGTCAGCACGCTGCCCTTGAAGATCTTTTCGTTGGAAACTTTTTTTCTCCGCAGCAGCGGATAAACCAGTACCATTCCCAGCACCAGCGAGACGCTGCCGATGGCGATAAACAGTGTGTAGGTGGTCTCCCACATTTCCCCGCCGTAATCGTATTTGAAGAAGTAAATCACCAGGTTGGTCGTGATATAGGTGGCCACGTTTACCAGCACGATAATCCCGGACACGGTGAGCGTCTGGTCGTTGTGGAACAGCTCCTTGAACATCTGTTTCACGCTGGTGGAAGGCGCAGCTGTCTCCGGCCGTTTTTCCTTCAGCCGCAGGCAGCAGAAGATTTCGCCCGCCAGGAATGCGATGCTTACGATCAGTGCCAGGATGCGGAATCCTTCCCGGTCGTTGGTCCCTCCGCCAAACTTGTCCACTGCCAGCAGCGCGAATACCGCCATAATGGCCCCGCCGACACCGGCGCAGGTCCGGCCGATGACCGCCATCTTCTCCCGGTCGGACATCGTTTCCGCCGCCGCCGGAATCATGGACCAGTATGGAATATCCAGCATCGTATATGTAATGCCCCACAGCAGGTACACCACCGTGAACCATACCATGATGCCCGTCTCCGGCATTTTCGGGGCGGCAAACAGCGCGTAGAGTGTAAACGCGTTCAGGACAGTGCCGCTGAAGATCCACGGGCGGAACCGTCCCCAGCGGGATCGGGTTTTCGCCACCAGCACTCCCATGATCGGGTCGTTCAGCGCGTCAAAGAACCGGGCAATCATCAGCACCGTTCCCACGAACGAGGGGCTCAGTCCCAGCACGTTCTGGTAATAGTACATCAGGTAATAGGCCGACAGTGTGTAGGCCATGTCCTTCACGGCGCCGCCGACACCGAAGGCTATCTTCCCGCCCAGGCTCTTTTTCATGTCCGGTTCTCCTTTCTTCTTTATTTTCCGGTTGCTTTGCTGCTTATTCTTCCGCTGTCAGTCCGTATCCCATCGGCAGCCAGCTTTCCCCGGTTCCCAGCTGGTCCATGGAACTGTACCAGGGGCTGGGCAGCTTTCCGGTGAACGGTTTCCTGCCGCACAGCACGTTGGCGATTCCCTGTCCTTCGCTGCCCGGCAGGTAGCACATCACCGCCGCGTCCCACTGGTCCATGTAGTCGCTGATCAGCACCTGGCGTCCCGCCACGATCAGGGTCACCACCGGCTTCCCGTAGCTCTTCGCCTTGTCCATCGCGGCTTTGTTGCCGTACAGGCCCAAAGGTCCGCACAAGTCCGGATCATCCGTATCCCCGTACCATTCCGCGTACGCCTTTTCCCCGACTGCCAGCAGCACCACATCCGCCTCAGAAGCTTCCGCTTCCTTTGTGATCACCCGGATCCCGTATTCGTCCGCCTTCTGCCGGAAACCTTCCAGGATGGAGGTCACGCCGTTGATGTTCTTCTCCGGGCTCCCGTTCCAGCCCACGCTCCAGCCGCCGCACTGCGCCTGGTCGTGGTCTGCCGCGGGACCGGTGATATAGACCGCAGTTCCGCTCTTCAGCGGCAGCACGCCGCCTTCGTTCTTCAGGAGCACCAGGCTCTTTTCCACCGCTTCTTCCGCCACCGCCCTGTATTCCCCGGACCCGACGGCGATCTGTTCGGTCTGGATGTTTTCGCACAGGGGATCCTCCAGGATCCCGGCGTCCATCTTCACCTGGATGATCCGGCGCACCGCGTCGTTCACCCGTTCTTCCGGAATCAGGCCCTGCTTCACACCTTCTTCGATGCAGGTCTTGGCTTCCCGGAAATGGTCCGCTTCCATCAGCATGTCCACCCCGGCGTTCACCGTGGCGGCCACCTGCTCCATGTAGGTTCCCGGGGACGTCAGGCTCACGCCTTCCCAGTCGCCCACGATGAAGCCCTTGAAGCCCATCTCATTCTTTAGCCGGTCGATGTATTCCTTGTTCTCGTGCATCTTCACCCCGTTCAGTGAGGAGAAGCTGACCATGATCGTCTGCACGCCCAGGTCCACCTGCGCCTGGTATACCGCCAGCAGCTTTTCAATCTCTTCGTCCGACAGTTCCGACTGTCCCCGGTCGATCAGTTTCGGTTCGCCCCGGCTGTCTCCCGTGCCGAAGATCACGTTTCCGTCCCCGAAGAAGTGCTTCGGGCAGGCCACGATGCCGCCGTCCAGCAGGCCTTTGGTGTAGGCGGTGCTCAGCCGGGTGATCCGGTCCAGGTCCGCGCCGTAGCTTTCATACGTGCGGCCCCACCGCATGTCCACAGACTGGGCCACCACCGGTGCGTAGTTCCACAGCATGTGGCACAGTTTAGCCTCGTCCGCCGTGATCCTTCCGATCCGGTACATCAGGTCCTCGTCATCCGCCGCGCCCAGGCCGATGTTGTGGGGAAAATAAACAGCCCCGATGCAGTAATTCACCCCGTGCACGTCATCCTGGCCGTAGATATAGGGAATCCCCGCGTCCGAATCCAGCGCGGCCCGCTGGAACATGGCGGTGTATTCGCGCCATTCCATGTCGTCCAGGTTCGCGGCCTGGGAAAGAATCCCGCCGTAGCAGAATCGCTGCATTTCATCCGGCAATACGTGGTAGCAGGCCGGCAGCACCATCTGCGCTGCCTTCTGCGCCAGCGTCAGCTGCGCGGTTATTTCTTCCGCGGTCATGCCTGCGTATTTGCTTTCTGCGCCGGCGGTTATTGCTCCCGCGCAGATCAGCGCGCAAAAGAGGACCGCAAGGATAATCCGGATCCGTTTCATCGTCCCTTACCCCTTTTCCCGTCTGCAGGTTTTATGTCGATATCCGATTATAAGTCGAAATCCGGATAAATGCAATTCAAAAGGCCCGCATCCGCGGGTCTTTTTTCTTACGTTTCCGTAACCCAGTTCATGAAGATCGACCGGCTCAGCTGGAACGTCAGGAATTCGCCAATCTCAAACAGCTTCAGGTCAGACGCCACCACCGTCATGCCGAACAGGTATTTGCCGCAGAACAGCGGGTAACATACATATCCCAGCGCCGCATCCGGCAGCTCGTCCCGGTTGTAGATCTCCGAAACAGGGCATTCTCTTCTCTCCGCCGGGATCTTGAACAGCTCATCGTTCCGTATTACGCACCGCAGCTGCATCGTATCCGGCAGCGCAACCGGTCCTTCATCCGGGCATACAATCGGCTCCCGGTACAGGTACATGGCCCCGTTCCCCAGGCCGATCCGGTCCATTTGCCCGATCAGGTATTCCATCGCCTCTTCCCCGGGCTTTCCGTAGTTGGTGGCCCAGGTCATGAAGTCCTGGATCCGGTTTCTTCCGTTGCTGTAGCGGGCGTTGTTGATCCGCTTCTGCACCCCGTGGAACTGGATGGCCCTGTCCTTCATCATGGAGAACAGCCGGTTGTTTTGCGCGATCGCGTTGCTGGCCTTCAGGTTTTCGTTCATCGTCCCCTGTAGCCGGTTGAAGTCATATACGAACCGGTTCGGGTCCGTGTAAAGCATCACTCCATTGTCAAACAGGATCCCGATCATCCGGCAGATCTCCGCGAATTCCTCCTCTGTCATAATCCGGTTCCGCATGGATTTCAGCATCCGCGCCAGGATCTCGTGGAACAGCCGCTTCAGGTTGATCGCCCCGGGACTGATCACCTCGTTCCGGTACCGGTAGAAGCAGTCATCGAAGAACCGGTCGATGAAGGAGTTGTCCGAGCTCAGCATTTCCCGCGCCGTGAATTCGTACATGTCGTAGGGCAGCGATTCCCTGCCGAAAAGGTGCGTCGGAACTTTCTGCGCCGGGATATCCTCCCCGTCCATCATGCGCACCAGCATCTCCACGGCCTTCTGCCCCAGCGTCATTCCGCTGGCGCCCACGGAGGCCAGCGGCGGATTCAGGTCTGCGGCCAGCGGCCCGTTGTCAAAGCCGAATACATAGAGGTCTTTCCCCGGCTCCAGTCCCTTCCGGCGCAGCACGTCGTACAGGCCGGAGGCAGTTGCGTCGTTTACGCAGAATACCGCCTGGGTGTCCGGGTTCCGTTCCATCAGGCGTTCCGCCGGCCTCTGGGTCCAGATGGACATGTCCCCCGGTTCGTACTGGTCCTCGGTGAAAATAAGCCCGTTGTCTTCCAGGCTCTGCCGGAAAATCGCCTTCCGCTTCTGGGCGTCCGTGTTGTCGTCCCGTCCCCCCAGCATGCACAGCCGGGTGACGCCTTTGATCTTCACCAGGTAGTCGATGGCTTCCCGGATGCCGATCTCGTCGTCGTAGTTGACCGTGACCTCGTTCTTCAGGTCCGTCGCCAGGTATACCTTCGGAATCCCCTGGTAGATGTCCTTCGGCATCCGCGTCAGGTTCGGGAAAGTCAGCAGCAGCCCGTCAAACCGGTACTGCTCGTTCATCATGTAGATCTGGTTGTGCCGGATCTTGTACTGGTGCATCCGGTCATAGGGATCCCGGCTGTCGTCCTGCCGCCCGGGGATCACCACCAGCCGGATTCCCCTCATATCCCGCACTGCGAAGGAAACGCTGTGGATGATATCCGCCGCGAAGTCCGTAAACGCGTCTTCCAGGATAAGTCCGATCGTGCGGACGGGTTTGCTGCTGACTTTCATCGGCTTCCTCCGTGTCTCGTTTTATTTCTCTTCGTTTTCCGGCACCTCTGGCGCCGGCTTGGAGAACAGGTATCCCTGTGAATAGTCGATGCCGTATTCCAGCAGCTTCTTCTGGATGGCCTCGTTTTCCACGTATTCCGCAATCAGTTTGGCGTTCTGCCCGCTGGCCCGGTACCAGCCGGAAATCATCTTCACCAGGCCCTCGGATGCCGGATTCACGGTGCATTCCTTCACGATGGATCCATCGATCTTCAGGTAGTCGTTCGGGATACTGATCACGTGCAGCAGGTTGGAATATCCGCTGCCGAAGTCGTCGATGGAGATCTTGCCGCCCAGCTTGTGGATGTTGTCCACGAACCGCAGCAGCGTTTCGTAGTCGTCCACGTCCTCGTTTTCCAGGATCTCGAAGATGAAGTTCTCCGGGTGCGGCGCCGTGGAAAGGAAGCTGTAGATGTAGCGGGTCAGCTCCTCGTTCCGGATATCCCGCATCCCCAGGTTAACGCTCACGCATTTGCCTTCACTGTCCCGGAATTTTTCGAACACCTTCCGAAGCATCTCCCGGTTCAGCTTGTCGTACAGAAGGCCGTAGCTCCTCGCCACATCCAGGAAAGCGTAGGGAGAATAGACCTTCCCGTTCACGTCCTTCAGCCGCATCAGCGCCTCGTAGTGGTGGATCGACTTCGTTTCGTTGTCAAATATCCCCTGGTAGTACGGGATCACCGCGTCGTTGGACAGCGCGTCGTTGATCACATGCACCATCCGGTACTTCTCCAGGATCCGTTCCTCGTCCAGTTCCCCTTCCTTGCCGTTGCAGCTGTAGAACAGCAGGTTCTTCCGGATCATTTCCAGCCGGGCCGCGTTGTAGATCGTGTCCATGCTTTCCGACATGCATTCGTCGATCACACAGAACACAGATACCACCGGGATACAGCCATCCTTTGGCTGGAACAGCCGGTTCTGCAGTTCCTTCATGTCCTCCGTGAATTCCTCCAGCGACACCATGTAGCCGGGCACCGCCACCGCCATCTGCCATTCCTGCAGCAGGTACACCCGGTAGTTCTTCTGTGCTGCGAAGGCTGAGCATTCGGACAGGAAGTAGCTGTGGGTTTTCTCGATCTCCTGTTCGGAAAAGGCGGCGTGGATCGTCCGCTGTTCCGGCACGTCGATCAGGCATACCCGGTCGTATCCTCCCAGCTGGATATCCATGTGCAGCGCCGCTTCATTGGCCACGCTTCCTTTTTCGGTGTACAGCAGCATCTGCCGGCAGCTCTCCACGAAGCCCTTCATGCTCTCCTGCAGCCCCGCGTCCGTTCCCTGGCTGTCGTTCAGCGCCGCCTCCGCCAGGAAGCCGATCAGCCGCTGGTTGTCCTCCGCCAGCACCCCCGTATGGGAGAACACATAGGGATTCATCTGCTGGGTTTCCGGGTTCTCTCCCGCTGCGGCCACCGCGAAGGCGCAGTTGGTGAAGGCCTTCCGTCCCTCCGTTACCCCGATCTCGCCCCGGGTCAGGCATCCGCTGCAGTTGGAGTTCTGGTAAGCAGACAGCTCCCAGTTCACACTGTTGGGATAGATCCGGAACCTGTCCCGGCAGGAGTATCCGAACAGCGTCTCTCCCTTCTCGAAGCCTTCCATCCGGCTGAACATGGACCGGTTGTCGGCGATGATTTTCCGGTCATAGAAGAATCCTCGGCGGATCTTCCGTCCCGCCGTGATGGTATGGTTGGTGTTGAGCCCGTCATCCTCCTTGCAGCCGTATACGAAGGGGATGTCCGCCCCCTCGAAGCTGTAGGCCAGCGGGAAATAGAACCCGATATCCGGGCTCGCGGTTGCTTTGCCCAGCCCTTCGCAGATGAAGGCGGCCGCCGGCTTCCCGTCGATCCCCAGGATCCGGTTGTCTTTTGCTTCGGTGATTTCATGGGTTCCCCCAACGACCTGTACTCCCGTTGCGTATCCGGCGCAGCATTCCAGCTCTCCGCCGCTCAGCGCCGCCAGAATCATTTCCTCCCCGGACCAGCCTTTTTCGTCGAATACGAATCCGGTGCCGCCGACAATGTCGTTCCAGTCTGTCACGCCGCCCAGCATCTGCACGCCCGGCATCTTATCGTTGCTGATATTGACAAACTTTTCAATGTCCCGGTAGCTTTCCGGCGCAAAAGCGAACAGCAGCTTCGTATCCTCCCGCACCTGCTCCGCCGCCAGCGCGCAGGCCTTTTCCGCGGGAATCATGCCCTCGCCGTCCTGCAGTGGGATCCGGCAGGTCTCCACGTTTCCCCCGTCCATCTGGGTCACGGAGATCAGGCACTGGTCATGGATCAGCCTGCCCTCGCTGATGATCGCGGACGTGCTGGTACCCAGGATCTGTGCTTCCGGCAGGATGCCCTTGATAAACGCGGCCAGATCCGCTGCTTCTTCGCCGGTGTGAACCGCCGTGTGAATCCGGATCAGGATATTCCGGTCCCCTTCCTCGCTGATCATCAGCTGGTTCAGGGTGTCCGCCAGGCGCTTCCTGGATACAAACTGGATGTTCCATGTAAACATTCGCGTTTCTCCCGCAACAAAGTACTGGTGGGGTCCCAATAATTCAGTATATCATAACCGGGACCTGCTTTGCGGTTTTTCCCCTGTTTCTGTTCACGCTTTGTGCCGTCAGCTGTTCCGGATCTCCTCCAGCAGCTCCCGTGCCTTCTCCAGGTGCTCGTACCGTACGTAGAACCGGAACCGTTCGAAGATCGCTCCGGCCTTCATCGCCATCCCGGCGCCCACGGTACTCTTTTTCAGCGCGGGAATCCCCTCCTGCTTCAGGAAATCCTCCAGGATCCCTGCCTGCAGGCTGTCTTCTTCCGCAAGGAAGCAGATGTCTTCCGGCGCCGCCGGCCGTCCCTTCCGGCTGCCGCAGCAGGGGCAGCGCTCCTCTTCATAGGCCGTCTGGCAATTGGTGCAGTACATCATCATGTCCTCCCCTCCAAACAGTTCGTCCAGTGTCCGGTCCAGCTCCCGGCAGATGTCCCTGCACAGCCGGATCGTGGGATTGAAGCTCCCCTGTTCAATGGCGTTGATCGTCTGCCGGGAGACCCCAACCCTGTCCGCCAGCTCCTGCTGGGTCATCCCCATGGCGTTCCGTGCCGCCCGAATCCTGAGATTCACCATACTTCCACTTCCCTTCTCCCGGATTGTATACTATACACGACACGTTTGTCAATTATATTTGACATTATGAACATCTCAATCCAGCCTGGTTTCTGTGCTATAATAAGCCATTCCTTGCGCATGAAGCCGCTGCCGGACCGCGCCGGGCGGCAAAAAGGGAGGATGCTGGAAAATGAAGATTGTTCTGCTGGCGGACCTTCATGGAAATATGGTCGCCACCGAGGCGATGGAGCGGGAGCTGGACCGGATCTGTCCGGATGACATCTGGTTCCTGGGCGACGCCGTCGGAAAGGGCCCTGAGAGCGACAAAACCTGCGACTGGGCCAGGACCCATTGCCGCCACTGGCTGGCTGGAAACTGGGATACCGACATGGTGCGGTATCCGGACTTTAACGCGTATTTTATTCAGCAGCTCGGTCAGGAGCGGATTGACTGGCTGAATTCCCTCCCCCTGGAGGATGAGCTCGAGATCAGCGGCATCCGTTTCCGGCTGGTCCACGGCCGGTTCCTGGATCCCCTGTACCTGAGCTATGATTCAGATGAAAAGCTCCGGGAAGGGTTCAGGTTCCATGACGGCCGGCCGGAAGCCAGCGGTTTGATCTGCGCGGACAGCCACCGGCCCTTTGTCCGGCCGCTGGAGGGTGGTTACGCCTTGAATACCGGCAGCGTCGGGAACAACCTCAGCCTGCCCAGGGCGCATGCGCTGCTCCTTGAGGGAGAAGAAGGGCCGGCCCCGCTGCGGATCACGATTCTTTCTGTGCCCTATGACAATAAAATGGCAGCAGAAAGGGCAGATCTTTATCCTGATCTGCCCCGTAAAGAATCCTTCCAGCGTGAAGTCATGACCGGCATTTATTCCCGGTAATCAGAAGTCCCAGAGGTTGATCCCGAGGGATTCTTCCCTTTTTCTCTTTACCGTTCCTTCCGGCACGGTGACAAACATCTCGCAGGTCGCTCCGACCTTCATCTCCAGCACATGGCCGCCGTGCATCGCGTGATTCTGGTCCGCCAGCGTCGCGTGAAGATGAATGTACGGTTTTCCGTCCATGGATGTGATGTTTCCGTTCAGGCTGGTAATCTCCATAAATGTAGTGATCTTTTCCGGATAATATTCTTTCTTTTCCAGGTCGTATACGCCGATCACAGCGTTGTCCGTCGCACCGATCGCTTCCACCCGGCCCAGGAAGATATGCTCCTCTTCGCAGAGCTTTTTCAGGCTTTCGATAATATCTTCGCCCAGGTCGAGCCGGACTATATATGTATTTCCGGACTGCTTGTATTGCATCACGATTCTCCTTTCCCTGCCCGAAAAAAGCCGGCGGCAAATTGTTTGCCGCCAGCATTTTTTATTTTTTTCTCAGCGATTGCGGGCCGGTACGTAGATGTAGTAGCCCCAGGTGATGTCGCCCGCGCGCTTGATCACGTCACGGTTCAGGTCCTTCAGTTCCATCCAGGTGGTGCCGTAGCGCCGCGCGATCCGGGTCAGGGTGTCTCCCCGCTGGATCTGGTAAATTTCAAGGCCCATGACGGGTTCCGGGGGCTTCTTGTATCCGCCCTTGCCACCGACGACTTCTTCCAGCTCATTGACGTTCATTTCTTTGGTATCCATTGTGTTATCTCCTCTCAAATCCTTTTATTTTTTGTTACTTGTCCGGTGCGATTCACCTGACACATGTATATACGCAGCCTTATGGACTGGTGGCAGTATATTTCCTCCATTTCCTGTAAATAATTTGTGTCAAGTGTATCTTTTTTTATTATTATACCATATCTTGTGGGTTCCGTACAGCAAAAAGTGACAGATTTTGAAAAAAAGTATAAATTCCTTGTAATTTATATTTGAATTTATGCGCAATAACTGTTATGATGGTTATGGTTCAAATACAAATTCACAAAATCATATTACAGGGGTTATCTATTATGTACTGTATCAAAGTTACAGAAGGCCGTGAACGTATCGAAATCAGGAAGTACAGCAGTGCTTTCCTGCCCTCCTGCGTCACTGCCGAATCTCAGAAGGCCGGTGCCCGCCCTGTGCGCAGGTTTGTCGTCCCCGGCTATATCTTCACCATCCGTAAGGAGAGCAAGGCCATCCTCGTCCCGCCGGAAGAGTGGCGCGTCATTGAAGCTCTGGCTGATTCCCATCCTTCTTTTATTGATGAGGAGGGCAATATCGTTTCCGGCCCCCTCGCCGCGCTGGCGGATTGCATCGCCGCCGCGAAGGACGATCGGGTTAAGGTCCAGGCCGTCCTCCTGGGTGAAAAGCGCGCCTACTGGATCCCCGTCCGCAGTGCGGCGGAGCTGTCCGCTCCCCCGCCGGAGGAGGAAAAGCCCGAAGTGAAACCGCCCGTGAAGAAGGATAAAGGAGAAAAGAATATGGAATATACACAGGAACAGATCAGCAGGATTCTCGCCGATGCCGCCTCTGTCGGCGCCCATGCCGCGTCCAAAAACGCCGGCGTCCCCTGGCAGACAATCCTCCGCTGGGCCCGGGAGGCCGGAACGGAGCTCCCGTCCAGGTCGGTCGTGAAGCCCGCCGGCAAGAGAGGCCGCAAACCTGCCGTAAAGCCCGAAGGAGCGGATGCGGACCTGAGCCCCCTCGAACTGGAAAACGCCGCCCTGCGGGAAAAAGTAGCCCAGCTCGAAGCCAAAGTCAAAAAACTCCAAAAAGCAATAGAGCAGCTAATGTAAAATTTCCCAACCGGCAACAGGAACATCAGCCAACCCCACCGTGTCATCCTGAACGCAGTGAAGGATCCCCTTACGGTTCCCGCTGCAGGATGGCAAACCCAACGAAGATCCCCATAACCACAAACAACTAGCCACTAACCACTAACCACTAAATAAGACACTGACCACTAACGAAGGAGCACCGCCATGAAAAAAACCTGGGTCATCGTGATCAATGTCTTCCTCATGATCGCCATGCTGACCTTCGTGACCCTTTATTCGTCCTCTGTAAGCCAGGCTACCCTCCGGCGCCAGACCGAACATTTCGAAAACACAACCATCACCATGGAGCATGTCACCCAGAATTACCTCGAGGGTGAGCAGCGCATCTGTGACGTCTGGGCCCATTATATCAACAGCACCAACATGACCATGGAGGAAGCCATCTCTTTCATCCGCACTTCCCATGTGCTCCCCAATGCTTCCGCGCATATTGTGGATCTGGAGACCCTCACCGGCGTCTCCACCCGCGCGCATAACGATACTTCCGATGATTATTCCGTTTCCTATTCCCGCCTGAATCTCCTGAACGATGCCGGCTGGATCAACGAAAACCTGGGCGCCTCCATCAACATCTCCCGCGCCTACACCAATCCCATCAACGGTGAGCAGTCCCTTGCCTTCTGCAATCTCCTGACCCTTCGGGATGCGGAAACCGGCGAGCCGAAGAAGGCAGTCCTGCTCCGGGTGCTTCCCCTGGCGGAGCTGGAGGAGAAATGGGTCTTCCCCCAGGAAGAGTTTGAAACCGCCGAATATTCCATCATCGATATCGACGGCGACTATATCATCAAGGGCCATTCCTTCAAGAATTCCAGCTTCTTTGAGTTCTACCGTTCCTACAATACCATCGATCTTTCCTCCTCCCAGGAGCTCTTCGGTAAAATCACCTCCCAGACCGGCTCCCTGCGGATGAATAATTCCCGCGGTGAGGAATGTATCCTCGCCTATACACCTGTGGTTACCAGCGGCGGGTGGACGCTCCTCAGCTTCATGCCCGTCAAGGACCTGCACGTGAATACGGAAGACTGGCTCCTGATCGGTGTCGTTTCCGCCGGTCTCCTGATCCTCTTCCTCTTTGACCTGGCCGTCATCCTCACCTTCAATAAGCGGCTGCACCACGCAGCCGAAGAGGCTGATGCAGCCAACCGGGCAAAGACCGATTTCCTCTCCACCATGTCCCATGATATCCGTACCCCGATGAACGCCATCATCGGTCTCACCACCATTGCGGAGAAGAATCCCGGCGATGAGGAAGCCACGGCCGAATGCCTGCATAAGATCCGCCTGGCCAGTAATCACCTCCTGACCCTGATCAACGATATTCTGGATATCTCCAAGGTCGAGAGCGGCAAGCTGAACCTCAGCCCCCTCACCTTCTCCATCGTCGAGACCGTGGAGAATCTCGTAAATCTCTCCCAGCCCATGGTCCGGGAAAAGAAAATCGATTTCAATTTCCGCACCAGCGAGATGAAAATCGAATATCTTTACGCCGATCAGCTCCGGCTGAATCAGGTGTATATCAATATCCTTTCCAATGCCATCAAGTATACGGAGCTCGGCGGCAGCGTCAGCGTGGATATGCGTGAGGAGGACAGCCCGAAGGAAGGCTGCGTGCGCCTCTTCTACCGCGTGTCCGATACCGGTATCGGCATGACGCCGGAGTTCATGGCCCAGATGTACCAGCCCTTCTCCCGCCAGACGGACAGCCGCGTGAATACCATCCAGGGCACCGGCCTCGGCCTGGCTATCACCAAGAAGATGGTGGACCTCATGGGCGGTACCATCGACTGCCAGAGCGCACCGGGCCAGGGTACCACTTTCACCGTCGCCCTTGATCTCCCCATTGCGGACCGTCAGCGGGATGACATGAAGCTGGATCCGATGGATGTCCTGATCGTCGATGACGATGAGATCCTCCTGCAGACCGCCGTGGAGGCCCTGGAGTCCCTGGGTGCCACCGCCGAGTGTGCCGGCAGCGGGCTGGAAGCCCTTGACATGATCGAGCGCCGGCGGGCCGCGGGCCGCGATTACAACATCGTTATCATCGACTGGCAGATGCCCGGTCTCAACGGCATCGAAACCATCCGCCGCGTCCGCACGGAAGCGGGTTCAGATACGCCCATCCTCCTGATTTCCGCCTATGACTGGTCGGAGATCGAGGAACAGGCAAAGCAGGCCGGCGCCAACGGCTTTGTCAGCAAGCCCCTCTTCCGTTCCAAGCTCTATGATAAGATCAACGCGCTTCTCGGCAACGAAGTCACGTCCGTCGAACCGGAGAATGATTATTCCGATCTTGCGGGCCTGAACATCCTTATCGCCGAGGATAACGAGGTCAACTGGGAGATCATTTCCTCCATGCTCGACATGTTCGGCATCACCTCGGAGCGTGCCGAAAACGGACGCGTCTGCGTGGAGAAGATGCAGCAGGCGAAAGAGGGCGATTATACCCTCATCTTTATGGATATCCAGATGCCGGAAATGAACGGCCTGGATGCAACCCGGAAGATCCGGGCCCTGGAGGATCCCTGGGCATCCTCCATCCCGATCATCGCCATGACGGCCGATGCCTTCTCGGAGAATATCACCGAGTGTCTGAACGCCGGCATGAACGGTCATATTCCAAAGCCAATCGATATTAAGCTCGTGGTCAAGGAAATTCGCAGAATCAAGGAGGAAAAGAAATCATGAAAAAACTGCTCTGTATCGTACTGGCCATCTGTCTGTGCGGGCTGCTGACAGCCTGCGGCTCCGGCAATAATACCAAGCCGGAGGAAAAGGCCGCTGAAGGCTTCAAGCCGGCCCTCGATACGAAAACCAGCTGCAAGATCACCGTGGTCGGCAGCTATGATAACTTCGAAGCCCTGGAGGCGGAGTTTGACCGCTTCAATGTGCATTATCCCAATGTGCAGCTGAAATATGTGAAGCTGGACGACTATAACAACACCCTGGCCTCGGCGCTGGAGAGCAATGATAAGCCCAATATCTTCTTCTCCTATGCCTCAATGATCGGAAACAAACAGTATGATACCGTCTTCGCCCATATGGAGAATCTCTCCGATCCCGCCCTGAAGCTGGATCTGGACTGCCTCCGCCCCGGCCTCATCAACAAGGATGCGGAAGGCAATGTCCGCCTGGTGCCGGTGTTCTCCCGCACCTACGGCATGCTGATCAACGACGATCTGTTTAAGAAGGAAAGCCTCTCCGTCCCCACCACCTGGGCCGAGCTGCTTTCCGTCTGCGAAGCCTTCAAGTCCAAGGGCTATGCCAGCCCCATGATGGGCTACAGCCTCAAGTCCTCCAGCTGCCTCATGTACACCATCGCCTATCCGATGTTTGTGGCCGCCCTGGCAGAAAACAAGGATGCCCTCAAGCAGGCCAATGACATGGATCCGGCCGCCGGCCAGTATATGAAGGCCGCCCTGGAGGCTGTACAGCAACTGATCGACAAGGGCTGCGTCGATCTCGCGGAATGCGACAAGATCGAGGATAACTACACCAAGGTCATCCTCCGGTTCTTCGAGGGCGATGTTCCCATGATGATCTGCGCCGGTGATACCGTTTCCGGCACCAAGAAACGCGAAAGCCAGTCCGAAGCCTTCACCAAGACGCCCTTCAGCTACTCCTACGCGCCCATCCCCGTCACGGACAAGGGCGGATACTTCCTCGACAGTCCTTCCATCCAGTTCTCCGTCAACAAGAGCTGTGAGAACCTGGATATGACCAATGAGTTCATGCGCTTCCTGATCTCCGCCGGTGAACTGAACCAGATGGCTTCCGTGAAGCGCCTCACCACCCCCACCAAGGACATGTCCTTCGACGCGATTTATGCCCCCTTCGGCAAGGTCCCCGCGGAGCGCACCTTCTCTCCCGAAGTCCTCGGCGTCAAGGATCCGCTGACCGTCCAGATCCGGGTGGCCGCCTTCAAGGTTGGCAAGGGTGAAATCACTATCGATGAAGCCATCAAAAAGTACGGCTCCTTCGAATAATCCCGCCGCGTCTTTTCAGGATTGACACAGGACTTATCCGTCTGTATGATGTACAGGATTTCGCAGCAGAATTCGCGCCATCAAATATGATTGGAGGATGGCCCCTATGGGCACAGCACTTGCGAAAATCCTTTGCGTCCTTTGCTGCCTTGCCATCGCCGGCAGCATCGTCCTGGTCCTCTTCTCCATCGTCTGCTATGTATCCAAAGCCGCCGCCCGGAGAGCATAATCCCAGGGCATATGAAAACTTCCGGTTCACTCCGAACCGGAAGTTTTTTTGTATGCTTACAGCACCTTTTCCAGCGCCTCCAGCAACTGTTCCATGTCGATCGGCTTGGCGATATGCCCCTGCATCCCCGCCTCCTGCGCCGCCTTCTGGTCCTCCTGGAAGGCGTCCGCCGTCAGCGCCAGGATCGGGATCTTCGCCCTCTCCGGATCCTCCAGTGCCCGGATGGCCCTCGTCGCCTCGTATCCGTTCATCGCCGGCATCTGGATGTCCATCAGGATAGCGGCGTAGGTTCCCGGCTCCGCCTGCCGGATGGCCTCCACAGCAGCCTGCCCGTCTCCGATGCAGTCCACCGTGAATCCCTCGTACTCCAGCAGCGTCACGGCGATCTCTTGGTTGATGGTGTTGTCCTCCGCCAGCAGCAGCCGTATCCCGGAGTAGTCCTTGCGGTGTGCCTCTGTTTTTTCCGCCGGGTGCTCTTCTTCCGCCGGCGCTGTCGGGAACCGGAGCTGCATGGTCAGCTTCGTTCCCTCGCCCTTCTTCGTCTTCACATCGATGGTACCGCCCATCTTGTCCACGAAGCACTTGGTGATCGTCATCCCCAGCCCGGTGCCCTGCACCTTGCTGACCGTGCTCGTGTATTCCCGCTCAAACGGCAGGAACAGCTTCTCCGCAAACTCGGGACTCATCCCGATCCCGGTGTCTTCCACGATGAAGTCGCAGGTCACGCTCTCCGCGTCCTTCTCCGCCTGCCGCATGGCCAGCAGCACGCTCCCGCCTTCCGGTGTGAACTTGCAGGCGTTGCTCAGCATGTTCATCAGCGCCCGGCTCAGCTGCGCCCGGTCGCACATCACCCATGTCTCCGCTTTTTCCCATTCCTTGCTGAACCGGATCTGCTTGCTGTCCATCTGGGGTTTCACCAGGTCTTCCGTGTTCGCAAGCAGCTCCTCCAGGCAGGTTCTCTCCGGCTCCAGCTCCATCTTTCCGCTCTCGATGCGGCTCATTTCCAGCACGTCGTTGATCGTATTCAGCAGCTGTTGTCCGGCAGTCCCGATTTTCTTCAGGTTCTCCTGTATCTCCTCCGGGGATGTGCTTTCCCGTCCCGCCAGCGTGGTATATCCGATAATCGCGTTCAGCGGCGTCCGCAGGTCGTGGCTCATCTGGGACAGGAACCTTGTCTTGGCCTCGTTGGATTTCTTGGCCGTCTCCATTTCCATCCGGATCTGCTCGTTCTGCTGGATCCTTTGCGTAATCCGCTGCACCAGCAACAGCATCACGAATACGAAGATGCTTCCGCCCAGCAGGATCCCGGCCACGATCAGGTCCGGTTTACCAAGGATTCCAACCAGCAGGTATCCGATAAGGAACAGCACCAGCAGGAGGATCGGAAGGTTCAGGATCCTTGTTTCCTGTTCCATGCCGCCCTTCGCGCTTACCTCCCGCGAAAAGCGGATATACCGGTAAACGTTCCATGCCATCAGGGCTGCGCCCAGATAGACCATCGCCTCAATCAAGGCTGTCTCACCTCGTTCCTTGTGCCGGTGTAAATTCTGCTTCAGCTCTCCCTTGCTGAATTTCTACTCAAAGTATACATCCCGGTATATCCGGTTGTCTATTCCCCGTTTTCTCTTCGGGTTTTTAGTGCACCAAAAAACCCGCAAACCATTTTTATTCCTTGCTTCCCGCGATTTTTAGTGCACCATTTTTTTAGGTGCCAGCATCATTTTCCCCCGGAAGGCAGCCGGAACTCCGAACAGCCCCACCGTGTCATCCTGGGCAAGCGAATCACATCAAAGGATCCCCCAGCGTTTTCTGCTGCAGAATAACAGGTTCAAGTAAGAAACGGGCGGCAGCCCCGAGGTGGCGAAGCGAAAGTCGGGGAATCTCATAAGCTCTTGATCCGTACCACGATGATCATCGGATTGAACCCGCGTTCGCGGACCAGGTCCGTCTCCATCTCCAGGATCAGCTGCCCCTGCTTTACGCTCTCTCCTTCACGCACATGCACCCTGAACCCTACCCCGTTCATCCGTACCGTGTCCAGTCCCGCATGCACCAGGATCTCCTCCCCGTTGTTCCTCCGCAGGGACACCGCATGTTTCGTCGCCGCCACCGTCGTCACGGTACCGCTGACGGGCGCATAAATCTTTCCGTCCGCCGGGATCACCCCGACGCATTCGCCCATCACGCCGCCGGAGAACACAGGATCCGGAATCTCTTCCATCGGCACCAGTTCCCCTTCTGCGGGGGACCGGATTCCCTCGTCCCTGTCTTTCCGCGCTTCCCGCTCAATCCTCTCCTCGATCTCCGCTGCTCTCTCCCGCACCGCCGCCAGCTTCGCCGGCGATACGGACAGTTCGTCCACCCCGATCCGGATCAGCTGTTCCGCCCCTTCGGGATTCCCGGCCAGCTCGCCGCATACGGCAACCGGGATCTGCTTCGCGTGCGCCGCTTCCGTCGTCAGCGCGATCATCCGCAGCACCGCCTCGTGCATCGGGTTGCTATACTGTTCCATGCCCCGCGCTTCCCGGTCCACCGCCAGCGTATACTGCGTCAGGTCGTTCGTCCCGATGCTGAAAAACCGCGCCTTCTCCGCCAGTCTCGGGGCAATCATCACCGCCGCCGGCGTTTCAATCATCACGCCGGTCTCCGGAATCCGGTATTTTTCTCCCCGCTTTTCCAGTTCCTCAGCGGCAACCTGGATCTCCTTCAGCACTTCGTCCAGTTCCCATTCTGCCGCGATCATCGGGATCATAATCTTCACATTTCCGTATGCCGCGGCCCGGAGCAGCGCCCGCAGCTGCGTCCGGAACAGTTCCCGGTTCGCCAGGGATACCCGTACGCCCCGCAGGCCCAGCGCCGGATTGATCTCTTCCGGAATCTCCAGCCACGCCGCATGCTTGTCCGATCCGATATCCATCGTCCGGATCACGGTTTCCCGGCCGGCCATTGCTTCCGCCGCGTGCCGGTATACCGCAAACTGTTCTTCTTCCGCAGGCGCTTCCGTCCCGTTCAGGAACAGCAGTTCCGACCGGAACAGCCCGATCCCGTCCGCGCCTTTCTCCGGCAGTCCGTCCGCTTCCTCCGCCCGGGAGATATTGGCGTCGATCTTCGTCCGTGTCTTTTTCCCGGCTGCCTGCTTCTGCTGTTTTTCCCGGGCCTCCCGGATCTCCGCCTGCCGGGCTTCCGCCTCCCGTCTTTTTTCCTCCGGCGGGTTCACGAGGACGCCTTCCCCCTCCGGATCGAGAATCAGGTAATCCTGCGTCCGCACTTTTTCCGTCAGGTTTTCCAGCCCGTACAGATACGGAATCCCGTAGTTCCCCGCCAGCACGGATACGTGGGAGGTGGGCGATCCCGTTTCCGTCAGGATCCCCAGGATCTTTTCCTGCCCGATCATGGTGATCTGTCCGGGGCTCAGTTCGCTCCCCGCCAGGATACAGGGTTCCGCCGGCATCTCCGCTTCACCCGTGATCAGCGCGGTCAGTCCCGCAGCCAGTCCCCGCACATCCTCGCACCGCTGGCGGATATAGTCCTGTCCGCTTGCCATCAGTTTTTCGCACAGCTTCTCCGCCGCCTGCTTCACCGCTTCCGGCGCACTTAAGCCTTCCTCCCGGATTGCCTTCCGGGCCGCGCCGAGGAACTCCTCATCCTCCAGGATCAGGATCTCCGCGTCAATCACGGCCGCTCCCGCCGGATCAGCCTGTTTCTCTCCGGCCATCAGGGTGCGGTTCATTTCCGCCGCTGCGGCTTCCAGCCGGGCGTTTTCCTCTGCGGGATTCCCCTGCCGGTATGCTTCCTTCCGGTCCGGAAGGATCACAAAAGCCTTTCCCGCGGCGAATCCTTTCTGTGCAGTCCTGCATTCATATCGGGACATCAGAGATTCTCCTTCACATATTGATAGATCGCTTTCAGCGCCATCTGCCCTTCCGGTCCGCTCGCCCGGAATGTAATCCGGTCGCCTTCCGCTGCCCCCAGGGACATGAGGCTGATCACGCTGTCCGCTGCAGCGCTCTTCCCGCCGGCTTCCGCGGTCACTTTGCAGTCGAACTGTTTAGCAATCTTAACGATTTCTCCAGCCGGCCGGGCATGGATCCCGACCCTGTCCGTGATGACGTATTCGAATTGGTCCCCGCCCGGATATTCGTCCGGCCCGCCGAAGATCAGGTCCTGTGTCGTCACCTTCCGGTAGTTCCCGGGAGCCGGCGCCGGTGCGGCCGGTTTGGGGCCTTCATCGGGCGCCGGCACAGCGGCCTGCGGCCCGCACAGTGCTTTCATCTCGTCCGCCACGAACTGTACCGTGGTCCCGACCACGATCTGCAGGGCGTTCTTTCCGGGCCGGATCACGCCGGCGGCTCCGGAGGCGCGGATCACGTTTTCGTCCACTTTCCCCATGTCCCGGATCTCCAGCCGCAGCCGGGTAATGCAGTTGTCGATGGACAGCAGGTTATCCGCCCCGCCCAGTCCCCGCAGGATCGTCCGCGCCATATCCGTGTATTTATTCCCCGTGCTCCCGCCCGCGGCAGCAATTGCTTCCGCAGGCACGGTATCCTCGCGCCCCGGTGTTTTCAGGTTCCATTTCCGGATCATGAACCGGAATACGAAGTAGAAAAGCACAAAGGCCCCGGCCCCCAGCGGGATAATCAGCCAGGTTTTTGCGGCCGCTGGCATCGTCGAGGAGAAGATCAGGTCTGTAACCCCGGCGGAGAAACTGAATCCGGCCCGGAATCCGGTAATCACCGTGACGAAGCTGACAATGCCGTACAGCAGGGCATATGCCACGTACAGCGCCGGTGCAAGGAACATGAAGGCAAACTCGAACGGTTCCGTAACGCCGCATACAAAGGCGCACAGCGCGCTGGATACCAGGATGCCCATGGCTGCTTTCTTCCGCTCCGGTTTTGCGCTCCGGATCATCGCCAGCGCCGCGGCCGGCACGCCGAACATCATGCAGGGGAAGAATCCGGACATATACATGCCCAGGCTCCATGTCACATTGGCGCTGGTTTCCCCGGCCCAGAAATGCGTCAGGTCCCCCAGCCCGATCGTGTCAAACCAGAATACGTTGTTCAGCGCGTGGTGCAGCCCGAAGGGGATCAGCAGCCGGTTCAGGAACGCATACAGTCCTGCGCCTGCCGGTCCCAGCTGTTCAATGCCGTGTCCGAGGGCTGTCAGGCCGGAGAAGATCAGCGGCCATACCAGCAGCAGTATAAAAGCGACGACGATGGACGCAAGCCCTGCGACGATTGCCACCGCCCGCTTTCCGCTGAAAAAGGACAGCCAGTCCGGCAGCTTTGTCTTGTGGAACCGGTTATAGCATACGGATCCGATGATTCCCGAAAGGATGCCGATGAACGGGTTTTCGATCTTGCTGAATGCCAGGATCCGGCTGCCGTCTTCCGCTGTTGCCCCCGGGAACAGGATCTGCACCGTTTCCGTGTTCAGCAGTGTAATGATCATCAGCCAGGAAACCAGCGCCGCGATCGCGCCCGTTCCGTCGTTGTTTTCGGACATGCCGATCCCGACCCCGATGGCGAACAGCCACGCGATGTGGTCAATCAGCGCGCCGCCGGCCCGGATCAGGAAATACCCCACATCCGCCCAGAACCCGACGACCTCTCCGCCCTGCATCGCCGCCGGGCACAGCAGGTATCCCAGCCCCATCAGCAGCCCGCAGATCGGCATCACGGACACCGGCAGCATCAGTGCCTTCCCCAGTTTCTGAAGATATTTCATTTGCCCCGACCTTCCGTATTTTTTTCACAGTCTTTATTTCATCCTATACGTTTTCGCCCGTCCAGTCAATAATTTCAAGTCCCCTTCTTCGTGACACAGGGCATTTCTTTCTCCTCCACACTTTTTGAGTGCACCAGAAATCGCCGCAAGCCTTGATTTTCCTTGCTTTCGACGATTTTGAGTGCACCAAAATTTAAGGTGCCAACGCCATTTTCAGTACATCTTCCCTGCGCGCAGGAGTTCTGATTTGCACAGCCTGACATTAACCACAGCCCCCTTCGCGACACAAGGTCACAGGAATCACATCTTTTTCCTATATAGTGAATACAATTTCACTATGCGTTCTATATTGCTATAGTAAAATATTAATTTGATATAATAAGAAAAAGTTGTGTTGTGTGTGTTCACCATAGGCATTTAGCCACTCTCCTTTCTTGAGAATAAAAATATCCCTCCAAGTAGTAAGAGTGAAAAAAATACTGTTTTTTACCCCTGGATCAAAATAATTCTTCAGGCATCTTAAAAATCCGCAAAAAACTACTCCGGCAAAAAGCCGGAGTGATTTTATTATTTCTCCAGTTACCAGACCTCGTTTCCCTGGGGATCGCCCTAGTCCAGTTCTCCGATCCCTGTCAATTCGCATCCTCTTCCACATTCCTACAGTTTAATCTTACCACATATGGGGGTATGAAAAAACATGAACTAATGTGAACTTTACTGAACTGGTGTGAATAAAAACTAGTTTTTTCTGTTATTCCCATTCTTTTCTTTGTGCGCCGCACCGGTTGCACTGATAGTAAGCGTTGTACCCCCAGAAGATACCTTTCTCGCGCTTTACCAAAGCCCAGTCGTGGCCTTTCCTTTTGCAGATGACCTTTTTTTGCTTTGCAGGCGACATGCTCTGATCCTGAGGGCCACCGCCTGCGACATTTTCCATTTCATCCGGGCTGATTTCCTGCTCTTTCACGGCAGGATCCAGTTCATAGCCCAGGGAGGTAGCAAAGGCAACCGCCTTTTCTGCGCCGCCGTCACCAATGAATTCGTTTGCTTTCACCTGCAGGGCTTCATCTTTTTCCAGTAACTCTTCGAATGCTTTCCTTGTGATTTTTTCCATGGTTGTCGTCCTGTCCGTATTTAGCTGTCACATTTCTTATACCGCTATTATATTCTATCCCGCATAATCCTGCAAAGCCCGATGCTCTGTTATGGGATCCATATGTATTTGCTGTGCTTTCCTTTCTTTTGTAAACAGGCACAGTCCCAGGAGGATGCCGGTGATGGCTCCGCCAAGGTGGCCCTGCCAGCTGATGCCGTAGGAGAAGGTGGAAATCACGTTACCTGTTACAGCTACAATGGCATAGATCAGGTAGAGGAATTTTCTTCTCGTTGCCAGGCAGTAGATCAGGTTGGCGGTCATCAGGCCCCAGATGGCGCCGCTGGCACCGATATGGAGGCCTTTTCCGCCGATGAAATTAATCAGCAGGGATGCACCTACCAGGGACAGGAGGTAGATCAGCACGTACTTCCATTTCGGAATCCGGTTCTCAAACAGGAATTCGTAGATCAGCAGCGACGACATATTGCAGCCCAGATGGACCTGATCCACATGCAGAAACCCGTTCAGGAAGAACCGGAGGTATTCCCCGCGCTGCAGGGCTCCCTGCAGCATTCCGTATTTGTAGAGGATCTGTGTTTCTCCGCCGGCCAGTTTGTAGATGGCTGCGGCAAGGTTAAGGAGGATCAGGATAACGGATGCCCATGGGATCCGGAAGAACCTTCGTGAGACTTCCTGTTTTTCCTTCGGAGCACGTGCAATATGCCCGGTCCTGCTCTGGCAGTAGGAACAGACCCTTGTTCCCTTTTTCAGGGGCATCCCGCATTTTCTGCAGGTGATGATTTTGCTGCGATCCATAGGACTGAGATCCTTCTCCTTTTATGTGCTGTTTTCCTGATGTTTATAAATCAATATCCTCTTCCCGGATTCCCATCTTGATGATCAGGTCTCCCAGGGATTTGTCGTACTGTGCTTTGGAAATTGCCCCATGCTCCAGGAAGGTATCCAGCAGCTGCTTCTGGGTCCGGAAAAGTTCTTTCTTCCGCTCTTCCCTGCCTTCCGGATCCACATCAATCTTCGTCGTCATCTTTCAGGTCTCTTCCTGTCTGTTACCAATCTTTTTTAGATCATACCACATTCATTGTCACTTGAGAACATGAAGACGTATCTTTACAGTATTTTGGAAATAAACTGTTGAAAAAAAAACGAAAAAAATGTTACATCCCCCTTGACAGGGATGGAGTGGCATATTACTATACTTTTGCCTTCGACGTAGAGATTTCTTTGCTCGTAGGTTCCCGCGGGGTAGGTAATTTGTTTTATCGGGCTCCCCGGTTTTTTATTTTGCTTCCTGAACTGCAGACGGAGACAGATGACATGATACGACCGATTATCCATGATCCGCTGTTCCTGGCCCTGCCCTCTGAGGCGGCGGGCGAAGGCGACCGGCAGATTATCACAGATCTGAGGGATACCCTGATGGCCAACCGGGACCGCTGTGTAGGGATGGCGGCCAACATGATCGGCGAACGGAAGCGGATCATTGTGTTTTTCAACGGGCCCTTCCCCATGGTCATGGTCAATCCGCGGATTACCGGGAAAAGCGGTGAATATGAAACAGAAGAAGGCTGCCTGTCCCTATCCGGCGTGCGCAAAACAAAACGCTGGAAGGAGATCTCCGTCTCCTTCCAGGATGAGAATTTCCAAATGCGTAAGGGGTCGTTTTCCGGCTTCCCGGCGCAGATCATCCAGCATGAATGCGATCACTGCGACGGAATACTGATCTGAATTTTCAGGTCAGTTTTTTTGCGCCGCTTAAGCGACGGAGTAAATCACCACACGGTATTCACGTTCCAGATTTTCCTGGTCCAGGATGAATCTGTATTCGTCTCCGACACCGATGGTGAACCAGCCCTGGGCGTTGTTATCATTGGCTTCCCACAGCAGGACGTAGTCTGTATTCACGTCCCGGACATCCGCTTTCAGGATGATCTCATCGCCGTAGGTCAGCATTCCTTCGTTCACCAGCATGATTTCCGCGGTGCCGGTATACTCAGCCTGGGAGAATTTTTCCGGAATGTTCAGCAGCTCCATCATTTCTTCCGTAATGGTTCCCGGATCATCGTCGTCGAAGATCATGCATACACCTTCATCGTCCGGGTCTGTATCTTCTTCGTCTTCATCTTCACCGTCGAACGGATCTTCTGCTTTGTCTTCCGGTTCGGTTGCCGCCTCTTCTTCCGGAGTGGTTTCATCTTCGCCTTCCGTTTCAGCTTTTTCCGCTTCCTGCGGTTCAGTTTCTTCCTCCGGTACGGTTGCTTCCGGATCCGCGGTCTCCCCGTCCTCCGTTTCAGGAGTTTTCGGTTCCGGTTCCGGTTCGGCTTCTGCTTCTTCCTCCGGAATCACTTCTTCAGCTTCCGCAGGCTCTTCCGCCGCTTCACCCTCTCCGGGAATTGTTTCTTCCCCGGTGGGTTCCGTTTCTTCCTCCGTTTCCGGAGTTTCTTCCTTCGGTTCAGCTTCTCCGGCTTCCTCCGCCTCCGTTTCAGGCGTTTCGGTTTCCGGTTCTGCTTTCGTTTCAGTTTCCTGCAGCACGACTTCTTCTTCAGCCAGTGCCATTGAATTCAGGAGATTTGTGTTTCCAAAGAATGAACCGGATCCCACCAGTACGAGAGCTGTCAGAATAGCCGCCAGCTTTGCACGCATCGTTTTCCTTTTCATTCCTTTCGCCTTCTTTCTTTTCCCCACCGCTTCATTCTGTGGGGTCATATATTTATACGTATGGAAAAATCTTCCTGTCAGTTGAAGGCATTTCCCAGGCCGGAAGGAATTGCAATTAAGGCACTTTTTGCGTATACTTTTTATGAATCAGACAATGTATATACAGGAATTCATCCATCCTCAGAGTTATGAAAAGCTTTCCGGACGGAAGAAAACAGAAATCACACAGGAGACCTGTTCCATTTATGAAATATATTCTTGACAGCCGGTACCGGTTCCGCGGATGGCACGGCGCGCCTTACGGAGTTTACGATACCGTGAAACGCAGGGCATCCTTCTTTGAGGAAAGCCTGTACCGGCTCCTGATGCGCTACGATGCTGTACAGGAGATTGATCCTGCAGCCGGCGGGGATCGGCAGAAGCGTTTTTTTGACCAGATGCTCCGGGAAGGCATCGTCCGGGAAGCCGGTATGTGGGACTTCCTGCAGGAGGTGCAGCAATACCGCGCCTACCCGGCCAGATACCGCCGGGAAGCGCACTGGTCTGTCACCGGCGAGTGCAACCTGAAATGCCGCCACTGCTTCATGTCCGCACCGCATGCGAAGCACGGCTCCCCGTCCCATGCGCAGATACTAGGTATCGTGGATCAGCTGGCGGAATGCGGTGTGTTCAATGTGAGCATCACCGGCGGTGAACCCCTGATCCGCAGCGATCTGCCGGAAATTATTG
This sequence comes from Clostridia bacterium, assembly GCA_017447185.1. Classification (GTDB taxonomy): domain Bacteria; phylum Bacillota; class Clostridia; order Christensenellales; family Aristaeellaceae; genus Aristaeella. The sequence continues at coordinate 18,474 of JAFSOC010000015.1, read as the reverse complement.
ACCTGCTGAACGAGCGGGAGATCGGGCTTGAAACCATTTACACCAACGGCTGGCTGGTGGACGAAAAGTTCCTGGACATGCTGGAGAAGCATCATGTGCATCCCGGTTTCCAGCTGAGCTTCGACGGAATCGGCTGCCATGATTTCCTGCGGGGCGTTCCCGGCGCAGAGGAACGGACCGTAAAGGCGCTGCGGCTGCTGCAGGCGCGCGGCTACGGTGTTTCTGTTTCCATGTGCCTGCATCGCAGGAATGCTTCCTCTCTGCGGGAAACCGTCCGTTTCCTTTCCTCCCTGGGTGTGAACGGCCTTAAATGCGCTGCCATCATGGACCTGGGAGAATGGCAAGGGCCCGAGGCGGAAGCGCTGAGGCTCACGCAGGAAGAAGAACTGTCCCTGTACTGTGATTATATTCCGGAATACTTTGAGGACGACGCGCCGCTTTCCCTGATGCTCTCCGGAGCGTTCATGTATGCGCCCGGCATGCCGCAGTGGCATGTGGCTTATCATCGGGAATGCCCGGCGGAAGAAGCGGCGGAAACGCTGGCCTGCGGCGTCCTGGGCGGCGTATTCTATATCGGCGCGGACGGAATTGTTTCCCCGTGCCAGGGAATGTGCGACTGCGGCATTGCCGGGCGGCTGGACAGCCTTTTCAACCGGCCCCTGCGGGAGATCCTCACCGATTCGGAATATGTGAAGCTGAGCTATCTGACAGTGGCCGATGTGCGTAATGGGAACGATGAATGCCGCGCATGCGCCTGGGCGGACCAGTGCACCGGCGGGTGCCGCAACAGCGCGCTGATTGCCGGGGACAATCCCTGCGGTGTCGATCCGGATGCCTGTTTCTTCTTCCGGAATGGCTGGGAGGAGCGCGTCCGCGAGGCAGCCCATCCCGCTTTCGAACGCTATCTGCAGCGTCATCCGGCCTCCGCCGCGGAAGTGCAGGAGTTGAAAGCCGAAAACGCGCTTCCTGAATGCCTATGAACAGAGCGGAAATCGGGGTGCCGATCGTTACCGGTGTGGACGGCCGCTGCTTTACGCCAACCGGTCAGTGGCTGCAGACAGTGGAAGCTGTACGCGCGAGGGAGCGCCGTCTGGGTTCCCTTCTTTCCCCGGCTGCCAGCCGGGAACTGCTGTGCAGTCCTGTCACAGGGAAATCCGGAGAAGCCTCCCGGGATCTGCGGGAAAGGGAGCGCGTCCTGCGCTGTCTCCGTGAGGGAACTCCCCTGCCGCAGACTGCGGAAGATCTCTTCCGCCTGTGGACAAAAGCGACCGAGGGAGATGAATTTCCTTGCGGCGAAGTACCGCTGCGCTTCCGGCGGGACGGAGAGCATATCCCCTTCTCCGGCAACACCGGAATCGTCCGGCCCGGCTGGGAAACGGTATCACCCGTGATAATCCGGAAAGAAACCGAAAGCCTGCTGCGTTTTATCCATGAGGATCTTCCGTGTGAAATCAAGGCAGCAGCCGCCTACTTCCTCTTCGGCAGGATTCATCCTTTCCGTGACGGGAACGGGCGTACACTGCGGATGCTGTACTGTATGCTGCTGTCCGGTTTCTATTCCGTGCCTACCCTGCTTGCTTCCCTTGCGGGGCTGCAGGCAAACCGGGAGCTGCTTTCTGAAGCGGAAAGCCGGACGAACAGCGGACGGGAGGACCTTTCCGGGTTCAGCTGCCTGCTGCTGCGCATCCTCGGCATCGCGCAATACAAACTGGAAGTCATCCTGCAGGACAGGATCTGAGATAATATTCCGAACGGACCAACGAAAGGAGCAAAAACCATGGCAAAAGAAAGTGCAATCGAATTCCTGAAGATGCTGGAAGGAGATGAAAAACTCCACGAACAGATCCGGGAGAAAACCCCGGCAGAGGTTGCGGAAATCGCACGCGGCCTTTCCTTCGATTTCACAGAGAGTGAACTGAACGCGGCGATTGAAGAGATCAAAGCCATGCGTGCCCGGCAGAGTGAACCGGCATCCGTGCCGGTGGAACAGCTTGATCGCGTTGCGGGCGGTATTTTCGGTGATGGTGAAACCGCACCGGACGGGCATGAACTGGGCTGTGTGATCCCCTGGCATGGAAATGACTGGCAGGAGGAGCACAAGATCTACTGCAAGAAGCAGAACCTGTGTGACAAGCATTTCCATGTGTGCCTGATAACATCCAACAGGAGCCACAATCCCTATATGGACAGCTGATGAAAGCAGCAGGACAGCCTTTTTTCGAAATAAACGCCGGATGCGTTCTCACGCATCCGGCGTTGCTTTGTGTCCTGTTTATGGGGTGAATTGAAATATCTTTCAATCCGGAGCGGATAAACCGTGTTCCGCGATGCCCAGGGCCGTGAAGAACCAGACCGCGTATTTTTCCGGATGCTCCAGCATATCCTGCTTCAGTTCTTTCAGCGGTACGAAGCGGAGCTCCGCAATCTCCTCCGGATCCGGATTGTATGCTCCCGCATACTCTCCGACAAAGACATGATCCAGTTCAAATTCGGTCAGTCCGTTCGGAAAGGTTGCCCGGTAGACAAAGCTGCCGGCCTCCCGCAGGGATACCCCGGTAATTCCGCACTCGTCCGCAAGCCGCTGCTGCGCTTCTTCCCGCAGGTCCTGTCCGGTCTGCGGGTGGGAGCAGCAGGTGTTAGCCCACAGCAGCGCGCTGTGGTATTTCCCTGCCGCCCGCTGCTGGATCAGCAGGCGATCGCCGTCGAACAGGAATACGGAAAATGCCCGGTGCAGCAGGCCGCGCCGGTGCACGTCCAGCTTCTCCCCACGCCCGGTTTCCCGGTCGTCCAGGTCTACCAGAATCAGGTCATTCAGGTTATCCATTGTCTCTCACTTTCCCGGGCTGTTTTCCGGAGGGTTTCCTCCGTTATGGTTGTGTTTTACTTGTGTGCGACAAAGACTATCGCTGGCAGTTTAACCGGGAAATAATAGTAGCCGTCTTTCAATTCAGCATTAACAGCAGCCCCGTTGACGATAATCTGGCTTCCGTTGGGCACATCTTTCTCAGAAAGTTTGATTGTACAGTTCGTAGTTTTTCCGGACTTGGACCACCCGCCGAAGCCGCAATCAATCGTATATCCGCCTCTCTTCAGACTGGCCAGTTCCTGTCTAGCGGTTGCCTTAATTGCATCGGAGCACTTGCTCAGTTTTTCAATGACAACATCCTCGTCGTCACTGGTTACATCCTTTGGCATGTCAATATCATCAAGGCTGTCAGCAGTTGCATATTTGCCGTTTTCCTCAGATTCCTTTTTCGGCAGCGTAGCGGTTGTCACAGTCTCCCTGCTGAGTTCAATGCCACAGGTTTCGCAGTAAACAGCCTCTTCATAACTCCCGGCCTTGCCAACCTGTGCAGGCTTTTCTTTCTCCTTTACTGGTTTCCCCGGGGTATGATCTTTCTTCTCAATCTCTTTCTGTTCCACCAGGATCTCTCCGCAGACAGAGCATTTCTTGCCTTCTGTCAGGCCTGTTTCTTTGCACGTTGCTTCCTTCCCCTGGATTGTTGCTTCGGTATGGGCTTTCTTCTCAATCTCTTGCTGCTCCATCAGGATCTCTCCGCAGACAGCGCATTTCTTGCCTTCTGTCAGGCCTGTTTCTTTGCACGTTGCTTCCTTCCCCTGGATTGTTGCTTCGGTATGGGCTTTCTTCTCAATCTCTTTCTGCTCCACCAGGATCTCTCCGCAGACAGCGCATTTCTTGCCTTCTGTCAGGCCTGTTTCTTTGCACGTTGCTTCCTTTCCCGGGATAACTTCTTCGGTGTGTTTTCCTGTTGCGGGAACGGTCTTTTTCTGTGTCGCGCTGCAGATCGAGCACTTGTACAGATCTGTTCCTGCTTTTGTACAGGTCGGTTCCTCGACCGTTTCGACGAACACTGAATAATCATGCTTGTGGGTTCTCAGGCCCAGCATCATACCGCCGCCGCGGAGCATGCTGATCAGATAGTTTCCTTCACTGTCCTGCTTCAGATTTTCACCGGTCAGCAGGGTATCTTCATCGTAGTAGATGCCGTCAAGGGTTTCACCTTCCGCCAGGTCGATCTTCAGCTGTACATCTTCGTCCTCCAGGGCGGTATGGTATTCGTTATCTTTGACCTTCACCGTACTGGAAGTCTTGATGTTCTTGAAAGCCAGTGTGGAAGCCCAGTTTCCCATCACCTTGACAATATAGTGAACAGCCTTTTCCGCTTTCTCCTGCTCAACCGCTTTTCTTTCGCCGGTTTCACTTTCTTCGTAGGAAATGATCAGGGGAGCGTTTTCATCTCCGGCTTCCAGCTTCCAGACTGTCAGATTCACGTTTTCGCTGATCACTGTATCATCACTGTTGATGACGACAGCCGCCTCATCGCCCTTCAGGGTGCCATCCACGATGATGGAGGCAGTCTGCTCCTCGCCGACCATCAGGACAGCGCCATAGTCATCCGCGGTCACATCGCCGGTCACCGTCAGGTCCATTGTACCTTCGGGGCAGGTTTGGTTGACCGCAATCTTCTGGTACTTTCCGTCTTTTGCCTCTTTGTACAGTTCACCGTTGTATTCCCAGATCTCAAAGAATTCCCCATCTTCGAGCCAGCCGTCACCCCAGTAAGCGGACTGCGAATTCGTAATGTCAATGCCCAGGTCCACCGGTTCCCCGACTGTTGAAAAACCCGTAATCAGATTCGTGCAAAGGATGATACCGGTGTTTTCATCCGCGCCGGAGGCGGTGACATCCGCGTCCACAATCGCATTGATGCTGCCGCCGTTATTGGTCATGGAGATACCCACGGTCTCCGTGAAGCCGTCTCCTTCCGATTTCTGGCCTTTCGCTGAAACGGTTTCTCCTGAAACCGTGACGGTTACGGTACCCAGTTCTTCCACTTCCAGTGAAAGCGCCCTGGCACCGTTTTTGCCTGTGGCGGAAATGTCCCCGCCGATCTCCAGGTCGGTCTTTGCCTCATTGTGGGTGACAGACCGGATGGCGTCGCCGTTGGCGCTTGTAACATTTCCATCCACAGCCACACTGACTGTTCCCTTAGCGTTTTCTGTTTCGATGACTGCGTCGGCATAGCCGGCCGTCTTCACATCGCCTTTCACATTGACAGTGGTGGATCCGCCATAATTATCGGCATGGATCGCGCCGGCTCCGTCTTCGCTTCCCATTCCGCCTGTCACAGTGCCGGTGACGGTTACCGTTGTTTCTCCTTCGTTATTGGAAAGATCAACGGCCGTCCCTTTTCCCTCTGCTGTGACAGCGCCATCTACGGTAATATTCGTTTCTCCTTCGACATTCCACGAACTGATTGCATCCGATTCCTTGGAGGTCACATTGCCCTCCACTTCAACGGTCACCGTTCCGCCTTTAATCAGGCCGTCTCCGTATTCACCGATCATCTCCCCGCTCAGCGCTTCGATGGCACTGCGTTCCGCTGTGATTCCATCTTCAATCCGGATTTTCGTCTCGCCTCCTTCTGAGGCTTTAGCCCGGACCGATCCCTCCGCGCCTTCTTCAACTGTCACGAGAACAGTGCTGTCTTTCCCGTTGCTTTCGGCATCCACAGCATAGTTGCCATATTTAGCACCGGAAGCAGCTGCGGTTCCGTCTACTTCCACTACAACTTTGCCGCCCGGAATATCATTGTAGGCGTCTCCGCTCACAACCCGAACTGCTGTTGCGGAGGCTTCTTTTCCTTCCACTTCCGCAGTTACGTCGCCCTGTACTGTAATAGAAATATCCTGATTCTCATGGTTGCTGCCGGCATATACACCGAATGCATCCTGCTCTTGTCCGCTGGCTTCAACGTCCTCAGTCACAGTGACGCTTGTGGTTCCTTCGCTCTTCGGTCTTTCCGTTTTCTGGAAAGTACGGTCGTAGTCTTTCAGTTCCGAATTCCATTCGTAATGGACAATAAAAGCTTCTTCGCTGCCTTCTGCCCAGTAGAAACGGTCAAATATCCCTTCTTCATAATCACCGTCAAAGAAGTGTGCTTTTTCTCCGTTTGTTTCCAGGAATGCATTGAATGTATCTTCGTCACTTTCCTCGCCGTTTTCCCATGCCGTGTTTTCCGAGGTCACGCGCACACCCGTGCCTTCGGCTGTGACACTGTTCACCTCTGCCTGGATCTCGCTGTTGGTATTGACCACGTTCACACCGTCATTGTTTGAAACAATATCGCCGGCGGTGACACTCACCTGCTCGTTTATTACGGAAATGGTCAGGGCAGGTTCGTAATTTTCGCTGTCCGTTTTCTCGATGTCTCCGGCAGTGATAGTGGCTTCATCCTGCTCAAGGGATTTATAGTCTTTATTCCCATCCGTGTCCACATACTCGATATTCACGACGGGCACTTCCTCTTCTGCCTCGCCAAAAATATTCAGCTGCTGCAGGTCTCCCAGTTCCACCGGATCCTGGGTTTCCTCCGCCAGCGCGCCGCAAGCGCCCGCAATCATCATCAGGACAAGCATCAGGGCCAACAGTTTCTGCATCTTCTTCATAAGCGATTCTCCTTTGAAGGTTGTTCAGCCGTCGTTGGGATGTAACTATTTTCTATTTCAGGCAACTTTTCGTGTAATTTTATCATATTCCCGTCCGGTTTGTACACAGAAACTGTGTTCTTTTTTCATATGGATTTCATGTTGTGGCAGAAGAAAAAGCCGGCCTTTTTTGACCGGCTTTGTATGGCTTCTCTTCTCAGGTTTATTCTTCTTCCGCCTGGTAGACCATTTCTCCCAGGACCCGGAGCAGGTGATCCGAATCGATGGGTTTGCTCAGGTGGGCGTTCATGCCCGCCTGCAGGGAGCGCTGCACGTCCTCGTCGAAGGCATTGGCAGTCAGGGCGATGATAGGGATCCGCTTCGCATCCTCCCGCTCCATCGCGCGGATGGCTGCGGCGGCTTCCAGTCCGTCCATCACCGGCATCCGCAGGTCCATCAGGATGGCGTCATACCATTCTTCCGGCTGCTCGGCAAACATCCGCACCGCAACCTCGCCGTTCTCCGCACGATCCGATTCCATGTCCTCCAGCTCCAGCAGGTCTGCCAGGATCTCCGCGTTCTCTTCCACATCCTCCGCGATCAGGATCCGCCGTCCGATAAGCAGGTGTTTATTCGTTTCCTGCGGGGTTTCGGCCTTTTCGTCATAGACCCGTTCGCTGCGGCCCAGGGTGACGGTCACCGTGATTTCCGTACCGACGCCCTTTTGGCTTTCCACCTGGATATCGCCGTTCATCATCACCACCAGGTTCCGGGTGATGGCCATGCCCAGGCCGCTGCCGCCGTAGTGGTTCGTCCTCGTGTCATGCTCCTGGGCGAAGGAATCGAAGATCTTCGGAATGAACTCCGGATCCATTCCGATGCCCGTATCCTTGATTTTAAACCGCAGCGTGCAGGTCTCCAGGTCCGCTCCTGTTTCCTCCACCGTCAGGATCACCCTGCCCGGCGCGTCCGTGAATTTCACCGCGTTGCCCAGGATGTTGATCAGCACCTGCTTGAGCTTCATGTCGTCGCCCACATAGTAATCCCGCATTTTTTCCGGAACCTTGCATTCATACGTGATCCCTTTGTCGGCGCACTGGCCATGGATCATGATGTTCACCTGCTCCAGCAGCTCCCGGAAGGCGAACTCCTCGCTCTTCAGGGTCATCCTTCCGGATTCGATCCGGCTCATGTCCAGGATATCGTTGATCACGCCCAGCAGGTGCTTAGCGCTGGCGCCGATCTTCTCCAGCTGCTCCCTGGTTTCCGGCTGCAGGTCCGGATTCCGCAGGGCAATATTGTCCAGGCCGATGATGGCGTTCATGGGAGTACGGATCTCGTGGCTCATGTTGGACAGGAAGCTGGTCTTCGCCCGGCTCGCGTCCTCAGCCACCGCCTTTTCAACTTCCGTTTTCCTCTCCCGCCTCTGGGTATGGGTGTAAATGTCAAACAGGATCAGCAGCGCGCCGATGATCAGCACGATCTGGATCACGATGGTGGCGCCCAGGGTCCGGTCCACCGGCCGCATGCCTTCCCGCAGGTATTCCCCAACGGGCCGGGTGGCGCCGGAGACGATATCCACCCCCGCTTTTTCCAGTTCCGCTGTGTAGTATCCCTGCATGGAGGCTGCGGACTTTTCAATTGCCGCGTTTGTAGTCTGGTGCATCCAGACGCTGGAGGTGAAAATGATCAGCCCCAGCAGCACAACCCAGGCGATGGTGGACCGGCCCAGCCGCTTGTCCGTATCCCGTTTCAGGATCATCCGGAACACGACGAAGCCCAGGATTCCCCAGGCGGCCAGGATCAGGTAGGATTCCGTGGCCAGGGTCTTGATGGATACAATGTTCGGCACCAGGAACTCCAGGGCGAACAGCAGCGACACGATCATGCCGGTAACGCCGGTGACCATGAACAGCTTTTTCTTCTGTCCCCTGGCTTCCTTCCAGGCCGCGGCGGATGCGAAGGCGTAGGCAATCGTGGCGCCCACCGTGGTCACATCCACGATCCAGCTGATGGCCGTCCGGCCGAAGAAGGGCAGCACAACGGACACCGCCAGGATGCAGAGGATGGCTTTCCGCGGCACCTGGTTCCTGTCCGTCTCCCCGATCTTCCCGGGCAGCATCTTGTCATCCGCCAGGGAGGTCAGAAGCCGGCTCAGGGCGATGTAGTTTCCGATGAGACCGGTGAAGATGCCGCAGAGGGCGGCCACGCCGAGGATCACGCTGCCCGTGGTTCCCAGGGCACTGAAGGCCCCGAAGAAGGTGGGCTGGGATGCCAGACCCTGCTGCTCTCCAAGCTTGTCTGTATATTCGGTCCAGCTGCTGACGCCTTCCGGCAGCGCCGTTACCGCCAGCAGGTTCAGCACCGCGTAGGCGATGCCGGCGGCGATCAGCGCCAGGGCCATAATGCGGAAGGAGCGCTTCAGGTTGAACTTCGCCTCTCCCGCCGAATGTGCGATGGATTCAAATCCCACATAGGCCCAGGGTGCCAGGGCAAACACGGTGATGGTGCCGCCCAGCGGGGTCTGCTGCGGGGAGAAGGCCGGCTCCATAGGTGCTGCACCCGGCCGGGTGGCTGCTGCGACGAAGCAGATCACCACGCCGGCAAACAGCAGGATGGCCATCACGATCTGGGTCCGCTCCGCGGCCTTCCGCCGCAGGCACACCAGGGCGCCGAGCACCAGCGCGCCGATGGCCAGGATCAGTTCACCCATGTATACGTGGTATCCCGCGATTTCGTAATGGAATCCATACTGGAACACGTTCCCCAGCAGCGTCCGGGCAATCAGGGGCAGTGCCGTGGCGTTGGCCCAGATGATCGCCACATAGGTCAGGATCAGGAACCAGGCGCTGAGGAAACCGTGGTCGTATCCGAAGCTTTTCTTGGTGTAGGTATAGGTGCCGCCCGCATCCGGGTAGCGGTTCATCAGGAAGTGGTAGTTGGCGGCGATGATCAGAATCACGATGGCGCCCAGGCCCAGGCCCAGGGCGGAGCCCACCGGCCCGGCCAGGGGCAGGAACGTATTCCCGGGCATGACAAAGGAACCCCATCCGACACTGCTGCCGAAAGCCAGCGCCCACGCGCCGATGGCTGTCAGATAGGGGGTAAAGGTCCGCTTCCCCTGGTTCGGTTGGCTGTTCATCGCAGTCTTCCCTTTCGGTTGGTTTTTCCCCTGCTTACGGGTTTGATGCCTCATAGCTGCGGATGCCCTCCGCCACTGCGGCGTACCGGACGGAAATCGACTGCAGTTTTTCAGTCACATCCGCGTCCGTCATCTTCCTCGTTTTGCCCGGGCGGAATTCCTCTGTGATCTCCGATACCGCGGCGGAAAGATTGGCCAGTCCAAGATTTCCGCAGACGCCCTTCATGGCGTGGGACGCCTCAAACAGCTCCGTCGGGTCCATGGTTTCCCCCGCCGCGCTCAGGCGCTCCATCACGCCGCTCCCCGGCAGCCGCCGGATATGCTTGTCCACCAGCTTGTCCATCCGCATCACGCGGATCGCCGCTTCGTAATCTTCTCCGACGCTTGCGTAAAGTTCCTGGAGTGTCATAAAAGCAAAGTCCTTTCAGCCGAAAATAAAGGCTCGGATGCGTGTAAAAGCATCCCGTTTTTTTGCTCAGAATATCCAATGAAAAGGCCCGCGGGCCATATGGGTATTCTTTCTTTTTACATTACAGATTATATTACCATAAAAAGCCAGTGCTTGAAAAGAATTTTTATGGCCGTTTTCCTTGTCTTTGTATGGTTTTTTGAGAGATGATTTATGCCTGGGGCTTTGTTTTCCCCTTCAGTGCGTCTGAATAGAAGCAGCAGCCGTCCCGGCCGTGTTCCTTTACGTAATAGAGGGCAACATCCGCCTGCCGGAACATTTCTTCCGGATCCGCGCCTTCCGGCTGGTAGGAAACGCCGACGCTGAGCGTTACCCGGGGCAGTTCGTCCTGCTCTTCACTCAGTTCCTGGTTGATCCGCCTGACTTTCTTCGTGATCAGCCGTTCCGGATGGTCCGTGGGATGCACCATGAACACGACGAATTCATCGCCGCCGATCCGGCAGATATAGTCATCCGAGCGGAAGTTCCTTTTGAGCACCGCGGCGATCTTTTTCAGCGTCTTATCCCCTGCTTCATGGCCGTACTGGTCGTTGATGTGCTTGAACTGGTCCGCGTCAAAGATCATCAGGGCGGTGGAATTCATGTCCAGGGAAGTTTTAATCAGGTCATAACCCGCCCGGTTGTAAACGCCGGTGAGCTCGTCGTGGGAGGCCTTGAAGCTGAGGTTCGCCACGCTCTTCTTGTAGGCGTTGTACATCACATTGTAGGTTCCGGCCAGGTAGCGGAATTCAGAGGCCCCGACGATCGGCAGCTTCTGGTCCTTTTTGATATGTTCCACTGCCTGCAGCACCGGATTCACCCCCAGGTGGGTGGTCATCCAGATCATGGTGATCATGGCGGCTGACTGGGTGAACACAAGGATCACCATCCAGATCAGGTCCCGCCGGGCTTTGTCTTCCATTTCCTGCTGCGTGCCATGGGTGTCGTTCTTCAGGGCTTCAATGCACCGGTCCATATTCACCCGGATCCGGCTTTTCTTCGTGTAATACGCCTCGTCATGCACCATGCTCCGGGCCTTGGCGATTTTTTCCTCCGCGGAAAGGGCGCTGTCTCCTTCCCGCAGTTCCACATTCTTTACCGCTTCCGGCATATCCGTGTCGCCCCGGGCTTCCAGCATCAGGCGCATGGCGTAGAATTCCCGGTCCATCAGGGACACGGATTCCATCATGCCCCGTTTCAGTTCCTCCAGGGCCGAAGAATGCGGCAGGGCCTCCTGCATGGTCACCAGGGCATGCTCCCTGCGGCGGGTGACGTCCGCCTCCTCAAAGTATCGGTCCAGGTGGGTCCTGTCGCCCATTACCGTGTAGCACTGCACTTCTTCCGTAAGGTAGTCCGAGGCTGCCATCAGCTCATTGGCGGCTTCCGCCAGGCTGATATAGTCCTCGGTCGATTTTTCCATGTTTCCAAAGCTCCGGAAGGTCTGGATACCCGTAATCAGCAGCACAACCGTAATGACCAGCGAAACGGCCATCATCAGAATCGATACGGTTTTCAGAGAAAGTCCTTTCCTGGCTTCTGCGGGTGTCTGCATGTTTCCCTCCGGGAGTATGTAAATATCGGATACAGTCCGCATTTATACCATATTTCCCCCTTTTTTTCAAGTTTCCGGAGGATTCCCGCCCTTTTTCGCCCCTGATGGGCAGCTTTTTTTCACCGTTTAATTGTGTTATGATACCCCCGTAATTTAAAACCGGAGGATATCTATGAAAGACAGGCTGATTCAGATTGCGCAGGAAGCAGGCGCGTTTTTCCGCCAGGATGAGCTGACGGACGTGGTCAGCAAGAAAGGCCACGCCAACTATGTCACAAACATCGACTGTAAGGTCCAGGCCTTCCTGGAGGAGAAGCTCTTACAGCTGCTTCCCGGATCCGCGTTTATCGGGGAGGAAAAGGAAAACCAGGCCCTGACGGACGCTCCCACCTGGATCGTGGATCCCCTGGACGGCACCACCAACATGATCCATGATTACCGTCTTTCCGCGGTGTCCATTGCGCTGTGCAGGGACAGGAAGCCGGTCACCGGCCTGATCTGGCAGCCCTTCACGAAGGAACTGTTTTATGCCGAAGCCGGCGGCGGCGCTTTTCTCAACGGCCGCCCGATCCATGTATCCGCCACCCCGTTTGACACTGCGCTGGTGGCCGTCGGAACCGCGCCTTACTATGAGGAGCTGGAGGATGCCAGTATGAAACTGGCCGGTGCGTTCCTCCACCGGTGCGCGGATATCCGCCGGAGCGGCTCCGCGGCCATGGACCTGGCTTACCTGGCCTGCGGAAGGCACGATATCTACTTCGAGCTGCGGCTGAAACCCTGGGATTATGCCGCCGGCAGCCTCATCGTGCAGGAAGCGGGCGGAGAAATACAGATGCCCCTGGAAGGCGGCAAAATGGATTACGATCTTTCCGCCGCCATCCTGGCTGCCAATCCCCTCTGCATGCAAAAAGCCCTGGAGCTTTTCCGCAGCAACATCCTGTAAGGCTCATCTGTATGAGCATTTTCAGGTTTGACGCCGGGCCGTTTTGTAGGCTATGATATACAAAAAATTACGGGAGGATGAAAGAAGCCCATGAATAAGGAAATCCTGAAAAATGCCATTCTGCGGGGAATACTCTTCGGGCTGTGCACCTATCTGATTTATGCCCTGGTCTTCAGTATGCTCATTGATCATAAGCCCGCAAAGGATGCGTTTTTCGGCACCTTCAGCCTCATTTTCCTGGCAGTGATCACCGTGGCGGAGATCTTTACCTATTACTTCACCCTCTCGAGGAAAGCCAGGGAAGAAAGCAAAGACAATCAGTAAAGAAAGCAAAGGAGTTGCCTCTTATGATCCTCTCAGATCATTTTGAGACAACTCCGTTTTTTGCTTCTTCAGCCTTTGCAGCTTTCGGTGAATTTCATCTGGGGACTGTCCTTGCTGATCTGCATCAGTTCAATCTTGTTCCCGTCCGGATCGTGGGTCCAGCATTGCCAGTTGAAATCCGCACCCTGCTTGGGCGGATCATCCTGGGGAGCTCCGGTTTCCAGCACCTTCTTCCAGGCTTCCTGGATATCATCCACGGCGACGCAGATATGGAAGAACCCGATGTTCTCATCTTTGTACGGGATTTCCTTTGTCCCGCCGTAGAACAGCTCGATGAACTGTCCGCCCCCGCCGTAAACATATACGATCCACGGTTCCCCGTTCTCCGGGCGCTGGATGTCGAAGGCTTTTTTGAACCCCAGCGTGTTCTCATAGAAAGCGATGGTTTTGTCCATGTCTTTTACATTGAATGCTACGTGTGCGATTCCCTGTGTCACGGTGCGCCTCCTGTATATATTTTTTTCTTTGCGTGAGTCTGCCTTATTATATCACCTTCCCCTCCGGGACAGCAATCACAGGAACAGTATAAAAATGCATTTCCAGATTCCCATGATCTTAAGGATTTGACAAATCAGCCCCATCCGCATTAATATAACTCATCTGCCAAACAAATCCATACAATCCGGCAACCCCAAATAAACAGGAGGAAAAAAACGTGAAGAAAATTTTAGCTTTGATTCTTGCCTTATCGATGGTCCTGACCGGCGGCCTCGTATTCGCGGAAGGCGAAACGGGCCTGGCTCCGATCATTGTTGTGGAAGACCAGGAAGGCAATGTGCTGTACGAAGGCGCCTACGACGCCGGCGTACTGGAAGAATACCCGGATGGTAAAACCTATACCATCACCGGGGACGTGAAAGATGAAATCGTGTTTGAGCCCAGCGGTGCCATGCTGACCGTCAACGGTGAAGTTGCAGGTCAGCTCCGGATGGAGGGCGGGGAAAACGCCGCCACCGTGAACGGAAACGTCGGCAGCGAAAAAACTGCCATGGGCATCGCCACGCCGAATTTCTACGATAAAGAAACAGAATCCATGATCACAAACACTTCCAGTGTATTTGCCACCGGTGATGTAACGAGTGCCATCATCGGTATCCATGCGGGCGGCGAATCCGCTGTTGTTGCCGCCGGCACCGTGGAAAGCGGCATGGAGGCTTCCTACGAAGATCCTGACGGATCGAAAACGACCTATCATATCGGCTCCGGCGTCCAGGCAGAGGATGACAGTCTGGTGATCGTCGGCAAGAATGTAAAGGGCTACTCGGAAGGCGTGCTTGCGGAAGACAACGCCCATATCGAGGTGCTTGGAAATGTGAACGGCGGCTATGCGGACAAAACCGTTTTCCCGGGCGGCACAGAAAAGATTGAATACAAGGGCCAGGCCATCAAGGCCACCGGCAGCGGCAAGGTGGAAGTTTCCGGGGATGCGAACAGCGTAAACGACGGCATTGTGACCCCGGATACAACAACCGTGGACTTGGAAACGTATGAAGATATTCCGATCCCCAACGAGTCTGTGATCACCGTGGATGGCGATGTCGCTGCCGGGCACGGTCAGGGAATCGTTGCGGAGAGCGAAGCGGACATCACGGTTGGCGGCAATGTCATGAGCAACAAGACTGCCATCACCGCAACCGGTGATGCGTATATTTCCGTGGGAGGAAATGTCGTCTCCGAGAACGATAAGGGCATCAGCACGGAAGATCAGGCCCATGTTACCGTCGCCGGCGACCTTGAAAGCGATGGACATGCGATCCAGGCCACCGGTAAATCCTCCGTTTCCGTGGTCGGCGGTGTGTATACTGCCGAGGGCGAAGGTATTCAGGCTTTTGAAGACAGCACAGTTTCTGCCGGCTACGTGGAAGCCTACAGCATCGGCGTCGATACAGACGATAATGCGGTTGTAGAGGTGGACGGCGCTGTTTACGCGGGCCATGACTTCGACACAGACAACCCGGTGGGATCCGGTATTTTTGCAAACGGCAAATCCACCGTTTTCGTTGGCGGAGAGGTTGAATCCGCGAATTACGGTGTGGTTGCCCTGAATGATTATGTATACGGCGATTCCGAAGAAGTAAGGCCCAACCGTTCCGAAACCACCGTCATGGCCGATGTGAGCGCCGTGCATGGCACCGGCGTGGTGGTGGAAGGATACGCCAGCGTAACGGTGGGGGGAGACGTCAACGGTAAAACATATGGCGTGATCTCCCGGAACGAAACCACCGTGAATGTCGACGGAGCCGTCAACGCCGGTTATGCAATCACCGTCGAGGGTGAAGACGGCGAGGATGAAACGCGCTATGTTGGAACAGCGATCCTGGCCAGCGGCAATTCGGTCGTGACGGTCAGCCAGAATGTGAACGGCAGTGACAGAGGCATCCGGGTGACGCAGGGTTCTGCGTACGATGAAGAAAAAGGTACCTGGTACTGGCCCCTGACCACTGCTTTGGTTACGGTTGAAGGGGACGTCACAGCCGAGGGCGGAACAGGCATAAATGTTACCGGGAAGTCCGGGGTGGCCGTCCTCGGCGATGTGACCGCAAACGAAGGTATCAGCGCCAAACCGTGCACATACACAGATCCGGAAACCGGCGAGCTCGAATACATTGAAGATGAATCCACCGTTTTCGTTGGCGGAAATGTTTCTGCTGAAGATGAAGAAGCCATCTCCACCTACGGTAAAACCGAGATCAATGTCTGCGGAAACGTTTCCTCTGAGAAGGATTCCGCGATTGAAATGGGCTCGAACGCAAGCATCCGGATCGGCGGCGACGTGTATAACAGCGAAACAGAAAAGAAAGAGGACAAAGAAGCCGCCGAAGACGAAGAAGCCGATGACGAAGAGCTCACTGCATATGAAAAGGCTGTGAAGGAAACGAAAGAAAAAGTCTTCGCAGATTTCGAATTTGGCGACATCCGGGACGGCGTTGTTGAAATCAGCGCCCCGGCAGCCGGCGAAAAAGCGACCGGTGAACTGATCATCGAAGGCACCCTCAGTGCCAAAGGCGACAGCATTCCGCTGCTGGTGGTGATGAGCCAGGACATCAGCGAAAGTGAAACCGTCGAACTTCCTGATCTCCCGGATATCAAGATCTACGAAATCAAGCCCACTGACGGAGAATACTTCCAGGTGGCTGCGCAGATCTCGGCCAGTGACGTGGATGTGAACTGGACGGAAGATGGCCAGGAATACGCTGAGACCCGGCGGCTGACCGGCGGATACCTCTCCCCCGAAGCGTCTGAGGAACTGGTGGGGGAACTGGCCAAGTACATCCAGTACATCATCAAGGTGGAAGACAACAAGAACGGCAATATCGACCTGACCGGCGTGACCTATGACTCGGTCAATGACCTGCTTCTCGCCCATGAAGGCGACGAGATCGGCGTGACGGTTTCCGCGAAGAAGGGCTACAGGATCACCGGCGTGAATGCCGGCGATGTGGCGGAACTGATTGACAACGGCGACGGCACCTGGACAGTCATCGTGAAGCGCGGCGGCGGCGTAACCATCAGCGCGACGATTGTCCGCAAGGCGCACCAGGCAGACGGCAAAACCATCCGGTACGGCCACTATGACTTCGACGGCGACAAGACGAAGGAAGACCTCGAGTGGCGCTGCATGAGCGTCAGCAACGGTTATGCGCGGCTGGCCCTGATCAGCGGCATTGACAGCATTCCGGATGATTTCGCCAGGGAAGCCTTCACGGAAGACGAAATGGCCGGCATCCTGAACGGCGAGATCACCGAGCTGAGCGAATACGAAACCAACAAGTATTTCAAGGACGGAAAAACCCATCCGGTAATCTTCGTGAAGCTGGACAAGATCGGTTACTGATTGGACAGGTGAAACACATGAAGCAGGGCGAAAGCCCTGCTTTTTCTTTGGGTCCTGCGCTCCCCTTTCCCGAATCGGTCCATTCATGATAGAATAATGTGTAATGATTCCAGGAGGCTGAAACAATGACCGGAAGAAGATTGAAGCAGATTGCCGGATGGCTCGGGATTCTGATCTGGGTCCTCTGCCTTTCCGCCGCCGGAGCGGAGGAGAATCAGACCGCGGAGGAAAACCTTGCCGCCCACGGGTTCAGTGCGGAAGAGATCATCCTGCAGCAGATCAGGTTTATCCCGGACGGCACGGAAATCCGGTTTCCGATCACGGAGAATCCCCGCCCGTTATACCTCTGGTTTGATGTCACGGGGGACGGCTGTGTGGATTTCTGCAGCACACGGATGTTCGGCAGCGGCATGGTCCGCACGGAGATGACCGTCTATGATCCGGTGCTGCAGAAAAAATACATCCTGGATGGGTATAATTACAATTTCCTGCCGGACAGCGTCACGGAGGACCGGCTGGTTGTCATCAAAAACGGCCCCCACGGCTATGGCGAACCCATCTTCGATGTCCGGGGAACCGTAATCCTGGTGGATGACCTGCTCCTGTTTGTGGCCGACCCGGAGGAGGCTGAAGGCTTCGATCCTGCCCGGGCTGCCGTTTCCGCGGAGCAGGCGGCACGGATCGCCTACGTCCACGTCCGGAATTATATGGAGGGTAAATTCTGCAGCGACGCCGCTGTCGCTCCCGGCGAATGCGGGGGAAAGCTCTGCTGGGTCGTCTCCCTGATCGATGTCGGACTGCCGCGGTATACCGTCCATGTGAATATGGAAACCGGAGAAGTGGAAAACGCCGTTGATGTCAGGGCCGCCGCCGAATGACAGCACCGGTAACTGAAGAAAGGATAAAACCCCATGAAATACGGAGAATCGGCATTTGATATCCTGTACCTGATTTTCGCCATCGCCAGCGGATGCGTGATGCTGGCCAAAGCAAAAACCCGCACCGGAAAGCAGATGGGCCTGGCCGCCCTGATCCTGGGCTGCGGCGATGCTTTCCACCTGGTTCCCCGGGTGCTCAACTATTTTGTAGCCGCAGATTTCACGGCGGCGCTGGGCATCGGCAAACTCATCACGTCCGTGACGATGACGGTGTTCTACGTCCTGATGTATGATATCTGGCTCGGCTATTACGGGAAGCCGGCAAACCGGAACGTGACCGCGGCTGTCTGGATTCTTGCTGCCGTCCGCGTCGTCCTGTGCGCCTTCCCGCAGAACGGCTGGCTGCAGAACAGCAGCGACATGACCTGGGGTATCATCCGGAACATCCCCTTTGTTATCCTCGGTGCGATGATCTGCGCGCTGTATTACGGCACCCGGAATGAAAACCGCCGTTTCCGCCTGGTCTGGCTCTTTGTCCTTCTGTCCTTCCTGTTCTATATCCCTGTGGCCGTGGGCGCCAGCGCCGTTCCGATCCTGGGTATGCTGATGCTGCCCAAGACCGTCTGCTACATTCTCCTGATCGTCGTTTTCCGTCTTTCCGTGCTGAAAGACGGAAAATAAAAATTTTTTTCTTGCTGGCCATTTTGATATGCTCCCTCTATGAAAGACAGGAAAACAAAAACTGTCACATGGAGGGAGCAATCTTATATGCGAAAAAGGAAATTGTCAGAAGATCAAATTTTAAAAATCATTGACGAACACTTCAAAGAAGGAAAAAGTAT
>JAFSOC010000014.1 GCA_017447185.1 Clostridia bacterium | reverse complement strand
TCTTAGGAGGCGGCCGCTCTATCCTACTGAGCTACGGGTGCCTGCATTTTCATGCAGGGCCAATTTTACTTGCTTTTCCGTTATTTGTCAATGAATCCGGTCCTGCTCTGGCGGTTGTCAGATTTCAGGTTTTGCCTGGCGGATTCGCAGGTTCTTTTTTTTCTGCTTCAGCTCCGTCTGCCTTCGGGGAAAGCGGATTCCAGCGGCCGGAGAGATAGTGCCAGGTAAAGAAACCGGCCAGCAGTAGATTGTGGGCGATCATGCATCCCCAGGCAGCCACAAGGCCGAGCCCCAGGAAATGCGTGCAGACAAAGGTTCCGGCAACCCGTATTGCCCACATCCCGATCAGGTTATAGACAAAGGGCGCCACCGTTTTTCCCACGCCTTGCATCAGGCCTTCCACCACAATCGGAACCCCATAGAAAGGTTCGGAGACGGCCACCATACGGAGCACTGTCGTACCCAGGCGGATGACTTCTTCATTGCTGCTGAAGAGCCGGACCAGTGGTTCGGCGAAAATAAACAACAGGCTGCCGGAGAGGATCATCAGGCCGATCTCCAGGGGGAGGATAGTACTGCCAAGGTTCTTCAGGCGTTTCGGGTCTCTCGCACCGTAGGCGTTTCCGCTCAGCGTGGCTGCGGAAGACTGCATGCCGTATCCGGGAATATAAAACAGGCTTTCCACTGTGTTCGCCACAGTGTGGGCGGCGGTGGATACTTCCCCGAGACGGTTGATCATGGAGGCGAAAACCACATACCCGAAAGTGGTCGCAAACCGCTGTGCCAGATTCGGCAGGGCCACCCGGAAACAGGGACGGAGAATTTCCCGGTTTGGACGGAAGGAATACCCCCGGGGTGAAATCACGGGATGGCGCCACAGGGCAACGCTCATCGCGATGCCGCCGAAGACAAAAGCAGCTGCGCTGGCCCAGGCGGCACCTTCCACACCAAGTCCGGCACCGGGCAGGCGGATATCCGTTCCCAGCAGGGAAACGGTGCGGGCCGGATAAATCAGGAAGAAATTCAGGACTACATTGATACCGTTGACTGCCAGGCCGATGCGCATGGGTGTACGCGAATCCCGGGCGGATCGCAGCACCATACCGAACAGGATGGATGCGGTACGGAACAGCATCGGCATGTAGAGAATCCTGAAGTACCTGGAGGCCAGATCCTGGATTTCAGGAACAACCTGCATCCATACCGGAATCTGCCTTGCAAGGGCCATGGTAATCGCGGTCAGGAGGGAACCCAGGAGCAGTACCACAGTGCATGCCTGCGCACCGGCCTGCCGGGCGCGGTCCGGGCGACCGGCGCCGAACTGGCGCGCGATGAAGGCAAGGAAACCTGTGCCCACCGCGGATACGATGCTTCCGAACATCCAGTTTACCGTTGTGGTGGCACCGACAGCTGCTGTTGCTTCCGTGCCCAGGGAACCCACCATGGCGGTATCGATGTACTGCACGGCTGTCTGGGTCAGCTGTTCCAGCATGGTCGGCCAGGCCAGGGTAAAGATAGTATGCAGCATGGTACGGTCAAAACCGCCTTTCCGCTGCATGCTGCCTCACCCCTTTCCGTGCCGTTTTTCCGCATATAGCGGATCATACATCAGCTGCCGGAAAAAGAAAAGAGGTTGTTTAAAGACAGGATTCCCGGAAGCGTTATCCCAGGATCATGGAAAGGGTACCGAACCAGACAAGCAGGACAACGAGCAGGAGAATTTCCTGTTTCCATCTTTTCCGGAGCAGTCCGGCGGTTTCCCGCATGAAGGCATTCGGCCAGTACCACCATTTTGTTTTGCTGCCGATGCCTTCCGCCGGAAGGCCGGCCAGGTTGGCCCAGATGCCGCTGCGGAAGACGTGGTAGCTGGTGGTGGAAAAAACAACTTTCGCATCCGGGGATGATTCCCGGATGATTTTTTTGGAGAAGGACATATTTTCCAGCGTATTTTTGGAGGCGGTTTCCGGGCGGATCAGGTGGTCCGGAACATCCTGGGAAAGGAGATACTGCCGCATGGCTTCCGCCTCCGGCATGGATTCATCCGGCCCCTGGCCGCCGGAGGGAACGAAGCAGGCCTCCCGGCCGGTGGCTTCCTTCTGGGAGTGCCAGAAGGAGAGCGCCTTATCCACCCGGCCCTTCAGCAGGGGCGGAAGGGAGCCGTCCTTCCGGAACCAGCAGCCAAGGATGACGATGAAATCCTTATCCTGGGCAGGCTTGTGCCGGGCAGCCTTGAGACCGCAGATGACCGAAGCGGCCAGCATGCACTCAAAATAGGCAAACAGCGTGGCTGCGGTGTTCTCCAGGGTTGAACGGATCCTGTATTCCTGCTCGGATCCGGAGAAATCCTGTGAACAGAAATAGAAGAAGAGGACAACGCCCGCGATCAGCAGGATGCTGACCAGGAGGCCAAGCACATTCTGCAGCCGGAAACGCTGATGACGGAGAAGCACAATATTGCTGACAGCCATGGCCGAGGCAAAGATGATGAACGGGATGGAAGTGGTTTCCATAAAGCGGACGGAAGCGCCGCTGAGGGAGGAATATACATAGAGCATGGAATTGTTGGCCGGGCTGATCATGTGGCGGATGGATACCTCCAGCAGGCAGAAGCCGGTGGTCAGTGCGAAAAGGGAGAAACCGATGAACCAGATCGTCTGATACTGATAGAAGGAAGAGCCCTTTGACTGGAAGAAGTTCCAGAGCATGATCGCGCCGGTGAGCAGCCAGAAGACAGTTGAGGCGAGCATGGCAACCGTGTCGCCGCTGAAGCCGCCGATGGAAATGTTATAAACCGTGCGGAACCGGGTGACCCGGGCCGGAACATAGCCCATGGTTTCCCCGGCAGCGTTCGTGATCTGCAGGAAAGTTTCCCCGGCCTGCCCGGGAGTGACGACGATTTTCAGGGCGCCGTCCCGGATTTCTGTCACGGCTCCGGTCGCGATTTCCGGATCCTCGGAGATGACTTGAAAATCTGCTGGGGAATCGGAAGGCTGCGCATTATACGGGTAATATGTTGAATAGGTGCGGTAGAAAACAAAACGGCAGACCAGGCAGAGGACCAGGAGCAGCAGCGCGCTGACAGCCACCTGTTTTACGGCTCTTTTCACGATGCTTCCCCCTTTCCCTGTAAGCTCCTGCCATGATGATACCACAAAATGGAAATGCTGTGTATGTTTCCTTTGGACGGTGGTTGACAGAATTTCGCCGAAACCCTATAATGACGCTAACCTTAGAGCAAACTCTAATAACATCGGAGGGTTATTCCATGTATTCCATTCAGGACGTGAGCAAAAAAACGGGCCTGTCTGCCCATACTTTGCGCTATTATGAAAAAGAAGGACTGATTACCGGCGTGGAACGGAGCGCCGGCGGATTCCGTCAGTATACGGACGAGGACCTGGAAGCCCTCGGACTGGTGTGCTGTCTCAAAAACACAGGCATGTCCCTGCAGGAGATCCTGCGCTTCGTGGAACTGACCAGGGAAGGGGACCAGACGCTGAAGGAGCGCGTGGAGCTGCTGCGGGAGCACCGGGAAAACGTGATCCGGCGGATGGAGGAAATGCAGAAATACCTGGATAAAGTCACCTGGAAACTGAACTTTTTCAGCGGAAAGCTGAAAGACTACGAAGAGGAAAAACAGGGAAAATAACGTTTCAGCGCCTGCGGCCGATGCTGTGGCAGGTATCGCAGAGACGGTAGGGCCAGTTCCAGGGCAGACGGCGGCGGCAGGAAGGGCAGGTGCGCTGCTGCAGCTTCTGTGTGGAGAGGATATGCACAATACCTTGGGAGATCAGGTCCTTGCGGCGCTGGATTTCCGCCAGCAGGGGATCCGGATCCTCCAGGAAGAGGCGTACATAGTTGTAATACAGGTCGCAGCGCCGGTAATCCGCTTCCAGCGTATCCAGCATACTGATTGTACAGGATTCTGGATCCAGCATTTCCGGCAGCTCCGGCAGGACGCTGATATGGATGCCCTGGCATTCAGCGTGATACATGGCTTTCCAGCGGGCGAGCAGGTCCTGCTCCTTTTCGTCAAACGGAATGCAGAGGAACCGGTACAGCAGGTGCCGGTCGGTTTTCGGCGTTTCCATCATGGCAGCCAGTTCCGCCATGCGGACAGTGGATGCTTTGGAAAAACAGCCTTTATCCTGCATGCGGAGCCACTGATCCAGGATGCGCATCAGCGGCAGGGGTATTCCCAGCAGGGAATCCGGGAAGCTGATGACGCCTTCCGTCAGGGGCAGCAGCGGGCGGGCCAGAGCCCGGGCCACTTCTTTCTTAAAACCGAAAGCGTTCACATAACCGATTTCATATTTTCCGAACCGGCCGGCACGGCCGGCGATTTGTTTGATTTCCGCATCTGTCAGCGGGCGGGTGACATCCCCGTCGTATTTCTCCGACTCCAGGAAAACGACCCGCTGGATCGGAAGATTCATACCCATGGCAATCGCGTCGGTGGAAACGACCACTTCCGTGACACCCCGCATGAAACGGTCCGCCTGGTTCCGGCGCACATCCGGGGGAAGCGCACCGTAGATCAGGGATACTTTATAGCCTCGGGAGCGCAGCTCCGCTGCGACGGCATGCACCCGGGCCTTGGAAAAGACGATCAGCGCATCCCCCGGACGGACGGAGGTCGGGAACTGGAAACCGTCCTTATCGACCTCCAGCGGTGTCATGCGCTCATGACGCACAACCGTCAGCTCGTCGCCGCATTCCGCGATAATCCGGGTCAGCAGGGTTTCCGCGTCGGGAGAGGCGCAGGCGTGGATTTCTTCCGCGCACAGGCCCAGGATGGCGGCGGTCCAGGCGCCGCCCCGGTTCCGGTCGGCGATCATCTGGCATTCATCAATGACAGCGACGTCGTAGTGTGTTTTCAGATCGGCCATCTCCACCGTGGAAGACTGGACCCGGCTGAAGGGAACACGGATCTGCTCTTCACCGGTGACGAGGGAACAGGGGACGTCGTCCATATTCAGGGCTTCGAACTGCTCTGCGGCCAGCAGCCGCAGGGGCCCCAGGTAAAGCCCGTTTTCCGCACCGCGGAGGCGCTGGACGCCTTCATAGGTTTTGCCGGAATTGGTGGGCCCCAGATGGAGGAAGAAATGGCGCTTCATCTGCCGGGCGAGGGGATACAGGTCCCTGTAATGCTCCGGGATTGCGTCCAGCAGGGCGGCACGGATCCGTTTTTCCCGCCGGCCGGCGGCATCCTGCTGTTTCTGGAGGCGGATCAGCTCCGGATTCCGCTCCAGGAGGCGGCGGATCCGCTCCCGGGAGAAGCGGCGGTTCAGTGAATTCAGGACGAGGCGTTCACCGCGCTCCGTTTCCCGGTTCATGCCGGTGGAAACCGACTCCCCGGAGGGCATTCGGACATTCCGGCAGGCCTGCAGTTCCGGGAAGGCCTTGCAGGCTTCCGTACGGATAAAGGAATCCAGCGTACCGGGCCGGAAAGCCGGCGATATGTTTTTTGCGGTGAGGCCGCCGGGGAAAGACTTCTGCATCACCCGGCGGACGACGGAGGTTTCGGTATCTTCCCCCCGCAGGCAGGAAGCCGCGTCCCCGGTGCGCATCCAAAGGACGATCTTGTTTTCCGCCCGGACGGTCAGGGAACCGATATGGTCATCCATCCAGTGGCGCAGGGTTCCTTCCCGGATCACCTGGATGGCGCGGTATGCTTTTTCCAGCGGAACATGGCACTTATCCACCGTGCGCAGGAAGGAGAGATTCACCTTCCTGCCAGCCTGCAGTTCACCGGCGATGAGCCGGGAAAGGCGGTCCCGTTCACTCTGCGCGCCAGGCTGCACCAGCTCGTGATGCAGCAGTCCCTGGTAAATCCGGTCCCGCCGCTGCAGTTGGCGCAGGGTGTTCCGAAAGGCGTCGCTCTGCAGGTATTCTTCCTTTTCCGCCGGCTTCATGCTGCGGGTGATGACGCGCACCTTGTTCAGCGCGTTCTGATACAGGCACTGCTCCCGTTCAGACAGGACAGCCTGAATATAGGCCTCCGTAACTTTCCTGTCTTCCCGGTTCATGATCCGTTCCTCCAATGCACAGCCTGAAGCTGATTTACTGCTCTGATTATACCATGATCCGGCAGGAGCGGACAATGTCCGGCAGGGACCTGCGGAGGACGATGATATTCTGAAAACATGCATGTTTACATTTCCGGCATTTATGATATAGTAGTACGGAACTGACCTGTGAACAAAGAAAAAAGGAGACGCAGAAAATGAAAAAGGCAAAAATGATTCTGGACAGGGATTATTCCATTGGCGCGATTGATTCCCGTATTTACGGCTCCTTTATTGAGCATCTGGGCCGGGCGGTTTACGGCGGGATTTACGAGCCTGACCATCCCACTGCCGACAAAAACGGCTTCCGGCAGGACGTGATTGAAAAAGTAAAGGAACTGGGGATTCCGGTCGTTCGCTATCCGGGCGGAAATTTTGTATCCGGCTTCAACTGGGAGGATTCCATCGGCCCGCGCGATCAACGGCCGAAGCGGCTGGACCTGGCTTGGGGCACGACGGAAACCAATGAGGTGGGTCTGCATGAATTCGTGGACTGGGCGAAGAAGGCCAACACGGAGGTCATGTATGCGGTTAACCTGGGCACCCGCGGTGCGGACGCAGCCCGGAATGTGGTGGAGTACTGCAACCACAAGAGCGGCAGTTACTGGAGCGACCTGCGGATCAAAAACGGCGCGAAGAATCCTTTCAATATCAAGCTCTGGTGCCTGGGCAACGAAATGGACGGCCCCTGGCAGATGGGCGCCAAAACCGCTTATGAATACGGGCGGACAGCAAATGAGGCCGCCAAGGTAATGAAATGGGTGGATCCTTCCATTGAACTGGTGGCTTGCGGCAGCTGCGGACATGATATGCCGACCTACGGTGCCTGGGAATACGAGGTGCTGGACCAGTGCTACAACAATGTGGATTATGTTTCCCTCCATCGTTATTATGGAAATCCCACCGGCGATACGCCCGGATTCCTGGCCCGGAGTATGGACCTGGATGACTTTATCAAGGAAGTGGTCGCGCTGTGCGACGCTGTCGGGGCCAAGAAGCATGCAAAGAAAAAACTGAACCTGTCTTTCGATGAGTGGAATGTCTGGTATCACTCCAATGAACAGGACAAGGAGGTCCTGAAGGCGGAGAAGTGGGGTCGTGCGCTTCCGCTGCTGGAGGATGTCTATAACTTCGAGGACGCACTGCTGGCCGGCGCAATCCTGATCACCTTCCTGAAGAACGCAGACCGGGTCAAAGTGGCCTGCCTGGCACAGCTGGTGAACGTCATCGCGCCGATTATGACCCGGAACGGCGGAGGCGTATGGGCGCAGACGATCTTCTGGCCGATGATGCATGCTTCGAAGTATGGCCGGGGAACCGCGCTCCGGCCGGTGATCTCTTCGCCGGTTTATGACTGCAAGGATTACGAAAAGGTGCCGCTGGTGGACGCTGCGGCGGTGCTGGGAGACGACGGCAGCGTAACGATTTTCGCGGTGAACCGGGACCTGCAGGACGCGATTCCGCTGGAGTGCGACCTGCGCGCTTTCGGAGACCTGAAGATCGCGGAACACATTGTGCTGCATCACGACGACGTAAAGGCGATCAATACTGAGGAGCATCCGGACACAGTGGTACCGAAGAAGGGCCGCGGCGGCAAGATTGACGGCGGCAGGATGAGCATCCGGCTGCCCGCCCTGAGCTGGAACGTGATCCGGCTGACAAAGAAATAATCTTCTTCCGGCCTTCGGGCCGGTTTTTTTATAGCACGGAACAGTTGACGGACTGGGAGAATATGGTAGAATAAGGGTAACAGCGGCGAGGGCGCCGTACAAATTGAATAGGAGGGGTTACTTATGACAGGGGTACCGCTTATCATCGCATTCGTGATCGCGATTGTGATCATGATCCTTCTGATCTCCAAGCTGAAGGTTCATCCGTTCCTCGCGATCATGGCCATTTCTTTGGTGCTCGGTATTATCGCCGGGATTCCGCTGGTGGACAAAACCCTTGAGGACGGTACAAAGGTGAGCGGGCTGCCGTCTGTCATCGGGGCCGGTTTCTCCGGCACATTCACCTCCATCGGTATTGTGATTATCCTCGGCGCCTTTATCGGAACCGTGCTGGAAAAGACCGGCGCAGCCCTGAAACTGGCGGACATGGTGATCCGGCTGGTGGGCGAGAAGCATCCCCAGCTGGCGATTGAGCTGATGGGTTGGGTGGTTTCCATTCCTGTTTTCTGCGACAGCGGATTTGTCATCCTGAACCCGATCCGTAAGGCGCTGGTGAAGCGCACAGGCGTGAGCAGCGTGGCGATGACGGTCTGCCTTTCCTGTGGCCTGTATATCTCCCATGTGTTTATCCCGCCGACGCCGGGCCCCATTGCCGCGGCACAGACCCTGGGCGCAGGAGACAACCTGCTGCTGGTCATCGGAATCGGCCTGCTGTGCTCCATCTTCCCGCTGATTGCCGGCCTGATCTACGCGAAGTTTATCGGAAAGAAGATTAAGAGCGCGGATGAGGTGGGCGGAGCAAACGAAATTGTCAAGACCTATGAAGAACTGAAGGCGGAATACGGTAAGCTGCCCGGCGGATGCAACGCGCTGGCGCCGCTGGTGGTTCCGATCCTGCTGATGGCGCTTTCCTCCATCTCTTCCATGGCAAAATGGACCGGGTGGATTGCGGACGGACTGGCCTTCCTGGGAACGCCGATTATCGCCCTGGGCGTTGGTACAATCCTGGCAATCGTCCAGCTGGGCACCTCCGGAAAGATGAAGGAATTCTACAATATGGCCAATGAGACGCTCAAAACCGTAGGCCCGATCCTGTTTGTGACGGCAGCCGGCGGTGTGCTGGGTAAGGTCATTTCCTCTTCCGACATGGTGAACTTCATCAAGGCGAACGCGGGTGTGCTGGAAGCCATGGGAATCTTCTTCCCGTTCCTGCTGGCAGCCATCCTCAAGAGCGCGCAGGGATCCTCCACAGTGGCAATTACGACCACGGCGGGTATCGTGGCTCCGCTGCTGCCTGTGCTTGGATTTACCTCGCCGGTGGAGATTGCACTGGTGGTGATGGCCATCGGCGCCGGCGCCATGACGGTTTCCCACGCGAACGATTCCTACTTCTGGGTGGTGACCAACTTCGGGGAGATGCAGCCGGAGGAGGGCTACAAAACGCAGACGCTGATGACGCTGGTGATCGGTATCGCGGCGATGATCGAAATCTTCATCCTGAGCCTGATCTTCTGATAAGCCATCCGGGCGTGCTGTGCCGGGAAAAGCGCGGCACGCCCTTTCTTTCATCAACAAGGAGGACAACCCATGAATCGTGCTTTACGGAATGACGCGGACCGGATTATCCGGGACGCGATTGCGGCGGTGCAGCCGGACGCGGCGGTCAGCAGGGCACTGGCCGGACGGGCATTTCCGGGGAGGGTGCTGCTGGTCGCGGCCGGAAAGGCAGCCTGGCAGATGGCAAAAGCCGCCTCGGACTGCCTCGGTGACCGGATTGACCAGGGCGTGGTCGTTACGAAATACGACCATGTAATGGGCCCGATTCCCCGCTGCGAATGCTTTGAAGCGGGGCACCCGGTTCCGGATGAGAATTCCTTCCGGGGAACCCAGGCGGCGCTGGACCTGGTGGAGCACCTGAACGCGGAGGACACGGTACTGTTCCTGCTCAGCGGCGGAGGCAGTGCGCTGTTTGAAAAACCGCTGGTGCCGGGAAAGGAACTGCAGGACGTGACCCAGCAGCTGCTGGCCTGTGGGGCAGATATTGTGGAGATCAACACGATCCGGAAACGCCTGAGCCAGGTCAAGGGCGGACGGTTCGCCAAAATCTGCGCGCCAGCGAAAGTGGTGGCCGTGGTGCTGAGCGATATCCTTGGAGATCCGCTGGACATGATCGCCTCCGGCCCGGCCTGCCCGGACAGCGCTACGGCAAAGGACGCGCTGCGGATCGCGGAAAAGTACAGCCTGCGCCTGTCGGAAGAAGCAAAACGGTTGCTGGAGGTGGAAACGCCGAAGGTACTGGACAATGTGGAAACACAGATCAACGGAAGCGTGCGCGAACTGTGTGCGGCAGCGGCAAAGACCTGCCGGGAACTGGGATATGAACCGGTGCTGCTGACGGATCAGCTCCGCTGCCAGGCAAAGGAAGCGGGAAGCTTCCTGGCCAGCGTGCTGCAGACGCATCAGGGGTGCGGAAAATCCATGGCATTCATCGCCGGCGGGGAAACCGTGGTGGTCCTGACCGGAAAGGGAAAGGGCGGACGGAACCAGGAACTGGCGCTGGCCGCCGGAAACGAGATCGGAGGCATGTCAAGCGCGGCCGTATTCTCCTTCGGCAGCGACGGAACGGACGGGCCGACGGATGCTGCCGGCGGATACGCGGACGGGGATACAAAAGGTACCCTGAAGGAAGCCGGCATCCTGATCGACGATGTGCTGAAGAACAATGACGCCTATCATGCACTGGAAAAAACCGGCGGACTGATCATGACCGGCCCCACGGGAACGAACGTGAACGATGTGGCGGTGGCGCTGCTTCGCGGATAAACAGGCCGGACGGAAAAAGGCACACGCAGGTGTGTCTTTTTTTTGCTTCCGGTTCCGCTGTTTTTATGGTATGATGAGGCGCAGCATTTTCAGAAGAGGACAACAGCGAAAAACACATGGAAACAAACGACGTAATGCTCCGGCATTTGCTGGACCTTTGCCGGAAAAGCGAGAAGACCGGAAGCTGGCAGTATTCCGGATTCCTGTCTCCCGCGGAACAGGACGACCTGCTCCGCAGCCGGGAAGCAGCGGGCTTTTCCTTCTTCCTTACCGGCGGATATGAAAACGCGGAGCGGAAGATCCTGGCCGCCGGAAACGAGGAGGATCTCGGAAAGGCGGAGCCGCCGCTCACGGTGATTGAAGTGCGTCCGAAATCATATAAATACGCGGAGGAACTGACGCACCGGGATTACCTGGGGGCCATTCTCGGCCTGGGCATTGAACGCAGTGTGATCGGCGATATCCTGGTGCGCGGGAAAAGCGCCTGGTTTATCTGCCTGTCCTCCGTGGCGGAGATGCTGACATCCTCCCTGGACCAGGTGCGGAGGACCACGGTCACGGCAACAGTCGCCGGGGCAGATGTTCCGGAACTGGAACCGCGGTACGCAGCCCTGCGGGTCAACGTGGCGTCGGAACGGCTGGACGCGGTGGTCGCCGCCTTTGCGAATCTTTCCCGCGGGCAGGCGGACAGGCTGTTCGCGGCGGAGAAGGTGTTTGTGAACGGGCGGACGGTGACAGACCGGAGCACCCGGCTGAAGGAAGGGGACATGCTGTCAGTGCGCGGCTTCGGCAAGGCGGTGTATGACGGAATTGAGTATGAGACCCGGAAAAAACGGTTTCTGGTTCAGCTCCGGAAACTGATATAAAAAGATAAAAATATAAACAGAGAGAGGGCGAGCGCATGGAAAAGAAAGATTACTCGGCGATCCTGCCGGATGGCAGCAGTTTTCATTTCTGGGAAAAGGATCCCGTTTATGCACGGGAACTGTTCGTAAGCGCAGACAATCCTGCAGCGTCGGACGAAAATGACGGCAGCAAAGACGCCCCCTTCCGGACGATCGGCCGCGCCGCGGCTGTGGCTGAACCGGGCACCCGGGTCCGGATTCATGCGGGGACCTACCGGGAATGTGTCCGCCCGGCCCGCGGCGGGGAAGATCCGGACCATATGATTGCCTATGAAGCCTACGGGGACGGGGAAGTGGTGGTCAGCGCTTCGGAAGAGGTGACGGAGTTTATCCCCAGCGAGGGCTGGATGCTGCGCATGAAGGACAAGGAGGATGTCCGCATCTGGGAATATGACCTGGATCCGGACCTGTTCCGGGGATACAATCCCTTCTGCGCGGTCAATATTATCCACGACCGGCTGTTTATTGAATATGACAAAACAGACATGACAACCTACCTGAACCGGCGGGGATGCGTGTTCTGCGACGGGAAACCGCTGGAACAGGTGCCGCTGTACTACCTGATGGGGCAGCGGGACAATACCTACTGGGTGGAAGCGAACGGCATGAAGGTGCATTTCCGCCTGGCGGGAGATGAGGATCCCCATGACCATAAGATTGAGGTGACTGTACGGGAACAGTGCTTCGCACCGGACAAGCCGTTCCTGAACTATATCCGGGTGAAAGGCCTGACCTTTGCACATGCGGCAACCGGCGCGCCGGTACCGCAGCGCGGTATGCTGTCGGCATACCGGGGCCATCACTGGATCATCGAAGACTGCACTTTCTACTGGTCCAATACGCTGGCCATTGACGTGGGCAACGAATGCTGGCACCATACCCACCGGCCGGACGAAATGATCGGCTACAGCGTAATCCGCGGATGTCGGATCCTGGATGCCGGCGTATGCGGAATTGCCGGCCTGTTTGCCGTGGAGATGCTGATCGAGGATAACATCATCGAGGGAACCGGCTGGCAGAAGATGGAACTGTCCTGGGAGGCCGGGGCCATCAAGCTGCACAACAGCGTGAACGGCCTGATCCGTCGGAACGTATTCCGGAACACCTTACGGGCGGACCACCTGTGGCTGGACTGCGGCAATGAGAACAACCGGATTACCTGCAACTGGTTCCTGGACGGAATCGAGCAGCGGGAAGCCATCTTTATCGAATGCACCCGGGACGGGATCAACCTGATCGACAACAACATCATCTGGAATGTGCCCGGGAGGTTTGACCTTGCGAAGGTTCCGCAGGAACCCGGATCCTCCGGCTGGTACAAGCTGCGGGAGACGGATGCGGTGAACGGCTACGGCGTTTACGGCGAGGGAACGGACCGGCTGTATGTTGCCCATAACCTGATCGGGAAATGCCGCCACAGCGGATATTACCTGAAGCCGGTTGGCTTCCGTATGCACGGAATGGAACGGGGCGGTACGTCCCGGGACGCGAAGATTTTCAACAATATCTTCTATGACTGCGGAGAAGCGGCGATCGATTTCCCGACGCGGGATAACCAGGCGGAAGGCAACCTCTATGTCCGGATGCAGGGAGGCTACCTGCGGGTTATGTATCCGGAACCGGAAGTCTGCCTGAACCTGCCGGCCTGGCAGGAGTTCTGCGGGTTTGACCGGGAAGGGCAGAATGCCTGGTTCGATATTGACGTGGACACGGAAAAGCGGACCGTGGAATTCCGGATGGCGAAGGAAGGCCCCTTTGCCATGGGGCGGCAGCTGGAACGGCTGCACATGATCTTCGATCCGGAACAGGTGAAACCGGTGGCAGCGGCGGAAGGCGTTCCCTGCGACATCACCGGCACGCCCCGGACCGGGGAGACCGCGCTGCCCGGACCTTTCCTGTCCCTGTCTTCTGTGAAATAATACAAGCTTTTTACAATCCGTTTCAATACGGTAACCAAACGAAAAGCGGCCCATGCAACGGGCCGCTTTTCGTGCTGTGACGGAAAGATTATTTTCCCTCGGCAGCGTTCAGGTCACTCCAGGCTGCCTGCAGGCTTTCGATGATGTTCAGGTGCTGCGGGCAGGCGGCTTCGCAGGCGCCGCAGCCGATGCACTTGTCCGCACCGCTGTCCTGGTTTTTAATCATGCCGTACTGCCAGTCGGATTTCGGATCAACGTTGTAGAGCGAGACATTGTTCCAGACGGAGAAAATGCCAGGGATATTCACACCGTTCGGGCAGGGCATGCAATAGCGGCAGCCGGTGCAGCCGATCTTGGTGCGGCTGATGTAGGCGGCGCGCACGTCGTCAATCAGCTTCAGCTCGTCGGCGCTCATGATGCCGGAATCGACGGTGTCGAAGATCCGCAGGTTTTCCTCAATCTGCTCCGCTTCGTTGCAGCCGGAAAGCACCACGGAGACCTCCGGATGGTTGCACAGCCACCGGAAAGCCCATTCCACCGCGGAACGTTTCACCGGGAAGTTGTCATACAGCGCCTGCACATTGTCCGGAGCGTTGGCCAGGCGGCCGCCGAACAGGCCTTCCATGATCACTACCGGAATGCCCTTGCTTCCGGCCAGCTCCAGACCTTTGGTCCCGGCCTGGTTGTTGATATCCATGAAATTGTACTGGATCTGGACCATATCCCAGTCCCAGTCGTTGAGGATATACTCAAACTCCTCGTAGGGCCCGTGGAAGGAGAAGCACTTGTAGCGGATCTTTCCTTCCTTCTTCATGTCATTGAAGAACTCCGGTGCACCGATGGACTTGAAGTATTCCCATTTTTCCTTATTGATGCCGTGCATCAGGTAAAAATCGATATGATCGGTCTGCAGCTTCCCAAGCTCTTCGGCCAGGAGCGCTTCCATGCTGGCCCGGTCTTTCACGGCTTCCGCGGGCATCTTGGTGGCGATGGTGACCCTGTCACTGTATCCGTCCAGCAGCGCTTTGCCCAGCACGATTTCCGAGGTTTTGCCCAGGTAGACATACGCGGTGTCCAGGTATGTCACGCCGCCGTCAATGGCTTTGCGGATCAGGGAGATGGCTTTCTGCTCGTCAATGGTGCTGTCGCCGGAAGCGGGCCCGTTGAAGCGCATGCAGCCCAGGCCGAAAGCGGAAGCCTGGATGCCGAGTTTTCCCATGGTGCGGTATTTCATAATGCAGATCCTCCTTTGTTGCAGGGCCGTCTGTTTTTCCGTTTCTGATGCTGTGGGATAACAATAATCCATGGAGTATACTCTAAGTCAAGAATCTTTGCGTTTTCTGCCTTTCCGTACCATGAAAGCCCGTGCCACATTGATCCCGATTTTGTACGGCAGGGGACGAAGTGCCCTGTCCGCTTCCTTCAGTTTTTCCCGGATCGGGATGCCCTGGGGACAGTGCTGTTCGCATTTGCCGCATCCGACGCACTGGGTGGCGAAGGCCGGTTCCCGGGTCAGGCCGACGGTCTGGGCAAACTGGAAGCGCGCGTCGGTTTTCCCTTCGGAATACATGGCGTTATAGCAGCGGAAGATGCCCGGGATGTCGACGCCTTTCGGGCAGGGCATGCAGTAACGGCAGGCGGTGCAGCCGACTTTTTCCCCGGCGCGGATGGCTTTCTTCACTCTTTCCAGGAGGTCGAAATCCGCTTCTGTTAAGTCGCCGGCGCGGGCAGTGTTTGCTGTTTCCACATTTTCAGCGACCATCTCCAGCGAATTCATGCCGGAAAGGACCACCGTGACCTCCGGCTGGTTATACAGCCAGCGGAAAGACCAGGCGGCAGGAGACCAGGAACGTTCATTTTCCGCAATCGCCTTCTTTGCATCCGGAGGGAGCAGGTTCACCAGTTTTCCGCCCCGGAGCGGCTCCATGATGATGACGGGGATGCCTTTCGCCGCGGCAGCCTTCAGCCCTGCCGCGCCGGCCTGCGTCGTTTCATCCAGGTAATTGTACTGTATCTGGCAGAATTCCCAGTCATAGTCCTGCAGGATCTTCAGGAAGTTTTCCGTGTTTCCGTGATAGGAAAAGCCGATGTTCCGGATGGCGCCGGAAGCCTTTTTTTCCCGGATCCAGTCCAGGATGCCGAGCTGCTTCAGGCGTTCCCACTGCGCGAGATCCGTCAGCATATGCATCAGGTAGTAGTCGACATAATCCGTCCGGAGGCGGGAAAGCTCTTCCTGGAAGATTTTTTCCGCGTGGGCGATGCTGCGGATCATGTACTGGGGAAGCTTCGTGGCGATATTCACCTGATCCCGGATCCCGTTGCGTTCCAGCACGGTGCCCAGGAGGACCTCGCTGCCGGGGTAGATATAGGCGGTGTCATAATAATTCACCCCGGCATGAAAGGCGGCCATGATTTCCGTTTCCGCCTTGTCCAGGTCGATGGTGTTTCCGTTTTTTGTAAAGCGCATGCAGCCGAAGCCCAGGACAGAAAGTTCCCGGCCGTATTTATCTATGCGGTACTGCATATCGGTTTCCTCCGTTTGGTATTCTCTGCGGTAAAAAGATACGGTTTTCGTTCCAGGATCATTGTACTGCCTGGAAACAGTTTGTCAAGAAAGCAGCGGATTCTTGACGCTGCGTGGGGATTCATAGTATACTCACACTGAATCTGGAAGAAGGGAGGCTCTTCGTATGCGGACAGTGAAGAATGCAGCAATGGAAAACAATCAGAAGAATATCCGCACTGGTTTTGTGTCCGATCATCCGAAGAGCAGACCGGAATAATTCCGCTCTTTTGTTTGACCGGCCGCTTATCCATGACGGATAAGCGGTTTTTACGTGTCCAAAACCGGGCGCAAAAAGGAGGCAGATGATGATATGCGTAAAAATGATTTTGAAATGATTCAGGAAACCATTGACGATGATCACAGTAAAGAATCCGGCGAAAAGCCGGGACAGGAGGAAATGATGGGAATTCTTGGATGGATCAATCCGGAAGATTATACATTTGACTGTATGCTGCGGATGGAACGCTTCCAGATCCGGCTCATGCTGGAATACCTGGAAGGAGAAACCGAAACGGCCATGGCTGCCGCCCTGAAGGCAAACCCGAAGGCGGCGTGGCTGTTTGAACACAAATGCCCGGAAATGAAGGAAAAAATCCGGGCCCTGATGGCAAAGACACCGGAAGGCCTTTCGCCGGAAGCATTCCGGGCTGCGGAGGTGGCCGTGCTCGGCGCGTATGAGGATTTTGTGATTTATACGACGCCGGAGGTGATGACGGAGAAGTGTGATTTCATCTACGGGTGGCACAGGGAACGCCTGCAGGAGCTTTGCGAACTGGACGGAAAAACCGTGCTGGATGTCGGCAGCGGAACAGGACGGCTGGCGTTTGCCGCCGCGGAAAAGGCCGCGTTTGTTGTGGCCAGTGAACCGGTGGATTCCCTGCGGGAGTATATGCGGGATGAAATCGCCCGGAAGGGGATCTGCAACATGCGGGTATGTGACGGCCTCTGCGACAGCCTGCCCTTCCCGGACAACAGTTTTGATGTGGTGATGAGCGGACACGTGGTCGGGGACCGCTTCCGGGAGGAAGTGGATGAGCTGACCCGGGTCACAAAATCCGGCGGGTGGCTGCTGGATGTGCCCGGCGACCAGCACTCGGAGCCCGGCCCCAACGACCAGCTCCTGGCGGATGGCTGGGAAGAAATGGCTTATATGGGCACCTTTGGGAAAAAGGTGTACCGTTACCGTAAACAGATCCGGAAAGAAGGGGGACTGATATGAATTGACCAATCAGGATATATACCGTGTTGTACTGGTCCACAGGGACCGTTACCTGTGAGCAAAAGACGAAAAAACGAGCGGATGATGCAGATCGCCATGGAACGGCGAAAGCTCACCCGCCCGATGAAAAAGCGCGGAGTCAGGGATTACTGCTGCGCGTAATTGGAAAGGAACTGGCGTGTCCGCTCCTGCTGTGGATTTCCGAACACCTCTTCCGGCGTTCCCTCCTCGCAGATTTTCCCGCTGTCGAGGAAAATGATATGATCCGCCACATCCCGGGCGAAACTCATTTCATGGGTGACAATGATCATAGTGGTATGCAGGGAGGCGAGACTCCGGATCACCCGGAGAACTTCACCGGTCAGTTCCGGATCCAGCGCGGAAGTGGGTTCGTCAAAGCAGAGGATATCCGGATTCAGAGCCAGGGCACGGGCAATCGCCACGCGCTGGCACTGGCCGCCGGAAAGCTGATGGGGGTAATTGTTCATCCGGTCCTTCAGCCCCATATCCGCCAGCAGGCTTTCCGCATGCGCCTGGATTTCCTGCAGCCGGGCGGCTTTCCGCTCTTTCCAGTCCGGCTGCTCCCTGGCCAGCAGTTTTTCGGCCAGCATCACGTTTTCAAGGGCAGTATACTGGGGAAAGAGATTGAAGGACTGGAACACCAGGCCGAAATGGAGACGCTTCAGGCGGAGATTGCGATGGAAGTCTGAAGCGGTGGCAGCGGCAGCGTCCAGGAGCGTTTCGCCGTTGACCCGGATGATTCCGGAGTCCGGCTGCTCCAGGAAATTCAGGCAACGCAGCAGCGTTGTTTTTCCGCTGCCGGAGGAGCCGATCAGGGAAAGGACGGCTCCTTTTTCCATGGTAAAGGAAATATCATCCAGGACCAGTGTGGAACCGAAAGATTTCCGGAGGTTCTGTACTTCAAGAATCGCCATTGATCAAATCCTCCTTTCCCTCAGCGGAAAAAGCTGAGCTTTTTCTCCAGACGCCCGAATAGCAGCGTCAGGATGCCGGTAAAAGCCAGGTAATAAACGCCGGTAAAGAACAGGGGCCAGATCACGCCGGAGATCCCCCGGCTGCCCTTCATAAAGGCCTGGCCGGCCCAGATGATTTCCTGCAGGGCGATGATACGGGCTAGGGAGGTATCCTTGACAAGGGTAATAATTTCATTGGATATCGGCGGAAGGATGGCTTTGATGACCTGAAGGAGCTTGACCCGGAAAAAGATCTGGGTCGGTTTCATGCCCAGGACCAGGCCGGCTTCTTCCTGCCCCACAGGGATCGACTGGATACCGCCGCGGAAAATTTCGCAGAAATAGCAGGCGTAATTGATGATGAAGGCCACCGAAGCGGCAGCCAGGCGGCCGCTTTCTCCGCTGCCCCACAGGGGCGTGTTGAAAACCAGTCCGGGGAAGTAGAAGATGATCAGCAGCTGGATCATCAGCGGGGATCCGCGGATAATCCAGACGACCGTCTTAATGATTGTGCGCAGGAGACGGAAACGGGACATCTCCCCGATGGCCAGCAGCATTCCCAGCGGGAGCGCGCCCACCAGCGTAATCAGGAACAGGCGCATCGTCTGCAGGAAACCGGTGTTCAGGGCAGAAAAAACAATCGGCAACTGTTCACCAAAGCTCATGGAAAACCTCCGGTAGAATAAAACAAATAGTCGGCAGGCGGAAGCTTCCGCCTGCCGGAAAAACTTTCAGGAATTATTCCGTAACGATGGCAGCCTGCACTTTATAGGTTTCCGCAACCTTCTGCAGCGTACCGTCGGCAGCGGAAGCAGCCAGGAAAGCATCCAGTTCGGCAGCCAGGTCGGAACCGGTCCGGAAGCCGACACCGTACTGTTCCTCATTCAGCGGCAGGGAATAGGCGAGATCCGCATAGCTGGTGCCTTCGCCGACCATGGCGGCAGCCATCAGCGCGTCGATCACAGCGGCATCAGAGGTGCCGGCCTTCACTTCCATGAGGGCGGCAGCCTGGTTCTGCACGGCGTTCACCTGATAACCCAGGGCGTTCACTTCGGCTTCACCGGCGCTTCCGGCTTCCACAGCAAAGATCAGGGAGGACAGGCTTTCAACGGTGGCGTAGTCTGCGATCTTGTCCGCGCGCATGACAACGATCTGTGCGTTGTTCATATAGGGCTTGGAGCAGGTCATAGCGGAGAGCACTTCGTCCGTAAGGGTCATGCCGTTCCAGACGCAGTCGATGTTCTTTCCGTTCAGTTCGAAAATCTTGTTGTCCCAGTCGATTTCCTGAAATTCCACTTTCACACCGAGATAATTGGCAAAAGCGACGGCCAGGTCAGCATCAAAGCCGATCCATTCGCCGGCTTCATTTTTGTAATCCATGGGCTCGAAATCGGTAATACCGACAATCAGTGTGCCTTTTTCAAGGACATAAGCCTTATCGCTTTCTCCTTCGGCAACCGCGAACGCTGCAACAGCGACCAGCATCAGGCACAGCAGCAGGGCAATGATCTTTTTCATACGTAAAAACCTCCCGTTTTCACATCATATTCGCGGGAACAGTCTGTCCCCGTCATGTTCAGTACAATAGCACTTTATTACGCTAAAGTCAAGGGCAACGCAAAACTGACCGGCAGCCTGTACGGTATCAGTCCGGACGGGTCGAAATGTCTTCCACCCGGATTACCGGGGAGAGACCAAGCCGGATCCGGATGGCCGGAACAATTCCTGCATCCGGACAGGTAACCGGGATTCCGCGGTTATACAGGTATCCTTTTTCACCGGCATAGACGACATTGTCCCGGGTATATCCGTTTGTACGGAGGAACCAGAAGCCGATCCCGGCGGTTGCACTGTTTACGGACTGCCATGCACCGCGGGCAGCGGCGTAGGCGGTGGGCCGCATCTTCCGTCCGGGGTCCGCATCGGAATCGCTGAGCCTGAAACCGTATTTCTTCGCTTTTTCAGAATGGAACACGTCCTCTTCAGAAAGAAGGAAGACCCTGTCACGGGTTCCGGAACCACAGCCTGTGCCATAATAGTAGTTGGACTCATTGGATATGGCGGAAACCATCAGGGAACGGAGTTCCTCCCCGGTGAAGGCTGTTTCCGTGAAGGACCGTGCACCATAGACATCGGTATGGCCCTTCAGCGTCCCGTTCAGCCAGGAACGCAGGTCAGACTGTTCCCATGCCACATCCCTGTACTCGGTATGATAGGGAGCACAGTCGAGGCACTGGTCCGCCAGCAGCAGCGCTGTTCCGTCGGCCACCTCCAGTACCCGCCAGATAATCGGATCGCAGCGGAACCAGCGGCTTTCCAGCCGGATGTATTTCCGGGAACCGATGGTGACCTCACTGCCGGAATCCCCGGCGGCAGCTTCGAGTTTCGCGAACAGTTCCGGATTGGCTTCCGTATTTCCGAAAGTTCCGGAGTTTCCATCTGTCGACGGTTTCCTGAGGATTTCCGTTTGTGGATAATGGCCGAAGGCAACCGCGTTCCACCGGGTGAAGCAGCCGCCGGGCACGGTGTCGTCTGCTGTAATGACCGGGTTTCCGATATCCGGCACAGGAAAGGATGCCGCGAGGGAATCTGAAGTGCGGATGATATCGGTGGATACGGTTTCGCCCGCGTCTGTCAGTTCCGCTTTGTCCAGGTCAATCCACATGGCAGGAAGTACGCCCGCATCGTCGCAGGTCACCAGTGTTCCCTTGCTGTAGATATATCCGAAGTCGCAGATGTATGTGACGCTGCGGGGAGTGTAGCCGCTGGTGCGCATGAACCAGAAGGAATTTCCGGCATACGCATCCACCGGGGACCACCAGGCTCCCCGGCATTTCGCATACAGGGTGGAAGTGAAGCGCTTGGCCGGGTCGTCATAATCCCGGCCGGGGGAAAAGCCGTAACGCCCGGCATTTTCCCCTTCAAAAACTTCTTCGTTGGAAAGAATAAAGAGGCAGTCCTCCGTGTCTGTGCCGCTGCCCGTTCCGTAATCCCGGTTGGCCGGATTGCGGCATGGTGAGGGGAGGATGGCTTCCCGTTCGCGGGGCGTAAAGGCGCGGTCAATAAAGCCGTTTCCGGTATAGTCGGCTTTCAGGTCATTGGCTTCGGCACCGTAACCGTTCAGCCAACTGCGCAGGGTGCTCCTGTCCCAGGCCGTGTCCGCATCCGCCCCGTGGAACGGAACGCAATCCGGCATGCGGTCTGCAAGCAGCAGTGCCTTGTGGTCCTGCAGATCCAGAATCCGCCAGCGGACAGGCTGAATCCGGAAATAATGCCAGGGAAGGCTGTAGTCCCAGCGGTAATGCTGCTCCCGTGTACCGCCGGAGGCGGGCGCGCGGTCAAGCCCGATCCGGAGGTAGGATATTCCGTCCAGCTCCAGGATGTCCGTCTGCCAGTCTGCCGCTTCCAGCCGGGCGTACAAAGCGTCATCCCGGATCAGATCGCCTTCCTGCAGGGCGTAATCATCTACAGAATCCCACGCGCTGTTTACAACTTCCGCGGAGGGATAACTGCCGAAATATACACAGCTCCAGGTTGCTTTCAGCCCGGAAGAACTCCGGGAATCATCTTCAATGACCGGAAGATGAAAGAAAGCAGAAGGCGGATGATCCGCGCCTTCCGCTGATGATACAGTTCCCTGCAGGAGAAACAGCAGGCAGAGGAATAATACGGCAAGCCGTTTATTTGCTATTCTCATGGTTTTCTTTCCTCGCTTTGCGGATACGCTTGTCCGAATAAAGCGCGCGGTCCGATTCAGCCAGGATCTGGTCCAGGGATACAGGGCCGTCGATCAGGCAGGAAGACGAACCGAGGCTGGCGGAAATCAGGTACTCCTTCGGGCCGCAGATTTTCCGGGCTGCTGTTTCCAGCTTTGTCCGGATTTCATCCACGTCGGAAGGCGAAAGTGCTTCGCCCAGAATCGCGAAAGCGAATTCATCGCCGCCGTACCGGGCGCAGATGCCGTTGTCCCCGAACAGCTGCTCCAGCGCTTTGGCCAGGCACTGGATGGCATAGTCTCCTTCGGAGTGCCCGTAGATATCGTTGACGGATTTCAGCCCGTCCATGTCCAGGGAGAAGAGTGTCAGCGTCTGGCCCTGGGCTTCCGGCTGCTGCAGCCTGCGCTCCAGCTCTCCCAGGAATCCCCGGCGGTTGTACAGCCCGGTCAGGTAATCGTGTTCCGCCATCCGGAGAATGGCCCTGTTTGCTTCCGCCAGACGCCGGTTACTGAGGACGGCATTGAAAGCCGCGGAAAGGAACAGGGCCTCCTCCTCGAAACGGTCCTGTTCCCGCAGTGTCCAGGCCTGCAGGCCGGAAACCAGATATCCCATGGTTTCCTCCTCATTCTGCAGCAGCTGCACCATCAGGATCCGGATCTTCGGGTCATTCCGGACAGATGCCTCGTCGGTGATGGGCGTTTCCTTCCAGCGGAAGGTGGAACCTGGAAGGAACAGGCCGTGGCGGCTGTGGAGCACACTCCTGGCGATGCCCCGGTCTTTTTCATCGAGCACGGCGGCAAAGTAGAACGGGTTCGGCCAGCCGGAGAAAAGGGCATTCAGCTGTTCAGACAGCCTGGCCTGGGAATTCATGCTCAGGGTTTTGCGGATGAAATTGCCCATCGCACGGATGTGGCGTGTATACAGCAGATTGTCGATCTTCAGTTCTCCGCTTTTTTTCGTGGTGAGGAAGGCATTGCTCTGCTCGCATCCGCAGGATTCCCGGCGGATAAACTCAAAGGGGATCGGCCATTTTTCCGTTTTTCCCGTGTCCTCCGGGGACCAGACTTTGATCCTCTCCAGCATCTTGCCGAACATATAGGCAAAGTCCGGCCGCGCGGTGGTGATGGCGGGCACATGGCTTTCTCCCGGCAGGATGCCGTCAAATCCGGCGACCCGGACCTGTTCCGGAACACGGATGTTTCTCTCGGACAGATAAATGCACACGGCGATGGCCATGGCGTCGTTGGCGCAAAGGAAGGCCTGCGGCAGGTTGCCGCCGGAAGAGAAATACTGGTTCAGTGCCTTGTAAGTCGGTTCGTCCCAGTATTCACCGTAGATGACTTTTTCCTGGGGGAGGGTATGGCCATGCTCCTCCAGGATCCGGCGACACAGGTCGATCCGTTCATCAGAGAAGGAATTGCCCTTGATTCCGGCAACCATGACGATATCCGAGCAGCTGTGCTCTTTCACCAGGTGCCGGACGACCTTTTCAAAACCTTCCAGATAGGAGAAAGCCAGGTTGATGCAGCCTTCATACTCGCGTTCCAGCATGAAGACGGGCAGTTTCTTTTCCTGTGCAAGCTGAATGATATGCTGGTTGATGGTGTCGGACCGGATCATCTCCCCGAACAGCAGGAAGCCGGCGAGATGCGGAATATCAAAAGCACACATGAATTCACGGATGCTTTCTTCCCCCCGCGCTTCAACTCCGTTGCGGTCAAAGGCCACGAACATCGGGAGGAACCCGTGTACTTCCGTTGCCTCGATCAGCCGGTTCAGCATGAGATTCAGGTTTTCCACATCTTCCCATGATGCGCAAACGGCTATGACTTTCCGGCCATCATAGCTATTGTTCATATCAGAATAATTCCCCTTTATCAATAAATCTGCTGAAGGATATGCCAGTTCGTTTGTGTTTTATTATCTGTCTTTCTATCATACCGCAAAAACCGGATTATGGGAAGAGAAAACCCGTTTCTGCATGAAATGATTGTACCGCGGGGTGATCCGATGTAGAATGGCAGCAGACAATCAGACTGTTCCGGCAGGTGCGTGCCGGCAGGACACGGAAAATGAGAGTGATGCAGAAACAGCGGAGGATATTTTAAGATGATTCATCAGCTGCAGGATAAAAAAGTCATTTTCTTCGATGTGGGATATACGCTGGATATGCCTGCTTCCGGGGACTGGATGTTCACCAGCCGTTTCCTGGCGGAAGCAGGGGAAACGCTTAAGAAACGCGGGAATGAAGAAATCAGCCGGGCCAGGAACGCTGCGCTCAGCTTTCTGTCAGGAAATCATCTGGTGACGACCGTAGACGCGGAGATCGAACAGTTTTACCGGTATTATTCCATGATCTCCGACGAACTGGATCTGGGACTGTCCAAAGAGCAGTGCAGGCGGATTGCCTGCGACCGTGCCTGCAATATGGAAAACTATATCCCGTATCCGGGTGTTCAGGAAGTGCTGGAAACGCTGGGCAGGACGCACCGGCTCGGAATTATCTCCGACACCTGGCCCAGTATTGAACACCAGCTGGAGTATATCGGTGTTTCGAAGTATTTCTCCTTTGCAACCTTCAGTTGTTATGTGGGCGTGTTCAAGCCGGATCCGCGGATGTATCTTGACGCGCTGGCAAAAAGCGGCGTTTCCGCGGAGGAAACGGTTTTCATTG
Source organism: Clostridia bacterium (assembly GCA_017447185.1). Classification (GTDB taxonomy): domain Bacteria; phylum Bacillota; class Clostridia; order Christensenellales; family Aristaeellaceae; genus Aristaeella. The sequence continues at coordinate 123,059 of JAFSOC010000014.1, read as the reverse complement.
ATGACAGTGTGGCGAACCTGGACGGCGCGGCAGCCCTGGGTATTTTCCCGATCCTGATTGCCGCCAATCCGCCGGCAGATGTGGAGACATCTTACCTGAAAATCAGGGATCTGCGGGAACTGATCCGGAATTCGTAACGGTGCATCCGTTGAATTTTGCAAGGCGCTGCACCGCTTTTTCAATCTGTGCGGAGAGCTTTTTTGTCCGGCGGACACCTGGTTCGAGCCAGATGTTCTGAACTGTCAGCGTTTTTGTTTTCCGGTCTGCCTTCGGCTCGATCCGCCCGATCAGGCGGTCGCCATACAGCATGGGGAGCACATAATACCCGTATTTCCGTTTGGAAACCGGCGTGTAGATTTCCCACGAATACTGATAGCCGAAAATGGCTTCGATCAGCTTCCGGTCCCACAGCATGGGATCCAGCGGGGCAAGGAATTCCAGCCGGGGTTTGAGCCGGACCTGCCCGGAAAGAACGGATTCCAGAAGCGGGAGATCCCCGCTTTGCAGATACAGGGGGAAGGACAGGCTGCCGGCCTGTACCGGGAGGATACTGCCTTCCTTTTCCAGGCGGCGGAAAGCCTCATTCCGCTGCTCCGAATTCATCCGGATTCCGAGCCATGCGTCGGAGGGGCGGTTCCAGAGCAGGCCGACAGCGCCGATCCGGCGGCAAACACGCCAGGCAAGGAACGCGGATGCGTCCGGATTGGGATCCGGCGCGGCCAGCAGATCCGCAGGCAGGTATTTCTCCGCCAGGTCATAGAATTTGCGGGTGCCGGATTTGTGATGAATCAGGAGGGTCCCGTCCGTATAGAGCTGCTCCAGCACGGAACGGGCAGCAGGGGATTCCCGGTGCCAGTTTCCACTCCAGTGCATGGAGGAATGCCAGAAGACAGTTCCTTCGATCGGAAGGGTGTCGCTGCTGACAGGGCCGTTTTCCCGGATATAGCGCAGGGCTTCCTCCTCCAGTTCCGGAATGCCGGCAAAGGTTCTGCCCTGTTCCAGGCTCCGCTGCCGGTAGGAAGCGAAATACGGCCAGTCCTCGCTGGGCCAGATGGACAGTTCCTTGTCCGAATAATCCACCAGGAGACGGTCGCTGTAGAGCAGATTGTTCAGCATCTGCTTTGTAAAGCCTTTCACCCGGGACTGCAGTGTCAGCTCGGCATTCCGGCCGCAGACATCCACCGGATCATACTGGATGCAGCCGGCCTGGCGGACATACTGATACGCGCCGCCTTTTCCGACAAAACGGTGTTCCCCCAGCAGCCCCTGTTTCAGCAAGATAAACTGCCGCGCCTGTTCCGGTGTGATGGTCAGCATGGGAACCTCCTTCAGCGGCAGCCGGCCGCAATGATTCTGAAAAGATTTTATCATTCATTCCCAAAGAAGAAAAGGCGAACAGAACAGCAGGCAGAATCTTTTCAACGCAGCTGATTTTTCATATAATGGACCGGAAGATTTTCCCGCAGGAAGAAAAGGGAAGAGAACAGACAGGGAAGAATAATGATCCCTGAAAGCGGAAAACGCGCAGAGGAAGAAACGACACAGGGAGACAGGCAGGAAATGACAGCCTATATCTGGGATCTGGACGGAACGCTGCTGGATTCCTATGAAGTGATCACGGAGGCCGCGGCCCTGACGGCCGCGGATGAGGGCATCCACGATCCGTCCGGACATGTCCTGAAGGCGGTGAAGCAGGGGTCTGTGACAGCCTATATGCAGGAAATCAGCAGCCGCTGCGGGAAACCGGTCGGGGAACTGTTTGAACAGTACCGGCAGTATACACACCGGCTGGATGACCGGATCCGGCTGATCAGCGGGGCGAAGGAAACACTGGAGGAATTGCAGGTTCTCGGGGCGGAGCATTTTGTCTACACCCACAGGGGCAGCTCGTCCGTGCCGATCCTGAAACGGCTGGAGATCCTGGACTGCTTCCGGGAAGTGGTCACCTCTGAATACGGATTGGCGAAAAAGCCTTCCGGGGAAGGGGTCCGATATCTGCTTGGAAAATATAACCTGGATCCGGAGAAAACCTGGTATGTAGGTGACCGCACGCTGGATGTGCTGTGCGCGAAGGATGCCGGGGTTCGGGCCCTGCTTTATCTTGAGCCGGATACCTGCGTTTCGGCAACGGGCCGGGAAGACCGGATTGTACATGACCTCCGGGAAATCGCAGCGAAACAGGCCGGAGAATAATCCATACGGCATGATGAAATAAACGGGAGGAGCGCGATCCAAATGAAGACACTGCTGAAAAACGCGAAGATCTATGATGGGACAGGCGCGAAGCCTTATGTGGCGGATATACTGACGGAGGAGGACCGGATCGTCCGGATCGCCGAAGGAATGGATGAGGCGGCGGATCAGGTCATCGACCTGAAAGGGAAATCGGTTTCATCCGGATTTATCGACGGTCATTCCCACAATGACTGGTTTGCCATCAAGAAGGAGCCGTTGCCTTACTTCCGGCCTTTCATCCTGCAGGGGATTACGACCTTCGTGACCGGCAACTGCGGAATTTCCGAGATCGGCTGTGAAAAAGGCAATCCGTATACGGACAGGCTGGGTGGCGGAATCTTCAGTTTCAGGGATACAACCGGACAGTACGGCACCGCGGAGGAATACTTCCGCGCGGTGGACGGGAACATGCCCTGCAATATGGCAATGCTGGCGGGTCACTGCTCCGCCCGGGCGGCTGCCGGAGGGGTTGAGAACAGGCCGCTGACCCCGGAAGAGGAGAAACGGATGCTGGAGATCCTGGAGACGGCGCTTCAGCAGGGCGCGGCGGGACTTTCGCTGGGCATGATGTACCAGCCCGGGCTGTACGCGGAAGTGGAGGAACTGAAGAAGGTTGCGGCGCTGTGCGTGAAATACAACAAACCCCTGACGGTGCATCCGCGTGCGGAATCGAAGGTATCCATGGCTTATCCGCAGCTGTTCGGCCGCTCCCACCTGCTGCGGGCGGTGGATGAACTGGTCGAAATTGCGAAGGGTACGAACCTGAAGTTGCAGTATTCCCACGCGATCTTTGTGGGAAGGACCACCCTGAAGGACAAGGATGAGCTGATGCGGATCTTTGACCGGCTCCGGGCGGAAGGCGTGGATGTGATGTTTGACATTTACAACGAATGCCTGGGTGTATCGGTTATCACGGTCATCCTGCCGGCCTGGTACCAAGGGATGACGCTGCAGCAGAAGAGGAGCCCGGCTACCAGGGTGAAACTGACGGCACTGGTGAAAGCCACGAGCAAACTGCTGGGATTCGGGTTCAATGATATCCAGATCGCATATATCGGGCCGGGGGAGGAAAAATACGAAGGCAAAACGGTGCATCAGATCGCGCAGGAAGAAGGGCTTTCCGACATGAACGCTTATCTGATGCTGTGCGAAAAGAGCAACTTTGTCGGACGGGTTAACATGGGTCCCTATTCCACACCGGAGATTATTTCCGACTTTGAACACAATGAGCACTGCCTGTACATGACGGACGCCTGGGTGGAGGAGCACGGGGTCCAGAATCCCGCCATCTATGACTGCTATCCCAAGTTCCTGCGGGATTCCCTGCGGGGGACGGGAGACACGATGCCCAACACCATCCGCCGGATGACAGGCGCGATTGCGGACCGGTATATGCTGCCGGAGAGGGGTTACCTGAAGGAAGGTTATTATGCCGACCTGACTGTGTTTGATGAGGAAGCGCTGAAAAACGGTGTGCCGGACCAGGAGAAATCCTTCGGTATCGAAAAGGTGTTCATCAACGGAAAACTGATTTACAGCGACGACCGGCTGGATGAGGAAGCATTGAAGAAAACCGGGCGTGCCATCCCGGTGTTCGGATAAGTCCGGCTGTCCGGACTGCGGGAAGACAGATTTCAGCCGGACATTCCGGAAAAATATGGTAAAATGGGAAAAACAGTAAATTCGGAAAGAAGGAAAACAGCATGAAAAAGATCATGGCAATTATCCTGGCACTGGTAATGATTCTGGGCAGCGCTGCCTGCTTTGCAGAGGGTGAGCTCTCCGAAACGAAACAATATACGCTGGAGCAGGTGGTGATCCTCAGCCGGCATAACCTGCGCGCACCGCTGTCCAGCAACGGTTCTGTTCCCAGCGACCTGACGCCCCATTCCTGGATCAACTGGTCAGCGATATCCAGTGAGCTGACCATGAAAGGCGGGGTTGCGGAAGCCAGCTTTGGACAGTTCTTCAGGAAATGGCTGGCCCAGGAAGGACTGTTTGAGGAAAACACGGTTCCGGCGGAAGGCGAAGTACGCTTCAACGCCCGCAACAAACAGCGCTGCCGGGCGACGGCCAGATACTTTGCTGCCGGCCTGTTCCCCCTGGCCAACATCGAGGTGGAGTATCCCGGAGACGATAAGGGAACGGTAGATTTCATGCAGCCGGTTCTGCATTTCTGCAGCGATGAATTTATCGCGAAAGCGACGGAGCAGGTTGCTTCAATCGGAGGAGACGCGGGATTCGAGGGTATTGCCGAACAGACCCGGGATGTAATCCGGCTGATCATGGATACGGTCGATATGCAGGACAGCGAGATTTATAAGAGCGGTAAATACGGAGACCTGCTTACAGACGGATCCGGGTACAAGATGGAGGAAGGCAAAGAGCCTGACATCACCGGAGCGATTAAGGCAGCCTATCAGGTGGCGGACGCGCTGCTCCTGCAGTACTATGAAGAGCCGGATGCGGTAAAAGCCGCTTTCGGCCACGAACTGACCCAGGAGGACTGGGCTACGATCGGCAGGTTTATGACCTATTGCCTGGAGATGAAGCACGGAGCCCGGCTGGTGGCGCTGAGCACAACCCATCCGCTGATTCAGGAGCTGGAAAAAGAGCTGAAAAATGAACAGCGGAAGTTTACCTTTTTCTGCGCGCACGACTGCACGGTCCTCGGCACGCTGAACGCCCTGGGGGTAAACATGGGTGAGCTGCCGGGCAGCATTGAAACAAAGACACCGATCAGTGTAAAACTGATGTTCGAACGCCTGCGGGATCAGGAAGGCAAGGTGTGGTACTGCGCGAGCCTGGTTTATCCGACCACGGAACAGATCCGCAGCAGCGAACTGCTGACCCTTGAAAACCCGCCCCAGAAGTATGTGCTGAGTTTTGAGGGCGTCGAAACGAACGGGGATGGACTGATTTCCGAAACGGATTTCTTTGCCCTGTTTGAACGTACCCTCAATGATTTCGACGCGCTGAAAGACCTTTCCGCACTGCCTGATGCGGCTTAAAGAGAGTGCAGGCAGACAGGAGAAAACATATGGTGATGGAAACAGAAAGGCTCCTGCTCAGGGAGTATACCCCGGAGGACTTTGACACGCTGTACGAAATCCTGTCCGATCCGGAGACGATGCGGCATTATCCGGCACCGTTTGATGCGGAACGGACAAAAAGATGGATTGACTGGAACCTGGAGAATTATGAAAAATACGGTTTCGGCCTCTGGGCAGTGGTGCTGAAGGAAACCGGCGAATTCATCGGCGACTGTGGCATCACGATCCAGAATATCGACGGGGAAATGCTTCCGGAGATCGGCTATCATATCCATAAAAAGTACTGGCGGAGGGGCTATGCAAAAGAAGCGGCCCAGGCCGTACGGGACTGGGCGTTTCGCAATACAAAGTATGATGTGCTATATTCCTACATGAAATATTCAAACGAGGGCTCCTGGCGCACCGCAATGGCCAACGGGATGAAAAAAGTGAAGGAATATCCCGATCCGAAGAACACCGTTTCCTACGCTTTTGCCATTACCCGGGAAGAATGGGAAAACAGGGGATAACCGGCTCAGAATTTTTCCCAGTGGATCAGTTCATCCAGATGGAGATCAATCTGCTTTGTGAGGACCGCATCCGGCGCCGGCCGGCCGATCCCGATAAAGCAGGGGATCAGATATCCGTCCGGGAATCCAAGGACTTTCTGCGCGACAGCTTCTTCCTCACCCCACGGGATACGCAGATTGCAGCCATAGCCTTCCGCAACGGCTGCCAGCCAGAGGTTTTCAATGCTGCACCAGACGGAAGCATAACAGTTCAGATCTGAAAGATTGGCGGGATGAAGAATGTCCGCCTTCTTTTTCATCAGCGGAACAATAACGGCTGCCGTATCACAGAGCATCCTGTACTGCTTCGGAACGGCGACGCGGTAGCTCTCTTTCTGAACCGGATCCGAAATAAATGTCATTTGGTCGACATCCTTTTCGGTCAGGTTTTTCGGGACGCCACCCAGCAGGTCCCGTTTGATGTCCGGATCCGTAACGACAATGAAATGCCAGTCCCTGAAGTGATCATTGGCGGGCGCTTTGTATGCGGCCTCAATGATCCTTTTCATTTTTGCTTCCGGTATGGCTTCATCCGTAAAATCCCGGACACTCCGCCTCCCGTTGACGGCATCATAAAACTCCATGGTGTATTCCTCCTTCAGGATGGGTGATGTTCAGGTCAGTCCGGAATGCTTCAGCTGGTTTGCGCGGTCCCGGATACTCTTCTCAAACTGTTCGTCTGTCATGGACGGGTCCCGGGTCGCCTGCCAGACAGCGCAGGGAAGCTCCCCGCAGGAAGCGCAGGTGGCAAAACGGTGCCTGTTGGCACAGCAGGCATAAATGGGGCAGGGCTTTCCCTCCGGCGCATGAAACACTTTGCCGCAGGCTTCATTGCAGCCGGTACAGGGATTGCCGAGAAGGGGGCAGGCGGAACAATCCGTTCCGCAGACGGACAGCCCCAGGATTTCACGCTGCTTTGCCTTGCTGAAATCCTTCAGCACCAGACAGTAGGAGCGGTCCAGCCAATGCCTCAGCAGGTCATCAGGAATATCCCCGTCCGGCATGACGGAATTCCAGTGCTGCTTGTTGCTGTAATATCCGGGAATGATGTCGGGATACTGTTTCCGCATCAGTTCGCCTTCCATCGGCTCCAGCTTCAGGTTGATATAGCAGGGCCGGTCGTCATTGTCCAGCAGGATGGCTGCGAACATTTTTCCGCCGATATGGTACCGGATCCAGTTCCATTCCGCCTGCAGATCTTTCGTGACGCCGCGCTTGGACAGGAGATATTCATCAATCCAGGGGTATTTCATATGGAATCCCTTCGCTTTCTGCCTCTGATGGATTTATCGTCGGGTGTGTTCTGCTGTTATTCTAACATGCACAATGGAGGAATGAAAGCGAACAAACCGTTTTTTTTCATTATGCTTCACAGTCCCCGGTTCCTTGACTTCCAGTTTTTCATCTTCTATAATTTTTAAAAGAAACATCAACCGAACAGATAAAAACAGGAGGCGGATTCCATGGAAAAAATCATGCTTTCCTCTGAGGAGAACTATTCCCTTTCCCTGTCCGTTTTCGAAAGCGAAAGCGAACAGGCCGCGGGCGTTGTCCAGATCGTCCACGGCATGGAGGAACATAAGGAACGCTACTATGATTTTGCCAGGTATCTGGCGGCCGGCGGACTGCACGTGGCGGTTGCCGACCTGCGCGGCCACGGGGAGGATGCGCCGGTGCTTTCCCATATTGCAGACAGGAAAGGTGACGAACTGCTGATCCGGGACCAGCAGGTCATTGCTGACTGGATTGCAGAACGGTATCCCGGCCTTCCTGTCATCCTTTTCGGCCATTCCATGGGAAGCATTATCTCCCGTGTTCTTCTGCAGACCGATTCCTTCCGTTATGCCAAAGCTGCCCTCAGCGGTTATGTCAATCCGAATCCCGCCGCTCCCGTCGCTGTCGCGCTCGGAGACGCGGCCCGCCTTTCCAAAGGAAGCCGGGCATATTCAAAGCTGCTGGACGGACTGGCCCTGGGGCCTTATGGAAAGAGCATCCCTGACCGGAAAACCGATCTGGACTGGCTGTCCTATAACGAAGAAAATGTGCAGAAATACAGCGAGGATCCCCTCTGCGGAGCCAGGTTCACGATCGGGAGCTACTGCGCGCTGTTCAGCCTGCTGAATCGCATGGGCAAACCCGATGCCTGCCGGAGTGTGAACGCGGATCTGCCTGTTCTGCTGATCGCCGGGAAGGACGATCCCTGCACCGGCGGTGAAAAGGGCAGGGCAAACAGTCGCGCGCTCCTGGAAAAATCCGGCTTCCGGAATATCTCTGTCATTACATACGAACATATGCGCCATGAGATCCTGAATGAGACGGACAAAGAAAAGGTTTACCGGGATCTGCGGGACTTCTTCCTTAAATGACTTTATTAAGCGTAAGGATGCTGACGGACAGCGCAGGCGCGCCATAGACAAAGGAACGGGAAGCTCCATGGGCCTGCAGAAGCACATCATGGACGTTTTCCGGCGCATCCAGGCTGTTCTCATCCGTAGCATTGCCTGTCAGGAGACCAACTGAATAATCGGGCTGCACATCGCAGTCCAGTGTCAGTTCCACCGGTTCGGGGCGGTCGCTGAAATTCACGATCTTGACCGTAACCGTATCTTCGCTGTCAGTGACGATAGTGCCCATGGCCGGATAGGAAGCAAGCTCGACCGTATCCACTGTACTGCCGTTGACCTCCAGGGTGACAGTATGTCCGGATACGGTATATTTCAGGTGGTTCCAGGCATTCTTCTCCAGACAGACCTTCACGGGCTCCGAGAGCGGATCCGTCGGGAAACTGCCACGGGCGACCCAGGAGCTGCCATCGGAAAGGATCCAGCGGGAAACCTCCAGGAAGCGCATGCTCCAGGGATCGACGGGGTTGGGGTTGGTGCGGTCATAATAGGACAGGGGCTTCGGGGAGACCAGGATGCCCAGGGCAATATCCTTTCCGTCCTCGCAGAATGCATCCACCTCAAAGGTGCCCTGACGGCATTCCAGGTCTTCTCCCAGGGTGACCAGGGGATAGACCTTGAAGGGAAAGTCCGGCATATCCTTATCCGGCTTCCGGCGGACGACAATCGATCCGTCATCAGCGGATTCCGTTCTGGCAAGGATGTCCCTGGATGGGGTTACGGAAGTACCGTTCCAGACAGGATTCCGGAACCGGGTGCCGTCATCGCCGGACAGCGCCGGCAGGCCGTGCAGGTCATAGAAAACCTTCTGCACTTCCTCATCGGAAGCGACCACGTTTTTACCGCGGTTTCCGCCGAAGAGACGCCAGGTGTAGTAGGAGGGAATGGCAAAACTGCGGGCATTGTCATAAATGATCAGGTTGGGGAACCAGGAACCGTAGCGGATATGCTGGAAAAGCGGCGCAAAGGATGAAAGCCGGACCTTGTCCTGGTTCCTTTCAAAGCCTACCATGAACATGGCCTCCGCAATGGCAGCCCGGAGCTGGCCTTCGTAGGTCTGGTTTACGGCGAATTCGCCGACGAACACATCTGTGTCCTGCCGGCTGTAGCTGTCGTAACGCGTGATCTCCTCGGCAAAGAATTCCGGCATGTTATAAAAGTGATCGTCCGCGATATCCGCTTCCAGTTTCCGGGTGCGCCCCCGGTCGTTGGCCACGATCTTCAGGTGCGGGTAACGTGCCAGGACGGCCTGCCGGACGAGATCGAAGCGCCGTTCATATTCCGGCCCGAAATTCTCGTTTCCGATCTCCAGGTAATCCAGGCGGAAAGGCGCTTCATGGCCCATGGCCGCCCGGACAGCACCCCAGCGGGAATCCGCGGGACCGAGGGCATATTCCAGGGCGCCCAGGATATCCTCCAGCATTTCTGCCTGCTCCCGGTCATTGAAGAACCGGGGATTCCGGCCCTGGCAAGTCATGCCGCAGTTGCAGACATACAGCGGCGCAAGGTGGAGGTCCTCACAGAGCTGGAGGTATTCATGGAAACCCAGTCCGTTGGTGGTGCGGTAATGCCAGAGCAGCCAATGGGTCGGGCGTTCCCATACAGGTCCCACGGTGTTGCGGAAGTACCATACAGTTTCCATGGAAAAGCCTTCCACGATGCAGCCTCCGGGGAATCGAAGGAAGGAGGGGTTCATGTTCCGAAGCTTTTCCATCAGATCCTTCCGGAGTCCGTGGCCCATAAAGGTGTCCGCCGGCATCAGGGAAGTAAAGCCGAAGCGGACGGAAGCGCTGACCGGGCAGGTGATGCACAGCTCCGCGTTCCGCGTGGAAGCTACAGCCGTGAGTACAGCGTCATACCGGGTCCAGTCTCCCGGGCGGAGGGTTATTTCCGCGGCGGAAAGAATGCGTTCCTTTTCCCGGATGCTGATGGACAGGGGAACCTCTTCCTCTGTCCGTGCAAACGTATAGAAACGGTATTCTTTTCCTTTCTCCTGCGCAATTCCGCAGTATCCGACGTTGCGGAGGCATCCGCCGGCACGGAAATCCACCCGCAGGGATACCTTTCGGGCCGCGTTCAGGACACATCCGGAATCCAGCGTCATCTCCGCTCCTTCGCAGTACCAGGCGGGCACCGGCGTAGGCTGCACACGGTTATCGGCTACCCACTGGTTCATGCCCTCACCGTTGTTGAACTCATCAATCCATCCGGTGGGCGAGACAAAGGTTTTTCCGCCGTCATGGGAGACACAGCCTTCCGGCATCAGGGAATCCTCAAAGGAACGGTTGCGGAGCATTTCCGGATAGAGACCGCCGTCCCCGGCATGGCTGATATCCTCAAAGAAAAGGCCGTAGAGATCAGGCGCCACCGGGAAACGCTTTTCATGGGTGCGGATACTGAGTCTGCTCACAATACAATCCTCCGTATAATTTTATCGATTCAGATTTGAATATTTATCCGAGTGCTGCACGGAGTACCGTGGCGGTCTGCTCCGCCACGGCTTCAATCCCAAAGGGTGTCAGGTGGATATGATCCTCGCCGATCATCTCCGCCCTGTTCGGTGAAACAACTGAATACAGGTCGTTGACCGCCGCGTTTTCCGCCGCGGCCACTTTCCGCAGGATATCATTGTACTGCCGGATGTCCTCATGATCTTCGTGCAGCGTCGGCGTGGTCGTGGCGATGACGATCGGAAGATCCGGCTTTCCCGTAACCTTGCGAAGGATCCGGCAGATCCGGCTGCAGGTTTCCTCATACAGGTCCGGCGGATAGAAGTGCCGCCCTTCCTGGTAATCATCCCCCATATCCCAAAGGCCGCAGTTCCACTGCACCAGGTCCGGGGACGGCAGCTGGGGCAGCCAGAACCGGAGGGAATTCAGGGTATAGCCGCTCCAGCGGCAGTTCTCATCCGGACCGGAGACCTCCGCGATATCAGCCAGTTTTTCCCCGACAACCGGCTGATACTGCATCCGGATGGAATCTCCCAGCAAAATAATCTGTTTCATGCTTTTTTCTCCTTTGGAAGACCGGTTTCTGCTCTTTCGCCCTGATTATATACAGGAATGCAGGACGATACAACCCGTATCAAAGGAACCGGTGTTTCCGCATGGACAGAAATGGATTATTCTCCCTGGGAGACGGTGTAGAGGGAGTAGAAGTAGCCTTTTTGCTCCATGAGCTCGCTGAAGGTACCCTGCTCCGCGACCGCGCCGTTTTTCAGCGCAAACAGGCCGGTGCAGCGGCGAAGGATGTTCTCATCCAGGTCGTGGGTGACGATGACGCGGGTGTAGCCGTCCAGCTTCAGGATCGCGTCCAGCACTTCAAAGGAGGTTTCGGCATCCAGGGAAGCGGTCGCCTCATCCACAAAGAGCACCGGGGTCTTGCGGAGCAGCGCCCGGGCGATGGAGATCCGCTGCCGTTCGCCGCCGGAGAGGCCGGATCCGTTTTCCCCGCAAAGATAGTCCGCGCCTTTTTCGTCGATGAGCTTTTTCAGCCCGGACAGCCGTACAGCGCGATCGATTTCCTCCTCCGGAAATTCGGAAAACATGGTGATGTTGTTACGGATTGTGCTGTTAAAGACGAAAACGCTCTGCTGGATAATGGAAACAAGGTCATAGAGCGAGCCGGAGGAGATGCCTTTGAGCTCCCGGCCGTCGTAAAGGATTTCTCCCTGATAGTTTTTTGAGGAGGCCATCAGCAGGTTCAGGATCGTGGACTTGCCGCTGCCGGAACCGCCCACCAGCGCATAGCAGCCGCCGGCGGTGAGCTCCATATCCACGTCGCTCAGCACAGGCTTTCCTTCCTCATAGGCGAATGCAAGATCCCTGACGGAGATCCCGTCGGTGAGACGCGGTGCGATGGTTTCACCCTCTTCGGGAATATTTTTGCTCAGGGCCAGGGCCAGCTTGTCGATCAGGCTGTAAGCGGACATCATGCCGGCATAGAACGCCGGGAAGGCCTGGATGGGCCCCAGCACGTAGTTCAGCAGCTGAACAAATACAATGGCGGTACCTGCCGTGATTCCCCTGCCGGAGAGTGCCAGCGCGGCGGCTACGAAGAACACGCCGAACTGCAGGATGGCTCCCGACATACCGGAGGAGTAGCCAACCAGCACGTTGACCTTTGTCCGCTTCTTTGTAGCCTCCGCCACATTCCCGTTGCTCTGATCGTGCAGAGCGGCAATGCTTTTCTCCGCTTTAAAGCTTTTGATCACAGAAAAGCCCGTCAGCGCATCCTTCAGCATGCCGGTATAGTGCTCTTTCTGATCGGAAACGTTCTTTTCCGCCTTTGCCGCCTTGTTCCCCAGCACCACAGAGACGATGATGGGCAGCAGGGAAAAACCGATAGCGATCAGCGTCAGCAGCGGGCTGCACCAGAGCATCATGCCCAGCGCGCCGACGAAGGCAATTCCGACCTGGATTGTGTTCTTCAGCTTCCCGATAAATTCCGTTTCGACCGTATTCACGTCATTGGACAGGGCGGAGATGTAGAGTGAGCTGTTCTCGCCGGAGAAGGCCTGAATTCCTTTTTCCATCAGCCTGCCAAAGACGTATTCCCGGTACTGCTTCATGGCCTTCGCCTGGAATTCAGAGAGGAAAACCCGGTCCAGGAGCCAGGCCAGTCCAAACAGCACGAACGCGCCGGCCGAAATGATCAGAAGCGTGCTGAACGAATAGGGGCATTCGCCGGAGATCAGGTCTGCGACCTCCTTGAGAAGCCACGAGATCACCAGTTCCGCCGCGGCGCCCAGCAGGGCTGCGAGGACGGTCATCGCCAGGTTGAATTTGTTGTTTCGGAACAGTTCTTTGAGAAAAGGCTGCCGCAGGGCCTTGAGTTCTTTTTTACCCATGGTGATCCTCCTGTTCAGCAAGGGATTTCCATAGAGCGGAAAACGCTGCATTGTCAAATTGGTTTACCGTTTTACAGACAGCATCTGTTGCCGTTGCTCCCATGGTATCATGGGCGCTGGCGCCTTCGATGCGGGTGATAAACCGGATGTCGCTTTCATCATAGCTGGGGGAGGCGTCAAAAAATGCAGCGAGCGCTTTGGCTTTGGTCAGGGTATCGCGCGCCTCGTCACCTTTCCCCGACAGAAACTGCGATCCGGAAAGAGCAGTGAGTAAAACAGCGTTGATTCTGTCAAAGTAGTTCGGCTTGTCTGCTTCCCGCAGCCCCTGCAGAATCCCGATTCCCCAGCTCAGGATTGCCTGGGCGGAAGCGTGGTCACCGCGTTTTATGTATACGTTCATATAGCCGACAACGATGCTGACCAGATCGGAGAGGAGCTTCGTAAGGGCTTCCGACAGAAACGGCACCGCTTCCTCAATGCGATCGTTCTGGGCCAGCGTATTCCCGATCTCATGGCTGTGCACCCCATCTGCGTTATGGGCTTTCCAGAGCTCTATCGCTTTGTCTGCTTCGCCCAGCCCCAGATACGTTTGTGCGATTCTTCCGTAGATCGTCTGTTCACTGATCTGCGGGTCATCATTTTGCGCCAGCAGCAGGCGGGACTGCTCCAGCAGCTCCAGCGCGCGGTGAAACAGGGCCTTGTCCCCGCTGTCGAACCCAAACGCGCGGTACAGCGCGGCGCTCTCAGAGACGATCTGAAAGGAGTGAGGATATTTTTTGAGTGCCTTTTCCGCTTCCGCAAGCCCGTCCCAATCCTTGCTGCGGCGGTATTCCTGCAAACGCTTCACGGTTGCTTCCAGGCGGTTGTCCTTTATTTCATAGCCGAGCAGTACGTCCACGGAGGTGTCGAAAAAGTCGGCCATCTGGATAATCAGTTCCAGCTCCGGAACCGACAGCTTCGCCTCCCATTTGTACACCGCGCCGGCGGTCACCCCCAGCGCTTCAGCAAGCTGCTCCTGGGTCAGCGACCGCTCCCTGCGGAAAGCGCGGATATTTTCTGCCAGCATCATCTTCATCTGCCCGCCTCCTTTGCGTTTCTGTAAATGATTATAACGGTTCAAAGACGGAAAGGGAACAGACTATTCGTATCAATAAGATTGTTTATTCTATACTTACAGTAAGAGTTTTCATTAAGTTATCCGTCGGGTAAAAAAGCAGATCACAAGGAAAACCCCCGAAAGCTTTCTGAGAACAAAGCATTTCAGGGGTTGACGGAATGATGAAAAACCCTGTCAGTTCTTCCGGACCGTAAAAAACAGTCTCGGAAAGCGGAAAAGGATTTCGCCGTTTTTCTGAATCCGGTAACGGTGTTTTAATTCAGCGTAAATGTCACTGATAAATCCGTCAGCGTCGCTTTCAGAAAGCTGCTCCAGATACGGCCTCAACCCTGTGCCCTTATACCATTCGATGATGCTTTCGTAACCCGGCATACGGTGGCAATAGGTCGTTTCCCAGATGTCAAAATCACCGGAAAGATCTGACAGCACGTCAAAGTATTCTTCTGCTGTGAGATTGTTATACTGTCTCGGATTGAGTTTGTCGCTCCACTTTGCTGTTCCGGCAAGCTCGTGAATGATGCGATGGACAGGATGCTCACGCTGCATGGGGATCTGAACCGCAAGGATGCCGCCCGGGTTCAGCAGGGTCATTAATTTCGACAGCAGCTCTCTGTGATTCGGCAGCCATTGAATGCAGGCGTTCGAGAATACAATATCAAACTTTTCGCCGGCTTCGTGCAGATCTCCGTTGGCGTCAAGGCTGATAAACGCAATATCGGGATATAATTCCCTTGCTTTTGCCAGCATATCGGCGGAATTGTCCGCACCGACGATCCTGGCGGCCGGGAATCTGTCTTTCAGCACCTTTGTGCTGTTGCCGGGACCGCAGCCCAGATCAAGGATGCTCCCGGGGGACGATACGTCCAGCCGGTTTGCCAGGTCGATGGCAGGCCGCGTCCGGTCTTTCAGGAATTTTTCGTATTGTACAGGATTCCAGTCCGGCATAAGGATCACCTCTTCACTCCAATTCCATTCACGGGTTCCTGCAGATGCGGGGAGTTTTTCAAATCTTATCATAAGGACGGAAAACGATCAAATGGATGGTTGCCTGCTGATTGAACCCGGCATTTCCTCCGGTGAAGAAATAAGGTATAATGATTTGTGTATGAACAAAATAGGGTATGATTTACACTGCTAAGGTAAGGAATTGAAGAAAAAACAGGAAGACAAATACATGGGATATCTTCACGGTATCGGGAGTGCAACATGAAAAAAGAATATTTTCATGGCTGGTATTATAAAGTACAGACAGACCGAAAAACGCTTGCGGTGATTGCCGCAAGCCATATTTCCGGCGAGTCGGAAACCTGCTCCGTGCAGCTGATCACCGACGACAGCACCTGGGAAGCCGTTTACCCGATCAGCGAATACTGTTCGCGCGAAAACGGAAGGCACCTGGAAATCGGCGGCAGCGTTTTCACGATGGACGGTATCACGATCGATATTGACAGCGGCGGCACACGGATCCGGGGCTCGCTGCGCTTCACCGGCCTTACGCCGATCCCTTACGACATCATGGGGCCCTTCGCGCTCGTTCCGTTCATGGAGTGCAGGCATACGATCATCAGCATGCGCCACCGCGTGGACGGAGAACTGGAAATCAACGGCGAAACGCTGTGCTTTGAGAACGCGCTGGGCTACATTGAGGGAGACCGGGGATCCTCTTTCCCCTCCGTGTACGCGTGGACCCAGTGCTGCTTCGAAAACGGCTCCCTGTTCCTGAGCGTTGCGGACATTCCCCTCGGGAAGATTCATTTCACCGGGATCATCGGCATCGTCCTGATCGGGGAGAAACAGTACCGGATCGCTACATATCTCGGCGCGAAGCCTGTCAGCATCCGCGGCGGCACCGTCACCGTCCGCCAGGGCGGCCTTACGCTGACCGCTTCCCTGATCCGGAAAAAAGCGCATCCGCTCAGGGCGCCTGTGTCCGGAGCCATGAAGCGGACCATTTATGAAAGCGCATCCTGCACTGCCGGCTATAAGCTGGAGAAAAACGGAGAAGTGCAGC
Source organism: Clostridia bacterium (assembly GCA_017447185.1). Lineage (GTDB taxonomy): Bacteria > Bacillota > Clostridia > Christensenellales > Aristaeellaceae > Aristaeella. The sequence goes on along the minus strand of JAFSOC010000014.1, from coordinate 106,844 downwards.
TGGACATGACGAGCGACAGAGCCTCCTTCGAGTACGAATATCCGGAGTAATCCCAAAGTTATTCTTTACTATCCACAAGCTTTATAGTCGCGACTCCGCTCTGCGGAAAACGCTCCCTAAAGTTTGAGAATGAACGCCATTGCTTCCTCCGTCATCGGCGGAACGCTGCTGACCGGCTGCCCGATAAAGGGTAGCCCGTTTTTATTTTTTCCTGTAGAATAATAAAAAATCTTACCGGCGGGGATCCGGTTCGCGATGGCCGCGCGGCGAACCTTCTGCCGGATTTATGCGGACGGACCGTCCCCAATGGCATTTAGACAATTAACTTAGCGGGGTAGCCGGAAACGAAGGAAAATCAACGTTTCCGGCTTTTCTAATGTTTAGAAAAACGTAACAAATTAGGTATTGACACAAGCCGCAAAATGTGTGGCTTTTTTTGATCGCCATTTGGTCCGCCTACATTCATATCAGATGAATTATACTCGTGCTATTCATATATGCCGTTTCTTCCTTTCCATACGAAAAGGAGTCCCTCCTGATGTGGAATTCCTCATCAGTCGTGAACTCCTTCCTGTCAGACCTGGAAGATCAGACCCTCGCAAAGTCAAATTCCAGTCAGCAGTAAGCTTCCTCTACAGAGTAGCCTAACAACTGTATTATACACATTTTCATCGCGGATGAAAGCATCTGCTTGTTTCGTATGCTTTTTTTGCTGATGGCTTTCAGTATAAAGAAAACTGACCACCTTTTCTTGGCAGTCAGTTCTCTTTGCCCTCTGATCAATACCATTATCTTAATGACATTGACCTTGTGTGGGGGTATTTGTTTGGCCATGGAATTGAGGATTCACCCGTCATATTTTAATCATCATTTGTGAAGTAATCGAAAATATATCTTTCGGTGCCGGCTTCAAGCCGGTCAATCGCATACTGTACGCACTGGGCATACGCTTCCGCTCCTTTTTGATTCGGATGCAGGGACGCAGACCCCGCCAGGGCTGTGGAATCCAGATCCTGTTTCTGAGCCAGCAGAACAATCGGATTGATATACGGATCCTCCGAATAAGCACCGTGGCCGTCAAACACATGGCTGACACCCACATAGCAGATGTTCATCCCTTCCGTCCTGCATTCATCCACAATACGGATCAGGTTCATACAGAAGAATTGGTTTGCCTCATTCATAATGGCTGCGCTTTCCTTTGAAAAGAAGCTCAAAGCATTTTCATCCACCAGCGGACACGGATATCCGACAACCAGGAGGACAGCCTGTTCTCCGGCGCGGGATGCTGTATCATAAAACACACGCTTGATTTTTTCCCGGACCTGTTTGGCTTCGTACTGCTGTTCAAGCAGGGTTATGCCTTTATCCACGTTTGTCTCCCCTTCCAGCAGCCGGGTCTGCCCCATGAGGGACATCATGATAATTCCCTGGAAATCAACATCATTCCCGCCGATCGTCATTACTACATAATCTGCTTTCAAGCCTTTGGCGTCCAGTTCGTCAAAGATGCTCAGCTGCGGAGCAAGCATCTCAGCGCCGGAAACGCCGTCCCGGTTGTATACCTTCTCAAACTCCGCTGACTGCCCGTTAGCCTTTTCCTCTTCCGACAGCTGAAACAGGTGTACAGTCATAGCGCCGGATGCCGCCGCAAAGAAGAAATTTTCTCCGCGGTGCTCCGCCAGGGTTCCCTCGACTCCCGGAAGCTTCAACATACCGGGCCAGCATACTTCAGAACGGTGCGCCAGCCAGTCCGGGTTTTTGCACTTCTCTCCCATCGGGGCATCCTGTCCGAAATAAGGTTCGAGTCCCTCTCCTGAAGTATAGGAATCTCCTAAAGCAACCAGCACCCCGGCTTTTCCTGCTTCCTCCGCGGCGGCGCCGCAGCAGGACACAAGGACAAAAAGACAGGCAATCAACAAAAAAATCTTCTTCATATCCAGAACGCTCCGCCTTTCCTGATAAGAATTCTCTTTTTCACTCCGGTTCTATCTTACCCCAATCATCGCCAACGGTCAAATAAACACGGCCGCGGGAAAATATATGTGCAGTAGTCACGAGGCAAAATGAAAACCCGGAACACGTTGCTGGAAAAGCGGTTCCGGGTTTTTGTATATCATTCCCATTCAATACAGGCACTTGCTTCTTAAACATTTTTGATTATGTTCTGTATCTCCTGGTATTCTGATTTCACTGATTGTCCATGAAGCATGGGTTATCAGATTTTCTGTTGCCAAATTGTTGCCACACTTACATGGCAGCAGCTCTGTAAGGTTTGATCGTAGTGATATCTCCATCCAGCTTTTCGATCAGTTCCCGGATCTCGATATCATTCTGCATATCCAGGAAGTAACGGTCAGACACACCGAAAAAGCGTCCCAACCGGATGGAAGTATCAGCAGTGATCTTTCTCCTGTTATGGAGAATATCCTGAATTCTGGAAGTCGGCACATGAATACTGTGCGCAAGCTTATAGGCAGTGAGATTCATCGGAATCATGAATTCTTCCGTGAGGATTTCGCCCATCGTAGGGGTTGGAATGCGATTGCTTATGACGTTTCCTCCTTCCAAACAATTCTGTCAGTGATAATCGACAATCTCCACATCAAAGAAGTTGTTGTCTTCGACCTGAAAGCAAATCCGGTACTGATCATTGATCCGAATGCTGTATTGTTCCTTCCGGTCTCTCTTTCTCTCCGTGGTTACCGTTTCTTTTTCGCTGAGTGTGCAAGAACACCCACCAGGGTTATACCGGCAAGACCAAACAGAATCAAGAACAGCCACAGCGCAGGGGCGGACCGATCACCGGTCGGCGGAAGCGCCTTTTTGACGGTAAAGGGTGCGGAGGCTTCCCCGTCCTCATAAACAAAGGTAACCTTATGCATTCCTGCGGACAGCGTTTCCATCGCCCAGGGCTTGATATCCGCCACCGTACTGCCGGAGGAGATTTCCACGCCCTTCGTGAAACGCTTTCCGTCAATCCGGAGTTCAACAAAATACCGGATATCCCCGTCGGCGATGAACCGCTGCGTTACGGTGCTCTTTTTGACCCAGACGGAACCGGATCCGCTGATCACCTTATACTGGGCATTCCAGACCGCGTACAGGGTTGTATCCTGATCAAAGACCACGGCAGCTCCGGCTTTCCATTTTGCCTCAGCGGCTTCAGGATCATCAGACCAGCCCAGGAAAAGATGCTGCGCATCCCAGACAGGCTCACTTGCAGGCAGCAGGAACCATACCGACTTCGGCCTTGAGAGCGGACCCGGTACGGTGTCCGACAGGCCTCCGTTTGCCTTGAAGGTGATGAGCACCGACCGCTCCGCCGGTGACAGATCCCACAGGGCGTAAAGCACCACCACGTTCTTTTCACTGTCATACTTCAGCGTATCTCCGGGCTGGTAAAGAGGATCCTGCGTTTGTGGATTCGGCGTCCAGCCTTTGAAGACCAGGGTGCCGTTCTCAGGCAGTTCCGTGGTCAGCACAGCGTCTTTACCCTGCTGGATGATCTGTGTGCCAGGCGCTTTTGTGCCACCGTTGGCGTTGTACACAACATACCAGCTGTTGCCCGATACATTCCACTGGGCCCAGAGCTCAGCGTTTTTCCGCAGAGTCATGACAGAGCCGGGGGCATAGGCTGTTCCGCTGCCATCCTGCTTTGTATTCCAGCCTGTGAAGACTCGGCCGTCTTTTTCCGGGATCCGGTCCGGAATACAAACGTACGGGGATATGGAAGGATAGATTGTGATCGGGTCCGGTATGCCCGCAGCAGCGTCCGGAAGCGAATCCAGGAAAGTTAGTGTCACACTGTCCAGCTTACCCCAGACAGCAAAGAGCTGCGTATCCCGATAGAAGTAATACGATTGGCCTGCCTGGAATTCCGGTTCTACCGCACCAGAGTCTTCGCTCCATCCGAGGAAAGCCATGGGGCTGCCCGCTGGCGCAAAAGCAGGTTCAAGCAGCAGCCAGGTGCCCTGTTCAAACCATACATCCGCGGGCACGGCCGCGTCCTTCAGGCCGTTGGCATCGAAAGAGATATGGATCGGTTCGGGAACAGGAGACAGATTCCACAGGGCGTAAAGCACCACGTAATTCTTCCCGCTGTCATACTTCAGCGTATCCCCGGGCTGATAAACAGGATTCATGGTCTGCGGGTCCGGGGTCCAGCCCTTAAAGATCATTTTCCCTGCTTCCGGCAGTTCTGTGGTCAGCACGGCGTCTTTCCCAAGCGGGATGATCTGCCCGACCGGCGCTTTCGTTCCGCCGTTGGCATCATAGATTACATACCAGCTGTTGACCGGTATCTCCCACTGGGCCCAGAGTACGGCGCTCTTCCGCAGGGTCATGACAGAGCCGGGGGCATAGGCTGTTCCGCTGCCATCCTTCTTTGTGTTCCAACCGGTGAAGACCCTGCCGGATTTCTGCGGGATCTGGTCCGGAATATGAACGTACGGGGATATGGAAGGATAGATCGTGATCGGGTTCGGTATATCCGAGGAAGCGTCCGGAAGCGAGTCCAGGAAAGTCAGCGTCACGCTGTCCTGTTTATCCCAGATGGCAAAGAGCTGCGTATCCCGGTAGAAGTAGTACGACCGGCCTGCCTGATATTCCGGATCTTTCACACCCGGGTCCTCGCTCCATCCGAGGAAAGCCAAAGGGCTGCCCAGGGGAGCGTAAGCAGGTTCAAGCTGCAGCCAAGTGCCCATTTCAGTCCAGATGTCCGCGGGCACGACCGCGTCCTGCACGCCGTTGGCGTTGAAAGAGATATGGATCGGCTCGGGAACGGGAGACAGATTCCACAGGGCGTAAAGTACCACGTAATTCTTCCCGCTGTCATATTTCAGCGTATCCCCGGGCTGATATACAGGATCCTGTGTTTGCGGATCCGGCGTCCAGCCCTTGAAGATCAGCTTTCCGCCTTCGGGCAGTTCCGTGGTCAGTACGGCATCCCGGCCTTTCGGAACGATCTGGGGACCGGGCGCCTTCGTGCCGCCGTTGGCGTTGTAGATCACATACCATTCGTTTTCCGGTATTTCCCACTGGGCCCAGAGCGTCAGGTCATCCGACAGGATAAGCCCCGTGCCCGGGGCATAGGAAGTCCCGCTGCCGTCCTCTTTGGTATTCCACCCTGTAAACACCCGGCCCGAAAGTCCCGGAACCGTATCCGGAATCTGCACTTTCTCCGAGAAGAAAGGCATGAAGGAAATATCCTCCGGCCAGGTCGTTGCCTCACCGGTTTGGGAGTTCTTGAAATATACATGCTTCTCCGGTATATCCAACACAAAGCGTATTCCATCCCGATCACTTTTTTTCGTAATTGTCAGCTTCTGTGATATGACCTGGGAAGGATCAAGGGTGCTGACTGCCTCTGCTGTAATGTCCCGGCCCTCTCCTGCCTGGACGTATATCACCGTATGCCCCATGTTGTCTGTCGTTCCGCTGGCCTGCGGTTGATAATGAGAACCGGCGTTCCAGGATACATTGACGTTGGGGATGGGGTTGTCGTGCTGATTCACAACCGTAGCGTCCAGCCGGTAACTGTAATGCGGGCACTCACCGCTGCCGTAATCGTCAAAGGTTTTGGAATAATACCAGGAATACCACGGATCGGTTTCATAATCATCTGAGCTCCACGTCCATGGATCAAAGCCCACCAGATCGTAGACCACATTCACCGGCCCAATCCTGTCACGAACATCTTCATTCCAGCATTCATCACAGGCATGCCACTTCACCTTTGTGTCCGCAGGAACGAAACGGTCCTTATTATCAGTGCCTTCAATTGTATAGCCGAAACCAATGGTAAGGGATTGATTCTGGACAAGCGGTTCAACACTGCTCCCAATCCCGGCCTCAAAGCCGATTTCGACATCTCCGTGGCATGCCGCGTTGCTGACCTGGGAGTCATAGCGGGGGCCGTCTCTTTCCGCAGTGATCTCAGAGATCGGAACGACGCCCCATGTATCAAAATAGATTTTCAGTCCGTCATGGATGCTGAAGCCAACGCCAAGGTCGCCCTCGAAATGATCCAGCTTCATGCTGATGTAAATGATTTTAATACCGCGGTAACTGAAAATAGGGACATGCGCATCATCGGTGGTTGTTTCCGTGTCCGTCGCGAAGCCCATATCGTCCATATTCAGCTCAAAGTAACACTGAATGGTATGATGTGTGGTATTTTCCGCGGAGTCTGACCAGTGATCCAGGAAAAAATGGACATCTCCATGGAAGTCGAACGGGATGTCCTTAATTTTCACATCATCGAGATCAAAATGAGGATCCCAGTCGATCCACGCGCCCAAAGTATAAGGGGCCGCGGCTATCGCGATCTGCGGGGTGATGCCGTCCGCGGCGGCCATCTCATCCTGCTTCAGAACCAGGGTGTTTTCGTCGGAAGCATCAGCGTCCCTCATGCCAAAATAGAGCTTCCCCCCGGCCTCGATGCAGTACGCATCCTGCCCTTCCGTGCTGTTTTGCGGCTGTACCACATTGTAGTTGGAAAGGGCGAACTTGTTCCCGTTGACGACCGTCCCTCCCCCGGCCGTCTTTTCCTTCAGGTAGGTAAGGTCCTTGCTCAGGACAATAAAATTTTCAGGAAGCTCTCTGTCCGACAGCACCACGTAGCCCTCGCTTTTCCAATGGGCCGCCGTTTTGGTCGGCTGAGGCGTTTCCGCCTGCGCGGCTGCCACCGTACAAAGCAGCAGGGCAATGAGGATGATCAGGCCTGTAGAAAGGATGAAACGTTTCTTCATCGCACTCACTCCCGGAATGGTTTTTCAGCATGAATCAAGCAAACTATACCATTTATTGTAGTTTCGTACAATGGATTTATACATGAAGATTCTGTTTCCGACTCCTCAACTGCAAGTTTGAAGGAACCGAAAATGTTAGTCACCAGGACTGAAAACGCGATTGTTGTCAGCGATGTATCCTCACGTTTCTTTGTAATCAGTCCCATTCCATTTCGCCGCTTGGCATCGTTTTTATTGGCTTGGTGGCAACATTATTGATGATACTCTGAAGAGTATCCGGGAAATGAGACAAATAAGAAAGCCACTGCACATATGGGATAAGTAAAACCAAAAAGCTATCATTCCCATTCAATACTCGCCGGAGGCTTACTCGTTACATCGAAAACGACGCGGCTGACGTGGGCGACTTCGTTGACGATGCGAGCGGAGACGCGGGCAATCAGGTCGTATGGAAGCCGGGCCCAGTCAGCAGTCATAAAGTCGTCGGTGGTCACGGCGCGGAGGGCGACAGTATAGTCATAGGTGCGTTCGTCGCCCATGACGCCGACGCTCTGGATGCCGGTCAGGACGGTGAAATACTGGTTCACATGGCGGTCCAGGCCGGCGATGGCAATTTCCTCACGAAAGATGGCATCGCTGTCCCGGACGATCTCCGCCTTTTCCGGCGTGACTTCGCCGATGATGCGGATGGCCAGGCCGGGGCCGGGGAAGGGCTGGCGCCAGACCAGTTCCCTGGGAAGGCCCAGGGTTTCGCCCAGGGCGCGGACTTCATCCTTAAAGAGCATGCGCAGGGGTTCGATCAGCTCGGTAAAGCCCAACTCTTTCGGCAGGCCGCCCACATTGTGGTGGCTCTTGATGACCGCGGCATTGGTGCCCTGGCCGCTCTCGATCACGTCCGGATAGATGGTTCCCTGGGCGAAATAATCCATCTTCCCCAGGGACTTTGCTTCGTCCCGGAAGACTTCAATGAAGTCCCGGCCGATGATATGGCGCTTTTCCTCCGGATCGGTTACGCCCTGCAGATCCGCGAAGAAGCGGGCAGCAGCGTCTGAACGGATGAAGCGCACCGGGAAGAGATGGCTGAAGACGTGGCAGACCTGGTCGCTTTCCCCTTTGCGCAGGAGGCCGTGATCCACGAAGACGCAGGTCAGCCGGCTGCCGATGGCTTTATAGATCAGGGCGGCGACGACGGAAGAATCCACGCCGCCGGAGAGGGCCAGCAGAACGGTGCCGTTTTCACCGACGGTTTCCCTGATCTGGCGGATGGCGGTTTCGGCGAAGGCGTTCATGGTCCAGTCGCCGGTGCAGCCGCAGAAGCGGAACAGGAAATTCCGGATCAGCATGGTGCCTTCTTCGGTATGGGTGACCTCCGGATGGAACTGCACGCAGCAGATCTTTTTCGCGTCATTCACCATGGCGGCTACGGCGCAGTTGTCCGTTTCCGCGATAACGCGAAAGCCTTCCGGACAGTCACAGACCTGCCAGGTGTGGCTCATCCAGCAGCTGGACGCAGGCTTCATGCCGCCGAACAGGCCGGCTTGTTCCTTCATGCGGACGGTGACCCGGCCGTATTCCCGCTCCTTCGCTTTTTCCACCCTGCCGCCCAGCAGGTGCGCGGTCAGCTGCATGCCGTAGCAGATGCCGAGGATGGGAATTCCCGCGTCATACAGCGCAGGATCGATCATCGGCGCGTTCGGATCGCGGACCGTGGAAGGACCGCCGGAAAGAATGATTCCCTGGGGCGCGCGGGAAAGGATCTCCCCGAGCGGAATGTTCCAGGGAACGACTTCTGAATAGACATGGCATTCACGAACCCGGCGGGCGATGAGCTGGGTGTACTGGCCGCCGAAATCCAGGATCAGTATTTTCTGATGGTCCGCCATTGGAGCCTCCTGAAAATGATTATTTTCCGCTGTCCCCGTAGTTCGAAAGCACCCGGGCGGAAGGATCGTCCACATTGCAGCCGGGCCAGGTTCTGTTGGGCATCCAGTAGTCCGGAATCATGCGGGCCTGGCCGGGATAATACTGTTCGAACAGTTCACGGTACAGCAGGCTCTCCTTGGTGAAGGGAGGGCAGTAATCATATTTCGCTGCTTTTTCCTCAAATTCCTTGTCGGTATAGGTTCTCTCCGCCAGGGCCTTCAGGTCGTTGACCATGGAGTGACCCACGGCGTCGGAGAAAGCAGCCTTCTGCCGCCAGAGAATTTCATCCGGCAGGATTTTGTCCTCCGCGAAGGCTTTGCGGATCAGGTATTTGCCCATGTTGTGGTTGTTCATCTTCAGCTCCGGGTCAATCTTCATGGCATGGTGCACGAAGGCCAGGTCACCGAAGGGCACGCGTGCTTCCAGGGAGTTGACGGAAATGCAGCGGTCCGCCCGCAGCACGTCGTAAACATGCAGCTCCCGGATCCGCTTTTCCGCTTCTTCCTGGAAGGCGGCGGCAGAGGGGGCAAAGTCCGTGTATTTATATCCGAAGAGTTCGTCGGAAATTTCGCCGGTGAGCAGAACGCGTACGTCGGTGTTTTCATGGATCCATTTGCAGACGAGATACATGCCGATGGAGGCGCGGATGGTTGTGATATCCCAGGTGCCCAGCAGCTCCACGACGGTGGGCAGGGCCTCCAGCACGTCCTTTTCGGAGATGATGACCTCAGTATGCTCCGAACCGATATAATCCGCGACGATGCGGGCGTATTTCAGGTCGATGGCGTCAATATCCATGCCGATGGCGAAGGTTCGGATCGGATGGGGGAGCAGTTTCTGGGCGATGGCGCACACGAGGGAGGAATCCAGGCCGCCGGAGAGCAGGAAGCCGATGGGGGCATCCGCGTCCAGCCGCTTTTTCACGCCCTCGGTCAGCAGGCGGTTCAGTTCCCTGCAGACCACGTCCTCGTTTTCCATAATAAACCGGTCCACATGGGAGGGATCGGCATAGGGGATGAATTTCCCGTCGACCCAGTAATGGCCGGGCGGGAAGGGCAGGATGGTTTCGCACAGGCCCATCAGGTTCTTCGGTTCGCTGGCGAAGGCCCATTCTCCGTCTTCCAGGCGGCCGTAATACAGAGGCCGGATACCGATGGGATCCCGGGCGGCGATGACTTTGTTCTGCTCACCGTCATAGAGGATCAGGGCAAACTCGGCGTCCAGGGTTTTGAACATTTCCACTCCGTATTCATGATACAGGGGAAGAAGAATTTCACAGTCGGATTCCCCCTGCAGCTCATAGGTCTCCATGAGCCGCTCCCGCAGGGGACGGAAACCGTACAGTTCACCATTGCAGACGACCGCGTCCTTCCCGAGATGGAAGGGCTGCATGCCCTTTTCATTCAGGCCCATGATGGCCAGGCGATGGAAACCGAGAATCCCGTCGGGGATCTCTTCCAGCCGGCTCATGTCCGGTCCCCGCGAGATCGTGCGGTTGAAGCAGGTTTCAATCAGATCCCGGGGAACTCTGGAACTGGTCAGACCGAAGATGGAACACATACGGATCGCCTCCTGAACTGAAATGGGGAAGGAACAAAAAAACAGGAAGCCCCATTTCAGGACTCCCTTGTCTTGATGGCAGGTATGGTATCATCCCGGGAAAGGCTTGTCAAGGAGATCACGGAAAAGCGGGAAGGGGAAAACAAAGGGAAAACAATTTCAGCCGGTCCAAAACGCTTGACAGGCGAAAACCGGGATGGTATGATCCCGGCATACAAGGCAAGGGAGCCATGATCCGATGGCTGAACTTGCCTGTTTTTGATTTGAGGAGGTTGTTGTTATGAGCAGATTCACGAAGGAAGATATCATCCGCATGGTCCGGGAAGGTGATGTGGAATTTATCCGCATGCAGTTCACCGATATTTTCGGTCAGCTGAAGAATGTGGCCATCACTGCCAGCCAGATTGAAAAGGCGGTCAACAATGAGATCATGATCGACGGCAGTTCCATCGAGGGCTTCGTCCGCATCAATGAGAGCGACCAGTACCTGCGGCCCGACCTGGACACCTTCACGATTCTGCCCTGGCGTCCGCAGCACGGGAAAGTCGCCCGGCTGATCTGCGACGTATACAATCCGGACGGAACGCCCTTTGCCGGCGATCCCCGCGGCGTGCTGAAGAAGGTGCTGGCGGAAGCGGCGGAGATGGGATATTCCTTCAACGTCGGTCCGGAAATGGAATTCTTCCTCTTCCAGACGGATGAAGAGGGCAAGCCCACCACCGCGACCTCGGACGAAGCCGGATACTTCGACCTTGGACCGCTGGATCACGGCGAAAGCACCCGGCGTGAGATCTGCCTGGCACTGGAGCAGATGGGCTTTGAAATTGAAGCCAGCCATCATGAAGTGGCAGCCGGCCAGCACGAGATCGACTTCAAGTATGCCGATGCGCTGAAGGCAGCGGACAACATCATGACCTTCAAACTGGCAGTGAAAACGCTGGCCCAGAAGAACGGCCTGCATGCGACCTTCATGCCCAAGCCCGTTTTCGGAATCAACGGCAGCGGCATGCATACCAATATGAGCCTGTTCAAGGACGGCAAGAATGTGTTTGCCGATCCTTCCGACAAGCGCGGACTGAGCAAGGAAGCCTATTCCTTCATCGCCGGCATCCTGGAGCACATTCGCGGCATGGCGGCGATAACCAACCCGCTGGTAAACAGCTACAAGCGCCTGGTTCCCGGCTATGAAGCGCCCTGCTACCTGGCCTGGAGTGCCAGCAACCGTTCTGCGCTCATCCGTATTCCCGCATCCCGCGGTATGGGAACGCGCGTTGAACTGCGCTGCCCGGATCCCAGCTGCAACCCGTACCTGAACATGGCGGTCTGCCTGGCTGCCGGTCTGGATGGCATTAAGAAGGGCCTCACGCCTCCGGAAGAAATCACCGAGAACATCTTCGCGATGGACGCGGTGACCCGCGAAGCCAAGGGCATCCGTTCCCTGCCCGGCACACTGAAGGAAGCTGTGGACTGCCTGAAGGCGGACGACGTGATCTGCGCCGCGCTGGGTGAGCATGTCATGGGCCAGTATGTGGAAGGCAAGGAAAAGGAATGGGATGCGTACCGCACCCATGTGAGCAGCTGGGAGATTGATCGCTACATTGTGATGTATTAATCCGGATTGCGTCCAAATCTGTAACGGAGAGGAGGAAGACGAGTGGCTCGAATGATCATTGCCGGCGCTTCGGAAACGAACCGGGATCAGATGACCAGGCTGCTGGCCTCCTCCGGTTCTTCCGTGTACCGGTGCTGTTCCTCCGGAAGCAGCCTGCGGCGTGCCCTCACGGAAAGTGAAGACAGTATTGTCATTTTCCTGGGCCAGCTGCCGGACTGCAGTCCGGATGATCTGGTATGGGATTACGGAGACAGGGTGCAGATCCTGCTGATTGCCAGGCCGGCAGTTCTCGAGAGCTGCGAATCCTCCGAGATTTTCCGGCTGGCGCTGCCTACGAGCGGACAGGCGATTCTCGGCGCGCTGGAAATGCTGAACCAGCTGCACCGGATGAAAATGCCGAAACGGATGGGAGCGGAAAGGCAGATTGTGGAGCAGGCAAAGGAAATCCTGATGAAACAGCTGCATATTACAGAACCGGAGGCGCATCACCTGCTGCAGAAGCAGGCCATGGATCACAGTACGAAGATGGCGGATTATGCTGCCAGGATTGTGCAACAAAACAGTAAAAAGCAGGGATGAAAAATGCAGGACCGCAGATATCCCCTTTATCATGAGGAACTGGAACATGAAAACTGCGGCGTCGGTGCGGTTGCGGACCTGAACGGCCGCGCCACACACCGGACGGTCGACCAGGCGCTTTCCATTGTGGAGCGCCTGGCCCACCGGGCCGGGAGCGACGCGCTTGGCACGACCGGCGACGGGGTCGGAATACTGACAGAACTGCCCCACAGCCTTTTTTCCGCCTGGGCCCTGGAGGAAGGAATCCAGCTTGGCCGGCCGGGAGACTACGGCGTGGGGATGTTTTTTTTGCCGGAAGATGAAGTCAGCGCCGAAAACACCTGCCGGATTTTCGAACAGCTGGCTGCCTCCGAGCGGATCGAAATCCTGGGATGGCGGAATGTTCCCTGCCATCCGGCGCAGCTGGGCGCCGGCGCCCGCAGCACGATGCCGCGGATCCGCCAGTGTTTCCTGCGCCGTCCCGGGAATGTCAGCGCCGGCCAGGATTTTGACCGGCGGCTGTATGTGCTGCGCCGCGTTTTTGAAAAGCAGGATACGGATACCTATATCTGTTCGCTTTCCTGCCGTACGATTGTTTATAAGGGCATGATGCTGGTAAACCAGCTGCGGTCCTTCTATGACGACCTGCAGGACGCGCGGTATGTGAGCCGGATGGCCATGGTCCATTCCCGTTTCTCCACCAATACTTTCCCCTCCTGGAGCAAGGCACATCCCCAGCGGATGCTGCTTCACAACGGGGAAATCAATACGATCCGCGGCAACCACGACCGGATGAAGGCCCGGGAGGAAACCATGCGCTCTGCCGTGATGGGCGAGGAGATGCAGCGGGTGCTTCCGGTGGTGGCGGAAGGTGGCAGCGACAGCCAGATGCTGGACAACACGCTGGAGTTCCTGACGATGAACGGCATTCCGCTGTCCCTGGCCGGCATGATCCTGATGCCGGAACCCTGGCAGGGGATCCGGGAGCGGGAGACGCCCTGGCGGGATCTGTACCGTTATTATGCTACGATGATGGAACCTTGGGACGGGCCGGCGGCGGTGCTCTATACGGATGGGGAGAAGATCTGCGCTTCCCTGGACCGGAACGGATTGCGGCCGCTGCGCTGCGCGCTGACGGACGATCACCGGCTGATTCTTTCGTCGGAAGCCGGCGTCCTGTTCGAGGAAAACGCGCATATTATCCGCCGGTGGAAGCTGAAATCCGGCGATGTGCTGGAGGCGGACCTGGAGACCGGACGGCTGTCCGAAAGCAGCGAGGTGAAAACCCGCTATGCCCATGCGTTCCCCTATACGGAATGGATGCAGAACCTGATCCGGCTAGGGGACCTGCCGGGTGCTCCGGAAGAAACGGAGACCGTGGATGAAGACCGGCTGAAACAGCTGGCCAAAGCCTTTCATTATACATGGGAAGATGTGCAGGATATCCTGCGGCCGATGGCGGAGAACGGAACAGAACCGATCGTGTCCATGGGCGCGGACGAGCCGTTGGCGGCCCTGTCCAAAACGCATCCCTCCCTGTTTGACTACTTCAAGCAGCGCTTTGCCCAGGTGACCAACCCGCCGATTGACGCGCTGCGGGAAGAAATCAAGACGGACTGCTCCGTGTATATCGGAGATGACGGGAACCTGCTTTCCCACGATCCCGAAAACTGCACGGTGCTGGAACTGCCCACGCCGGTGCTGGCGGAAGAGGAATTCCGGCGGATCCGGAACCTGGATCATCCCTCCTTCAAGGTCCGGACGGTATCCCTGCTGTACCCGAAGGACGGAACCCTGCGGGACGCGCTGGCGGACCTGTTCGCAGCCTGCGACCGGGCCTGCCGGGATCGGGTCAATGTGCTGATCCTGTCCGACCGGGGCGTGGACGCGGATCATCTGGCCATTCCGTCGCTGCTGGCGGTTTCCGCGCTGGAGCAGCATCTGATCCGGATCAAGAAGCGGACGGCGGTTTCCGTGGTGCTGGAAAGCGGGGAACCCCGGGACGTGCACCAGCTTGCATTGCTGGTGGCTTTCGGCGCGCGGGCCGTCAATCCGTACCTGGCCCATGCCTGGGTGCGCGAATTGTGCCGGGAAGGCGCCGTGAGCCTGAAACCCGAAGAGGCTCTGGCCCGTTATGACAGGGCGCTGACCGCCGGTGTGCTGAAGATTGCCTCCAAGATGGGTGTCTCCACCCTGCAGGCATACCAGAGTGCGCAGCTGTTTGAAGCGGTAGGCCTGGATCGGCCTTTCGTGGAAAAGTATTTCACCAATACCCCCTGTGCCCTGGGAGGAACCGACCTGAACCGGGTGGAAGCGGACATCCGTTTCCATCACGGGGAAGCTTTCTGCAGGACGGAAGGCAGGGGACTGCCGGCCGTGGGTGTACATCGGCTGCGGACAGGTCCGCAGGCGGAGGAACACCTGTACTCCCCGGAGACTATCCACCTGCTGCAGGAGGCTGTATGGACGGACAGCCGGGAACTGTTTGACAAATATGCTGCCGGCATCGAGAAGGAAGGTCCCCGGACTATCCGCTCCATGCTGGATTTCCGGTATGAAGCCTGCCGGGAGATACCGCTTTCCGAAGTGGAACCGGTGGAAGCGATTGTGAAGCGTTTCCGTACAGGCGCGATGAGCTACGGCTCCATCTCCCAGGAAGCGCATGAATGCATGGCACGGGCTATGAACCACCTGGGCGGAAGATCGAACAGCGGCGAGGGCGGGGAACTGCCGGAGCGCTTCGGCACGGACCTGAACTCGGCCATCAAGCAAGTGGCTTCCGGCCGCTTCGGAGTGACCCGGGAATACCTGCTGTCCGCGAAGGAAATCCAGATCAAGATGGCGCAGGGCGCCAAGCCCGGTGAAGGCGGACACCTGCCAGGTGCGAAGGTGACGGAAAGCGTCGCGAAAACGCGCTGCTCGACCCCCGGAATTTCCCTGATTTCACCGCCGCCGCATCACGATATCTATTCCATCGAGGATCTGGCGGAACTGATCTATGACCTGCAGTGCGCCAATGAACAGGCGAAGATTACGGTCAAGCTGGTTTCTTCCAGCGGCGTGGGAACGATTGCCAGCGGCGTGGCGAAAGCCGGCGCCGGCGGCATCCTGATCTCCGGCGGGGAAGGCGGAACCGGCGCGGTACCGCTGAGCAGCGTGCATCATGCGGGACTACCCTGGGAAATCGGCCTGGCGGAGGCTCACCAGGTGCTGTGCCGTAACCGGCTGCGCCAGACAGTGACGCTGGAAACAGACGGAAAACTGATGACGGGACACGATGTGGCGGTGGCCCTGCTGCTGGGCGCGGAAGAGTTCGGCTTTGCCACGGCGCCGCTGGTCACCATGGGCTGCCGGATGATGCGGGTATGCCACCTGGGCACCTGCCCCTTTGGCATTGCCACACAGAATCCTGAACTGCGGAAAAAGTTTGCCGGGAAACCGGAATATGTGGAACGCTTCATGATCTTTATCGCGCAGCAGCTGCGGGAGATCATGGCGAAGCTGGGTGCCCGCACGGTGGGCGAACTGGTGGGCCGCAGCGACCTGCTGAAGGTGAAACCGGACGCCGCCTTGGACCTGAGCGACCTGACCGGCTTTGCCCGGAACACGCATTTCCGGCCGGAAGCGAAGCATGACTTCCGCCTGGCGGAACGGACGGACGCGCGCCTGTTCCAGAACCATGTGCATCTGATGACCACGGACCGTGCCTTTGGCACAATGCTCCGTGGAGAAAAGAATATCCAGGCCCTGGGATGCGGCGGCCAGTCCTTCGGTGCGTTCCTGCCCGCGGGACAGGCGATCACCCTCTACGGCGTGGCCAATGACTACCTGGGCAAGGGACTATCCGGCGGAACGCTGGCGGTCTGCCCGCCGGCGGACAGCATCTGGCGGCAGGAGGATACCCTGATTGGAAACGTAGCCCTGTATGGCGCCACCGGCGGATACGCCTTTGTGGCCGGCATGGCGGGCGAACGCTTCGCGGTGCGGAACTCCGGCGCGTGGGCTGTGGCAGAGGGCGTGGGTGACCACGGCTGCGAATACATGACAGGCGGACGGGTGGCCGTGCTGGGTCCGGTGGGCGACAACTTCGCCGCCGGTATGAGCGGCGGCATCGCATGGGTACTGGATGAAAACGATACGCTGAAGGATCACCTGAACACGGGTCATGTGCGCATGTATCCGGTCCGGCCGGAAGAGGCGGCGGACCTGGAGAGGCTGCTGACCATGCACGCAAAGGCAACCGGCTCGAAAAAGGCCGGGGAAATCCTGGCTGCCTTTGCGCAGTACCTGCCGAAATTCAGGGCCGTCATTTCCGACGAATACCTGGCGTACCTGCAGAATAAGGGGGCGTGAATATGGGAAAAGCAACCGGTTTCCTGGAATACGCCCGGAAAGAAAATCCGTTCCGGGACGTGAAGGAACGCCTTACGGACTATGAGGACCTGCATATCCAGCAGCCGGCGGAGGAGCGGACCTGCCAGGCCTCCCGCTGCATGAACTGCGGCGTGCCCTTCTGTCAGTCCTCCTTCGGATGCCCGCTGCACAACCTGATTCCGGAATGGAACGACCTGTTGTGCAACGGACTGGAAAAGGAAGCGCTGGAACGCCTGCTGGAAACAGCGCCTTTCCCGGAATTCACGGGAAGGATCTGCCCTGCGCTGTGCGAAAAAGCCTGCAACCTGGCGGATGACGGGGTCACGAACCGGGACAACGAGCTGTATCTGATTGAAAAAGGATTTGAACAGGGCTGGATGCGCCCGCGGCTGCCCGCGGAGCGGACCGGAAAGCATATTGCTGTGGTCGGCAGCGGCCCTTCGGGCCTGGCGGCAGCAGACCTGCTGAACCGGATGGGACACCGGGTAACCGTGATTGAGCGGGCGGAAAAACCCGGCGGACTGCTGATGTACGGCATTCCGAATATGAAACTGCCCAAGGAAATCGTGGAGCGGCGGATCCGGCTGATGGAAGCGGAAGGCGTGACCTTTCTTTTGAACCGGGAAGCGGACCCGGAGGAACTGAAGGAATTTGACGCTGTCGTGCTGTGCGGCGGATCCCGGAAGCCCCGGTCCCTGAATGTGGAGCATATGGACGCGGAAGGCGTCCGCTTCGCGGTGGATTTCCTGACGGAAACAACAAAAAAACTGCTGAACGGGGAAGATTCCTGCCTGGCGAAAGGGAAGCATGTGCTGGTGGTCGGCGGCGGGGATACCGGCAATGACTGCGTGGGCACCGTGCTGCGACAGGGCTGCGCTTCTGTCGCCCAGCTGGAAATGATGCCGGCGCCGCCGGAAAGCCGGACCGCCGGGAATCCCTGGCCGGAATGGCCCCGGACGCTGCGGACTGATTACGGCCAGCAGGAAGCACAGGCGGTGCAGGGAAGCGACCCACGGATCTATGAGACAACGGTCAAGTCGATCCTTACGGATGAGAAGAACCGGATTACGGCGGTGGAAACTGTCCGGCTGCACAGGACGCCGGAAGGAAAGATGGAGCCGGTGCCGGGTTCGGAGCAGACACTGAAGTGTGAGCTGATGCTGATCGCCGCCGGCTTTGTCGGCTGCGAGGAAAAGACGCTGCAGCTCTTCGGCCTGTCCGCGGACGGCCGGGGAAGGCTGCTGCCGGAAAACCTTTCCCATCACCTGAGCGGAAAATTTTTCAGCGCCGGCGACATGCGCACGGGCCAGAGCCTTGTGGTACGGGCTTTGGCGGATGGCCGGGCTGCCGCGCAGGAGATTCACCTTTTCGTGTCGAATCATCATTAACCGGAAGGGGATGATTTACCATGAACAAGGGTGAACAGCTTTACGAAGGCAAAGCCAAGAAAGTCTTCGCAACAGAGGATCCGGAACTGCTGATCGTTTCCTACAAGGACGACGCGACGGCATTCAACGGCCTCAAAAAGGGAACCATCCAGGGAAAGGGCGTCATCAATAACCGGATGAGCAATGCCCTGATGCGGATGCTGGAGACAAAGGGCGTTCCCACGCACTTTGTGGAAGAGCTCAGCGAACGGGATACCCTGGTGCGGAAAGTGCAGATTGTACCGCTGGAAGTGATTATCCGCAATATTTCGGCCGGATCCTTCGCGAAGCATTACGGGGTCGAGGAAGGCATCGTTTTCGACGCGCCGACCATCGAGTTCTCGTATAAGAACGATGAACTGGGCGATCCGCTGATCAATGAATACCACGCGCTGGCGCTGAAACTGGCGACCCGCGGGGAAATTGACACCATCAAGGAATACTCCTTCAAGGTCAATGAAGCGCTGAAGGAATTCTGGAAGTCCTGCGGCGTCACACTGGTGGACTTCAAGCTGGAATTCGGCCGCCTTTCCGACGGGAAGATCGTCCTGGCGGACGAAATCAGCCCGGATACCTGCCGCCTGTGGGACAGCAAGACTGGGGAGAAGCTGGACAAGGACCGCTTCCGCCGGGATCTGGGCGGCGTGGAAGACGCTTACCAGGAAATCATGGGACGCCTGGAAAAACAGATGGGTGATAAGGCGTAAAAAATCCGATTGTTTTTCGGATGTTTTCCCCCTTGACAGGGGATTGAATACAGTATACAATCCCATCAATCCAGCAAGGCGCAAGGGTGTGCGAGATGCACCCGGCGCCTTTTTTTGTTGGATAATACGCGGAAACGGAAGTGAGAAACATGACGTACTCTCCCGCAAACACAATCTGGGTGCTGCTGGGCGCAGCGCTGGTCTTCTTTATGCAGGCGGGCTTCGCAATGTGTGAAGCCGGATTTACCCGGGCCAAGAATACGGGCAACATCCTGATGAAGAACCTGATGGACTTCTGCATCGGAACTCCGCTGTACTGGCTGATCGGTTTCGGCCTGATGTTCGGAACGGGCACAGCGGTTTTCGGATGGATTGATCCCTTCATCATGAAGGAATATGATGCGGTGCTGCCGGCGGGTGTTCCGCTGTGGGCTTTCGCGGTTTTCCAGACAGTCTTCTGCGCGACTTCGGCGACCATCGTTTCCGGCGCCATGGCCGAGCGGACGAAATTCTCCGCCTACTGCATCTACTCGGCTGCGATCTCCCTGTTTATCTACCCGGTGAGCGGCCACTGGATCTGGGGCGGCGGCTTCCTGGCGGAAATGGGATTCCATGATTTTGCCGGATCCACGGCGGTCCACATGGTCGGCGGTGTGTGCGCACTGGTCGGCGCAAAGATGCTCGGACCGCGCGTCGGCAAGTACGGCAAGGACGGAAAACCCCGGGCGATCCTGGGCCACAACCTGAGCATCGCCGCCCTGGGCGTGTTCATCCTCTGGTTCTGCTGGTTCGGATTCAATGGCGCCTCCACCGTGGGCATGGACAGCGACGAACTGATCGATTCCGCCAGCCTGGTGTTCTTTAACACGAACCTGGCCGCGGCACTGGCCACACTGGTCTGCATGGGCTTCACCTGGATGCGGTACGGCAAGCCGGATGTGTCCATGACCTTCAACGCGGCGCTGGCCGGCCTGGTGGGCATCACCGCCGGGTGCGACGCCGTGAACCCCTTTGGCGCAGCAATCATTGGTATCGTCTGCGGCCTCGCGGTTGTGGTGTCGGTCAGCTTCTTTGACAAGGTTGTGAAGATTGACGACCCGGTCGGCGCGATCTCCGTACACGGCGTGTGCGGCGCGCTGGGAACCATCCTGACCGGCTTCTTCGCTACCGGACGTTCCACCATGAAGGGCGTGTTCTACGGCGGCGGATTCAAATTCCTGGGCGTGCAGAGCCTGGGTGTGCTGGCCACCATCGGCTGGACGGCTGTGGTGATCACGATCGTGTTCTTCCTGATCAAGAAGACCATTGGCCTGCGGGCGGACAAAGCGGACGAGATCATGGGTCTGGACCGCTCTGAACATGGCCTGCCCACCGCTTATGCCGGCATTGCGATGCTGCCGGAAGAAATGCCCGAAGACGGGGAAGCACCGGCGGCCGCGGCAACAGCTGTGGCAGCGGATACCGCGGAACCTGCTGCGCCGCGGAAGGCGAAGGAGAAGGCTCCGGACGAACCGGTTTACACCAGGGTGCAGATCATCTGCCGCCCGGCCAGCCTGGAAAGCCTGAAGACGGCGATGAACCGGATCGGCATCACAGGCATGACGGTTACGAACGTCATGGGTTACGGCGCACAGAAGGGCAAGCCGGAGTATTACCGCGGCACCCCTGTGGAGGTAACGCTGCTGCCGAAGGTGCAGGTGGATATCGTGGTAAGCAAGGTGCCGGTGCGCGAGGTGATCGATACGGCACGGAGCGTGCTGCATACCGGCCACATTGGCGACGGCAAGATCTTCGTGACGGATGTGGAGAACGTGATCCGCGTCCGGACGGGCGAGGAAGGTTACGACGCACTCCAGTCCGACTGATTGATATGACTCCCGGAACCGGGCGCTTCACAGCGCCCGGTTTCGTATGTCCTCGAATTGTATTAATGTATTATAATGTATTGACATTGATAAGCCTGAAATGATAAAATCCCCGAGGAACGGGCAATGGGGCCGCGTTTTGCGGTTCATTCACCTGTTTTTAATTTGGTCAACTATCGGAGGATTTGCAATATGTGCGGAATTGTTGGATTTACCGGGCGCCGGCAGGCGGCTCCCATTCTGCTGGACAGCCTTTCCCGGCTGGAATACAGGGGCTATGACTCTGCCGGACTGGCGGTGCGCAACGGAACGGCGCTGGCGGAGGTGGTCAAGGCCACCGGAAAGCTGCACCATCTGGCGGACAAGACGGACCAGGGTCGGGCGCTGGCCGGCTGCTGCGGTATCGGGCATACCCGGTGGGCCACCCACGGGGATCCCAGCATCGTCAACGCGCATCCGCATGTCAGCGGCAACTGTTCCGGATCGGGCAGCGGCGCCGTGGAGTCGGACGTGGTGGGCGTGCATAACGGCATCATTGAAAACTATACGGAGCTGAAGGAAAAACTGCTGCGGCACGGCTATGCCTTCTACAGCGATACGGACACGGAAGTGGCTGTGAAGCTGGTGGATTATTATTACAAGAAGTACAAGATCGGGCCGGTGGACGCCATTACGCGCACGATGGTGCGTATCCGCGGCAGCTATGCCCTGGCCCTGATGTTCAAGGATTTCCCGGATGAAATCTTTGCCGCCCGGAAGGATTCCCCGCTGATCATCGGCGTGGAGGACGGCGAATCCTATTTGGCGTCGGATGTGCCGGCGATCCTGAAGTATACGCGCCAGGTGTATTACATCGACAACCTGCAGGTTGCCCGGGTATCCCCGGGGAAGGTTGCATTCTACGACCTGAACGGCGACGAAGTCACCATGCCCCTGACGGAGATCACCTGGGATGCGGCGGCGGCGGAAAAGGGCGGATTTGAGCATTTCATGCTCAAGGAAATCCATGAGCAGCCCGGCGCGGTGCGGGATACGCTGAACAGCATGGTGAAGGACGGGAAGATCAACCTGTCGGAAACTGGGCTGACGGAGGAAACCATCCGTTCCATTGAGCAGATCGACATCGTGGCCTGCGGATCCGCATGGCATGTGGGCATGGCTGCCCAGTATGTGATCGAGGACCTGGCCGGCATTCCCGTGCGGGTGGAGCTGGCCTCCGAATTCCGCTACCGGAACATTCCCACCAACGAGAATACGCTGGTGATTATCATCTCCCAGTCCGGTGAAACGGCGGACAGCCTGGCGGCGCTGCGGGTGGCGAAGGAACGCGGCGCGATCACGCTGGCGATTGTGAACGTGATCGGTTCCACCATTGCCCGGGAAGCGGACCATGTGCTGTATACGCTGGCCGGGCCGGAAATTGCCGTCGCCACCACCAAGGCCTACAGTGCCCAGCTGATCGCGGCGGATGTGCTGGCGATCCACCTGGCCTGCGTGAGGGAAAAGATGACGGAGGAGGAAGCGGGCAGCCTGCTGGAGGAGCTGGCTCTGATTCCGGACAAAATCACACGAATTTTGGATGAGAAGGAACGGCTGCAGTGGTTCTCTTCCAAGATGGCAAATACCCACGATATCTTCTTTATCGGCCGCGGGCTGGATTATGCCATCAGCCTGGAAGGCAGCCTGAAGATGAAGGAAATCAGCTACATCCATTCGGAAGCGTATGCCGCGGGCGAACTGAAGCACGGCACCATCAGCCTGATCGAGAACAATACGCTGGTGATCGGCGTGCTGACGCAGCAGTCGCTGTACGAGAAAACGGTTTCCAATATGATGGAGTGCAAATCCCGCGGGGCATTCCTGATGGGAATCACCACCAACGGGAATTTCTCCGTGGAGGATTCCGTGAACTTCACGGTATATATTCCCAAGACGGACGAGCATTTCATGGCGTCCCTGGCGGTGGTGCCGCTGCAGCTGCTGGGATACTACACCAGCGTGAACCGCGGACTGGATGTGGACAAGCCCAGGAACCTGGCGAAGAGCGTTACTGTGGAATAATGAGCTGAAACAAATCGGAAAGAGGGGAAATCGTATGCTGAAACCCAATGTGAATTACCGGAATCTGAAGGATTCCTATCTGTTCTTCGGGATTTCAAAGAAGGTAGAGGCATACCGGAAAGCACATCCGGATCTTCCCCTGTACCGCCTGGGTATCGGGGATGTCTCCCGCCCATTGTGTGACGCGGCGATCCAGGCCATGCACGATGCGGTGGAAGACCAGTCCAGGGCGGAAACCTTCCATGGCTATGTGCCGGAGTGCGGCATCCCGGAATACCGGAAGGCGGTGGCCGGGTACTATGCCTGCCGGGGTGTGCAGCTGGATCCGGAGGAGGTTTTCGTTTCCAGCGGGGCCAGTGACGAGCTGGGGGATATCCTGGACCTGTTTGACAAATCCGCCGATGCGCTGGTGACCCAGCCGGCCTATCCGGCCTATGTGGATGCCAGCATCATGGCGGGTCGGAAGGTTTCCTTCCTGACTGCCGGCCCGGACAACGACTTCCTGCCGCTGCCGGGGAAGGATACGCAGGCGGACCTTTTGTACCTCTGCTCCCCGAACAATCCCACCGGCGCGGTCTACAGCCGGGAACAGCTGCAGCAATGGGTGGATTTTGCCAACAGCCGCGGGGCTGTGATCCTCTTTGACGCGGCGTATGAGGCCTTCATTGAGGGAGACCTGCCCCACAGCATTTTTGAGATTCCCGGCGCGGAAACCTGCGCCATCGAAATCTGCTCCCTGTCCAAGACGGCGGGCTTCACCGGAACCCGGCTGGGATACACGGTGATTCCGAAGGCCCTGGAGCGGGACGGCATGAACCTGAATGCCATGTGGGTCCGGAACCGGACCACAAAAACCAACGGCATTTCCTACATCCTGCAGAAGGGCGGCATCGCCGTGTTTACGGACGAGGGCCTGCGGCAGATCCGGGAAAACATCCAGTACTACAAGCGGAATGCCCGGGTGCTGATGGCGGCATTGGACAAGGCGGGGATCCGCTACTGGGGCGGGAAAAATGCGCCTTACATCTGGATGGCCTGCCCGGAAGGCGTGAAGAGCTGGGATTTCTTTGACCGGCTGCTGAACGAAATCCAGATCATCGGAACGCCGGGCGAAGGCTTCGGCGCCTGCGGGGAAGGATTCTTCCGGCTTTCCTCCTTCGGGGACGCGAAGGATACGGAAATTGCGGCGGAACGGCTGCAGGAATTATTACTCAGGAAATAGTGGAACGCAGGTCCAAAATGGTGTATAATAACTCGTTGTGATTTTTCCGGCCGGCTGCCGCGCCGCGGCACGAAGGAGAGTTGTATGAAGACCTGCGCAATTGTTGGAATCAACTGGGGAGACGAAGGAAAGGGCAGAATTGTCGACCTGCTGACGGCATCGTACGATTACGTGATCCGTTACCAGGGCGGCGGGAACGCCGGGCATACCGTGATCAACGACCGGGGAACCTTCGCGCTGCATCTGCTGCCTTCCGGCATCTTCCATGACGGCGTAATCAATATCCTGGGGAACGGCGTGGCGCTGGATCCTGAAAACCTGTGGAAGGAAATTGAGGAGGTGCGGGCCAAGGGCATCAGCCTGACGCCGGACAACCTGAAGATCAGCAACCGGGCGTCCCTGCTCCTGCCGTGGCACAGGGACCTGGACGCGCTGGAGGAAAAGCGCCTTGCGGATAAACAGTACGGATCCACCAAGCAGGGTATCGCGCCTTTCTATTCCGACAAGTACCAGAAGAAGACGGTCCTGGCCGGTGAAATGGCGAATCCGGAACATTTCCGGGCGCACCTGAAGGAACTGCTGGAGTGGAAGAACCTGACGCTGACCGGCGTATACGGCAGCGAACCCTATACGATGGAACGCCTGGAGCAGTGGATCCACGATTTCTGCGAGCCGATCATGCCCTTTGTGTGCGATACGGGCGCATTGCTGAAGACCGCAAGGAAACAGGGCAAGAGCATGCTGATGGAAGCACAGCTCGGCGCCCTGCGGGACCTGGATTACGGTATTTATCCCTACACCACATCCTCCAATACCACGGCGGCGTATGCCCCGATCGGTTCCGGTCTGCCGTCCCTGCGGCTGACGGATGTGATCGGCGTGGTGAAGGCCTATTCCACCTGCGTGGGCGAGGGCCCCTTCGTCTGCGAAATGTTCGGGGAAGAGGCGGACAAACTCCGGGAAGCGGGGAAGGAATACGGCGCAAAGACCGGACGGCCCCGCCGGGTCGGCCCCATTGACCTGGTGGCGACCCGCTACGGCGTGGAAGTCCAGGCCGCCACAAAGATTGCCCTGACCAAGCTGGATGTGCTCAGTTCCATGAAAGAAATTCCGGTCTGCGTCCGCTACCGGCTGGACGGGGAGGAGACAGACGAATTCCCGTTCCCGACGGATCTGGACCGGGCGGAGCCTGTGATTCAGACAGTACCCGGCTGGGGATGCGATATTTCAGGCATCCGCCGCTGGGAAGACTTGCCCCAGGCGGCACGGGATTATGTATGCATGATTGAAGACGCGATCGGCTGCCCGATAACCTATGTTTCCGTCGGTGCGGAACGCGACAGTATCATCGAACGTTAAGGACCGGAGGAAAAGAAAGATGGCAGACCGTTACGAATCCCCGCTGGCTTCCCGTTATGCTTCTGACTATATGCTGAACCTGTTTTCCGCCGACACCCGGTACCAGACCTGGCGGAAACTCTGGGTCGCCCTGGCCCGGGAAGAACACCGGCTCGGACTCCCGATCACGGAAGAGCAGGTAAAAGAACTCGAAGCGCATATCACGGATATCGACTATGAATGCGTACGGCAGCGGGAAAAGGAAGTGCGGCACGACGTCATGGCGCACGTGTACGCCTACGGCAAGGCAGCGCCTTCCGCGGCGGGCATCATCCACCTGGGAGCGACCAGCTGCTACGTGACGGACAACGCGGACCTGGTGCTGTACCGGGATGCGCTGCAGTACCTGCGGGGAGAGATCCTTTCCGTTCTGGCGCATCTTTCCCGGTTTGCGGAGAAATATAAGGCGACGCCCACCCTGGGCTATACCCATTACCAGCCGGCGCAGCCGGTGACCATCGGCAAGCGCGCCACCCTGTGGATGCAGGATTTCCTGACCGACCTGCGGGAAGTGGATTTCGCGCTGGAGAATATCAAATTCCTCGGATGCCGCGGTACCACGGGAACGGAAGCCAGCTTCATGGATCTGTTCGACGGGGACGGCGGCAAGATTGACGATATGAACCGGGCTCTGGCAGCAAGCTTCGGCTTTGACGAGTGCTTTGATGTCAGCGGCCAGACCTATCCGCGCAAGACGGACAGCCGCATCCTGAACGCGTTGTCCTCCATTGCCCAAAGTGCCTGCCGGATGGCGAACGATATCCGCCTGCTGCAGCATGACCGCCAGGTGGAGGAACCCTTTGAGAAGAACCAGATCGGATCTTCCGCCATGGCCTACAAGCGGAATCCCATGCGCTGCGAGCGGATCTGCTCCCTGTCCCGCTACCTGATGGCGGATGCGCTGAACGCGCCGCTGACGGCCTCGGTGCAGTGGCTGGAGCGCACGCTGGACGATTCGGCCAACCGCCGGATTTCCATTCCGGAAGGATTCCTGTGCGCCGACGCGATCCTGCGGCTGACCCAGAATGTGACCGACGGCCTGCATGTGAATGAGAAGATCGTTGACAAGACCATCCGCGAATACCTGCCCTTCCTGGCGACGGAAAACCTGCTGATGGAAGCGGTGAAGCGCGGCGGCAACCGCCAGGACCTGCACGAGATCATCCGCCGGTGCTCCATGGAAGCGACCGCGGAGATGAAGGAAGGCCGGGAATGCGACCTGCTGGCCCGGCTGGCGGCGGAAAAACAGTTCGGCCTTACCCGGGAGGAAATGGAAGCCGTGCTGGATCCCAAACTTTACACCGGGCGCTGCGCGGAGCAGGTTACCCGTTTTGTTGAAAAAGTACGTCCGCTCCTGGAAGGCATTCGGGAGACAACGGCTGAGATCAATCTGTAACCCTTAAGCTTCAATTTCATATTTTGTTTCGATGGAAACAGGACAAGGGCGCCCTGTTCTTCTTTGTTGATGCCAAAAGAGGAGGAGAAAGCACATGACGAAGTACATTTTTGTGACCGGGGGCGTTGTGTCCGGACTGGGAAAGGGAATCACCGCAGCTTCGCTCGGGCGCCTGCTGAAGGCCCGGGGCCTGAAGGTGGCCGCGCAGAAGCTGGACCCCTATATCAATGTGGATCCGGGGACCATGAGTCCCTATCAGCACGGGGAGGTTTACGTGACCGAGGACGGCGCGGAGACCGATCTGGACCTGGGGCATTATGAGAGGTTCATTGATGAGGACCTGAACAAGTATTCCAACCTGACCACCGGCAAGGTGTTCTCCAACGTCCTGCAAAAGGAGCGGCAGGGCGGCTATCTCGGGTCCACGGTACAGATCATTCCGCATGTGACCGATGAGATCAAGCGCTTCATTTACCGGGTGGGCGAAAAGACCGACGCGGATGTGGTTATCACCGAGATCGGCGGCACCATCGGCGATATCGAAAGCCAGCCCTTCATCGAAGCAATCCGGCAGGTGGGCCTGGAGGTGGGCCGGGAAAACGCGCTGTATGTGCATGTGTGCCTGGTGCCCTACCTGAAGGCCAGCGGCGAACACAAATCCAAGCCCACGCAGCATTCTGTGAAGGAAATGCAGGGCATGGGGATTACCCCGAATATAATTGTGCTGCGGACAGATGAGAAGATTACGGATGAATCGATCTTCAGCAAGATTGCGCATTTCTGCAACGTGAAGGAGGACTGCGTGATTGAGAACGTGACGCTGCCGATCCTCTACGCGGCGCCGCTGATGCTGGAGGAATCCAATCTTTCCCGGATCGTCTGCCGGGAGCTGGGACTGCAGACGCCCGAACCGGACCTGACCGAGTGGCGGGAAATGGTGGAGCGCGTGAAGCACCAGAACAACACTGTGAAAATCGGCCTGGTAGGGAAATATGTGCAGCTGCACGATGCCTACCTGTCCGTGGCAGAGGCGCTGCGCCATGCCGGCTACGCACTGGATACGAAGGTGGAGATTACCTGGATCGATTCCGAAACCCTGACGGAGGCAAACACAGAGGCGGTCCTGTCCCGGATACAGGGCATCATCGTGCCGGGCGGATTCGGCAGTCGCGGCATTGAGGGCATGGTGCTGGCGGCAAAGTATGCCCGCGAACATCATGTGCCGTATTTCGGCATCTGCCTGGGAATGCAGATTGCCGTCATTGAGTTTGCGCGCAACGCGGCAGGCCTTGCCGGAGCAAATTCCCATGAATTTGATGAGAACAGTCCGCACCAGGTGATCCATTATATGCCCGGACAGAATGATGAAATCGACAAGGGCGGCACCCTGCGGCTCGGGAAATATCCCTGCATGCTGAAAGAGGGAACCGTGATTGCCGGCTGCTACGGAAAGGCGGAGATCAGCGAACGTCACCGCCACCGGTATGAGTTTGCGAATGAATATCGCGAAACGCTGGAGAAGGCAGGATTATGCCTGTCCGGCCAGTCGCCGGACGGACGGCTGATTGAGACGGTGGAGATTCCCGGGGAAGCCTTCTATGTCGGCGTGCAGTTCCATCCGGAATTCAAGAGCCGGCCCAATAAGGCGCATCCGCTGTTCAGCGGTTTTGTGAAAGCGGCGCTTGCATTTTAAAGCTTAAAGCCGGTTACGACGGCCTGGGCGATATCACGGCCCAGGTCGTCTGTTATATCCACCTGGTAAACACAGCTGGTTTTCCCGTCCTTGCGGCAGGCGGCCCTGGCGGTCAGCAGATGGCCCCGGGATGCACTCAGGAAGTTCATGCTGATCTGCTGGGCAACGGTGGGCCGGTGTACATTGCAGGCGGCGGTGGCGAAGGCGAAGTCGATCAGCGTCAGGATGGCGCCGCCCATGACGCCGCCTTCCGCGTTGTGGTGATGCGCTGTCAGTTCCATCGTACAGACGGAACCGTCCGGCAGGTATTCCTCCAGGCGGATGCCGTTTTCCATGGCATAACGGTCTCCGTCAAAAAACGCGCGGGCTTCCTCTATCGTCTGAAACATTGCCATCTTCATTCCTCCCGGTCCCGGCGGCCGCCGGTAAAACTTGCGGCTATTATACAGCCAACCGTACTGCCGGACA
This sequence comes from Clostridia bacterium, assembly GCA_017447185.1. Lineage (GTDB taxonomy): Bacteria > Bacillota > Clostridia > Christensenellales > Aristaeellaceae > Aristaeella. Next base: position 77,828 of record JAFSOC010000014.1, on the reverse strand, counting down.
AGGAATCAGGCAAAAAACAATACAAGAACAATTTTTGAGGAATTACCCTGTTGCATTGTAAAAAAAGTTATGCTATCATGCGGTAAACCGTTGAGGAAGAGTGAGTACTTTTCCGGGAATCCTTCACAGAGAGCCGCCGGGGGTGGGAAGGCGGCAGGGATCGGAATAAGGAATGGACTTCTGAGGGCAAGCAGAAAGGTTTCCGAGTATGCGAGACGGAGATGACCCTCCGTGATCAAAGGTCCGCGTATGATAACGTACGCAGAGAGAGGGCGCCAAAAGCGCCAAGCCGGGTGGCACCGCAGGTATGATATTTCAGACCTGTCCCAGCAAAAAAACTGGGACAGGTTTTTTCTGTCCCGCAGAGAAAGGAGCCGTACATATGGCGAACAAAGAAATCCCCTACAAAATCTATCTGAACGAAAGTGAGATGCCGAAGTACTGGTACAACCTGCGGGCTGACATGAAGAACAAGCCCGCGCCCCTGCTGAATCCGGGAACCGGAAAGCCCATGACCGCGGAGGAACTGGGCGGCGTGTTCTGCGAGGACCTGGTGAAACAGGAACTGGACAACGACACACGGGAATACCCGGTGCCCCAGGAGATCCTGGATTTCTACAAGATGTATCGTCCTTCGCCCCTGGTCCGGGCTTACTGCCTGGAAAAGAAGCTGAACACCCCCGCGAAGATTTACTACAAGTTTGAAGGCAATAACACCAGCGGAAGCCACAAGCTGAATTCCGCGATTGCCCAGGCCTACTACGCCAAGAAGCAGGGCCTGAAGGGTGTTACCACGGAAACGGGAGCCGGCCAGTGGGGCACGGCACTGTCCATGGCCTGCGCGTACTTCGATCTCGACTGCAAGGTCTTCATGGTGAAAGTTTCCTACGAACAGAAGCCCTTCCGCCGGGAGGTCATGCGGGTGTACGGCGCGGATGTGACGCCTTCCCCCTCCATGACGACGCAGATCGGCCAGAAGATCCTTGCGGAGCATCCCGGAACCACCGGTTCCCTGGGCTGCGCGATCTCCGAAGCGGTGGAAGTCGCCGTCGGAACAGAAGGTTACCGCTACGTGCTTGGCAGCGTGCTGAACCAGGTGCTGCTCCATCAGTCCGTGATCGGTGTGGAAACGAAGATTGCCATGGATAAGTACGGCATCAAGCCGGATGTGATTATCGGATGTGCCGGCGGCGGCAGCAACCTGGGCGGCCTGATCGCTCCCTTCATGGGCGAGAAGCTGCGCGGGGAAGCGGATTACCGCATTGTGGCGGTGGAACCCGCCTCCTGCCCCAGCCTGACCCGCGGCGTTTATGCCTACGACTTTGCCGACACCGGAATGGTCTGCCCCCTGGCGAAGATGTACACCCTGGGTTCCGACTTCATTCCCGCGCCGAACCACGCCGGCGGACTTCGCTACCACGGCATGAGCCCGATCCTGTCCCAGCTGTACGATGACGGCATGATGGAAGCGGTTTCCGTCCCGCAGACCCGGGTGTTTGACGCGGCGGAAACCTTCGCTCGCACGGAAGGCATCCTGCCGGCGCCGGAGAGCAGCCACGCCATCTGTGCCGCAATTGACGAAGCCATAAAGTGCAAGGAAACCGGCGAGGAGAAGACGATCCTCTTCGGCCTGACCGGCACCGGATATTTCGACCTGGTGGCTTACCAGAAATACCACGACGGACAGATGGACGATTATGTGCCGACGGACGAGGAACTGAAGCAGTTCCGCGCGCGGCTCCCGAAAGTGTAAACGGAAAAGCAGGTTATTAACCGGAGGAATCTATGGATATTCAGGATTATCGCGCAAAGATCGATCAGGTGGACAGTGAACTGGTCCGGCTCTATGGGGAACGGATGGAGATCACAAGGGAAATCGGCCGCTACAAACGGGAACACAACCTGCCGGTGCTGGATACGGAGCGGGAAAGAAACCTGCTGAACCGGGTCGGCGAAATGGTGGGGGAGGAAAACGAAAACGGCGTTCGCGCCCTGTTCGGGTTCCTGATGTCCCAGAGCCGGACGGGCCAGCTGCTGGACGGCCGGAAGGAAAGCGAGCTCGGAGCCCGGATCCGCACCGCGCTGCAGGAAACGCCGCAGCTGTTTCCGCCGAAGGCCGTTGTGGCCTGCCAGGGCGTGGAAGGCGCCTATTCCCAGAAAGCCTGCGAGAAGATCTTTTCCGCGCCTTCCATCCTGTACTGCCGGGATTTCGAAAGCGTCTTCAGCGCAATCGAAAAAGGCCTGTGCCGTTACGGGATCCTGCCGATTGAAAACAGCCTGGCGGGTTCCGTGAACAGCGTGTACGACCAGATGATCAGCCGTAATTTCCACATTGTCCGCTCCGTCCGGGTGAAGATTGACCATACCCTGATCGCCCCGCCCGGTGTGCGCCTGGAGGATATCAAGGAAGTTTATTCCCACGAGCAGGCGATCCAGCAGTGCTCCCGGTACCTGGAAGCCCACAGCGGCTGGCAGGTCAATGTCTGCCGGAACACTGCAGCCGCGGCGCAGATGGTTGCTGAAAGCGGCCGGAAGGATGTGGCGGCGATTTCCTCCGCGGCCTGCGCGCCGCTGTACGGGCTGAATATCCTGGCGACAGATATCCAGAACAACAGCAACAACCATACCCGGTTTATCTGTATCGCGAAGCAGCCTGAAATTTATCCCGGCGCGGATCACACCAGCCTGATGCTGGTACTGCCCAACCGCCCCGGTTCCCTGTACCAGCTGCTGGGCCGGTTCTATGCCCAGGGCATCAACCTGACCAAGCTGGAAAGCCGGCCGATGCCGGGCAGGGATTTCGAATTCATGTTCTATTTTGACCTTGAAGCATCCGTTTATTCCCCGGCATTTATCCGCCTGATGGAGGAACTGGATGTCACGCTCGAACAGTTCTCCTATTTGGGCAGCTACTCAGAACTCGCATAAATCATAAAGATTATTGAAAGGTGGTACACTCCCATGGCAGAGAAGAGAGTTGTCAAAGCAGAAGAAACAAAAGGATTTTCCATTCAGGATCTGATTATTGTGGCCGTACTGCTGGCCGCCGGCACCGTGCTGAAGCTGTTTGTCGGCAGTGTGGTAAACTTTTTTGGCATGAAGCCGAATTTCATCATTGCTTCCTATTGCCTGGCGATCCTGCTGGTCCGGCCGAACCTGGTCGGATGTGCGATCATCGGTATCCTGGCCGGCGCCATCTGCCAGTTCCTGCCGGGAACCCCGTGGCTGAATTTCATCTCTGAGCTGCTGGGCGCCGTGGCCATGTTCTTCATGATGAAGATCCCCTTCAAGTTCAAGAAGCTGGACCTGAACCCCCTGCTGGCCACCTTTGTTTCCACGGTGATTTCCGGCGGCAGTTTCGTGATCTGTCTGCTGCTGTTCATGGGCGCGAGTGCCTCCAGCCTGGTGGCCTATATCCCGATCGTGCTGGGCACCGCTGCCATCGGCAGCGTGATCGTGCAGCTGCTCTACCTGCCGCTGAAGAAAGTGCTGAACCGGTGAATTTAGTTTTTAGTTATTAGTTGTTAGATTACAGAGGCAGAAGGAGCTTTGTTCCCATGATTGTTTTTCAGGATCTTTCCTTTACCTACAAGGGCGAGAAACAGCCCGCCCTGCAGGAGGTCTGTCTGACGGTTCCGGATGGCGGATTCCTGGGGGTCATCGGTCCGGCCGGGGCGGGCAAAACCACCCTGGCCCGGGCCATCAGCGGGATGATTCCACACCACTATTCGGGAGACTATTACGGCAGCGTCACCGTGAACGGACTGGACACGGTGGAGACTTCCCTGGATGAAATTTCCCAGCTGGTGGGCATGGTGTTCCAGGATGTGGACAGCCAGATCATCTCCCCCATGGTGGAGGATGAAATGCTCTACGGACTGGAGAATTTCGGCGTGCCTCGGGAGGAGATACCCGGGCGCGTGGAGGACGCACTGGAGAAAGTCGGGATCGCAGACCTGCGGGACCGGACCATCGGCTCCCTGTCCGGCGGACAGCGCCAGAAGGTGGCGATCGCGTCCATCCTCGCGCTCAAGCCCCGGATCCTCGTGCTGGACGAACCCACGGGCGAACTGGATCCCCGCAGCAGCCGCCAGGTGTTCTCCCTCCTGAAGGAACTGAATGAGGAACAGGGCATTACCGTAATTCTCATTGAACAGAAAATCATGCTGCTGTGCGAATTCGCACGGCAGCTTGCCGTGCTCAACGGGGGCAGGGTGATTTTCCAGGGCGAAACCCGGGAAGTACTGGCCCATTCCGATGAGCTGCAGGCGCTGGGTGTCAACTGTCCCCGGGTCACGACACTGAGCAGCATCCTCAGCGAGAAGACCGGTGAAAAGCAGCCCGCGTGCATTAACCTCGATGAAGCCGAGGCAATGGTAAGGAGGCTGATCCCATGATTCAGGCGGAACATGTCAGTTTCTCCTATTCCGACCAGGGTCCGACGGTACAGGATGTCAGCTTCCATATTGAGAAGGGTGATTTTGTGGCGATCCTGGGCGCCAACGGCGCCGGGAAGACCACCACGGTCCGCCTGATCGACGGCCTGATCAGGCCGACCCAGGGCAAGGTCCTGATTCACGGGGCGGATACGGCGACCAGTCCGGTCAGCGAACGGGCGCGCCGGGTCGGTTTCCTGTTCCAGAATCCCGACCGGCAGATCTGCAAGAACACGGTCCGGGAGGAAATCCTTTTCGGCCTGAAAACAGTCCGCGGGGATGAAAGCGAGGAAGCGCTGAATGCCCGGTGCGAGGAAGTGCTGAAGGATTTCGGATTTTCCGGGGACGAAGAACCGTTCTCCCTCAGCCGCGGACAGCGGCAGCGGGTTGCGCTGGCGTCCATTCTTGCGGTGGAGCCGGAGGTGCTGATCCTGGATGAGCCAACCACCGGCCTGGATTACCTGGAATGCTGCCACATCATGGACCGGATCCGCCGGATGAACCGGGAGCAGCAGGTGACGGTGGTCATGGTGTGCCATGACATGGAAGTCGTGCTGGATTACGCGCAGCGCGCGCTGGTGATGGCCGGCGGAAAGCTGCTGGCGGACGGCCCGGTGCGGGAAATCTTCCGGGATGCAGAGCTTATGGAAAAAGCCTCGATTCTGCCGCCCCAGATGATCGGCCTTTCCCTGCGCCTGGGTGAAGGGTTTGAACAGGCGGATACGCCGGACGCCATGGCGGAAGCCGTGCTCGCCCGCCGCGGGGAAGGAGGGAAACGGCATGAAAACTAATCTGTTCCAGTATGTGCCGGGCAATTCCGTCATCCACCGCATGAATCCTGTGACCAAGATTCTCCTGACGATCGTGATCTGCGTCGCGGCCTTTCTCTCCGGGAACCTTTTCTACCTGGCGGGACTCCTGGTTGTGGACCTGCTGATCGGCATCATTGCCGGCGTGGCGGGGAAAACCTGGACGATTTTCAAAGGCCTGCTGAAGATTGCCATCTTCCTGTTTGTACTTCAGATCCTGCTGGTGCGAAACGGCACGCCGGTGCTCTGGATCATCACGGATGAAGGCCTGCTGACAGCCGCCCGGGTCGTGATCCGGCTGGTGGTGGTCTGCATGCCGCTGGCGCTGGTGCTGGCGGTGACCCGGGTGACAGACCTGACCAATTCCCTGGTGCAGGTGCTGCATGTGCCGTATCAGTACGCATTCACCCTGTCCACTGCGATCCGCTTTGTGCCCCAGTTCCTGGAGGAAATGGCCGGGATCATGGAAGCGCAGACCGCGCGCGGCGTGGCGTTTGACAAAGCGCGGGGGCTAAAAAAATTCTCGATGATCCTTCCCCTGTGCGCCCCGCTGCTGATCTCTTCCGTCCGGCGGACGGACCAGACCGCGGCGGCGGCGGAGGTACGCGGCTTCCGGCTGCGGACCCGCACCTCCGGATACAAGAAGTATCCTTTTACCGCGGTGGACCTGGGAGCGGTCCTGTTCTGTGCGCTTCTGCTGGCCGGCGCCATCCTGCTGAAATAAGATCAACCAATCAAAAACCTCCTGCTGCTGCAGGAGGTTTTTCAGTGCTTCCGGATTATTGGGCGGCTTCCGGGGTCGGTGTCGCTCTTTTTGCGTCCCGGGCGGCCTGGAGCCGCTCTTCGATCAGGTGGAACTGATCCACCAGTTCCTGGAGGGTGCCCTCATCCTTCGGCATGTTGAAGTACATTCCGACGATGCCGAAATAGGGCTTGCTGAGGGATTTGACAAACAGCGGGGCCTCTTCCGCGTAGTTTGCAGCTTCCTGGTGGATTTCCGTGAAGGTGTTCACGGAGCCGACGGTGAGCAGCACGGCCAGCCCGATGGCCAGTGCTCCGGCGGCGATGGCGCCGGAACCTTTGTTGCTTCGCCGGGCGGATACGCCGAGCAGGAAAGCGGAAAAACCCAGCGCGCCGGCGATCATGCCGCCGATCATGCCGGTGAAGAGGCAAAGAGCCAAGGCGGCGGCAATCCCCAGCAGGCCCAGCACGATGCCCAGGATCGGATGCGCTTTCGGTGCTTCTGTTTGGTTCATTGCCGCCTCTTTCCTTTCTGACGTATTTCCGGTTGTTTTCTCTGACAACAAGATATAGTACACCAGCGGGGAGGAAAACACAAGCAGGTGAATTGGATTCAGGCCTTGCAAAGAAAGGAAATATGGATTATGCTGACAGAAAGAGAGGGGAGGAAGGCGCTGTGAGGAAACCTGTCTTTATCGGAATCGCCGGTGGCACCGGCTCCGGAAAATCCACCTTTACCAACCGGCTGAAGGAAACATTCGGCGATAAGGTTTCGGTGGTCTATTACGACAACTATTACCGGCGCAGGGACGACCTGCCCTTTGAAGAACGGAAGAAAATCAATTACGATCATCCGGACGCCTTTGAGACGGACCTGCTGATCCGGCATATCCAGGCGCTGCGGGACGGGCAGGAAGTCGAGTGCCCGGTATACGACTATACCGTGCATAACCGCTCCTCGGAAACGGTCGTGATCCGCCCGGCGGATGTGATCCTTGTGGAGGGGATTATCGTGCTTCACAATGAGGAACTGCGGAATCTGCTGGACATCAAGGTGTACGTAGAAGCGGACGCGGACGAGCGGATTCTCCGCCGGGTGATCCGGGATGTGAAGGAACGCGGACGGGACGTGGAAGGCATCGCCAGGCAGTACCTGACCACCGTGAAACCCATGCATTACCTGTATGTGGAACCCACCCGGGCCATGGCGGATATCGTGATCAACAGCGGCATGAACGATGTCGCCTTCGACCTGATCAAAAGCAAGATTATTCTGCTGCTGCAGAATCAGTAAGGAACAGGAAGATGCAGAATCAGATGTTCAGTTACCGCGGATTCATGCTGGATTCCGTGCGTCATTTCATGAAACCGGCGGATGTGCGGAAACTGATTGCCGCGGCCCGGCTCTGCGGAATGAATGTGATGCACTGGCACCTGACGGATGACCAGGGCTGGCGGGTGGAGATCCGGAAATATCCGCGGCTGACAGAGATCGGGTCCGTCCGGGGCCGGACCTTTTTCGGCGGCGTTTCCGGGACGGAAAACAACAGCGGATACTATACCCGGGAGGATATCCGGGAGATTGTATCTTTCGCGGCGGAAAACGGAATGGAGATTATTCCGGAGATCGAACTGCCCGGCCACGCCAGCGCGCTGCTGGCGGCTTATCCGGAGGCCGGCTGCCGCAGGGAGTCAGAGCTGCCGGACGCGGGCCCCTGGACCTACGCGGTGGAGGTTTCCGGCGGGATTTTTCCGAATCTGATCTGCGCCGGGAAGGAAAGCACCCTCCGGTTTATGGAGGACATCCTGGATGAGGTGACGGAGCTGTTTCCCAGCCGGATGGTGCATATCGGCGGGGATGAGGCCCTGAAACTGCACTGGCGGAGATGCCCGGACTGCCAGAAGCGGATGCGGGAGGCGGGACTGCGCAGCGAGGAGGAGCTGCAGCGGGACCTGGTACTGCGGATCGGCGCTTACCTGGCGGCAAAGGGGAAGGAAACCATCGTATGGAACGATGTGCTGAACGGCGGTATGCTTCCGGATTATTTCATCGTGCAGCAGTGGATGGACGGAGAAGACAAAATCCGCCGCTTTATGGAAAACGGCGGGCGCGTGATCTGCTCGGAGACGAAAGCTTATTATTTTGATTATCCCTACGGGCGGATCGATGTCCGGAAGATCTGGCAGTATCCGCGGATTCCGGAATGGGCAGCCGGGTATGAATCCAGACTGCTGGGGATTGAATGTCCGTTGTGGACGGAACGGGTAACTAACCTGGAGCGGGCGGGCTTCCTGCTGTTCCCGCGGCTGGCGGCGGCAGGGCTGAAAGCCCATCCGGGACCCCTGTCCTGGGAAGACTTCCGGGAAAGTGTCAGGGAGACCTGCCGGCAGATCCGGGACCTGGGGCTGACATGTGCCCCGGAAGAGTGGTGGGATATGCCGGCGGACCGGGCGGAAGCGGATATCCGGGCGGACGAGGACCGGATTTACGCGCCGGAAGCGCTGCCCTATGAGCAAAAGCAGCATCGCTGGACGGTGCTGGACAGGGAAGAAGGCCGGAGAATCCGGGAGGGCGAAACAAAAGCGTCTGTTCTCCGGGAAGGAGACCAGACGCTGGCAGAAATCTGCAGGTAAATAAACAGGAGATGCAATTAAAGCCGATGGATGACCGTCGGATCCATCTTCTTCAGGGAGGTGCATCCGGTGTACGCCATGGCTTTTTTCAGTTCGTCGTTTGCCTTCAGCAGGTAATTCTTCACACCGTTTTCCCGGTCCTCCTTGATGGCGGTCATCAGCGGGCGGCCGATGCAGACACCTGTGGCGCCCAGGCACAGGGCTTTGAAGGCATCCATGCCGGTGCGGATTTCACAGTCGACAAAGACCGGTACATTCTTTCCGGCCAGGGAGGTGATTTCCGGCAGGATGGCCAGCGGCGGGAGGGCGTATTCGATCCGGTTGTTATGATGGGAAACCACGAGTCCCTGCGCGCCGGCACTGAGGCAGCGCTCGGCATCCCGGCAGCTCAGCACGCCTTTGATGATGACCGGCAGCGGGATGTTCCGGGTGATTTCCTCCAGCTCCGCGGTCCGCAGCGGCGCCATTTCCACCCCGTCCACATAATCCGGCGAACCGTCGCCCGCAAAGGGGTGGTCAATGTCGATGCCCACGGCCGGCAGGCCCAGTTTCCGGGCGTGCTCCATTTTCCGGTAGATCAGGTCCCGGTCGGCATAGGGCTTGATGATCTCGATCACCGGCGCACCGAAGCCAACCAGCCGTTCAATTTCTTCTTCCTCGGCCATGCCGTACCAGAGAACCGCGCCGGCGTCCTTCGCACCTTTTGCCAGCGCATCGGCGGCACCGGGGAACATGAAGTGATCCAGATGGGACAGCGCAGCCGTCATGATCGGGGACGCGGCTTTGATCCCGTACAGTTCAAAGGAGATATCCGGTGTGGCCGAATCCATGTATCTCGTTTCAATGAGCAGGGAGTCCAGGTATTCCCGGGAAATCCGGTTGGAATTGCAGATATCCGCCATTTCTTTTTCCTCCGTTACACTGTAAGCCCTTCCGCGTCGGCGATGGCTTTCAGATAGTCATAGGCTTTCGCGTATTCTTCAAACGTGGTCATATGCTCCAGCAGGACCGGCGCATCCGCCGGAAGATACTTGTCCAGGATGTGCAGCACCTTGCGGAAATCCAGGCGGCCTTCGCCGGGAGAGCATTCTGTGAGCATTGTGGTCAGGGCCATGGGATCCATCCGGCTGTCCTTGATATGGGTGCTTTTCGTCAGCGGTCCCAGCTGGGCAAAGCAGTCTTCAATGAACTCTTCTGCCGCCAGGTACCGGCGGGGGCAGTTGATCATGTTGACGAAATCCATATGCACTGCGCAGCGGGGCCGGTCCACATCCCGGATCAGCTGCAGGCAGGATTCCGGGCTGTCGGGAATCATCCAGGGCATGGGCTCCAGACAGTAACAGGCGGTTTTCGGTCGGACGGAATCCAGGATCTCCCGGATGCTTGCGACGACCCGCGCATAGGTTTCCTCTGTGAAATTGGAGGGATCCGCCGCGTCCCACCCGGCAGATCCGGACGTTCCCGCAATGTTTACGCAGCAGGGAATGCCAAGTTCGTCCGCCAGGGCCAGCTGCCCCTTGGCGTATTCCAGCGCGGCTTTGGCCGCCGCCGGATCCGGATCAAAGATGTTTTTCCATACGCCGATTTCTGCAATCAGCACATCGTTGCGTTTGCAGATTTCGCAGTATTCCTCAATTTCCTTCCGGGGTGTATGGCAGGTAAAGGGTGCGGTGATGGCCCGGAAACGGGAACTGATGAGAAGTTTTTCCCATTCCGCGGGGGAGGACCAAATGCCGGCGACTGTTCCGCCCAGACGCATGGCGAACAACTCCTTCCGTCTGCATTTTTTCTCTTTCTGCCTTTGATTATAACATCGGGACCAGGTGCACACAACCGATTCTGCCAGGAACTGGAAGAAAAAAGAACCGCGGGGTCAGGTGACTCCGCGGAATCCGTTTCCGATGATTTCCGTACTGGACGTGATGATCAGGAAGGCGGAAGGATCGTTCTTTTTGATGAAGTTCCGGAGAAGCACCGCCTCGTGCCGGGAAACGACGGTCAGGAGCACCGTCTTGCCCTCGTGGGAATAAACGCCCTCGCCGTGCAGCTGGGTGGCGCCGCGGTGCAGCGTTCCGGTGATGAAATCCTCAATCGGTTCCGGGACGGAGGTGATGATCTGGAAGCATTTCTTGATCATCAGGTTATCCATGACTACATCCATAAACATGGATTTGACGATCAGCCCGAGCACCGAAAGCAGCCCGGTTTCCATACCGAAAGCGAAGCAGGCGGAGACGGTGATAATGATATCGCTGCACAGAAGCGCCACGCCGATATTCAGGGATGTATACTTCCGCAGGATCATGGCGATGATGTCCGTTCCACCGGAGGAAGCATCCAGGTTGAAGAGGATCGCCGAGCCGACCGCCGGAAGGCCGACGGCAAACATCAGCTCCACCAGGGGCTGGGAAGTCAGCGGCGCTTCGAGGGGCACCAGGATCTCCAGCAGGTCCAGCGTGCCGGACATCAGCAGGGAAGCGTAGGCGGTACGGATGCCGAAGGATTTGCCGAAGACCGCGAAGCCGACCAGCAGCAGGAGAATATTGATGATGGTGACAAACCGGCCGGGGGTCATGCCTGGAATATAGTGGCCGAGCACAATCGCGATACCGGTCACGCCGCCGGTGGAAAAATGATTCGGGAATTTGAAGAAATAGACACCGGCTGTCAGCACCAGGACGCCGGCTGTAATCAGAAGCCACTCCCGGGCAACGTTTTTTTTCGTCTTCTGTGTCATGCTTTCCGCTTCCTTCAGCAAAATCTCATTTACGGTTTCCTATTCTATCATGGGCCGGGAAAAATGAAAACAGATTCCTTTTTCAGCTTGCAATAATTCTGCGGATGATGCATAATACAGGGGAAGATATAAAAACAAATGAGGCACAACTGGGTTTATGAGGTTTTTTCTTGATTATCTTCACCAGAAAGTCCCAAGGGCGGGCAGGGATATTCCCCATTATTACCGCCGGGCGCTGATCACCAGCGAAGTCCTGCTGGCGGTCTACTTTCTGTTGTGCTTTTTCCTGTACCCGCTGCTCGCACAGCGGTGGGAATGGGCTCCGCTGGTGTTTCTGGCGGTGGAGGGTGTCAGCTACTGGATGACCATGAAGCACGGTGTCCGTGCCAACCTGTTCCTGTACGCGGCCACCAGCATCGCCTGGATCTGGTGGAATGTATACTATTTCGGCTGGAGCAGCGGCGTCCAGCATTTCCTGACCCTGGTGATCGTGCTGGTCTTCTTCAATATTTATGACCGGCCGCTGTATAAGCTGCTTTGGTTCCTGTTCATCCTGGCGGTCCGTGTACTGTTGTTCAGTATGTCCCAGCAGAATCCGGCCCTGTATCCGATGAATACCGAGGCCGGCACGGCTTACCAGACCGTGAATACCGTGTCCTTCTTCCTGAACCTGGCGGCCATGTGCATCATCTTCAGCACCAGCATCCAGGATACGGAGCGGCAGCTGCGGCTGAAGAACCAGGCGTTGTACAAGGAAGCCGGTACGGATCCGCTGACCGGGCTGCCGAACCGCCGTTCCATGATCGAACAGATCGAAAAGTTTTATAAGGAATCCGGTGACCAGCCTTTCAGCATTGCGATTGCCGATATCGATTTCTTCAAGAAGGTGAACGATACCTACGGGCACAATACCGGCGACTACACGCTGGTGCGGCTGACGGAACTGTTCACCGAGCATTCCATGGGGCGGTACAGCGTATGCCGCTGGGGCGGGGAGGAATTCTGCTTCTTCATGCCCGGTATGAACCTGGATGAATCCAGCATGGTCATGAACGACCTGTGCTTCGCGGTGGAGAAAATGAAGCTGGAGCATGAAGGAAAGGAATTCAATATCACCATTACCATCGGTGTGGAGGAAAATGACTTTGCCTCCCCGCTGGAAGACCTGCTGAATTCTGCGGACGAAAAGCTCTACATGGGCAAGGAATCCGGGCGCAACCGGGTGGTTGTCTGACAGATGGAATAAAGGAAGGACCGGCTTGTCAGCCGGTCCTTCCTTTTTGCATTGCCTCAGACGCTGGCTTTGTAGATGGCCAGCATATCCGCCTCGTTCAGCACCCGGGCGGAACCCATTTCGCCGCCGACGCCGACTGCGCACTTGTGCGCCATGGTGACAAGATCCTCTTCCGTCGCGTTCACACCCAGCTCCCGCAGGTTGGTGGGCATATGGATCCGGCGGTAGAAATCCTCCAGCGCCTCAATGCCCTTCAGCGCGATTTCCTCATCAGAGCCGGAGGGCTCCACGCCCATGACATTCACAGCGAAACGTTTGAACCGGGGCAGGCAGTTTTTGTATACATACCGGGCCCAGCTTCCCCAGATGGCAGCCAGGCCGGCGCCGTGCGCCACGTCATACAGGCCGCCCAGTTCATGCTCCAGCTTGTGGGTCATCCAGTCGCCGCCGTCGTTCCCGCAGCCGGTGAGGCCGTTGTGCGCCAGGCTGCCGGCCCACATGACTTCTGCGCGGGCGTCATAGTTTTTCGGATCCTTAACAAGGATTTCCGCGTTGACCATAACGGTACGCAGCAGGCCTTCCGCCAGTGCGTCGGTGATTTCCATATTGCCGCCGTTGGTGAAGTAGCGCTCCATGGTGTGCATCATGATATCGGTGCAGCCGCAGGCGGTCTGGTAATCCGGAAGGGTCATGGTGAGTTCCGGATTCATGATGGCGAACTTCGGCCGGCAGTAATCGCTGCTGTAGCCCCGCTTTACCAGGCCTTCCTCCTTCGTGATGACGGAGGAGTCGCTCATTTCGCTGCCGGTGGCGGCGATGGTCAGGATGACGCCGATGGGCAGGCAGGCGGTTGCCTGGCGCTTGTAATCATAGAAATCCCATACGTCGCCTTCATTGGTGACGCCGTAGCCGATGGCCTTGGCGGAGTCGATGGCGCTTCCGCCGCCGACGGCCAGCAGGAAATCAACCTTTTCCTTTTTGCACAGTTCGATGCCTTCATACACGAGGCCCAGGTGGGGATTCGGAACTGCGCCGCCCAGGGTCACATAGGGGATGCCGGCCGCGTCCAGCGTATCGGTGACCCGCTTCAGCAGGCCGGACCGGATGACGCTTCCGCCGCCGTAATGGATCAGGACCTTCTTTCCGCCGAATTCGCGGATCAGTTCCGCAACCTTCAGCTCCGTTTCCTTACCGAATACGACTTTTGTAGGGGTATAGTAATTGAATCCGTACATATTTAATTCCTCCGATCTTTTTCTGGTACCATCATAAAGGTTAAAGCTGACTTTAAGTCAAGTACATCTTTCGGGGATGCTTGCGCCGGCCTGCAGTCTGCTTTATAATCGCAGGCAGTAAACGGATGGAGTCAGGGGGAAGAACCATGCAGAACAGGAACCGTACAACAGATTATGCACTGCTCAGGCAGCAGGCGGAAGGGATCCTGAATACAGAACCGTGGTACACGGCAGCGATGAGCAATCTGTCGGCCCTGATTGCCTCTTCCATGGAGGACCTGAACTGGGCGGGATTTTACCTGCTGCGGGAGGGCCGGCTGGTGGTGGGTCCCTTCCAGGGAAAGCCGGCCTGCATTCATATTCCCGTCGGGAAAGGGGTGTGCGGCACCGCCGTGCAGCAGGACCGGACGCAGCTGGTGCCGGATGTACACGCTTTTCCGGGGCATATTGCCTGTGACAGCGCCTCCGCTTCCGAGATCGTGATTCCGATTCACTGCGGCGGAAAAGTGCGGGCAGTGCTGGATATCGACAGTCCGGTAAAGGGCCGGTTTTCCGCGGAGGATGCTGCCGGCCTGGAAGGCCTGGTGCGGCTCATGGAAGCAAAGATCAGCTGGGAATAAAACCCCCGTTTCCGGCGGTTTTACAGGGCCTTTTCTTCGAAAAACAGAAAAAAAACAACAAGAATCATCCGGAAAGCCGTAAAAGGACGCAAAAAATGAGGAAATTCAATGCTTTCGGATGATTTTTCTATTGACATAGAGCATCTATTATGATAGGATGCCCACCGTGATAAGGCGCTTATCGTAATAGATGATCTATTACTGTTGCCGAAGGGGGCATAGAAAGAGAAATGGGCAGAAATCAGGAAAAGGACGCCATCGAGATGGCCGCCAAAAACCAGCGGATTCTCGAAGAAGGGTTTGCGGTCTTTGCCAGGAGGGGGATTGCAAGTGTGACCATGACGGATGTGGCAAAAGCCGCCGGCATCGGAATCGCATCCCTTTACCGGTATTACAGCACCAAGCAGGAACTGGTGCTGGCCATCGCCACGTGGGCCTGGAAGAATTACCTTACGGAGCAGATGGGCAGGATGGACGTTTTCGAGCAGCGGGGAATCACTGCGGCGGAGAATCTGAACATGTTCCTGGAAGCGTTCCTGGACCTGTACCGGAACCACAAGGACCTGCTGCGGTTCAACCAGTTCTTCAATGTGTATCTCCAGAGCGAACAGATCCCCGCGGAGAAGACCCAGCCCTACACCAGGGTGATCGGCGCCCTGGAGGAGAGGTTTGTCCGGATCTATGAGAAAGGACAGAAGGACGGGACGCTGCGGAAGGGAATTTCGGAAGGCGTTATGTTCTCCACACTGGTCCACCTGATGCTGGCGGCGGTGACCCGCTATGCGGTCGGACTGGTTTATTTCAACCCGGAGTCGGATGACGAAAAAGAACTGGAATTCCAGAAAGAGCTGCTGCTTCACCGGTTTTGTGAGCTGTGAAGACAGGGGAGCATAGGAAAAAGGAGGCCGGGAATATGGCAACAGGAACCCTGCTGACAGAGCAGGATTTGCAAGAATTTCACGCTGCTTACGGAGACGTGATCCGGCAGCAGTGCGTCCTGCTGATGGGCGATACGGAAGCGGCAAAGGAACTGGAACACCGGGTGCTCGCATTCATCCATGAAAAATATGAATACCAGCCGCTGCCGGAACACTGCGAAACCATGCTGATCGCCACCTGCTGCATTCTTTCCAGCAGGATGGTTACCCCGGGTGCGGACAGCAAACCCGTGGCCGCAGCGGTTGCGCCGGCTGCCGCGGCAAAACCGCAGGCAGACCAGGAAATCAGGCCGGAGGATCTTCCGGAGGAGATCCGCAATATCCGGATCACCGCGGCTTACGATCCGGAAAAAACGGCTGTCTGGTTCCCGAACGGGATGCAGGCGGACCGGGTGCACACCATGGCGGATCCGGAAGATCCGGAGGACATGACGTCGGAGCGAAGTGTGGCCCACAGTATTTTCAATACGTTCCTGGCGATTGCGTTCCTGGCGTCCATCGGTTTCTTCCTGTGGAAGACCGGGATCCTGCGGTGGCTGAAAAGACTTTTTGAGGGGTTGTTTATTTATGGATAACAGGAATGATATACCGGTCAGCGAGATGGACGACATCTCCCTGCAGATGCATGCGCTGGGAGTGGCCTACCGGGAGGCGGAGCGCCGCCGTGAAGAAGCGGAACAACAGGCGGAGAAGCTGCGGCAGGAGGTCCGGGACCTGGCGGAACAGCTGAAGGATATGACGGGTGCCTATCAAACCCTGATGGTGAAGAACGCGGAGCTTGCGGCTTCCCTGCGGAAACAGCAGCAGGAAACGCCGCAGGAAGAGCAGGAAAGGGGACAGGACAAGTGAGGAAGCATTCCGTAAAGGTACTCGCGCTGATACTGTGCCTGTACCTGCTGCTTCTGAGCGGGTGCGCGCCGGTGCAGAACCTGCTCCATCTCGAAACCCCGACACCCAGTCCCACACCCACGCCGGAACCCACACCCACGCCGACGATCCGGCCTTCGGTGACGCCGGTCCCGACGACCGCGCTGACCAGCGATCCTGCTCCGGTGCTGACGGGCGTGGAGACGGACCAGGATGTGATCTCCCTGGTGTTTGAAGGGTTCACGGACGAAGCCTCCATGGAGGAGCTGCTGAAAACGCTGCAGGAGCTGAAGGTGGCCGCCGTGTTCTTCATTACCGGGAAAGTGGCGGATGAGTGTCCGGAGCTTGTGAAGAAAATCCGCATGGCAGGCTGCGAGGTCGGCAACTACGGGCTGACCGGCGCGAAAAAAATGGAAAACAACGGCGTGGATGAGAATATCTACGCTTTCCGGAAAACGCAGGAACTGATTTACCGGGCCATCGGTCAGACGCCCCGGTATGTCCGGATGAACGGCTCGGAATATACGGAAACGCTGCTGCGGGCGGTCAGCACCGCCGGGTTGGAAGCGGCCGTGATGCCGACGCTGTACCTGAACCATAAGTCCTTCTCCTCCTCCGACGACGCGGAAGCCTATGCCCGGAACCTGATCCGGGGCAGCATCGTTTCCGTGAAGCTGGGACAGGAACTGGACCTGAGCGAATTCATCGGATCCGGCCCGGCACTGGATGAAAAGCCGGCTATCGATCCGAGCCCCTCCATCGGCGAGGTGGGCGACAACCGCCGGGTGGAGGTGGACACCCTGCCCCTTGACCAGATGAGGTGGCTGATCGCGGCGCTGAAAAAGCTGAATTACAAGATTGTGATGCCTGATGAACTGGCCAGGTACGCGGTGACGCTGCTGCCGGAGAAGCGGGAGCTGACCGAAGAGGAAACCACCCGCTTTGACGCGGACCTCTATCCCTGGCCGGTGACGGAAGAGCCCGTGAATGTCGGACGGACCCGGCAGGGCAAAAATACGGATTTCAACGATGTGGTTTTCGTCGGCGCCAGCGATGTGGCGAGCCTGGAAAGCTACGTGGAATGGAAACGGGAAACCGATCCGGAATACCTGGGGAACGCCCGCTTCCTGTACGCCTCCCGGCTGACCATTGAGCAGGCGGTCAACCACGATCCGGAGGGCACGAACCTGCCGGCAGTGGACGGGGAAAAGATGGCGGTGGAGGATGCGCTGGCGAAGCTGGGTGCGAAGACAGCCTACCTGATGCTCCGGTTTGAATCCCGCCAGGCCTACCTGGACGATCAGTTCTTCAGCAACCTGAAGCTGCTGATCTACCGGATCCGGCAGAAGAACCCGGGAATCCGGCTGGTGCTGCAGGGAAGCTTCCCCGCGGTGGCCGGAAAAAACAACACGCCTTCCAATACCCAGCTGTTCCGTTTCAACCTGAAACTGGCGGCGCTGTGCGCGCGGACGGGGCTGACCTACCTGGATCCGGCCTTTGCGCTGCGGACAGAGGAAGGTGCCCTTCGCGACGATTACTGCCTGGACCGGATGAGCTACGGAACCCATCTGAATGACGCGGGATGCCAGGCATGGATCGATTTCCTGATGCAGAATGTACCGGAATAAAAAGAAGCGAAGAAGAGGAGAACAGGCATGAGTAAACAGAAAGGGATCCGCGATTCGATGCTGCACACCGTGGAAGACCGGCGGCAGCTGAGTTTCGTGCCGGATCCCACGCTCCAGCGGACCAACAACGATCGCCGGAACAACATGCAGGATGATGCGCACCGGCCGGAATATGCCCGGTTCGCGGGCATGCGGTATGAGGAAACGAACCTGTTCGTGATGGTAAAAGGCAAGAACGGGATCAGGCTTCGTTGCCGCTGCGCCAACATTTCCCAGACAGGTGTGAAGCTGTACCTGCCGGAATATTTCGACTCCGCTTTGATAGAAGAAGGGGATACCCTCCGCCTTCGGTTTGAGCTTGAGCCCGGCATGCTGCAGGAAGGCACGGAGAAAAAGTACCGGCTGAAAAGCAAAGTCGTGCGCATTCATCACGAGGACCACTGGATCGCGCTGCAGTTTGCAGAACCGCTGTACAAGGCCCGGCGGGGAACCAGCAACATGTATTTCACCCTGGCGGCCGGTTTCCTGTTCCTGATCACACTGGCGATCCTGCTGATGCGTGTGGAATCGGTGACCAATTTCGGCGCGAACGCGGTGCTGTACGGATACAGCCTGCTGACCTGCGCGTTCCTCCTGAGCCGTTATTTCTTCGGAATGCTGTACCGGCCGGTGGCGGTGGATCCGGACTACGCGCCTTCTGTGACGATTGTTATTCCCTGCTTCAACGAAGAGACGTGGATCCGGCGGACGATTGTGTCCTGCATCAACCAGGACTATCCGCCGGAAAAACTGGAACTGATCATTGTGGACGACGGTTCCTCCGACCGGTCTCCGGAAGTGATCAAGGAAACGGTGGCATCACTGTGCGAGGAAGGAAAGCGCTTCGGGCTGGACCGGAGAATCCGGGTATTCTTCCAGCAGTATAACCAGGGTAAGCGCGAAGCCATGGGCATCGGCATCCGGAACGCGAATACGGAGCTGATCACCTTCGTGGATTCCGACTCCTTCCTGGAACCGGACGCAATCCGCAACCTGGTGCAACCCTTCAAGGATCCGAAGATGGGCGGCGTATCCGGCCGCACCGACGTGGCGAATACCTATACGAATCACCTGACGAAGATGCAGAGCGTCCGCTACTATATTTCCTTCCGGATGATGAAGGCGGCAGAAGCGTACTTCGATTCCGTCATGTGCCTGAGCGGACCGCTGAGCTGTTACCGGCTTTCCGCGGTGCGCGAGGTGGCGGACAAGTGGCTGCACCAGAAGTTCATGGGCCAGAAGGCCACCTTCGGGGATGACCGGAGCCTGACCAACTTCATCGTGCGCCACCACCGGACCTACTACCAGGATACAGCGATCTGCTCCACCATCGTTCCAAACCGTCACAAGGTTTTTCTGAAGCAGCAGATGCGCTGGAAGCGCAGTTGGCTGCGGGAATCGGTGATGGCAGGCAAATTCATGTGGCGGAAGGAACCGCTGATGGCCCTGTTCTTCTATCTGGGCCTGATTGTTCCGATGATTGCGCCGCTGATCGTGCTGTACAACCTGGCATACATCCCGATCGTGCGGCATACATTCCCGGCGGCCTTCCTGCTGGGTATCCTGCTGATGGCGCTGCTGATGAGCTTCGCCCAGCTGATCCTGAAGCGAAGTTCGCTGTGGTTCTACGGGATCCTGTTTTGCCTGTACTATGAGGGAATCCTGCTGTGGCAGATGCCCTGGGCCTGGTTCACCTTCTGGGTGAGCCACTGGGGAACCCGCAGCGGCGGTAAGAAGAAAGAGGACGTTGCAGCAAACGCGGGCGGCGCCGGCACAGAGGAGAAGGAGAGCGGAAATGGCCATACGTCTTGACAAAAAAGGCCTGAGAAGGAAAAACGTCTGGAAGGTCATCCGGACCATCCTGCAGCTCCTGCTGCTGGCGTTTGTTGTCCTGTGGGTTATCTGGTCCATTGAAACCCAACCCAAGCCGGAAGTGAAGACAGAACCGGCCGCGGAAACCGGGATCACCCAGACCGCGGACGGAACGGTGAAGGACAGGGACGGAAATGTACTGAAGGATGCCATCGGCGTCAGCCCGGTGAACGGAGCGGCCCTGTATGCCGTGTCCGCCCGGTCGGTGCTGCCGCAGTCGGCGGTTCCGGCGGTGCAGGCGCCTGAAGGCGCACGGTTCATCTCCGTTTCCTACAACGGGGTGAACACCAGCGAAAAGCTGGAAAGCAAGATTGTGAACCTGGAGAATTTCAAAAAACAGGCAGCCCTGCTGGCACGGTCCGGGTATGTCACGATCCGGCAGCAGGATATCCTGGATTATTACAACGAGCAGAAGGGCCTGCCGGAAAACGCGATGCTGCTGATGTTTGAGGACGGCATCTACAATACGGCCCTGCTGACCCAGCCGACCCTGGAACGTTACAACTACAAGGCAACGATGTGCACCTATTCCGGAAACCTGAAGGATGAGGAAGGGCTGTACATCACGGAGAAGAACGTGAAGGACCTGATCGGCACCACGTTCTGGGAGATTGGCTCGAACGGATACCGGCTGAGCTATATCAACGTTTTTGACCGCTACCGGAATTATTTCGGCCACCTGAACCAGAAGGAACACCAGGCGGTCCGCGAATACCTGCGCAGGGACTACAACCATTACCTGATGGACTTCCTGCGGGACAAGGACCGGCTGCGGGAGGAAACCGAAACAGAGATGCGCCGCCGGATTTCCTGGGACTATGAGCAGATGCGGGAAGACTATTCCGCCGTCGGCGAGATCCCGGCCCTGTATGTGCTGATGCACTCCAACACCCGGGCCTTCGGCAATGATGCCCTCGTGTCGGATCAGAACGAGAAGGAACTGACCAAACTGTTCAAAATGAACTTCAACCGGCAGGGAAGCTGCCTGAACACGACGGAAAGCAGCATCTGGGACCTGACCCGGCTGGAATCCCGGCATTACTTCTCCCCGAACCACCTGATGATGCGCATCTGGGACGATACGGGGGACAACGTGAGCTTCCTGGCGGGTGACCTGAAAGCCCTGGAACAGTGGACGGTCAGCGGCGGTGTCGCGGACATGGAAGGCGACCGTATTATCCTGACGACCCTGCCCTACGGGGAAGCTGCCATGCGCCTCAAAACCGGTGTTATCGAGAATCCGGACATCACGGTGACCCTGCAGGGAAACGTGGTCGGAAAACAGGGCGTGGTCTTGGGAGCCACAGAGGACGGAGCCACCGGCATTTCCATTGCGCTGGAGAACAATTACCTGGTGATCCGCTCCATGGCGGACCCGGATGTGAAGCTGCATGAACTGAGCCTGTTCGAATTCGACGGCGGCCCCTTCATCAGCAAGGAACAGAATGAACTGGACGGGCTCATTGCCCTGCAGAAAGCCATCATCGAGTTTGACGAGGATCCTGCCCGGGTGCGGGAGGCGGAAGCCATCCTGCCGGACCTGGAGGCCATGGTGGTGGTCAATATCGAGGAGGGCGGCGAGCCTTACTACCCGGACCTGGATATTTCCCAGCGGGACGAGCGGAAACTGCGGATCCAGCTGAAGGATAACGTGCTGAATGTCTGGATTGACGACAAAATGGCGGTGGAAAACCTGCATGTGCCGGCGACTCCCGGACGCAGCCTTCTGCTGACCGGCGCGGTATCCAACGACGTGGAGCGCTTCAGCCGGGAGAACCTGGACGATGACGTGTATGACGCGGTGTTCATCAACCTGACCGTCCGGGACGGAAACGGAAACGAATGTTATTCCTACGCCGCGCCGGATGAACCGGAAGAGGAAGAAAAACCGGAAGAGACGGCGGAGAAGGAAGAAAAGCCAAGGGAGAACTTCTTTGAGTGGCTGCTGCGTCTGGTCGGCCTGGGGAGGAAAGCAGAGTGAGAACAACATGGAAGAGGATCCTGAGCGGGCTTGCGGCGCTTGCCGTTGTCGCGCCGGGGTTCGCGCTGGCGGAGGCTGCCCGGGAAGGGCGGGTTTCCTGCGGGGTGTGGATCGTCTACTGGGATGCGGAAGCCGGGATTGAAGAGGCAGCGGCCCTGGATCCCATGCCGGACCGGCTGATCGCCTTCGAGGCGCTGTTCGATCCGGAGGAATATGTGGTGATCGAGCAGGAAGCGCAGGAAATGCTGCAGAAGATCCAGGCAGCATTCCCGGCGGAACGGATCTGGCTGTCGGTGGTAAACGACCTGGCGAAAAAGGAAGGCGGATACTCCAACAAGGACCGGCAGCTGCTGTGGGACCTGCTGGCGACGCCGGAAAGCCGGGGAAGCCATATCCGGGAGCTGGTAAGCCTGGCGGAGGAGTGGCAGATCAAAGGAATCGAGATCGACTACGAGAATATCCACGGGGACTATGAACTGTGGCAGAAGTTCACAGCATTTATCCAGGAGCTGTACAGCGCCCTGGAGGCCCGGGGAATCGCGCTGCGGGTGTGCCTGGAATGGGATAGCATCCTTTACACGGAGCTGCCGGTCGGGCCGGAATACAGCATCATGTGCTACAGCCTTTACGGATACCATTCAGGGCCGGGACCGAAGGCGGACCGCGGATTCCTGGAGAAGGTCGCGAAGCTTTACCAGGGCCGGAAGGACTGCGGCATGGCACTGGCCACCGGCGGATACGACTGGAAGGGAAACCGGGCGGAGCGCGAAGTATCGGAAAAGGAAGCGGAGGAAATTTTCCGGAGCCGGAACATCCGGCCGGGCCGCGACCTGGAAAGTGGCGCCATGCGGGGAACCTACCTGCAGGATGGAGAAGAACATACGGTATGGTATGCGGACGCGGAAACCCTGCGGGGATGGATGAAGATCCTGCAGGAATACGGATTTGAGAAATTCGACTTCTTCCGTCTGGGCGGAAACCGGACGGAGGAATGGAATCAGCAGATTCTTGATATGCAGAAAACGGAAGGAGGTGCGGGAGAATGAGAATGCGGCAGATCCGGACAACGGTGGTGCTGCTGGTACTGATTGCCGGAATGATTTTCGGGGCATTCTATTTCGAAGAGCATCCTTTCCTGGAGAACGCCGGAAGGCCGACACCGACTCCCGAACCGCAGCCGAGTCCCACCTTCCGGGCCTACAACCCGATGCGCACAGTAGAGATCGGGCCGACGGCGACGCCGGCGCCCACGCCGGATCCGGAGACGGACGGCGAAACAGTCCTGGCGGATGTGATTACCCGGATCTATACGGCGGAAGAGGGCATTATCCTGACCTTCAACTACAGTCCGGAGAACGGCGAGCTGCCCTCGGTGCTGCAGGCACTGGAAGATATCCAGGCGCCGGCGGTCTTCTTCGTGAAGGGGGATGACCTCAGCAATTTCCAGGACGATGTGAGCCGCATCATCCGTGCGGGGCATGAGATCGGCATTCTGGTGGAAAAGGATTCACGCCTGACGGTCCGGGGAATGCTGGAAAGCGTGCAGGAGAACGAAAAAATCCTTCGCTCCATGGGATACATGGGCGAAGTGTATGTGCGGACGGGATATGGAGAACCGCCGGAGAGCCACCGGCAGGTGGCGGCGATGGGCGGATATCCGCTGATCAGCTTCCTGGCGGACCTGATGCCCGCGAACGTAAGCCGGCTGACGAAGCCGGAGGAGATCCTGTCGGCGGTCTTCAGCGAATACAACAATGTGGCGCTGCAGCGGGGCGAGATTGTCAGCTTCCAGATGGGACTGTTCCAGTACAGCAATACAGTGCTGGCAGACTACATCAAGGCGATTGTGTCCCAGAAGAATATTTATCCGGTGAAGAGCCTGGCTGCAATGCTGGGCAACATGGAGATGCAGTACACCTATCCGCTGAAGGATGAGCAGATCCTGCCGGAGCTGCTGAACGCGATTCATCCCGGGCATCTGGAAGGTCTTGACCCGCTGGAAGAGATCCGGAAGCGGTATATCGGCACGGACTGGGTAAACAGTGTGAATTTCCTGCCCGGATTCACGGCCCAGGAAGTGTATACGCTGGACCGGAAGGGATTCATCCAGAACAGCGAAAATCATGTTTTCCTGACTTTCGACGACTGGGGACCGGACGAGACGCTGACGAAGCTGCTGAAGGTGCTGGAGAAGCACGGGGCAAAGGCCACCTTCTTCGTGCGGACGAACAACGTGGACTACAACCCGAACCTGCTGCGGGCGATCGCCATGGCGGGACATACGATTGCCTGCCATACGGACGCGCACTTCCCGCTGAGCCATGATACGGGGAACGGCAAGGTGTTCACCACGCTGACGGAAGAGGAAGCACGGGAACTGCAGAAGGACCTTATGCTCAGCTGGGACAAACTGCAGCGGATCGTGGGTGATATCGAAATCGATGGAAGACCGGCCCTGGCGGTCCTGTTCCGGCCGCCGACGCTGGCGGTCAGCCGGATCGGCCTGGAGACGGTGCTGGATTGCGGTTTCCACTACAGTGTCAGCGGGAGCTTCAGCACGGAGGACTATAAGGCGACGAACGTACAAGGCCTGTACCGATCGCTGATCAACAATACAAAGAGTGGGGCCGTGCTTGTTATGCACATGAGCCAGAACAGCCTCTATACTGCAGATGCGGTGGATATGCTGCTGATGGAGATGGAAAGGCGGAATTCTCCGCTGAAGTTCGTATCCCTTTCGGAAGACCTGAAGTAGTTTTTAGTTATTAGTTTTAGTATTTGTGACTTAAAAAGCCGGGGCGTGTGTGATGCGCTCTGGCTGCTTTTGTTGTCAGGCCAATAAAGGTTCATCATTGATCAATAACAACTAATTATTGATGACGATCCCGAATTCCTCCGGGCGGAAACGCGGGCAGACGCTCTCCTTTGTCAGGATGACGGAGACGGCGAGGCGTGTGCCGATTTCGCAGGCTTCCTTCAGGGACTTTCCGTAGGTGAGCCCGATGGTGACACCGGAGAAGAAGGCATCGCCGGCACCGGTGGTATCGATCGGTACAAGCCGGGTGGACGGGCAGATGCCGCTGTCACCGTCCCGCTCGGCCCAGACAGCGCCATCGGCCCCGAGGGTGATCACCATGCGGGGGATATTGGCACGGATCAGCTTATCCGAAAGGAGGATGCGCATCTCCTCCGGGGAGGCGGAGGAGAAATCATCGGAGAAGAGCATACCGGCCTCCTGGCGGTTGCAGACGATGCAGGCGGTCTGCTGCAGGAGTTCGCGGCGCTCCATGGCCAGGGACATGATGGACACGACGCCGTAAACGGCTTTACGGTGCTTCTTCGCCAGGGCAAGGACCATGCGGAGGACGGGGAGATCGATATCGATCTCCACGACGACGCTGTCCGCGGCGGAGACCAGGAGGTCCCCCTGGGACGTGAGGAGATCCAGGAGGGCGGAGAGATCCGGGCGCTTGGAGATGGAAGCCACCACATCGCCGGAATTGTCAAAGACGGCGAGCCAGGTGCCCAGGGCATCCGGGGCACGGAAGACATAATCCGTGACGACGTCACTGCGCTGCAGATGGCGGAGGACCTCCGTGCCCATGGCGGTATGATCCACGGCGGAGAGGAAGATCGGGCGCAGGCCCACATTGGCGATGTCCTCCACCACATTGCGGCAGACACCGCCGTGGGTCTGGATCACGCGGCCCACATTGCGGCCGCCGGCAATATAATTCTCCAGGGGATAACCCTTGATATCCACAAAGACGGAACCGACTACCAGAATACCCATTCTGTATGCCTCCTGACGCTCAAGAACAGATGCTCACATCTGCGGCACGTTTGCCCACATCTCCGACGCGCTCTCACTAATCAGCTGAAAAAACGGGCAAGGTAGGGGTTGGTATATTCCTCCTCGCCGGTGACTTCCCGGAGGACCTGAATGCCTTCCGGGACGGGGACCTCATCCTCCGGGCCGTAGAGCTCCACTTCCATGACGGCCTGGTCCTGCCAGAAGGGGAAAAGGTCAATCTGGTAATACAGGCCGTTTTCGCTGAGGCAGAAGCGGTCCTTCCGGAGGGTGCGGTACGCGGGGTCCGCCTGCTGGAGGAGATCCAGGAATTCAGAGCGGGAGAGGCGCTCTTCCGTCTCCACCCGCCGGGAATCCGGCAGGAGGCGCTTGCGGGTGCGGTAATAGAGATAATTGCCATGGCTGCCCCGGCGGCGGATCCGGATCATCTCCCCCGGGACCTCGCTGCGCAGGTAGGCCTGCAGGATCTCCACCCGCTCGCAGGACGGCTTCTTTTCCAGGAGGGAGACATCCGGATAATGGATGAGGAACTTCCGGGCGGTCTCCAGGGGACGGGGCTGGCCGAGAAAGGCGGCGATCTCCCGGAGGAGGGCCCGCATCTTGCCCTCGAAATCCCAGCGGTTGTCAATGATCCGGAGATGGGGATGGCCGGTCCAGGCGGCGATGAGCGCATCGTCCGAACGGATGGCTTCCTCCGGGGTCTCGTAACGGGCGGCGTTGTTCGCCAGGGTATAGAACTGCTCCGCGCCCCTGGCGGCGGTCACCAGATGGAAGACGGCATCATAATGGTCCCGGAGCTCCAGGGCGCTGGTATGCATATGCTCCAGGACATACTGAAACTCCTCCTCATCCATATAAGCCCGGTTATCCAGGGCGCCCCGGTCGCAGACGATGAGGATATTCTCCGCATCAAAGGTCCTGGCGACGGCGGTGAAGGCTTCCTCCTTGGCGAGCATGAGCTGGGTGACGCGATACTGGTATTCCCGGTTATTGCGGGTGAGGGCCCAGGGCGCGCCGCCGGCGGACAGCTCCGTGGCGGTTTCATCCACAAAGAGCACCCGGGTGCCTTCCCGGGAGAAGGCCTTCTGGATCCAGGAGAGGGCGGTGGTTTTCCCCGCGCAGGGGCCGCCGGTGATAACGATCTTCTTGATGACCTGGGGACGGTGCGGTTCACGCATGATTCATTCTCCTCCGATCTGAGGAATGGGGATACCGGACAGATTTACGGCTCCTCCGGCGGGAACTCCAGGACCGGGCCGGAAGGCGGGGCCTCCCGGGGCCCCAGGAAAGCGGAAACCGCCTCCGCTACCTCCGCCCAGCGGCGCATCACCCGGGGATGCACCCGGCGCAGGGTCTCCAGGTCCGGGGAGGCGCTGGCGGACTCCAGGAGGGCGGCATCCTCCGCCAGGGCGGCGGCGCCGACGGTGCGGGAGGTGCTCTTCAGCGAATGGACCAGGATACGGTAATTGGGCCAGTCCTCCAGGCGGTAATACTGAGACAGCAGGGGCTGCTTCTCCGCGGCGGCCAGGCAGTACTCCCCGAGAATGGTCCGGTACAGGTCCGGGCTGGACTGGCAGAAGGCAAGGCCCTCCTCCACCCGGAGGCCGGCGGCCCGCAGGGGCGCGAATTCGTCGTCATCCGTATGGACTTCCGCCTCCGGAACGGGGATATCCGAAAGAATTACCTTGGACGCGGGGAGGTAGCGGAGGAGCGTCCGCTCCAGGGTGCGGAAATCCAGGGGCTTGGAGAGATAATCCGTGAAGCCTTCCGCCAGATACCGCTCCCGGGCGCCCCGGACGGCGTCCGCGGTCATGCAGATGACGGGCGCTTCACGGCTCAGGCCGGAGGGGGTTTCCCGGATGCGCCGGAGGGCCTCCAGGCCGTCCATCCCCGGCATGCGCTGGTCCATGAGGATCAGGTCATAGGCCGTGGCGGCGGCGGCGCGGACCGCGTCCTCCCCGCGGAGGGCGGTATCAATCCGGATGCCGGTGGGCTCCAGGAGGCCGGCGGCCACGGTCAGGTTCATACGGGTATCATCCACGACGAGGAGGCGGGCCTCCGGGGCGCGGAAGGATTCATGGCAGGAGTCCGGATCCGGGAGGGCCGCCTCCGCGTCCGGATGGAAATCCCCCACAGGATCCCCCGCCGCAACGGGCTGGGGCAGGAGGACGGTGAAGACCGAGCCCCGGCCGTAAACGCTCTCCACCCGGATTTCCCCATGCAGGAGGGAGAGGAGCTGCCGCACAATGGCAAGGCCCAGGCCGGTGCCCTCCACGGTGCCCGTCTTCTCCAGGTCCAGGCGCTGGAACCGGTCGAAGAGCCGGGGGAGATCCTCCTCCCGGATGCCGATGCCCGTATCCCGCACGGCGAAAAGGAGCCGCACCGTATCCCCGGGATTCCACTGCTCCTTCTCCTCCTCCCCGCAGACGGAAAGGAGGACGCTGCCCCGGTCGGTATACTTGACGGCATTGGAAAGGAGATTCGCCAGGACCTGGCGGAGGCGGACCGGATCCCCCACGAGCCGGTCCGGCAGGGAGGGCGACACCTCCGCGGAGAAGGCGAGGCCCTTGTCCCGGGCGCGGAAGGCAACCAGGCCGCACACATCGGAAAGGACGGCGCGGAGGCTGTATGCATCCGAGGCGATCTCCATCTTTCCGGCCTCGATCTTCGAGAAATCCAGGACGCCGTTCACCACGGAGAGCAGGCTGCTGCCGGCGGACGCGATATTGCCGGCGCAGTCGCGGATCCGGGAGGCGGACTGGCGCAGATGATCCGGGTCCGCGTGCTGCATGGAATACGTTTCCCGGAGGATCATCTCATTCATGCCCAGGACCGCGTTGATGGGCGTGCGGATCTCATGGGACATACTCGCAAGAAAATCGCTCTTCGCCTGGCTGGCCCGGTCCGCCGCCTCCTTCTCCAGCTTCAGGGCCCGGGCCTCATACGCCCGCTGCTGCTCCGCGGCCCGCATCTGCTGGATGCGGCCGGAATAGTTCTTCTCCGTCTTATGACCCAGCAAAAAGAAGAACGTGATCAGGGCGAAGATAATGACGCAGATCAGGACGTTGATAACCAGCTGCCGCTGAACCTCCGTCATGAGCTCCGCGTTGCCGATAACGATGACCGCGTACCACTGGTCCGTAATGCGGCGGACAAAGGCGGTGCTCGCCCGGCCGTCCGCCAGGATATCGAAATTGCCGTTTTCCACGGAGCGGATCATATCAAAGAGGGCGAGATTGCCTTCCTCCTCCGTCAGGAAGCGCCCCTGCCTGGATACATCCCGGTGGGCAATGAGGCGGCCGTCCCGGTCCACAATAAAGGCATAGCCCTTCTCCTTGACCTGGAGGGAGGAGACGATCTCCTGGATGCGGTTCATGGTGAAATCCACGGAGATCACATCCACGCTGCCCGGGAGCATGCGGGCAATGGAAATCACCATATCATCCGTCTGGGCATCCACATAGGGCGCGACGATGACCGCCTCGCCCCCGGCCGCGAGGGCCGACAGATACCAGTCCCGGCGGGTCGGGTCATAATTCTCCGGCGGGGTCCAGCCCAGGCCGTCAATATACTCGCCCAGGACATAGCCGTAGAGGCCGGTGATGT
Source organism: Clostridia bacterium (assembly GCA_017447185.1). GTDB lineage: Bacteria > Bacillota > Clostridia > Christensenellales > Aristaeellaceae > Aristaeella. Next base: position 48,640 of record JAFSOC010000014.1, on the reverse strand, counting down.
TCACATCGAAATGCGCCTTCTGGTTCTCCGTCTCCTCGGTAATATATTCCAGGACATCCCCGGCGGAGGCGCCGGAGCGGATCATATGGGCGGCGGTATCCGCCGTGACCCAGAGGGTGCTCTTCGCCGTGCCCAGGTAATTCTCCAGCTCGGCGGCGGCGGAGGCGATCCGGTCCTCGCCCACCTCCCGGATATTGGCGGCGGAAACATTGCGGATGGTGCGGGTGGTATAAAACACCATGCCGGTCATGAGGAGGAAGGTCAGGACAATCGGGAGGAAACGGCTGAAGAGGCTCCGCGCCGGAATTTCCCTGTCCCCCGGTCCGGGGGCGGGTTTCCTCTCTTCATTCACAGACGCCGCGGCGGGGTTTTCCGCCGGGCGCTGGGCGCGCCGGTCCAGCAGATGGGACAGGAAGACGGCGGCGCCGCCCCCGATGGCAATCGCCGCGGCCCCGGCAATGAGCATCCCGATAAACAGCGAATCCGTATCCCCGTTCAGCTGCGAGCGGGCGGTGGCGATGCCCACATACCAGCCGGTATTCGCCATCTTCGACACCACGACGCCCCGGGAGACGCCGTCATAATCCTCCACATACACCGTCTCGCGGGAGCCGGAGCGCACCTTCGACACCACGTCGTCATAGGCCGCGTCCCGGACATCCAGCACGCCCCGGGGCACATCGTCATAGGCATAGGCAGCATTCGGATGCACCACCATGCCCAGGTTCTGGTCCACGAGGAAGGCGTAGCTGTCCGGCGCCACATCCGCCTCCCGGATCGTATCCACCAGAACATCCACGAAAATATCCGCGGCCAGCACGCCCTGCAGCACATTGTCCGCATAGACGCCCCGGGAGATGGTGAAGACCGGCTTGCCGCTGTCCGAATCCCGGTAGGGCGTGGAATAAAAGAGTTCGCCGGTGCCGGCGGCCCGGGTGAACCAGTCCCGGTCATGGACATAGTCCACGGAGCCGTCCGCGGTAAAGGACGAGGCGCAGGCCATGGTATTGTCCGGATAGGTGAAATAGATATCATAGATCACGTCCCCCCGGTCCAGGAGCCGGCAGGTATCGGCCAGGAAGGCGTGGAAAGCGTCATAGCCTTCGGCATAGATGCCGGAGACGGTAATCTCCGCGGCGAGGGAATCCACGAGGGCGGCATGGGTATCCACCCAGGCGGCCAGCTCCCGGGCGTATTTCTCCGCCTCGGCGCTGTAATCCCGCTCCAGGCGCGCGGTCAGGCTGTCCCGGGCCCGGGCGTAGCTGACAAAGAAGAACACGCCGGTAAAGAGGAAAATCACGAGCACGAGAATGCCCGTGAGCCGGAGATGGATTTTCTTCATGCCGGTGACGCCTCCTTTCCCCCGGGGAAGGATTTATTCGCGGAAAGTGTAATCCGGATCCTCATCCATGATCTGCAGCATGATCTTCGCAAAGTTCGGATCGAACTGGGTGCCGACGCCGGACGCTATCTCCGACCGCACGGCGGCCTGGGGCAGCGCCTCCCGGTAGGAGCGCCGGCTGGTCATGGCGTCATACGCGTCGGCCACGGCGATGATCCGCGCCTCCTCCGGAATGGAAGCGCCGGCAAGCCCGTCCGGGTATCCCCGGCCGTCATACCGCTCATGGTGGCACCGGGCGCCCACGGACAGGGAGGGCATCTCCCGGATCGCCTCCAGGATCTTCGCCCCCAGCACCGGATGCTGCCTGATCTGGGTAAACTCCTCCTCCGTGAGCGCTCCCGGCTTGTTGATAACCGCGTCCGGGACCCCGATCTTCCCCACGTCGTGCACGAGGGCCATCATATAGATATTGCTGACGGCCTCCGAGGAATAGCCGTAGCGCTGGGCGATCTCCCGGGCGTACTTCGCCACCCGGCTGGAATGGCCGTGGGTGTAGGTATCCTTGGCGTCGATGGCTTCCGCCAGGGCCCGGACCACATGCAGGAAGAGCATGCTGTTTTCCGCCGACTTGCGGGCCACCTCCTGGGTCAGGTGATACTGCAGGCGGGTCAGCTCGATGGCGTTGCGGACACGCATGGAGAGTACCTCCGGGATAAAGGGCTTGCGGATAAAGTCAATGGCCCCCAGCTTCAGGCCCAGGATCTCCGATTCACGGGAATCCTCCGCGGTGAGGAAGATCACGGGGATATCCCGGTAGATCATGGCGCCGCTCTTCAGCCGCTCCATGGTCTCAAAGCCGTTCATCTCCGGCATCTTCACATCCAGGAGGATCAGGTCCGGTTTATGGCCCTTCAGGTAATCCATGAGTTCAAACCCGGAGGTCAGGCAGGCCACCTGCATATTGTCATTGCGGGAAAGCACATGCTCTGCCACCTTCAGGTTCATCCGGTCGTCATCCACGATGACCACCAGGTCCGCCGGGGGCTGGAAGCCGGCCTTTTCGTGCTCGCCGCGGTTCAGGTGCACATGGCCGGTCTCATACGAAACGGAGGTGAAGGCGCTGTATTCCGACTCCCGCCACCTGAACAGCAGGCGGCGGACCACCCGCTCGATATCGTAATCCCGGGTCTCCGGCAGGAGGAGGAAGAGCTGGTTGTCGCTGACCTCCACCATGACATCGCTCGAGCGCAGGGCATGCTGCATCATCCTGCGGAAGGCGCCCATGATCTCCGCCCGCTCCTTCGGGGTGCAGTTCTCCTTATGGATGCGCACGGTGAAGAGCGTACGGTAGGCGACGCCGTGATACCGCTCCATATACCGGGTCATATACTGATAAATACTGACAAAGGCGTCCGTACCCATCCACATGGCGCTGGAGGGAACGGTCCGCTCCTCCAGGACGGAGGTCACCGCCTCCAGGGTCAGTTCGCCCCCAGGCCGGGAAGGCTCATTTTTGCGCGTCTCCGCGATGCAGATGCCGTGGCGCCCGTTCTGCTTGACGGAATAGAGGGCTTCATCCGCCTTGCCGAAAAGCGTGGCGTAATCCCGGCCGTGCTCCGGAACGGAAATCGCGCCGGCGGAGACCCCCACCTGCAGCTGGCTGCCGATCAGGAGGCCCACATCCGACTGATAGGACTGATTGATCCGGGAGATAAACTGGCGGAGCTCCTCCTCCTTCTGCATATTCCGGAGGAAAAGGACGAACTCATCGCCGCCGATCCGGCCGCAGACGTCGTCATGGCGCATTTCCTTCTTCATGAGGCCGGAGAACAGCTCCAGCACCTTATCGCCCATCTCATGGCCGTAAAGGTCATTCACGGACTTGAAGGTATCCAGGTCCAGCACGCAGAGGAAGCCGGTCTCCGTCTCACAGAGGGTCCGCATCTTATCCTCCGCGGCCTCCCGGTTCAGCATGCCCGTCAGCCGGTCAATGGCGGCGGCATGCTCAAAATGGTTCATCCGGCTCTGGGTACGCAGGACCCGCTGGATCCGCTCCACCAGGATATCCGGGGCAAAGGGCTTGCGCAGGAAGTCCATGGCCCCCGCCTGGAACCCCCGCACCTCCGACTCCTGGTCATATTCCCCCGTCAGGAAGATGACGGGGGTCTCATGGTTATCTTTTTCCAGGGCACGGAGTTTCTGCAGGGTTTCAAATCCGTTCATTCCGGGCATATTGATATCCAGCAGGATCAGATCCGGAAATCCGTTCTCCTCCAGGTACCGGAGCAGCGCGTCCCCCGACTGGAACCCTGTTACCCGCATATGGTTCCTGCTGAGGATCTGCCCGGCGCTTTTCAAAACGATCAGATCGTCATCAACGACCATGATCCATTCCGCCAATCCGATCACCGCCTGTCCGAATATTGATTGCCTGCTGAAATTTTTACATGGATAGATATATTTTACACTATTCCGGGGACGATGGCAAACAGGAATCCCGGATATTTACAGGAAATCATCCGTATGCTATATTGACCTGAGAGAAGAAACAAAAAATACCGCGCATCAGGCGCGGCATACATGCAGATCCGTACAGCCGCGGGAATGCCGTTCCGGAGTTTATGCCGGATGAAAAGGCCTGACCGGTCAGCAGCCCGGACTGAAAGGGGAGAGGGACCGATGAAAAACAGGGGAAGCCTGTCCAGGAAGATCATCCTGCTGGTCGGAGCGCTTTTGCTGGCCTTCGGCGCGGTTTTCTGCGGCCTTTCCATCTCCCGGTCGCGGGTGGCGATCCGGAAGGCGATCCGGCAGCGGATGGTGGATATCGCCAACTGCGCCGCGGGCTCGGTGAACGGGAATACCCTCGCTTCGATCTCCGCCGGGGATGAAGGTACGCCCGGGTATCAGGCGGTCTATGATTCCATGGCAGTTTTCCGGGATAACGCGGAGGTGGAATATGTCTATGCCATCCGGGACGAGGGAAACGGACGGTTTACCTTTATCGTCGATACGGACCCGGAGGAGCCGGGCGCCTTCGGCAGCGAGGTGAAATATACGGAAGCCCTGGCCCGGGCGGCGCAGGGAAAAACGGCCGTGGACGAAGTCCCGTATAAGGATCAGTGGGGCGAGTTTTACAGCGCCTACAGCCCGGTGTTCGATTCCGCCGGCAGGGTGGCGGGCATTGTGGCCGCGGACTTTTCCGGCGCCTGGTTTGACGCCCAGCTGCAGGAGCAGACCACGTCCACCGTGTATGACTCCGTGATCCTCCTTGTGGTTACCCTGGCTGCCGCAGCGGTGCTGTGTATCCTGGCCGTCCGGCCTTTTATCCGTATGCAGGAGCAGCTCCTGGAGGAGAAGGTGAACGCGGAAGGTGCCAACCGGGCCAAAAGTGATTTCCTGGCCAGCATGTCCCATGAGATCCGCACGCCCATCAACGCCATGCTGGGTATGAACGAAATGATCCTGCGGGAGAGCCGCCAGGGGATGAACCTGCCCGCCGGGCAGACCCAGGAGGTGCGCGGCACCTTCGGGCGGATCGGTTCCTGTGCCAGGGATGCGGAACGGGCCGGCCACAGCCTGCTGGGAATTATCAACGACATCCTGGACTTTTCCCGGATCGAGGCCGGCCGCCTGGAACTGGCGGAGGCGCGGTACCGGCTTTCCTCCCTTCTGGAGGACGTCAGCAGCCTGGTCCGCATCCGGGCCCGGGAGAAAGAACTGGAGTATATCCTGCAGGCGGATGAATCCCTTCCGGAATATTTCCTGGGGGATGAAAAGCGGGTCCGCGAGGTCCTGGCCAACGTCCTGCATAACGCTGTCAAATATACGGATCACGGATTTGTCCGTTTCTCGGTCCGCTCCGGCGGCCGGGAAGGGGATACGGTCCGGCTGGTCTTCACCGTGGAGGATTCGGGCATCGGAATCCGGCAGAAGGACCAGGAGAAGCTCTTCAGCCCCTTTGAACGCCTGGACCTGGTGCGCAACAGCACCGTGGAGGGATCCGGCCTCGGCCTGGCGATTACCCGGAGCCTGGTGGAGATGATGAACGGAACCATCTCCGTGGAAAGCGAATACGGGAAAGGCTCCGCCTTTACGATCTGCATTCCGCAGAAAATCGCCCCGGATACGCCTGAGACCGGGGATTCTCCCGGAACGGAAGACCTGACCGGCGCGGATCCCGGGGAATCCTTCCGCGCGCCGGAGGCCCGGATCCTGATCGTGGACGATACAAAGATGAACCGGATCGTGACCGCCGGCCTGCTGAAGCATACAGGGATCCGGACGGACCTGGCTTCCGGCGGCGTCGAGGCTCTCTCCCTGGCGGAACAGAATACCTATGACCTGATCCTCATGGATCAGCGGATGCCGGAGATGGACGGGACGGAAGCGCTGCACCGCCTCCGCCAGCTGAAGAACAATCCGAACCGGGATATCCCTGTTCTCTGCCTGACAGCGGACGCAATCCTCGGTGCGAAGGAACGCTACCTGGCGGAAGGCTTCACGGATTACCTGACCAAGCCGGTCACCGGGGCACAGCTGGAGGCGGCGCTGCTGAAGTACCTGCCGCCGGAGAAGATCTTTGCCCTGGAAAGCGATTCCTCCGCGCCGGAGACGCCGGACACCCCGGATCCCGGGGATCCCTACGGCCCCCTGCGGTGCGCGGATGTCCGTCCGGAAACCGGGCTTACATACTGCTCCGGGGACGCGGAACTCTATCTTTCCATTCTCCGGGAATACGCGCTCAGCGCGCCGGACAGGCGGGAAAGCCTGCAGGCAGCCCTTGCCGCGGAGGACTGGCAGCGTTACGGCCTGCTTGCGCATTCGCTCAAGAGCACGTCGAGGACCATCGGGGCGGACGCCCTGGCCGGAATGGCGGCTGTGCTGGAAAAAGCCGCGAAGGAAGGGGACGCGGATCGGATCCGCCTGGATCACGATGCGGTCCTGGACCTGTACCGCCTGACGGCGGATGCCGCGGAGGAGACATCCGGCGCGGTGATGTCAGCGCCGGTTCCCGAAGACGGGATTCTCGAATTCCCGCCGGCTGAGTAAAGAAAGGCAAATGAAAACCGGGCTCCGTTTCGGAGTCCGGTTTTTCTGTTCTGAGGAGGATCAGGTCAAAAGCATCCGGTCGTTGGCCAGCTGCTTGCCGCTGGCCTGTTCAAACTGGGCCAGCAGGTCTTCCACGGTCATGGTCTGCTTCTGCCGCGCGTTCAGGTCCAGGATCACCCGGCCTTCGTGCATCATGATGGTCCGGTTGCCCAGCGCGAGGGCGTCCTTCATGTTGTGTGTGACCATCAGGGCGGTGAGCCCGTTCTCCCGGATCAGCTGGCTTGTCAGCCGCAGCACCTTTTCCGCGGTTTTCGGGTCCAGGGCGGCGGTATGCTCGTCCAGCAGCAGCAGTTCCGGCTTTTTGAGCGTGGCCATCAGCAGGGTCAGCGCCTGGCGCTGACCGCCGGAAAGCAGGCCGACCTTGCTGCCCAGCCGGTTTTCCAGTCCCAGGTCCAGGGTGGACAGCTTCTCGCGGAAGGCGCTGCGCTCGGATGCCGTAATACCCCAGTGGAGGCCGCGGCGCTGTCCCCTGCGGGCAGCCAGCGCCAGGTTCTCCTCGATATTCATGGAGGCAGCGGTGCCCATCATGGGATCCTGGAAGACACGCCCGAGGAAGGCCGCACGCCGGTGTTCCGGCAGGTGGGTGATATCCCGGCCGCTCAGGAGGATTGATCCGCTGTCGATCTGGAAGGAACCGGCGATGGCGTTGAGCATGGTGCTCTTTCCGGCACCGTTGCCGCCGATCACGGTTACGAAATCCCCTGGCTGCAGCGTCAGGGTGACTCCGTCCAGTGCGGTTTTCTGCATCACGGTTCCGGGGTTGAAGGTCTTGTACAGCTGTTTCAGTACCAGCATGCCTTTCTCAGACAACGGGTTTCCCTCCCTTCATCCTCCGGGCCGCCATATGGCTCTTCCAGTAGGGCATGGCCAGGAACAGAGCAACCACCAGCGCGGTCAGCAGTTTCAGGTCGTCGGTGTTGAGGCCGAGCCACAGCACCACCTGGATCACCAGGTAGTAGATGATTGCGCCGAGTGAAACCGCCAGCAGCTTCAGCGCGAAATTCCGGAAAAGCTTTCCGAAGATCACTTCGCCGATGATGACGGCGGCCAGGCCGATGACGATGGCGCCACGGCCCATGGATACATCCGAGAATCCCTGGTACTGGGCCATCAGTGCGCCGGAGAAGGCCACCAGGCCGTTGCTGATCATCAGGCCGACGATCTTGCCCCTGCCGGTGCTGATGCCCTGGGCCCGGGCCATCTGCTGGTTGGAACCGACGGCGCGCAGGCCGCATCCGTATTCCGTGCCGAAGAACCAGTACATGATGCCGATGAGCACGACCGTGATCAGCAGCATCAGCCAGATCGGGTTTTCAATCGAGAAACTGCCCACGTTCCGCAGGGAAACCAGCATGTTCTTGTATTTGTTGATGCTCAGGGGCACATTCGCCCGGCTGCCCAGATCCGTGCCGAGTCCCTGGATCCGCAGGTTGATGGAATACAGGGCCAGCTGGGTCAGGATACCGGCCAGGATGGCCGGTATGCCCATGCCCGTATGCAGCACGCCGGTAATCAGGCCCGCCAGCAGACCGGCCAGGAAAGCAATGGCGGTTGCCAGCAGGGGATGGACCCCGCTGGTAATCAGGATGGCCGCGACGGCGCCGCCGGTGGCGAAGGAGCCGTCAACGGTCAGGTCTGCGGTATCCAGGATCCGGAAAGTGATATACACCCCGATGGCCATGATGCCCCAGATCAGTCCCTGGGCGGCCGCGCCGGGCAGCTGGTTCAGCAATTGAGTGATGTTCAAGGTTTTCCTCCTCTGTCAGGAAAAGACGGTTTATTCTCCGATGGGCAGGTAATCTTCGGGAATGACGACACCCAGTTCCGCCGCGTTGGCCGCGTTGTATTCCTTCACGACCTGAGGCGCGTAGGCGATGGGCATGGTGCTGACATCCGCGCCGTTCACGAGGATTTCATAGGCCATTTCACCGGTCTTCCGGCCGATGTCGTAGTAGCTGATGGACAGCGTCGCGATGCCGCAGCCCTTGCAGATGCCTTCTTCACCGGCGACGACCGGAACCTTGGCGGGAATCACGATGTTGGCGATAGCTTCGGTGTTGTTGGCGGCGGTGTTGTCCGTGGGGATGTAGATCACGTCGCACTCGGTGGCCGTCTGGGTGACGGAAGCCAGGTCATTGGAATCGGTGAAAGCGTAGCGCTTGCATTCGATACCCATTCCGGCCAGGTATTCTTCCACCTTTTTGATCTGGAAGATGGAGTTGGCTTCACCGCTGCAGTAGAGCAGGCCCACGGTCTTCGCTTCCGGGAACAGCTCGCGGATCATTTCCGCCTGCCGGTCCAGGGGCGCCAGGTCGCTGGTGCCGGATACGTTGATGCCGGTCGCGTCGTTCACCAGTTCAATCTCCAGGGCGGACTGGTAGTCGGTCACGGAGGTGCCGAGAACCGGGATGTCACCGGTGGCGTTGGTGCAGGCCTGCAGCGGCGGGGTCGCGTTGGCCATGATCAGGTTGACCTGTTTCGCAACCAGCTGGGACGCGATTGTCGCGCAGTTCGGCACTTCGCCGGAGGCGTTCTCTTCGGTGAAGACAACGCTGTCGCCCAGCTTTTCGGTCAGCGCTTCCCGGAAGCCGCGGGTGGCTTCATCCAGCGCGGGGTGCTGTACAAACTGCAGGATACCGACCTGGTAGGTCGTTCCTTCCGCGCCCGCAAAGGCGCATACACTGAGAATCAGGGTGAGAACTGCCAGCATGGAAATCAGCTTTTTCATGGGGAACCTCCTTGCGGATCCATTCGGATCCATAAAATGATTTGGGATATAAAAAGCCCTTCGGACCCTTCCGAAGGACGATTTATCATCGTGGTACCACCTTGGTTCGCCGCAGTTCTGCGGCCTCACGGGCGAACAGTCATCCGCCCTGCGGAAGATAACGGCCGCATTCCGTCGCCGCCTACTTACCGGAGTGTTCAGCGGGAAGCATACAAGGGGAATTTCACCGGACGGCAGTCACCCCGCTCGCAGCGAAACACGGGGCTCTCTGGACACTGCCATGATCCCGGCTACTCGCCTTGATCATCGCTTTTGCGGTATTATAAGAGCAGGTGAAAACCCCTGTCAATGCAGTTGTATACAGAAAAACAAACGGAATACAGAAAAGCGTGAAATCCCTTTATTTTCCAGCGACGTGAATGGTTCCGGCATCCACCGAGGGAGAGCCGATTCCGCTGCCCTTGAATTCCAGATCACTGCCGACGGCGCGGATGTCTTTCAGCAGCTGGTAGAAGTTGCCGGCGATTGTGACCTGTTCCACCGGAGCGCCCTGTTTTCCGTCCTTCACACGGAAACCTTTGGCGATCAGGGAGAAGTCGCCGCTGACGGGATTGGCGCCGGCGTGCAGGCCGCCCAGTTCGGTGATCAGCAGGCCTTCGCCCATGTCTGCCAGCAGGCCGTCCAGGTCCTTTTCACCCGGGCGGAAGAAGAAATTGGTGGGGGCAACCGTTACCGGGCTGCTGACGGAGCGCTGGGCGTTGCCCGTGCTTTCGGTGCCGGCCTTCCGCGCGGTTTTCCGGCTGTGGAGCAGCGTCTTCAGCACGCCGTTTTCAATCACGGCCTTCGTGCGGCTGGCGGAACCCTCCCCGTCAAAGGCAGCGGAGGCAAATCCGCCGGGGAGCAGGGGATCGTCCATCAGGGTCACACAGGGCGCGGCGATGGCTTCACCTTCCCGGCCTTCCAGCAGGGACATCTTCTTCTGTGCGTTTTCAGCGGAGAAAATCCCGGCAAAGGTCCGCAGCAGGGATTTCATCGCGTCCCGCCGGATCACGGCCCGATATACGCCGCTCTCCACCGGGGAAGCATTCAGCCGGGCGGTTGTTTCCTCCGCGGCCTTCTTTCCAATGGCCGCCGGATCCAGGGCGCGGAATTTCCGGCCCGCTTCCGAGTTGCCGCCGGTCACGGTGGAGTCACCGTCTTTTCCGATCAGCCAGATCCCGGCCACGGCATATCCGCCGGGAGGCGTTTCTGTTTTCAGGTTCAGACCATAGCTGTTGACCAGCCGCAGGGTTCCGCGGCCGGTGGCCACATAGGAGCCGTTGCTCTTGGTGATCCGGGCGTCCGCGGCGCGGGCGCTCTTTTCCATTGCCAGGGCGAACTGCAGTTTTTCTTCCGGGGTAACCTCATCCAGGTCGTTTTCCGGCGTTTCCATCGCAGGGTAATCGGGATCGCCGGCGTAGATTTCGTCCTGCTCCTCGGCTTCCACCAGGGCAGCGCTTTCCTGCACGCCGCGCACCAGCATCCGGATGGCCTCGTCATCAAAGGCTTCCGTGGAGGCGTAGCCTGTTTTCCCGCCGACCATGCCCCGTAGCCCCAGGGCGCAGGTTTCGGATACTTCGTAGCTTTCGATATTGCCTTCCATCGCCTCGGCGGAGAATGCGGAACGCTCCGCGCAGTAGACTTCCGCCGGATCAATGCCCGCTTCCGCCGCGGCTTTCAGCAGTTTTTCAATAAATGTATCCAGTTGCGTCATGCTTTCTTCCTCACTTTCCGCCGACGGTCATGTGGCTGATCCGGATCATGGGCTGGCCCACGTTCACCGGAATGGATCCGGAGGCGGATCCGCACATCCCCTGCGCCATCGTCATCGTTTTACCGACCCGGTCAATGCGCATCAGCACCTCGCCACCCTTGCCGATCAGGGAGGCGCCGCGCACCGGGCGCAGGATTTTTCCGTCCTCCACCCAGTAGCCTTCCTCCACGGAGAAGTTGAATTCACCCGTGGCCGGGTTTACGGAGCCGCCGCCCATGGACTTCGCATACAGTCCGGTGCCCATTGTGGCGATCATTTCCGCCTCGTCGTCCGTGCCGGCGGCGATATAGGTATTGCGCATCCGGGAGGTGGGGGCCCACTGGTAGCTTTCCCGCCGGCCGCTGCCGGTGGGGGCCATGTTCATCCGCCGGCCGCCCAGCTTGTCGATCATGTAGTTGACGAGGATGCCGTTTTCAATCAGCGTCAGCCGGGAGGCGGGCATGCCCTCGTCGTCAATGTGGATGGAACCCCATTCGCCGGGAATGGTGCCGTCATCCACCGCGGTGACGCAGGAAGCGGCGATCTGCTGCCCCAGCTTTCCGCTGAATTCGCTCACGCCGTAGGCGACGGAAGTGGCTTCCAGCGAGTGGCCGCAGGCTTCGTGGAAGATGACGCCGCCGAATCCGCCGTCAATCACCACCGGGAAGACGCCGGCAGGGCAGGGGTCCGCGTGCAGCATGGTGACCGCTTTCTCCGCCGCGGTCTTTCCGCAGGCTTCCGGATCGATCCGCTCCTCAAAAATCTCAAAGCCCATGGAGGCGCCGGGAGAGGAAGTCCCGGTCTGGTTTTCCTTTCCGTCGGAGGCCACGGCGGCCACCCGCATCCGGGTGCGGACCCGCCGGTCCGTCACAAATACGCCTTCCGTATTGCAGATCAGCACATCCTGCACCACGTCGCCGTAATTGCAGTTCACCTGCACGATTTCAGGGGAAACCGCCCGCGCGGCGGCGTTGGCGGCCCGCAGCTTCTCCGCTTTCCGAGCTGCGGCGGCATCCCCCGGCAGGATCCGGATTTCTTCCGCCCGGGCGGCGCTCCAGTGGCTGAAGCCCACCGGCGTGCAGCCGCTGCCGGAACGGACCGCGGCAGCCGCCTGGGCTGCGCAGTCCAGCAGCCCTTCCCGGCTCGTATCGTTGGTGAATACATAGATGGCTTTGGTGCCTTCAAACACCCGGATTCCGGCCCCGTGCATCCGGGAAGTCCCCAGGGACTCAATCCGGTCGGATTTCAGGGCGATATTGGTGCGTACACTGTCCTCCAGGAAAATCTCGGCGAAATCACCGCCGGTCTTCACAGCCCGGGCAAGCACTTCCGCCGCAATATTGCGGTCCAGCATGATGGATGGTTCCTCGCTTTCTTCTGTTCTGTTCCCGGGTTCAGCATATCACGCCCGGCCCCGGACTGCAATCCCCGGTTATTCCGGCAGATGATGCTAAAATTGGATAAAATTGGATAAATCTTTTCATCCGGCGGAAACAATGGTAAAATACCTGGAACATATCTTTTTCCTTCGTGAAGTTTTGAATTATGGCGGTGAGACGCATGATGAAACGTGCATTTTCCTGCATTCTGGTTATCCTCCTGATTCTTCTGTCTGTTTCCGCGCTGGGGGAATCCTATCCCCTCAACACATCCGGGGTGCCGAATCTTCCTCTGAATGTGAATCCGGTGGGAAAGGCGGAAGGATACTCCACCATTGTCTACAACAACCCCAACGGCCTGCCCACCTCCGAGGCCAATGCCATCGCGGAAACCAGCGAAGGCTTTATCTGGATCGGCAGCTACGCGGGCCTGATCCGCTATGACGGCAACACCTTTGAGCGTTTCGACTCCACCACGGGTATCGCCAACGTCCGCTGCCTGTTTGTGGACAGCCAGGACCGCCTGTGGATCGGTACCAATGATTCCGGCCTTTTCCTGATGGAGAAGGGGAGCCTCCGGCAGTGGGACAAGGCGGAAGGGCTGCAGGCCTCCAGCGTACGTGCGGTGGTGGAAGGCCCGGACGGAACGGTCTATGTCGGTACCACTGCCGGTCTCGCTACGGTTGATGCGGACCTGCATCTGACCGTCCTTTCGGATGAGCGGACCGATGCTCTGACCGTCAAGGAAATCCGGCCTTCCGCGGATGGGCGGCTTTACGGCATTTCCTCCGTTGGCGACGTTTTTGTCCTGGAGGGAGGCAAGGTGGTTGCTTTCCATAACCGTGAGGAGGAAGGGCTGCCTGCCGGGATCATGTCTATCCTGCCGGATCCGGAGCATCAGGGGTTCCTGTACCTGGGCACCGATTCCGCGAAAGTCCACTGCGGGACGCTGGACGAACGCTTTACCGCGGAGGAAGTCCTGGATGCTGCCCCCCTTTCCGATGTGGAAAATATGGAGTATATCGACGGCCAGCTTTGGATCTGTGCCGGCGACGGCATCGGCAGCCTGTCCGGCGGCGTTTTCCGCGAGCTGGAGAATGTGCCGCTGAATAATTCCGTCGGCCATGTGATGACGGACTACGCTGGCAATCTCTGGTTTACCTCCACCCGCCAGGGTGTGATGAAGATTGTTCCGAATCAGTTTACCGATCTTTTTGACCAGTACGGCCTCCCTTCCGAGGTCGTGAATTCCGTTTGCCTCTATGATCAGCAGCTGTTTATCGCCACGGACAACGGCCTTATCGTGACCGAAAACGGGAAGCAGCTGGACAGCCTTCCTCTGACCAAAGCGGTGACCGCCTCCGGCAAGGACCTGGAGGTGACGGATCTGATCGCATGGCTTTCCGGCGTGCGGGTCCGCGCCCTTTACCGGGACAGCCGGGGACAGGTCTGGATCGCCACCTGGCGGCGCTACGGCCTGATCCGCTATGACCGGGGGGAAGTTTTGGTCTTTTCCCATGAGGACGGGCTCTTTTCCGACCAGATCCGCGCTGTCAGCGAGTGTGAGGACGGCCGGATCCTGGTGGTCAATACCGGCGGCGTGGATATTATCGAGGACGACCGCCTGACCGGGCATATCGGGGAGGCGGAAGGCCTCTCCTCGTCGGAGATCATGACGGTGGCGGAAGGATTCGATCATGAACTGGTCATGGGCACAGACGGCGGCGGCCTCTTTGTGGCCACCGGGGACGAGGTCAAGCCGATGGGCCGGGAGGACGGCCTGAATTCGGATGTGATCCTGCGGATCAAGCGCAGCCGGAATCATAAGGTCCTGTGGATCGTCACCAGCAATTCCCTGGCTTATATGACGCCGGACCACCGGGTGACGACCATCCGCCAGTTCCCTTATCCCAATAATTTTGACCTCTATGAAAACAGCAATGGCGATATCTGGGTGCTGTCGAGTAACGGGATCCATGTGGTTCCCGCGGAGGACCTGCTGGCAAACGGCGCCGTGGATCCGGTGTTCTACAGCATTCCCAACGGCCTGCCTTATATCACCACGGCGAATTCCTACAGCCTGCTGACGGAGGAGGGCGACCTGTATATCGCGGGCTCTGCCGGCGTGGTCAAAGTGAATATTGAGACACCCTTTGAAAATATCAGCAACCTGAAAGTGGCGGTTCCCTTTATCGATGTGGACGGGGAACGGCTCTGGCCGGACGCGTCAGGCGCTTTTACGGTTCCCGCCGGCGCCCGGAAGCTGACGATCTACAGCTATGTCTTCACCTATTCTCCCATGAATCCGCAGGTGTCCTGGCAGCTGGAAGGCTTTGACCAGGCAATCACCACCGTGGACCGGGACGAACTGGGTCCCGTGGACTATACCAACCTGCGGGGCGGCAATTACAGCTTTGTCGTCCATATCAAGGATTCCATGGGCCGGGGGGACAAGGAGCTGACCGTTCCTATCCGCAAGGGGAAAATGTTCTATGAACAGTTCTGGTTCATCGCGCTTTCCGCCCTGGGCGCCGTTGCCATTATCGTGATGACGGTGGTTGGCCTGACCCGCCGCAAGGTGCGTGCCCTGGAGAAACAGAACCAGGCCACCATGGCCTATATCGGGGAGATTACCCAGGCCTTCGCGAAGGTCGTCGATATGAAAGACACCTATACCAACGGCCATTCCGCCCGGGTGGTGCAGTATACCGCCATGCTGGCCAGGGAACTGGGGTATGACGAGGATACCGTCAAGAAGTATTACGGCATCGCCCTGCTGCATGACGTGGGGAAGATCGGCGTACCTTCGGATGTGCTGAACAAGCCGGGCAAGCTGACGGACGAGGAGTTTGAGACCATCAAGTCCCACGCGTCCCAGGGTTATGATGTCCTGAAGGAGATCAACAGCGTGCCGGAGCTGGCGGTGGGCGCCCTGTCGCACCATGAGCGGCCGGACGGCAAGGGATACCCCAACCATCTGAAGGGGGACGAGATCCCCCGGGTGGCGCAGATTATCGCGGTGGCGGACTGCTTCGACGCCATGTATTCGAACCGGCCTTACCGCAAACGCATGAATTTTGAAAAGGCGGTTTCGATTATCAAGGAGGTTTCCGGCACTCAGCTGACCAGCGATGTGGTGGACGCCTTCCTGCGCCTGGTGGACAAGGGCGAATTCCGCGCCGAGGATGATGACGGCGGCGGCACCCTGGAGAATATTGACAATATCCATAAGGCCCAGGACGCAGCGGAAAAGGAAAAGCCGGCGGAGTGACCTCCGCCGGTATCCGGGAGGAACAGATGAAGGAGGAGGCGCGGTGATGCACGGGAAAATCGGCCTGGTAGTCCTTTCATCTGCGGAGAAGATCGGTTCCCGGGTAAATCAGATCCTGTCCGGCTGGCGGGGCGGAGAGGATTTCCTGATCCCCTCGGAGTGCCCGCGCTTCAGCAGCGGGGAAGGCAAGTGTGTCCTGAAGGAGTCCGTGCGGGACCGGGATATATATATCCTGCTGGATGTGTGCAATACCTCCCTGCAGTATGAGATGTTCGGCGCCCCCAACCGCATGTCCCCGGATGACCATTACCAGGACCTGAAGCGGGTGA
This sequence comes from Clostridia bacterium, assembly GCA_017447185.1. Taxonomy (GTDB): domain Bacteria; phylum Bacillota; class Clostridia; order Christensenellales; family Aristaeellaceae; genus Aristaeella. The sequence continues at coordinate 32,690 of JAFSOC010000014.1, read as the reverse complement.
TTGCCGCCTGCGACGGAAAAGCGGAGCGTCTGAACGTGATCATGCCTTTCCTCTATGAGGGCCGGCAGCACCGGAAAACGACCCGGGAATCCCTGGACTGCGCCGTCATGGTGCGGGAACTGGAAAACATGGGTGTCCACAGCCTGATCACCTTTGACGCCCACGATCCACGGATCCAGAATGTGGCGCCGCTGATGGCCATTGAGAACGTGTCTCCCGCCCTGCAGTTCACCCAGGCCCTCCTTACCGAGTATGAGAACCTTTCCATTGACAGCGATCATATGATGTTCATCGCGCCGGATGAAGGCGCCACCGGGCGCGTGGTCTTCCTGGCCTCGCTTTTCGGTGTGAATATCGGGATGTTCTACAAGCGCAGGGATTACACCCGCATCGTGAACGGGACGAATCCGGTGGTCGCCCACGACTTCTGCGGAACCTCCGTGGAAGGAAAAGATGTGATTGTGATCGATGATATGATCGCTTCCGGCGGCAGCATCCTGGATACCGGCCGCCAGCTGAAGGAGATGGGCGCGGACCGGGTTTTCGTCTTCTCCACCTTCGGCCTGTTTACCAGCGGGCTGGACAAGTTTGACCGGGCTTTCACAGACGGCTGGTTTGACCGGATCTTCACCACGAACCTGGTGTACCAGCGGCCGGAGCTCCGGGAGAGGAAATGGTATTTCTCCGTAAATATGGACCGGTATATCGCCGCCTTGGTGGATCATGCCAACCGGGGCGAAACCTTCGCTGCCCTGCTCAAGCCGGAGGACAAGATCCGCCAGATGCTGGATCTCTACCGGGCAAAAGAATAAAAGAAAGACTGTAGGGTTTTTCGCAATTCCGGATCTGCGGTCAGGGTTTGCCTTCCGTGATCTTTACCGGTTCCGATTCTCCCGGCGGCAGTCCCAGGAGGAGCTGCACCATATCCCGCTCCAGCACGCGGTTGTCCTTGCTTTCCTCGGTCACGACCTTGTACATATCGACTTTGGGAATGTTGATCCCTGCCAGAGGCCTGCCGCCAGGCCGAAGTTCTTGATCAGGAGGGATTTGCAGGTCTTCTGCCCGTTCATGATCTGGGCGAAGTTCTCAACCAGCAGGCATGGCCGTTCCCTTCAGCCTTCTTTCGGATTATTCTGGGGAGCACCGTTTTCATCTTGTCTTCAACCGCACAATTCGACACCGGAGATCCGTTTTCCCGCACTCCGGCCTGCGCGGAAAAGAGCAGGAAGAACAATTCTGTCCGGCAGACAGGAATAAGAATGACAGAGATAGAAGGTTTATAATACAATAGGGTAAAACAGGAATAACTGCAAAAACAGGAGGAACGGGGCCATGATTGAACTGAGCACGGAAAGAGTGGAAGAGATCCTGCAGAAAGAGACCCAGAAAACGGTAGACTTACCGGTCATTCTGCGCGCGGTCTATACCCGGTATATGAACCTGTATGAGAGATACTTTACCGACGTCGACAACCTGAATGACGATAAGATTGCCGAACTGAGAAAATATCATGAAGAAACCATCAGCCTGGTGAGATATTATTATATGGATATTCCCCAGGATATCTGTCATGAGATCAATGAGTTCGAGGGTAAATACACTGTCAGACTGCTCGGGAAAGACTGGAAGAAAAATGTCTCTGAATGCTTTGAAACCTTCAAGGGATGCAACTGGGACGACGATAAGGATGACAAATCCCTGAAGGATGAGTTTGCAGAAATGAACCTGAAAGCTTTCTATGAATCCATGGATTCTGTTTTCCGGGAAGGATTCGGTACAGGCAGCCAGACCGCCGATTCGGTCATGAAAGGGATCTCAGGTTTGTTTTTCGAAGAAAAGGAAAAGTGACGGGATCGTTTACTCCCGGTCAGCGCTTTGTCCGCATCACGGGGTGACCGTGGGCCGGTGAGCGGCGGTTATCCTGGCGCCTGTGTGAAGGGACGCTGCCGGTGCGGGCCGCTGGACGGGCGGGAGCCGTCTGTGCCTTGTGCGCCTGCTGGACGGGTTTCTTCCTCGGCTGCATCGCCTGGCCTGCGGCATTGACTTTTGCGGGACGCGGTTCCCGGACCTTGGGTTCGGAGGGCGTCGTGATTTCCATCGGCCAGTCGCTCTGCTCCTCCCGGAGGCGCCTGCCGATCAGTTTTTCCACCTGGTTTAATTGCTTCACTTCATCGATACAGCAGAAAGAAATGGCTTTCCCGTCCCGGCCCGCGCGTCCGGTCCGGCCGATCCGGTGGATATAGGCCTCCGGTTCCATGGGCTGGTCGTAGTTGATGACGAGGCTGAGGCCGGCAACATCAATGCCGCGGGCGGCGATATCCGTCGCGACCAGCACTTTACATTCCCCGCTCTTGAAACGTTTCAGGGCTGTCTGCCGGGCATTCTGGCTCTTGTCCCCGTGGATGCCGGCGGCTTCAATGCCGGCCCGCTTAAGATCCCGGACGATCCGGTCCACTCCATACCGGGTGCGGGAGAACACCAGGGTACTCTCCGGGTTTTCCGTCCGGATCAGGTGTGCCAGCAGGTGTTTTTTGTTTCCCTTGTCGACATAATACAGGGACTGGTCGATGGCCTCCACAGTGGAGGTAACCGGATCCACTTTGACATTCTTCGGCTCCGTCAGCAGGTCCAGCGCCAGCTTTTCGACTTCCGGCGGCATGGTGGCGGAGAAAAACAGCGTCTGCCGCTGCTCCGGCAGGGACCGCACAACGCGGCGCACATCATGGATAAAGCCCATATCGAGCATCCGGTCCGCTTCGTCCAGGACAAAGATCTCCACCCAGTCCAGCCGGACCAGCCCCTGGCCCATCAGGTCCAGCAGGCGTCCGGGACAGGCGACGACAATATCCGCGCCCCGGTGGAGCGCTTCCACCTGCGCGCCCTGGCCGACGCCGCCGAAGACCACGCAGCTCTTCAGCGGGAGGCCTTTGCCGTACTGCTCGAAGTTTTCCCAGGTCTGCATGGCCAGTTCCCGGGTGGGGGAAAGCACCAACGCGCGGATCACTTTCGTGTCCGGACGGCGGGATGGCTGCTGCTGCAGCCGCTGCAGCATGGGAAGCGCAAAAGCGGCGGTCTTACCGGTACCGGTCTGGGCGCAGCCCAGGACATCATTGCCCTCCAGTACCAGCGGGATGGTTGCCTCCTGGATCGGGGTCGGGACGCTGTAGCCGGCGTCCCGGACATTGGCCAGCAGGGAAGGAATCAGTTTCAGTTCATCAAAAGTCATAATATGTTCCGTTTCTTTTTTATTCCTGTGCTCCGCCCCAGGGCGGGACACAGTGTTCAGTATAACATGCCTGTCAAATGAACCGGCATTTCCTTCCGGAAGAAGGGGGATTAATAGAAAAATTCAGAAGGAAAAATGTAGCAATTTTTTCAGTTGTGATATAATGAGCCTAATTCTTCATAAACTACATATTTGGAAGGAGACTTGCACAATGAAGAAATTACTTTCCCTGATTCTGGCGGTTGCCATGATGATGACGATCGTTCCCGCACTGGCGGAGACCGGCACCGAAGCCGGCGGTCTGTCCAGCCTGCTCAGCGGCCTGGGCGAAAGCAGCGGCGACAGCAGCGGCGAAAGCAGCGGCGATACCAGCTCCCTGACCGGCCTGCTTGGCGGCCTGCTGGGCGGTGGAAGCGGACTGGATCTGTCCGCGCTGGGGAAGACCCTGGTGCAGAAGCTGAAGGACAAGCTGGGCGACCTGAAGGGTGTCGACCTGGATGCTATCGTCAGCGGCCTGAAGGACAAGCTGGGCGGCCTGCTGGGCGGCCTGAAGGACAAGCTGGGCGGCCTGACCAAGAGCGGCGCCGAAGAAACCACTACGACCGAAACCGGAGAGAGCAGCGGCGACATGTCAAGCTTGACCAGCCTGCTGGGCAGCCTGGGCGAGAGCAGCGGCGAAACCGGTGCGACCGGTGAAACGTCTGATGCGGACATCCTTTCCCTGCTGGGCGGCCTGCTGGGCGGCGAAACCGGTACGACCGGTGAAACCGGCAGTGCATCCGATCTGGAAGCCCTCATGATGCTGGGCAGCCTGCTGGGCGGCAGTGAAGGCGAAGGCGAAGGGACCGAAGACATCGACCTGGATAGCTTCCTGGAGAGTTTCAAACTGTCTGAGGAATACCAGGAATACGTGGCCCGGTATGCAGCGATCCAGGAGCACCTGAATCTCGAACATGCAGATGGACTGCCGGCGGGCGACGAGCAGGTCATGTCCCTGAGCGAAATCTATGACAGCAATGTGCCGGACAACCCGGACGTCATCTTCGGCCTGTTCACGCTGATGAACTACAAGAAGTCGGAAGACGGGAAGGAACTGAAGGCCCTGAACAGTGCCGGCTCCGTTGAAATTCTTACCCTGGAGAAGCAGGAAGACGGTACCTTCCGGGTGCTGGAAGCCGCTACTGCCAGAGACGAAGATTTCGAAGCTGACCTGAAAGTGCTGTGCGAAACCTACGGAACCACCACCGCTTCTTATGAAGAAGCGAAAAAGTGGCAGATCTTTGACCTGGTGGCTGACCTGTACTCGTTCATGGCCGGTCATCCGGAATACGAGAAGATCGAATTCCAGGGCGAGATGCTGAGCGCGGAAGACCTGGACAAGATGATGGAACAGACCTACAACGAACTGGAGGCTTCTGTGGCAGCCGCCAAGTAAGACCAAGCCATAAAAAACCCGGATCCCGCTGAAAGGGATCCGGGTTTCCTTGTTGGCCATATGTTCCTCCAATTGTAAGATTTTTACTGACGTAAGCATAACAGAAAAAACCGGGCTTGTTCAATAGAAACAGATCATCGTTCGTTTTTTACATAAAAATTTTCCATTTTGTAAAAAATTCTTTCAATCTTTTTCTTGCGGGGAAAGGAAAAATCAAGTACAATAGAGAAAAGCGGTAATACAATACACAAACGAATAAGGGGGCAATACCGAATGTTTGGCAGTAACAACAAAAATTATGAGATGCAGATTGAGCATCTGAAAGAGAGCCTGAACAACGTTACCGAAGAAAAGAAAAAAGTAGAAAATGAACTGGAAAAGTACAAGGCCAGGATTTCTGAACTGGAAGAGAAGCTTGCCCAGACCGACCTGGAAGTCCTGAAGAAGGAAACCCAGGAGACCCTCGCGGAGTACCAGGGCCTGAAGGAGCTGTATCTCCGGAAGAACCAGGAATTCGATGGCAACCTGCAGGCGAAGGAAGAAAGCTACGCGAAGGAAGAATCCCTGGCCCGTCATCATCTCAAGGAAGAGATTGTCCAGCAGAAGCAGGATACAGAAAAGATTGTTTCCGATACCGTCAATACCTTCAGCGAGACCTACAACTACTACCTGAACCAGATCAAGGTGCTGATGGATGCGCTGGGCAACGTGGCATCCGCCACCGGCAAGCAGCTGTTCTCCGGTGAAGCGGTGGACCTGAAGACCAAATTCGGCCGTCAGATGGTGAACGCGCTGAAGCAGGAAACGGACACCCTTCCCCAGGGAAGCGGCGACCGGATTCTGATCGGCACCTCGGAAGAGGAAGCCGCGGCCGCGGAAGCCGAGGCTGCAGCAGCGAAGGCGAAAGCCGCCAAAAAAACTGCAAAGAAGCCCGCTGCGAAAAAGCCTGCAGCCAAGAAGAAGACAACTGCGAAGGCGACCGGTGCAAAAAAAAGTACCGCGGCCAAAGCCGCCGGTAAAACAACCACAAGAACCAGGAAGCCCAAAGCCGCTGCAGCCGGAACTGCCGCAGCCGGAAGCGCTGAAGCCGGAAGCACCGTGGAAAAAGCAGCCGAGGAAACCCCGGTTATCGCCGAAGCAGTCGTCGGATCCGTTACAGAACAAGCCGCTGCTGCGGCGGAAGACCTTTCCGCAAAAGTGACGGAAGAAGTGAAAGAAGTAACGGAAGAAGTAAAAGAGACTGTTGACGGCGCAACCGTTTCCATCCGGTAAGGGCCGGCGCGTCTGAAAAACCGCATGATGCACAGGGATCCTGCTTCCAACAGGGAAGCAGGATCTTTTGATTGATAAACAATACCACTCGTGTCACATGGCTCCCATTGTTTCCGGTACCGTTTTTTTGTGTTGACTTTTCTGGGATTCTATGGCAGAATCGCTCCCGATGATTTTTTGAAGGAGGGTATTCCCTATGAAGAAGGTACTTGCTCTGGTAATGATGATTTGCATGCTGTGCGGCGTTGCGATGGCCGAGGAACAGGCCGGTGATTTCATCGTGATGGACATGCTTGGACTGAAGATCTGGCTGCCCGCCGGCATGAACGCTGTTGAAATTCCGGAAGAACAGGCTGCTGCCGGCCGTCTGCTTGGTTATGAGGCGGATGATCATACCGCTTACTTCGTCGTGGACGCTGTGAACGCGGGCGAAATGACCCCTGACCAGATGCTGGCGAATGTCCAGGCCAGCGATCCCGAAGGCAATGCGCAGATGGTGCAGGTTAACGGCCTGACCGTCGTGATCTACAAGAACACCGCTGCAGACTGCTACACCGCCGCCCTGGTGGACACCAACAACAACATCATCATGTTCTCCATGGGACCGGCTGCCGACGCGGATGCTGCGGCTGTTTTCGAGTACGTGATCAACACCCTGCAGATCGCTGAATAATCCCTGCGGACAAAAACGAATCGGGAAGGATTTCCCGGTTCTTTTTTTATTTGCAAAGTATTGATTTCCGTATGATAATATATACAAAACAGTGCTCCGTATCCCTGATCAGGCGGCGAACAGGATAAAACAGAAGACGGAAAGGGGGAGTCATCCGATGTCCGTGATTGCAGCTTATATGGTTCCTCATCCTCCTATGATTGTGCCGCAGGTTGGCAGAGGCAGCGAAAAGCAGATCCTGAAGACCATACAAGCCTATGAAACCGTGGCGGCCGAAATCGCGGAAATCCGCCCGGAGACCATCATTGTCACCAGTCCGCATGTTGTCATGTATGCGGATTATTTCCACATTTCCCCGGGGAAACAGGCAACGGGGGACTTTGGCCGGTTCAGGGCGCCGGAGGTCAGCTTCCGGGTCCGGTATGATACAGAACTGGTGAAGGCGGTCTGCGGACTGGCAAAGGAAAAGGATTTCCCGGCGGGTGAACTGGGAGAGAGGGACAGGCAGCTGGATCATGGAACGATGGTGCCGCTGTATTTTGTGGAACAGCAGTATCAGGATTATCAGCTGATCCGGATCGGTCTCTCCGGCCTGTCCCTGGCAAAGCATTACGAATTCGGGATGATCCTCCGGCAGGCAGTGGAACAGACCGGACGAAGAACGGTGCTGATCGCCAGCGGCGACCTGTCCCACAAGCTGCAGACATACGGCCCCTACGGGTTTGCCCCGGAAGGACCTGAATACGACAGGCGGATCATGGACACAGCTGGGAGGGCCGCATTCGGGGAAATGCTCGAGTTTAAGGAAAGCTTCTGCGACAAGGCCGCGGAATGCGGACACCGATCCTTTGTGATCCTGGCCGGGGCGATGGACGGGATGAGCGTGGAAACCAAGGTGTATTCCCATGAGGACATCACCGGCGTCGGATACGGAATCTGTTCCTTCCGCCCCACCGGGAAAGATGAAGAGAGAAGATTCCTCGACCGCTACAGGGCCGCACAGGAGGAAAAACTCCGGCAAAAGCGGAGCGGAGATGATCCTTTCGTCCGCCTTGCCCGGGAAACCGTGGAATCCTATGTGACGGAGCGGAAACTGCCGAACGTGCCGGACTGGGCAACAGCGGAAATGAAACAGGAACGTGCCGGCGTGTTTGTGTCCATCCATAAGGAAGGAAAACTGAGGGGCTGTATCGGGACCTTCCTGCCGACCAAAGGGAATATCGCACTTGAAATCATCAGCAACGCAGTCAGCGCTTCCACGAGGGATCCGCGGTTTGATCCGGTCCGGCCGGAGGAGCTGAAGTGGCTGGAGATCAATGTGGATGTGCTGTCCGCACCGGAACAGATCAGCGGAAGGGATGAACTGGATGTACGCAAATACGGCGTGATTGTCAGCTGCGGATCCAGGCGCGGGCTGCTGCTGCCGGACCTGGACGGCGTGGATACGGTGGACGAGCAGGTGGAGATTGCCATGAAAAAAGGCGGAATCCGGGAGAATGAACCATATACGCTGGAACGCTTTGAAGTTGTCCGGCATACCTGACAGGCGGTGAGAGAATATGACCTGCTGCAATGTGTGTTTCAGGCACTGTGAACTGCGGGAAGGGCAGACCGGCACCTGCGGAGCGAGAACTGCTTCGGGTGGCGGAACGGTACCGGTTTATTACGGAAGGGTTTCCTCGCTGGCGCTGGATCCCATTGAGAAAAAACCGCTGGCGCGGTTCCATCCGGGCAGCCTGATCCTGTCTGCAGGCGGCCTGGGCTGCAACCTGCGCTGTCCGTTCTGCCAGAACCATGAAATTGCCCAGGCGGAAGGAGAACGCGGGTTCTCCATCCGGACCAGGGAAGTGTCCCCGGAACAACTCGCGGAGCTGGCTGTATACTATCGGGAGAAGGGAAATATAGGCGTCGCGTTTACTTACAATGAGCCGCTGGTCTGCTGGGAATACGTGCGGGATACCGCAAAACTGGTACGGGAACGCGGAATGCTGAACGTGACGGTGACGAACGGCTGCGCGGAGATCGGAATCCTGGATCAGCTCTCTCCCTATATCGACGCAATGAACATCGACCTGAAAGGATTTACGGACAGGTACTACAGCAAGGTGCTCGGCGGGGACAGGGAGATGGTCATGGCCTTTATCCGGGAAGCAGTGCAACGGTTCCATGTGGAGCTGACAACGCTGATCGTTCCGGGGAAGAACGACAGCGAGGAGGAAATGCTCCAGCTCAGTGAATGGGTCGCCGGACTGGAAAATGTATTCCGGGGCCGGCGGGGAGAGGAGGTCCCGCTGCACATAACGCGGTTTTTCCCGCGCTACCGGATGACGGACAGAAGGCCTACAGACGTCCGGAAGATCTGCGACCTGGTCCGGACGGCGGAGAAGAATCTCCGGTATGTCTACCCCGGGAACTGCTGACCAGCCGGGAGTATTTTTTCTTTGGATTTTTGGAATTTGTATGTTACAATAATAAAGTATTATAATTTTCATCATCAGATTCAGGACATTCTGAAGCACCAAATGCAGAGGAGATATGCATTAAAGAAGTGTTGTATTCACCGCGCAGGCGATGAACGGATGCTCCCGCTGCTTTCGGGCATAATGGAAAAAGGAGATATTGTGAAAGGAGACCGGCAATGAGCAGGACTGGCATGAAAATGAACAAAACGGCAGTCTTCTGCGAAATGCCGGATACTGAATAATGTAGCAGGATACATCAGGGAAGGAGCTTTTTCAGAGCAAAGACTTCCTGAAAAAAGCATACAGGGGTGCGCTGATTCCGTGCATGCTCTCCATTCTGAGCGGATGTGCGAACATTATCGCAGATGGAATGATCGTCGGCCAGCTGATCGGAGCGGCGGGCCTGACTGCGATCAACCTGTGCGTGCCGGTCTATCTGGTATTGTGCATTCTTGGTTCGTTTTTTGTCTCCGGCGCGGCGATTTCCGCTTCCAACGAAATCGGCCAGGATAATGACGAGCAGGCACAGAAGTATTACGGAATTGCGCTGACTGCCTGTCTGGTTTCCTCCCTGGTTGCACCACAGTTCGACGACATTACCATGATGTGCCTTCTGTACAAAGGTCAGGAGGGAAAAAACGAAAGAGGAGAAGCATTGGACCAATGAAAGCAATTCCTGAAAAGGGAATCCGAAGAATCCTGTTTTTTCTGAGCTGCATGGCAGTCATGCTGGGACTGTTTATTGCCGGCTTCTGCGGAGCGGCAGCGGAGGAAACAGCAGCGGCGTCCGGAAATGAAGAAGATGAATGGACTGTACTGATTTATGTGTGCGGTTCCGATCTGGAATCACAGTACGGGTTTGCAACAGGGAATCTTCAGGAGCTTGCCGGGGTGCATGAACCGGAAAACGGGATTGGAATCATTATTCCGGACGTGATGAATATTCCCGATCTGCAGGTGAAGCTGCCGGGAAAAGTCAATATTCTGATGGAAACAGGCGGAGCTTCCGAATGGCATGCACAGGACCTGGGAATGGAGATCCGGACCGACTGCCTGCAGGACTGGGAATATATCCCGGGGAAAGGCACCGAAACCGGTGAATTCCGGATGCTCCGGGAAAAACCGCTGGCCAGCATGGCCGAAGCCGGAACCCTGGCAGAATTTATCGCCTGGGGGAAGGAAAACCGCCCGGCAAAGAAATATGCCCTGATTCTCTGGGATCATGGCGGCGGGAGCAAGACGGGCCTGTTCATCGATGAACTGTTTGACGGGGATTATATGGCCCTGGATGAACTGAGGGAAGCCCTGGCAGCCGGAGGCGTACATTTTGAAGCCATTCTGTTTGATGCCTGTATGATGGCCAATATCGAAACTGCCAGCGCGGTTCGGGAGTATGCCTCCTGGATGATCGCGTCACAGGAGACGGTGCCCGCCAAGGGAACAGCCCTCGGGGACTGGATGCAGGAACTGCTTTATGTTACCGACGCTGACGGGCGGATGCTGGGCCGATGGGTCTGTGACATGACGCAGATCAAATTTGCCAATGAGGATGATGAGCAAAGCCGGGAAATGATGACCTGGTCGGTGATCAATCTCTCCAAACTGGAACGTCTGGAAAAAAACTTCGACCAATTCTTTGCGAGAATGAATGAGCTTTATGTGAAGTATCCACTTCTCCTTTCAAGTATTGTCCGCAGCGTTTTCCATACGGAACAGTACGGAAACGGATCGGACAATATGATGGATCTGGCAGGAATTCTGTTTCAGCAATCCCTGCGGAGCGTGGCGGGTGAAACCCTGCAGTGGGAAATGCAGGATGCCCTGGCGGAGGTGGTGGATTACAGCCTGCGAGGGGCGGGAAAACCTGCGGCCAGGGGAATCTCTTTCTGCTACGCAACGAATTTCACGCTTCCTGAGCTGGACGTATATGCAAGGAACTGTCCGAGCCCCAATTATCTTGCCCTGCTGGATGCCATCAGTCCATGGACCGCGCCGGATGAGGTTTATCAGCAGGTGGAGAAGCTGCCGGAAATGGCGGAGCTTCCGGGAAGCACCATCACGATTCACAAAACGACAGGGGAAGACGGAATTCCGGAATTTTCAGTGGAGGATGAGAACAATTATCTGGGAGCGGTTACCTGCAACCTTTACAAAGAGGATGAGGAAAGCGGCCAGATGATCAGCCTCGGCCTGATTCCTGCCTATTATGAGACAGAGAACGGGATTTATCACTGGCAAAACAGTGGGAACTGGGCATCGATTGACGGAAAACTGTGTCACCTGGAAATGTTAACGATTCCCATGAACGGAAACTATGATATGCTGTATAATATTCCGATTTCCGTGGATGCCAGGAGATGGAATCTGCGAAGCGGATACCGCTGGAAAAAGGATACCTATGAAGTCTACGGCCTGTGGCAGGGATTCAACGCAGACGCCCAGATGTTCAACCGGAATACAAAGCCGATTTCCAGTGTGACAGGGCAGGAATTCAACCTGATTTACCCCGTGGTATCGGAGGATGGCCTGCTGTCCGGGGATTATGAGCCGAGCGATCCGCTGACCTTCCAGAGGATGGTGAACATTGAAAAGACCCCGCTGCCGCCGGGAAACTATGAACTGGAATATGTACTCTATGATGTTTTTATCCGGCAGGTACGCCTGGAACGGGTGAAGATGACCTGGGACGGAACCGGCATGCATATCACGGATTCTTCCTGGGAGGGAGATATAACCATGGATATATCTTCTTATTACGAGAAGAACTCGAAGAATATTTCCATACAGGACGTAGAGGAACTGAGTACGGAATAAGATTCAACGAAGGATTTTTTCAAAAAGAACCGGTCGCCGCCGGTTCTTTTTGAATTTTTTTTCTTTTAGTGTTTCTTTCTGTGACATTTTATATACACGGGAACCGGAAAAAGTATATAATACAGTGTCTAGCTATATATATTTTTTAGAAGAAAAGACAGGAAGTAACTCTTTTCCCGAACGTGCAGCAATGGCAAAAGCCGGATCCGCACACGGTTTGTGATCAAAAAGAAGTAGAGCGAGGAATGGTGTATGAAAAAGCGCCTTGTAGCATTTACTCTGATTCTGACAATGGTCTGGAGCTCCACGGTGAACTTTAACAGCGGAGCATTTACTGCCTATGCGGAAATGACGGAGCAGGAGTATGCGGAACCTTCCTCCGGCGGAACGGAAGAGGGCGAAGGTTTGCCGGACCCGGAAAAACAGGCCGGGGAGCCGCAGGGCGCGCCGGAAGCCGACGGTTTGCCGGAATTCGCAGGTGATCCGGAAAACGAAGGAATCCTGCCGGAAAACAAGGATTCTGAGAAAGAACCCATGGAAGAAGGCGCCGGTGAGGACGCTGCCGCGGACGGGGAGAGCGGGGAAGATTCCGTAGAGAAGCCCGCAGGGGAAAACCTTTCCGAGGAAGAATCCGCAGAGAGCAAAGATTCTGATGAGGAATCCGCGGAGGACAATACAGCGGAGAAAGAGCCTGCTGAAGATACCAATCCGGAAGAAAAAAACCTAAAGGAAGAAGCTGACGGGGAAGAACCTGCGGAAGGAGAAGGCACCGGTGAGGACGCTGCCGCGGATGGGGAGAGCGGGGAAGATTCCGTAGAGAAGCCCGCAGGGGAAAACCTTTCCGAGGAAGAATCCGCAGAGAGCAAAGATTCTGAAGAGGAATCCGCGGAGGACAATACAGCGGAGAAAGAGCCTGCTGAAGATACCAATCCGGAAGAAAAAACCCTAAAGGAAGAAGCTGACGGGGAAGAACCTGCGGAAGGAGAAGGCGCCGGTGGGGACGCTGCCGCGGATAAGGAGACCGGGGAAGAATCCGCGGAGAAGCCTGCAGGGGAAACCCATTCCGAGGAAGAATCCGCAGAGAGCAAAGATTCTGATGAGGAATCCGCAGCGGACAATACAGCAGGAAAAGAGCCTGCTGAGGATATCAATCCGGGAGAAGAATCCATAAAGGAGGAAGCTGACGGGGAAGAACCTGCGGAAGGAAAAGGCGCCGGCGAGGACGCTGCTGCGGACAGGGAGACCGGGGAAGAACCCGCGGAGAAGAATGCAAAGGAAACTCATTCCGAAGAAGAATCCGCAGAGAGCAAAGATTCTGATGAGGAACTCACACCGGACAATACAGCGGAAAAAGAGCCAGCTGAAGGTGCAGATCCGGAAGAAGAATCCATAAAGGGAAAAGCAGACGGGGAAGAGCCTGCGGAAAAAACAGAGACGGAAAACGGGTACGCAGAAGAAACGAAGACCGGGGAATCTCCGGAAGAGGCCGTTAAAGGATCTTTCACCATGCGCAGAATGACCCTGGCCAAAGGGGCTCCCGCGGCAGTAACGGGTACGGAAGAGGAAACCGCGGCAGTAACGGGTACGGAAGAGGAAACCGCGGAAGGAACGGGCAGCGGAGAGAAAACCGCAGAAGGAACGGGCAGCGGAGAGAAAACCGCAGAAGGAACGGGTACTGAGGAGACAGCCACGGAAGAAACGAAGACGGAGGAATCTTCCGGAGAGGGCGATAAAGGATCTTTTGCCGTGCTCAGAATGACCCTGGCAAAAGGGACTCCTGCGGGAGGAACGGGTTCTGAGGAGAAAACCGCAGAAGGGACAAGTACAGGGGAGTCTCCGGAAGGAACGGAAAAGGAAGAAGAACCAACAGAGGGAATAAAGGCTGAGGAGCCCGTATTGCGTTCCATGGAAGCCGGAATCAATACGGCAGAGACTGTCAATGAGAACGCGGACACGTTGTCCGCTGCCCAGGTGCCGGGTCCGGAAGCGGAACCGGTAAGGGTGATGCTTTTTGCTGCGCCTTCAGCAGGGACAAATGAGGGGACCGCCTCTCCGGAGACGACGGAACCGGCCCAGGTCACTTCTGCTCCTTCCACCCTTCAGAGCAAAATTGAATCGGCGGTCAGTACTGCCATGGGCGGAAGAATCCGGATTATTCTGGAGAAAAACACCATCTATGACGGAGAAGTCAATATTGACAAAACCGCGAGCGCTTTCACGGGAATTAACGAAGTGGAGATGGACGTGGCGGATGCAGGAGAGGACGGCCTGCAGGCGGACGGCAGCACGCTGTTCACGGGTGTTATGAATCTTCTGAACGGTATCTCCATGATCATGAAAGGACTTGGACTGCCGGGAATTGTTAACGTACAGAGCGGCTCATCCCTGACCTATTTCGGCACCCGGGCGGATGACGGCGTGAACGTCAGCGTCAGCGGCGCCGGATCCAAGGCGGAAGTGCATACCGGCGAAGGCGAGGACAGCGTCAGCGTTACCGCCCAGGACGCGGAGAGCGTCAGCATCGATACCGGAAAGGGCGGCGACACCGTCCGGGCCGAACTGAAAGGCACCAATGCGGAAATCCAGACCGGAGACGGGGAAGACACCGTGAACCTGACCCTCCAGGGGGCCGGGAAAACGGCGGCCATCCGGACCGGGGAAGAGGCGGATACGGTTACAGCCGCTGCCGATGCAGGCAGCAGCCTGACCATTGAAACAGAAGCCGGAAAGGATACGGTGCAGGCCGTGATCAAGGGCGGCAGCACTGCTGCCATCCGGACCGGTGACGGCGATGATACGGTCAACGCCGAGGTGACCGCCGACAGCACCGCCGGCATCCAGACCGGCGAGGGCGATGATACCATCGGGATCACCGCGGCCGGAAACGGGGAAACGCTTGCAGAGGGAAAAACGGAGTTTGTGACGGTCAGCGCCGGAAACGGCGATGATTCCGTTATCGTTGCCGGCAAAGGAACTCCCTCCAACGGCACCCTCCGGATCGACCTGGGCGACGGCGCCAACCTGGCCGATGTGGACATCTCTGTTGCGGACGCGGCGAACACGGTGGCCGTCGTCGGCGGCGCGGGCAATGACCGGATCCATGCGACCGGCACGCTGAATACAAACGGCGCAGCCGGCACAGCGGGAAACATCCAGCTGACAAACAGCAACGGAAAAACGGTGGCGATTACCTATGATGCCGGCGCCATCGAGAGCGTTACGGATAACCTGGCCAACAAGGCGAAGGTGGAGTTCACGGATCCCGCCACCCAGCTGGCGAACAACTTTACAGATTATATCTATACCGGCAGCCTCGATAACGATCTTCTTTTCAGCGGAACCCCGAATCTTCTGCTGACCAATGTGATTGTCAAAAACGACGACGCGCTGCAGGTGGGCAAAAACATTACCGCGGATGGACTGCAGCTGGTCCTTCTGGGCAGAACGGTCCAGGTGGACGGAACCGTCAAGGCGGGGCTGGTACGCATTGAAGCGGAATCCGGAACCGGTGTGGGAGCGCCCCGTGCGCCGGGGAAGATTGCCGGGAGCACGGATGACATTCCGATCAGCCTGCTGAACCTGGCCCATACGGCTGCGGTGACCATCAACGGAAAGGTCATCAGCGCCGGGGACGTGCTGATCCTCTCCAAAGCACAGCAGCAGGGCGGAATCATCACCCTGGCGCCTGACAGCGGCCTGATCAATGTCAAGGTCGCCAAAGCCATCGTGGATGTGAACGGCGAAATCTATGCCGGTTATACCGAGAACCAGGGTGCTGTTACCCCTGTCGAAGGCAAAGGCAGCGTCAGCATTCTTACCCAGGTGAAAACCACCAGCGGGGTCGGGGATTCCTACCAGGACGGGAACGGTGGATCCTACGAAGGGCTGCCTCTTGCGGTTTCCCTGGTCAAGGCGGATTCCATCATCAATATTGCCGAAACGGCAAAGATTGTTGCCTCCGACAGTATCAGGATTGCGTCCGAAACGGATGCGGAGATTGAAACCCGGGCGGATTCCGGCTTCGCCGGTATTCCTGCCGCCATTGCCGCTTCCTATGTGATTGGCGATGCAAAAAGCACGGTGGCCGGAACACTGGAGGCCGGGAACCAGGTGACTGTTTCCGCCGACGGCAACCTGAAGGTGACCACCCTGGCGGAACGGGGCAGCAATGCGGCCTCGAGCAGCACCAGCGGCTATGCAGCCCTGGCCCTTGTCCTGCAGGGTGTGAAGGCGGAAATTGCGCCTGCGGCCAAGGTTACTGCCGGAAAAGATGTGAACGTCCAATCCGACGCGGCGGAAAAAGTGTACACCACTGCCGCCAGCTCCGCCGCGGCCGGTTCCACGGAACAAAACCCCGTGGAGAGCATGTACAGCTATCTCACCGGACTGTGGGGAACGATCAAGAAGACGCTGGGCCTCGGCGATGACGACCTGAAAGAGATGGACGCCGCGGTCAGCAAGGTGACCGCCGGCGGCGGAGCGGCCGGAGAGGCTGTCCAGCTGGATGACAAGGCCGGTATGCACGGCCAGGTTACCTTTGCAGAAGATGAAAACCATCAAGTCAGCGTCACCGTGAAAGCGGCGGCAGGATACCGGGTCAAATCCGTGCAGTGGCGCGGACTGGATGCCGGGGCGGCCGGCTATGCGCCTGCCGCGGCCCTGACCCCGGACGCGGACGGAAAGTATACCTTTACCAGGGACAAGACCTACGCAACCCTCTTTGTGGAGTATGAGGAAGACCCGGACTACAATCCGGACGGGCAGGCAGCAGCCTCCGGCGCGGATGCCTTTGAGGACGGGTATGACCAGACGGCGGAGAGCCCCATCAATGTCCGGACGCTGGTGGGGAACATGACCGGGAACCTGTCGGAAGACGGAATCGACAAGGAAGACCGGACGGTCAAGCTGGTGCTGCCGGACGGCAGCAGTGACGGCGCCATCCTGACCTATGAAACGGAAGAGGACGGAAAATGCCTGGCCAGCGTTGCACCGGGACAGAAGCTCAGGCTTGTGGTGAACCCCGCGGCGGGCAAAGCCCTCCAAAAGGACAGCCTGACGGCCCAGTATACCGTGATGGACAACGGCCAGAGCGCCGTCCGGACCGCGGTCATCCAGCCGGATGACAAGGGCGGCTACTACCTGCTGGTTCCGGAGAACGCGGATCCGGCAGCCGGGATCAGGATCAGCGCGGCCTATGTGGACGCGGCCGATCCGCAGGCGGTTATCGGCCAGGCCCAGGGCATGCAGCTGGCCGGTGCGGCCGCGGTGGGCATTACAAAGAATGAAAGCCAGGCGGTGATCGCTGGCGCGGACGACGGAAAAGCGGCCGCTTCTGTGACCGCCGGCGGGGATGTGACTCTTCTCGCGGAGGCTGCGGCGGATGTACGGACGCTGGCGGACGGCACCGCCGTGACCGAAGGGACCGCCGCGGACCCGGCGGATACCAGCCTGGGGGCTGCCCTGGCCCTGACGGTGGCCGAGAGCCACAACAAGGCGGAGATCAAGGGCAGCGTGGAAAGCGCCGGAGACGTGAAGGTCCAGGCCTTCGGAGAAGCCGGCGTTCAGACGGAAAGCAAGGCCGGATTCAGCCGCGGCGCCACCGGCGTCGGCGGAGCAGTTTCGATCCAGGTGGCCAAGGCGGACAGCAAGGCCAGGATGTTTGAAAAATCGAATGTGAAGCTGGACGGAAAGCTGAGCGTTGAAGCGGAGAACGATGTGGGATACTCCGTGAACGCGGACGCTTCCGGCAACACGCGGACCGCCGGGGAAACGGGCGTCGGCGCGGGCATTGCCGCAGCCATTGATACGGCGAAGACGGTGGCCGCGATCCAGGACGGCGCGGCGCTGGCGCAAAAAACAGACGGCCAGCATATCCGCGGAATCACCCTCCGGGCGGACCAGCAGGTGAAGGACAGCGTGACCGCAGCGTCCGGCGCGTCCGGCAAGGACACCGCCCTGGCAGCGGCCCTGGCCGTGGACTCTGTTACCACCGGGGCGGAGGCCTATCTCGGCAAAATCGGCGGACAGTCCGAAGACAGCGTCCTGAATGTGGACGGTGACGTGAAGATTACCGCCGGCAATACCGCGGCGCACTTTGTGCAGACCAACGGCGCAGCTGCGGGCACAAAAGGCGGCTATGGCGTTGCCGCAGGCTTCTCCTTCATTGCGGACAATGCGGCGGCCCGGCTGAACCAGAGCCTGACCGCGGGATCCCTGCGGGTCAACGCGGAAACGGAAAGCGATATCCGGAATATCAATATTGCCGGCGCCAAAGGCGGAAGGATCCCCTTCTCCCTGAGGCTGCGGCAGAACCGGCTGGTCCTGCTGCTGGACGCCATCCTTGAGATGGAAGTTCTGGCCGGGGAACTCCCGAGGAAACCCGTGGAATTATACTGGAAATACCGTCCGCCGACGGTGCTGGTCAACAACATGTCCATGGGTATCGCAGGCGCAGCGGGATTCAACTTCCAGGAGAGCGAAAGCCTGGCAGAAATTCTGAACCAGCGGAGCATCGAGATCGGCGGAAAGGCCCGGGTGACCGCCGGGAACCGGACGGAAGCGGTCCTGAAGGCGGACAGCAGCACCACCAACGCCGGCATGGGCGTCGGCCTTGGCGCCGCATACAACGCGGTGACCATGCACAATACGGCCCGGATCGGCAACGGGAACATCAAGGCGGCGTCCCTGGAGGTTTCCGCCACCACGAAGGAAAAGACAACGCCGACAGCGGCACCCGATTACAGCGACCGGACGTTTGACGTTTCCACCGACCAGGGAAAGCAGGACCTGAAGAATTACCTGACGGAACAGATCGGCCAGCCTGTGAACGACTATGTGCAGGACCTGGGCCGGGAAATCGGTCTGGAGGACTTCCTGCCGGGCAACATAGTGAACAGTATCATCAGCCCCGTCGGCAGCGAGATCCTGGATGAATTTGTCAATTCCTCCGGATTGGCAGACATGTTCGGCACCGGCTTTATCGAAGACGTGATCAACGTCATCAAGGACAACAAAAAAACCGAAAAATGGATCGGCATCGGCCTCCTGGCGGTGGCGCTCGAAGCCGACGCGGTACCTTTTGACGATTTCGGCGACGGCAGCCTGGGAAAGATCGTCTCCAGCTTTGTGGACGGCTTCAACGAGATGCTGGTCAAGAGCATCCGCAGCTCGGTGGTGAACCATGTGGGAGACCTGTTCCACAAGAAGTTCTCCTTTAATGAGATCCCGAAGGACGTTTACGAAGACATTAAAAAGTTCATCAAAGAAAACCTGAAGGGGACCCTGCAGGAAGCCAAGAAAGCCGCCCTGGACACACTGTATGCCGAGGGAGCGGAAGCGATCACCGACAAAACCGGCCAGCCGATTGACAAGGAAACGCTGGAAACCATCATCAACGGCTCCATTGACCTGTTTGCCAGCGCGAAGGACCTGTATGACGTGATTGCCGGCCTGAGCAGCGAGGACGCGGCCAAGATCAAGGCCCAGGCGGAGGAAGCCGGCATTAAGCAGGACGAAACCTTCGAGGATGATGTGGAGGGCAATGTGACCACCGCCCTGGATAAGATCCAGGAAAAGGAGAGCGGCAAAACGGATTCCGCCGTCTCTGATCTTGACGCGATGATCGCGGAGACCATCATCAAAGCTGCGGAACAACAGAACGTGATCCTGTCCGATGCGCAGATTGCCGCGCTGAAGAATCCTTACGACCTCGCCCTGGAAGGAAAGAAGGGATCCGCGGGCACCCACCTGGTGGACACGCAGGCGGTTTCCGGCGCGGGAGCCATAGGAATGGCCATTTCCGGCTCCGCAGCTCTGACGAACCTCGATTTCAGTACAACGGCTGAACTGGGGCATGACAAGGTGACCGTTAACCCGGACGATTCAAAGTACAAGGTGAACAAGGGCGACCAAAAGTACCAGGTAAACAAGAAGGACTACCAGGACGCGGACGGCAACTGGAACCAGCCGGACGGAGAGGCAAAATACAATGCCGCGGTCCAGGAAAAAGAGGCCGAGTATGGGAAGGATGCGGCGGCCGCGTTCAAGCAGCTGGCCGATGATCTGGCCGCCGCTGCCGAGGAAAACCGGAAGATCAACGGCGGAACGGTGGATGTGACCGGCGATATGCGCTTTGAAGCGGACGGCAGCCGGTTTGTGAACAACGTGGCTTCCGCCGCCCTGAACGGCAAGGGAAGCGCCAGCACCAACGCCGCCTCCGCAGACGCGGCGAACGCGGATGTGGGAGACTCCAATTCCGCTCAGACCGTAACGGAGGGTGAAAACTTCACCGTGACCGTTACGAAGGGCATCCAGGCACAGATTGACGGGACAGACAAGAAAAAGGTTCTGGTTACGGTGAAACCCGGGTTCCGGCTGAAGGCAGCGGACGACGGGGTGAACTATGCTGTATGCAGCTATAACGACCGGCACAGCGGAACGGAAAAGACCGAACAGATCAAGGTTCAGACGGATGACCAGGGAAAACTCTACCTCGATACCGGCTCTGTCCAGGGCGCTCCCGCGGACGCTGAACTGCATTTTACCCTGGAAACGGAAGAAGTGCTGAAGGAGGTTATCCTCAGCGCTCCGGTTGCCGGGGAAGGTGTACAGCTTCCCGAAGGAGCAGTTACGGTCGATGTCAAGGGCCGGGAAGCAGAAGACGGAAAACTTTTCGCCCGGGCAGGGGACACGATCCGCGTTGAAATCCGGAAGCTGGACGGCGCTCATCTGGAGTATATCGAATACGCTTATACGGATACCGCCGGGAAAACGCACACCGTTGCGATCAATCCCGATGTCAGCGTGGCTGCGGGCAAAGAAACGCAGTACACCCTGGTTACCGCGGACAGCGACAGCTATGTGTTCAATCTCCGGATGCCGAATGACGCGAACGACAGCGGCGTCGCGATCAACACTTCCTTCATTAAAACAGAGGAAGGCAGTATCGTGCCCTTCTATTCTCTCAAGGACCGGACGACCAGCGAATTCGGACGGAGCATCGGACTCGGGGTATCCCTGTCCCTGCTGACCGGCAGTGACAGTACCACCGTGCACATTTCGGACCGTTACGATAACCCGGAGAAACCGACAACGGGCCTTAACGCGGGCACCCTGACGATCAGCGCCCGGGCGGACCACCAGGAAGAGATATACAGCGCGGCCGGATCCAATGATGCCTCCGTTACCGCCCTGGATGCCTCCGCAGCGGTCGACGCCCTGGATTCCAGCGTGAAGGCTGCCATGAATAAGGGGAACCTGACAAACGTAACGGGTTACCAGAGCGGCAGCGTGACCTCGGCCGGGGATCTTTCCCTGACGGCGGAAGAAAACAGCATTACCAATATTACCGCCAGCGCATTCAGCGTCGGCAGGGGTACGGCAGTCGGCGCCACCACTGCGCTGAACCTGGCCGGCTATGGCGCCGAAGTGTCCATGGGCGGCGCTGCGGCGACCGGCGCGGTGACGGTGGCTGCCAGCAGCTTCAGCCGGGATACGACCACGGCGGTGGCTACCGCGGTGGGCCAGGATATCTCTGTGCTGGCGGACAAGGCAGGGCTGGTGCCGGATGAGGAAAATCCCGGACAGGTCAAAAAGCAGGATGGAAGCGCCGAATCCGGCGAAGGAAACGTTCTGACCGAACGGCTGGACGCCAACCGGAACGCGAACCGGAACGAGGACGACAACGACAGCGGCGAGGACACGGATGCCAGCATGCCGATCTCCGTGAACGCTCTGAAGAGCCAGGGCGTTACCACGGACGTGAACGAGGAAGATCCGGACGCGATGGATCTGGTGAACGGGTTCGTGTCCGTGGCGGCCATGGGCGGCGCAGCCTACAATACGGTCAATAATTTCTTCTACGGCAGCAAGCTGCAGCTGGCGGCCGCCATCGGCCTGACCCAGGCGAAGCATACAGCCCGGGCAAAGGTTGAGGGAGATATCACCACCACCGGCGGGCCGATCAGCATTACCGCGGACAACAATGCCAATTTCGCGGCGGTGGGAACTTCCGCCACCATGTCCCTGCTGCTTCAGTCGAACTCCGTTTCCGGCGCGGCGGCCGTGGCGGACAACAAGAACGAAGCCACCGTGACCGTGAAGGGAAACCTGAAGGCGGCCGGGGACGTTACGCTCAGGAGCAGCACGATCCGGAACCTGGATGAAGACTTTATCAACAAGCTGACAGCCCAGTCGGTTTCCGGCGCCGTCTCCGGATACAACGGCAATGTGACAGCCGGCATGTCTGTCAGTCTCATCAAAACCAAAGCCACAACGACCACGGATGTAAACGGCAATATTGAGGGCGGGAACATCGCCGTGGAAGCAACAGACCAGAGCAGGCTGGCGGCCCGGGCCGGCGGCGTAAGCCTTTCCCTGGGAACCGCTTTCGGCGCCGGCCTTGCCAACAGCACCATTCTCAGCCAGGACACCGTCACGGCGAAGGTGGCAGACGGAAAGAGCATCACGGGATCCGGCTTTACGCTGAACGCAGAGAAGAAGAATGTGACCGCGGAAGACTACGCGAAGGCCATCGCGGAGCTGAACATGCGCGGTGAAGGCGCGGAATCCAGGATCAATATCAAGACGGACGACCGCGATCCGGAGGACGACAAGCAGGAAAACAGCGCGCAGATCGACCTGTATGCCAGCAAGCTGCTGAAGCTGTATGACAAGATCAACCAGTTCTCTTTCCAGAACTATTATACAGAGGCCATCGGCGCTTCGGCACAGCTGACCAATTCCACCTTCTCCCTGGGCGGGTCCTTCACCTACCTGAAGACCAGGAACACGATTGAAACTCTGCTGGGCGAAGGAGTCAAGGTTACCCTGGCCAAGCAGGACGGGGAAGGGAAAAACGGGGATATGGCCCTGTCAGCCATCGACAACGCGACCCACCGGATGGTGACAGGCGGGCTGTCTGTGGCGCCTGCCACGATCTCCGCCGGACTGGCGCTGGCCCTGATGACCAACCAGGATACGGTCAGCGCAGTAACCGGCAAGGGAAGTACGGTGAACGCGGCCGGAAAGCTGACGCAGGAAGCCTCCTCTGAAATGAAAACGGAGGTGCTAACCGCGGCGGCAAGCCTCAGCGCGTCCATTACCAACAACCCTGTGAAACGTGAAGAATCGGGAACCGACGAAAAAGGCAATCCAGTTCCCGGCAAACCCAAGAGCACGACCCCGGATCCCAGATCCGGAAACGCCATTGCCGGCGGCGTCAACGTTCTGTTCAACAAGGCCACGGTCCGCAGCGAAGTGGGCGAGGGCACACAGCTGGCTGCCGGCGCGGACGCGGGGATCACCTCCAGGATGGATGCCGATCTGCTGGCCCTGGTGGCAGATGCCGCCATCACGCTGGGTAAATCCGGCTTTGCCGGAGGCGGTTCCGCCAACGGAATCCGGGATGAAGCGACCGTCCGGACTGTGCTCGCCAAGGGCGTGGAAATGAATGCCGGCGGGAACGCGGAAGTCGGTGCGGATGCGGCAAGCCAGCTGATTGCCGGCGTAGCTTCGGCAGTTGCGCAGGCTACCGCTTCCGGACTTGGCATTGCCGCCGGTGTGAACGTGAACTTTGCCGGAGCAAAGGCGGAGACCACTCTGAATGAAAATGCGGCGGTCCGGAGTGCCGGAGATACCGATATCCGCGCCAACGCGGACGCGTGGGCGCTGAGCGGATCCGCCAGTCTTGCCGGCGCGATCGGAACGGCCGCCGGCGCATCCTTCAATATGAATACCTTCAGCCGTGAAGCGAAGGTGAACCTTGCCGGCGGCACGCAGGTGGATGCAGGAGGAAACGCGCAGATCCGGGCCGGCGGAAATGACACATCCTATCTGGCCGGCCTGGTGCTGACCGGAAGCTACTCCGGACTTTCCCTCAGCGGGAACGCGCTAGTGATGAAGGAAGAGAACGACATCGGGATTACCGCCGGAGGTACGGTCAAGGGCGGAAAGAACGTGCTGATGGAATCCTGGCTCAGCGACAAGACCCTGGCCATGGACGGTACGATTGCCCTGGCCACTGTTTCCGCGGCAGCCGGACTGACGAATGTCTATATAGAGAAAAACAACAAGGTTCAGACCCTTCTGGAAGGTGCTTCCCTGACCGCGGGCGGACAGGGCGAAGCGATCAAGACCAGATACGGCAAGGAGATCAGCGGCGTATATGCCGGCGCCAACGTACGGGATTCCCAGGCGGTGGCGGCGGCTTCCGTAGCAGTGAGCCCCGTCGGCACCGGAATAACCGGCGGCGGCGTTGAGATGGAAAACAACAACCAGGTTCTGACCCGGACCGATACCGCTGTCCTGACCGCTACGGCAGGAGATATCGGTGTTATGGCATCGGATTATACCCAACAGCAGCTGCTGGCCGGCGGTCTGAATTTCGGAGGGAGTTCCGGGATCGGCGCAGCCCTGACCCTGCTGAGAGCCTCCAAACAGGTCGAGGCGGTCACAGGAGTTATGCATGCTGGCCGTAACATTGAAGTGCTGGCGGAAAACGAGGACAATCTTGAACAGCTGTCCGTCAGCGCAGGCGCAGGCATGCTTGGGGCAGCCGTGGATGTCGGCGCGGCGGTTCAGCTGCTGAAGAGCAGCGTGAAAGCCAGCGCCGCGGGAACCATCGAATCGGAAAAGGGTTCCTTCAGCCTGACAGCCAACAATGACGCGACGATTTACAACATGGCCGGAACCGCAGCGTTCAGCGGGGACGGTGCTGCCGCCACCCCGGTGGCAACGGTTACACTTTTCACAGGCACAGCAGATGCCAGGGTGCTGAAAGGCACGAAGGTGAATGCCGCCGAAGATGTGACGATTCACGCGGAATCGATCAAGGATATCAATCAGTATACCATCGGCGCAGCAGTCGCTGTGGGACTGGGACTTTCCGGTGCAGTGAACCTGCTGATCAGCAAGGATACGGCGAAGGCTGTGGCGGAAAGCCAGAGCGACCTTTCAGCCGGGAAGAACCTGAACATTGAAGCGGACGGAAGCTACGGACTGAAGAGCCGGAGCGCAGCCGTGGCTGCGTCTG
This sequence comes from Clostridia bacterium, assembly GCA_017447185.1. GTDB lineage: Bacteria > Bacillota > Clostridia > Christensenellales > Aristaeellaceae > Aristaeella. The sequence continues at coordinate 7,778 of JAFSOC010000014.1, read as the reverse complement.
TGACAGGATTGACGACTGCAGTCAACGGCGTGGTCAGCCTTCTGAACAGCAATGTGACGGCTGAACTGGGAGGAGCGGCAGACGCAAAGGCCGGATCGGTCAACGTGAAAGCGGACGCGAAGCACAATGTCAGCAATATTGTTGCCAACATCGCGGCGGGATCGAATTCCGCCGGTCTGTCTGTGCTGATTCTGGCTGCGGGAACCAAACTGAGCCAGGATGCCGCCGATATGATCGTTTACGGCAACGCGGACAACCGGGATGAGAAGATCTTTGATTACGACAAGGTGGCCGGACTGGCCGGGAACTATCAAAAGCCTGTTGCCGGAGAAGACCCCGGGAACGGCTTTGCCGATGAGGATCTGAAGAACGCCGGAACCGGTCTGGAAGGCGACGGCCACGTCATGAGCAAGGAAGGCGTCGGCACCGCCGAAAAGGACGGGAACGGAACAAAGACCGGCAGCATTGATGTTTCTTCCGGCTATGTGAGCAAGGATTTTGATAACGGAAAATACGACGACAAAGGCGAAAAAATGCGCGGCGAGGATCAGGAAGCGACTGATTCCACGGACGTGCAGAATGCCAGACAAATCAACACCTACACCTATGAAGGAGAGGATCCCTCCGACGCGGTGATCGCGCGGATCACGCAGGATGCGGTGATCCGGGAAGCTGCCGGCGTGAACGTGGCAGCAAACCAGGAAATCACAGCGGATCTGGTGGGCGTTTCCATCGGGGCCGGATCTGTAGGCGCGGGAATCAGTCTGGCGGCAGCGAAACTCCGCAGCCATGTTTCCGCTTCCAGTCTTGGTGAACTGAACAAGATCGGCAGCAACGGCATTACGATTACCGCGAATTCCGCCGCCGGAAAGCCCGGAGAGGAAGCGGCTTCCCGGGATGAAGCGCTTGCGAAGCTGACGGATGCGGTGGATCCCTCCAGTAACGGCCTGCGGGTTGTCAGCGGAGCGGCAGGCGTCGGTTCGACAGGTCTTGCTGTAAGCGTGGCAATGGCTCTGACGGACAATGTGACAGAAGCGGTGCTGGGCGGCAAGGTGAATGCGGCTGGCGACGTGAAGGTGGCCGCAGGCCAGAACTATGGAAGTGTCAAAGCACTGAACGTAGCGGTGGCGGCCGGCGGTTCCGTCGCGGCGGCGGCGTCCGCTGCCTTTGCCCAAAGCCAGGGAAGCGTGAAGGCTGAAATCAGTGAAAACACCCATCTTCAGGGAAAGAATGTATCAGTGGTCACGGATACGACCGTGGATCAGACCGTGCTGAGCACATCGGCCAGCGTGGGAACAATCGCCGTCAACGCCGGTCTGGCGCTGGCGATTAACCGGATGACCCAGGATACGAAGGTGCGGGGAGGAACGGAAATCAAAGCGGCCAGCCTGAACGTGAACGGAAAATCCGCTACTGCCGCAGACTCTTATCTGATGGGTTTCTCCGTCAGCGCAGATCCTGTAACTCCGGCGGTTCTGCTGAGCGCCGCAGTGTCCCAGGTGAACGCAAAGATCAATACGGAAGTCGGTGAGCAGGACAAAGCCCAGGTAAAACTGACGCTGGACGATGCACTGAATATCCATAACGAAGTCACTGCATCGGCGATTCCTCTGGCACTGAATGTGGCCGGAGGCGGAATTGCCATTGGCGGAAACGTACTGCTGGCTCTGAATGAAACAGAAGCGGCCGCAAAGCTGACCAATGCGGATCTGACCGCGGGAAGCGCCAGCGTTACCTCCGATCTGGCGGGCACAGTTTCCGCCAGCATGGCAAAGCTGAATGCAGGAGTTGCTGCCATCGGCCTTAGCGTAAACTACGCGGATATCCGGGCCAGGAACCGGGCGATTTTTGAAAACACCCGGGCTGTTGTAAGCAAGGACCTGACCGTCCGGACCGGCGCTGGAAAGGACAGCAACCGTACCGAAGCGGTAGCGGAAACCGTTTCCGGTGATATCGGCCTGATTGCCGTGGGACTGAACGCGGCGGTGGCCCGGAATACATCCCTGAACGAGGCGACCCTGGACAGCAACCTGGAAATCAGTGTTGGCGGAGATCTGACCGTTCACGGACACGGCGAGAACAGCACCCGGGCTGATGTAACGGGACTGACGATTGCTCCCTTAACGGCAGCAACCGGAACAGCTGTTGTGGCCATGAACAATGCGGATTCCAGAACCAACGTCAAGGCGGACCTGCTGACCGTCCGCCACGCGGCAGCCTTTGATGCGACCCAGAAGGCGTCCACAAAGGCTCATGCCCTGACGGGCAACGGTTCCCTGGTGACTGTTACGGGCAATGTGGTACTGGCCTACGGCCGGACGCATTCCCTGATTAACGTGGACCTGGGACTCCGGTCAAATCTTGACGGGGCGGAACTCCGCGCAACCAATAGTGCCTCAGACGAAACGGCTTCCAAAATTGAAAATGCGACCGCGGCCGGAATCGCCATCGGCGCGATGATCGGCGGAGCGTACAGCCAGGATGTATTCGATACTACAGTGAAGTTCGGCGGTGATTTCAAAGCCGGAGATATTACCGTAAACACCGGCTACGACATTTCCACCGATACGGATGTGACTCCTTCGCTGGGCGGGATCCGGGTTGACGCAGCTGAACTGGCGGTCAACCTGGCATTGGCGAAGAATACTGCATACGCAGGCGCTCAGCTGTATGCCGCAGGCGGAACGGCCAGCGCGGGCAATGTGAATGTCATTGCTTCCGGGTCAGCCCGGACAAACGCCATTGTGCGCTCCGCCAAACTGACAGTATCGGGCGTGGCGATCGGCGTGGATATTGCCAATGCAAACGGATCCATGAAGCAGGCAGCGGATATCGAACTGGATCAGGCAACGTTAACTGCGAAGAGCGTCAGCGTCGCGAGCGTCGGAAAGACGGCCGAGACCACTGCCACGGTAGGCATGACCGGCGGGGCTTCCGAAGACGAATTCGACATCAAGCTGGTCAACGTGGATGTGAACTGGGCGCGGGCCAAGGAGAACCTGGACTCCACTGCCATGATCCGCGGCGGAAGCAGTGCGTCCAGCGTACTGAACGCCGATACCCTGAATGTGATGACCGGCATGGAAAATAACGGACAGACAAAGGCGGAAGCTGTGACCAGTCTGGGAGTTGAAATCGGACTGGCCACCGGCAGCGGTCTGGATTCCAGGGCTGCCACCGGGGACAGCTTCAACAGCGTTCTTTCCGGGCTGACCGCGAATGTGGCCGGAAAGAGCAATATCAGCGCAATCGGCAGCACAACAGCCCGGGCAGAAGGCACGGCTCCCGGAACCTACACCTTCGGACTGGACGTGAATGTCTCCAATATCTATGCGGGCGTCGGCAGCAAAGACGATAACCAGACCGCCATGGTGCTGATCGGCGACGATACGGTGCTGAACAGCGGGGATACCCTGGACCTCTGGGCCATGAACAGCGGATTTGCTGTGACGGAATTTGTGAAGAAGACTCAGTATACGCTGGTGGGCGTTAAAGTCGCCTCCATCCCTACTGAATCCTGGTACAACACAGGCGTGCTGATCGGCAGCAATGCGAAACTCAACGCCAGCAGCGGCAGCCTGAATGTGAGCAGCGACTCCATTGCAGGTGCCAAGTCCACCATCGATGCATCCAGTCTGGGTCTGGCCTTCGACTATAACAGCATGAAGGGCCAAAACAGCATTACCGACCGGAATGCCATTGATATCGGTCAGGGAACATCCCTGACGGCCGATGCGGGCGACATCAGCATTCTGGGCACCACCAACACCCGGGCTCAGGCCATGAGCAAGCTGAAGGGCGCAGGCGTGATCGCGGGTGAAGTGGTGGATGCCGCGAATAAAATTGACCGGCAGATGACCATCTATCTGGATAAAAACAGTATGCTTCAGACCCGGACCGGTCAGGTGACCATCGCTTCCATTTCCGGTGACGAGGACAACATTGTGGCGGACAGCTATGTCAAGGCCGGCGGCCTGGTGGCGATCGGCGAGGCTACCGCAACCAACGAGATCACCTCTGTTAACCAGATTACGATCGATCAGGGCGTGCAGATCTTCTCTGCAATGGACCTGAACCTTCTGGCCCGAGCCACCAGCCGTCTTGCCAAGGATGATGCCAACCTTCTGGAGAAGGGCAGCCCGGACGATGACGAAGCCCTCCCGATTGACGGACAGAAGGAAGAGGAAGCGTCAGATGAGGATGAGGAAGCTGCGCAGAAGGCGATGGCTGCCCATGAAGCAGAACGGAAGGCAAAACTGCAGGAGATTACGGACGCCAGCAATGCAGCCCAGCAGGAAAGCAATCAGTATCCGGAAAAGAAGGATGCACAGATTGAAGCGGATGACAGCCAGGGGTACGGAGTTTATGCCCACGCCACGGCGAAGGCCAAAGGCGCCGGCGTCAAACCCGAAGCGTCGGCTGTCAACCGGCTGCATTTCTCTTCGGTCATTCTCTTCAAAAAGCCTGAGGCAGGGGAAACCGCCGCTCAGATTCAGATTCAGAGCGACCGGGGAGCGATTCATATCGAAACCAATAATGCAGGCCTGCGGGCGAAGGCGGAATCCAGGGCAGACGGCTCCGCCCTTGGCGGCTGGAGCGATGCCTGGTCTGAAATCAGCGCCGATCTGCAGAACACTATCTGGGTTGACAATGCAACCCTGCAGTCCAGAGTTGCCAGCGGAATCACGCTGCTGGCCTGGAACGGGCAGGACAGTGAAAGACCTTACCTGTACGCGAAGGCGGATGCGGCTTCTTTCGCTCTGCTCTGCTCCGCAAACGCGGATGCCGTGATTTCCGGCAGTTCCTTCAATCAGATCCGAAGCACCGATACCAATACCGTATCCGTGCGGGGACAGTTTACACATACCGCGGTGCATCCCAGCGATGCGATTCATTACACACTGGATTCCCGGTATGAAAAGCTTGCTTCCAGCGGAAAGGACAGTGAGAGCTTCTCCTGGGGCGCGGCAAAACACCGCTGTGACTTCTGCGGGGAAGGCCAGGGCAACACGATTGACCCCAACGCCTACCGGGCAGACAAGCAAGGCGCATTCAGCAAAGCGCTGTCTCCGCTGAATGATATCCTGGCGGCAACGGCCAAACTGAACGGAATTACAAAAGCCCGGTACGGCGAGGAGGACTATATCGCTGCCGGCAGAATCTATACGCTGGATCTGCAGGTGCTGCTGACAAGGGATGTCCGGCTGGAAGAAGATAAACTCAGGGAATACCGGTTGTGGACCAACGGAAGAACCTTCCAGGAAGTCCTGCTGCTGCCGAATTCTTCACGGCTGTATACAAGTGCAGAATATAAAGTGGAGTACATTGCGGATGTCCTGTACGGGGATGTGCTGGGGAACGGCGAAAACCAATATGCGGATATCATCACAGCCCTGACAAAGCGGGCTTTCGATGAACCGGTCATTCCCGTTGGCAGTACAGGATCCCTGGATATGAAGACCGGCGTTCTGACACTGCCCTCCATGTCCGATTACGAACTGTACATGCATGAGGTTTCCGCTGCATGGATGATGGAAAAACTGACGGAAGGCTACATCTGCATACTGAGCGCCGATCAGGAAGAGATCAACGCGGTTGCACTGACCGAAGGCGATACGCTTCCGGAAGGCACCATTGTGGGCGGAATAACGGAGGACGGGGAGGCAGAGGGCTGGACCCGCTTCTGGCTGGGACTGACACCGGAAACCGCACCGAACGGGGAAACGCCCCTTTACTTCATGCTGGTGAACAGGGAAACAGATGAGATGAAGATTTTCCGGACCAGCGGGAACATGATGGCCGAGGGCGCTGAACCGGTGGCTGAATCCATGTATCTGTACCGGGACAGCGATTCTGACATGAACGGTGAAGAGAAATATCACTGCATGCTGTTCGATACACCCGAAGGACAAAAGAGCATTATCAAGATTGTGACCAATATTCTGGAAGACTGGGATATCGTTCTGCCCCTGGCGATCCGGATCACCCTGCGGAGTTTCACCCTGGAAGGGGCGGATCTTCCGGCTTATTCCCTCGGCGATCACATCCTTGCCATGTGTGACGGAACGGACGGTACCGTAAGCCTGCTGGGCGGATTCTATGAAGCCGTTTTTGACGGGGATATCTTTGAGTCCAGCTATGTCCGGATTGAAAATATCCGGGAGGGCAAGCCGGTGGTCACCATCAGGAAAGACCAGGAAATCTGGGCGGAACCCGAAGACGAAAACAAAGCTTTCGATATCGCCGGAAACGAATACGTATGCATCGACGGCGTATGGTATCCCGTGGAGGAAGCACCGGCCACAGCCATGTAATCCCGGGAGAATGCCGGCTGAGGAAATGAACCATCCGGCAGCATAACAGACAGGAGATGAATCTGACGATGAAGCAAAACCAACGCTTTCGGCGGGTGCTTTCAATGGCGGCCGCACTGGCGGTGCTGTCCGCCGGAGGCCCTGCGGCCATCGCAGAAGAGAAAACTGCTATGACCTTCCGGCAGGAACCGGAAGAACATGTTTGCACGCCTGAATGTTATGAGCGGATTTTGATTTGCGGCCAGGAAGAGAAAGAACCTGTGACGGAAATCCGAAGGGAGTATGTTTCCGGGTTTCACGTCCATCATCACAGCGGCAGCTGCTATACGGAGGGTGAACTGACCTGCGGATACGCGGAAAATGTCTATTACCATACCCATAACGAATTCTGCCTGGATGAGAACGGAAATACGGTCTGCGGACTGGAAGAATCGAAACCCCACCGGCATACGGATGAATGCTATGAAACGGTTCGGATCCTGATCTGTGAAAGAGAGGAAACGGAAGGTCATGCGCACAGTGAGGCATGCTTTGCGGAAGACGGAATGCTGATCTGTACCGAGACTGAACGGGAAGCCCACAGGCATGGCGAAGAATGCTATGAGACCGAAAAGAAACTGATCTGCAGCAAACTTGTCAGTACCCACCGGCATTCCGGGGACTGCTATCGGACCGGAGAGGACGGAGAGAAAAAACTGGTTTGCGGAAAGACGGAAGTCCCTGTATTTACCTCCGGCGCAGAAAACTGGATTGAAACGGTGACAGTGATCGATCCCGGACATCAGCACGGGGAAGACTGCTGGAAACTTTCCGAAGTACCGGCCTGCGGAAAAACGGAGTCCTCTGCCGGGAAGTCCGGTCCCCTGACAGATGACACTGTGCCGGCGGAGAACATGCCCGGGGAAGCAGCGGAAGAAGCAGAACAGGAAGAGCTGCAGGAAGAGCCCGCGGAAGCGCCGCAGGACCCGGAAGAGGAAGCTGCGGAAGAACCCGGGGAGGAACCGGAAGCAACGGAAGAAGAGACCCCGGAGGAACCGGCCGCGGAAGAGGCGGAAATCCCGGCGGAGGAACCTGCGGAAGCTCCGCAGGACCCGGAAGAGGAAGCTGCGGAAGAACCCGGGGAGGAACCGGCAGCAACGGAAGAGGAGACCCCGGAGGAACCGGCTGCGGAAGAGGCGGAAACCCCGGCGGAAGAACCCGCGGAAGTGCCGCAGGTCCCGGACGGGGAACCTGAGGAAGAACCCGTGGAGGAACCGGCAGCAACGGAAGAGGAGACCCCGGAGGAACCGGCTGCGGAAGAGATGGAAACCCCGGCGGAGGAACTGGCGGAAGCGCCCGGGGAGGAGGCAGAGACACCGGAACCGGAGAACGCGGAGGAACCGGCTGCGGCAGCGCCGGAGACTCCGAAGGAAGAACCTGCGGCAACGCTGCAGACTCCGGCAGAGGAACCGGTGGAAGTGCCCG
>JAFSOC010000013.1 GCA_017447185.1 Clostridia bacterium | reverse complement strand
AGCCCTTGACCGGATGACAGCAGGGTGCTATTTGCCGTGCCTTCCCTTAAAAAATCTCTGGCAACCTTTGTTGGTCACCAGAGATTTCTTGTTCCCGTCTTGTTTTTTATTTCACTGTCCTCTTGACGGGAAGCGGTTCATGGCCGTCCGGTTTCTTTTGATTATCCATCAGTATTTATTGCTTTCCCTGGATTCCCGGCGCAGGGAAATGATCAGGGAAATCAGGAATGTAGGGATTCCGATGATTCCCGCCGGGAGCCACCAGTTCCTGCAGAAAGCACAGAACTGCTCCAGTGCGAAATCATAATGATATTTCCGCTGGAAGGCGCCCGGATTCTTCTCGCACACGAGACCAACCGCAAATACGGCGATCAGCAGCAGGCCGACGAAAATCGTGACCGCGCAGCCTTTTTTCCCTTTCATACAGATCCTCCGGATCCTGCCGCGCGATGAAACGCGGGCAGCGGTTATTCTGTACAGATATCAGTTGAGGAACTTCAGGGGCATGTAGCCCTTGGAGCCGCCAACCGTAACCTTGACCCAGTAGGGATCCTTGCCGCGGGCGATGACTTCAACCACGTCGCCGACTTCCAGCTTCACAGAGGACCAGCCCAGGCCTTCGCCCTGGTACAGGCGGGGGGTATTGCCCTTGGAATCCTGTGTGGCCGTGGTGGTGTAGGGAACGAAGGGCGCGGGCGTGGGCTTCGCAGTGGGCAGGGGCGCGGGCTGTACCTTGGAGATGTACTTGGTCCGCATGTAGCCTTCCATACCGTTGACGGTTACGTAGCAGAAGCTGGAGCCGTATTCTTCCACATGGATGGGAGTGCCGTAAGCGATGTCCGCAATGACCACATTCTTGGAGGTGGAGGGAGCGGAGCGCAGGCCGACGGTGCCGCCCTTGCTGGTGACCCAGGCATCATAGCCGGCGGGGCCGGGTTTCGGGCCGGGATCGGGCTGAACCTTTTTCTTGCTCAGGATGCTGGTGGGCACATAGCCATAGCCCTGGGAGGTTTTGACATAGCTGTAGTTGTTGCCCTTGGTGATGACGGTGACCTTGTCACCCTTGGACAGCACTGCCAGGGTGGCGAAGCTGTAGTCCGGACCATGGCGGAGCTTGGTCTCGTTCTTCTTGATCCAGGCGGAAGAGCTGGAGCAGCGGACCAGATGGGACCGCTCAATGTAGCCCACCTTGCCGTTGGTGAAGGTGATGCTGGCCCAGTTCTTGTCCACGACATTATTAATGGTCAGCGCCCAGTCCGCACGGTAGCTGTCCAGAACGACACAGCTGTAGTTTGGCAGCTGGCGGAGCTTCGCCCGGTCCTTCAGGCGGTAATAGACTTCCGCCGAGGCCAGTGCGCAGGGAACCAGCAGGACCAGTGCAAGGATCAGTGCGACAATACGCTTTTTCATGGTTGTAACCCCTTTCGAACCGTTCAGATGCCTTTCGGCTCCCGGAGCCGGAACGGGCATATGAATAATTTTTTATCCACTATGTATTATAAACGAGGAACAGTGAAGAAATAAGTTTGAAAAGATTACACTTTCGACACAGAATAGTTAACAATTCTCCCGACATTGACATAAATTTTTGTCCTTTTCATCTCAAACAGGCAATGCCGGAGGGCAGAACGCCAAAGAAACGTGAATTTTCCTGAAAAAAAGCTTGACTTTAGCGCGATAAAGTGATAGCATGGCGAAGTATTGAAAAAGGACACCTGTCCTTTCGGCTCGGATTGATGTATAATCCAGCTATTATGGATACCGGAAAGGCGGAAAGAATCATGCAGATTGAAGAGAGGGTAATGGATTCCCAGGAAAGGATCGGTTTCCTGCTCCGTTCCCTGTATGCCGGGTACGGTTACAGCCGGTACCGGATGGGGAAGTTTGAGGAATATGACCTCTACAGCCGGAACAAGGATTTCCTTTTTTCCGAAGGCGTCATTACCTTTACCGATACGAACGGAAGGCTGATGGCTCTGAAGCCGGACGTCACGCTCTCCATTGTCAAGAACACCCGGGATATTCCCGGGACGCTGCGAAAGATGTATTACCACGAAAACGTCTACCGGGTTGCCTCCGTGGAGGATGGATTCCGGGAGATGACCCAGGTGGGCGTCGAGTGCATGGGCGAAATTGACAGCGCCTGCATCGCGGAGACCCTGATGCTGGCGGCGGAAAGCCTCCGGCTGTGCTCCGAAGACTATGTGCTGGAAATCAGCCACCTGGGGATGCTGGGAGCCTTCGTGGACGCCATCGCTTCCGATGAGAAGATGCGGGAGGAACTGCTGCAGTGCGCGGTGGAGAAAAACCTGCACGGGATCAGCCGGATCTGCGCGGATTACGGGAAAGCGGAAAGCGCCGGGGAACCGCTCCGGCAGCTGCTGTCCCTGTACGGATCGCCCAAGAGCGTGATGCCGAAGATCCGCCGGCTGGCGGAGGAAAACGGCGCGGCCGAATACGCCGAGGAACTGGCGCGGGCTGCGGCCTCGTTTGCCGGGAAGGAAGCGGAGAACAAAATCCGGATCGATTTCTCCGCTTCCGGTGATGTGAAGTATTACAACGGGATCGCCTTCAAGGGATTCATCAGCGGCATTCCGGACAGCGTGCTCTCCGGCGGGCAGTACGACCGGCTTATGCGCCGGATGGGCCGGCGGGACCGGGCGGTCGGATTCGCGGTATTCCTGAACAAGCTGGAACGCCTCGCGGAAGGGGGAAAGACCGATGATTAATGTAGCGCTGCCTAAGGGACGGCTTGGGGAAAAGGTATACGCCATGTTTGAAAAGGCGGGATTTCCCTGTCCGGCACTGCTGGAGAACAGCCGGAAACTGATTTTTGACAACGAGGAAGCGGGGGTCCGCTATTTCTGGGTCAAGCCTTCCGACGTGGCAATCTACGTGGCCCGCGGCGCGGCGGACGTAGGCGTGGCCGGGAAGGACATCCTGATGGAGTACCGGCTGGAGGTTTATGAGCTGCTGGATCTGAATGTGGGGAAATGCCGGATGGCGGTGGCTGCACCGGAACAGTTCCGGGACAATCCGGAGCGGACGCTGCGGGTGGCAACCAAGTTCAGCCGGATTGCCCGGGACTTCTACACTGCCCGCGGACGGGACATCGACATCATCCACCTGAACGGGTCCATCGAGATTGCGCCGATCCTCGGCCTGTCCGATGTGATCGTGGATATCGTGGAGACGGGGACCACCCTGCGGGAGAACCACCTGGAAGTCATCGAGACGATCATGCCGATTTCCGCACGGCTGATCGCCAACAAATCGGGATTCAAATTCAAGACCGCGCAGATTGAGCGGCTGACGGAAGGCATCAGGAAGGAAGTGGAACAGCCATGATCCGGATTATGAAATACGGGGAAGTACCGAACAGTGAAATTTTCGCCCGCTCCATGCCCACGATGAACGTGACGGACAAGGTGGCGGACATTCTCCGCAATGTGAAGGAGCGGGGCGACGAAGCCCTGCGGGAATATACCGCGAAGTTCGATCATGCCACGCCGGAAAGCCTGACGGTGACGCCGGAGGAGATGCAGGAAGCGCTCGCCGCCACCGATCCGGACTTTATCCGGATCCTGGAGCGGGCCGCGGCCAACATCCGGAAGTTCCACAGCCGGCAGGTGCGCAATTCCTTCATTATTAATGATGAGGACGGCATCATCATGGGCCAGAAGGTGATCCCGGTTGATCGGGCCGGCCTGTATGTGCCCGGCGGCACCGCTGCCTATCCCTCCTCCGTGCTGATGGACGTGATTCCCGCGAAGATCGCGGGGGTGAAGGAAGTTATCCTTTCCACGCCTCCCGGACTGGACGGAAAGATCAATCCGGCGATCCTGGCAGCTGCCAAAGTGGCCGGGGCGGATAAGATTGTGAAAGCCGGCGGTGCGCAGGCGATTGCCGCGCTGGCCTTCGGCACTGAATCCGTTCCGAAGGTGGACAAGATCGTAGGCCCCGGAAACATGTTTGTGGCGGAAGCCAAGCGCCAGGTATACGGCATGGTTTCCATCGACATGATCGCCGGCCCCAGTGAAATCCTGGTGGTGGCGGACGGCGCTTCCAACGCGGCCCAGGTGGCCGCGGACCTGCTGAGCCAGGCGGAGCACGACAAGGTTTCCAGCGCGGTGCTGGTGACCGATTCGCAGGCGTTGGCGGAGGCGGTGCAGGCGGAGATTGAACGGCAGATTCCGCAGCTGATTCGCTACGCCATCGCCCGGGAATCCGTGGACAACAACGGAAAGATCATTGTGGCGGAAGACCTGCGGGCAGCCATTGAGATCGCCAACGAAATCGCGCCGGAGCACCTGGAGCTGTGCGTGGATAATCCGTTTGACTACCTGGACAGCATCCGGCACGCCGGATCCGTGTTCCTCGGACGGAACTGCCCGGAAGCGCTGGGCGATTACCTGGCCGGTCCGAACCACACCCTGCCGACCCAGGGAACAGCCCGTTTCTCCAGCCCGCTGAGCGTGGATGACTTTGTGAAGAAAACGCAGTATACTTATTATACGAAAGATGCGCTGGCCCGGGTGGCGCAGGATGTGGCCGCCTTTGCCGAGAAGGAAGGGCTGACCGGGCACGCCCGGAGCGCGATGATCCGCATGGAAGACTAGTTATTTGTTGTTAATTGTTAGATTCTTGTGAGGAGAGGGATGCAGGATGAGCCGGTTTTTTTCGGAAAAGTTCACGGACCTGGAAGCGTATGTTCCCGGGGAACAGCCGATGGATCAGCAGTACATCAAGCTGAATACGAATGAGAACGCTTATCCGCCCCATCCCGCGATCGCGGAAGCTGTGGCGGCGGCCCGGCCCCTGAACCTGTATTCCGATCCGGAATGCCTGGAAATCCGGAAAACCCTGGCGGGACGCCTGGGAGTGAAACCGGAAGAACTGGTGATGACGAACGGATCGGACGAGGTGCTGAACTTCGCGTTCATGGCTTTCTGCGACAGCCATATTCCGGCGGTGTTCCCGGATATCACCTACGGGTTCTATCCGGTGTTCGCGCACCTGTACCAGCTGCCTTACCGGGAGATTCTGCTGCAGGAGGACCTGACGGTCCGGGTGGAAGATTACCTGAACGCGGCGGGAACCATTTTCCTGGCCAACCCCAACGCGCCTACGGGCATCGCCCTGAGCCGGGAGCAGATTGAAAGCATCCTGCAGGCGAATCCTTACAATGTGGTGGTTGTGGACGAAGCGTATGTGGACTTCGGCACGGAAAGCTGCATTCCCCTGATCCGGGAATACGACAACCTGCTGGTGACGCAGACCTTCTCCAAATCCCGCTCGCTGGCCGGCGGCCGGCTGGGCTACGGCGTGGCGAATCCGGAGATTATCCGGGACCTGGAAACCATCCGGTATTCCACCAATCCCTATAACCTGGATTCCATGACGCTGGCGGCCGGGAAGGCCTGCCTGGAGAACGATGATTACAATATGGCGAACTGCCGGAAGATCATCATTACCCGGAAGCGGACGGCCGCGGCCCTGGAGAAGCTGGGATTCGAGGTGACGCCTTCCAGCGCAAACTTCCTGTTTGTGAAACATCCGGCCCTGTCCGGTGAGGAAGTGTACCGGAAGATGCGGGAGCGGGGGATCCTGATCCGCCACTTCAGCGTGGAGAGGATTAAGGATTACAACCGGATTTCCATCGGAACGGATGCGCAGATGGAAGCGCTGGTCGCGGCTGCACGCGATATAGTTGTCAGTTGTTAGTTTTCAGTTATTAGATATAAGGGAGAAATTGGGATGAGACAGGCTGAGATTGTTCGGAAGACCGGGGAAACGGATATCCGGGTGAAGCTGGAACTGGACGGAACCGGGATCTGCAGGATTGATACCGGGGTCGGGTTCCTGGACCACATGCTGGAGCTCTTCGCCCGGCACGGGCGGTTTGACCTGGAAGTCAGCTGCAAGGGAGACACCCGGGTGGACGACCATCACTCCACGGAGGATATCGGGATTGCCATGGGCCAGGCCTTTGACAGGGCGCTGGGTGAGAAGAAGGGGATCCTGCGCTACGGCCAGATGATCCTTCCTATGGATGAGAGCCTGATCCTGAGCGCGGTGGATCTTTCCGGCCGCGGACTGCTGGTGTACGACCTGCGGATTCCGACGGAGAAGGTGGGAACCTTTGATACGGAGCTGACGGAAGAATTCTTCCGGGCGCTGGCCCACAACGCACGCTGTACGCTGCACATCCGGCAGCTGGCCGGCAGCAACAGCCACCACATCATCGAGGGTACCTTCAAGAGTGTGGCCCGCAGCCTGCGGGCCGCGGTGAAGATCGATCCGGAATGCGCCGGGGAAATCCCCTCCACGAAAGGAGTTCTCTGATGGTCGCGATAATTGATTACGGCGTGGGGAACCTGTTTTCCCTGCGTTCCTCTTTCGCCGCCATCGGCGAGGAAGCGGAGGTGACCTCCGATCCGGAAGTGATCCGCCGGGCGGACCGGGTGATCCTGCCGGGGGTCGGCGCCTTCGGGGATGCGGCGGAGAAGCTGCGGCAGACCGGGCTGGACCGGGTGGTCCGGGAGGAAGCCGGCCGCGGGAAACCGCTGATGGGTATCTGCCTGGGAATGCAGCTGCTGTTCGAACGCAGCTTTGAATACGGCGAGCACGAGGGACTGGGCCTGCTGAAGGGCGAGATCCGGCCCATCGCCGAAAGAATCCCGGAGAACCTGAAGATTCCGCAGATGGGATGGAACGCCCTGAAGATCGTACGGCAGTCCCCGCTGCTGAAATACACCCAGGACGGGGAGTATGTCTATTTTGTCCATTCCTACAGCGCAGTGAAATGCGAAGAATCCCTGCTGGCCTCCACGGAATACGGCGCGGAGCTGACGGCCTGCGTCGGGCTGGGGAATGTATACGGCTGCCAGTTCCATCCGGAAAAGAGCGGAGCCGTGGGACTGAAGATGCTGAAGGCATTCTGTGAAACGGGGGCGGAAGTATGATTCTGTTTCCGGCGATTGACCTGTTTGAAGGAAAAGCGGTCCGGCTGTTCAAGGGCGATTACGCGCAGATGACAGTTTACAGCGATCATCCGGAAGAGATCGCGAAGGACTTCACCGCCTGCGGCGCCACCCACGTGCACCTGGTGGACCTGGAAGGGGCCCGCAGCGGCGAGACGCCGAACCTGGAAACGGTGCTGAAGATCCGGGAGAGCACAGGGCTGTTCTGTGAGATCGGCGGCGGCATCCGCAGCATGGAAATTGCGGATCGATACCTGGACGCAGGGCTGGACCGGGTGATCCTGGGAACGGCTGCAGTGGAAAATGAAGATTTCCTGCGGGCCGCGGTGGAGAAACACGGGGACCGGATCGCGGTGGGCGCGGATATCCGGGACGGATATGTGGCAGTGCGGGGCTGGACGGAGCAGTCCGGCGTGACGCTGGAAGCCTTCTGTGAGAAGATGCAGGCCATCGGCGTGGCTACCGTGATCTGCACGGATATTTCCCGGGACGGGGCCATGCGCGGAACCAACCGGGAGATGTACCGGATGCTGTCGGAGAAGTTCCGGCTGCAGATTACGGCATCCGGCGGCGTGTCGTCGCTGGAGGACGTGCGGAGCCTGCGGGAAATGAATCTGTACGGCGCGATTATCGGCAAGGCCTACTATACCGGCGATATTGATCTGAAGAAAGCGATGGAAATTGCAAGGTGATTACGAAAAGGATTATTCCCTGCCTGGACGTGAAGGACGGGCGTGTGGTCAAGGGCGTGAACTTCCAGCGGCTGGGGGACGTGGCTTCCCCGGTGGACCTGGCGAAGTATTACAGCGACAACGGCGCGGATGAGCTGGTGTTCTATGACATTACCGCTTCCGCCGAGGGGCGTTCGCTGTTTACGGAAATCCTGACGGAAACGGCGCGGACCGTGTTCATCCCCCTGACAGTGGGCGGCGGCATCAATACCACTGGGGACTTTGACCGGGTGCTGAAGTGCGGCGCGGACAAGGTATCCGTGAATTCCGGGGCGATCCGGGATCCCTCGCTGGTGGGAAAGGCCGCGAAGCTTTACGGCGACCAGTGCGTGGTGCTGAGCGTGGACGTGAAACGGGTGGATGGTGTGTTCCGGATCTTCGCCAAGGGCGGACGGGAAAACACGGGTATGGAAGCCATCGAATGGGTCCGTCGGTGCGTCGGGGACGGCGCCGGGGAAGTCGTGGTGAACTCCATGGACACGGACGGCGTGAAGCAGGGGTTTGACCTGGAACTGCTGGAAAAGGTCTGTGGCGCGGTGAAAGTGCCGGTGATCGCTTCCGGCGGCGCAGGCAAGATTGAAGACTTCATTACGCTGTTCAACGCGCTGCCCGGGGTGGATGCCGGACTGGCGGCCTCCATCTTCCACTTCGGCGAAGTGAAGATCAACGACCTGAAGGCGGAGATGAAACGGAACGGGATTCCGGCGAGAATTTAGTTTTTAGTTGTTTAGTTGTTAGTATATAAAGGAAAGGGTAAGATTACGATGCTGAAGATTGATGAACTGAAGTTTGATGACAAGGGACTGATTCCTGCCATTGTGGTGGACGCGGAGAACGGAAAGGTCCTGACGCTGGCGTATATGAATAAGGAAAGCCTGCAGATCTCCATGGAGAAGGGACTGACCTGCTTCTGGAGCCGGAGCCGGCAGGAACTGTGGCTGAAGGGCGAGACCAGCGGGAACTACCAGCATATCGTGTCCATTACCGCGGACTGCGACCGGGATGCGCTGATCGTCAAGGTGGAGAAGGACGGACCGGCCTGCCACCGGGGTACGGAAAGCTGCTTCAACGACGTGGTCTGGGAAAGCGATGAGCGGCATGAGTTCTCCCTGGACGGCCTGATGACCCTGATCCGGGGCCGCAAGACCGAAAAGAAGGAAGGCTCCTACACCACCTACCTGTTCGAAAAGGGACTGGACAAGATTCTGAAGAAGGTGGGTGAGGAATCCACCGAAGTGATCATTGCGGCCAAGGATCAGGACCGGAAGGAAACGATCTACGAGATTGCGGACCTGACCTACCATGTGATGGTGCTGATGATCGAAGCGGGCATCTCCCTGGAGGATATCCACCGTGAGCTGGCCAGCCGGCATGTGATTGACCACAAAGTGAAACAGGAGAAAATGACCTGATGTTCGACCTGCATATGCATACTGTCTTTTCCGACGGAAAGAACACCGCGGAGGAGATGGTTCAGGAAGCCATCCGCCTGGGGCTTGAAACGGTGGGCATTTCCGATCACAGTTCCGGGGATCCCTGCGGCATGAAGCTGGAGGAAAACGGGATCTACAAGGCAGAGATCGCCCGGCTGAAGGAGAAATATGCCGGGCAGATCCGTGTGCTGTGCGGCCTGGAGCGGGATTTCCTGACGGACGATTTCACGGACTACGACTACACCATCGGTTCCGTGCACTGGCTGCAGATGCCGGACGGCCACCGTGTCAGCATCGACTGGCTGCCGGAGAAGCTGCGGGAAGGCGCAGACAAATACTTTGGCGGGGATATGTATTCCCTGGCGGAGGCGTTCTACGCGGCGGAGGCCCGGGTGGTGGAGGTTACGAAGTGCGACATCATCGGGCACTTTGACCTGATGACCAAGTTTATCGAAGTTGATCCGAGCATGGACCTTCATCATCCCCGGTATGTGAAAGCCTGGCAGCAGGCGGCGGACGCGCTGCTGAAGACCGGGAAACCCTTTGAGGTGAACATGGGAGCCATCAGCCGCGGATACCGCACATCGCCGTATCCGTCCGCGGAGATCCGGCAGTATATCCGGGAGCGCGGCGGAAAGATGCTGCTGTCCAGCGATGCACACCAGAAGGAAAATATTGCCTACAGGTTCAGTGACTTCGGGGAAACAGAAAATATCATGGAAACATGGGGTTGATCGTATGCTCCCTTCATGCGGAACAGGAAAATGGAAAACCGCCGCGTGAAGGGAGCTTGTTCATTGCGGACAGGAAAGGATAAAGGCCTATGAAAAAAACGGTGCCGGAAGAAGGTGTGGTCCGGGTTGTGCTGCGGCCGGAAGACACGGCAGGATTTGAACCGCTGACGTTTGCGGACGCGGCCGGGACTTTCCTGAAACAGACAGGGTTCAGGTGCGCGGAGCGGCCTGTATACCGGCTGGATACCGCGGACGGGGAAGGGAATGTGCGGCAGACTGCCAACGGGGAAGTGGTCGCCTTTGAAGAGAACGGAACAAAACAGCTGCGGACGAGCCACTCGGCGGAGCTGCGCTTTGCCTGCCCGGAGGGGGAAGTCCTGACCGGGCTGGGCCAGCATGAGGCCGGCATCTTTGATTATGCCCGGGAAAAGGAATACCTGTACCAGCACAACATGAAAATCGCGGTGCCCTTCCTGCTGAGCAGCGCCGGCTGGGGACTGTGGATCGAAAACGGCTGCGCGATGCGCTACCGGGGGGAAGGAAACGGATTTACCTTTGCGCTGGACGCGGCGGAGGAGGTCCGATATACGGTGATCCGGGGGCTAAACTGCGCTCAGGTGCTGCAGAAACTGCTGTCGCTGGCCGGGAAGCCCGCACTGCTGCCCAAATGGGCCTACGGATATATCCAGAGCAGGGAACGCTACCACAGCGCGGAGGAACTGACGGACACCGCCCGGGAATTCCGCCGCCGGAAGCTGGGCCTGGACTGTATCGTGCTGGATTGGATGAGCTGGCGCGAAGGCTGCTGGGGAGATAAAACGCCGGACCCGGAGCGGTTCCCGGATGTGCAGCAGCTGACGGATACCCTGCACGGCATGAACGTCCGGCTTATGGTTTCCGTCTGGCCGAACGCAGCGAAAGGGCAGGACTGTGACGAATTCCTGTCCGGCGGGCACTTCCTGCCCGGCAGCCGGATTTATGACGCCTTCTCCCCGGAAGCTCGGGATTTGTACTGGAAACAGTGTATGCGGCACTGGATCAGCGGCGGGACCGACGCCCTGTGGTGCGACAGCGACGAACCGATCACGGATCCGGACTGGTGCGGGGCGGAGAAGCGGGACGAGGAAGAGCGGATGCGCCTGCTGACGGAGGCATCCGCGGTGCGCATGGATCCTGAAACCATGAATGATTACGGCACCATGCACCTGCGGGGACTGAACGAACACTGGCGCAGGGACCTGCCGGGCAGGCGGCCGGTGATCCTTTCCCGCAGCGGCGGCCTGGACTCCGGCGCGCTGGGGGTGATCCTCTGGTCCGGGGATACAGCGGCCCGGTGGGAGATGCTGCAAAGACAGGTGACGGAGGCGGTCCGCAGTGCCTGCAGCGGGATCTGCTGGTGGACGCTGGACATCGGGGCGTTTTTCACCGGGAAGCAGGAGCCCTGGTTCTGGAGTGGCGACTATCCGGAGGGTGTCAGGGATCCCCGCTACCGGGAACTGTATATCCGCTGGTTCCAGTTCGGATCCATGCTGCCGGTGTTTCGCTCCCACGGCACGGATACGCCCCGGGAACCCTGGCAGTTCGGCGGGGAGGAGAGCCCGGAATATGCCTGCATCCGGAACTGCATCGAAGAACGGTACCGGCTGATGCCTTATCTGTATTCCACGGCGGCGCAGGCCTGCCGGGAAGGATTGCCCATGATCCGGGCCATGATGACTGTGTTCCCGGAAGTGCCGGAACTTTATTCTGCAGGAGACCAGTATATGCTGGGGGACGCGCTGCTGGTGAAGCCGGTGACCCGCCCGCTGGCGGAAGGCGGAGGGCAGACAGAAGTGCAGCTTCCTCCCGGCGGCTGGTATGACCTGTATACCGGACTGTACCTGGAAGGCGGGCAGGCCGTGGAGATGGAGACGCCCCTGGACCGTTTCCCGGTGCTGGTCCGGGCGGGAAGCATCCTGCCGGTGGCGGAGCCCGCCGGATCCACGGCGGAGATGCCCTTCCTGCCATCGGAAATCCGGGTGTTCGAGGGGGCGGACAGGACATTCCTTTTCTATAATGATGCAGGAGACGGATACGGGGAGGGAACGGTGATCCCCATGCAATACTGCGATGCAGAAGCTGCGCTGACCCTTGGGCGGAGCAGGGGCAAACGGCCTGAGGCCGGGAGCCTTACGGTCCGGTTTATCCGGAAGGACGGCAGCAGTTGTGTCCGGAGGGCGGAGTACGACGGCGGGGAGATACGGATTCCCCTGGAGTAAGGAGGAAAACTGCGGTGAAGCACTACAGTGAATATACATTCGGGGATATGCTGCTGGCCTATGACCTGGATGATTCGGGATGCATGAGCATGATGCTGGTTCCCGCGGAGATGGAGGGCCGGGTCCCGGAAAAGGAGTACCGGCCGGAATCGCTGGTGCAGCTCCATGCGCGGGGAGATCAGTTTCCCAACGGATACGGAAACGGGAGCACGCTGGCGGGGACAACGGCCAGCGGTGCGATGAAGTTTGTTTCACAGGAACGGGAAGGGAATACCGTCACAACCACCGTTGCGGACGGGAACGGGCGGACCGTGCACCACCGGGTGTCCTGGGCGGAAGGCCTGGAGGCGGTGACCGTTGCCTGCGTCTTTGAAAACCGGGGAGAGAAACCGGTGATGCTGGACCTGCTCTCCAGCGTAAACCTGAGCGGCATTACCCCGTTCACGGAGGGAGACGCGGCCGGCGCGCTTTATCTCCACCGGATCCGCAGCATGTGGAGCGCGGAAGGGCGCCTGCAGACCGAGAGCATTGAAGAAGCCATGCTGGAAAGATCCTGGACCGGCCATGCCCTGCGGCTGTGCAAGTACGGCCAGACGGGCTCCATGCCTGTCAAGGGCTGGTTCCCCTTCGCGGCACTGGAAGACCGGAAGGCGGGAGTCACCTGGGCGATGCAGCTGGCCTGCCCCTCCTCCTGGCAGATGGAGATCCGCCGGAAGGACGACTGCCTGAACATGATGGCGTCCCTGGCGGACGGTGATTTCGGCCACTGGATGAAGACCGTACGGCCCGGGGAACGCTTTGAAACGCCGGAGGCCTTCCTGACCGCCGGCATGGGCGGTGTGGACGCGGTTTCCCAGCGGCTGCTGACGGTGCAGCGGCGGAACATGCCGCAGCCGGAGGCGGAGCTTCCGGTGATGTTCAATGAATACTGCACCACCTGGGGCAATCCCACCCACGCAAACCTGAAACGCATTGCGGAATGCCTGGACGGCAGGGGAATGGAATTCCTGGTGATTGACGCCGGCTGGTACCGGAAACCGGGGGAAGGCTGGTCCGACTGCGGCGGGGACTGGATTCCGGAGGAGAAGGAGATGTTCCCGGAAGGCCTGAAGGCGACGGCGGACATGATCCGCGCCCACGGTATGAAGCCTGGACTCTGGTTTGAACCGGAAACCTGCGCGCCGGGCTCGGACCTGTTCCGCCGGGAGGACCTGCTGCTGAAGCGGGACGGCCGGGTGATCGATACGGACGGCCGGCGCTTCCTGGACCTGCGGAAGGAAGAGGTACACGCCTACCTGCGGGAGCGGGTGGCGGGCCTGTTGAAGCGCTGCGGGTTTGAATACATCAAGATCGATTACAACGACTGCATCGGAATGGGCTGCGACGATCCGGACAGCATCGGCGAAGGACTCCGGAGGAACATGCAGGGCACCCTGCGGTTTTTCCGGGAACTGCGGGAGGCGGTTCCGGGACTCACCATCGAAAACTGCTCTTCCGGCGGTCACCGGCTGGAGCCCTCCCTGATGGCAGTGTCGGACATGGCTTCCTTCTCGGATGCCCATGAGTGCCCGGAGATCCCGGTGATCGCCGCAGCGCTCCACCGGGTGATCCTGCCGGCCCAGAGCCAGATCTGGGCGGTGCTGCAGGCATCCGACAGCATCCGCCGGATCAACTATTCGCTGATCAATACGTTCCTAGGTGTCATGTGCCTCTCCGGCGATGTGACCCGCCTGTCGGAGGAGCAGTGGAAGAAGGTGGAGGAGGGAACGGATTTCTACCGGCAGGTCCGTCGGATCATCCGGGACGGCCGGAGCGCCTTCTTCGGGGAAATGGGGGACAGCTGGCGGCATCCTGAGGGATGGCAGGCGGTGGTCCGGACGGCCGGGGCGGAAACCCTGGCGGTGATCCATACCTTCGGCGGTGAATTCCCGGGGGAGATCCGGCTGCCGGTAAAGGCGGACCGGATCCTGCGGGTCATGTGCTCGGAAGGAAACGAAACCGCACTGGAAGACGGCGTGCTTACCGTCCGGCTGACGGCGCCTTTCGAGGCAGTGGCGGTCCATCTGGGACAAAGCTGAAAAAAATTATATATAATTTTTGAGACCGGCGGGAACTTTTCCCGCCGGTCTGCGTCTGACAGGGTGAGACCGGAAGAACCGGGACATGAAAGGGGAAGAAAAACCATGATGAAGAAATGGATTGCAATGTTGACAGCACTGATCATGCTGCTGTCGATGGCGGCAGCGACTGCCCTGGCGGACGACGGAATCCTCCGGCCGGGGGACCGGGGAGAAGAAGTGACCCGGATCCAGGAGAAACTGATTGAACTGGAATTCCTGCAGGGAGAAGCAACCGGGATCTTCGATGAGGCCACCGAGGAAGCGGTCAGGTTTTTCCAGCGGGTCAACGGACTGCTGGTCACCGGCATGGTGGACAACGTCACCCGCGGAATCCTGGAAGCATCCACGAAGCATGCGGGAGACTACTGGACTTACGAAGTGGATTATGAAGAAGGCGTAATGGAAGCTGCGGCGATGTATTACGACAGCAGCATGGTGATGGGCGGCGGCATGGCCAAAACCTACGCGGCAAACAGCATGGGTGACTGGCCGGAATTCAATACGGATGAGTACAGCCATTTTGACAGCAACCGTTTCCTGAGCACGCTGACCTCTCCGCTGTCCACCTTCGCGGCGGATGTAGACACCTCCTCCTACGCCCAGCTGCGGCGCCGGATCCTGAACGGGGAAAGGATTCCCGCGGACAGTGTACGGATCGAGGAAATGCTGAACTATTTCCACTATGACTACAAACAGCCGGAAGGCAGCGATCCCTTTGGCGTGACCATCGAATACGCGGACTGCCCCTGGAACAGCCAGACGAAGCTGCTGCAGATCGGCCTGCAGGCGAAAACCGCGGAAATGGATAACCTGCCCGGACACAACCTGGTGTTCCTGATCGATACCTCCGGAAGCATGTACGGTGCGGACCGGCTGGACCTGGTGAAGCGTGCCTTCCTGATGCTGCTGGAAGAGCTGCGGCCGGAAGACACCGTATCCATCGTGGCCTATGCCAGCCAGGACCGGGTGGTGCTGGAAGGCGTGCAGGTAGCGGGAAAAGGCAAGACGGAAATCATGGAAGCGGTATCCGAACTGGAGGCGGGCGGCGCCACCAACGGTTCCGCCGGGATTACCCGGGCCTATGAAATCGCTGAGAAGTACTTTGTGGAAGGCGGCGTGAACCGGATCCTGCTGGCCACCGACGGCGACCTGAACGTGGGCGTCACCAGTGAAGGCGACCTGGTGAAGATGGTGGAAGAAAAGCGGAAGAGCGGCATCAGCCTGACCTGCCTCGGTGTGGGCATGGGCAACTACAAGGACAACAAGATGGAAGCCCTGGCGGACTACGGCAACGGCAACTGCTGGTACGTGGACACGATCCATGAGGCCCGCAAGGCCCTGGTGACCGAAGGCGGCGGAACCTTCATCACCGTGGCGAAGGACGTGAAGATCCAGGTGGACTTCAACCCGGCGTATGTGAAGGGTTACCGGCTGATCGGCTATGAAGACCGGCTGCTGGCGGCGGAAGATTTCGCGGACGACACGAAGGACGGCGGCGAGATCGGCAGCGGCCACCGGATGACCGCACTGTACGAGATCGTTCCGATGGATTCTGAGTTTGACTTCGGCGCGGCGGAAACCCGTTACCAGACCGGCGCGGGAGACCCGACAGGGGAACTGCTGACCGTTGCCATCCGCGCCAAGGAGCCCGAAGGCACGGAAAGCAAACTGTACGAATACAAGGTGGACAAGACCCCCGCGGAAACCCTCAGCGACAACATGAAGTTCGCGGCGGCCGTAACTGAAATCGGCATGATCCTGCGGGACAGCGAGTGGAAGGGAACCGCTACGTATGACAGCGCCCTGGAGCTGCTGCGGGACTGCGAAAGCGTGAAGGGCGACAGCTACAAGGAAGAGTTCCTGTACCTGGTCAATCTCCTGGAGCGCGGGAATTAAAAAACGACAGGAAAAATGAAAAACAGGTCACTCCGGGGACGGAAAACCGGTGACAAAAGCCCCGTAAATGACTATAATGGCATGGATGAACCCGAAGGAGGACGCCATGCCATTTTTGTATGAAACCCACATGCATACCTGCCAGGCCAGCGGATGCGGCAAGAGCACCGGGAAGGAGCATGTTCATTTTTACCGGGATATCGGATATACCGGGATCATCATGACGGATCATTTTTTTCGCGGCAATACCGCCGTGGACCGGAACCTCCCCTGGAAAGACCGGATCAACTGGTTCTGGAGCGGATTTGAGGACGCGAAGGAGGAAGGGGACCGGGTGGGCCTCGACGTCTTCTTCGGCCTGGAGCAGAACTTCGCCGGGGATGAATATCTTGTTTACGGACTGACAAAGGAATATATGCTCGCCCATCCGGAAATGGAGCACTGGACCCGCCGGCAGCAGCTGGAAGAGGTGCATAAAGCCGGCGGCTGCGTGATCCAGGCGCATCCCTTCCGGATCCGCGGATACATGGAGCGCATCCGCCTGGGGACGGCGTTCTGCGACGGCATAGAGGCAGCCAACTGCGGCAATGATGCCCTGGATGATGCCCGGGCGTACCGGATGGGCCGGGGAATGGGCCTGGTGATGACCGCCGGATCGGACAATCACCTGTCCCCGATACCGGTGCCATATGGTGTGGAACTCGAAAAAAGATTGACAAGCATTGCAGATTATGTCAAAATTGTCAGGAATAAACAATATATCGGCCTTCATGTGCCGCCAGAGCGCTTTGGTTTATCCGAAAGAACCGTGCCGGATGAACGGCATGTTGCATATATCCTGGATTCGGGGGAGAGGGATATACTGTCGGAGAATCAATGGATGCGTGACGACTGATCCGACAGAAAGGGGTAGTTCCACAGATGAACCCCATCCTGATTCTGAGGACTGAGATCGTCTGCCTGATCCTGCTGATTTATTTGCTGTTTGTTTCCAAATCATTCCGCATGGGGAAAGACGGGCGCCTCTTCAATTTAATCATGACTTTCGCCATGGTGCATGTCATCATGGACGGAGTTACTGTGTGGACTGTGAATCACCCGGATACGATACCGCCCTGGGTGAATGACACAGCCCATATCATTTTCTATATTTCCGCGATGCTGTTCTCCGCGGAGATCCTGCTGTATGTGGCCAATCTCTGCTATCCGGGAAAGATCCGGAACGTGCGGATCGTTGCGGATACGCTGGTGGTTGTTTACCTGGTCCTGCTGCTGACCGGTGCGCTGAAAATCGAATATGCTGCGTTCGACGGAACCAACGCCAGCGTCGGCACCGCGGCGACGGTCGGTTTCGCACTGTGCTTCCTGTATTTTGTGGCCGCCGCCGGGATGATCCTGGCCAACCGGAAAAGCGTCGGAAAACACCTGCAGATGCTGCTGGTGCCGATGCTTTTCCTGCTGATTGCGGTGGAACTGGTGCAGGTGTTCGTGAAGGAGTTCCTGTTCACCGGCGCGGCGATCACTGTCATCACGGTGGGCTTCTTCTTCTCGCTGGAGAACCCGGCGGCCGTGCTGGAAAAGAAGATCATGATGGACGCCCTCAGCGGCCTCGGCTCCCGTTCCAGCTACGAGCACGACATGCAGGAATACGACGCGGAATTCCTGAAGGACCGGACCATTCCCTTCACGTTTGTTTTTATTGATATCAACAATCTTCGTTCCATCAACGGACTGTTCGGCCACCAGGAAGGCGACGCCTACATCGGGAAGGTGGCCGCCCTGCTGGTGATGAACATGAAACAGGCGGCACATATCTACCGGATGGGCGGCGACGAATTCCTGGCGATCTACCGCAGGACGGATGAAAAGGCCGTGGTCCGGGACATCCAGCGCGTCCACGACGCCTGCATGCGGGAAGGGGAGCGCGGCGCCTACCAGCCGGAGCTGGCCATCGGTTACGCGGTGTCCGATACGAAGTATAACAACCTGCGGGATGTGCTGCGGGTTGCGGACTACATGATGTACCGCAACAAGACGGAACTGAAGCGTGAAGTCGCCGTCGGCACCGTGCACGAAAACGGCACACGCCTGAACCTCTACGGCCTGACAGACCGCGTGTTTGACGCCATGTGCCTGACCAGTGAGGAATATTACCCCTACATGACCAACCTGGAGACGAACGTGACCCGTGTGGCACCGGCCATGGCGGAATTCTTCGGGCTGGAAGGCGAGTTTATCCAGGATTTCTCCGACAAGTGGCTGGAGCATGTGCATCCGGCGGACCGGGATGGATATGAACAGGATGTCCGGCTGACGCTGAAGGGTGTAAAGGACTACCACTTCTACAAATACCGGGCGAAAGGGAAAGACGGCGTCTATGTGGACGTGACCTGCCGCGGCGGAATGTACCACGGCCGGGACGGGGAGCCGGACATCTTCTCCGGCTATGTGGTGAACCACGGCGCACCGCCCACCCGGGATAACATTACCGGACTGAAAAATGAGCGTTCCCTGCGGGATAAGATTGAAGCGGCGATTCCGGAGAAAGAACAGCTGATCATCATGCGGATGGAAATCCGCAACCTGAACCGGATCAAGATGCTGTTCGGGCTGGATGAAGCGGCTGCCGCCGTGCGATCCACGGCCCTGATCTGCCAGAACGCGGTGAAGGAACACGGTGAAGTCTATTCTGAGGGCAGGGGTTTCATCTTTGTCCTGGAAGGCAATGACCGGAGTGTTGCCGACGAAGTGTTCGGAAAGGTGCGGGAAGGCTGCACGGGCGGTGTGATGGCCGGAGACCGGATCATTCCGCTGAGCATTTATGCCGGCGCCATCGAACTGCCGGATGATTACCTGAAGGATGTGGAGGCGGCCCGGAGCGCGCTGCTGTACATCACGGAGGAAGCGGCTTACGAGCAGGGCTGCCCGGGAGTCTTCTTCCGCAAGCAGACGGGGAGCTTCCGGGAGGAAGACGCCACGCTGCTGCGTGCGGTGCACAGCGACTGCCTGACCAACCGGAGCCATTTCTTTGTGCGGCTCCAGCCCATCGTGGATGCCCAGACCGAACAGGTTACCGGTGCGGAGGCGCTGCTGCGCTACGAATCGCCGGAATACGGGGAAGTGCCGCCGGGGCGGTTCATCTCCTTCCTGGAGAGCGATCCGGCCTATACGGAGCTCGGGTTCGACATTCTCCGGATGTCGCTGCAGCATGCGTCGAAGATCCGGCAGAAGCTGCCTGAATTCAATATCAATGTCAACATCACCGCGCTGCAGCTGTACGCAGAGGACTTCGTTCCGCGGGTACAGAAAATCCTGAAGGAAGAGAATTTCCCGCCGAAGCACCTGATCCTGGAGCTGACAGAGCGCTGCAAGGAAATGGAATTCGCCGTGCTGAAACAGCGGGTGGAGGAACTGCGAAAAGCCGGCCTGCGCGTGGCGCTGGACGACATGGGTACCGGATTCTCCACGATTGACCTGCTCCTGCACCTGAACGTGAACGAGATCAAGCTGGATATGGAATTCACCACCCATATGCGGGAGAATGAGAACGATCCGAAGTTCGCGGAGATGCTGGCCCGGCTGTCGGAGAAGAATGATATGCTGCTGTGCTTTGAGGGCGTGGAGACCGCGGAAATGCGGGATTACCTGAAGGGCTTCGGCAAGGTACTGCTGCAGGGATACTATTTCGACAAGCCGCTGAGGGCGGAAGAGTTTGAAGCAAAATATTGCTGATTCATGACTGGAAAATGAGCCGGTTCATTCGAACCGGCTCATTTTTTCCATCATGCGGAGGCCTCTTCGGGAGGGCTCTTTTTTGTCCGGGGTTTCCGGAAGGTCAAACTCGAAGGAAGTGGAGGCGTTGATGACGGGGACGCCGCTGTATTCCTGCTGCCGTTTGAAGAAGGCTGTGTAGGCCTGGTGCATATGCCCATGGACCATCACGGCGGGATGCCATTTTTCCAGCAGGGGACCGAAGCATTCAAAGCCCCGATGGGAAAGGGTGTCCTCGTCGCCGAGGCCGCGGATCGGGCAGTGGGTCAGCAGGATATCAAAGCCGCCGGCAGCGCGGATCTTCCCGCGCATGGCAGCGATGCGCCCGGCCATTTCCTTTTCGGTATACATATGGGTGCAGTCGGGACGGTAGCGGTAGCTGCCCCCCAGACCCAGAATCCGGACGCCTTTGACCAGGAGGATTTTTCCGTCCGCGCTCAGGCAGCCTTCCGGCGGTTTCTGGGCATAATGATCGTCATGATTGCCGTGCACGTAGATTACCGGCGCATTCGTAAAACAGGTCAGGAAAGACAGGTAGGAAGAAGGCAGATCCCCCGCGGAGAGGATCAGATCCACGCCTGCAAGCGCATCCCTGCAGCGTTCCCCCCAGAGCTTCTGGGAGGGCTCGTCCGAAATGGCCAGAATCCGCATGCTGTCTATACCCTCACTTTCTGTTCCAGCTGAAGGAGGAAAGTTCGGGCATCAGTTCCCCGTGGATTCCCTGAAGCCGAACCAGCGGACGGGCGGACTCGATGAGCTCGTTCTCCTTCGGGAAGGAGCCGATAACATTGTCCACAAGATAATCCATGCAGAGGATTTCAGCCGGCGTCAGGCGGCGGTCCGCTTCGCAGCGGAGATTCCCGGCCTGATCCCGGATTTCCCCTTCAAAGGGGGTGAAGGAGCCTTCTTTCAGTTCCTGGCGGAAGTGATGGATGATCCGCGCTGCGTAGGGATCAAAACGGGCGGAGAAAGCCACGTCCAGGATATGGGAGCCGATGCCCCACCAGTAGTTGGTGGCGTTCTGCCTGTTTTCCGCCGGGTTGAACGTTCCGTTCAGGATCATCTCGCAGATCAGGCGGTAGAACAGGCCCCAGCGCGGAACCAGCGTTGCCATATTGACGATGCTCCGGCCCTTGCGGACATAGAGACCGTAATCCCGGGCGTCATATTTCGGGGCGGTGATGTCCCGGTTGCAGATGACGCGGATTTCAGAATCCAGGAAAGGCTGCTTGTCGTCATACCAGGAGGCGGAGAACCAGTTCATATAGATCTTTGCCTTCGGATTGACCATCCGGGCGCCGAGCGCGAAAGCATTCACCGCGGAGGGAGATCCGTAAATCGGGAAGTCGGCAATGTAGCCGATTTTTCCGTTTTCGGAGAGGATGCCGGCAGCCAGCCCCAGCAGGAACTTGGCCTCGTAGAACCGCATATAGTAGGTCCGGATATTGGTATAGCTGGAAAGGAGCGAGCAGCAGAGGAAACGGACTTCCGGATGCGTCAGCGCCGGCTGGATGGTGCTGTTGAGCATGACGGGCGAGGTGGCGAAGAAAGCGGTATACCCGTCTTTGATCAGCCGTTCCACGGTTTCCTCAAAGTCCGCGCGGGAAGGAACGATGCAGGCAGTCGTCTCCAGCTTTCCGCCCAGCTTCTCCTCGGCTTCCAGCCGTCCCAGGTTGTGCCAGTAATTCCAGGCGGAATCCTCGACGGGCCGGTTGAACAGGAAGGCGGCCTTTACTTTGGAAGGAGAGAAAAGGGAAGCGATGATCGGCATGGCCGCTGTCGGATCGGCCCGGTCCATCACCAGGTTCACACGCCCGTCATGGGTTTCGAACTCGCGGGCCATCAGGCGGATGCGATCCCTGGTTTTGTCCAGGTCGTCATCCCGGACTTCCCTGTATCCGAAGGCGGTCAGGTAGGTGAGGAACGCGTCTCCCGTCGGAAGGGACGGATGATCCTTCAGCAGCGTTTCATAAGCTTCGGAGAAATAAGCGTAAATTTTACGGAGGGAAAGGATCTCGTCCTCCGTCCACTTTTCGCCGGCTTTCATCCCCGGCAGGGAGACCAGTTTCTGATAGGAGCCGGGACGGGTGAACAGGATGGCGTAGAGGCCGGTTTCCTTCGTGAAGTCACAGTATTCATAATAGGAAACGATCTCCGGATCCTCTGTCCGGGGCGGGATGACGCGGGACACATCCGCTTCGATCTCCTTCGCACCGTTGGCTTTCATGACGGAGACACGCTTGTTTCCTTCAATAATGTAGTAGTATCCGAGATACTCCAGGGCGGTAACCGGCTGCCTTACACCCTCGGACTCAACGCTTTCATACAGGCGGTCCCATTTGGCGGCGAATTCGCTTCCGCCCTCGAGAATCGGCAGAAAGTTTTTCGTGAATGCCTTGGAGCGCCCTTCCGAAACGGAACCCATCACCCGGGAAAGGGGAATGGAGATCACGCCCAGGGAAAGGCGGGAAAGGGAAGCCAGGTCGGGCACCTTCTTCTCCAGTACGGGGAGATAGGGGTCCTCATGCGCCTGCAGCGCGGCTGTATAGATGCGAAGCCCGTCGCGGCGGGCTTTTCCGTAATGGTCCATTTCATTCCTCCATGGTTCATGCGAGTGATTTCAATGCCCGCCGGCAGGCGGGGCACCTGTTATTTTACCTGTTTCCCGAAAACGGCGCAAGGCCGCGAATCCGAACGTTTTTCCGAAAAAGAGGAAGAACGTCCGTCATTTGTCTTTTTTGGGTGGAAGACGTGACATTTCGCACGTCTTGAGAAAAATGACACAGAATGATAAAATACAGGCGTTCAAAGCTTTCAAACGGAGGAAATGCCGGATGCCTGAAATCGGGATGATTTTGCGCGAAGGAAAAGGGAAAAAGGTATACGCGACGGATGATCCGGACAAGGCGATCGTTTATTTCAAGGATGAAGCCATGGCTTTTCACGGCCTGAAGCGGGGAAGGATCCTCGGCAAGGGCGAAGTGAACAATGCTGTGTGCGAGCATCTTTTTTCGCTGCTGGAAGACAACGGGATCGAAAGCCATTTCATCGAGAAGATTGACGCGCGGCACAGCCTGGTGAAGCGGTGCGAAATGCTGCCCTTCGCTGTCAAGATCCGGAACCGGGTGGCCGGCCAGCTGGCAACCCGCACGGGGCTTCCCGTGGGGCAGAAGCTGGAACCGCCGGTGGTGGAATACGTGCTGCGGGATACGGACATGGATGTGGATCCCATCATCAACCATACCCATATCTATGCTATGAAGGCCGCCACGCCGGAGGAAATGGCCAAGATCGACAGCACCTGCCTGAAGGTGAACGAACTGCTGATGGCCTACCTGAAGGAAATCAACATCGAACTGATCGATTTCAAGCTGGAGTTCGGCCGGTATCACGGCCGGATCATCGTGGCGGACGAAATCACGCCCGATACGGCCCGCTTCTGGGACAGCAGCACCCACGAACCCCTGGACAAGGACCGGTTCCGCCGGGACATGGACAACGTGGCCGAGGCGTACCAGGAAGTGCTGCACCGCATGATGGGCGTCAGCTGACAGGACAGGATGTTTTACAGCGCGGAATCCGGAAGGGTTCCGTGCTGTTTTTTATCGGAAGGGAAAGAGTTGCAAAGGCGCCGCACTTGTGTTACAATGCCATCCGGCGTGTTATGCGCTGAAGGTTTTATCTGACAGATTCAGGAGGAAAGATATTCATGAGCCATACCTATGAGAAGGTTTCCGGAAACAAAGCGAAACTGACGTTCACCGTCCCCGCCGAGCAGTTTGACGAGGCGATGCAGAAGGCTTTTCTGAAGCTGCGCGGCCGGATTAATGTTCCCGGATTCCGCAAGGGCAAGGCCCCCCGGAGAATGATTGAGACGCTGTACGGAGAAGGCGTTTTCTATGACGACGCGTTTGAACTGCTTTTCCCGGACGTGTACGAAGCGGCCGTGAAGGAATATGACCTGCACCCCGTCGACCGCCCCCAGATCGACCTGGACGAGATCGGCGCCGGCAAGGACCTGAAGTTCCATCTGGAAGTGTTTGTCCGCCCGGACGTCACCCTGGGTGAGTACAAGGGACTGACCGTGGAAGCCGAACAGCAGAAGCTGACGGACGAAATGGTGGATGCCCGCATCAGCCAGGATCAGGAAAAGGCCAGCCGCACCATTGATGTGGATGACCGTCCCGTGCAGGAAGGCGACACCGTGAACCTGGACTATGCCGGCACGGTGGACGGCGTTGCGTTCGCCGGCGGTACCGCTGCGAACCAGACCCTGAAGATCGGCAGCCATCAGTTCATCGAAGGCTTCGAAGAGCAGATGATCGGTATGAACATCGGCGAGGAGAAGGACCTGCAGGTGAAATTCCCCGACGAATATCACGCCGAGGAGCTGAAGGGCAAGGACGCGGTGTTCCATGTGAAGGTGAACGGCATCCAGGTCACTGAGAAGCCCGAGCTGGACGACGATTTCGCCGCTGATATCAGCGAATTCAACACCTTCGCGGAATACAAGGATTCCATCGTGAAGGAACTGACCGAAAAGGTCAACAAGAGCAACGAGATCGCCGCCGAGAACGCGCTGGTGGACAAGGCTGTGGAGAATGCCCAGATGGACGTTCCCCAGGCCATGATTGACGACCAGGCGGAATACATGGTGCGCGAAATGGCCATGCGCATGAGCTACCAGGGCCTGAAGATCGAAGACTATATGAAGTACACCGGCCAGACCATCGAAGGCATGAAGGCCATGTACAAGCCCGAAGCCGAAAAGCGCGTGAAGACCGAGCTTGTGATTGACGCCATCCGCAAGGCCGAGAAGATCGAGCCCACGGAAGCGGATATCGAAAAGGCGATCGCTGACCAGGCGGAGCGCAACGGCCTGGACGTCGAGACCTTCAAGAAGGACCTGACGGACGAGCAGAAGGATTACCTGAAGGATAACGCCGCCATTCAGCTGGTGCTGGATCTGCTGAAGAAGGACGCGACGATCCTGGAGAAGAAGGAAGAAAAGGCGGAAGAGGCGAAGCCCGCCAAGGCCGCGAAGAAGCCCGCTGCGAAGAAGACTGCCAAGAAGGCGGAAGAGAGCGCGGAAGCTGCTGAAGGCGAAGCGGAAAAGAAGCCCGCGAAGAAGCCCGCCGCCAAGAAGACCGTGAAGAAGGCGGAAGAGAAGGCGGAAGCCGCTGAAGGCGAAGCAAAGAAACCCGCAAGGAAGACCGCGGCGAACAAAAAGACCGCCGAGGAATAATTTCACATGAATCCAGCGGCGGCCCGGCCGGGCCGCCGTTCCTGTCCGGAAAGAAGGAGGAAACCACATGCCGCTGATCCCAATGGTTATTGAACAGACAAACCGGGGCGAACGCTCCTACGATATCTACTCCCGCCTGCTGAAGGACAGGATTGTTTTCCTGGGCGGCGAGATCACTGACGAAACTGCCAACCTGGTGGTGGCGCAGATGCTGTTCCTGGAAATGGAAGATCCGGACAGCGATATCAGCCTCTACATCAACAGCCCGGGCGGATCCGTGACGGCCGGCATGGCGATTTATGACACCATGCGCTACATCAAGCCGCAGGTCCGGACCGTGTGCGTCGGCATGGCTGCCAGCATGGGCGCGTTCCTGCTGATGGCCGGCGAAAAGGGAAAGCGCCTGGCGCTGCCCAACGCCGAAGTGATGATCCACCAGCCCCTGGGCGGCGCCCAGGGCCAGGCGACGGATGTGGCCATCCGCGCCGAATGGCTGATGAAGACCAAGAAGAAGATGACCGCCATGATGGCCGAAATGACCGGACAGCCCCTGAAGAAGGTGCAGGCGGATGTGGAACGGGACTATTTCATGAGCGCTGAGGAAGCGCTGGAGTACCATATTATTGACGAGATCTATCAGCCGCGGGATAAGCAGGCGAAGTGAGGGTCTGAAACATGGCAAACAACAACGGAAACATGAACCGCCAGGGGCCGCGGTGCTCTTTCTGCGGAAAATCCCAGAATATGGTGGAACGGCTGGTGGCCGGTCCGAACGTCTACATCTGCAACGAGTGCATCGAGCTGTGTAACGATATCCTGAAGGATGAAGACTTCATGGATAACGGCGGCAGCGGCAAGCAGACGGAGATGAAGAAGCTTCCGCTGCCTGCGGAAATGAAGGCGATCCTGGATGAGTACGTTATCGGCCAGGAGAGGGCGAAGCGCGCCCTGAGCGTGGCTGTTTACAACCATTACAAGCGCATCAACCGGAAACAGCGGAAGGACGATGTGGAGCTCCAGAAGAGCAACATCCTGCTGCTGGGCCCCACCGGCAGCGGCAAGACCTACCTGGCCCAGACGCTGGCGAAGATCCTGGAGGTTCCCTTTGCCATCGCGGACGCCACCAGCGTGACGGAAGCCGGCTATGTGGGTGACGACGTGGAAACCATCCTGCTGCGGCTGATCCAGGCGGCGGACTGGGATATCGAGAAGGCCCAGCGCGGCATTATCTACATCGATGAGATCGACAAGATTGCCCGTAAAGGCGAGAATATGTCCATCACCCGGGACGTCAGCGGCGAAGGCGTACAGCAGGCGCTGCTGAAGATCCTGGAAGGAACGGAAGCCGCGGTGCCCCCGCAGGGCGGCCGCAAGCATCCCCACCAGGAAATGATCCGGATCGATACCACCAACATCCTGTTCATCTGCGGCGGCGCGTTTGACGGCCTGGTGCCGATCATCGAAAACCGCATCGGCAAGAAGGTGCTTGGCTTCGGCGCTGAAGTGCAGAGCCAGCGGGATCCCGCCCGCACCGATGCCCTGAAGGATGTGCGGCCGGAAGACCTGACGAAGTATGGCCTGATTCCGGAATTCGTCGGCCGCCTGCCGATCCTGGTGACGCTGGACGGGCTGGATGAGGACGCCCTGGTGCGGATCCTCACAGAGCCGAAGAACGCCCTGTGCAAGCAGTACGAAGCGCTGATGGATATGGACGGCGTGAAGCTGACCTTTGAGGACGACGCCATCCGGGAGATCGCGAAGCAGGCGATCACCCGCAAGTGCGGCGCCCGCGGCCTGCGGGCCATCATCGAGGACGCCATGCTCGATACGATGTTTGACCTGCCCGGCCAGACGGAGATCAACGAGTGCGTCATCACGAAGGACGCGGTGACCGGCGGCAAGCCGAAGCTGATCGCGGGCGTCCGCAACCGGAGGAGCGCCAAGCGCTCGGACAGCCGGCAGCAGAGTGAGGACGCGAAAGAAATTAGCTGATAAGAGGATAAAATGAGAAAACTGCAAACTGTACATCTGCCGGTTCTGCCGCTGCGCGGACTGATGATATTCCCCAACATGGTGCTCCACTTCGATGTGGGCCGGCCCAAGTCGGTGATGGCACTGGAACAGGGTATGTCGGACCGCCAGAAGACCTTCCTGGTCAGCCAGAAGGATGAGAACGTGGAAGATCCGGGATGGAAGGACCTGTGCAAGGTCGGCACCATCGCGGAAATCCGGCAGGTGATGAACCTGCCCGGGGAAAATATCCGGGTGCTGGTGGAGGGAAAAAGCCGCGGCGTGATTGAAGAAACGCTGGGGGACGATCCCTGCATGAGCGCTGTAATCCGGGTGTGCGAGGACAAGGTTCCGCGTTCGGCGGAATCGAAGGCTTTGCTGCGCACCTGCCAGGATCTTTTTGCGGAATACGCCCGCTCTTCCCAGCGGGTCAGCCAGGAAACGGCGGACTCCATCCGCTCGGTGGAGAAGCCCGGGGAAGCGGCGGACCTGCTGGCAGCCAACGTGCTGACGAAGCAGGAGGACCGCCAGGAGATCCTGAACGAGCTGGATCCTGTGAAGCGGCTGGAGAAGGTCTGCGCCATTCTGATGCGGGAAACCGATATGGCGGACGCGGAGAAGCAGATCCAGGCCCGGATCCGCAAGCAGGTGGAGAAGAACCAGAAGGACTACTACCTGCGGGAACAGATCAAGGCGATACAGAACGAGCTGGGAGACCGGGATGACGCGGAAACCGCGGACCTGCGCAAGCGCATGGAGGAAACGCCCCTGAACGAAGAGGCGCGGGCCAAGTGCGAGAAAGAGCTGGACCGGATGAGCCGCATGGCGCCGGGGACCCCGGAAATCACCGTCAGCCAGACCTACGTGGAATGGATCCTGGACCTGCCCTGGGGCAAGGAAACCGAAGACAACCTGGACCTGAACCGGGCCCGTGAAGTCCTGAACCGGGACCATTACGGCATGGAAGAGGTCAAGGAGCGGATCATTGAATATCTGGCTGTGCTGCAGCTGAAGAAGGACCTGAAGGGCCCGATTCTCTGTTTCGTCGGCCCTCCCGGCGTGGGCAAGACCAGCATTGTGAAGGCTATTGCGGAAGCGGTGGGCCGGAAGTTTGTACAGATGAGCCTGGGCGGCGTGCGGGACGAAGCAGAAATCCGCGGCCACCGCAGGACCTATATCGGATCCATCCCGGGCCGGATCATTTCCGGACTCAAACAGGCCGGGACGGTGAACCCTGTATTCCTCTTCGATGAGATCGACAAAATGAGCGGGGACTTCCGCGGGGATCCGGCGTCCGCAATGCTGGAAGTGCTGGATTCAGAGCAGAACTATGCCTTCCGCGATCACTACCTGGAGCTGCCTTTTGACCTGAGCAAGGTGATGTTCATCACCACGGCCAACAGCATGGAAACCATTCCGGCGCCCCTGCTGGACCGGATGGAGCTGATCGAGGTTCCCAGCTACACCGAAGAGGAAAAGCTGCAGATCCTCCGGCGCCACCTGATGCCCAAGCAGATCCGGGAACACGGCATGCGGGAAAACGCCCTGAAGATGAACGAGCCGGCCATGAAGGCCATGATCGAAGGCTACACCCGTGAAGCCGGCGTGCGGACCCTGGAGCGGACCGCCGCGGCCGTCTGCCGCAAGGCGGCGGTGAAGATGCTGGACAGCGGGAAGCATACCATGACCGTGAACGTGAAAACGCTGCATGAGCTGCTGGGCGCGCCCCGGTTCGTGCGGGAGGATCCGGAGAAGGAGCCCCGGATCGGCGTGGTGAACGGACTGGCATATACCTCCGTCGGCGGGGAAATGCTGGAAGTGGAATGCTCACTGATGAGCGGCAAGGGCACCCTGAAGATGACCGGCCAGCTGGGCGACGTCATGAAGGAATCCGCGGAGGCGGCTTTCAGCTGGGTGCGGGCCCACAGCGACGAGCTGCACCTGGATCCGGATTTCTACCAGAAGCAGGATATCCATATCCATGTGCCGGAAGGCGCCGTACCCAAGGACGGACCTTCCGCGGGCGTGACTATGACGACAGCGCTGGTCAGCGCGCTGACCGGGACACCGGTGCGGCAGAACGTGGCCATGACCGGCGAGATTACGCTGCGGGGCAGGGTGCTGCCCATCGGCGGACTGAAGGAAAAGACCCTGGCGGCCTACCGGGCGGGGATCGATACCCTGATCATTCCGGAAGAGAACCGGAAGGACCTGGAAAAGATCCCGGACTACGTGCTGGCCAAATTCCGGATTGTCCCGGTGCGGGAGATCCGGGAGGTGCTGGACACGGCGCTGAAACGGAACTGAGATCAGGAGCAAAGCATGGAAATCAAGTCTGCGGAGTTTGTCACCTCCATGGCGGAGTACGGGAAGTTTCCGGGAAAGGGACTTCCCCAGATTGCCGTTGCCGGAAAGAGCAACGTAGGCAAAAGCACCCTGATCAACCGGCTGTGCCGGCGCAACAAGCTGGCGCGGACCAGCGCCACTCCGGGAAAGACCCGGCTGCTGAATGTGTTCCTGCTGAACGGGGAGTTCCACCTGGTGGACCTGCCCGGATACGGCTTCGCGAAGGTCGACAAGCAGGAAAAGCTCCGGTGGGGCAAGATGATGCAGGAT
Source organism: Clostridia bacterium (assembly GCA_017447185.1). GTDB lineage: Bacteria > Bacillota > Clostridia > Christensenellales > Aristaeellaceae > Aristaeella. The sequence goes on along the minus strand of JAFSOC010000013.1, from coordinate 45,389 downwards.
TATTTCGCCCAGGCGGAGGAACTGAAGCATGTGCTGTGCCTGGTGGATATCCGCCACGAGCCCACGGAGGATGACATCACCATGAACCGCTTCCTGCGGGAATCCGGCATTCCGTTCTCCGTTATCGCCACGAAGGCGGACAAGATCAGCCGCGGCGCCCGCATGAAGTACTTGGCGCCTATCTGCCGGGCCCTGAGCGTGCAGCCCTGGGAAATCATCTGCTTCAGCGGGGAGGACGGCACCGGCCGGGACGATCTGCTGCGGAAACTGGAAGAAATCCTGAAGGGCTGAAACGGAAATACCGTATTCGTACAGAAAGCCAAATTTTTCCTATTGCATACCGGCTGGGAAGAGTGTATAATCACGAGCCGTGGATCGGGGACGCTCATAGAGAAGGCTTTGTGGGCCGAAATTCCTGAAAGTGGAAGCGGCGTGCAGCTTTTTGTCCTGCATCCAAAGAAAAATGGGACAACAGTGGTAAATAGATCCCGTGATCAGCGCCTGGGTGGGGATGAATCCCTGAAACGGGCGGATTCGAGGAGGAAACTGCAATGAATCTGGTAAAGTGCCCCAGATGCGACCTGAACTATATCCGCGAGGATGAGAAGTACTGCAAGGTGTGTCTGCGGGAGCTGAAAGGCGAAAACAGCCAGGACGAAGTGGAACTGTGCAGCATCTGCAACGAGGAGCCCGCGCTGCCCGGAAAGGATATCTGCCTGTTTTGCCTGAAGGAAATGAACAAGAGCAACTCCACGCCGGACGACACCGATGACGGTGAAGGCAGCGAGAACGTGGATACCAGCAATATCGGCGATATGGATTCCGTGAGCGGCATGGATGAAATCATCCCCGAAGAGGATGAGAACATTCCGAGCCAGGAATACGGTGAAATCGAGGAAGAACTGAGCCTGGAGGATGTCCGGGAGGACGAGGAAAGAGACGCGAAGGACGAAGAGGAAGAAGAAGAGTAAACAGCCGGGCATCCGGCCGGAAAGGGATTCAGATTATATGCGCCTGTTTGCCATCGGGGACCTGCACATGCCGGGGGGCGACGATAAGCCCATGGATGTGTTCGGTTCCCAGTGGGACAGGCATTTTTTTCATATCAGCGAAGCCTGGCGCGAAACGGTCCGGGAGGAGGACACGGTCCTGATTCCCGGGGACATCAGCTGGGCCATGCAGCTGGAGAATGCCATTCCGGACCTGCAGGAAATCGGCGCCCTGCCGGGAAGGAAAATCCTGTGCAAGGGAAACCACGAATACTGGTGGTCCTCCGTCAGCCGGGTGCGCGCGGCGCTGCCGGAAGGAATGACGGTCCTCCAGTTTGACGCGGTGGATGCCGGCCCCTGTGTGATCTGCGGCACCCGGGGATGGAACTATCCCACCCAGCGCAATCCGCTGTCCCCGGAGGACGAGAAGGTTTTCCGCCGGGAGCTGCAGCGGCTGGAGCTGGCGCTGGGCCGGGCGGAAGCACTGCCGGGGGAGAAACCGATCCTGGTGATGATTCATTTCCCGCCCCGGATGAAGGAAGATCCCGAAACGCCCTTCACCCGGATCCTGGAAGAGCATCCGCGGGTGAAAACAGCGGTGTACGGGCATCTGCACGGCGCCTCCTTCGCGGAGGGTTTTGCCGGGGAAGCCGGCGGGATTCACTACTATCCGGTTTCCTGCGACGGCATCGGTTTCCGGCCGGTGGAAATCCCCTGGCCGTAAACAGCAGCACAATTTAATTCTAAACTTTTTGTTACAAAAACGACAGGCCTGGCGAAAAGCCGGTCCCCGGATTGGGGATCGGCTTTCTTTTTTATACAAGATATGGGAATCACAGAAAAAGTAGCCTCCGGATGGGCCGTAAATATTACAAAAATATTACAAAAAGATTAAAATCAAGAAACAAAAATACCGCTTTCCCTTTGTTTTCAATGTGAATTCAGGCTTGCAAGGGGAACAAATCTATGCTAAATTTGTGGGGAAAAAGGGAATTTAATCCCAAAAATGAACATAAAAGTGGTAGAAAGGGGGAGCGGTGTCGATGAGTGAACGGCCCGTACGGTTTATCGGCTCTTTCAACCACAGCCTGGACACGAAGGGACGCCTGGTCATCCCCCAGAACTTCCGCGACAAACTGGGCGAAAAATTCTGCGTTGCCCCCTCTTACGACTTCAAGTCGATTGCGGTATACCCGACGGAGATGTGGGAGAAACGCAACGAGGCATATGAAAAGCTTGGCAAACTGAATCCTGCGCTGAACCGGTACCTGGAGCAGTTCTACGCGCTGAGCTATGACGAACAGACCTGTGACGGGCAGGGGCGCGTGCTGCTTCCCGCCAATATCCGCCAGAAGATCCTGGGGGAGGAGCGGGACGTGGAGATTACCGGTGCCAACGACCATATCCGCGTGGTGGCGGAGACGGTCAGCAGCGAGAGCTGGACCCAGTTCGGCACAGAGCTGCCTGAACTGCTGGAAATGATCGCCGGCCTGGAGAAGAAAGAGGAGGAGTAAGCCATGCTTGAGATGCCGATCCGCACAGGACGCAGGGTACAGGACGCCACCCGGCAGATCCGGGAGACGATTGCCCGTCGCACCGGCGAACGGCAGCAGGTGAACAGCCTGCACCGGCAGCGGATGACCTGCTCTGACTCCATGCGGACCTTCACGAACACGCAGGACTGGACCAACGGCATGGGCATCAGCCCCAGCGGGCGCTTCCAGGTGATCGAGGAAGCCCGGCCAAAGCGGAAAGCCATCTCCCGGGACGGCATCCGCTGGGATGTGGCCTGGATCATCGTGGCCGCCATCGTCCTGCTGTGCGGAGCCATCCTGGTGGCAGACCTGGCCGGTATCAGCATCAGCAGCCGGACCATCGGACGGCTGGACAGCAAAATTGCGGACATGACAAAACGGAATGACCTGCTGAAGCAGGAACTGGAACTGAGCGCTTCGGATGTCAGCGTATGCACCGAGGCGGTCAAGCTGAACCTGATTTCGGGCTACGGTGCCCAGACCATTACCCTCACGGCGCCGCAGGAGATCAGCAGCGGAGCGATTACCGCCGAACTGCGCAGCGGCAGCACGGGATGGACAACGAGCAGCTTCGGCGAAAACTGAAGCCAGGCAGGAGATGCATGATATGAAATTGTGGGAATTGCTGACAGAACTGCCCTATGTGGTCTCCACAAAGGGTGATATGAACACGGAAATCCGTGAGATTACATCCTCCAGCCGGGATAAAACCGAGGGAGGATTGTTTTTCTGTATTGTCGGCGCCCGTTTTGACGCCCACGATTACGCGTGGGAGGCGGTGGAGAACGGCTGCGTGGCACTGATTGTGGAGCGCTACATCGACATGGATGTGCCCCAGGTGCTGGTGAATAACGGCCGGGCGGCCATGGCCCGGATCGCGGACGCCTTCTACGGCCATCCCTCCCGCAGGATGCGGATGATCGGTATCACCGGCACCAAGGGAAAAACCACCACCACCTACCTGCTCAAGAGCATCTGTGAAAGCGCCGGCCTCAAGTGCGGCATCATCGGTTCCACGGGAACCGTTGTGGAGGAACAACACCTGGACAGCAAACTGACCACCCCGGACCCCATTGACCTGCAGCGGATGCTGAAGATGATGGCGGACGAGGGCGTGAAGGTTTGCTGCATGGAAGTTTCCGCGCACGCCATCGATATGAACCGGCTGGACGGCATGAGCTATGAAGTGGGCTGCTACACCAACCTGAGCCAGGACCATCTGGATTATTTCTATACGATGGAGCGGTATTTCGAAACGAAGAAACGCTTCTTCACCTCCGGCATGGCGCAGAACGCCGCCATCAACGCGGACGATGAGACCTCCGGAAAGATGCAGGAGGGACTGACGCAGCCCTTTATCACCTACGGCATCTGCGTGAACGCGGATGTGTTCGCCCGGGATATTGAGATCACCGAAGAAGGCGTACGTTTCACCGTGCGCATGAACGGCATGAACGAGCTCCGGATCCACATGCGGATGACGGGTATGTTCAACGTTTACAACGCGCTGGCGGCCGCCAGCTGCGCCCTGATCATGGGCATTGCGCCGGAGAAGATCAAAGAGGGCCTGGAGGCGGTGACCCGGGTTCCGGGACGGATCGAGGTGCTGCAGACCGGCACGCCCTACAAGGTCATCCTGGACTACAGCCATTCCCCGGACGCACTGCAGAACATCCTCTCCACGGTGCGGCAGTTTACGAGAAACCGGCTGATCGCAGTGTTCGGCTGCGGCGGGGACCGGGACAAGGGCAAGCGCCCGATGATGGGCGAAATCGGCGGACGCCTGGCGGACCACTGCATCCTGACCTCGGACAATCCGCGGACGGAGAATCCCATGGTGATCCTCGCGGCCATCGAAAAGGGTATCAAGCCCACCGGAAAGAGCTACGAAGTGATCGAAAACCGGCGGGAAGCCATCCGGAAGGCGCTGACCATGGCGGAGGACGGGGACGTGATCGTGCTGGCCGGCAAGGGACACGAAACCTACCAGGAAATCATGGGCATCAAACGGCCTTTTGACGAGAAGGTGATCGTCAGCGAATTGCTGACGGAGATGCGGGAAGAAAAGGAATCCTGACCCCTGGCGGAGAATTATAATAGGATAAAAATGTTCTCCTGAAAGGAAGTCGGATGACGGAATGTTCAGACTGATCGGCGCGCTGCTGCTCTCCGTGGCAATCGCGCTTGTGACGGGACCGAAACTGATCGCTTATCTCAAAAAACTCCATTTCGGACAGACAATATATGAACTGGGCCCGGCCCACCAACAGAAGCAGGGAACGCCCGTAATGGGCGGGCTGATGATGGCGGCCGGGATTGTGATTGCGTCCCTGGTGTTCCATCCGGCGAAATGGGACGGCGCATGGGATTTCATTTTCCCGCTGCTGGCTGTGTCCCTGCTGAGCATGGCGGTGGGCTTCGCGGACGACTATATCAAGGCTGTGAAAAAGCGGCATGACGGCCTTTCCCCGTGGCAGAAGATTGCGGGACAGGTGATCGTGGCTGTGGGCTTCAGCGTCTACTGCTATTTCTCTCCCGCGGTGGGGAGCAGGATCCGCATTCCCTTCTTCGCAGTGGAATGGGACCTGGGCATCTTCTATATCCCGGTGATGGCGCTGCTGACCATTTTCATCGTGAACAGCAGCAACCTGCAGGACGGGCTGGACGGACTGCTGGGCACGGTGACAGCCGTCGGGTCTTCCGCCTGGACGGTGATCTGCCTGCTGCTGATGACGGTGCCGGCCCTGGCGGGCACGGCGGACCGGAACGGGGCAGAAGTCACCGCGGTGTTCATGATCAGCATGGCCGGCGCCTGCGTCGGCTTCCTGCGGTATAACCGCTATCCCGCAAAGACCTTCATGGGCGATACGGGCAGCATGCTGCTGGGCGGCGGTATGGTCGCCGCGGCCATGCTCCTGCGGCAGCCGCTGCTGCTGATCCTGATCTTCTTTACGCCGATCATGAGCAGCGTCAGCGTGATCATGCAGCGCTACTACTTTAAGCTGACCCACGGGAAGCGGATTTTCCTGATGAGCCCCATTCACCACCATTTTGAGAAGAAGGGCTATTCCGAAACACAGATTGTGAGCATGTACGCGGGCGTAACGCTGGTGCTGAGCCTGATCGCCGTGCTGAGTATACTGATGTAAGGCAAGGGGAAGAGAGATGAATTACGAGCAGAAAAAGGTCCTTGTCGTGGGCATGGCTCGCAGCGGTGTGGCTGCGGCCCAGCTGCTGCGTGCCTGCGGAGCGGACGTGACGGTCAACGACAGCAAGAGCGAGAAGGAACTGGGAAGCCAGCTCCTGCCGCTGGAAGGCCTGCAGCTGAACCGGCAGTTCGGCCGCCCCGCCATGGAACTGCTGGAAGGGCAGGACTGCCTGGTGATTTCCCCCGGTATTCCGGATACGGCTCCCTTTGTGGTGAAGGCAAAGGAAATGGGCATCTATGTGATCGGCGAGCTGGAGCTGGCCGCACAGCTGTCCCAGGGCGTGCTGACAGCAGTCAGCGGAACCAACGGAAAGACCACCACCGTCTCCCTGCTGGGCGAGATGTTTGCCAACAGCGGGAAGGTGACCCACGTGGTGGGCAATATCGGCTATCCCTTCTCCCTGGCGGCGCTGGTCAGCCGCAGCGAGGACGTGATTGTCTGTGAGGTTTCCTCCTTCCAGATGGAAACGGCGGACACCTTCCATCCCCATGTGGCGCTGCTGACGAATATTACGGAAGACCACCTGAACCGCCACGGCACCATGGAGGTCTATACGGAGCTGAAAATGCGGATGTTCCGCAACCAGACAGCGGAGGACTACGCGGTCTTCAACGCGGACGATCCCGGGCTGGAGGGCCTGGCGAAGCAGGTGAAGAGCCATGTGCTGCGGTTCAGCCGGAAGAAGGAAGTCAAAGAAGGCGCCTTCGTGCGGGATGACAATGTGATCCTGCGGCTGGACGGATCGGAAAAGAAGGTCTGCCGGACGGACGAGATCTACATTCCCGGTCCCCACAACCTGGAGAACGCGCTGGGCGCGGTCTGCGTGGCCGGCGCCATGAAGGTGCCGGTGCCGGTGATCCGGCATACGCTGAAGACCTTCCGGGGCGTGGAACACCGGATTGAGCGGGTGCGCGAACTGGACGGGATTACCTATATCAACGACAGCAAGGGCACCAACGTGGATTCCACCATCAAGGCGGTGCAGACCATGACGGATCCCACCGTGATCATCCTGGGGGGATACGATAAGCACACCTCCTTCGATCCGCTGTCCAAAGAGATCGCGAACAGCCCCTGCATCCGCCGGGCAGTGCTCATCGGTGAAACCGCGCCGCTGATCAAAACCAGCCTGGAGCGGGCCGGATTTAAACAGACGGAATACGCGGAAAGCATGGGGCAGGCGGTGGAGCAGGCGAGGGCCGCCGCGGACAAAGGGTGGAACGTGCTGCTGAGCCCGGCATGCGCCAGTTTCGATATGTTCAAGGACTACGAGGAACGCGGTCGGGTTTTCAAGGAAATCGTAAACAACCTGGAATCGAAAGCATAAAAACAGACCAAAGTCTGGTAAATTTGTTGCCAAAATCTGTAAAAAACGGAGGTGAACCGGATGCAGGGTCCCGGACAGCAGCCCCCGCGCAGGCGGGCAGGGGATTCTTCCGGCATGCCCGGTTCACCGGATGGCCTGAAGGACTGGCAGAAAAATACCTGGTTCGGCCCGGCCCCGGCCAACAGCAATCCCTTTGAGGAGCCGGACGACGCGCCGGAGCTGCTGGAGCAGCGCTCCCGGAACGTGAGCGACCACACCGGTGAATTCTGGAGCGATGCAACCCAAAGTACCGGATACCAGTACACCCGGAACGACCTGAAGAAAGCCTCCGGAAAGGACGCGGGCAGGATGCCCGGGGAGAAGCGGCGCGAGCATGTGATTTCCCTGCGGGCGGTGCTGATCCTGGCGGGCTTGCTGGTGGCTGCCGTAATGATCATGTATTTCGGCGTGTTCCGGGTCCGGGAGATCCGGGTGGTGGGCAACAGCGCCATCTCCGCCGCCGACGTGATCCGCCTCAGCGGCATCCGGAAGGGTGACAGCATCCTGCGGCTGAGCGAGGAGGAGACGGAACGGCACCTGATTGCCGCCGCATCGTCGGAAGCCGAAGCGAAGGGAAACTATAACTTTTACCGGCTGCAGTTCCGCTACCTGGAGAAGGAGATGCCGGGCACGGTGACCATCGCCGTGCGGGAGCGGGAGGCCTGCTGCTTCCTGACCTGGTGCGGCATCCTATACGTGATGGACAAAACCGGCATGGTGCTCTACGAAACCGAGGACGCCTCCATGCGCGACCGGATGCAGCTGGTGGAGGTCAAAGGCCTGGATATCCGGGCCGGCGCCCACGTGGGGCAGACCATGGTGCTCTCCTCGGCGGCCCAGGAGCTGGTTTTCCGGGACCTGTTTATGGAGATGAAGGTGCTGGGCTGCACAGACCAGATCCGGGAGGTGGACCTGAGCAATCCTTCCTCCCTGCTGATGTCCACCTGGGACGGCTATACGGTTTCCATGGGCAACAGCGAGTCCATCCACGCGAAACTCCGCAGCCTGCTGCTGGTGCGCCAGAAGCTGATCGAGATGGAACAGACCGGCGGAACCATCAGTGTTTCCAATCCGGGAACGCCTTCCTACTCGCCGGCGGCAGTCCCGTGAACGGGAAAAACGGAGAAATTGTTAAAAAAATGAATTAAAATTGTAATAAAATCCCCGCAAATACTTGCAAAACAATGGAGTTCCGTCTATAATACTTTGTTGTGTGCATTTATTTGTAGGGATTTTGCTGTAGCATCCCGGTACATTCCTGAGCACGGGAGGATTGAAAGGGTATGAAAACGACGGTTGCGGCCATTGACTTCGGTACGAGCAAAATTGTTACGCTCGTGGCCGAAAACAGCGGCAGCCAGCGCTGCGACATTGTTGCGGCAGGCGTGGCCAAATATGACGGATACCTGGAGGAAGGCTGGAACAATCCGGGCCAGCTGGACGAAGCCATCCGCCGCTCCATCAGCGACGCGGAGGAGCAGGCCGGTTCCAAGATCCGGGAGATCAACGTCGGCGTTCCCGGCGCGTTTACGCATGTATACGCCACGAAGGTCACCGTTTCCCTGAAAGGGACGGATCCGCGGGTCACCTCGGCGGACGTGAAGGCCGCCTTCACCAAGGCCGCGGAGAACCTGTCCAATGTTCCGGGCGTCGTGGTGCATTCCAGTCCCGCCTGGTTCATGGTGGACAGCGGCAAGAAGACGCTGGAGCCCGTGGGCATGAAGGGACGCGAAATGACCGCGTTCATCAGCTTCGTGGTGGGCAACCGTTTCTTTGTGGACGACGTGACCAACCGCATGGCGGACCTGGGCATCGTCGTGGCCGGTTTCTTCTCGACTTCCGCGGGTGAAGCGATGCTTTACCTGAACGAGCAGGAGCGGGACCGTACTTCCGCCCTGATCGATATGGGTTACCTGAACACCGAGATCATCGGTGTGGAAGGCGACGCGATCATCTACCACAAGGTGCTTGAACTGGGCGGCGGCGACATCGCGGTGGCCCTGGCCGAAGAGCTGGATATTTCCCTCAGCGCGGCCGAGGATATCAAGCGCAAGTTCGTATACGGCATCGAAACCTCCGGCGAAACCTACGAGGTTCCCGGGACGGACGGGCAGAAGGGTGTCACCTTCACCCGGGAGCAGGTCAAGCCCATCATCACCAAGACGCTGGACGGCATCTGCGACCAGATCAAGGAATGCATTGACGACGATTTCGGTTCCCTGGGCAGCTGGAGCAGCGTGTTCCTCACCGGCGGCGGGCTGAGCTTCAACCGCGGCGGCAAGGAATACCTGGCGGGCAAGCTGGGACGTCCCGTACAGGAGACACCCCGCCGGACCACCAAGCTCAACAGCCACAGCTTCTCCAGTGCGCTGGGCCTGATGGACCTGATTATCGATACCATTGAGCAGCAGCACCAGCCGGCGGCCGGTGCGGGCGGCAAGATTAAAGACTTTTTCCGGAGTCTGTTGGGAGGTTAAGCACATGATCGAATTCCAGAACGAAGAACAGAACACTTTCGCTTCCATCAAGGTTGTGGGCTGCGGCGGCGGCGGAAACAACGCGGTGAACCGCATGGTGGACGCGGGTCTGCGCGGTGTCGAATTCATCTCCGTGAATACCGACCGGCAGGCGCTGAGCCAGTCCAACGCGCAGGTCAAGATCCAGATCGGCGAAAAGCTGACCAAGGGCCTGGGCGCGGGCGCGATTCCTGAGGTGGGCCGCCGTGCGGCGGAGGAAAGCCGGGAAGAAATCGCTTCCGCCCTGAAAGGCGCGGACCTGGTGTTCATTACCGCCGGTATGGGCGGCGGCACCGGTACCGGCGCGGCCCCGATCGTTGCTGAAATCGCGCGGGACCTGGGCACCCTGACCATCGCGGTGGTCACCAAGCCCTTCAATTTTGAAGGCAAACAGCGCATGAAGAATGCCGAAGCCGGCATTGATGAACTGAAGCAGCATGTGGACACCCTGGTGGTGATCCCCAACGACCGGCTGCTGCAGGTGGTCAACAAGGGAACCACCATGCTGGAAGCTTTCCGCATCGCGGACGACGTGCTGCGCCAGGGCATCCAGGGCATCAGCGACCTGATCGCGGTGCCTGCGATGATCAACCTGGACTTCGCGGATGTGAAGACCGTTATGGAATCCGGCGGAATGGCCCATATGGGTATCGGCGTCGGCTCCGGCGAGAACCGGCTGGTGGAAGCCGCGAAGAACGCGATCGCTTCTCCGCTGCTGGAGACCAATATCGACGGTGCACGCGCGGTGCTGATCAACGTGACCGGCGGCGCGGACATCTCCATTGTGGATATCAACGAGGCGGCCAACCTCATTATGGAAGCGGCCGATCCCGATGCGAACATCATCTTCGGTGCGGGCATTGACGAAACCATGGGCGACGAGGTCCGGATCACGGTCATCGCCACCGGCTTCGAAAAGACCCCGTTCCCGACCAAGGAGCCCGCGCGCAAGCCGCGGGAGATCGAGCATGAACGGCTGTTCGGTTCTTTCGGGACCAACTTCTCCGCCAAGCCCGAGACGCCGGCCACCCGCGACCTGTTTGAACAGAGCGCGCCTACGTCCGCCTTTGCCAGCGGCAACACCGGCGACATGCCCACCTTCATGAGCTCCAGCCGGCCCAGCATGGGCGTTCCCGGCATGGTGAACACCGGCTCCTTCCAGACGGGCTTCAGCTATCAGCAGACGGCCCCGCAGGCCACCCGGCCCTTCCAGCCGGTGAACGGCCAGGCGGACGTGCCGATGCAGCAGAATGTACCGTTCTCCGCGGGACAGCCGCAGAACTACCAGCCCCTGTTCAACAACAACGGGCAGGTGACCGGACAGACCGGCAGCTTCCAGGCGATTCCGCAGAACCAGGCCCTGGTAACGGATGACCACGGAGTGCCCGGATTCCTGAAGCGGAAAAAGTAAGCACGATTCAAGCATTCAGCGGGCGTAAGTCCGCTGAATTTTTTGTGCCGAAAAATTATTTGGAAAAATTTTCTGAATTCCTGTAACGAAATCCGTTTTTGTGCGTCTAATCGATGAATCTGGCAGAAAGGGGGTGAGGATGTGGACCGGGAACAGACCGGAAAACTGTATGAGGCCCATTACATGCGGGTATTCTCCTACGCCATGACGCTTGCGGGCGACCGGGAGCAGGCGGAGGAGATCACGCAGGAAACTTTCTACCGGGCATTTTCCAAAGCCGGAGACTTCCGGCAGGAATCGGATGAGGTCACCTGGCTGTGCGCCATCGCGAAGAACTGTTTCTACGACGAGAAGCGGCGCCAGAGCAAGACCGGACCGATTCCGGAAGAGGTACCGGACACGGGAAAAGGGATTGAGCAGGCCGCGGCGGATCGGGATTCCTCCTTTCGAATCCATGTGGCGCTGCACGCTCTGGAGGAACCGTACCGGGAAATCTTTGAACTGCGGGTTTTCGGTGAACTGAGCTTCCGGGAAATCGGAACGATCTTCGGAAAGACCGAGAACTGGGCCCGGGTCACATATCACCGGGCCAGGCTCAAACTACAGGAAAGGATGGAGGCACAATGAAAAACTCCTGTGATGTGATTCGCGATCTGCTGCCGCTGTACGCAGACGACGCCTGCAGCCAGGAAAGCCGCCGTGTGGTGGAAGAACACCTGGCGGAATGCCCCGAATGCGGCGGAATGCTGAAGAGGCTGAAGAATGATGAAATAGAGACAGGACTGCAGCAGGAAAAGGAAGACGTGATCTCCTACGGCGTACGCCAGTTCAAGAAGCGTTCCGCTGTGGTGGGATCCACGGTATCCGGCGGCCTGCTGATCCCGATCCTGATTTTGCTGATTATCAACCTGACGGTGGGCAGCGCGATGAACTGGTTCTTTATCGTGCTGGCGTCCCTGGCGGTGCTGGCGAGCCTGACGGTGGTTCCGGTTATGGCGCCCATGGGAAGCAAGGCGTTCTGGATGTTCTGCTCCTTTACCGCGAGCCTGATGATTCTCTTCGCGGTCACCTGCCTGGTGACCGGCGGCAACTGGTTCTGGGTGGCATCCAGCGCCACGCTGTTCGGCTTGTCGGTCTGCTTCCTGCCATGGGTGATCCGGGCAAAGCAGCTGCAGAAGTGGGTCGGGAAGAGCAATAAGGCGGTACTGGTGATCGCCATCGACGCGGTACTGTTCCTGAACATGATGAACGTGATCCGCCTGCACGGATCCGGCGGTCCCGGGGTGCTGACGATCGTCGGCGTCGCGGCGGGCATCGCACTGGTGGTACTGAGTATTCTGAGGAATAAGGGGAAGATTTAAAATGAGCAGGGATCAGAAAATCAAGATTGCCATGATTATTTGCGGGATGGTGCTGGCATGCGCGCTGATCCTGTCCTTTACGGGCGGATTCGGCGTGGCCGGCCTGGGCGGTTATGCCAACGCGGACAAGTATACATCCGGCGACACGGAGGTCCGGGACACCATCCGGAACCTGGATATCAACTGGACCAGCGGAAAGGTTACCGTAGCCTACCACACGGAGAATACCATCCTCCTGCGGGAAACCGCGCAGCGCAGCCTGTCGGAGGACGAGAAGCTGCAGTGGTGGGTGGACGGCGATACCCTGCGGGTGCAGTTCACCAAGCCCGGCATCCGCTGGAATATGCCCGGCAAGGAACTGACCGTCACGCTGCCGGAAGGCATCACCCTGGAAGAGGCGGGCATCCACCTGACCTCCGGGGATATGATCATTCCCGCCATGAAGGCGGAGAAGCTGAATCTTTCGGCCACCAGCGGCAGCCTGGACGCCACCGCGGAAGCGAAAAACGTGGAAGCGGACTGCACCTCCGGCGCCATCCGGATGAAGCTGACCGGGGAAACGGAAAAAGTGGTTGTGGGCTGCACCAGCGGGAACGTCACCCTGGACGCGGAAAAGGCAAAACAGGCGGAAGCCGGTTCCACCTCCGGCCAGGTCCGGGTGACCGTGGCGGAAGCCGGCAGCGTCAAGGCGGGCTCCACCAGCGGACGGGTGGATGTGGAGCTGCAGAAGTTCAGCGAGCTGAACATCGGCGCCACCTCCGGCGACGTGACGGTGTACCTGCCCACGGAGCCCGGCTTCTCAGCAAAGGTGAGCACCACCAGCGGAAAGCTGAGCTATGACCTGGCGCTGACGAAGAACGGCGACCGCTACGTCTGCGGCGACGGCAGCGCGAAGGTGGAAATCGGAACGACTTCCGGGGATGTCCGGATCGAACCGGTCCAGGCAAAATAAAAAATCAAGCCGGCTGTCCATACGGGCAGCCGGTTTTCGTATGCAATGCTATACGGCCGGGCGGAAGATCAGATCCGTCCGGGCCAGGGAAAGCAGGTCCTCCGGGCGGGTTTCCGGCCGGATCCACTCCTCCACAGCGCTTTCCGGAAGGATCAGGGGCATCCGGTCGTGAATAAAGCGGATATTCTCCCCGGGGGCGCGGGTCAGCACCACAAAACAGGGGATTCCTTCCTCCATCCGGTACAGGCCGCAGAGCCAGGTCAGCGGGGCATCCTTTTCCTGCAGGCGGTATTTGGTGCCGGTTTTCCGCCGGCCGTCCGGGGACGCGGGATGCTCCCATTCAAAATAGCAGGAGGAGGGCACCGCGCAGCGGCGGGACTGCCAGGACTCCCGGAACAGGGGACGTTCCGCGGCGGTTTCGGCCCGGGCGTTGACGATCAGGGTTTTCGCGCGGAAACCCCATTTCATGGGGAACACGGTGCGGCGGCCGGAACGGTCCGGCGCCAGGACCGGCGCCACGTCTGAGGGGCGGACCTCGCCGCCGGAGCGCAGGGCTTCCCGGGGAAACAGACGGCCCGCAAGGGGAGAACGGTTCATCTCCTCAATGATGGGGCGGAGCTCCGGGGATTCCTCCAGCAGGTAACGGCAGCACATTTTCCTTCCTCCAGCTTTTTATTTCAGTCAAAATCAATCCGGTCCACCCGCAGGACTTTCCTGTCCCGCAGGAGCATTTTTGCCATGGTGACATCGCCGCCGAAGCGGGCACGGCCGCAGCTGCCGGGATTCAGCCACAGGCGGCCGTCAATCTCTTCCATACGGTATTTGTGGGTATGGCCGCAGATGACCACCTGCACGCCTTCCAGGTCCCGGGGAACGTCCCAGGGATCGTGGGTCATCAGGAAGGACACACCGGCGATGGAGAAGCGCAGGAGGCCTGCCAGGTCACGCAGGCCCGGCTGCCACACGTCGTTGTTGCCCCGGACTGCATAGATATTTCCATAGAGGCGCAGTTCATCCAGGTCTGTCTCCCGGATGATGTCCCCGGCGTGGAGGATATGGGTACAGTCCTGCAGTTCGGCCACCACTTCCCGCCGCAGCAGGCCATGGGTATCGGACAGGACCGCGACCCGGACGGTACCGGGATCCGCTTTGTGCGCTTCCATGCTTCTTTCCCGCTCTTTCCGGCCTTTTTCCGGCCTTTGTCCGGATTATACCGGAAAGGGCGCGGGGTTGTAAAGCAAAGGATTTCCGGGTACAATAAACGGGTCTGAAACAAAGGGGAGGAACATGCGGGATGAAGAGAATCGCGGCCCTGCTGCTGGCCCTGCTGATGCTGTTGCCGGCAGCCGCGGGGGCAGAGAAGTCCAGGGTGCTGGATCTGGCCCTGTCCATGCTGGAGGAGGAAAATCCCTTCCTGGTCCGCTACAACGCGGAAAACGGCACGGAGATCGCCGCCCGCTTTCCGCTGGGCTGCCCGTATTTCTGGGGCGGGCGGAGTGTGAAGAACATCCTGAAGCCGGCTTCCCCGGGCCAGAATTCGGATTATTACAAGATGGACCAGAAATACCTGTACGGACTGGACTGCGCCGGGTTCACCCGGTGGGTCGGGATCCATATGGGCTACACGGAGCATGATTCCATTTCCCGGCTGCTGAGCTACAAGACCCATCCGGACATCGGGATCTACAAGGCGCTGAAGGCCACCGGGGAAAAGCGGGCCCAGGCGCTGCGGATCGGGGACCTGCTGGCCATCCGGCATACCTCAGGCGGCTTCCATATCGCTATCTATATCGGCACGCTGCGGTCCTTTGGATATGACGAAAAATCGGTGCCGGAGGAGCTGGCGCCCTATCTGTCCTATCCGCTGCTGATCCACTGTACCGGCAGCATCGAGTATCAGGAACGCTACCGGGCTTACCTGGAGGAGACGGGGCAGGAGGACCTGATTCCGCCCTTCGGCGGGGTCATCGTGACGATCCTGGATGTGCCGCCGGAGGCGGCTCCCGTGAAGACGGCGGACGGGGACGGGGTGGAGATTCCCTGCTTTGAACTGGAAGGGTATCACCTGCAGGTGACAGACCTGACTGCGGAAAGAACCTACCGGTTTGTCCGCTGGAAGAAGCGGCCGGAAAAGAAGGAAGAACAAACAGGACAGCAGACAGAGTCCCAGACGAATCAGCCATAAAAATCACGCTCCCTGCTTTCGCAGGGAGCGCTGTGTATGTTGGTTCGGGGAGATCAGCTGCGGGCGTTCGGCAGGACCCACAGGTATTCGCCGTCCACGATGATGTTGGTGTTCCGGTCAATGTGGGGATTCCACTTGATGATCAGCTTGTAGCTGATGACGTTGTACCGCTGTGCGATACGGATCAGGGTATCTCCGGGCTGCACCTTGTGCTGAATCCAGCCGGCACGATCGGGTTCGGGCTTGAAGTGGCGCTTGCCGCCGGTGACTTCTTCCAGTTCATTCAGGTTCAGTTCGTTCAGGTTGTTTTCCATTTTTGTATCCTCCTTAAATTTGTTTTACTTTCTTACTTTTTCCGCCGGTTTTCCTCCCGGCACCAGTATATACGGATGACTTTGGGGGGATGGCAGTAAAAACAGAAAATCTTTTTTGGAATTTTTTTGAAATCTTTCCGACATCAGTATAACATATTTTATCTAAAAGGGGAAGAGTGGGCTTTTGTGGGCCACTGATTTCCTTTTTTTGACAAAAAAGTTCTGTACAAAATAAAAACACCATGTTATAATTTCATGGTAAACCCAACCCCTGGTCGTTATTGCGGTTCATTTCCTCCATGGTTGTTTCTCATAACCATTGAATGGAACGGGGCACAGTTCATCACCAATGGCGCGGGTAAACAACATTTATTTAGGAGGATTTATCCATGTACGAGGACAAGACTCTGACCTGCCGTGAGTGCGGCAACGAATTCGTTTTCTCTGCGAGCGAACAGGAATTTTTCGCGCAGAAGGGCTTCCAGAATGAGCCCAGCCGCTGCCCCGCCTGCCGTGCTGCCCGTCGGGCTCAGAACGGCAACGGCGGTGCTCCCCGCCAGATGTTCACCGTCATCTGCGACGGCTGCGGATGCGAAACCCAGGTTCCTTTCCAGCCCCGCGGAGATCGTCCCGTGTATTGCCGTGAGTGCTTCGAAGCACAGCGTCAGGCCCGGTTCTGATCGGTACTGAAAGGAGCTGTCTCAAAATGATCTGAAAAGATCATAAGAGGCAGCTCCTCTTAATTTGCTCAAAAACCATCAATCGTCCGGGATACAGCGACGCAGTAAACACAGATGCCATTTTTTTGCATATTTCTTTGGGAAATGACCGGATTAAAAGCTCATAAACCTTTGGGAAAAGACTCCGGAACCTTCAAAGCAGTTCCCAAGCGGCCTTTTTGGATTTTAAAATGCAGCTTGAGAATGTTAATTGCCAGACTCAGGAGCAGCCATTCCGCTTCAACTTTTTTCTTTCCTCTGGTGAGGAATCTTCGGAAATCCATATCCTCTTTGGCGAATGCAAATGTTCCTTCAGCCTGAATGGATCGATTGAGCAATCTCACCGGATCATCCTCGGGAATACTGATGCTGCAGTCCAGCGGAATCCACAGTTGATATCCGTTCTCTATCGCGCTATAATTGGACTGCAGGTTTAGTGTTTGTTTCATCACCTACATTATACTGCAAATGCCCGATTCCTTTATGGTTTCGGGTGTTTTTGGTATGTTCTTTATCCATAGAAAAAGGACTGCCTCACTTCCTCTTAGTGAGACAGCCCCGTCAACAGGAATTATGTTTTATTGTTACTTTTCTGCTGCCTTCATGAAGGCTGTACTGATCACTGCATAAATGATATATGTGATGAGCGTGCCGAAGCAGACGTCTGACAGGAAATGATTTGTCATGTGGATGCGGTTATAGCCGTAGACTGCCACAAACAGGCAGGCAATGACAAAGGCGGCCATGTTCTTCTTTGAACTCCGGTTCTTCATCGTGTCCGTGAGCATCGGCAGGGAGAACATCATGCTGGCAATGGTCATGTTTCCGCTGGGCCAGCTTTTGAAATTGTCATTGCTGCCTGCCAGGTTCGGAATCATCTGCCACCAGTTCCGGTATTCGGAAGCGGGATCCTCCAGGGTGATCAGGTACTTGTAGCGAGGGCGGGATGCCACCTGCTTGAGCCACAGGTTCACATTATCCGCCGCGATTCCGGCGATCAGGATGGCTGCGCCTACCGCAATGAGTTTATCAGGGTCCGCCTGATCCAGAAGCCGGATCACCACAAACGGGACCCAGGCATACAGCACGGCCCAGAACAGCCAGCTCAGCACGGAAAGGAAGGCGCCGGACTCACCGGCTGTATATCCGAACAGGGCGCGAACGGCTTTGCCGTTATAGCTGTTGGAGTAATAGACCGCCATAAAGCATCCCAGCAGCAGAAGGACCCAGGCCAGCAGACGGAACTTTTCGCCCTTTGCTTTCAGCCCGACGTACAGGCATGCGCCGGCAGCCGGATAGAGGCAGTAGGAAAAATAGGACCCGTAGGTGGCAAAGAAAGCTCCCAGATCTGTTTTGTTGGCCAGTGCCGCGTTGATGTCAAAATCGCGGAATGAACCCAGGATGATGCCGATGACACATACCGCGACCACCCCGCAAAAACAGGCTGCCGGAACGGCCATAACCGTTTTTTTCTTCATGATAACTATCCTCCTGCTTATGCAGCGCCTTCCTCTGCATAGAATTCATTTATCAGATCGGACAGCAGATCAAGGTTGTAGAAGTCCGAGTAATCCTGTTGCCCGTCAGCGTCGGTTTTAACCAGTTCCGCATCCGGTACGATTCCGGCGTCAATGACTTCTCCCGCGGCGTTTGTCAGCCTCATCTGATAGGCGGAGATGTGGTAAAAGAAACCATCCGCCGTGTTCAGTTCCAGGATTGTGCAGGCGCCGCCGCCGGAACGCTCACCCAGGGTCATGTATCCGAGATCTTTCATCATGGAGGGGAACAGGTTTCCGCAGGAGTAGGATTCCCTGCCGGCCAGCACCGCAAAGTTCAGATCATAGCAGACATCCGCGTCAGATTCATCGAATTTCCCGTCAAAGTTCCGGTCGACGAGAAAACGTTGGTCGATATTCTGCTCCTGCAGGACATTCTGGTATTTCAGCACACATTCCCGGTTGCCTGTAATCAGACTGTAGAGGGCCATCAGCACATCGGCGCTGCCGCCGCCGTTGGTACTCAGGTCAATGACAAAGTTTTTAATTTCAGGATCGGCCTGCGCCTTGTTCATGGCAGAAACCAGCCCCATAAACACGGTTTCGTCATAGTCGTCGAAGCTTCCGCCTTTGGCGTAGTACTCATACCAGGGGGCTTTGTCAGCCACAAAACCGTTCATGGAATACATGGCGGTATCGCCTTTGGTGAAGTAGTGGCCTTCTCCCAGCAATTCTTTCCGCAGGTCCAGGAGTCCGGTCAGGTTGGTTATGCCGTCGGGAATACGCGCCATCACGTCAGAGAAATCCGAGAAATAAGTGTCAAACAGGTTTTCCGCTGACAGCTTTTCAACCAGCCACGCGCGTTCCGGGTTCGTATATAGGTTGGCATGCGCCTGAATGGACAGGGAAGTATGTCCGCCGTCGTCCACCAGCATGCTCAGACGGGTCATACCCATGAAATAATCAACCCAGTCTGTACTCAGCAGCAGTTCCTTCGTGCGTGTGCCGGCAGGCCCGAAGTCCGCCAGCGCTTTGTCCAGGCCAACCTCTTCCAGCGCGGCGTCCTCACACAGGATTCCGCGGCCGGGGAAGCCATACAGGTTGTCGAAAACGAAACAGAGTTCGCTGTAGGTGAAAGCTGCCAGCTCCGCATCGCGTGTCTCTCTGTCCAGAATGGAATCAAAGTATTTCGGATCCCGTATATACATGAAGTCCATGTCGTTATCCATGTTAACATAGAGATTGACATTGTTAAAGCTGGAATAGATATAATCCATATTCGAAAACATATCGGACAGCGTACCAAGCGGGAAATAAACCTGTTCGTCGTCCGCCCGCAGGTCGATGCCGTAATCCCCGAACCGGAAGGTCACCGGCTTAGGCGCATTGGAGTACTCCGCCCCGATGACCCGGATAAAGGGATAGCCGTCCAGATAGATGTTTTCCATCCCTTCCTGGACCTGTCCCATGAGGTTGGTAAAGGCAGCATAATTGGCGGAGGTCAGCGTATCCGCTTTCACATCTACCTCGGCGCTGCCGCAGGGATTGGTGAGTGTATATTTTCCGTCTTCTGCCGGAGTGACGGTCATCGACTGTCCGGGCAGCATGACGGCGTAGTAATCTGCAATGCTCATATAGGCAATGGAACCGGCGTCAGCGTAGTAACGTACTGTCGCGGTTTCATCGGTAAGTTCGCTGCGGAAGACACCCACGGTCTTGTCCGTATAAGCGCCGGGCTCTGCGGCTGCGGCTTCACCGCTTTCGGCCAAGGCAGGGATTGCCAGTGCCAGCAGCATTACGATTGCCAGGATTGTTGAAAGCTTTTTTTTCATTGGTCTTTCTCCTTTTGATTTATTCGGGATCGGTGTTTTCGGCTCCTGCTTCATCTCCGGGGCGGGTTTTTTTGATCTCTCCGTAGAAGTTGACGATGATCGAGGTGATCAGCGCGACCACGATGATCCCGTAGATCCCGAGTACGACGGACATAGTGCGGCCCAGGTCCGTGACCGCGGTGATATCACCGAATCCGATCGTTGTCACCAGCGCGAAGCAGTACCAAAGCGCATCCTTATAGGAGGCGATACCTTCTTCCATAAACGTCAGGGCCCAGGAGGAGGAAAGGATCAGCATCAGCAGGCCGAAGAGGATCTCCACGGCATAGGTCCTGCGCACGATGTTCTGCAGCAGGTCCAGCTGGATATGCGAGAAGGCAAAGGACATGATATTGACCAGCGATAAATAGGCCGCCAGGGTGAGCGTACTGCCTTCGCCCAGGAAACAGGTGTCTTTATTCCACAGGTTGATGGTCATAAATATCACAAAACCGGCCAGTACGATATTCTGCAGGATATTGGCCCGTTTCGGCGTCTGTACAACGGACAGGATCCGTCCGGCCAGCACGATGACCACAAACAGTTTGCAGGCCCATTCGTGAGCTTGCGGAAACTGGTTTCGCAGCTGCAGCGGGATCACGCACAGGATCATGATGCACGCCGCGGCCAGGTCCAGTCCTTTCAGCGCCGGCGCGGGTTTCCGGTAGCGATTCCCGAGCGCCCGGAAAAGCCGCATCAGTCCGATCATCAGGAAGGCCAGCTGCAGGACTTTTACGAATTCATCACTGGAACCTGATGCCAATCCATAAGCGCTCATGATGCAGAAAGGAATACTCAGGAAAGTGAAGATCATTTCCGGAACGGTCAGGATCATCGGATGCCTTTCGATGCGGCCGGCAGGTTTCTTTTCTTTTTTCATACAGGTCCTCCGTTTTCTCCGCCCGATCCGGCTACAGGCTCAGCATCTGCGTGATCTGGGGCAGAATGGTTCTGATCATATCAATATCGATCTTTCGATCCTCTGTTACAAAATAGCTGATTCCCTGGTATACGGCTTCAAAGACCAGCAGGATGATGATCACGATGGCAGCCAGCGGGATCAATATGCTGATCAGCGGCTGCTTGGGAACTTTATTGTAGGAATACAGCAGTACGAACGGAGCGGCAAAGAGCAGGGGCCAGGACTGGCCGAAGCCAGCCGCTTTCGCCGCCAGCAGGCAGCTTACAAATTGTTCCGAATTCTCCACCGGGATTCCGGCTGTGCCTGCGATGATCCTTGATACCAGCCCCGCCAGGATGAAATCCAGGAACGTGGCGGCCACCATGGCGACCGCAAGACAGACGGAAAAATGGAATGCGTTCCGGTTCGTTTTGAGATACTCCAGATAATCCTCATGGGTGCGGCCGTTTTTCCGGAAGCGCAGCTCCCGCCCGCTCATATGGAGAGAAAGGAAGAGGAAGAGCAGGAAGGTCATCGGGGGCTTGACGGTCAGCAGCGGGAAAGACCAGAAGGGCAGGACGATATTACCCAGCGCACTTTGGATCTTGAGCCAGATCGACGCCGCTTCATAAGCAATGGGCAGCAGGGCAAACAGCCGCAGAACGATCACCTTTCTGCCGGTAAAGACCCGCTTTGGATGCGCGTTCAGGAAGTACATCGTCAGTGTACAGAGAAGCAGATCGATAAACAGGTTGAACGCAACGAAACCCTCACGGTTGTGTTCCGCAAAGAAATCATTCATCAGGGGCTGGAGCTGTTCCGGCTGCTTTACGACCTGGCTGGCCAGACCCACCACATAGCGCGAGAAAAAGAGCCAGGAAATGCCGTAGATCGCGGCTGCAGCCAGGCTGTTCCGCAGCAGCTGTTTTTTATATCCTTCGCTGTTGTTCAGGATCCGTGAGAAGTTCGCAATCAGCAGGAAGGGAAGCGGGAGCGGCACCAGATAAGTCAATATGCTCATCAGTGTTCCGGTGTCCTCGTACAGCTGGGGATTTTTGCTACTGCTGATAGCCAGGATCAGCCGAAGAACGGAAGCGACAATACAGGCCCAGCCCAGCGCCTGAAAGCCCTGGTAAGAGAGCGGCCCGCGGTATCTGATATCATCCGCGGCCGTGACCTCGTGCAGCCTTTTGATCCGGCGGCGTTTATCCGGCATCGCCGGTTTGGAAACGCTTGCTCCGACAGCCGGCAGATCTGGCTTTTCCGGCGCCTTTTTCGCGGCCGGGGCAGCTGTTTTCCGCGGCTGCGGGCCGGTGCTCTTTCCTTTTTGTTTTCTGCTCATTCTGTACAGTCTCCTTGCTTGTGCCCCTGACAATAAAGCGGAGCTGCCCCGCATCGTCTTTTCAGATCCTTTGAGACAGCTCCTTTTTCGTGGCGCGAATTACCCGCACAGGACGCGGACTTTCCCTTCCAGGGTATCAAGCGCTTTTTCCGCGGCGGCCTGGTCCCTTCCCCGGGAGAAGAGGTAGGCTTTCAGCTTCGGTTCCGTGCCGGAGGGCCGGACGATGAACTTTTCGTCCGCGGAGAGGATAAACTCCAGCACGTCGCTCTTCGGAAGGCCGGTTTCATCGTGCAGATAGTCTGTCCGCCGGGAAACGGGCAGGTCCGGAGAGGCCAGCATGGCGGGGGAGCGGAGATTCTCCATAATCGCGGCCATGCGGCGCGCGCCGTCCTCGCCTTCATACTGGAAGGTGAGCAGGCGCTGGGCAAAGAAACCGAATTCCGCGCGCAGCTCCTCCAGCCGGTCCAGCAGGGTTTTGCCTTCCTCCTTCAGCCGGGACGCCATTTCACACAGCAGCAGCGCGGCGTTTACGGCGTCCTTGTCGCGCACGTCGGTTCCGGAAAGGTAGCCGTAGCTTTCCTCAAAGCCGAAGAGAAACCGTTCCGGGCAGCCTTCCTTCTCCAGCAGGCCGATCTGTTCACCGATGAACTTGAAGCCGGTCAGCACGTTGCGCAGTTCCACGCCGTATTTGGCGCAGATGGCCGCGGCCATTTCCGTGGATACGATCGTCTTGACGGCGACCCGGGAGGCAGGGGAGGCGGGAAGATTCCGGCAGAGATAATCCAGCATCAGGACGCCCATGTCGTTTCCGCTGATCAGGACGACGTCGCCGCCTCTGCGGACGCCGGCGCCCATGCGGTCGCAGTCCGGATCGGTGGCGAAGCAGAGGTCCGCGCCGGTTTCAACGGTTTTCCGGATGGCCAGAGCCATGGCTTCCCGGATTTCGGGATTCGGATAGGGGCAGGTGGGGAAATGGCCATCCGGGTTTTCCTGCTCTTCCACCAGATCCACCCGGATATTGCCCAGGCGGCGCATGATTTCCCGTACCGGCACGTTTCCGGCGCCGTTCAGCGGGGAATAGACCAGGTGCAGCGAGGTGGAGGAGGGCGCGATCCGGAGCTTCCAGATGGCCTGGTAATAGGCTTCAATGGTCTCCTCTGTGATATAGGTGATGATGCCCGCATCCAGATACTTTTTGAAATCGGGCAGGGAATCCGTCAGGTCGCTTTCCCCGTCGATATAATGCTGGATCCGGTCCGCCGCTTCCAGGGTGATCTGGCATCCGTCGGCACCGTAAACCTTGTAGCCGTTGAATTTGGCCGGGTTGTGGGATGCGGTGATCATTACGCCGGCGGAGGTGTGCAGATGGCGCACGGCAAAGGAAAGCATGGGGGTGGGCTGCAGTCGGGGATAGAGATATACCCGGATGCCCATGGAGGCAAAGACGGCTGCGGTAAGCTCCGCAAAGTCCCGGCTGTGAATCCGGCTGTCGCAGCTGATGGCACAGGAAGGGGACGGGAACGCTTCCAGCAGGTATTTGCCCAGGCCGCGGGTGGCCTTGGCGACGGTGAAGAGATTCATCCGGTTGGTGCCGGCGCCCAGAACGCCCCGCAGGCCGCCGGTGCCGAAGGCAAGATCACGGTAGAAACTGTCGTTCTTCTTCTCCTCATCCATGGAACGGAGATCTTCCAGCAGTTCGGGACCCATGGCCGGGCAGGAAAGCCAGGCGCCGTATTTTTCCGCAATCGTCATCATACAAAATCCTTTCTCCATTTACTTCCCGGGAAAGAAAAAGACGCACCCTTTGGTGCGCCGGGAAATCATCAGACAACACCCTGCTGCGGCCCGGAGGCGTACAACTGATTCTTCCGGAAGGGACGAATCATATTGTTGTCCCAGGTGAAGCCGTCCAGCGTCATGCGGATGCCGTTCTCCGCCAGGAGGTTGGCCACATCCTCAAACAGGACGTACAGGTGCCGGGCAAAGAAGCCCATTTCAGAACAGGCGGGCTCACAGATAAGCTCATTCATCCCCCAGATCCGGATGGGATCAAACCCGTCAAAAGCGAAGGACGAGGCGTAGGGGGAGACATTGGAAGCCCGCAGGTCCACCGGGGAAGCGCCCAGCCAGCTGCCGGCGTTACGCAGGAGGCTGAAGAAGCATTGCATCACGCGCCCGGGGAGGCTGAAGCACAGTTCGTCGATGAAAAGGCCGGCGGCATCATAAGTACTGAAGGAAAGGATCCGGTTCTCATAGAGAATGACGCAGAACCCACCGTCAGCCGCGCGGTGATCGTGCACCAGGGGACGGAACTGATACTGGAAGACGGGCTTGCAACTGTATCCCGCAATCATCCACATCACTCCCCTGACATCAACATTTCGGCTTCCGTATTCAGTCGTCAATTACTCATCTATACTAACTAAATATATGCGCCAGGTCAACGGTTTAACACTACATGTTGTGGTCAAAAGTATGAACTTTTTGTAACAAACGGCCGGACGCGTTATGCGGCCGGCCGTTGGGGGGGTGGCAGAAATTGTAAAGATACAGAAAAAGTACGAAAACGGATTAAGAACGCAGGAAATCCATGAAGGCATCCCGGTTCTGGAGGGGCGTTGTGGTGGGGCGTCCCAGGTTCGCCCGGGCGCCGCAGGCGCAGCGGATTTCCAGCAGCACCGGGCCTTCGAAGGCCTTCAGCGATGAAAGGGCCTCCCGCAGGGAATCCGGGCTGTCCGCCGCAAGGATCCGGGGATATCCGGCCGCCCGGGCCAACTCCCGGAGGTTCAGGGCGCGGGAGCAGACCGGCATACCGCCCACGGTTTCATGGGCGCCGTTGTTGATGATCACATGGACCAGGTTTTTCGGGCTCCGGCGGCCGATCAGCGGCAGGGAACCCAGGTGCATGAAGGCAGCGCCGTCCCCGTCCAGGCACCAGACCCGGCGGTCCGGCTTTTCCTCCGCAATCCGCAGGGCGATCATGGAGGCGTGCCCCATGGAGCCCACGGTCAGGAAATCCCGGCGGTGATCCTCGCCGCGGGCTTCCCGCAGCTCGAAAATCTCCCGGGAGAGTTTGCCAGTGGTGGAAACAAAGCAGTCGGAGGGCCCGGAAGCTTCCAGGATGAGGCCTGCCGCCTCCTCCCGGGCCATTGCGGCGCCGTTGCCGTAGGCCGGCTTCAGGGCGGACTGCAGGGCACCTTTGCGGATCACCAGCGCAGCCGGCTTCTGGGCGCGCAGCGCCTCCAGCAGCTCAGAAAAGAGACCGCGGAAATCATCCTCCGTGGTATCGGGAGAAAGAATGCGGTACGGAATGCCCAGCAGGTCCAGCTGGGAGAGGGTGACCGCGCCCTGTTTGATATGCTGGGGCTCATCCTTCGTGCCCGGTTCGCCCCGCCAGCCGATGACCAGCAGGCAGGGAACGGAATAGACCTGGGGATCGGTCAGGGAGGTCAGGGGATTGACGGTGTTGCCCAGTCCGCTGTTCTGCATATAGCACAGGGCCGGGCGGCCGGAGGCCAGGTAATGGCCGGCACACAGGCCGATGGCGCCGCCTTCGTTATGGGCGACAATATGGGCGGCGGAATCCGTGCCGAAACGGCCGTAAAGTTCGTCGCACAGGCCTTTGAGAAATGAGTCTGGTACGCCGGTGAAGAAATCAATCCCGGCTTTCAGGCATTCGTCAAGCAGAACAGAAGCCAGCATGAAAAGATCCTTTCTTACTGGAATTTCAGGTGGTTTTCCAGGTCTGTCACAGCATAGGGAAGGTTCTTGATATTCACCGGATCCCGCATGGTGTTCAGGATGGAATCCCGCTCGGCGCCGCTCTCAAAGGGCGTCGGGATGAAATTGTTGGTGGATTTCGTGGAGGAAATCCGGAAGGGAATGATAATGAAATCCTTGAAAGAGGCACTTCCGTCTTCCTTCACGCGGAAACGGGCCTGCAGCATGAAGGAGGACATATCGCTGGGCTTGCTGTTGCCGGCAAAGCAGAAGTTGGCCAGGGAATAGCAGATCAGCGTGCCGTTGTAATACTCAATGGGCTGGATTCGGTGGGAATGGTGGCCGATGACCAGGTCCGCCCCGGCATCCGCGGCCATCCGCCCCAGGCGGATCTGGTTCTGGGTGGGGGCATAATCCTTTTCCCGGCCCCAGTGGAAGGATACGATCACGACGGCGTAGTTCCGCTTGGCTTCTTCGATTTCCGCACAGACGGCTTCCTCAAAGGTGTCGTGCTGCAGGAAGGCGTCGGTATACTGGCCGGCGAATTTGCTGCTCTTGAAGCCGGTGCCGTAGCGGTCGATACAGTTGTAGGACAGCATGGCCACCTGGATAATGCCCCGGTAATTGAAGACACCGGTCTCCAGCGGCGTGGAATAGATCACGCCGGCATCCCGCAGGGCCTGCTTGGTATCCTCCAGGCCTTCCTCCCCGTGGTCCAGCACGTGGTTGTTGTCCAGGCAGACCGCTTCCACGCCGTTGTCCGGCAGGACGGAAGCGTAGGAGGGGGAGATGCTGAAGATAAAGTCATCCTTGGTCTTGCTCTTCGGCTTGAAGGTGGACTCCGTCAGGGTGCCCTCAAAATTGATCAGTGTCAGGTCGTCCTCCGTGAAGATGCTCTTCACGTTCTGCATCACAAAATTGATGTTCCCGTCGTTCTTTTTCAGCTCGGGCGTGAAGATGTCCTTATGGTTCATATCCTTGCCGATGGTGAAATCGCCCGCGCAGGTAATTGTCATCAGATAGGCGCCGTCGCTGTCCTTCTTGTCGCGGACGATTTCCTCCTCCACAATTTCCACCAGGTCGGTGATATCGATATCGTCCTCCACTTCCATGGATGCGGAAGCGGGCAGGGCGCAGGCCTGCGCCAGCAGGAGCGCGCAGAAGAGGGCAGAGAGTTTTTTCAGCATGTTTTCCTCCGGAAAATCATCAGGTATGGGCGGCCACAAAGTCCGCAATACGGTCCAGGGCGATGTTCAGCTTGTCCAGCGCCGTGGCGTAGCAGCAGCGGATGTTGCCTTCGCCGCCGGGGCCGAAGGCGGTGCCGGGAACCGCGGCGATGTTCTTGCTTTTGAGCAGTTCCGAGCAGAATTCCTCACTGGTCATGCCGGTGGCACGGATGGAGGGGAAGGCGTAGAACGCGCCCCGGGGTTCAAAGCAGTGCAGCCCCATGGAACGGAAAGCGTCCACCATCAGGCGCCGGCGGCGGTCATAGCTGTCCCGCATGCGGAGCACGTCCTCATAGCCGCTCTCCCGGCCGCTCTTCAGCGCGGCGGCGGCAGCCACCTGCCCCTGCCGGGGCGCGCACATGATGGCGTACTGGTGGATCTTGTTCATGACGGAAATGATCTCTTCCGCGCCGCAGGCATAGCCCACGCGCCAGCCGGTCATGGCAAAGGCCTTGCTGAAGCCGTTGATGGTCAGCGTCCGTTCGTACATGCCTTCGATGGCGGCAAAGGAGACGTGCTCATGGCCGCCGTAAACCAGCTCGGAATAGATTTCGTCGGAAATGACAAACAGGTCGTGGGCCGCGATGACCTTCGCAATCTTCTCCAGGTCTTCCCGGTCCATAACGCCGCCGGTCGGATTGTTGGGATAGGGCAGGATCAGCGCCTTGGTCCGCGGGGTGATCGCCTTCTCCAGACACTCCGGCGTCAGGCGGAAATCATCCTTCTCCAGGGTTTCCACGCCCACAGGGGTGCCGCCCGCAAAGGTGACGCCCGGGGAATAGGAAACATAACTGGGCTCGGGAACGAGCACTTCGTCCCCGGGGGAGGTCATGGCGCGGAGGGCCAGGTCAATGGCCTCGGAGGCACCGATGGTGACCAGGATCTGTTTATCCGGACTGTAGGACAGCCCGTACCGGCCGGAAAGGTAGAGCGAAATCTCCTCCCGGAGCTCCGGTGTGCCGCGGTTCGCCGTATACTGGGTTTCCCCATCCACCAGGGAATCGATGGCGGCGTTGCGGATATGGTAGGGCGTTTTGAAATCCGGCTCGCCCACGCCGAGGGAAATGGTATCCTTCATGGTGGCGGCCAGGTCGAAAAACCGGCGGATCCCGCTGGGCGGAACGTCCGCGATCCGCTGGTTCAGAAATCTGTCGTAATTCACGGGGAGATCACCAGCCTGCGGTCCGAATCACCGGAATCGAAAATAACGCCTTCTTCCTTATAGCGTTTCAGCACAAAGCTGGTGGCGGTGCCGGTCACGGTTTCCAGCGGGGAAAGCTTCCCGCTGACAAAGCCGGCCAGCTCCTTCAGGGTCCGGGCTTCCACCAGGACCAGCAGGTCATAGGATCCGGACATGAGGAACACGCTCTTCACCTCATCAAAGCAGTAGATGCGGCGGGCGATGGCATCAAACCCCATATCCCGCTGGGGCGTGACGCGGACTTCGATCATGGCTTCCACCCGTTCCCGGTCCGTCAGATCCCAGTTAATCATCGGCGCGTAGCGCAGGATCACGCGGCGCTTTTCAAGATCTTCGATCGTGGCAGCCACTTCCTCCAGGGATGCGCCGGTCATCACGGCCAGCTTTTCCAGGGGGATGCGGCAGTCTTCCTTCAGAAGATCCAGCAGATCGGTTTCAAGCTTCGTCATATACAGCCCTTCCTTCATAAGAAGAATAACAGAAAAATTTTACATCATTACAGGCGGGAAGGCAAGTTCTTTGCAGGAATGCTTTTTTTGTGGTATTCTCTTCCGGAGAACAAAAAATCTGAAAAAAGAGGGAACTTTTTCCGGAACGCAGCGTCTGACAGGACGGAACCCGGAAAAACGGGCTCCGGAAATGTGCAAGAGACAAATAAGGAGGATACGCACTATGAAGAAAACCATGAAGACCCTGCTGGCATCCGTGCTGGCCCTGATGATGATCCTGACCGCGTCCGTCGCTCTGGGCGAGACGAAAATCACGGTTTCCGGAACAGGGGAGACGAAGGTGGCCGCGGATACCGCCATCATTACCCTGGGCGTCAGCGCCAGGGACAAAGACGTGCTGAAGGCGCAGCAGAAGGTAAATGAAACCATCGCCTCCATCCGCCAGGCGCTGATCGCCAAGGGCGTGAAGGAAGAGAACATCAACACCGATTACCTGAACATCTATGCCGTGTATGACTACAAGGATGACATGGAAGAGGTCGTTGCCTACAACGCCAATTCCACCCTGGCCATCAAGGTGGAAAAGATTGACGACGCGGGCCTTCTGATCGACGAAGCCTTTGCGGCCGGTGCCAATACGCTCAACGGCATTTCCTTCTCCGCCGACGATACGGAAGAGGCGGAAAAGGAATCCCTGAAGAAGGCGGTGGAAGCGGCGAAGGCCAAGGCGGAAACCCTGGCGGAAGCGGCCGGCCTGAAGATCACCGGTATCGAGATCGTCACCGACGGCGGCGTCTACAGCTACGGCAACAGCGTCAGCAACTTCAGCGCCCGGGCCAAGGGCGTGGAATATGAAGAAGCCACCATGGACGCGGGCACGGTGGTGCAGGCGGCGAAGCTGATCGTTACGGCCAATGTCCAGATCACCTTCACAGCAGAATAAGAAAGATGATATAATCAGGATGCCGTCCGACGGGCGGCATCCTGATTACTTTTTGGGAGGTAAAACGTTATGTTCAGAAAAGCTGCAGCGCTGCTGCTTGCCCTCATCCTGCTGATTCCGGCCGCCGGCGCTTTCGCGCAGACGACGGTCACCGCCCTGGCGGTGGAGCCTTACACGGAGATGCAATCCGCCTTTTCCTGCAGGGCACGGATCCTGGAGTATGACCCGGCCACCGGTATGCTGGGGATTGAACTGATCGTGCCGGAAATCTTTTCGCGGGAGGATATTGAAAACCTGCACGCGGGGGACGCCATCTGGAGCGGTACCCGGGAGATTTCCGTGGACACCATCACCCGGATGGAAACGGATGTGATGATCAACGCGGACACGGAAGATCAGGTTTACCTCACGGAGGACCTGCAGGGCAATTACCGTACCACCGATCCGGCCAGCGGGGATTACATCTATATGGAACTGGGCCGCATCGAACGGGCTGTGACCGACCGGATGCTGCTCCTGGACGCGAACGACCCGGAGACCGCAGGAGACCTGCCGGTGGTTTATACCGCGGAGGAATTTACCGCGAAGAAAACACAGGATCCTGAATTCTGCGCGGACAGTGTGTATGTGGTGATGGACGGGAACGGCGGACTCGCCGCGATTTACCGGTATTATACCCCCTGGAACTGATCCGGGGGATCAGCTCCGGGCGCTTTCGAATCAGAGGTTTCCTTCGCAGGCATCCTCCAGCTTTTTGATGATCAGGCGGAGCGCCTTGATCCGGGCGTATTTCTTGTCGTTGGATTCGATGATATACCAGGGCGCGTTCTTGGTGCTGGTTTTGGCCAGCATTTCATCCACGGCCTCTTCATACTGGGGCCACTTTTCGCGGTTGCGCCAGTCTTCATCCGTGATCTTCCACTGCTTCTCCGGCGTGTTCTGCCGGTCGGTGAAGCGGGCCAGCTGGGTGTCCTGGTCGATATGGATCCAGAATTTCATGACCACGGCGCCCCAGTCTGTCAGCATGCGCTCGAACTCGTTGATTTCGTTGTAGGCGCGCTTCCAGTCCTTTTCGGTGCAGAAGCCTTCCAGCCGCTCCACCATGACCCGGCCGTACCAGGTACGGTCGAAGATGCAGATATGCCCGGTGCGGGGCAGCCGTGTCCAGAAACGCCAGAGGAACTGGCGGTTCAGCTCATGGGGTTCGGGAGAGGCAATCGGATGCACGTCCACGCCGCGGGGATCCAGCGGATAGGCTACGCGGCGGATGTTGCCGCCCTTGCCGGCCGCGTCCCATCCCTCGTAGCAGAGGATGACGGGGATCTTTTTGCGGTAGAGGATGTTGTGCAGGTCGCTGAGGCGGGACTGGAGCTTTTTCAGCTCCTCCTTGTATTCCTCATCGGTGATGGTGGGAGTGAGGTCCACATCCGCCAGCTTCGGCATCTTGACCAGGGGGAATTTCTCCTCGAATGGATCGCCGATGTAGCGGCCCTTTTCCAGCGCCTTGTCAATCTTGTTGACCAGCAGCTTCAGCGCGTCCCTCGTGGCGCGCTTTTTGCGTTTGCCGTCCAGCACGTGCCACTGGACGTGCTCGCCGGTTTTTTCCATGAAGTCGTCATACGCCTTCAGGAAGGGGGCGTATTCTTCATGCTGCCACAGGTCGTCCTTCGTGACGCGCCATTCGGTATCCGCGTCGTCCAGCAGGTTTTTCAGCCGGTTGCCCTGCTCTTTTTTGTCGATGTGCAGGAAAATCTTCAGCACCAGGTATCCGCCGTCCCGCAGCTGGCGCTCAAACTCGTTGACCATGCGGATGCGGCGCTTATACTCGTCCCGCGTGATCTCCAGGCGGAGATTCTTCCGCACGGCGCTCTCCATCCATCCGGAATCCAGGAATACCACCTGGCCGTTTTCCGGGATGGCATTGGCGAACGGATAGAGGAAGGGATAGCGCTCTTCATTCTCCGGGATGATGGCCGGGGAAATGACCTGGTAGAAGCGGGGATCCATCTCACTGATGATCTCCTTGATCAGGCTGCCCTTGCCGGCGGCGGACCAGCCCTCGATCAGGACCAGCACCGGCAGCTTGCCGGCACGGACCTGCTGCTGCTGGGCAACAAGACGCGCCCGCAGCTCTTTGATTTCCCGATTCAGTTTTACCTTGTCTTCCGTTTTGGCATATTCAAAATTTTTTAACATCGCGATGTCCTCCTCGCGCCTTTTCTTCATGATGCCCAAAAACAGGAAAAATGTCAAGCGGATTAAGGGAAAAGAAATGAAAAAGCGGGAGGAATATGATATGATACCCCCGCAAAGACGATTCAAAGGACAGGCAGGATGAAGGAGGAGACCCATGGCGGACGTGATCTGCGCCGGAATGGCGCTGGTGGATTCCATTATCCGGGGGTTTGATCCGGAGCCGGTATCCGCCTCCGGATACCGGGCGGAATCCGGCACCCTGGCAGTGGGCGGGGAAGCGGTCAACGCCGCCATGGCCGCCGCGAAGCTGGGGCTGGGCACCGGGATCTTCTGCGCCCTGGGGGACGATCCGGCGGGGGACATGATCCGCAGCGCACTGGAAAAGTGCGGCGTGGACACAGGCCGCATCGTCCGGACGGAGCAGACGCCGGTCACCACCCTGTTTGTCCACGGGGACGGGTCCCGGAAATCGGTGACCAACCGGGCGCACCTGCTGCCCTTCCGGCCGGAACAAATGCCGGAGCGGTTCACGGGAGCGAAGGCGCTGATCCTGGGATCCCTGTTCCGGGCGCCCTTTGACGATCCGGAGGCGGTGTGTTCCGTTGTGAAAACCGCGAAGGAAGCCGGGGAGGCGGTGTTCGCGGATACGAAGCTGCCGAACTTCAAACCCCTGCAGCTGAATGACCTGAAGGAATCACTGCCGTATATCGACTGCATCACGCCCAACGAGGACGAGGCGAAATACTTCACCGGGCAGGAGACACCGGAGAAAATGGCGGACGTTTTCCTCGCAGCCGGGGTGAAGAGCGTGATCATCAAGCTGGGTCCCGAAGGATGCTGCTGGAAAAATACAGCGGGCGAAAGCCTGCAGCTGCCCGGGCTTCCGGTGAAGGCAGTGGACGCCACCGGAGCGGGAGACAACTTCCTGGCGGGATTCGTATCGGAAATCCTGCGGGGAAAGACCGCCGCGGAAGCATTGCGCTTCGCCAATGCCTGCGGTGCGCTGTGCACGACGCGGACCGGCGCCGCCGCGGCGCTGCAAAGCCGCGGACAGGTGCTGGAATGGATGAAAACTTTTGAGAGAGAATAAACCGGATTATTCGGACAGGCGGCGTTCAAAGCGGTCCTTGCGGGTGTAGCTGGGGACCGCGGTGGGATAGGTGCCGGTGAAGCAGGCGTGGCAGTAGATCTCCGGCCCGGCCAGGGCACGGAGGTCTTCTACCGGCAGGTATCCCAGGGAATCCGCCCCGATGATCCCCGCGATCTCCTCCACGCTGTGGCGGCAGGCGATCAGGTGCTCCTGTGAATCGATATCCGTACCGTAGTAGCAGGGATGCATGAAGGGCGGCGAGGAGATCCGCATATGGATTTCCCGGGCGCCGGCTTCCCGCAGCAGGGAAACAATCCGGCCGCTGGTGGTGCCGCGGACAATGGAATCGTCGATGAGGACGATTCTTTTTTCACGGACTGCGTCTTCAATGGCGGACAGCTTGATTTTGACCTGGTCCAGCCGGTGGTCCGGAGCAATGAAGGTCCGGCCGATATACTTGTTTTTGATCAGGCCGATGCCGTAGGGGATGCCGGAGGCGCGGCTGAAGCCCAGGGCCGCGTCCAGGCCGGAATCCGGCACACCGATCACAAGGTCGGCCTCGACGGGGTGCGCCTTGGCCAGGCATTCGCCAGCGCGGATGCGGGCGGTATGGACGGAGATCCCGTCCAGCTCGGAATCCGGCCGTGCGAAATAAATGTATTCAAAGATGCAGTGGCGGGGCTGCTCCTTCCCGCAGTGCTCCCTGCGGGACTGGACGCCGGCCTTGCTGAAGATCAGGATTTCACCGGGCTCCACGTCCCGGATCATTTTCGCGCCCACCGCGTGCAAGGCGCAGCTTTCGGAGGCGACAATATAGGTTCCGTCCGCCGTCTGCCCGTAGCACAGGGGACGGAAGCCCCGGGGATCCCGGGCGCAGATCAGCTTCTGGGGAGACATGAGCACCAGGGAATAGGCGCCTTCCAGCCGGTTCATCGCCCGGCTAAGCGCTTCCTCGATGGAGGGCGCGTGCAGCCGCTCCTGGGTGACGATATAGGCGATGGTTTCCGTATCGCTGGAGGTATGGAAGATGGCGCCGTTCATTTCCAGGACGGAGCGCAGTTCCGCGGCGTTGGAAAGGTTGCCGTTATGGGCCAGGGCCATGCGGCCTTTCTGGTGGTTCACCTCGATGGGCTGGCAGTTGATCCGGTTGGTTCCGCCGGTGGTGCCGTAGCGGGTATGGCCCACGGCCATGGTTCCCTTCGGGAAGGACCGCAGGATATCCGCGCTGAAGACATCGCCCACCAGGCCGATATCCTTGTGGGAGACGAAAACGCCGTCGTCATTGACCACGATGCCGCAGCTTTCCTGGCCCCGGTGCTGCAGGGCATACAGGCCGAAATACACCAGGCCGGCCACATCCTCCGGCTCCCCGGCCAGTACGCCGAAGACGCCGCATTCCTCATGGATACTCATTCTGTCACCGCCAATCCTCATCAATTGGAAAAACAAAAAAAGACAGGGAATCCGCAGGACTCCCTTGTCCGGGAAGAATGTAGCATGGTTCGGGCCGGATGTCAACCCACAGGATTTCCGGCGGGGGATATCGAATGATATATCAGAACATCCGCGGGAGGGAAAGGCAATGCCCTGGTACTGGATCCTGATCATTCTGTCCGCCATTTTCGGGCCCTTTGAGGCGCTGCATGCCCTGAACAAGGCACGGCAGAAGCGGGAAGAAGCGGAGCGGAAAAGAAAAGAAGAAGCGGAGGAGGAGAAACCGTGACAGGGAACCCGGAAAGCCTCCGGCGCCTGCAGGAGATCCTTCAAAAGTCCCGGCGGATCGTCTTTTTCGGCGGCGCCGGCGTATCCACCGCCAGCGGGATTCCGGATTTCCGGTCCGCGGACGGGCTTTACGCGGAGAAGGAGGCCGGCCTGGATCCGGAAATGATCCTGAGCAAAAGCTTTTTTTACCTCCAGCCGGAGAAGTTCTTCGATTTTTACCGGAAGCATCTGCTGCATCCGGATGCCCGGCCCAACGCGGCACACCGGTACCTGTACCGGCTGGAGCAGGAGGACCGGCTCCGGGGAATCGTGACACAGAATATTGACGGCCTGCACAGGGCCGCCGGCAATATCCGGGTGTATGAGCTGCACGGGAATGTGCACAGGAATACCTGCATGGAATGCGGCGCGTCCCATCCGATGGAAACCATCCTGCGGTCGGAAGGGATTCCCCGCTGTGAGTGCGGCGGGGTGATCAAACCGGATGTGGTGCTGTACGGCGAGCCGCTGGAGAAGTATGTGTGCATCGGCGCGCGAAGGGAGATCACGAACGCGGATACCCTGATCGTAGCGGGCACCTCCCTGCAGGTGGAGCCTGCGGCTTCCTTCCTGGAGGACTTCCGGGGAAAACACCTGGTGATCATCAACCGGGACGAAACCCCGGCAAATACCGGGGCGGAGCTGGTGCTTCACGGAGATGTGGCGGAAATCTTTGCCCGGCTTGAAGAAACATGAGAACAGTTGGGAAAAACAGGAAGTTTATGATATGATGCTCCAGAAAAAGAAAAAAACAGAGCGGGGGAATGGGTTTGGATATTGATATCCTGCTGGCTTTGCAGAATTTCCGGAACGGGATCGGCGGAGGATTGGCTGAGTTTTTCTCCAAGATGACTTTCTTCGGCGAAGTCGCGACGGTGCCGGTGATCCTGGCCATCATTTACTGGTGCATCAACAAGACCTATGGCACATACCTGATGATGGGCTGGGGTGGTGTCCGCATCGCCAACGGACTGCTGAAGGTGACCGCCTGCGCGTACCGCCCCTGGATCCGGGATGCCCGGGTGGTTCCCTACGGCAATGCCATTACCACCGCCACGGGCTATTCGTTCCCCAGCGGACACACGATGAACGCCGCCACGATCTTCGGCGGCGGGGTGGTTTACAACCGTTTCCCGCGGTTCCTGCGGATCGCCATGTTCCTGCTGGTGCTCAGTGTCGCCTTCAGCCGGGTTTACCTGGGGGTACATACGCCCCAGGACGTGCTGGTGGGTATGGGTACCGGCCTGCTGGTCATGTGGCTGACGCTGAAGCTGCTGCGGTGGGTGGAAAAGCATCCGGAGAAGGACTGGTGGGTGGTCGGCATCGGCCTGCTGCTGGCGGCCGGCACCGCGGTGTATGCGGCGCTGAAACCCTATCCCGTGGATTACGACGCGGATGGGAAGCTGCTGGTGGACGGCGTGAAGATGGCCAATGACACCTTCAAGAGTGTGGGCTGGACCTCAGCGATCCTGGTAGGCTGGGTCCTGGAGCGGCGGTATGTGAAATTCACCACGGATGGCCTGACCATGACCCAGCGGGCAGCCCGTCTGGTGGTGGGTCTCATCGGCTATTACGTTGTTTCCCTGATTGTCTGCCCTCTGCTGAAGGGATGGATTCCCGGGATGGCCGGGACGATCATCACCTGCTTCCTGCAGATGTTCTTTATCTCCTTCATTTTCCCCTGGTGCATGAAGTTCCTGGACAGGAAAATCCCGGCCGTAAAGATTGAAAAACTGTGATCCGGTCTGACTGACCACTAAAAAACGGGCGCTGTGTGCGCACGTTTTTTCAGTCAAGGGGTTCATCCTCCCGGCGGAGGAAGACCAGCCCGTACCCGGCCAGCCAGGGGCCGTTGTGGCAGCCGCTGACGGGGGACATGATCACGTCTTCATGATTGGTGTGGAAGTTAACCTGGTCTTCCTTTTCCTTCAGCTCCTCCAGCAGGGAGGGCCCGGTGTAGATATGCCAGAGCAGGTAATCCTCCGGGGCACGGTCCCCGATGATCTCCTGTACGATTTCGATCACGCGGGAAAGGGCCTTCTTCTGTGTGCGGACATTCTCCCTGGCCTCGCATACGCCGTCGGGGGAGAAGTGAAGTACCGGGCAGATCTGCAGCATTTTGCCGATATAGGCTTTGCCGCCCTTCAGCCGGCCATTGTAGATCAGGTAATCCAGCCGCCCGTCCACGCCGATAAACAGCTGGTGCTGCATGCTCCAGGCAGTCTCCTTCAGGATTTCTTCGGCGGAAAGGCCCTTTTCGGCAAGGCGCGCGGCCTGGACTGCCAGGTAGCCTTCGTTGAAGCAGGTGATCTTTGTGTCCACCACGTGCACCTTCAACTTTGCCGCGTAGTCTTCACCCACCAGGCGGATCTTGTTGAAGGTGCCGCCCAGATAGGAGGACAGGGCATAGACGATGACTTCGTCATATCCGTCCGCAATGGCCCTGTCAAAGGCAGCGGCGATCTCTTCCGCGTCCGGCATGGCGGTGTGCGGAAGGTGATTCTTCGGATCCTCAATGGTCTCCAGCTGGCGGTAGAACTCCACGGGATCCAGTTCCGGCCCTTCCCGGTATTCCTTTCCGTTAAACAGCACATGCACCCGGATGATTTCGATCCCCAGGCTGTGATACCGTTCCGGCGCGTATTCGATGCAGCCTGTGGAGGTGCACATGATTTTGATCTTACCCATTTTCCCCATCCCCCAAACTACCAATAATTCCCTAGACTATTATAGGAAACCGGCCGGACCTGTCAAGGACAGGAAGCCGGCAATACAATGAAAAAACGTGCGGATGGCGGGACTCGAATTTGAAACCCGCACTTTCCGCAGTGTATCGCAGTTTATCACATGGTATCAAATCATTTGAAAAATAAGACTTTGCTCATATCGGCTTGTATCGTTGTGTATCGCATCTCTCCGCGCTGGTTGTGGTATTTATTGTGGTGGATTTCTGACAGATAAAAATTTACGATGGCCAGCACTTCACGGCGAAAAGCGGAGGGAACCGGCGGCAATCCGCAGTGTTCTGCGGTATACTCTGCTTATCTTTATATTTCTCTTTATATCTCGTACAATTGAATAGAAATGAGGTGATCACATGGAATCAAAAAAGCTGGACGATGCAAAAATCGCGCAGCGGGAATATATGCGGAGATGGAGAGCTGAAAACCCGGAGAAGGTCAGAGCTGCCCAGGCGCGATACTGGAATAAAAAAGGCGCAGAGATGCGAGCGGCAGCCAGGAATGGCAAAACAGGAGGAAAAGCGTGATGGACAGCTTCTGCACAATATCTGATGGAAATTCTCTTTCCTTTGTTGAGCGTAAAGAATGGTCAGCAGCTGGGACGAACAAAGAAGAGGCTGAGCTGCTGAATGGATATATGGTTGTTGATTCACTTGTAACAGTTTGCGGCCTTTATTTGGTTATGCGGAATATGTACCCAGTAACATCAATCGACCCGGTTTATCTCCTGGCGAAATTCGTACCTAATGAGGAAACCGGAAAGATTGAACTCCATTCGATGAATATTACGCAAGCCCAGGCGCGGAATTTTCTCCGCAGCGGTGAATGGTTTGATTAACAGAAAGTGATTTAGGGGGAGAAAGATCAGATGGCTGTAAACGTAAAACTTGGCGATAGAACAATCCCACTGGATTATACAGCTTATGAAATGGTTGCCATTCAGAAGGAAATCGGCTGCACAAGTTACCAGTTAAAAGAAGAAGTGTTCGGACTCCGGCTTGAGGATGAAGATGATCCCAGCAGCATCCGTCTTGATGTCGTAAATGATCCTGAGAAAGTGGAAAAACTTGGGAAGCTGATCGCAATCCTTGGTAATGCCGGACTGGAAGCAAAAGGAGAAAAAGCAGATCTGACATCCAAATGGGTTCTCCGCAATATGAAGCCAGGACTTATCCTCCATTATGCTGTGTTTGCGCTGAAGGAGATCATGGACGGCAACGCGATGGAAACAAAAAAAGAAGAGACCGGGCCTGTCGATGAGGGCCTGGAGGAACAACAGGCAAAAAAACAGCAAGGGAACTGACCTACCTGCGGGTGGTTTCCTACGGATTGATTGCAGGACTTAACAGAGAAGAAATTGACCGGATGAAGCCGGGAAATATCCTCGACCTCTACTATTACCGGATGCAATATGACCACAGCATGATAAGGATGTGATTGATAATGGGTGTAAACGTAAAACTTGGCGTTGATCTGAGCGGGTTCAAGCAGGGAATCACAGATGCGAACGCCCAGCTAAAAACCTTTGATGCCCAGCTGAAGTTTGCAGAAACCAACTTCAAAAAGACAGGCGATGCGGAAGCGGCTATGTCCACAAAAACGGACGCATTGACCAACAAACTAAAAGTCCAAAGGCAGATGCTTCAGCAGTATGATAAAGCTCTGAAGGATATGAGGACTGCCGGGATTGATCCGACAAACGCAAGCTATCAGAAAATGGAAGCGGCTATGCTTAATGTGCAATCTGCTTCGATTGAAACAGAGATGGCGTTGCAATCGTTGAATATCAGCCAGCTGGATGCCGCGAAGTCTGCCGACAAGCTGACAGATAGTGTCAACGGCATCGGAAAGAAAATCAGCCTGGATCAAGTCATCAGTGGAATTGATAAAATCACCGGAAGCCTGGAAAATGCCGGAAAGAAAGCCATTTCACTTGGCGAAAATATCTGGAACAACATCATGAATAGCGCTCGCCTGGCCGATGATGTCGGAACGGCTGCCATGCTGCTAGATATGGACGTAGAAGAATACCAGCAGTATAAGGGTGTTTTCGACACTATCGCGGAAATGACCGTCAATGATTGGATGAACGCAAAGCGCAAAGTTCAGAAAGCAATCAATGATCCGACAGACGATCAGACAACGGTTCTTTCCCTGCTGGGAATTAGCACACATGATATGAGGGCCGGTAAGTATGGTGTTGTCCAGGATACGGCCCGTGCCTGGGAAGATGTATTTTGGGATGCTGCCACACAGCTAAAGCAACAGGTCGAAAATGGGAGAATCTCCCAGGATCTTGCAGACACATACGCGGAAGCACTGTTCGGTAAAAAGGCCACTTCTCTTAAAGCATTGATCGATCTTGGGCGTGAAGGATTCAATGCGGCACTGCAAGAACAGAACACGGCCAGCGCTGAAGCAATCAAAAAAGATGCAGAACTCGCAGACACTGTCACGAA
This sequence comes from Clostridia bacterium, assembly GCA_017447185.1. Lineage (GTDB taxonomy): Bacteria > Bacillota > Clostridia > Christensenellales > Aristaeellaceae > Aristaeella. Next base: position 5,436 of record JAFSOC010000013.1, on the reverse strand, counting down.
ACTGTCAAATTCGTATGAAGCTCTGAAAATAGAGCTTACCAGTGGATTCGCTCCGGCACTGACGGAAGCAGCCAAATCTTTCGACAACTTGTCCGGGAAACTAATTGACTATCTTAAATCCCCGGAAGGGAAAGAAACAATGGAACACCTTCGCGAAACTGTGAGCGGTCTGCTTGATGATCTAGGCAATATAAACCCCCAACAGGTACTTGAATCTTTCTCCAAAGGTTTCGATACAATCACCGGAAGCCTTAAATGGATTGTCGAAAATAAGGATGTCGTTGTGTCAACAATGAAGAGTATTGTTGTTGGCTGGGGAGCACTAAAGTTGACCGGTGGGGCACTTCAGATTCTGAAGCTCATTGACGGTCTGAAAGAGTTCGGCCTTAGTGGAGTTCCTGCCACTGGAGATCAGACCGGTACAAACACTCCTGTTGTTGCCGGAACCGGTGACGCAAGCAAACGTGGAATTCTCAATACTCTGACTCTGTTCGGAATGGCTGGTGCTTATTACGAAGGAGTAGAGGGCCAGCTTAGAGATATATTAAAGAGATTTGAAGAAAAAACCGCCGGGATGACAGATGCAGAGAGAGCAAAACAGGCACTTATCGAAAACTTTAACATGACCGAAGAAGATTATGCTGAGCTTCAGAGAAAAATGAATGAGGGCGTTGGAGCTGGTGTGCCGTTTGAAGCTATTCCGGAGCTTCCGGAAGATGTTACAACCACGCTACTTGACCAAATCGGTGTTCTAAAACTTCCGGCTGAGGTGTATTTGACAGATATTCCCGGAGGATCCGGCACTAATGAGGAACAAGAAAAGGCGAATGGTATTTGGGCGGTGCCCTATGACGGATACCTGGCACGGCTGCACAAAAACGAAAGAGTTGTACCGGCACGGGAAGTGTCCAGCCGGAGCTTCAGCAGTAATCTGTATATCGAAAACAATTATATGCACAACAATATGGATGCGGATGCCTTGGCAAATGCGATTGCAAGCAGAAACCGCCGGATGATGTCCGGGTACGGATCATAATCATCAAGCGTGGTGCCCGGTCAGATCACGCTTCTTGATAGCTGAAGGAATGGGTTCTTTTTATCGTTTTTCTTGACATTCCGGAGGCGTATTCTCGCCCTGTTGGCTATATCCTTCACAACCGGGCAGATCGGAAGAGTGACGAACTTCCGGCAAGCGTCAGCAGAAGGATGTTTGACCTCCTCTTTCTTATCATTCATTTAGTTCCCCGGCCGAGGCCGCTGGAGAGCGGTCCGGCCACCTTTTCCGACAATAACTCAAATAGAATGGAGATGAAATTTTGAAATCAGAGTATCAGAAAGTCAAAGAAACAGTTGCAGAGGCTGTCCGGCGCAAAGCATCAGTGAACGAACAGCTTAACAAAGAAGAAGCAGCTGCCAGGATGCAGATTGAATCCGCACAGAAGGATATGGATGCTGCCCTGGCTGCCGGAAGTAAAGAGAAATACACAGCAGCTGGCCTCGCTGCGGAGAAGGCCCAGCTTGATCTTGAATTTATCACGAAAATGAGAGCAGCGAACGCAGCGAAACCTGGTGCAGCTCCGGATGATGATGCAGCTGTCCGGCGCGTACTCAAAGCGGAAGAAATGCAAATCCGGAATGATTTCTTTATTCAGCTCAATGAAACTATTATTGATGCGATTAAAGTATGCAGCGAAGCACAGCGGAAACTGTCAGAAATCGACAATATCAAAGAAGCTTGGTGTGGCGTAATGGGTACAAGGCACAGCTCCATTAAACTTGAAAACACCTGGATGCAAACATCGCAGTTTTTAAACGTGATGAACGCTCGCCTTGAGCAGCTGAAAATAATGACAGGAGGAAACTGATCATGACAATTAACTATTCAGAAATCGAAAAGGCAGATTGTTCTGAACGGACAATTGCGCGGAGATCCTTTGAATCTGCAAAACAGGAGGAAGTTCTTTATACTGCAAAAAAGCGTGATGGGAATGATACTATCACAGCAAAGATCATTAAGAGCAAAGACAAGTATTTGATAAGAGTTGGCGGCTTGACTTGTGTCTATGATTCCTTGAGCAAGTGTATTGCATCTGCAAAACAATCCGGATATATGACGGGAAATGAGATTGTTAAAGGATACTCAACAGTTCCAACCAGGAAAGCCGCAGCTCCGACAAAGAAGGTCACAGCTCCGGCAAAAGCTCCGGCAAAGAAACCAGCTGCACAGAAGGACAAAAGCGCCTGGAAGGTTGTCATTGGCGGTGCCTGGCGGTAATATGAAGATCATCATTGAAAAGAGCGACCTGGAAAGGATCGTTGATGATATCCAGCATGAAGCCGATATGCTTTCCCTGGCTGATGAGAGCACAGCCGCGGAGGATCTGTCTTTCTATGTCCCTATGATCCAGGGAGATGTGGAAGATCTCAAGCGCTTGATTGAAACAGAAAAGCCAGCGAGCGCGGAGGGGGGCGGCCATTGATGGAACAGCTGCACATTCCGTCAATCCTGGAAATCATGGGCATGGAAACACCGGAACGGCCTCCGGCCCCGGTGACGAAATCGCGCCGGAAGGATGAACCGGATCCGGATGATCCTCTGTATGAAGTTGTAAAGGTCAAAAAGACCATGACAGCACACCAGGCGCGGAGGATCAGCAGTGAGCTGGCCTTGGAGCAATCCTTGCCCTGGCACTTTGAGCCAGGAATGGCATATCACTGTATCAGCCATGGAGATGTGGACAGCTTGACATATCTCCGGGTGATCGTGAAACAGCAGCATATCCGATATGCGATACTGTCAACCTGGTGCATGGCTGCGGAGGATATCAAAGAAATTGATTCCTGGCTGGAGGCCGGATATATAGACCGGATCGACTTCTTTTGCGGCGAGATATTCCGAGGAACATATACAAAGGAATACAACGCCATGAAGGAACTGTGCCGGAAACACAGATGCAAAATGAGTATTTTCCGGAACCACAGCAAAGTTATGGTTGTCTATGGGGAAAGATTCAATGCTGTGATCGAATCCTCCGCGAATGTAAACACAAACCCACGCACAGAACAGACTTGTATAACCCTTGACGATGGCCTGGCAGATTTCTACCTGGAATTCTTCAATGGTATTGTTTCGTTTGAAAGGGAATTTGATTATGTCGAAAAATGGACGGACGACGGCCGCATTGTTGACACAGGAACCGGAAAAGCTGGAGAGAGTACAAAGTGAATTGGAACGCCTGGAAGAAATCTTCCGGGAAGTAGACGAAAACAAGCGTGATTTTGTGCAGCGGCAGATCCAGCAGCTGGCCTGGCTGAATGTCAGCATAGCAGATTTGCAGCTGAAGGTTGATCAATGGGGGACTCTTGTTTCCTATGACAACGGCGGCGGTCAGAGCGGTATCAAGCCGAATCCGGATGTAAAAACTCTCCTGGACTATCAAAAGAGCTGCAATACCATCGTCAGAACGCTGATCACTCTTGTTCCGGATAAGTACTCCGGCGGCAAGCTGGCACCATTCACAAATAGCATTGAGATAGACCTGGAGGATGTATGACCACAAAGGAACCACAACGAAACCAGCATGGTGGAACCGGCGGCCATGATCCTGACCAGGACAACCGCATAGAGCGCCAGCAACCGCGCCGGAATCCTCGGCTGGTGATCGGAACGCTTGATTTTTTTGATATGCTGATGGAACAGGACGAACAAGGCTGAAAGATGCGACCGGGAGGATAATCATGATCATGGACAAGGATATCCCACAGGCAGACCCCGGCGAGCTAATCATACAATACACGCCTTTTCTATATAAAATAGCACGGCGCTATCAGGGAATCCTGGACCGATACGGAACAAATGGAGCTATCAGCCAGGAGGATCTGATCCAGGCCGGACGAATGACCATATATGCAGCACAGAAAAAGTATAATCCGGAAGAATGTGCTTTTACGACATTCATCTTTGATCGAATCCGGACAGCCATGCAGCGAACGCTGGGGATCACTAACGGGAAAATACCGGACATCCCGGAATACCTGGACGAACCATTATCAGAGGATGCTGAAGAAAGCCGGATTGATTTCATCCCGGATCCATCGAAAACAGCCGAAGAGGCGCACATTGAACAGGAGAACCACCAGGAGGTTGCTGATGCTGTCCATGATGCAATAGACCGGCTGAAAAATGCTAAGCAGCGGGAAGTAATAACCAGGTGCTGGATTGAAGGACAGGAGAAACCAGCAGCTGCTGTGGAGATGGGAATAAATGTCAGATCACTTCAGAGTGTTGACATGGAGGCCCGGCACAAGCTCCGGCGTGATAAACTGCTGCAACGATTCTACCTATGCTTGCCATCTTTCCAGGTTGGCACGAAGCGCTTTAATACTACATGGACAAGCGCCGTTGAGATGGAAGCAATATGGAAAGATGAGCACTATCCGATAGAGCTTGCAAGATCCGAGCAGGAAACTGCATCATATTGACCTGGCCCGGCGCGGATCGGCGGCAGAAACCTGAGAATTTTGCATGATGAGAATGGAGGACTTGCAAAAATGACAGACAGGAAGATTATTACCGAACAGCATGATATCGTAATAGATTATCATGGAACGCGGCAGCGGGCAGAATGGAACATCCGACACGGATTACCAGCGAGGAATCAGATCCAGCGCCTCCGGGAGCTGAAGGATTATATACTGCGCTTTGAGGATATCTTGGACACGATACCGGACAGACGGGCAAGGATAATCCTCCGTGGGCGGTATGGAGCTGGAATGTCTATCCGGGATCTTTCATTTATGCTGGATATGAGCTGTATCACTGTGAAACGGATCTGCGCTGCTGCGCTCGCCGGGTTAGGCTGATCGTGGAGGCCCCCGTATGGTAAAAAAATCGTAAAAGACCCCCGCAGGGCCGCCCGTGAGGTACGAAAAACCGACTATGAGCTTTTTTAGGCCGGTGGTATCCCTGGCACTTTCCGACCTTGTTTCCCGGCAAAAGATGGCCGGACTTTTGAGGACTTTTACGGATTTTTGCAGACTTTTGCGGAGATCCGCTTTTTTAATTCGAGATGAAGGAAGATTCACAGACATTCCCGGTAGAATTTTCTGAATAGAGAAATATAGAGTAGTCAGAGTAGAGAGAGTAATAGAGTAGTTAGAGTAGCTAGAGTAGTTTTCAGCTTTTGTCATGTTGCGGAACTACTCTGACTACTCTACCATGTTATTCTGATCATTACAGAGTAGTTGCCTCCGGATCGTTATATTTCAACGTTTTTAAGGAGGTGAATACTCTAACGTAAGCGCTTTATCCAGACACGGTTCGAATGTCTTGCCAAGTAAAATGCTTGCACTTTCAAAACAGTGCAAGCGTTATTGAGTCCCATTGTCAGGTGAAAGCAATTTGCTGTGCAAACCCGCAGTAGATCCGAGCTTCTT
>JAFSOC010000012.1 GCA_017447185.1 Clostridia bacterium | reverse complement strand
CAGGCACGTCCACATAGACCTTCGTTGTGCTCAGGCTGCCGTCCGCCTTCACCCACTTGTCGCCAAACTTCACTTCGGCCTGGTAGGTGTCGATGCTGCTGTCCCCGCCGACCACTGTCTTCGTGATCTTCAGGTTGCCCGTATCATTCTGTTCTTTATTAGTAATAGTTGCGATCTCGTCTTCAGTCAATTGGGCGCCAGTTTTGTCATTTGTATAGGTCTCGGTAGTATTAATTTCATAGACCCACTTAGTTTCATGAGTATCAGCATCTGTAACTTGAACCTTATCGATTACATCTGTTACAGTTACCGTATATGTTGTTCCGTCATAATGAGTGCTTCCAACATGCCAGTCCCACGACCTGTAAAGGGGCTTAATCCATGCATAATACGGATCCTGCAGTAATGCTACTGTTTCTGCATAGGTCTTTGTTTCAGTCCCGTATGTCGCGATTGCTTCATCAGGGATAAGCTCTTCAATTTTATAATAATATGTTGCAGTATGTGGATACCGAGAGACTTCTGCATATGAATGATTAATTTTTCTAAAGCTTACCTTACCACTTGCATCAGTAGTCTGTCTGTCTTTTTCTTCTAATCTTTCAGTAGCGGTTCCTTTGTCAATCACTTCGCTTAAAACAAACGTGAATGAATTGTTCCCTAGATCGCCGCCGGTATATTTCTTCTGGGCTTTGAAGCCTGCTGCGGACGAGTAAGATCTGCCATGGTACACAAAATGCCATTCACCGACACTCTTAACATCTTTCTTCGTAATCAGCCAGCCAGCAGAGTTCTTAATATCAACATTCGCATTCAGCGCTAAAATTAGACCGGCAGTGTCATGCACATCAAGTTTAGTTGTGCCAGTGTAATTCCAAACAATATGACGAAGAATCAGTCTGTCGATTTTGTCATTATCATCCGAATCGTCCCCTGAATTATCCTGATCGTTTGTCTTAACAAATTCATTGCCAACCTGTACAGAATATTCCCTTATTTCTGAAAATCTACTTCCGCTCATGTTAAAGACAATGTTCTGATTCGGACGCTTTTTAATTGTCGGTGCCTTGTCCCAAATTGTTTTTGTTACACCATTATCATCTGTAAAACTATAGATCGCATCAGCATCAATCACGATTGTTATACCATCATCAAGAGATGTGGTATCAATCACTTTTTGATCATAATCTATTGTCCATCCATTCGTTTCAGGAAGTCCGGCAAGTGCAGCGGACTTTGCAGTCGGCTTACTCCATAAGCCATTCATCATACTGGTAAATTCACCCTGGGAAAGTTCGATCTGGGTAATATTCAGATTTAAATTGTCCTGCAGGATTGTACCGTTATCACCTTTAACTCTATAAATATCAATAATTTCACTATCAGTCTTTCCGCCAAAGCGCAACGACCCATTGATATGACCTATTGCAAACGGAATGTCTGCCGAATTCGAAAGGTCTACTTCAACAACATGCGCTCCACCAGAATACGTGTTTACAGCAAAATTTGTTTCCGTATGAGAACTTGTTTGATCATAAGAATTTGCAACAATACCATATTGTTCTGCGTCACCAAGGATCTGCTGATAACTGTAATCTGCGCCAGAATAATAGTTCTCGGGTAGCTTTTCAATCGGTACAGAAACAACATACCCATAACCATGATCAGTAGTGGTTGGAATACTGGTAATATCACCCAACTGATATGTTCTGGAACTAAATTTTTCGCCGGCTTTTACTTTTGAATAATTATTCCTGTCCAGATTATTGGGCACATATCCTGTATGTGAATCTTTAATCCGTACAAGCGAAAGATCCGTTACACCTGTAATGGAAGTAAAACGTTTTACTCCCTCTTGCGATGTAAGATAGTACTCCTGTCCATTATAATTGACTGAAGATACATATGTTGTACTGTCTGAAAATGGAATAAGAAACTGTCCAGATCCAGTTGCTTCTTGATTCCCATCTTCCTTGATGAATGTACCTTGCGCTGTGCCCTTGAGGTAGTATCTCCCATCAAAGGAAGCAGAAGAAAGGACTTCATCTCCTTCCTTCACTGTGAAATTCACAGCAATTTTATCCGTCATGTCAAACTGGAAGCCATCTGCGCTTGCTGCTGTGATCGGCATGTTGCTGAAAAGCATGATAAGCGTCATCAGGGATGCAATCAGCTTCTTGAACTTAGTTGTCATAGTCTCTTACCCCTTTGCATAAGTCTTCAGGCACTGAAAGCCGCACCTATAATAGATACGGCATAAAGGATATTCGTTAAACAATTAAGGTTCAACCTGATCCATAATCACACTTTCGTCATTGTAGCGAGCTACCGCACGCCAGTAATAAAGGAAATTATCTACCGTAATCTCTACAGGGAAAATTTGTGAATTCTGTCCTTCAATATCGATCCAGTTTTCATCATCAGTACTATACTGCCACTGAATCGTGTATTCCTTTTCATCAATAGTTGAGGCTTTCAAAACCGCAACGGTACCGAACACAGGGTTTGCATCACTATACTCAACCGTTATGTCAAGGGCTTCTTCGTGTTCGAACGTTTCAACAACAGCTTCTTCAGTTTCGTTATCTGTGATTTCTTCCTCGACTTCGGTCTGTTTTTCGACTTCGGCCTCGGCGATAGTCAGCTGGATTTCATCGGAGAAGTTTCCGTCGGCCATTTTGAAGCGGTAGATGTTATTGGCGTTTTCTTCGGTCAGAACAACTGCCAGCGTTTCGCCGTATCCGGCATTCGTCCAATCGCTGCCCCCGACTTTGGTCTGCCAGGTTACCTGGTTGTTCAGTTCAGATTCGGAAGTCGCGGTCAGTGTCGCGGTTTCACCGATTGCATAAGCATCTGCATCAGCAACGATCCATCCTACCATGGCAGGAACGGCTTCTTCTTCAGTTGTTTCGACAACTGTATTATATTCGTCGCTGCTGTCTTCGATTCCTTCTTCTTCAGAAGCATTCTCTTCAATTTTCTCTTCGACAGGTTCTTCAACGACTTCTTCTTCAGTTTCTTCAGCGGGTTCTTCTTCAGTCGCTTCTTCTTCGACTTCTTCGGTGGTCTCTACGGTTCCTTCTTCAGTTTTTTCAGCGGGTTCTTCTTCGGTCGCTTCTTCTTCGACTTCTTTGGTGGTCTCTACGGTTTCTTCTACAGTTTCTTCAGCGAGTTCTTCTTCGGTCGCTTCTTCTTCGACTTCTTCGGTGGTCTCTACGGTTTCTTCTTCAGTTTCTTCAGCGGGTTCTTCTTCGGTCGCTTCTTCTTCGATTTCTTCGCTGGTCTCTACAGTTTCTTCTTCAGTAGCTTCAGTGGGTTCTTCTTCGGTCGCTTCTTCTTTGACTTCTTCGGTGGTCTCTACGGTTTCTTCTTCAGTTTCTTCAGCGGGTTCTTCTTCGGTCGCTTCTTCTTCGACTTCTTCGCTGGTCTCTACGGTTTCTTCTTCAGTTTCTTCAGCGGCTTCTTCAGTGGTTTCTTCTTCGACTTCTTCAGTGGTCTCTACAGTTTCTTCTTCAGTTTCTTCAGCGGGTTCTTCGGTGGTTTCTTCTTCAGTATCTTCGACGACTTCTTCTTCGGTAACTTCTTCAGCTTTTTCTTCAACAGCCTGGGCGGTTTCGACACTCAGCTTGTAAGCAACTTTGGAGGAGGAGGTAAGGGTGATGACGTATTCCTGATTGGCCACGGCGATCATATAGAAGGTGGCATGGTAGGAAGCGGCTTCTTCATCTTTGACGAACTTGACGGCTTTGTCGTTGATCTTGACGTTGACCTTTTCAGAGGAAGCAACCAGATCCAGGACGATGGTCTTGCTGCTTTCCGCCTTGATGACGTACTGTGCATCGTTCTCAGCGTCGATGTTGCCAGCGACTTTTTCATTCACGCTCAGCTTGGTGATTTCCGGGAACTTCAGTTCGGCGGTCATCTCCGGAATGTAGTCGCTGACGATTTCGGGATCAACATAGCCCCAGTTGTCGTCGTCGAAAGTGACGAGCTCGTCTTCGCTGTAGGACTCGTCATCATCCGCATCATCACCGTCGAAGGGATCTTCGCCAGCAACAGGAGCTTCTTCCTGAGCGGGAGTCTCTTCAGCGGGAGTTTCTTCAGCGGGAGTCTCTTCAGCGGGAGTTTCTTCATTATTATTATAGGAAGGAACAGGATCACTTTCCGGTTCCGCAGCAGGAGCTTCTTCCTGTACGGGGGTTTCTTCCACTACAGTGTTTTCTTCCTGAGCGGGAGTTTCGTCCGCGGCGGGAGCTTCTTCCTGGGTGGCTTCTTCCTGTACAGGAATCTCTTCCTCTATAATAGGAAGTTCTTCCTGGGCAGCAGCAGTTTCCTGTGCAATCTCTTCAACCTGCACAGGTTCACTGTCCACCACGGGAGCTTCGATCGTTTCTTCTGCAAGGGCCAGCGCGCCGGAAAGCAGCAGCGCTATAGCTGTCAGCAGGGAGAGAACTTTCTTGAACCGATTCATCATGATCCTTACCTCACTTTAGTCGTCCTGGTTTGTTCGTCCGTCTTGGATTCGGTTTTGTCCATTTTGTGTCCCCCGTTACATAAAAGTTACATTCAGGAGGATTCGGGCGTTTCGATTTGCCTCAAAATGGGTATACGAATCCACTGAAGATGATAGCATAAAAAAAACGGCTTTGCAACCCTTTTTGGAAAAATAACCAAAAATACTTTATAAACGTGTTTGATAGGGCTAAAGCCTTTATTTTACAAGGGTTCGCTGCAGAATTACGCCAGTAATATCCTTAAATATCACACAAATTGCTGTGTAACTCTTTTGTGACCAATTCTGTACTTTTGTGCGGAGTTAAGCGTACATATACGTGAAAATATTGTTCCAAAAAAGTGATTTTTGGTCGTTTTCTATACCGAATTTTACTGCCATTTATTCCCATACCAGTGTTTGTTTTCGTCCAAAAAGCGCTCTGAACTTTGAATTTTCTTTATTGGTATCGGTTTCAGCCAATTTCCTGGATATATCTTCCTTTTTGGTCAGTTGTACATACATATTTCCTGTTATTTTCTGAAACAACTTTTTAAACATTTGTAATATCGTTCCAGAGCTGGCGCTGACGGCTTGGAACCCTTTATTTTCCTTGATTCCAGCATGAATTTGGGTCCAAAAAACTTTTTTCTGATTTTCCAGCCTCCCCTCTTGACAACCTGTTCTTTCTGACCGGATTATGGCCAGATTTTCTATTTTGGTCCTCACGCTGCCAGATCCCGGATACAGATCTGCTTTGAAACGGTTTTTGATGTGACTTTGGATCTTTTTGGCAATAGCCTGGAGGGATTCTGACGGGGTTTTTGCTGCCAATTATTCCCTGTCTGGCGCGACCGTACAACTTTTGGACCATAGTCTTTTCGTTCGTTTATTGGAGTATTTTTGAGTATATTTGAGCTGAGAAGAGTAAAGGTGGTGTTTTTAGAGACTGTTTATTACTGAATCTGTTCATCATCTCTCCAAACAAAAAACCCTATATCTGGTCTTCAGGTACAGGGTGTGGGGCGGAGTGTTCCATCTGGTCCTGGTGAACTGTTATGTCTCTTTTTGCAAAATTTCCCTTACTTGAGTGAACTGATCGTTCAGGAGATCGAAATCCACTTTGCCGGTGGCATCGAAACCGGTGGCTTCCAGGGTGAAATCTCCTTCGTAACCTGTTTCTCTGAGGTAAGAGAAGAATTTTTTGAAGTCGATGTGACCTTTTCCTACGGGGAGAACCTTCAGGTTGGTCCATTCCATGTATTCTCCGCCGTAGTCATTTACATGGTAATGCTGGATATGTTCCTTTAGCCAGGCGTATTCCGGCTGGTATAGCAGATCCAGCTGACGGTGGAAGTCCGCCATCTTGGTGTCAAAGACAAAATGGATGTCCGGATACCTCTTTGCGAGAGCATTCCAGTGGGTCATGGGATCCTTATGGCAGACAACGTTCTCTACCAGGAGATCCAGGCCGTATTTTTCGGCTGTTTTGTGGAGCTGTTCGTAAGCTGCGATGTTGTTTTCGATATGGCTGTCCGAAATAATGCCATTCCACAGGTGAAAGACCATCTTTTTTGCTTCCAGTTCCTGTGCGATATGGCAGTTGATTTCGAATTTACGGAATCCTTCCTGCTCTTCTTCCTCTCCACCCTTGGAAAAATGCTCTGATACGGCCTTTTCGCAGTGGAGAACGGGGATCCGGAAGTGCAACGGCTTGATGTAGTGGATGAGCGCCTCCGGATCCGCGTACCAGTCGGGGTAGATCATCAGCTCAATGCCGTCGCAGTTGAGCCTGGGGACGAATTCTTTGAGGAGTCGGTAGTCCCTGCCGTTGGGGCGGCCGATCAGGGCGCCGGTAGAACAGTAGATTTTGTTCATGTATTCTTCCTTTTGTTTCCTTTTTTTTCCTTTGTTTCCTATTGTTTTCTTCTGTTCGCTGTTTTCTTTTCCCTTTGCTTTTTCTTCTTTTCTATCTTTTTTCCTTCTTTTTTATTCGAAAAAACCGGGTACCTTGCGGTACCCGGCGTGAGGATTTTGCTTAGTCGTCGAAGGACATGGAGCCGTCAGCTGCGGGTTCTTCTTCCGCTGCGGGTTCTTCTTCCTCCTCGGGGAGTCCGAAGTAGGCGGCCAGGATGGCCTGAGACCAGGTAACATTGTTCACAATGTTGTAGTTCTGGAGCTCGGGGATCCAGAAGTCCCAATAGACGTTGGAGTAGACGGGTATGGCCGGCAGGACGATGTTGTAGCGTTCCTGGAAGGTCATCCACTTGCTGACGTACTCGTAGTAGTCACCGGGCTCGGTCTTCCGCATGTTCACAGCGGCTTCCCACAGGGCTTCGTCATCGGAATAGGTGTTGTTCCAGACCTTGTGGCCCACGGTGTTGTCCATGCTGTAGGTGATGGACGGGTCAACGATGACGTGGAAGTTGGTGGCCAGGTAGATCATGTCCGTGGTCCGGGGCGCTTCACGGTAGTAGGAGCGCAGCAGGCTTTCCATGGGTTCGGGCACGAATTCGATCTTGATACCGACCTTGGCCAGGTTATCCGCGAACATGCCTTCTTCCTGCATGAACTCGGCCATATGGTTTCCCTTGGGGTACATCATGGAGAGCTCCAGCGGGACGATTTCGCCGTTGATCATCTTGCAGCGGACTTCGCCTTCGGCGCCGGTGTAGGCGGTGCCGTCCTTGTTCAGGGTCCAGCCGTAGGTGTTCAGCAGGGCGTTGGCGTTGTCCAGGTTGACGTTATAGTGCTTCAGCAGGGTGTAGCCCTTTTCTTCGTCCTTCCAGCGCTTGCGCAGCTTTTCCCATTCCAGCTCCAGGAGTTCCTTCTCCTCGTCGTTGGAGTAGTACATGTTGTGCAGGCTGCGCTTGCGGTCGTATTCTTCCTGCTGCTCTTCGGTGATCTCGGTGCCGATTTCATCGATGTCGGCCAGGAAGTTCACGGGAGCGCCGATGCGGCCTTCCACGATCTGGTATTCCCACTGTTCCAGTCCGAAGTAGCCGTCCATGACCTGGCCGTTGTTGCCGCAGTACTTGGCGGTCAGCTCGTCCCGGTTCATGCACCAGGCGATGGCCTGGCGGACGCCGATGTCATTGACCTTCGGGCTTTCGAAGTCGAAGGTGACGAAGGACATACCGATACGCAGGTAGTTCTGGGCGCTGACGGTGCCTTCGCCGCGGAGCGCGAAGCCTTCCTGAACGGTTTCGTCGTAGGTGATCTTGTTAACCAGGTGGAGGTTGCCGGCAGCCAGCTCGTCCATCATGGTGTCGTTATCCGCCACGGTGAAGGCGATCTTCTCGATGGTGGGGAGAACCAGTTCAACGGGTTCGTCGTTGTAGGTCGCTTCGATGCCGTCCGCATCCGTATCCGTAACGATCTTGCCGTGCTTGCGGGCCCGTTCCAGATATTCGTTGGGAACGAAGGAGCCATCCTGGCCGGGCAGGTTGTTCTGCATCCAGGCGCCCTTGAAGTAGGGGTTGATCTCGAAATGGCCGGTCACGCCGTCCCAGGACTTGATGACATAAGGTCCGGAAACCACAGAGGGGAAGGTGTTGTAGCCGGTTTCGGGATCCAGGATCGTCTTCTTCAGCAGTTCCGCGGTGTAGATGGGGGTATCGCTGCCGTCCGCATTGACGATCTTGATACCGACCATACCGGTTTCATCTTCATAACCGCTGACCACCTTGCATCCGGGAGCAAGCACGCTGATCGGATAAGGAACGGTCATCAAAAGACCGATTTCGAAGAAGTTCGGCAGGTACTTGGCGTCCAGCCGGAACTCGATCTGGTAATCGTCGATGACGCGGACACCGGAGAGGAAGTCCACATCGTCCGGGCCCAGTTCTTCGCCGGCCATGATCTTGCGGCGGGCGGCGATGTAATCGTCATAGCCCAGGATGTGCTCGGCACGGTAGATCTTACCGCCGATCTCTTCGATTTCGGGGCTCATCATCAGCAGGAGGGAGAACGCATAGTCCCAAGCGGTGATGTGGGTTCCGTCGGAGTAATACAGGTTATCCGCCAGCACCAGGTTGAACCGGTGGTCGCCTTCGTTGTCGAAGCTGGCCGTCACGCTGCGGACCACGCTGGGGTCGAACACGTAAGTGCCCTGGTTCTGGTCCCAGTTGACCAGGTTGTATCCGTGGATCAGGGCGCGGACGTCGATGTCAGCCGTGTTGTTGCCAAACATTTCGGTGAAGAAGTCACCGTTGGTGATGGTCGGATGTCCGACGATCAGTTCATCCGGGAAGGTAACTTCCACTTCGGGTTCGGTAGTCGCTCCGTCTTCCGCCAGGGATGCGGGCATCCAGGCCAGCAGGAGGATGGCAGACAGTACCATGCACAGGATTCTTTGCAGCTTGCTCACGTTGATCAGACCCTTTCCTTTTTTATTCTCCAACGGGATTTCGGTTACATTGCTTTAGCAAGGCAGTGCCTTGAAGTAACCAGGCGCAGAAGCGCGGGGGCCGGCGAGCCGGCCCTCGCATGCTGCATCAGTCGAAGCAGTCGCCGACGTGGTTAATCAGCAGCTGTCCGCCCAACGGGGTATCGTATTCATCAAAGATGGCCCAGTTGTCGCCGCCGGTCTTGCCCTTGTGGTTGGCAGCGGGCGGGATCGGCACGTAGGTATTCGTAATGGTCGTTACGGCTCCGGCGGTTTCCGTCGCCATGGTGTAGCCGCCGACTTTTTCTTCCTTCCAGGAGTAGGTCACTTCTTCGCCGTTCAGGCGGGTCGGGAGATTGTTCGCAACGACGGTCCAGTTGTTCTCCGCGTTCAGCACGTAAACCTGCTTGGTGGGCAGCAGCGTCACCGCCAGGGCTGTCGGGCGCATGTTCAGATTCTGCTGGTCGCCCATCCAGACCTTGGTCACGGAAGTGGCGGTCACTTCGGGCTGGTAGGTATTGGTGATGGTGTAGCCGTCCACGGAAGCGACGTACCACGCCACAGGTTCTTCATTCACGGTGTAGACGATTTCCTTGTCCTCTTCGTCCAGCTGCGGCAGTCCGGTGAAGGTGCCGGTCCAGGCGGGAGCGGTGATTTCCATCGAGCGGGTGGCCACGCCGTTGGCGTACAGGGTCACGGTGATGGATCCGGGACGGTTGCCGTCCTTGTTGTTGTCATCCACCCAGATCTTGGTAACCGGGATGTCGATGGGTTCATCGGGCTTGGGAGCCGGGGTGTAACGGTTGAACAGGCTCGCGGTCGCGCCGTCCTTTCCGACGGTCAGCACCATACCGGTGACGCTGTCGCTGGCCAGGTTGTAGGCGGTGATCAGGCCTTCTGCATTTGTTTCGATCACAGCGTATGAGCCGGGAACCAGGTTGTCCAGTTCATACTTTCCGTCGGTGAACTGGGCGTAGGTCACGGTCATGGGGAGCCGCGCGTCCGGTCCGAGAATCTCGAAGCTCAGTGCGCCTGTCTCCGCCATGGGATCTTCGTTCTTCGGAGCCGCTTCCGCTTCCTTCCAGGCGTATTTGATCTGCAGGATTCCGGCATCGCCGGCTTTCAGGTAAACAGCGTCTCCGACCTTACTGTTCTCGGGATCGATCACATAGCCTTCGATCAGGGTGCTGGCGTTGTTCTCCTGCGCTACATAGGTGCCGGGAATCACAGCGCCGATGCTGCCTGCGCCGTTGATCAGCTGATCCAGAGTGAAGGTCATGGGCATCCTTGGATCCGGACCGGTCACGGTCACGGTCAGGCCGCTCAGATCCGCATTCTGCGGCGAACCAGTCGTCGCCACGGCCAGGGTAAGATCAGCGGTCTTCAGCGTGCAGGTGACAATACTTTTACCGTCGGACATGGCGTAATAAGTATCCAGCCGGTCTGCCGGAACCACGGAGTAAAAAATCGGTTCATTCGTCCCCTTTTTGTTGAGGGGGAGATCTGTCCAGGAAGCTCCATCCTTCGCATCCACCGGGGTGCGGCAGACTTCGCCATCCGCCAGCAGGAGGAGGCGGATCGTTTCAGGCCGCAGACCCAGCGCATTGTCGTTGTCTTCCCAGACAATGGTTGCGGTAAAGGACGTGGTGGCCGGCACATGCGTGTAGGTGACCGTCACGACTTCGTTGCCGACGATTTTACTTTCATATCCTTCGAATTCTTCTTCGATGTGCCATTCGGAGTCCGGTCTCACCGTCCGCACTGCGGTCCAGCTGTTCTCTTCGCTGAGCCGTACCGTTTCGCCGTCGATGAAGGCATTAACGTATGCGGGACGAAGACCGTCGTAGTTATCCTGGTCATTCCATTCGACCACAATAGCCCGGCTGACCGGATCCGCTTCCTCGGCGAAAGCGGTCACAGCCATGCAGCTGGCCAGCATCGCCAGGACGCACAGGACGGAAAGAATTCGCTGCAGCCTTGATTTCATGTGTTCTTCTCCCCTCTGGTATTTATCGGTCCGGAAGAATTCCTTCCGGAACAGGACAAGCCAACCAAACGTATGTCCGTTACGGGCATACTCCTACACAATTGATTATAATTTCATAAAGCAGAAAAAGCAAGCCAAAAAGGACCGAATTCGTCCGATTCGGTCATTTTTCTTCCGGAACAGCCCGGATTATCTGCAACTGTAAGATTTTTCCAGTGTGTATTTTTTCTGTTTCAGTCATCCAGTACGGCTTCCGGGCTCCATTCCTGCCGCAGGTATTCCGACCGTGCCTCCAGGAAGCGGCGGATGTAGTCCACGTTTTCAACCAGGTTCTTCCCCGTGGCGATGTTGAAGAGGTTCCTGCGCAGCTCCGGGTATTTCGTATAATTCATTTCCGCGCTTTCCGCGATCCGCGCCGCGTACCCGTCCAGGGAAAGCAGTTTTCCGGAGGGATCCTTCTTATTCCCCAACAGCACATCCAGCGCCGGCAGGAAAACCTGCCCGTAGAGCACCTTCACCCGCTCCAGGAACACTTCCTGGCGATACAGGGCGGGCCACCAGAGGGCCGCCCGGGCGGAGCCCGCCACAAACAGGCCGTCCGTGCGCTTCATCCGCTCCGCGTTGTCGTCCCGGGCATAGCCGGCCATGCAGTTGTCCAGGTCCCATACGGGGCCTGCGAAGATTTTTGTGGATTTGGCGTCCTCCGGCTTGTACATGTATTCGGAGGAGGAATTGGAGTCGTAGTTCTTCAGCAGTTCATTGAGGATATATTTCTTCACAAAGCTGTCCAGGTCCAGGATTTCCGTAAAATGCATCCCGGTGGCCGGGTCCCGCCCGTCCTGGGCGAAAATGGCGTTTTCCATGCGCTGGATCAGGCCGGAAATATAGCTCATCTGTGCTTTCGAGGCGTATTCCGGGCTTTTCACCGCGATATTGATGCCCCGCTTCGTCTGGTAGGCGCTTTCACTTTCCACGTAGCGGCCGTCCAGCAGCGCCTCGAACTCGAGAATATAGCCGCCGGTGATATCCTCCGGGTTGTTGGGGATATTGAAGAACTTGTACGCGCCGGGATCCGGCTCCGAGGCGCCCTGGCGGCTGTAGTTCTCCGGTTTCCGTTCGTTCAGGTCCTCCGTGGCCTTTTCCAGGTTGGCAAAATCCACCCGGTCGTCATCGATCTCGATCTTTTCCATCAGGAGATAGAGGCCGTGGTATTCATGGTTGATGTAGAGTTCGCACTGGGTGTGCTCCGGCGTGTAGGCAATGCCCACAAAATCGGCCATGTCAAAGCCGATTTCCTCCCGCAGGAAGCTCCGGTCGATGTAGCCTCCCCGCAGGATCCACCGCTTCGCCTTGCCCATGCCCAAAAGGCTGGTGCCGTTTTCCAGTTTGAACTGATAGGTTTTCTTCGGATAGCTCCTCGTTCCGTTTCCCCGGAGCTTCAGGTGGTCCAGGCGGCCGTCGTAGACGGTTTCCCCGCTGCCGTTTAGCAGGAGCAGGTCGCCCGGTTCCTTGTTGTTCTTTGTATGCCACACCCGGTCCAGGTTTCCCGTGTCCGTGGTGATATATATGGCGGGCAGCCCGGGGCTGCCCTGCATGACGGTGAGCTTCGTTTCCCTCCCGCCGATGGTCAGGGTGTTTTCCGCGTGCAGTTTTTCCGCGCTGTCTCCGTTTTCCAGCTTTTCGCCGTTCAGGAGCAGCTCCTTGCCCCCTGTGATCCCGATCCGGACGTTTTCCTTTTCCATATATCCGGGCAGGTAAAGGGTGTATCCGTCCTTCCCTTTCTCCGCACAAATGGCATCCACGGTATATTCCCCGGTCCGGGAAACCCAGAGGACCGGCGGTTCCGCCGCGGAAGCGGTTCCGATAAGCAGCAGGCACAGCAGCAGCCCGCACAGCAGGATTTTCAGTTTTTTCAATATTCCAAGCATTCTCATGCCTGTGCATCCTCACCGCTGCGCAGGCGGCGTTTCTTCATTTTCTCTTCCGGGCTCTGCGGGATCACGGGAGCTTTTGCCGGCTCCTGCGTGCCTTCCTCAATCCAATGGCGCGCTTCCGGTTCCCAGGTCCGGGCGGAGATGATATACCGCGGCCGGCGCTTGGCTTCCAGGTAGGTCTTGCCGATATACTGGCCCAGCACGCCGATGCTGATCAGCTGGATGCCGCCCAGCAGGCAGATAATGCAGACCGTGGAGGTCCAGCCGGCGACGGTGTTGCCCAGGCAGGCCTGGATGATGGCCCAGATCATGAGGATCACGCCCAGGATGCTGAATCCGATGCCGAAGGTGGTGATCAGGGTAATGGGCTTTACGCTCAGGCTGGTGATGCCGTTGAAAGCCAGCGCGATCATCTTCCGCAGGGGATAATGGCTCTCCCCGGCCAGGCGGGCACTGCGTTCGTAATATACCGTATCCGACGGGAAGCCTACCAGCGGGACCATGCCCCGCAGGAAGATGTTCACTTCCTCAAACTCCGCGAAGTGCTGCAGTACTTTCGCGCTGATGAGGCGGTAATCCGCGTGGTTGTAGACCACTTCCGCCCCCATGAATTTCATCAGGCGGTAAAAACCCAGGGCGGTGGTCCGCTTGAACCAGGTGTCCGTTTTCCGCTCGGAGCGCACGCCGTAGACGATCTCCGCCCCGGCCAGGTATTTGTCCACCATTTCGTTCATGGCGTCAAGGTCATCCTGCCCGTCGCAGTCGATGGAGATGGTGATATCGCAGCGGTCCTTGGCTTCCATCAGGCCGGCCAGCACCGCGTTCTGGTGTCCCCGGTTCCGGCTCTGGCAGATGCCCAGGCATTCCGGATGCTCCGCCGACAGGTTCCGGATGATTTCCCAGGTGCGGTCCTTCGATCCGTCGTTCACAAACAGCACACGGCTGTTTGCGCTGATCTTCCCGGCCTCCGCCAGCTCCCGGAGCTTGCGGATGAAAAGGGGTGCCGTCATGGGCAGCACCTTTTCCTCATTGTAGCAGGGCACCACGATCCACAGTAAAGGTCTTGCTTCCATTGATCCAAATTCCTTCCGACTAAATACTGAAGAAACAGTAAACCAACTATTTAACGTGAAATTAAAGTCTTTTCTTCCAGGAGTACTGTGCTGCTGACCACTAACCCCTGGTCACCGGACACTAATTCCTATTATACTAAGCGGGGCCGCCTCTTTCAACCCGGCTCCCTTGCCTTCCGGGATTATCCGGTGTATACTCTTGCAGTATCAATTTGGGGAAAGAAGAGAAACAGATGTTTTCAGGCTTCCGACGCAAAATGACCCGTACAAACCGCCGGTCCATCAGCATCAGCAAGATCATGGCGATAACGTTTATCGGGATTATTGCGCTCGGAACAGCTGTGCTTTGCCTTCCGGCCGCTTCCCGCACCGGGAAATCCGCCGGATTCCTGACTGCGTGGTTCACAGCCACCTCCGCCACCTGCGTGACGGGGCTGGTCATGGGCGATACCTATTCCATGTGGACGCCCCTGGGCCAGGCTGCGATCCTCCTGATGATCCAGATCGGCGGCCTGGGCTTCATGTCCGCCGCTTCCCTCGCCTACTTCACCCTGCGCCGGCGCATCGGCCTCCGGTCCCAGATGGTGATGGCGGAAGCCATCGGCGCCAGCGGGCTGAACGATATCCCCGCCCACCAGAAGCGGCTCATGGTCCGCGCCTTCAGGATCGAGGCTGCGGGCGCCGTGCTGCTGACGGCGCGCTTTGCTTTTGACTATCCGTTCCTGACGGCGCTGCGGCTGGGCGTTTTCCATTCCGTGTCCGCTTTCTGCAACGCGGGATTCGATATCCTGGGCTTCCGGACGCCGGGGGCCAGCCTCATGCAGTATCATACGGATCCCTTTATCTGCCTGATCCTCTGCGGGCTCATCATCCTGGGCGGCCTGGGCTTCCTGGTGTGGGATGAAGTCCTCCGGGAGCACCATCCGCGCAAGTGGTCGGTTTATACCAAGCTGGTGCTGGCTACGTCAGGGGTGCTGATCCTCTTCGGCATGGTCACCACCTGCATCCTGGAGTGGGACAATCCGCAGACCCTGGGGCCCCTTTCCTGGATCCAGAAGATCCTGGCGGCCCTCTTCCAGTCCGTCA
This sequence comes from Clostridia bacterium, assembly GCA_017447185.1. Classification (GTDB taxonomy): domain Bacteria; phylum Bacillota; class Clostridia; order Christensenellales; family Aristaeellaceae; genus Aristaeella. Next base: position 33,038 of record JAFSOC010000012.1, on the reverse strand, counting down.
CCCTGCGTACCGCGGGCTTTGCCGGCCTGGACCAGGCCGCGCTGACGCCGGCTTCCAAGGGCATCGCCATTTTCCTGATGCTCATCGGCGGCTCCTCCGGCTCCACCGCCGGCGGCCTGAAGACGGTGACCTTCGTAGTGCTCCTGATGTTCATCTGGCACCGGGTCCGCGGCCGATACACCGTCAGCGTTTTCCACCGGACGATTGCGGACAGCCACGTGCTCAACGCCCTGACGATCTTCCTGGTGATGATCTTCCTGGGCTTCTTCGGCGGCACCTTCATCTGTGCCACCACCCCGGTTCCCTTCTCCGACGGGCTGTATGAGGCGGTTTCCGCCCTTGGCACGGTGGGCCTTTCCACCGGCATCACGCCGGTCCTGCGGCCTGCCGCAAAGGTGATGATTATCCTGTTTATGTATTTCGGCCGGGTCGGCATCCTGACCATCAGCTTCGGTTTCCTGAAGAAGAAGCCGGCCGGCGAACAATACAGATATGCCAATACCGATCTGCTGATCGGCTAAACACGGGAGGTTTTCAGCATGAAGAGTTATGTAGTGATCGGCCTGGGACGTTTCGGCACGGAAATGGCGCTGAAGCTCTACAACTGCGGTGAGGATGTCATGGCCATCGATACGAATGAAGTCATTATCGACAAGCTGGCGGACCGGGTGACCAAGGCGGTGGCCGCGGATGCAAGGGACCTGGATGTGCTGAAAAAGCTGGGGGTGGACGATTTCGACGGTGCCATCGTCGCCGTGGGTTCCGACCTGGGTACTTCCGCGCTGATCACCATGAACCTGAAGACCCTGGGCCTTCCCTATATCCTCTGTAAGGCCCATGACGACACCTACCGGGAGATCCTGGAGAAGCTGGGAGCCGACCGGGTCATCATCCCGGAGCGGGAGATGGCGGACCGGCTGGCCATGGGCATGACCACCGCCGGCGTCATGGAATACATCGAGCTTTCCAATGAGTACGGCATCGTGGAAATGACGCCCCCCGCTGAGTGGCTCGGCAAGACCATCCGCGCCCTGGAGCTCCGCTCCCGCTACGGGGCCAACGTCATCGCCAGCCGCCGCCAGGGCAAACTCCAGATCCCGCCGGATATCGATACAGCCCTGGATGAGGATACGGTCCTCGTCATTCTCGGGAGCTACAAGGTCATGGACAAGCTGCAGAAGCTGGAAAAATAAAATATGCGCGCTCAAAAATTCTCCGCGGGAATTCCCGCGGAGAATTTTTCGTGATATCCCGAAGATTACAGGGTGAAAGCGATCATTTCGCTCATGGTTGTATCGCCGAAGATATCGTTGAACACGAAGCAGAAATACATTTCCGTCTCCCCGTCGTTCAGGTTCGCATAGGTGACGGTCATGCCGTCCTGCCAGATGATTTCCTGGCCGTCGAACTCCGATTCCTGCAGGTCCTCGTCCTCTACGCCGGTATCGATGTACATGGTGTAGACCGGGACGATCCTGTCGCCTTCCTGCAGCCTCGTCATGTTCCGGATCGGCAGGCCGTTGGCATCATAACCGGCGTTGGCGCCGATGATGCGTCCTTCCGTGCTGCCCGCCGGGAACACCACCACCAGATAAGTGTATTCCCCGTTCAGCTTCACCGGAATCAGGCTCCGGCGGCTGTTTTCATTGCTGCTCTGGTCATACAGCGGCACCGGCTGGTCGCCAAGCATCGGCCAGCTTCCGTCGTACAGGCTCACGACCGTACCGGTTTTCCAGTCAATCAGGTTGTTCTGCATCGTGCCGAAATCCACGTACGCCGCGGATTCATTGTCGCTGACATCCATCAGCAGCATGCCTTCCACATAGTCCAGGTTCGCCAGGTCCTCCTGAGCCACCACGGCGGTGAAGCCCTGGTCCGTATCCTCGATCTCGATTTCCACTTCCTCTTCTGCCGTGTAGCTGTCGGTCTCGTCATCCCATGTCATGCAGCCGGTGGTGCAGGTGGAATTGACAAAGTTGGCAGCAACCCCGCTGAAGCCTCCCGCGCCGATCTGCGAGGTGCCGGCGGAAGCAATATGGGTGCCAGAGCCGCCGGTCAGCGCACCGACATATTCGTTCAGGAATCCCACCCAGTTGGGAATCACGTCGGACAGGTTAAAGCCTTCCTGATACTCGCCGAATTCATACGCCGTATCCTGCGGAATCAGGATGGACAGTCCGCAGCAGGTATCCAGGTTGTCCGTCTGCTTGCTCAGAACCACACAGTTTTTCAGCAGGCGCTTTGCCTCCGTTGCGGTGGCGGAGTCAAACTGCGCGTAGGCGTTCAGGGCCGCACCCAGGTCCACCATGTCCCAGCTGCCGTCATCGAAGGAGCCGAAAGTGTACATCCGGCTGCGGCCGCGGCGCACCGCGGAATAGTTGCCGGTCCGGATCTGGCCGGACAGGGAGGTGGCAAACCGCTCCATGCATTCCTGCAGGGAAGCCACCTCGCTCAGCCTGATCGCGCTCATCGTCAGGTAATCTTCCGGATTCTCCTCGAGGGCTTTCTCCATATAGCTCTCGATGATCCAGGCGCACAGTTCCTCATCGCCCATGGAGGGATCGTCCTTCAGGGCCTGCAGCCAGGGGCTGTAGTACCAGCCGGAGCCGGGCTCCAGTTCCTCGCTGGCCACATAGTAGCCGATGTCGTGGCGGCTCAGCATGGCGGCCATTTCATAGGTGGCCATCATGCAGGCGTCGCAGCCGAAGATGTTGATATGGCTGTCCGGCAGTTTCTGCTGCACGGCGGTAAGTGCCTGGTCGATGTCCACGACCGAAAGTGCGTCATCGTCCGCCGTCTCATCGAAGCAGACGCCGCCTTCCGATCCGGCGCCGTGATCCCACAGCACCACGATCATCCGGTCCGCCGGATAGTAGGTCATGCCGTACTCCAGGAATTCCTGCAGGCTTTCCGCACTGCCCATGGATTTGTTGCCCCAGTCAGTGATTTCCTCGAAGCTGCCGTCCTTGATCACCGCCAGGTTGCGGGTTTCGCCCGCCAGATCTTCATAGAGCCATTCCTTGGCGCCGCCGGCCAGGACAATGGTATTGATGTCATCTGCGTCTTCCAGCTCGGCAATCTCCGCCATATCCTCGCAGCCGCTTTCCTGCAGGTCCGTGCCGCACATGTACAGCAGCAGGGTAGTGGTCTCCGCACTTGCAGCCGCGCAGCCGATCAGCAGCATCGCCAGGGCAATCACCAGGCACCAGGTAAGCTTCTTCATTGTCCGTACCGTCCTTTCATGCCATACAAAAGCAGGCACTTATCGTGCCTGCTTTGATTCCGGGATTATTTCTTCTTGGATTTCTTTTCTTTTTTCTCTTCCTTCTCCTCTTCAGCGCCTTCCGGCAGCTCGGGGAAAAGGTCCTTGCCGCATTCCGGGCAGGCCGTTTCTTCGTCAAAATCCACGTCGTCCGGATCGATGTTGATCATCGCGCCGCAGTGCGGGCACTCATACTCGATGGTGCTCTCGAAAGGCACGTCGTCTTCATCCGCGATATCTTCATTCTCGTCATCATACAGGTCGGCTTCCAGATCCGCCAGATCCTCATCGATGCTCTCCACGTAGTCGCTCAGCTCCCCGTGGGATTCCGCCAGGGCTTCAAAGCTCTCGCCCACGTCACCCAGCACATCCAGGATCCCGAGGATCAGCCGGTGGGAATCCTTTTCAGGATTCAGCTTCATGCCTTCCGCCAGTCCCTGCAGATAACTGATTTTGTCCGTCAGTTTGCTCATGTTCATTTCCTCTCGGATACGGTCGCCATTACGCTCTCTTCAGGTATTCACCGGACCGGGTGTCGATCTGGATCTTGTCGCCGGTGTTGATGAACAGCGGTACCTGCAGGCTGAAGCCGGTCTCCAGCGTGGCGGGCTTGTAGGTGTTGGAAGCGGTGTCGCCGGCGAAACCGGGCTCGGTATCCGTCACCTCGAGCACCACGAAGTTGGGCGCTTCAACGGAGAAGGCGCTTCCCTTGAAGAAGCGGACGGTCACATTGGTGCCTTCCTTCACGAAGGGGATGGCATCTTCCACCTGGTCCTTGCTCAGGGGCAGCTGCTCATAGGTCTCGGTGTCCATGAAGTAGTACAGGTCACCGTCGTTGTAGACGTACTGCATTTCCTTGGTCTCGATGATGGCCTTGGGCATTTTGTCGGTGGGGTTGAAGCTGCGCTCAACCACCGCGCCGGTCATCACGTTCTTGATCTTGGTGCGGACAAAAGCCGCTCCCTTGCCGGGCTTCACGTGCTGGAAGTCCACGATGTTCCATACGCCGCCGTCCCACTCGATGGTAATGCCTTTTTTGAAATCGCCCGCTGTAATCATTGGTTCCACTCCTCCATGCTGTAAATATATTCTTTATATTCCTTAAACTTACAGGATGATCAGCTGCTTGTCCGCATCTGTCAGCGCCTCGCAGCCGTTTTCCTTCACCAGACAGGTGTCCTCGATCCGCACGCCGCCCAGGCCGGGTACGTACACACCGGGTTCCACCGTAATGACCACGCCCGCCTTCAGGATTTCCTGGCAGCTGGGGCTCAGCCGCGGTTCCTCATGGATATCGATGCCGACGGAATGTCCCAGCCCGTGGCCGAAGCGTCCCGCGTATCCCCTGGCGTCGATGTAGTCCCGGGCCAGCTTGTCGATATCGAAACAGTTCTTGCCGGCCGCCAGTGCATCCACGCACATGGTCTGGGCCCGCAGCACCGTATCGTAGATCCGGCGCATATCCTCCGAAGGCGTTCCCAGGGCCACCGTGCGCGTCATGTCCGCGCAGTAGTTCCCGACCTTCGCGCCGAAGTCCATCGTGATCATATCGCCCCGGCGGATCGGCCGGTCACCCGGGATCGCGTGGGGCAGGCTGCCGTTTTCGCCTGCGGCGATGATCGTGTCAAACGCCATGGTTTCCGCGCCCATGCGGAGCATCGTGAAGTTCAGCTCGATCTGCAGTTCCTTCTCGGTCATGCCCTCCCGGATCTTCGGGAGGATGGCGCGGAAGGCGTCCGCTGTAATCTTGCAGGCCTTGCGGATGGCCATCACTTCGGTGGGGGTCTTGATCTCCCGCAGCTTCTGCGGCGCCAGGTCCAGGGAGGTTACGGAAACCTCATCCCCCAGCGCAGCCTTCAGCTTGCCGAACCGGTCCACGGAGATGTAGTTGGTCTCGGTCCGGACGCAGGTAATGTTTGCGTCCTTCACCAGTTCGGCCACCACCTGGTCCGCGCTCCGGCCCTTTTCGGTCATGAGCACTTCGAACCCGGGGGCCTGCCGCTCCGCCTGCTCCGTGTAGCGGAAGTCGGTCACCACAGCCATCCGGCTCTGGGAAAGGAACACCAGGCCTTCGCCGGTGTAGCCCTCCGTCAGGTAAAACATATTCGACGGGTCAAACACCACCACTGCGGTATTCGGCCCCAGACGGAGATGCTCCGTCAGCCTCTCGGAAGCCGTCATAGTCTCCTCGCCTTTCCAGGGACTCCGCCCAAGGGCAAAATCACCTGTTGGCTATTGTATCATACATCAGGTGGTTTCGTCCAGCACTGCCTTGTCCATTCTGTCTTTGAAGCATTCCGCGGTATGCCGCACCGGCAGATCCCGCAGGGTTTTCACCTGTTCAGGCATCGGGATGCCGGTGATCTTCTCCAGTTCCTCGCTGGCCTTGAAGGGATCCCCGCCGGCGTTGTCCCCGGTGAGGGCGCTCAGCACGTCCGCTGCGAACTTGTAGGGGCTGGCCGTTGCCACCAGCACCGTGGGGGTGTCGTCTCCGGTCGCCTTCCGGTATTCCCGCAGCACATGGCCGCCCACGGCGGTGTGCGGATCCAGCAGGTACCGGTCCTGCTCCCAGCGCTTTTTGATCTCGCCCAGGGTGTCCTTGTTGTCCGCGCAGTCACCCCAGAAGATGTTCAGCAGCCAGTCGCGCCGCTGTTCGCCCACGGAGTAGCTGCCGTTTTCCTTCAGCTGGGTCATCCAGGTCCGGATCAGCGCGCCGTCCCGGTCCGCCGCTTCGTAAAGGAGCCGCTCCAGGTTGGAGGACACCAGGATGTCCATGCTGGGGCTGATGGTCTTGAAGAAGGTGCGGTGGGTGGAATAAATACCGGTCTGGAAGAAGTCGCTCAGCACGTTGTTGCGGTTGCTGGCGCAGATCAGCTTGTTCACCGGCAGGCCCATGTTCATGGCGTAGTAGGCGGCCAGGATGTCGCCGAAATTGCCCGTGGGCACGCAGAAGTTCACCGGATCCCCCGCCGCGATGGCGTGCTGCTTCAGCAGGTCTGCGTAGGCGGAGAAATAGTACACCACCTGGGGCACCAGGCGGCCCAGGTTGATGCTGTTGGCGGAGGAGAGCACCTTGCCGTGCTTTGCCATTTCCTCCCGGAAGCTTTCCGAGCAGAACAGCTCCTTCACGCCGGTCTGGGCGTCGTCAAAGTTGCCCTTCACCGCGATCACGTGGGTGTTGCTGCCACCGGTGGTGACCATCTGCAGCTTCTGCACGTCGCTGACGCCGTCGAGGGGATAGAACACCGTGCAGCTGGTGCCCGGCACGTCCTTGAAACCCTCGAGGGCAGCCTTTCCGGTGTCACCGCTGGTGGCCACCAGGATGCAGACCTCCCGGTCCTCCCCGTTCTTTTCCGCGGAGAGCTTCAGCAGGTGGGGCAGCAGCTGCAGCGCGATATCCTTGAAGGCCAGCGTGGGCCCGTGGAACAGCTCCAGCGCCCAGGTGGCCTGGTCCATCTTTACGATGGGCGCCACGTCCGGATGGCGGAAGCGCTCCGGGCTGTAGGCGGCCTTTACCGCGTCCTCAATCTCATGGATGGAGAAATCCTCGAGGAACCGCTTCAGGATGATCACCGCGCGCTCCTCGTACTTCATATCGGTCAGGGTGGTCAGCCGCTCCGGCGGAACCGCCTGGAACATGGCCGGCACATACAGGCCGCCGTCAGGTGCGATGCCCCGGAGAATGGCCTGGCTCGCGGTTACGCAGCTTTCACCGCGGGTGGAAAAAAAGGACATATTTCTTGTCTCCTTGCTTCAGTGTCTTCTCGAAAAAAGAGGCGCTCGCGCCTCTTTGCTCAAAACTCCTCAGATCAGGTACTTTTTAAGATGCTCGGGAAGTTCGTTCGGATCGGCGCTCAGGCTCAGCACAAAATCGACATCGTGTTTCTCGCCCAGCTCGGACAGGGTGTTCACGATTCCTTCGGTGTCCTGCAGTTCCGTGTGGCACAGGTTCAGGAAAGCATCGATGAAAACAGTGCCGATGTCGAAATTGGAGGAAAGCATGCCGCACAGGAAGCCGATGAACATATCGGCGCTGTGAATATGATAATCTTCGGCGTTGATGAAACGAACCTTGTGGTCAACGTCGAACATGTAGCGATTGTCGTCATCGAGGAAAATTACATCGTGTTCCGCTTCCTTCGCGGTCGTATTGGTCAGGTCAATCAGCCGCTTCGTTTTGCCGGAGCCCTTCTTGCCTGCTATCACCTGTATCATGGAAACCGCCTCCTTAATGGATATTTCTCTGCTGTAATTATACGCTATTTTTCCGCTTCACGCAACGTGTTTTTCCCGGCAAGGGAGCGGAAGGTGGTTTCCTCCTTCCGGGGCGTAAGGGAATCCCGGTTCCGCCGGCACAGCGTCCGGTAGTTGCAGAATCGGCACGGGGCGTCCTCCTCGCTTTTTCCCCGGGGCCGCACGTCGATCCGGCCTTCCCGGATCCCGCCGCAGATTTCCGCGGCCTTTTCCTCCGCCGCAGCCATCAGTCCCCGCAGCACATCCTCCTCCACGGCCCAGTCCGCGCCCTTGCGGACGTCGCCGTTCTTGGTGAACACCTCGTCCACAGAGTAGGGCTTCAGGTCCCGGTCCATAGCGCGCACCACGTCCTCCCGGGCGTTCACCAGGCCCTTCATCCGGGCCTTCTTCATCCGCTCGGCTTCCAGTGCCTCCGGCGTTTCCTCCGCGTTGATTTCCGCATCCTGCACAGGGAAGAAGAAAGCACCCGCCGGCCGCGCCCCCGGGAAGGCAGCGGTGGCCGCCTTCAGGTAGATCATCAGCTGCAGCTGTTCGCCGTCCTCCATCTTCGCAGGCTCCGGCTTCTTCCCGGAGCTCTTGTTGTCCACCACCCGCAGCCAGAGGCCTTCGCCATTCTCATAGGTGTCGATCCGGTCGATGACGCCCTGCACCGTGACCTTCGATCCGTCCTTCAGCCGCAGTTCCATGGGCGGCAATCCGCCGCTCTTCCCGAAGCTCTGCTCCGTGGCAATGGTCCGGAAATCGCTGTTGGCGGCAAAGCGGGTCAGCACATGTGCCGCCCGGTAAACCCGCCGCAGCGTGTCCTCCCCCTGCCAGATGCCCAAAGCATCCTCCCGCAGGGGCGTGCCTTCCCATTCCTCCGTCAGCTCCGCGCAGATCCCATCCATGATCCCGTCCACCTGCCGGTCGTCCAGGTTCGGCCAGTCCCGGCTGCTTCCCGCCGTCTTCAGGTAGCGGTCCAGCGCCGCGTGGAGGAAGGTGCCGGTGTCCGCACTGTCGTATTCATAGGTTTCCGTTTCCACCGGCCGCAGTCCGTAATCAATGAAATGCCGGTAGGGACAGGAGGCGTAGCGTTCCAGCCGGCTGATGCTCACCACGTCCGTGCGGAACAGCTCCGCGGCCGTTTCCGGCGTCAGCACCGGCTTCCGTTCCCCGTCCTTTACTTCCCCGATCAGCATCCGGGCAGTCCGGCCGTAGTTCCCGCTGTACAAAAGGGACACCAGCGAGGCGTCCGTGCCTTCCTTTTCTTTCCCTTCCTGTTTTCCGTCCAGCACCTGCCCGGCAGTTTCCATTGCCTTCAGCGGCGTCCGGGGCGCGATGATTTCCTCCGTGCCGCGGATGCCGCCCGCGGTTCTGATCTCCGGGAAAATGCCCCGGATCCGGGCGATGAGGCCGCTCTCCTGCAGCGGGCCGCCGCCCTCGTCCTGCAGGCTCCAGCTGAGCCGCAGGAAGCGGGACGGCGCCGTCATGGTCCGGTAATAGTCATATTTACGGATCGCGTTCCGCCGGGTCCGGGTCAGGCCCACGTCATATCCGGTATCATCGTGCAGCTTCTCCCGGTCCCGGTCCGCCAGCCAGCCGCTCTCCGGCGCGGTCAGGATTCCTTCCTGGCATCCCGCCAGGATCACTGCGTCCATGTCCCCGGCCTGCAGGTGGCCCACTTCGCCCAGCACCACGCCGCTCTCCGTTTCCGGCAGCACGGTCACCGTAGCGTTGTCCAGGGCGCTTTCCAGCATGTTCTTCAGATCCCGGATGGCGCAGCGGCGCTCGCCCAGCAGCGTCCACAGCTGCTCCAGCATTTCCGACAGCAGCTTCCATACCCGCGCGTCGGTCACTGCCTGGCTGTACAGGCCTTTTTCCAGCAGCAGCTCCTGCCGCTCCTGCAGCCGCTTGCCCGCGCCTTCCGCCTCCAGGAAGCGGATCACCGCCTCCACGGACTGCGTGGCGGTCTCCGCGTCCTTCAGGTCCTTCCGCAGCGTTTCAATAGGCGCGATGAACTTCCTGCGGGCCGCTTCCGCCGCCTCTGCGTCCGCGCCGAAGGTAAAGGGCTGCTGCCAGCGGGTGCCCTCGATGCCGTGGGCCTCCGCGTATTCCGTCATGGTCCGGGCTTCCTCCGCCTCCAGCACGCAGAATCCGCTCATGGCGGCCTCCGTCACCTGCTCCGAAGGATAGCCCTCCGTAATGCATTCCAGCGAGGCGGTCAGCATCCGGCATACGCCGTGGGCGGCCGCCGGCCGGTTCTCCGCCGCGTAGAAGGGAATCCCGTTCAGCCGCAGGCGGGAGCGCATGATGCCCTCCAGCGGTGTGTTCCCGGGCAGGGCCACCGCCATCCGGTCCCAGGGGATGCCCATGGCATGCCATCCCAGCAGGCACACCGCCGTCTGTTCCGCCTCGTCCACCCGGTCCGACGCGGCATACAGGGACACCGCGTCCCCGATATATCCCTTGTAACTGGGTACACGGTCGTCAAAGATACTTTTTTCCAGCCAGCGCAGCATGTCGTCGCATGCTTCCCGCGTGAAGCCGGCATGATGTTCCCGCACCATCTCCGCGCCGTTTTCCTTCAATGCAGCCGAGAGCTGATACAGGCTTTTGTTTGCCTCGCCGAAGATGTCCCTGTCCGGTATTTTATCGCTGTCCAGGTCGCAGGTGATGATCACCCGCACCTCTGATGCCAGCTTTGCCGCGGTGCACAGCAGCTCCCGCAGGTCCGGCCGCACCGTATCAAATCCGTATACCAGGAAGGCGGCGTTCTTCATCAGGCCGCTTTTTTCCAGCCGCTGCACCGTGTCGGTCCACGCGCTTTTTTCGTCGTCGAAATGCTCTGATACCAGGGATTCATAGGCGTCCCGCACCCGGTTCAGGTCCAGCAGTTTCGCCTTCACGGCACCGGGAATCTCGTCCCGCCCTGCGTATTCTTCCGTCTCCTCCGGGGTGATCTCGCTCTCCCGCAGCTCGTTCAGGCCCTCCCGGATCCGTTCCACCGCCCCCGGCAGGTCCGTCATGTGCTGATAGAATCGCATGTCCTCGTCCGCGTCCTTCATGGCCCGGTGGACTGCCATGATCTGTCCGGACTCGCTGAGCATCTTCCGGTCGCTGCCGCCGGCCCGCTCCCGCACCAGCATCCGCAGCTTTTTCGGGCTGATGACGTCCAGGTCCAGCAGGCCTTCCAGGTCCAGGTCCGTGATCAGGTCCCGCTCCGTCTGCAGCGTCATCTGCTCCGGCACATACAGAAGGATCCTGCGGCCCTCCAGGCGGTAATTCCGGACATCGTCCAGCAGGACCGGCCACGCAAAGCCGCTCCGCCCTGTCTGAATCAAAACCTTCGCCATCCGCCTGATTCCTCCAAAATATCAATCAGTTCCGGGCAAAGCGCCCATTGAAGTGTCATCTTGAAATTATACCAAACTTCCCCTCATATGTCACTGAAAAAGGGCGGGTGCATATCACACCCGCCCGCCGGTCATCCGTTACTCATTCGTCTTGCTCTCATCGCTGCCCATCTGCAGCACCGGCACCGTGGTGGTGCCTTCGCCGGCCATATAGGTGGGCAGTTTGCCGTCCCAGTTCTTCACCTCATTGAACCGGATCAGGTTCTCCGTCAGGGATTCGGCGATCTTCTTGTTGGCCTCGGCTTCCGCCTCGCTGCGCACCTTGGTGGCATAGGCTTCGGCGTCCGCGTTGATCTTGGCCACGTTCGCGGCGGCTTCCGCGTTGATGCGCTGACGTTCCGCCTGCTGCTGCGTTTCCATAGTCATCTGGGCCTGTTCGATCTCGGCCTGCAGTTTCCGCTGCGCGGCAACCTGCTTGGCTTCAACCGCATCGGTGAAGGCATCCGTGAAGTCCAGGTTTTCGATGCTCAGGCTGATCACGTTGATGCCGTAATCCTTCAGTTCCTCAAACAGCCCGTCCCGGATGTCCTGGCTCAGTTTTTCACGGTTGGCCACCAGGTTTTCCGCGCTGTACTTGCTGAACACGCCCTTGGTGATCTCCAGCATCCGGGGATACACCAGCTTGTTGAAGTAGTCCGTGCCGACTTCCTTGAACAGGTTCATGGCCGTGCTCTTGTTAATGGCGTAGTTGATGGAGCCGATAATGTTCACCTGCTGGATATCGCTGGAGAACGCTTCCGTGGTGAAGCTGGTTTTCTGCTCCCTGTTGTCCATGGCGATGATCCTCTGGAAGGGGCTCTTGAAGTGCAGGCCGGCCTCCAGGGTCACATCCTCCACCTTGCCGAAGGTGGTCACGATGCCGATATAACCGGTTTCCACCGTGGCCGTGCAGGTCAGGAACCCGACCAGCAGCACGACGATCACCACACCGGTGATAATCAGGTTCTTCTTCATTTTCCTTGACATATTCCTCATCCTCTCCTGCCCTTTGCGGGCGTCCCGTCCGGGCTCATCCCCGGATCACGATGCGATTATACCTTCCGGATCCTTCTCCTGTAAACGATGAAAACCGAAAAATATCCCCGCTTATTTTTCCATGAAACAGGCCGGGACATCCATGTCCCGGCCTGTATATGGTCTTTGGATTACCGTTCCTTCCCGCGGAAGAACAGCGCCAGCGTGCCCGGGCCTGAATGGGCGCCGATCACGGAACCAACGAAGGTGATCAGGTTGACTTCCTTGCCGTATTCTTCCTTCAGGATCCGCGCCAGCAGCTGCGCGTCGTCCTCGCAGTCGCCGTGGGAGATGAAGATGGGGGTATCCGGATAAATGGATTCGCCCAGGGCTTCCGCCATCTTCCGGATGGACTTTTTCCGGCCGTGGGTCTGGGTTACCTTGATCAGGTGGCCTTCGTTGTCCACGTGCAGCACGGGCTTCACGTTCAGGGCCGTGCCCAGCAGGGCCGTGGCGGTGCTGATGCGTCCGCCCCGCTTCAGGTATTTCAGGTCTTCCACGGTAAACCAGTGGCACAGGTGCAGCTTGTCCGCTTCCATGGCGTCGGCATTCTCGTCAATAGTCATGCCCTTGTCACGGTTCTGCACCGCCAGGTATACGAACAGGCCCTGTCCCGCGGAGGCACACAGGGAATCCACCACCCGGATCTTCCGCTCCGGGAATTTCTCCTGCAGCGCTTCGGCGGCATGCTTTCCGTTCTGGGCGGTGACGCTCAGTCCGCTGGAGAACGCCAGGTAGAATACGTCCTTTCCCGCTTCAAGGAAGGGGGTAAAGGCGTTTTCAAACGTGTCCTGGTTCACGCCGGAGGTCTTGGCCACCCGGCCGTCCCGCATCTGCGCGTAGAATTCGGGCATGGACAGGTCATGGTCCAGGTGTTCCTTCCCGTCGTCCGTGAACAGGAACGGCATCCGTACCAGTTCCACATTCCACTCCCGCAGCTTCTCCGGCGTAATGTCGCACGCGGAGTCTGTAATCAGTATATATTCAGCTGCCATCGTTATATCCTCCCTGATGTTGCAGTACTGTCACCGACAGTAACACTTCTTTATACCACGCTTTTCCTTTTCCTGTCAATTACTCCTCTGCAGGTCAAATACACGGGAAAAACATCCGCCCCCATTGACAGGCTCCCTTCCCGGGAGTAACATGCAACCGTCGAATGACACATTATGGATTCCGGAGATTTTGAATGATGATGTACAGTGCGGCTTTCTTCTTTAGCAGCATTGCGATGGATTGACAAGCGTCCAGGGTACGCGATAATCCACCGCCTTTTGTGATTGAAAAGGCGGTGGATTTTTTTCACCCCCGTCATTCCGGAGTCATTCCGAACGCATTCCCCCGTGTCATTCTGAACGCTTCCCCCCGTGTCATTCTGAACGCTTCCCCCCGTGTCATTCTGAACGCAGTGAAGAATCTTATCAGAAGAACCTTATCACAAAAGGAGGACCCTCTTATGGCGAGATACTACCAGCCCGAGATTGAAACCGCCCCCCGCGAGAAAATCCTGGAAATCCAGAACGAGAAAATCGTTCGCCAGGTCCGCCACGTATGGGACAACGTTCCCTACTACCGGGACCTGATGATGAAGAAGGGCGTCACGCCGGAGGACATCCACGGCGTGGAAGACATCAAAAAGCTGCCCTTCCTCAGCAAATCCGACCTGCGGGATGCCTATCCCTACGGCCTGCTGGGCACGGACCTGAAGAACTGCGTCCGCATCCATTCCACCTCCGGCACCACCGGCAAGCGCGTCGTCGCCTTCTACACCCAGCACGACATTGATCTGTGGGAAGACTGCACGGCCCGCGCCATCGTGGCCGCCGGCGGCACGGAGGAAGACGTGGTGCAGGTCTGCTACGGCTACGGCCTGTTCACTGGCGGCTCCGGCCTCCACGGCGGCTCCCACAAGGTGGGCTGCCTGACCCTGCCCATGTCCTCCGGCAATACGGACCGGCAGATCCAGTTCATGATGGACCTGGGCGCCACCATCCTCTGCTGCACCCCCTCCTACGCCGCCTATATCGGCGAGGCGCTGGCGGAGCAGGGCTACAAGCCGGAGGATAACAAGCTGAAGGCCGGCATCTTCGGCGCCGAACCCTGGACCGAGGAAATGCGCCGGGATATCGAAAAGAAACTGGGCATCAAGGCCTACGATATTTACGGCCTCACGGAGACCAGCGGCCCCGGGGTGTCCTACGAATGCGAAGAGCAGAAGGGCATGCATATCAATGAGGACCACTTCTACGCGGAAATTATCGATCCGGATACAGGAGAAGTCCTGCCCGACGGCGAAAAAGGAGAATTGGTATTCACTTCACTCGATAAGGAAGCCTTCCCCCTGCTGCGCTACCGCACCCGCGATATCTGCGTGCTGAACCGCACGCCCTGCTCCTGCGGCCGCACCCATGTGCGCATGAGCAAGCCCATGGGCCGCAGCGACGATATGCTGATCATCCGCGGTGTCAACGTCTTCCCGAGCCAGATCGAAGCGGTCCTGCTCAAGGAAGGCTACACCCCGAATTACCAGATCGTCCTGGATCGCGAACGCAATACCGACACCTTCGACGTCTATGTGGAAGTCAGCGCGGACCAGTTCTCCGACCTGATGTCCCAGATCCAGAAGATGGAGAAGAGCCTCGAAAGCGCCCTGCGCACGATGCTTGGCATCGGGCCGAAGGTGCACCTCGTGGCGCCCAAGACCATTACCCGCAGCGAAGGCAAGGCCGTCCGTGTTGTGGATAAGCGCAAACTGCATGATTAATAAAGGAGGCGAACCATCATGGCGATTACGCAGATTTCCCTTTTCCTGATGAATCAGCCCGGCCAGCTGGTGGATGCCGTTGGCACCATCTCCGGAGCCGGCTCCAACATCCGCGCAATGAGCATTGCCGAAGCCAACGACTTCGGCATCCTCCGGGCCATTGTCACCGATACGGACAAGGTCTGTGATGTTCTGAAAGAAAAGTATCTCGTCACCCGCACCCCCGTTGTGGCCGCCCGTATGGACGACCGCCATGGCGCCCTCTATCCCATCCTGGAGGCCCTCAACGAGAATAATGTGAACATCGAATATATGTATGCCTTTACGGGCACCGGCCCGGAGGAAGCCTATGTGGTGCTCCGGGTGCAGGATCCGGAAACCGCCGAGGCCGTGCTCCATGCCGCCGGTATTGAAACGCTTTCGGATGACAGCCTGAAGATTTAAATCATTTTCCCCACCCGCACGGCGATCAGGTCTGCCAGCAGCAGTTTCGCCGCGTCAGGTGCCAGATACGGCAGCACGCAGATGCCTGCCGCCTGCAGGAAGCCCATGGGGCTTCCTGCATTTCCTTTTACGACGCAGAACCACGCGGTGCCGAAGATATAGCAGAGCAGCAGCCCTGCCGCAAGCACCGCGTTTTCCTTCCACCGCGCCGTGCGGATCTTTTTCGTTGCCAGGTACAGAAGCCCTGTCAGCAGGAATCCGGCGATGTATCCCCCCGTGGGTCCGGCCAGCACGCCGATCCCCGCACCGAATCCGGAGAATACCGGCACCCCGACCACCCCCAGCAGGATATACAGGGCGATGACCACGGTGCCCTTCTTCCCGCCCAGCAGCCGCAGCGTGACAAACACGCCGAAGGTCTGCAGCGTAAAGGGAATCGTAAAGGGAATGGTGATCCACGCGCAGACCGCCATCACCGCGGTCATCATCCCGATCTGCGCCAGGTCCTTTGCAGTCCACCGTGTTTTCCTCTCCATTCCCGTTTCCTTCCTTCCCGGTTCCTTTCACAGTTCCCGTATCTTACCACACCGGACCCTTTCCTTCAACACCTTCCGCCGCCCTGTATTTTTCCCGTTTTTTTGAAATTTATTGTCAAAAAATACCGTATTTGCCGCATATGGTAAGCTTTAGACTATTGCAGTCCATTGTTTACAAGGCTTTCCTGTGCTAGAATACGCGTGCGTGAAGCAGTTCACGTATCAAGAATTTCATTGATTGCCGCGCCCCGCGCGGGAAAGGGAGAGAGTATCATGAAGAAGGTCATCTGCAAGATCGAATACGATACCGATGCCTCCGAGCTGATCCAGAAGAAGGTTTTCGGCGTGTTCGGCGATCCCAAAGGCTATGAAGAGTCCCTGTACAAGACCCAGGACGGCAAGTTCTTCCTGTACGGCTTCGGCGGTCCCGAATCCCCCTACACGGAAGAAACCATCAAGCGCCTGGCGGCGGACAAGGTAAAGGCCTGGCAGAAGGCGTAAGCCCCCTGCAAAAACCTCCGGTTCATCGAGCCGGAGTTTTTTTTGTACGCATTTTCAAAAAAGGATATGAAAAAGGCAGGCATTGCTGCCTGCCTTTGCACTCGGTCTGGGATTACACGATACCCTGGGCCTGCATCGCATCCACAACCTTCTCGAAGCCCGCGATGTTGGCGCCGACCACGTAGTTGCCTTCGAAGCCGTACTTCTTCGCCGCGTTGTCGATGTTGTGGTAGATGTTGGCCATGATGCCCTGCAGCTTCTTGTCCACTTCGTCGAAGCTCCAGCTCAGCCGTTCGCTGTTCTGGCTCATTTCCAGGGCGGAGGTGGCCACGCCGCCGGCGTTGGCAGCCTTGCCGGGCAGGAAGATGACGCCCTTTTCCTGCAGGTAGTCGGTGGCTTCCTGGGTGGTGGGCATGTTCGCGCCTTCCGCAACAACCTTCACGCCGTTGGCAACCAGGGCCTTCGCGTCGTCCAGGTTCAGTTCGTTCTGGGTGGCGCAGGGCAGCGCGATGTCGGCCTTCACGGACCATACGCCGCGGCCTTCATGGTATTCGGCGTTAGGACGGTAGTTCTTGTACTCGCTCAGGCGGGCGCGCTTGACTTCCTTGATCTCCTTCAGGGCGTCCAGGTCGATGCCTTCCGGATCGTACACCCAGCCGGTGGAGTCGGAGCAGGTCACGGGCTTGCCGCCCAGCTGATAGGCCTTTTCGATGGCGTAGGTCGCCACGTTGCCGGCGCCGGAGACGATCACGGTCTTGCCCTTCAGGTCGTCATTGTGGCACTTCAGCATTTCTTCCACGATGTAGAGCAGGCCGTAGCCGGTGGCTTCCTTCCGGGCCAGGGATCCGCCGTAGCTCAGTCCCTTGCCGGTCAGCACACCTTCATACAGGCCGCGGATCCGCTTGTACTGTCCGAACATATAGCCGATTTCACGGGCGCCGGTGCCGATATCGCCGGCGGGAACGTCGGTGTCCGCGCCGATGTACTTGCACAGCTCGGTCATGAAGCTCTGGCAGAAGGCCATAACTTCACGGTCGCTCTTGCCCTTGGGGTCGAAGTCGGAACCGCCCTTGCCGCCGCCGATGGGCAGGCCAGTCAGGGAGTTCTTGAAAATCTGTTCAAAGCCCAGGAACTTGATGATTCCCAGATTGACGGAAGGATGCAGCCGGAGGCCTCCCTTGTACGGTCCGATGGCGCTGTTGAACTGTACGCGGTACCCGGTGTTCACCTGTACCTGTCCCTTGTCGTCCACCCAGGACACGCGGAACTTCAGCTGGCGCTCAGGATTCACGATCCGCTCCAGCACCGCGTCCTTCCGGAACTTTTCTTCGTTGGCATCCACCACGGGACGAAGGGAATTCAGCACTTCCTTGACCGCCTGATGGAATTCGGGCTCGTTGGGGTTCTCTTTCACTACCCGTTCAATGACCTCGTCTACATAAGACATGACTGTATCCTCCCCGCATTTTTCTGTTCTGAAAGAACAAAACGCCTTTAACACACACGCGGGGTTAAAGACGCCTTTGCCTTTACGCGTGCAATTCTATGCCCGGAAACCCGTCATTGTCAATGCGCGCGCTGCATTAATCCTGTTTTTTGTGATCCAGCTGCCGGATCGCTTCCGGCAGTTCCGTGATGTCCCGGATCACGCCTTCCGGCTCCACCGTTTCCCCGAAGCCGTAGGCCGCGTGGATAAAGGGGATCCCGGCGGCCTTCGCCGCCTCCTGGTCCTTGATGGTGTCGCCCACGTAGATAGCCTCCCGGTATCCGTTCCGCTCCATCACCAGGCGGATGTTCTCCCCCTTGGAGAGTCCTGTCCGTTCCCATTCCTCGTAGTCGATGAACCGGTCTCCCAGCCCGGAGGAATGGAGGAACGCCTTCACATAGCCCAGCTGGCAGTTGCTGACCACCGCCAGCTCGTATCCCATGCTCCTGAGCGCGTCCAGCGTCTCCTGCAGTCCCGGATACAGGTCTCCCGGATGATCGTACAGGTAGTCCACCTCATGCCGGCAGCACCGCTCGAACACTTCCTCCCGGGTCGCCGGATCCATCGTGGGCTGCAGCACCTGGCTGATCTCCTTCATGGTCATGCCCATCACCTTGTGGACATCCTCCGCGGTCAGTGCCGGAAGGCTTGCATCCGCTTCCCGGAACACCTCGTTCCAGGATGCTGCAACGCCTACCGCCGAATCCCACATCGTCCCGTCCAGGTCGAACATGATAAGGGTTTCCCGTTTATTCATAACTACCCGCTTCTTTCTCAACTGACTAAAGCTGACAACTAAAAACCAACAACTAAAAACCAGATTACACGCAAACCATCACGTTAAGGTTCCGCACCACAGCGTCCCGGATCCCGTCATTGACGGAGTACGCGTGCTTCTCCAGGTCCCCGCAGATCGCCTGGGTCATCTCCTGTTCCTGCAGCTTCTCGATCACGTCCGACGCGATCCCTTCCATGCAGAAGTACTTGTCCTCCGCGATCTCCGGGCCGTTTCCCGTGGTCAGCAGCCATTCCAGCGACCGCGCCAGGTCCTCGCCGCCCGGAAGCTCCTTCAGCGCCCGGAAGCTCCATTTGTAGTAGGGCCGGCATTTCCCTTCCAGCAGGAACGCCGCAGCCATCGCGTGGTCCACGAAGGTCCCGGCCGCCAGCTGCGCCGCCCCGGTCTCCCCGTGCTTCAGGCAGCGGCTGTAGTTGTACTGCCCGCTCTGGGCCATCATCAGCAGGTGCCCGGCCAGCCGCTTCCGCCGGATGTCCTCCGGCATGTTCCGCAGGATCTCCCGTGCCCGGGTCATTTCCCCCGCGTCGTCCCGGAAGATCTTTCCGTTCACCGCTTCCGCCAGTGCCCAGTCCGGCAGCCGCAGCCAGTCCTGCGCCGTCATTTCCTCCGGCAGGCAGCCCAGCTTCTCCCGGAAGTATTCCTCCCGGCGGAAAACCCCGTGGCGCTGCCCGCCTGTGGGAGCCATCTTCTGCCGGGTATATCCTTCAAACTCCGCCGGCAGCTTCGCGTAGGCCCGCTCCAGCTGAAAGGCGGCCTTCCGGTCCAGCTGCTCCTCTCCCGGCAGAAAAAGACAGAACCCCGGCTCGAAATCATGGTCCGCGGAAATGCCGTCATCATATCCATAGCATTCCGATCCGCTTCCCGTGAGTCCCGCGGCGATCTGTCCTTCCCATTCCGGAAACTGCTCCCGGATCATGCTTTCACCGAAAGCCCGGTAATATTTCTCCGCCAGTTCAAGTCCCTTCACGGATTGCCTCCACTCGTTTCCTCAGTTCCGCCTCTTCGGCAAAATATCCGTAATGCCCGAAAACCGGCGCGCATTTTTCACACACAAAGGCGTAGTACCCGTTCCGCGGCAGGCTTTCCGTATCCAGCAGCTCCGCCGCCCGGTCCATGTATTCGTCCGTGTACTCCGCGGCCTCCTCCGGCCCCAGCTCCGCTTCCAGCGCGTCCGCCATGTTCAGCCAGGTGATGGCCTGTTCGAGTTCACCGTTCTCCTGCTGTGCCATTACCTTCAGCGCTCCGCGGAACATGTCCTTTGCCTCGTCCCACCGGCCGCAGGAAGTCAGCGCCAGCGCCATGTTGTTGTACAGGCCGCCCAGCCGCCCATCGCTGCCGGGCAGGTTCCGCTCATAGTTTTCCCGTGCCTTCTCAAACCAGTCCAGCGCACCCACCGGATCCCGGAAGTTTTCATGCACCGTTCCCACGTTCACGTGGGTGGTACCGGCGGTGACCGTGTCCTCCATCCCCAGCCGGGTGATCAAAGCCTCCGCCGCTTCCGCATGGGACAGCGCCGTCTCTTTGTTCCCCTGCTTGCGGTGGAAGCCCATCAGCTCGTTGTGCAGCATCAGCTGTCCCCGCTCATCCCGGTTCATTTCCGCTTCCGAAAGCCAGTACTCCAGGTGCCGCCGGGCACCCTCCCAGTCCGAAGCATCCTCATACTCCCGGAGCTTCCGCTGGATCCGGTCCGCCGGCACCGGCCGGGCGGATTCCGTTTCCCCGGGTTTTCCGCAAAGAGGACACGCCGGATCGAGATAATCTTCCTTCTCTAACTTCATCGTAACTTCCTAAAACAAAGAATAAATACTGACCACTAACCCCGCGCTTCCCGGATCGCCCGGATAAACTCCCGGCTCCGTTCCTGCTGAGGCACCGCAAAGAATTCTTTCGACGGGCCGTTCTCGATGACCTTCCCGCCGTCCATAAACATCACCTGGCTTGAGACATTCCGCGCGAAGTCCATCTCGTGGGTCACCACCAGCATGGTCATCCCGTCCTCCGCCAGCTGCCGCATGACTGCCAGCACCTCGCCGATCAGTTCCGGATCCAGGGCGCTGGTGGGCTCGTCAAAGTAGATGATTTCCGGATCCATGGCCAACGCCCGGGCGATGGCCACCCGCTGCTGCTGGCCGCCGGAGATCTGGTTGGGATAGCTCTTCAGCTTTTCCGCCATCCCTACCTTCTCCAGCGCCTTCACAGCCCGGGCTTCCGCCTCGTCCTTCTTCATGCCCGCGCCGGCGGTGAGCCCCAGCGTCACATTCTGCAGCACTGTCTTGTTCAGGAAAAGATTGTAGTTCTGGAACACAAAGGCCGTCTTTTTCCGCACCTTCGCGATCTCCGCCTTCTTCGCCGCGTGCAGGTCAAAAGGCTCCCCGTCAAACACCAGGCTGCCGCTGTCCGCCCGCTCCAGGAAGTTCAGGCACCGCAGGAAGGTGGTCTTGCCGGATCCGCTGGGCCCCAGGATGGCCGTCACATCGCCCTTTTCCACGTTCAGGTCGATTCCGTCCAGCACCGTATGGCCGTCAAAGGCTTTTTTCACATTCCGGATTTCCAGCATCATGCCTTTGCACCTCCATAGGTGGCCAGCCGCTTCTCGCCCCGGTGCTGCAGCCAGGTCAAAATCGTGCAGAAGATCAGGTAAATGACCGCCGCCTCGATGTACAGCGCCAGCGGTTCATACACCCGGCCGTTGATGACCTGCGCCTGCCGGAACAGTTCCATCACCGTGATCGTCGCCGCCATGGAGGTTTCCTTCAGCATGGCGATCATGGAGTTGGACAGTGCCGGGAAGGCGGTGCGCATCGCCTGGGGCAGCACCACATGCCACATAATCTTCGTCCAGCTCATGCCCACGCAGTAGCCCGCCTCCAGCTGGCCCGCGCTGACGCTTTCCAGGGCGCCCCGGATGGTCTCCGCCATATAGGCCGCCTCGTTCAGGCCCAGCACAACGACCGCGGCGGGGAACGCGTCCAGCACGATCCCCACCTTGGGCAGTCCGTAAAATACGATATACAGCTGTACCAGCAGCGGTGTGCCGCGGGTGATCCAGATATAGAACCGGCAGATCTGGCGGAGCACTTTCACATGCGCATACTGGATCATGGCCACAATCAGGGCCACCACCATCGCCAGCGCAAAGGAAAGGATCGTCAGCGGGATCGTGACCTTGACGCCGTATTCCAGCATCTTCGGAAACGAATCCACCAATATGTTCCAGAGTCTCTCGTCCATAGAAATCCCCCGTATCCCCGGGCTTTATGCCCCGGTTCGGATTATTCGGCTTCCTGCTTCTTCGTCAGGTCTTCGCCGAAGTATTTGATGCTCAGCTCGGCCAGTTTGCCGTTCTGGCGCAGTTCTTCCAGAATCCTGTCGATCTCGGCCTTCAGGGTTTCGGTCTCCGGGCCCTTCTTCATGGGAATGGCCACCGGGTCACCGGGCATCACCTGCACGATCTTGATCTTCGCTTCCGGATGCTCGCTGAGGTAGGAGTCCACGGAATCCTTGTCGTTCAGGGTAGCTTCCGCCCGGCCCTGCAGCAGCATTTCCATGGTTTCGCCCAGGGTGTCCACATACACCACTTCCGCGCCGGCGTCCAGCGCCATCTGCGCGTAGTTGGATCCCGGGGAGTTGGAGGTCTTCCGGCCCTTCAGGTCCTCAATGGTGTGGATGTCTTCGTTCGCTTCCGGCACCACCAGCACCAGCACCGAGTAGACATAGATATCGCTGAAGTTGTAGGCTTCCTGCCGTTTTTCGGTGTAGCCCACGCCGTTCAGGGCCACGTCAAACCTTCCGGAATCCACTCCGGCCAGGATGGAACTCCAGTCCGTTTCCACGTATTCCACCTGAACCCCCAGGCCTTCCGCGATCAGCGCGGCGACTTCCGTGTCGAAGCCCACCAGCGCGCCGGTTTCATCATGATAGGTCCAGGGCTGCCATACGCCTTCCATGGCGACAATCAGTTTTCCGCTTTCCTTGATCTTTGCCAGCCGGTCCGTCGCAGCATCCGCGAACGCGGAGACGGCAGTCAGCGCCAGCAGCAGTGCCATCATCAGGGCGATCATTTTCTTCATAACTCTTTTCCTCCCAGTCAGAACATTTCGTTCTGTTTTTTACACAGTTTCCAGCAGACGGTGCAGCATCGTGTAGAGCTGCGTAGCGTCTTCCTTTTCCATGGTCATGCAGCGGCTGACCTGCTCCGGAATGTCCTTCAGCTGTTCCCGGAGCGCCCAGCCTCCCTCGGTCAGCGAAACATAGACCACCCGCTCGTCCACCTTGCAGCGGCAGCGGTTCAGCCATCCGCTTTCCTCCATTTTCTTCAGCAGCGGTGTCAGCGTGCCGCAGTCCAGGTACAGCCGCCGGCCCAGGTCCCCCACCTTCGCCTTTCCGTTTTCCGTTTCCCACAGGGCCAGGAAAACGATGTACTGCGTATAGGTGAGGCCGTAGGGCTTCAGCAGCGGATTGTATGCGTTCACGACCTTCCGGGCCGCCGCGTACAGCGGGAAGCACAGCTGGTTGTCCAGGTGCAGCTGTGCGTAATCCACTTGTGCCCGTTTTGCTTCGTTCATGTTGCTCGCTTCCTCTTCGGAATGATTACAGGTTTCCTTCAATCCAGCTCTTCAGGGCCGGGCCGGGCTTGAATCCCAGGGACGTGTCCGCAACCTTGCCCTTCTTCAGGATCATCACGGTGGGAACGGAGCTGATGTGGAATCCGGCGGCCAGCGCGCTGTCGTCATCCACGTCCACGTTGTAGAAGTTCGCCTTGCCGGCCAGTTCGTCGGAGACCTGCTCCAGCACGGGCGCCAGCATACGGCACGGTCCGCACCAGGTCGCGGAGAAGTCAATCACCGCCACGTCATCGTTCACAACCTTCGTCACGAAATCCTGTTCATTGATCTTGGTAACCATTTTTTTGTCCTCCTTATTTTTCATTCTTTTTGATTGCATCCACATAGGTTGCTGCGGAAATCGCAGCCACATTTCCTTCCCCGGCCGCCTTCACATACTGATAGGGTGTGCCGGTCAGATCTCCGCAGGCGAATACCCCGGGCAGGCTGGTTTCCATCTTGCGGTTCACCCGCACATGGGCCCCGTCCGCCTCCAGGCCGGGAACCAGCTGGTCCGGCGCCACGGCCTCCCGCAGCACGAACACCCCGTCCGCCTCGTAAGTCCCGCTCTCTGTCCGGACGATGCGCTTCCCGTCCGCCTGTTCAATCCCGGTCACCTTTTCCCGGATGATTTCCACCGTCCCGGGCAGGTCAGGCTCTCCCTTGTACACCGGGAAATACATCACCTTTGCGCACACCTCGCTCAGGAAGGCGGCTTCCGCCTCTTCCCGGGGACTGTAGCCGATCACTGCAGCGATCTTTCCCCTGTACAGCGGCGCGTCGCAGGTGGCGCAGGCGCTGACGCCACGGCCCATCAGTTCCTTTTCCCCGGGCAGCGGATTGGCTGCCACCACGCCGGTTGCCAGGATCACCGCCCGGGCTTCCGCCATTTCCTCCCCGATCTGCAGGGCGAAATAGTCTCCCATGGCGTACACCGCGCCGACCCGTTTCTCCGTAATTTCGATCCCCGAGGATTGCAGGTGGTTCCGGAAGGCTGCCGCCAGGTCCTCCCCTTTGATCGCCGGGAGACCCGGATAATTGCGGATTTCGTGGGCCTGGGCCACCTTCTCGCTCATCTGCCGGCTGCCCAGCAGCAGGATCGTCTTGTTCCGGTTTGCGGCTGTCAGTGCGGCGGATACGCCGGCCGGTCCGGTCCCGATAATCGCGATATCAACCCGTTCCGTTTCTGCCGCCTCCTTTCCTGATTACGTGTTTTCCAACAAAAGAGAAACAAAGTTTCTTTTTGCAAATTATATTTTACACAATATATTTGTTTTGTCAAGCGTATTTTTTTGGATTTCAATTCCACGGAAACGTTGATATTTTGTAAATGGTATGTTATGATAAAGTGTCTGTATTGATAAAATCCTTCGCAAAATTATATTTTGCTGAATCACTAAGGAGGAAAACACGATGACCATTAACACCAAGATGAACGACAAGGCACTGGAGATCGCGCTGGAGGGCCGTCTGGACACCATGACCGCTCCCGAACTCGAAGCCGAGCTGAACAAGACCATGGGCGACGCCGACACGCTGACCCTGGACTTCGCCAAGCTGGACTACATCTCTTCTGCCGGACTGCGCGTCCTGCTTTCCGCTCACAAGGTCATGAGCACCAAGGGCGGCATGAAGATCAAGAACGTCAACGAAATCGTGCAGGAAGTGTTCGAAGTCACCGGCTTCTCCGATATTCTGACCATCGAGGCATAAGGGGTAACTGCCGGTATGAAAACAGATGTCATTAATGTCTCCTCCCGGGGCAGCCGGATGGAGACCGCGCTGCAGCAGGCGGATTTTGTTGCCGAGTATAAGGGCCTGTCCCGGAAAAACGCGCTGCATCTGCGTCTCCTGACGGAAGAGATGATGGGCATCATCCGTTCCATCACCGGTGAGACGGAAGGTGAATTCTGGATTGAAGACAATGATGATGTCTTCCAGCTCCACCTCCGGGTCAACACCACGATGGACAGTGAAAAGCGGGAGCGCCTGCTTTCCACCTCCACCTCCGGGAAGAATGAATCCGCCCGTGGCTTAATGGGCCGCCTGCGGAATTTCTTCGATGTCGAAGCTGATGCGGACGTGGCCGCCAGTGCCGGTCCCCTCTTCTCCGCGATGTATTCCGATTCCTCCACCGGTTCCGCGCTGGACTATGAATGGTCCCTCCTGCGGTACCAGGAACAGCTCAACTCCCGCGGGGAGAACGATCCCATCGCCCGTGAGGCGTGGGACGAGCTGGAGAAATCCGTTGTCGCCCACGTGGCGGACGATATAAAAATCAGCATCCGCGGCCGCACTGTGGAAATGACCATCGTCAAGAAGATGGCCTGATATTGATTCGATCGGCATTTCCGGTTCTCCGGGAATGCCTTTTTTGTAACCTGATGCATAGGAGGAGTTTCTGCATGATCCAGTCCACTCCGGTTATTTCCCGTTCAGACATGATCCAGTGCGCGCTTTGCGCGGACGCACCCTGCACCGCCGCCTGTATGGAGATGGATCCGGCATCCCTGCTGCGTAATATCTGGTTTGAAAACGAGCAGGTCGCCGTCAGCCGCCTGCCGGAATCCAATCCCTGCCTGACCTGCCGCGCCCCCTGTGAGCGCCACTGTGTCCGGCCGTCCGAAGTTCAGATCCGCGAGCTGATCAACCGCCTGTACTACCAGGTCAAGCCCCTGTGCGAAACACAGCTTCCCTCGGATGAGAGCCGCCTCGCGTGCGACTTCTGCGGCATCCCGCTGGAGAATCCTTTCCTGCTGGCCTCTTCCGTCGTCGCGAGCACCTATAATATGTGCGCCCGCGCCTTCGAAGCCGGCTGGGCCGGCGCTGCCTTCAAGACCATCTGCTCCATGGACATCAAGGAGGTTTCTCCCCGCTTCTCCGCTATTTCCGGCGGCGACGGGAGCATCATGGGCTTCAAGAACATCGAACAGCTGTCCGACCAGAGCGTGGATGAAAATATGGAAATCATCCGCAAGCTGAAGAAAAAGTATCCTTCCAAGTTTATCCTTGCCTCCATCATGGGCAAGGATGAGGCGGAATGGGGCGAGCTGGCCCGCCTCTGTGAGGAAAACGGTGCCGACGCCGTGGAGCTGAACTTCTCCTGCCCGAACATGGCCGAAGGCGGCCTCGGCAGCGATATCGGCCAGGTGCCGGAGCTGGTGGAACGCTTCACCCGCGCCGCGAAAAAGGCCTGCGGTATCCCGGTCCTCGCGAAGCTGACGCCCAATGTGGCTGAAATGAGCTCTGCGGCGGAAGCGGCGAAGCGCGGCGGAGCAGACGGGATTTCCGCCATCAATACGATCAAATCCGTCATGGACCTGAATGTGCATACCTATGTAGCCTCCCCCGCCGTTCACGGCCGGAGCTCCTTCGGCGGCTACAGCGGCAACGCGGTCCGGCCCATCGCCCTGCGCTTCATCTCCGAACTGGCGCAGAACAAGGCCCTGAAGGGGATGCACATCTCCGGCATGGGCGGAATCGAAACCTGGAATGACGCCCTGGAGTTCATCCTCCTGGGCAGCAGCTCCGTGCAGGTAGCCACCGCGGTCATGCAGTACGGCTACCGGATCATTGACGATCTGAAGGCCGGCCTGAACCTGTACCTGACGGAAAAGGGCTTCAGCAGCGTGAAGGAAGCCATCGGCCTCGGCCTGGATTCCCTCAGTGAAAGCACCGACGTGCTCGAGCGCGATACGATCGTCTATCCCTCCATTGACCCCGCGCGCTGCATCGGCTGCGGCCGCTGCACCATTTCCTGCGCGGACGGCGGCCACAGCGCCCTGAAGCTGGATGAGAACCGCCGCCCGGTCCTCAACGGCCGGAGATGCGTAGGCTGCCACCTCTGCCGCCTGGTCTGCCCCCAGGGAGCCATTACCCCCGGGGTCAAGCGGGTCAAAAAACGCTGACAGAATAAAAGAAGGATGGGAACCAACCGGTTCCCGTCCTTCTTTTTATGCTTCAGTTTTTTCCGTTTCCGACTCCTGGTCCAGCCGTTGCCGGGCCACCAGTTCGGCGAAGTAGCCTTTCTTTGCGATCAGGTCTTCGTATTTGCCTTCCTCGATGATCGCGCCCTTGTCCATCACCAGGATCCGGTCGCAGTTGCGGATCGTGCTCAGCCGGTGCGCGATGATGATGCGCGTGCAGTTCAGCTTGTCCAGCGCGTCTGAAACCTGTTTCTGCGTCTTATTGTCCAGTGCGGACGTGGCCTCGTCGAAGATCAGGATCTTCGGCTTGGGCGCCACCGCCCGGGCGATCATCAGCCTCTGCTTCTGGCCGCCGGAAATGCCGCCCTGGCCTTCGGAGATGACCGTCTGCATGCCCATGGGCATCTCCCGGATGTCCTGGGCGATACCGGCCATTTCCGCCGCCTCCCAGGCGTCGTCCAGCGTCAGCTGCGGGGCGGAAATCGTGATATTGGAGAAGATATCGCCCTGGAACAGCGCCCCGTTCTGGATCACGACGCCGATATGCTTGCGCAGGGACCGGGGATCCAGGTGTTCCATGTCGCGGCGGTCATAGAAGATGGCGCCCTTCTCCGGCTTCTCGAATCCGAGCAGCAGGCGCACCAGCGTGGATTTGCCGCAGCCCGTGCGCCCGACAATGGCGACGTACTCGCCGGCCTTGACCGTCAGGTTCAGGTCCTCCAGCACGTAGGGCGAGTTGTCGTCATACCGGAAGGTCACGTGGCTCATTTCGATATAGCCGGACACCTCGTCCACCGCGGCCTTTTCCTCAGCCACTTCCGGCTCCGCCTGCAGGATCGGCTCCGCCATTTCCAGCACCGGCTTGATGGAGGCGATGGAAATCGCGATGCCCGCCAGGGAGGTGAAGGCGCCCATCACGCGGGCGTACGCCGCGTTGAACGCGATATATTCGCTGCCGGCCACGTTCGTATTGATGGCCAGGTAGTACAGCACCAC
Organism: Clostridia bacterium; assembly: GCA_017447185.1. Taxonomy (GTDB): domain Bacteria; phylum Bacillota; class Clostridia; order Christensenellales; family Aristaeellaceae; genus Aristaeella. The sequence goes on along the minus strand of JAFSOC010000012.1, from coordinate 5,063 downwards.
TGTGCCGATCAGGGAGATGGCGGCGGTAATCACCTTGTTGATCTTGATGAACATGGGCGGATTGTATTCCAGCCGGCTGCTTCTTGCGTACAGGCGGCCCCACCGGGCAAACATCCGCTTCTCGGAGCCGGACAGGCGCACCTTCTGGATACCGTTCATGATGGCGTAGCTCATGCCGGTTTCTTCCGCCTGCAGCTTCATCTTCTTCCGGGAAATGCCGATCTGCACGAAGGAGGCCAGCACGCTCACCACCACCGTGGATACGATGATCAGCACCGCGGGCACCACCAGGGCCGGCGCATAGCGGAAGATCTGTGTCACGTACAGCAGGGACATCAGGCTGCTCAGGCCGACGCCCAGGATATTGCTGAGGATCATACTGCACAGTGAACTGACGCTGCTGGCGCGGCTGTGCAGTTCACCGGAGGAGAACTTCCGGAAGAAACTCACCGGCAGCGACAGGATCCGCATCATAACCGATGCCTGCACCGCCTGGGTGGTCTTGGTGTTCAGCCGCGCCATCAGCAGCGACCGCACCAGTTCGATCAGCCGGCTGGAGAAGGCGCTGCACAGCAGGAAGATCATCAGGCCGATCATCAGGCTTGTGTTCTGGCTGTTCATGACCTTGCCGGTCACCAGGTTGTAGATCCGCGGCTCAATGAAGCCGATCAGCGTGCAGGCCAGCGTGGCCAGCAGGATCTGGATGATGTCGCCGGTGGAAATGCTGTTCTTCATATAGATCAGCAGATCCTTCACGCCCAGCTTCTTCATGGGGAGCGGCTGGTAGAAGCACAGCGCGTCCCGGGTGAACATCTTCGCGTTTTTCTTGGTAATCCGGATCTTCTGTCCCGTGACCGGATCCTTGTAGAAATATCCGAATACCGTTCCCGGCAGCAGCGCCACCGTTTCCCCGGTCTCCCGGATATAGCCCAGCATCGGGCCGAAGGCATCATTCTGCCAGTTCTCTTCCAGCTTCACTTCGCGGACCATCAAGCCCGTCGGCCGGAGCACGTATTTCAGCTGCTCGTGCACGTCCCGGATATCTTCCGGAATGTCCACAGGCTTGTGATGGTAGAACTTCAGGATCTCATCCAGCGTTTCCTTCGCGATCAGCCGCTGGTCCTCCAGCCGGTCCGCGTTCCACTTGTCCATGACAACGCTGGCCATCCGGAAGAAGGAGTCTTCCAGGATGTTCTGGTCGCTTTCCATGCGCTGGCGGATTTGTTCATTAAACCAACCCACTCGGACTCCTCCTTTCTTACTCGCTGGTCACGAGCTCCGCATAGGCGCCGCCCTTTGCGTACAGCTCGTCATGGGTTCCGCGTTCGACGATGTGGCCGCCTTCCAGCACGATAATCTCGTCGCAGTCGCGAATGGTCGACAGACGGTGTGCCACCACGATGCAGGAAATCCCGCGGTCCTTGATGGCCTTTACCAGTTCATATTCCGTTTTCGCATCCAGTGCACTGGTGGCTTCGTCCAGCAGGATCACGGAGGGATCCTGGGCCAGCACCCGCGCGATCTCCAGCCGCTGCCGCTGTCCGCCGCTCAGATCCTTGCCGTTTTCAATCAGCTTGCCCTGGTAGCCGCCCGGCCGCTGCAGGATGTCTTCATGCATCTGGGCGTCCCGCGCCGCCAGGATCATTTCGAATTCGGCGATGGACTCGTCCCACATCCGGATGTTGTTGGAGATGGTGTCTTCAAACAGCACGATATCCTGGTCCACCATGGCCACCGATCCGGTAAACACGTTACGCGGAATCTCCTGGATGGGCTTCCCGTCAAACAGGATTTCGCCGGACCAGGGCTGATACAGCCCTGTGATCAGCTTGCTGATGGTGGATTTGCCGCAGCCGCTGGGACCGACAATGGCGATCCGCTGGCCGGGTTTCAGGTGCATGGAGAAATCCGTCACATTCGCGTTCCCCAGCCGGGAATAGCCGAATGTCACGTTCTTCAGTTCCACATCGCCCTTCAGTTTGTCGTAGGCATCATCGCTGTTGTTTTCCGCGCCGTACTGCATCACCGGGTCATCCGGGTATTCCAGCACGTCTTCCACACGTTCCATTTCGGTACGCATTTCCTGGATCGTCTGCCCGGCGGACACCAGCGTTTCCGCAGGTCCCATGAAGGAGGTCAGCAGGCCCTGGAAGGTGGTGATCATACCCAGGGTAAACTGGCCCATCATCGCCAGCTGCACGCCCATGAACAGCACCATGTAGCCGCTGGCGGTGTTGATGAACTGCGGAATAATGCCGATCCGCTCGTTCAGGGTGGTATAGCGGACTTCCTGGGCGTTCACGGACGCCTGGTATCCGCTCCATTTCCGGAAGAATCCGTCTTCCGCGCCGGAGGCCTTAATGGTCTCAGCCATGCTGATTCCGGCCATGGTGGTGGAAACCAGCTTGCCTTCGTCCCGCATCTGTACGCGCATCAGATTCACGCGCTTCTTCGACAGGTACTGGGCCACGCCGATGTTGATCAGCAGGGAAAGCAGGCCCACCAGCGTCATCCAGACGCTGTAGCGCAGCATGATCACCAGGTAGAACACCATCATGATCGTATTCAGCGCCAGCGGAGCCACGGTTTCCACCAGGGTTCCTGCGATGGAGGCGTTGGTTCCCTGCCGCTGCAGGATATCGCCCGTCATCCGCTGGGAGAAGAATTCCATTGGTAGGCGCAGCACCTTCCACATATAGGAAGCGTTTCCCTCAATGGCCATCTTGCCGCTGATCTTCAGGTTGTAGATCACCGATGCCCACTGCACAACAATTTCAAATACCGCCAGCGCCGCCATGATGACGAGGAACGGATTCACCCAGGTCGGCGCCTGTTTGGTCAGCAGTTTGTCGTAGAAGATCCGGCTCATCACCGGCTTGATCACGCCGAACAGGTAGGTAATCACCGTGGTCAGCACGATAAAGAAAACCGCCGGTCCCGCGCCCCTCAACCGTTTCCGGGCGAAGGCCACCGTGCTCTTGCGCTTGCCGGAAGGCACAAACTCCTCCGACGGCGCAAAGGTCAGCACCAGGCCGGTGAAGGATTCGTCAAACTCTTCCATGGACACCGTTACCAGGCCCCGGGCCGGATCATTCAGCACGGCCTTGTTGCCCTTGAATCCGTCCAGCACCACAAAGTGGTTGAAGTCCCAGTGGATAATGCAGGGGAAGGTTCCCTGCTTCTTCAGCACGTCCACTTCCATCTGGTATCCGTGCACATCCAGGCCGTAGTTTTTCGCGGCCAGGTAAACATTCTTCATGTTGGATCCGTCGCGGGATACGCCGCAGTCCAGGCGTACCTGCTCCAGCGGGATCCACTTCTGGTAATAGGCAAGCACCATGGCAAGGCTGGCCGCGCCGCATTCCAGCGCTTCCATCTGCATGATGACCGGTACCTTTGCCACGCCGCCGCTGACCGGCTTTTTCTTCGTCTTCTTCACAATCTTTTCTTCCTTTTATCCAATAAGATGGATTGGAGAATGCATTTCATCCGTAAAGGCAGGCATCCGTCATTTATTCCAGAGGAAGCTGATGGGCGTCTTGGACTCCAGCACCAGCACCGCGTCATAATCCCCTGCCTTCGGGGCCGAGGAACCCGGATCCAGGTCAATCAGCACGTTCAGGTATTCATCGTCCCTGGAGTTGCCGATATAGTACACCTTGCCGGTAACGCTGTCCCCGATCCGGACCACCTTCCCGTTGTCAATGACGTCCTTCATGGTCGTCGGAATATCCGCGTAAATGGAATAATTGCGGATCAGGGGCGAGTCCTCACTGTCGTTCTCCCTGTATTCGAATACGTCCACATGCACCTTGATCGGCACCGTGCTTTCCATGGTTGTCGTGGAGGCATAAGCAATGAAGCCGGCCAGCAGAATCACGATGGCTGCCAGGATCATCCACAGGCGCGGGCTTGTGACGCGCATATAGTCGTGCATTTCCTCCGGAGACTGGATTCTTTCCAGACTTTTTTGGCGAAATAGTTGATTTTGCATATGCGATGCTCCTTCCAGGGCGTTGCGATCTTCGCAGACTTCTGTTATTATATTATGGATGGTAGTTGCGAAAATGTCCAGCAAAAAAAACGCAAAATACTTTTGGAAACAGCTGCCACCCTGCCGTAATGCTCCGTATAAACTGGTGAAATCAATCTTGAAAGGAGTGATGAGCATGGAGCGCACACTGAAGAATCTCTTCGACTATCAGAAGTTCGAGGGAAACGCCGCGCTTCAGAGCGTCATTGATTCCGTCCATTCCCGCTACCCCGTCCGGGAGCTGAATATGGACGAGATGGAATGGGTGAACGCAGCGGGAACGCTGACGGCCCGTCCCGCAAAAGAGGATGGCTCCGAGCCGGATGGCAGCATCCGTTAACATTGAGCAGATTTATACGGAATACGGCGGCAAAATCATGGGATATATCCGCGCCCGCATTCGGAATACGGCGGACGCGGAAGATTTGCGTTCAGAAGTATTCGAGAAGATTCTCCGCAAGCTCGACGAGTTTAATCCGGAGAAGGCTTCCCTGAACACCTGGGTTTTCACCATCACGCGGAACACGGTGATCGACCATTTCCGCCGCACGAAGCCCACGGAGGAGCTGGACGAGAACCTTTCCGACAATATTGAGCTGGATGCCGATCTCCTGAACCAGGAGAACATGACTGAGCTGGCCGCGGCCCTGCGCAAGTTGCCGCAGCAGCTGATGGACATCATCGTCCTGCGCTATTACGACGGCAAACCCCTGACCGAGATCGCAGAGATGATGAACCTCTCCTACGGCGCGGTCAAGCTCCGCCACCAGAATGCGATCCTCATGCTGCGCAAGTCGCTGGACGTCTGATCCCCCGCATTTCCCGGCAGCCGGAAGGCTGCCATTTTTTTGTGCCTTTCCCCCGGGGAACATAAGGAAAACCTCCCGCGATTTTGATATGCTCCCTCTATGAAAGACAGGAAAACAAAAACTGTCACATGGAGGGAGCAATCTTATATGCGAAAAAGGAAATTGTCAGAAGATCAAATTTTAAAAATCATTGACGAACACTTCAAAGAAGGAAAAAGTAT
>JAFSOC010000011.1 GCA_017447185.1 Clostridia bacterium | reverse complement strand
CCGCGGATTTCCTTGTTGCCGCAGATCGGGCAGTCCCAGTAGCCCATGACCAGTTTTGACATTTTACCGCTCCTTTCGGTTGCTGAAGATATTTTATTACAGATACCGTGCCGGCGCAATCTGTTTTTTCAGGGCTGCAATATTGTTTTCCCACATAAAACAGGGCTGCCCCGCGCAGGCGAAGCAGCCCCGTCAACGCCGGTCCGTTACGGATCCGGAATGTTCTGCGGTCCTTCGAGGGCAGAGCGTACGATGTTCAGGATTTCCTCACTGGTAAGGAGATCCCGCAGCTCGGCCACGGAGGAAACACCGTATTTCCGCATCAGTTTCTGAATATATTCGTCACTGTCGTTCAGATCGTTCAGGACATTTTTCCTCATGTTTAACTGATCCATCTTTTTTCCGTCCTTTCATGATGACTTTCGGATCCGCTGCCTTATGCCCGGGGGCCCGGCTTCTCGGTTGGGTCGCTGGGCTTTTTGACAGGCGGCTTGTCACCGCCGGACAGCGGCGCATTCCTGCCGGCCGTAAAATTTTCGTTCGGCTGGCCAAGGGGGGAGGAAAGGGTGATCGGCGCATTGGTTACGTTGGAGTTGGAAGATTCTGTTTTCTTTTCCGTGGAAAAACCTCCTTGTCTGGTGATTGAATGCCGTACACGGACGGCAGGGACAGGCGTTCATACCTCCCGGCGAAGGCGGCTAACCAGTTTGTCCAGGCTGAGATCGTCCCACTCAATCAGTTCAATGCCGAGCCGGGCCGCGCGGCTTCTCATCGGTGCGCGGTATTTTGTTGTGACTGCGGAGGTGGCAAGGATGGCCCTGGAGTACTTGCCGCCGAAACGTCCCCGCAGGATTGCCAGTTCATTCAGCGCATCCGTGCTGATCTCGCAGGTTTTGCAGCTGATGAAAACAGGCTGGATTCCCTGAACGGCCATCACGTCGATCTCGTTGAACACACTGTCCCTCCGGAGGGCTCCGTCCTGCCAGTTGACCACGGCGCTGAGCACGACGTCGTCAAAGCATCCGGCAGCGTGGCAGGCGCGGAACACCTGCAGTTCCAGGATTGAACCGATGTCCCGCAGCCAGAAGCGGACCTTTTCGTCCGCGAAGCGGAAACGGATCCTGTCCTGCGAAAGTGACAGATCCTCGATCAGGCCGGCGCCGGCAAGCGACTCAAACATCCCGATATTCGCGTCCACGGTTTTATTGTTGCCGGCCTGGACTGCCAGCGGCCCTTCCGCCGTCAGCGCGCCGGGTTCGGTGGAGGAGATTTTCTGGATATAGCTGATCTGCCCGCTCCATTCCCTGCGGAATTTGCTGTAAATGTCAAACAGGTGATCAATCCGGTCAAACATATGCAGCAGGGGAGCGTTGTCCGCGCGGCCGGGGAGCAGTGTTCCACCCACCATCATCAGGCAGGAGGCCACATCCAGCCGGACACTGCAGGGCAGACCCCGGGCGAAAGGAGCGTTTTTGATTTCGTAAAAGGTGTTTTTCGGCGCACTGTAGGTAAAAACGGAAGTCTCGCCGGAAACGGCGCCGGTGGCGAACAGGGCGGCGTCTGTACCGCCGGAGATATCGATGGCACAGTCGGGATGGGAATCCAGGACCTCACGCAGCGCCCGTTCAATCTTCCCTGCGTCCAGCAGGCTTACGGGAAGGATTGTCAGTTTCACCTGGCATTTCAGGTGCTCAAAAAAAGTGTGCAGGGAGCGTTTCAGCTCCTGAAGGTCCACGCTTTCGGGCGGACACAGGAGGATCATCTCCTCCGGACGGAACATCACTGTGGACAGAACATTCCGGATCGGTGAAGGATCGTACAGCTCAATCAGTGTCTTCATGCCGGTATCTCCCTTTTTCAGATGCTGAAAGCAGGCTACCACAAAAACCGGCAGTCTGCAAGAAAAAGACGGGCCGGAACCGGATGCGGCATTTTCATGAAAAATCGGCTGGCAAACATTGCAAAAAAATGCCGGATTTGATATATTAATGTATAGTTGTGATTCGGGAGGGAAATGCCGGTGTCGAAAATGGACCCCGCAGTAAAAAAAGAGACCGGCTATATCGCTTTTTGGGTGATTCTGCTGAGCGTTCTGATGGAAGCAGTTTTTCTGATCATCCGTCAGTGGAATCTGTCTGTGCTGTTCGGCAACCTGGGCGGCGCGGCAGCGGCTATCGGCAGCTTCCTTGTGCTGGCGGTCACAGTCAGCAAGGCGGTATCCTCCGGAAAACCGGAAGAAGCGGCCAAGCGGGTGAAAGCGTCCGCCGGGCTGCGGCTGATCGGGATGGGCGGGCTTTGCGCCCTGCTGATTGGCGTGTTTCATACAAATGTTTATGCAACGGTGATTCCGCTGCTGTTTCCGCGTATCGGGCTGCTTTTCCGGCCCATGTACGACCGGAGGCATGGCGTGAATACTCCGGATGCTTCGAATACGGAAGGAAGTGATCTGATTGACTGAGAAGGCGGCGCCGGATGTGAAGAGCAGGCGCTTCCGGATGGTAGACTACGGGCTGATCGCCATGATGATTCTTCCGATTCTGGCGTGCATCGTACTGAAGGTTCTCTTCACCCCGGCAGGGGAAGGCGTTCAGATTGCGGGCGCCCTGGTCTATGTGGAAATCCCGGCTCCGGTGATGAATCTTTACATCTCCGAAAGCCAGGTGAACAGCTGGGCTGTTATGATCTCGATTCTCGGGCTTTGCCTCTACCTGACCCACGGGCTGACCGCGAAGGCGGTCACCAGACGGCAGCTGATCGCCGAGTGGCTTGTGGAAAAGAGCGAGAAGCTGGTGAAGGACAACATGGGCGGCTTTTTCGCCGAATGGGGTCCGTTCATCGCGGCGATCATGGGACTGAGTGCTTTCAGCTCGCTGATCTGCCTGGTGGGACTGTTCTCCCCGACGGGAGACGTGAACGTCACCTTCGGCTGGGCGATCCTGGTGTTCTTCCTGATCATGTTCTATAAATTCCGCGGCGGATTCTGGAACTACTTCAAAGGCCTGTTCAAGCCCATTCCCGTATTCGCCCCGATGAACCTGATCGGTGAGATCGCCACCCCGGTGAGCATGGCATTCCGTCACTACGGCAACATCCTGAGCGGGGCGGTCATCTCCGCATTGATCGGATCGGCGCTGACGGGGCTGAGCAAATCGCTGCTGGGCGCTCTGCCCGGTATACTGGGGGATATCCCCCTGTTGCGGGTCGGTCTTCCCGCGGTGCTGAGTATCTACTTCGATGTATTCAGCGGTGTTATGCAGGCGTTCATCTTCGCCATGCTGACAATGCTGAATGTGGCAGGTGCCGTTCCCTGGGATGCATGGAACGCCCGCCGGAAAAAACGGAACAAACCCGAAATTCAAAATACAGCCGCGTAAGGCTGAAACGGAGGAGAAAAACATGTTGGAACTTGCAATGGGTATCATGCTGGGACTGCTGGGACTGGGCGCCGGGTGCGCAATGATCGCCGGTATCGGCCCGGGCATCGGCGAAGGTAACGCCGTGGCCAAGGCCTGCGAAGCGATCGGCCGCCAGCCGGAATGCAAGAGCGACGTTACTTCCACGATGATCATGGGCTGCGCTATCGCCGAGACCACCGGTCTGTACGGCCTGATCGTTGCCATCCTGCTGATCTTTGTGGCACCCGGAACCTTCACCGGAATCCTGAAGGACGCGATCAAGTAATTATTGAACGACATCAAGGGATGAAACGGGGAACGACATGCAGAACTTAGATGTGATTTCCGTCAATATCTGGGCGATCATTGCCTCGCTGTGCAATCTGCTGATTTTGACGTTGATCGTGAAGAAGTTTCTCTTCAAACCGGTGAAAAAGATCATAGACACCCGCCGTGCCGCGATTGATGCGGACTACGCGCAGGCTGCCGCGGCGCGCGCCGAGGCGGAGGAGAACCGTCTGAACTACGAGGCTGCCATGGCAGCCGCGGAGCAGACCTCCAGCCAGATCATTGCCGACGCGACCCGCGTGGCAGAACACCGGAGCAGCGAGATCGTTGCGGAAGCCCGCGAGAAGGCGACGGAACTGCGCCGCCAGGCAGAGGCAGATGCGGTCCTGGAGCGGAAGAAGGCGGAGGACGACATGAAGCGCGAGATCGCGGATGTTTCCGCGCAGCTGACCGGAAAGCTGCTGCAGCGTGAAATCAACGAAGAAGATCACCGCGCACTGATCGATTCCTTCCTGCAGGAGATAGGAACAGATGACGACGACAAGTAAGGAATACGCGGAAGCGTTGTTCGAACTGGCCGCCGGGGAGAATGCGCTGGCGGAAACGTCAGACGGACTGGTGACAGTGCTCAGCGCGCTGAAGCAGAATCCGGAGTACCGCGCCCTGCTGGCCAGCGCCGCCATCGGAAAGGCGGACCGGCTGAAAGCACTGGACGATGCCTTTGAAGGCAAAGTGCCGAAGGTGCTGATGGGCGTCCTGCGCATGATGGTGTCCCGGGGGCATGTAAGCGCTCTGGACGGCATGGCGCGGGAATATGAGGAACTGACCCGGGATTACCGGGGAGAGTCCGTGGCCCGGGTGCTGTCCGCAGTGCCGCTGAAGGAAACCGAGGCGGTCGCTATCCGCGCGGAACTGGAGAAACGCTTCTCCCGGAACATTACGCTTTCCTGCGAAATTGATCCTACCCTGATCGGCGGGGTCCGCGTGGAAATCGAAGGCCGGGTTATCGACGGCAGTATCAGGAATAAGCTGGAACAGATCAAGGATGTGATGAACGGATGAGCTCCAAGGCGATTGAAATCAGCAGCATTATCAAGGAGCAGATCAAGCAGTACGAAAGTAAAATCGAGATGAAGGAGAACGGCACCGTCATCACCGTCGGCGACGGTATCGCGACGGTGTACGGCCTGCGCGCCTGTATGGCCAACGAGCTCCTTCGCTTTGAAGACGGCAGCTTCGGCATGGCCCAGAACCTGGAGGAGGAGACGGTTTCCGTCGCTATCCTGTCCGAACGTGACACCGTCCGTGAAGGCAGCGTGGTGTACCGGACCGGCGAAGCCCTCAGCGTGCCTGTGGGCGAAGCAATGCTGGGCCGTGTGGTGAACGCGCTGGGTGCTCCCATTGACGGAAAGGGTCCCGTGGAAACCACTGAGACCCGCCCCGTTGAATCCCCGGCGCCCGGTATCATCCAGCGCAAGAGCGTCAGCGTACCGCTGCAGACCGGTATCAAGGCCATCGACAGCATGATCCCGATCGGCCGCGGACAGCGCGAACTGATCATCGGCGACCGCCAGACCGGCAAGACGACGATCGCTGTGGATACCATCATCAACCAGAAAGGCACCGGCGTCATCTGTATCTATGTTGCCATCGGCCAGAAGCGGACGAGCGTGGTGCAGATTGCACAGGAGCTGGAAAAAGCCGGAGCCATGGAATACTCCATCGTCGTGAGCGCCTCCGCTGCGGAAAGCGCCCCGCTGCAGTACATCGCACCCTATTCCGGATGCGCCATGGCGGAATACTTCCGGGCCCAGGGCAAGGATGTGCTGATCATTTACGATGACCTGAGCAAGCACGCGGTGGCCTACCGCGCTCTGAGCCTGCTGATCCGCCGGCCTCCGGGACGTGAAGCCTACCCTGGCGATGTGTTCTACCTCCACAGCCGCCTGCTGGAGCGCGCGGCCTGCGTTGCGCCGGAATACGGCGGAGGTTCCATCACGGCCCTGCCGATCATCGAAACCCAGGCGGGCGACGTTTCCGCCTATATCCCCACCAACGTGATTTCCATCACCGACGGCCAGATCTTCCTCGAGACGGAACTGTTCCACAGCGGTATCCGTCCGGCGATCAACCCCGGTATCTCCGTCAGCCGTGTAGGCGGCTCCGCGCAGATCAAGGGCATGAAGAAGGTTGCCGGTGAGCTGAAACTGCTCTACGCCCAGTACCGCGAACTGCAGGCATTCGCCCAGTTCGGCAGTGACCTGGACGCGGACACCAAAGCCCGTCTGGCATTGGGCGCCCGGATCGTGGAAGTGCTGAAGCAGAAGCGCTCCTCGCCGCTGGAAGTCGGCTGCCAGGTGGCGATCGTATTCGCGGTCATCAACGGATACCTGAACGATGTGGAACCGACAAAGGTGGCCGAGTACGAAGAAGGCCTGTACGAATACCTGAAGGCCCGGTACAGTGAACTGCTGGACCGCATCGAGCACGGATACTGGGACGACAGCGACATCGAAACCATGAAGGAAGCCCTGACCGGGTATAATAAGAGGTAAGAAGACGCATGGGCGCAGATATCAAATCGCTGAGGGTCCGGATTCGCAGCGTGGACTCCACGATGCATCTGACCAAAGCTATGGGCCTGGTGGCATCTTCCAAGATCCGCCGGGCGACAAGGGACATGACGCGGACAAGGGAATACGCCGCCGCGATGCAGGACGTTGTAAACGTGCTGCGCGCCGCGCCGGAATGTGAACGTTCCCCGTACATGCAGCCTACCGGAAAAGGAACCCGGCTGATCGTGATCGCCGGCGACCGCGGACTGGCGGGCGGCTACAACGCGAATGTGTTCCGCCTGGCGGCCACAATGCCGGAGGCGGAGGTTATCGCCATCGGAAAACGGGCATGCGACCGGTTCGGCCAGGAGGTTGTTTCCTCCGAGCATTATGCCGCGACGCAGGCAAAGGAACTGGCGGATCAACAGTGCCGGGACTTCCTGGAAGGGAAGTTTGAGCGGCTGGGGGTTCTCTACACCCGCTATAAATCCATGATGAGCCAGGAAGCAACCGTCCTGTGGGTGCTGCCGCTGGAAAAGACCGAGGAGAAGGGTGGCGGAGATACGCTGTTTGAGCCGGATGAACAGACCGTGCTGAATGCGGCGGTGCCGACCTACGTAAGCGGGATCCTGAGCGCATGTATCCGTGAGAGCTTCGCCAGTGAGGTCGCGGCACGGAGAATGGCCATGGACTCCGCCAGCAAGAACGCCCAGGAAATGATCGACCGGCTGCAGCTGCAGTACAACCGGGCACGGCAGAACTCCATTACACAGGAGATTACGGAGATTGTCGCGGGCAGCGGACTTTAATTAGGAGAGAAAGCTTATGAGTAACGAGAACAAGTTGCACACCGGAATCGTGGCGCAGGTCATGGGCCCTGTGGTGGACGTCCGCTTCGGCGAGGATTATCTTCCGCCGATTTATAACGCGCTGACACTGCCGATCGGGGAGAAAACCCTGACAGTGGAAGTGGCGCAGCATATCGGCGACAATACCGTGCGCTGCATCGCCATGGGATCCACGGACGGACTGCAGCGCGGCGTGACCGTAACGGATACCGGCAAGGGCATCAGCGTGCCCGTGGGCCGGGAAACCCTGGGACGGATCTTCAACGTGCTGGGCGACGTCGTGGACGACGGTCCGGAGGTTGAAACGAAGGAACGCTGGGACATTCACCGTCCCGCCCCCACGTATGAGGAGCTGAGCACCTCCACGGAGATCCTGGAGACAGGCATCAAGGTCATCGACCTGATCTGCCCCTACGCCAAGGGCGGTAAGATCGGCATGTTCGGCGGCGCCGGCGTCGGCAAGACCGTTATGATCATGGAGCTGATCAACAACATCGCCAAACAGCACGGCGGCCTGTCCGTGTTCACGGGCGTCGGTGAACGTACCCGTGAAGGTAACGACCTGTACTTTGAAATGAAGGAAAGCGGCGTGCTCGCCAACACGGCACTGGTCTACGGCCAGATGAACGAACCGCCGGGAGCCCGTATGCGTGTCGGCCTGGCCGGCCTGACCGTGGCGGAATATTTCCGCGATCAGGAGAACCAGGACGTGCTGCTGTTCATCGATAACATCTTCCGTTTCACCCAGGCGGGCAGCGAGGTCAGCGCCCTGCTGGGCCGCGTGCCTTCCGCCGTTGGTTACCAGCCGACGCTGGCTACCGAAATGGGTACCCTGCAGGAGCGGATTACTTCCACGCACAAGGGTTCCATCACTTCCGTCCAGGCGGTTTACGTACCGGCGGACGACCTGACCGACCCGGCTCCGGCCACCACCTTCGCTCACCTGGATGCAACAACGGTTCTGAGCCGTTCCATCGCCAGCATGGGTATTTATCCCGCCGTGGATCCCCTGGATTCCACAAGCCGGATCCTGAATCCCGAAGTGCTGGGCGAAGAGCATTACCGGATCGCCCGTGAAGTGCAGCGGATCCTGCAGCGCTACAACGAGCTGACTGATATCATCGCCATCATGGGTATGGACGAACTGGCGGAAGAAGACAAACTGCTGGTGAGCCGGGCCCGTAAGATTCAGCGGTTCCTGAGCCAGCCCTTCTTCGTCAGCGAAAAGTTCACCGGCCTGCCCGGCGTTTACGTTCCGCTGAACGAGACGCTCCGCGGCTTCCGGGAAATCATTGAAGGCAAGCATGACGACCTGCCTGAAAGCGCCTTCCTCTTTGTCGGCACCATTGACGAAGCAGTCGCAAAGGCGAAGAAAGGCGGCCAGGCGTGAGTACTTTTCCTTTGCTCATCTCTTCTCCGGACGGAGATCTGTTCCGGGGAGATGCGGAGATGCTGATCCTGCGGGGAACGGAGGGCGACCTGGCCATTATGGCCGGCCACATTCCCTTCGTGACAGCAGTGGTCCGCGGAAACTGCGTGATCCAGACAGCCGAAGGAGAGCGGAAGGAAGGCATGATTGAGGAAGGCCTCCTGACAGTGGACAAGGATCAGGTCACTGTGCTGACTTCGGCACTGACACTGAACAACGCATAAGAAACGCCACAGGCGGACGGGTCAACCGTCCGCCCGTTTTATAGAAAAAGGGGGAACGGATCATGGATATGCTGGAGAAATTTCTGACCTTCGCGGAACAGTCGCCCACGGCATTTCACGCCGCGGCGAACCTTGTTACCCTGCTGGAGGAGAACGGATTTGCGGAACTGAAGGAAACGGACCCGTGGCTGGTGGACGCGGGCGGAAAGTATTTTGTCCGGCGGAACGATTCCGCCGTCATCGCTTTCCAGATTCCGGAAACAGGGTTTGCTTCCTTCCGGATCGCGGCAGCCCACAGCGATTCCCCCGCGTTCAAACTGAAGGAAAAATTTGAGGATAAAACAGAATTTTATGTCCGCCTGAATGTGGAAAAATACGGCGGCATGATCATGAGCACCTGGATGGACCGACCCCTGTCCGTGGCCGGACGCCTGGCGGTCCGGGAAGGCGGAAGCGTGGCCACCCGGCTGGTGAACCTGGACCGGGACGCGTTGCTGATTCCCAATATGCCGATCCATTTCAACCGGGAAATCAACACCGGATACAATTTTGATCCCCAGGTGGATATGATGCCGGTATACGGCAGCGCTGAAAGCGCCGGCGGGCTGATGCGGGAAATCGCGGAAGCTGCCGGGACAGAACCGGAGAACATCCTGGGCCATGACTTGTTCCTTTACGGACGCCAGAGCGCCAGCGTCTGGGGCGCGGACGATGCCTATTTCTCCTGCGGGAGGATCGACGACCTGGAATGCGCCTGGGCCTGCATGACGGCCCTGACCCGCAGCACCGCCCGGGACGCAATCAACGTCTGCGCGGTGTTCGACAATGAGGAAGTGGGCTCCGGCAGCCGCCAGGGCGCGGATTCCGGATTCCTGTACGATACGCTGACGCGGCTGGGGTTTGCCCTGGGTGCATCCGACGGGGAAATCCGGGCCGCCATGGCCGGCAGCTTCCTGGTATCCGCGGACAACGCGCATGCTGTGCATCCGAACCATCCGGAAAAGTTTGACAAGCAGAACCGCCCGGTGATGAACGGCGGCGTGGTGATCAAGCACAACGCGGCCCTGAAGTACACGACGGACGCCCTGTCTTCCGCACGGTTTGCGCTGATCTGCGAAAAGGCCGGGGTTCCGGTGCAGCATTTTGCCAACCGTTCCGACCTGGCCGGCGGCTCCACCCTCGGGCATATTTCCGCGGCTCATGTGAGTGTGGAAAGCGTGGATATCGGCCTGGCGCAGCTGGCAATGCATTCCCTGTACGAAACCGCCGGAACGAAGGACCTGCCTCTGCTGGTGCGGGCCATGGAAGAAATGTGGAGCTGAAACATCTGAAAAACAACCGGAATGCCCGGATTAATGGTACAATGAGCCATCCCGGAGAAAACAGGACGGAATCCGGGCGTATTCAGGAAGGATGAACTTGATGAAGAATACCGTATTTACCGGCGCGGCCACCGCAATCATTACGCCCATGACAGAGACGGGCGTGGATTATGAGGCGCTGGGCCGGCTGATCGATTTCCAGCTGGAGCAGGGCATTGATGCCATCGTGGCTTCCGGCACCACCGGTGAGGGAAGCACCCTGACGGACCGGGAACATGAGGAACTGATCACCTTCTGCGTGAAACGGATTGCCGGAAAGGTTCCCGTGATTGCCGGAACCGGCTCCAACGATACCGCCCACGCGATCGAACGGACGAAGACCGCCTGCAAGGCAGGTGCGGACGCGGTCCTGCTGGTGACGCCCTACTACAACAAGACGACGCAGCGCGGGCTGATCGCCAGCTTCGGCGCCATCGCGGATGCCAGCAGCGTTCCCTGCATCCTGTACAATGTTCCGTCCCGGACCGGGCTGAACATGCTGCCGGAAACCCTGAATGTGCTGGCGGATCATGAGCGGATTGCCGCCCTGAAGGAAGCCTGCGGCAACATCAGCCAGGTGGCGAAGGAGATGGAAATGTGCGGCGACCGGCTGGATGTGTATTCCGGCAACGATGACCAGACAGTTCCGATCCTGAGCCTGGGCGGCAAGGGCGTGATTTCCACGGTGAGCAATATTATCCCCGCTGAAATGGCTGCGATCTGCAGGAAGTTCTTCGCCGGCGACGTAAAGGGCGCTGCGGAGCTCCAGCTGCGCTACCTGCGCCTGATGAACCAGATGATGATTGAAACGAATCCGATCCCGGTCAAGGGTGCCTGCGCCGCCATGGGATTCGGTAAATATATCCTGCGGCTGCCGCTGGTGGAAATGGAAGAAAACAACTACCGGAAGATGCTGCAGCTGATGCAGGAGCAGGGGCTGGAGGTACAGGCATGAAAATCATCCTGACCGGATATACCGGACATATGGGCCGGGAAGTCCGCGCCTGCGCGGAACGCATGGAGAACTGCGAGATTGTCGCCGGCGTGGATCCGATGATTCCCGCTTCAGAAGGCATCTGCGTGAAAACCTTCGCGGAATGCACAGCGGAAGCGGATGTGATCATCGACTTCAGTTACCACAGCATGACAAAGGACCTGCTGGATTTTGCAGAGGCGCGGAAGCTGCCGGTGGTGCTGGCCACTACGGGACAGACGGATGAGGAAAAGGCGCGGATCCGGGAAGCGGAGCAGAAGATTCCCGTTTTCCTGGCAGCCAACTACAGCCTGGGCATCGCAACGCTGACGGACCTGGTGAAGCGTGCGGCCGCCCTGTATCCGGACGGGGAAATTGAAATTGTCGAGCAGCACCACGACCGGAAACTGGACGCTCCCAGCGGCACGGCGCTGTCCCTGTTCAACGCCATCAAGGAAGTGCGGCCGGAAGCCGAGGCCAACTGCGGCCGGAGCGGACAGGGAAAGCGGACTGCTGATGAGATCGGGATCCACGCGATCCGCATGGGGAATATCGTGGGCATCCATGAAGTGATGATCGGCACGCAGAACGAGCGGATCACCCTGAAACATGAAGCTTTCAGCCGCGGCGTGTTCGCCGAAGGCAGCCTGAAGGCGGCGGCGTTCATGGTCGGGAAGACGCCGGGACACTATGATATGAAAGATCTGCTGGCGGGAGATTAATGGCCGGCAATGAATCTGACCACTGGAGTCTGGAGGTTTTTTTATGAAGATCGGTATTTATGGGTATGGCAACCTGGGGCGCGGAGTGGAAGCGGCCCTTCGCCAGAATCCTGACATGGAGATTGTAGGCGTGTTCACCCGGCGGGATCCTGCGACGGTGAAGACGGTTACCGGGATTCCGGTATATTCCGCCAGCCTCGTTCAGGATTTTACCGCGGAGATCGACGTGATGATCATCTGCGGCGGCAGCGCTTCGGACCTGCCGGAAATGACTCCTATGCTGGCAGAGTATTTCAACGTTATCGACTCTTTCGACACCCATGCCCGGATTCCGGAGCATTTTGCAAATGTGGAAAAGGCAGCGATGACCACCGGCCATACCGCCCTGATCAGCGCCGGATGGGATCCCGGCCTGTTCTCTCTGGCACGGCTGTACATGAACACCGTCCTGCCGGAAGGGAAGGACTACACCTTCTGGGGCCGGGGCGTGAGCCAGGGCCACAGCGACGCAATCCGCCGGATTCCCGGCGTGAAGGACGCGCGGCAGTATACCGTGCCGGTGCCATCAGCGCTGGCAAGCGTACGGAACGGGGAAAACCCGGACCTGTCCACCCGGCAGAAGCACACCCGTGAATGCTATGTGGTGGCGGAAGAAGGCGCAGACAAAGCACTGATTGAAAAGCAGATCAAAGAAATGCCCAACTATTTCGCGGATTACGATACCACCGTGACCTTCATCACGGCGGAGGAGATGAAGCGGGACCATGCGGAACTGCCCCACGGCGGACAGGTGATCCGCAGCGGAGCTACCGGCGAGGGCGGAAAGCACAAGCATGTGATGGAATTCTCCCTGAAGCTGGATTCCAACCCCGAGTTCACAGCTTCCGTGCTTGTGGCCTGCGCAAGGGCCATCGGCCGGATGAACACCCGCGGCATCTATGGCTGCAAGACGCTGTTCGACATCGCGCCGGCAGACCTGTCTCCCCTGACGCCGGAAGAAATGCGGAAAAAACTGCTGTAAGCAGGAAAACACAAGGCATCAGCAAACGCGCTGATGCCTTTTTTTGATTTACCGGTTCTTTTCCCGGTACTGATGCGGGCTCATGCCCGTCTGTTTCCTGAACCAGCGGCAGAAATAATTGTCTGTCGCGAATCCCAGCTTACGGGAGATTTCCAGAACGGTCAGCCTGCTGGTTTTCAGAAGGCTTTCCACTTTTTCCAGGCGGGTCCGGTTGATAAAATCACCGACTGTTATTCCGGTGATCTCCTTGAACACCCGGCTCAGATATACCGGATGCAGGTGGGAAAACTCCGCCAGACGGTTCAGGGAAAGGTCTTCATTCAGGTGATTCCGGATATAGTCCTGCAGGAACCGGATCCGGTCCTTTCCGTCATCTTCAGTCTCGCTGTCCGAACCGATTTCCGGTTCCGGCCCGGACAGCTGGCTCAATGCCTGCTCTACGATGCTGATGACAACGTCATCCCCTTCGCCCTTCAGGATATAGGCGTAGGCATGCTGGTCCAACGCTGTGCGAGCGTATTCAAAATCGGAGTAGCCGGTCAGATATATGACCAGGCAGGAAGGGTGGAGTGCCTGCATGGAACGGTGCAGTTCCAGGCCGGAGACATTGGGCATGTTGATATCTGTCAGAAGGATATCCACGGGCTGCGCCTGCGCCACCTGAAGGGCTGCGGCCGCGGAGTAGCGGCACAGGACATTCAGGCGGCCGCTGAAGGAACGGGCAAGCAGTTCGCAGAGCCCGTCGGCGATCAGCAGTTCATCATCCACGATCAGCAGTGTCCGCATCATTCTTCTCCTTTCCTGCGGAAGGTCAGCACGGCGGTCAGACCCCTGTCCACACATCTCAGTTCCAGTTCATTTCCGCTGTTCTCATACAGTTTCAGCCGGCGGTACAGATTGCACAGGGCACTGGAATCCGGACTTTCCGGATCCGTCACGTGATTCCACAGATTCCGGACGCTTTCTTCATCCATTTTGCCGCTGTTATCGGAAACGATCACACGAAAACTGTCTTTTTCCAGCTCATACCGCAGGCGGACGAGCCCGTCCTTCTCCAGGTCTTTGACACCGTGCTGGAATGCGTTTTCCACTATAGGCTGGATAATCAGGGACGGGATCATTTCCATGGCGATTTCTTCCGGTAAAGTATCAATTTCCACCCGGATTCTCGGCTCAAACCGGATGCGCTGGATTTCCAGGTAATTAGTCACATGCCGGATTTCATCCCGAAGTGGAACAATCTGTTCCGGCATCTTTGTGATGTACCGGTAGTAATTGCTCAGGTTCAGGCTCAGGTTTGCAATGCTGTGGTTTCCCTCACTTTGGGCAATTCGGTAAATCATATACAGCGTATTATACAGGAAATGCGGGTCGATCTGCATCTGCAGCTGTTTGAGCTCCGCTTTCTGCGCTCTGTATTTTTCTTCATACAGCTGAGCGCCCAGGTGCTCGATATGATCCACCATCTGGTTGAACTGGGCGTAAATATCGTCGTAGTCTGAATTCCCGGAGGATTCAATCCGGTACCGTGTGTCCTGTTCCACGTGCTGCATGGAACGGACCAGCTCATTGATCGGACGGAGAATCAGGCGGCGGTAAAGGAATAGGTAGGCAATCAGCAGAACCAATGCCAGAACGGTGAGGACCCACAGGATGGTCCGATAGAGCACAAAAGGCGCCAGAGCATCATTCACAGTGGTCCGGCCGGTCAGCGTAAGGGAATAGGATACAGGCACTGCCTCAGATTCCAGCAGGTTCCGGATTGTTGCTTCCCCGGAAGGCAGGATGCCGCAGGAGGTCAGAACGGAACCGTCTTCACGCATCAACAGGAGATTCCGCATCTGGTCATTTGTCAGTTCCGCAAGCCGGGCAGAGAGCGCTTCTGATGTGATGGAAAAAGCGATCATAAACATCGGCTTGTTGCCATCAAACCGAGGCAGTACCAGCCAGAGTTGACCGTTCCATTCTGTCATGCAGACTTTTCCGCGCTCTGTCCGGGGGAGCAGGATCTGCCAGAGCTCCATGTCCAGGTCCACATACTGGGTCTGCTGTTCTGTGGTGATGGCTTTTCCGATAGCCGGGAACATGAGCATGGCGGTATTCAGCAGGGAAGAGGAACGCTTGATCTGATACTCCTGAGAGGACAGCGTCCGGATATAGGAGACGCGCTCCCAGTCGGTCAGGATTTCATGGGAAATTGCGAAACGGAGCAGTTGCTTGTCTGACAGCATCTCCAGCATAAAGAATTTGAGCTTTTCGATTTCCTGATTCAGCTGGCTGGCAGCGTATTCCGTACCTGTCTGCAGCGCGGTTTGCATATCCCTGCGTACATTCCGGATTCCGATCTGGTTGATGGTCAGACCCATAAAATAAAAGACCAGTACCGCGGCCAGCGTGATCAGCAGCATCCGAAAAAAAACGGACCGCTTCAGGCTCAGCGACCGGGGTTCCGGCAGGCTGGCGCCATGGACACGGGTTCTGGTTTTCTTTGACACAGGAAGGCCTCTTTTCTTTCTTCATAAGGAAACCGGTATGAAACGATGTCTCATACCGGCAGTTTACAACAGTGAAACAGGATTTGCAAGGCTGCTCAGCCCTTGACGCTTCCCAGTACCATGCCCTTGACGAAATAACGCTGCAGGAACGGATAGACAAGCAGAATCGGCAGGGAAGCCAGGAAGATCTGCGCGCACTTGGCAGTCTTGTCGGAAACCACCACCAGTGCCTGCCAGTCATTGGCGCCCATGTTTGTCAGCTTCATGTCGATGACGATGGTGCGCAGATAGCTCTGCAGCGGATACTGGTCCGGTGTGGCACTGTAGAGGATGCCGTTGAACCATTCATTCCAATGATACACGGTGGACAGCAGGGCCACGGTGGCCAGTGCCGCGGTGGAGGTTGGCACATAGACCTGCCACATAATCCGCCACTGGCTGGCACCGTCGATGATGGCGGCATCCTCCAATTCGCGGGGCGTCTGGCGGAAGAAGTTCAGCAACAGGATAATATTGTATACCGGAACAGCTCCGGGAATGACCAGCGCCCAGAAGGTGCCCATCAGGCCGGTCATCCGCACCACCATGTACAGGGGAATCAGGCCGCCGGAAACCAGCATCGTCAGGAAGAAATACCAGGAATACAGTGTCCGGTGACGGAACTGATCCTTTTCCTTGCTCAGCGGATAAGCGCACAGGATGCAGAAGAACATGTTCAGTCCGACACCGATCAGCACACGCAGCACACTGATACCCATCGCCTTCCAGAATGCGGCGCGGCGCGCAACATAAAGGTAGGATTCAAAAGTGAAATCCACAGGCCACAGGGTGACCAGGCCGCCGGTTGCTGCAGAGGAGGAAGACAGGGAAATTGCGAACACATGAATCAGAGGGATCAGACAGCTGAGCGCGAGCAGGCCGATGATGAAATAGTTCAGCACAGTGAAAAGACGGCTTGACCAATGTTTCGATTCAACCATTTTGCTCCCTCCTTTCAGAAGATTCTGTAATCCGCAAATTTATATGCGCAGAAGTAGCTGATGGAAATGAAAACAGTGGAAACAACGGACTTGAACATACCCATGGCTGTGGCTACGCCGAACTGCGCATCCAGCAAACCGATCCGGTAGATGAAGGTGTCCAGGATATCGCCCGTGGAATACACCTGTTTGCTGTAGAGATTGTAGACCTGGTCGAAGCCGGCATTCAGTACGTTGCCAAGACTCAGCACCATCATCAGTACAATAATCATCCGCATATTCGGCAGAGTGATATACCGCATTCTCTGGAAGCGGTTCGCGCCGTCGATGGTCGCGGCTTCGTACTGATTCGGGTCGATATTGGTAATGGCGGCCAGGTAAATAATTGTATTAAAACCGAATTCTTTCCAGACATCCGTGGTAATCAGCGTACCGCGGAAATAATCGTTGCTGCCAAGGAAGAAGATCGGTTCTGCGCCGAAGAGACCAAGAACCTTGTTCACAATACCGTCGCTGGGTGACAGGATATCGATCAGGATACCGCCCAGGATGATCCAGCTCAGGAAGTGTGGCAGGTAAATCAGTGTCTGCGCAGTCCTGCGGAACCAGGTGCAGCGGATTTCGTTGAGCAAAATGGAAATCGTGATCGGAATAACCAGGTGCAGGACAATCTTGAAGAATGCGATGATCACGGTATTCCGCAATGCAGAGATGGCCCCGGGAAGATTGTACAGATAGATGAAGTTGTCCCAGCCGATCCATTTCTGGTTGCCGAACAGTCCCTTCGCCGGAACAAATTTCTGGAACGCGATAATCAGTCCGCTCAGCGGAATATACATATAGATAAAAACGATAATGACGCCCGGCAGCAGCATCAGGTGAAACGGGAGTTCCTTTCTGAAACGACCCCGCGAACGCAGGCTGGGCGCTTTAACAGCTCTTTGCATCGGCATTCCCCTTTTTTGTCGGAAAGGGGGACTGATGGTTTGCACCAGTCCCCCGGAAATATTGTTCCGTCAGATTACTTTACGGAATCATACCAGGCATTGACTTCTTCGGTGATGGCCGCGCCGCCGAGGGTGTTGAAGTCTTCAACGAACTTATCGAAGGCATCAATGGGTTCTTCACCCATGATGATCTTGATGAAGATTTCATCCTGCAGGTCGGTCAGGGTGCTCATCTTGCTGACCATGGTTTCGGTCGGAGCGCCGACGAACATGTTGTCCTGGGTCATCTTCTTGTTGAAGTAGTCAATCAGCACGCCATACGCGCCTTCTGCGCCATAGATACGCTCCCAGCCCCACAGGGCGAATCCATCTTCGCTGCCGGATTCAAAGGCTTGCAGCTTCTTCAGGATGCTCAGGGCTTCACCCTTGACCTTGCTCTCATCGCCGTCCTTACGGTACTGCTCAAGATCGAGGAACGCGCCGTCATTCTTATGCGGATTGGTGGGTACCACGGGGCTCAGCTTCCAGATGGATTCGGAATCCAGCGGAGCGTAGTAGATGCCGTTCTCGTTGTCGGGGCCCCAGTTCTTGTCGATGAAGAGGTTGAACATTTTCATGACAGCTTCGGGATGTTCGACATCCTTGCGGACGACGGTCCAGCTCAGGGTGCCAACATCAGTCTGGGCCTTGATGACCTTGCCGCTGGCGGGAACGATGGAGAAGGCCTGCCACTGGGCTTCCTTGTCCTGGTTCACGCAGCTCTGCAGCGGGTAGATGGAGTTCCACTGTGCGCCGTAGAACAGACCGCACTTACCTGTGGTGGTCGCTTCAGCAACCTTGCCGCCGTCTTTGACGCCGAATTCCTTGTCGATCAGGCTTTCGGTGTAGAGTTCGTTCAGGGTCTTCAGGGCTTCCTTGGTGCCGGGCAGGGTGGAACCGTAAACCAGCTTGCCGTTCTCATCTTCAACCCAGATTCCCGGATAGGATTCAAAGCCGTTGAAGAAGCCGCGCAGGCTGAACATCTGGCTCCACAGATCCTTGGCAATACCGATGATGGTGTCTTTTTCACCGTTGCCGTCGAAGTCCGCTTCAGAGAAGGCTTTCGCGACCGCGATCACATCTTCGATGGTCTGCGGAACTTCCAGGTTCAGCTTCTTCAGCCAGTCGGTACGGATCCACAGCAGGTCAGCGATCATCAGGGAGCTGTCCACATTGGGCAGACCGTAGAGATGGCCGTTGATTGTGGCAGCCTGGAAGGGGGACAGACCGTCGGATTCCAGGATTTCACGGGTGAAGGGGGTTGCATACTGCGCATAAATGTCTTCCAGGGGCATGATAGCGTCGGCTTCCACCAGCTGGCTCAGCTGCAGGGTGCTGACGTTCACAAACTCCGGAATGTCGCCGACAGCGATGGCGGTATTCAGTTTGGTGTCATACTCGTCGCCGCTCTTGACGATCCAGTCATACTTGACGATGATGTTCAGCTGATCTCTGTAAAGATCGCACCAGAGGTTGTCCTCCATGGTTTTGTCCGGGAAATTCGCGAAGAAGTTGGTGTCCAGCGTATCGTCCGTGCTTCTTACGAAGTGCACTTCGACGGGCTCAGCATACTTCTCCGTTCCCGCTTCGGCCAGGCAGCAGGTTGCCAGCAGGCAGACTGCCAGGACCAGGGCCAAAAAGGCAGACAGTTTCTTCATACCAGGTTCCTCCTTTTTTTGGCATCCGATGCACGGGATGCTCTTTCTGTACTCTTTTTACGTCAAAAAGTACATTTCTTCAATAGGAAGATGTTCACTTTTGATAGCACAATTTTAACCTTACAAACCTTGAACCAGTTAAGTACGAACAAGTTCGTCTGTTTGGCGTGGCAGATCAGGGAAGAAAAAATCGTTTTTCTTCCTCTATATAATTATGTGTACGTAACGTCCGTTTCAAGAAAGCAATGTAAAGATACGCCAATAATCTGTCTTTTTAGTCAACCATGTAACTGTTCAGACCTGCCGGAAAGAACCAG
Source organism: Clostridia bacterium (assembly GCA_017447185.1). GTDB lineage: Bacteria > Bacillota > Clostridia > Christensenellales > Aristaeellaceae > Aristaeella. The sequence continues at coordinate 69,597 of JAFSOC010000011.1, read as the reverse complement.
ACCCCAACATGATGGGGAAGAATATAAGCAGAACAACAAATACAGAGTCTCTTCAAAATCGTGATCGTTTCTTGCGGTGTGACGATTTTTGAGAAACATATCACTTTTTGCTGAGCAAATATTGAGCAGAAAAGAAGGAAAAACGCACACAAATGTTGAAATTAAAAGGGATGGCGGAAAGCAACAATCAAGCAGTACGCGCAAACGTTTGCACGAAAAAGAGCAATATATGAGAAAAAAGACAGCAAACGGTGAGCAAACATGACCGAATGTGCCATTGCTGAAGTACGTACATTTTGAGCATAATGTGTGCAAAGGGCACTGTTGTGCCAAATACAACAAAACGGAGGAGAAAACCATGAGGAAGATTCTCGCTGTTCTGCTGGTACTGGCTATGGTACTGGCGCTGGTTCCCGCGGTGATGGCTGAAGGTGCGCTGGAACCTGTTACCCTGACTGTTTTCATTGGCGATCCCGGTGATGCGCCCAAGGAAGACAACAAGATCTACAAGATGATCGAAGAAAAGTTCGGCGTTACCTTCGAGTTTGAATATCTCGCTGGCAACCTGGACGAGACCATCGGCCTGAAGATCGCGAACAAGGACTATGCTGACCTGTTCTGCGCCGGCAACAGTGCTGACCTGGCTATCAGCGGCGGCGCCATGATCAACCTGCTGGACTACGTATCCCCCGAGAAGACCCCCCGCCTGTGGGCGCACATTGAGCCCCAGAAGGCCCGCCTGATCGACAAGGATGCTGACGGCAACGACGTTCTGTACATCATCCCCAACTACGGCCTTGCTGACGGCGACCAGATCGTCAACAGCGTCGGCGGCCCCGCCTTCTTCGTACAGAAGCAGGTTCTGGCCTGGGCCGGCTATCCCCAGATCAAGACCCTGAACCAGTACTTTGACCTGATCGAGAAGTTCATTGATGCCAACCCCACCGATGCCAACGGCACCCCCTACATCGGATTCGCCATCCTGTGCGAAGACTGGCGTCATTTCTGCCTGATCAACCCCGTGCAGCACCTGATGGGCCGCCCCAACGACGGTGAAGTCTACATCTGCGTGACCGATCAGAACTACGAAGTGACCGGCAACGATCCTTCCGTTCCCTACAAGACCGAAACCTTCATCGACAAGCCCTACGCCAAAGCTTACTACAAGAAGCTGAACGAAGAATTCCAGAAGGGCCTGATCGACCAGAGCACCTTCACCGACAGCTACGATGCCTACATCGCGAAGATTTCCTCCGGCATCGTCCTGGGCATGTTCGACCAGACCTGGGACTTCGGCAGCGGCACCCAGGCCCTGACCGATGCCAAGATGTATGAGAACACCTACGCGGCCCTGGGCCTCGTGTACGATCCCGAGTATGTCAACGGCGTTGAAATCGAAGAGCACTATGTGAACGGCGGCCTGCCGAACGTTCGCCGCGGCTTCGGTATCTCCGTTGCCTGCCAGTGCCCCGAGCGCATCGTTGCGATGTGGGAAGAAATGCTGAGCGACGAGTGGCAGATCCTCTTCAACTGGGGTATCGAAGGCGAGGACTACTACATCGAAGACGGCCGTCTGCTGATGACCGAAGAACAGTACGCCAACCTGTCCAACAGCGAATGGAAGCTGGAGAACAAGGCTGACGGTATCTTCACCAACAGCCCCAAGAAGCAGGGCTACATCATGAACGACATCACCATCGGCGACCAGGTCATCAAGGCCGGCAATTGCTGGGAGCCCGGCAACCAGCCCGAAATCCTGTTCGGCCTGATGAACGACTATGACAAGGAATTCCTGAGCGCCTACGGCTACAAGAAGTTCGGTGACTTCGTCAACCCGCCGATCGAGCTGGCTCCCTACGGAGAAGCCTGGCAGATCAACTATGATCCCGTGGACACCGAGCACACCAAGTTCCTGCAGGTCCAGGATCAGCGGCTGCCCGAAATGATCATGGCTGATCCCGCTGAGTTCGATGCCAAGTGGGATGCGTTCGTTGAAGAAATCGGACCGTCCGCCAAGGCTTTCGAAGAGTATATGCAGGGTGCTGTACTCGAAGAAGTCAAGAAGGTTGTGGGCGAATAATCCATGATCCATCCAACCAGGGGAGAGGATTCCTCTCCCCTGGGCTTTTTTAAGAAGGGAGTTGTCACCGTATGACCAGTGTGGCCGTTAAGCCTCCACGGAAATCGAAAATCTCAAAAACGTTGGGCAGCCAATGGCAGCTTATGCTGATGTCTGTTCCGATGCTTCTGTACGTCCTGCTTTTCAACTATGCGCCTATGTGGGGCTGGCTGGAAGCGTTCAAGGATTATTCGAGCAAAAACGCGCTGGCGACGGGGAACGCTCCCTGGATCGGCTTCGGAAATTTCAATTTCCTCTTTAACGATCCGCTGGTTAAAACAGACTTCCTGCTGAGTATCCGGAATACGCTGGCCATGAGCGTGATCAACCTGGTATTCGGTACGGTATCTTCCATCCTGCTGGCGGTTCTGCTGAACGAACTGCGCAGCAAAACCTTCAAGCGCACGGTCCAGACGGTGACGTACCTGCCGCACTTCCTGAGCATGATCGTCGTTGTCAGTATCGCGCAGAATATTTTCGCGACCAACGGTCCGCTGAACGGTATTTTGCGGAGTCTCGGCCTGATCAAGGAAGACGTGTTCTGGCTGGGCGACAAGAAATACTTCTGGTGGCTGGTCGGAGTTATCAACGTCTGGAAGGAAGTCGGCTGGAATACGATCATCTACATTTCCGCTATGACTTCCATCGACCCCTGTCTGTATGAGGCGGCGGCTATTGACGGCGCTGGACGTTTCCAGCGGATCCTGCATGTGACGCTGCCGGGTATCAAATCCACCTTCGTCATCCTTCTGATCATGAATATCGGCCATCTGATGGAAGCCGGATTCGAGATCCAGTACCTGCTGGGCCGCGGCGTTGTATACGATGTGGCCAGCACCATTGACATCTTCGTGCTGAAATACGGCACAGAGAAACTGGACATCGGCGTTGCGACTGCCGCCGGTATGTTCAAGAGCGTGGTTGCCATTATCCTGCTGATTATCGCGAATATGACAGCCAAGGCACTGGACGAGGATACGCTGATCTGACGGAACGGCGCACAGCAGGTGCGCCGGCGGAAAAAACCGGAAGACGAGGAAGGTGTACGTATGAGCACAGTAAACGAGAAAACCACATTCGGAAGGAAGAAAGGGATCCGGGATATCCCGGAAAACCTGAGAAAAGGATACCGGATGGCTCCCGGCCAGCTGCGGTTCTGTATCACTGTGGCGGTGGTGCTGGTGCTGGCGATTTTCATTGTGATGTTCATTGCAGGCAACAATGCCGCCAACAATGTCGTCATCAATGAGGAAGCATTGGTCCTGCAGGATGCCCTCCGGGCGGAACGGATTGAAGCGGAAGGACAGAAGTCCATTCATTTTGCAGACAGTCCGGTATACAGCGGAACCGGAAAACGCCTGATCCTGACGGAAAAAGTCGTTACATCCAGGAACTACTGGGTGACGATGAGCCCCGACAGTGAGATTGCCGAATACGAAAGCGTGATTGGCGAAGGGCGCTTTATCCAGGTTGAGAAAATCGGAAATTACAGTATCTGGATCACCATGGCCACCGATGATGAAATGAAACAGTGCATCGAAAAGGTCCCGGGATCCGGCCTGGTTCAGCTGAACAACATCCAGAACGATGCCTGGCTGAACAGGAGTACTGATGAAGAAAATAAAAAGGCTGCGGAAGCCTTCGTAAACATTGAATTCATCCAGTTTGAAAAGCTGGGGACCACAAGTATCCGCCTGCGCCGCGGAACGGAGAACCAGATCACCGCGGATGAAAACGCCAAGAGCCGTTACCGGCTGATCCGGCTGATCGGCATTATCATGCTGTTTGTCGCGGTCGGCCTGTTCGCCTATTCCATCAAGTCCGGCAAGATGCAGAAGAAGCCGGCCGGCACGGTGAAGGCATTCCGGATCTGCTCCCTGGTGCTGGGCCTGGCAATGCTGGTGCTGGTGGTATTTATGAGCATCCAGATGGACAATGCCCAGGACAAACTGGTCCGTGAAGGTCCGATGATCATGGCTGCGGACGGGGAAATCCCTGAGGATGACGCGGTTGTGGGCGAAGCTTCCGACCAGAAATTTGGCTATGTTGATACCAAGAACGCGAACCGGACCGTTACCATCCCGAAGATGACCGGCGGAACCGGCGCCCACCGGGTGATCCAGTATGCAGCAATGGCGCTGCTGGGCATCCTGGCTTTCCTGCTGGTATGGTTCTTCCGTTACGAGCGGGACCTGGGCTTCCCGATATTCAATGTGATCATCCTGATCCTCCTGATGATCGTTACCATCTACCCGGTACTGAATACGCTGGCAACTTCCTTCAACGACGGTACGGACGCGCTGCGCGGCGGTATCGGCGTGCTGCCCCGGAAGTTCAGCATGGTGAGCTACGACAATATCCTCTCCAAGGATGAGATCTTTGACGCGGCCTGGGTATCCGCGTCCAAGACGGTGATTATCACCATCCTGAACCTGCTGCTGACCGGTATGCTGTCCTATGCCCTGTCCCGCAAGGAATACGTGCTGCGTAAATTCATCACCACGGTCATGGTGCTGACCATGTACGTGAACGCGGGTCTGATTCCTACCTACCTGCTGATTTCCCGGACCCTGAACCTGGCACATACCTACTGGGTCTACATCATCCCGACCATGCTGTCCTGCTTCAACATGATCGTGATCCGGACTTATATCGGCGGCCTTCCGGATGCGCTGGTGGAATCTGCGCGTATTGACGGCGCGGGTGACTTCCGGATCTACTGGAAGATCATCTTCCCGCTGTGCACCCCGGTGCTTGCCACCGTCGCCCTGTTCGTTGCGGTGGGCAGCTGGAACAGCTGGTTCGACACCCGCCTGTACAACGCGGGACAGAAGGATCCCAAGACCCTGCAGTACCTGCTGCAGATGAAGATCCTGACCGCCGGCCAGAACTCAAACGCAGCGAATACCTCCGCGGACGCGCTGAAGGTTGCGTCCAAGACAGAACCGATTACGATCCGCGCCGCCATCACGGTGGTTTCAACGGTGCCGATTCTTGTGGTCTATCCTTTCCTGCAGAAGTATTTCGTCACCGGCATGGCGCTGGGATCTGTCAAGGGTTAACGGGAAAGGAGTTGTGGAAACATGAAAAAGGCAATTGGTATTATTCTCAGCGTTATCTGCCTGCTTGTGACAGCAGCTTCCATTCTCGGGATTATTACAGCGAATACGGGCAAGGTGGAAACGATCAGCCCGGATCAGCTGCAGGAACTCTACACAATTTCAGCCATGCCCTTTGAGGCGCCTCCGGAAGGCGGCTCCGGCTATGGCGACAATTCCCATCCCAGGTCTGACACTTTCGTTCAGCTGGTGAAGAAGATGACGGATACATCGCTGACCGGGCGCCTGCGCGTGCTGGAAGGCCTGACCAAAAAGTATGACTCCCTGGAAGCCGAACTGGTCAAGGGCGGCATGAAACAGGGAGCGGAGGAGACACAGAAGGAACTGGAAGCCCGGTTTGTGGAAGACGTGCAGAGCTATGGCATTTACAGTGATGTAACGCATCTGTCCACCTGGGAAAAGATCTGCCTGTTCACCATTACGTGGCGCTCCGTGATGCTGATCTTCGGTTTCCTGGGCCTGGGCCTTGCACTGGCCATCGTATCCTCCAGCACTGTCAAGAGCGATCTGGACTGACGTGATACAAAGAGCAGAACCACAATAAAAGGTTTTCATAAAGGGAGCCGGAAAGGAACAGAAGATGTCGGAGCAGCGCAGGATCAACGCGGAAATCCGGGAACGACGCTATGAAGACGGTTTCCGGGTGATGCAGGGACGGCGGGAATATGTGACCTATCCGGACAATTCATCTTTCCGGATCTGGTTTTCCGACGTACCGTGGCGCTACGAGAATCACGATCATTCAGCGATTGAAATCTGCCTGACGCTGGACGGCGTGGTTGATTATATGGTACAGGATTCCATCTATCATGTGCGCAAGGGTGAAGTGCTGATCCTTCCGCCGGACGTTCCGCACTCCCTGACCATGGGGGAGGGAAGCAGCCGCTACCTGTTCCTGTTTGAGCCGGAAACGCTGTACGGCATGCGGGATGTAAAGTCCATGCTGCAGCAGTTTAACCGGACCTTCTACCTGCATGACGGATCGGATGCGCATATCCGGATCCGGGAAACGCTGCTGAAAGCCCAGGCGGTGTACGACCGGGGCGAGGTCATGTGGAACACGGCCTGCTACGGCTACATCATGCGGGCTTATGCGGTGCTGGGCCAGCATTACCTGCTGAATCCCCGGGTTCGCCCGCGGGATCCTGTCAACACCGTGGATTCAGAAGTCATCACCGCGGCCATGGGATATATCAACAGCCATTTCCGGGAAGAGCTTTCACTGGATGACGTGGCGGAATTCTCCGGGTTCAGCCGGTACTATTTCTCCCGGTCCTTCAAGAAGCAGACTGGATATTCATTCAAGGATTACCTGTGCCAGAAGCGGCTGCAGGTGGCCATGGACCTGCTGATCCGGAGCAATACGCCCATGCGGGAAATCGCGATCGAAAGCGGATTTGGTTCCGTCGCGACCTTCAACCGGGTATTCCGGGAAAAGAAGGGCTGCACGCCCACCCAGTACCGGGCGATTTACGGAACATACTGATGCTGAAACTGAAAAATCCGGGCAAACTGCCCGGATTTTTTATGTGGTTCTATATCAGCAAACTCAGCAGCGGGATGGTCAGGACACTGAGCAGGGTGGAGAGCAGCGCGCAATTGGCGGCCAGTTCCTGGCCGCTGTGGTGGATTTCCGCCAGGCCCAGGAGAATGCTGGCGCAGGGAGTTGCGGCCAGGATCAGGATGGCGCCCTTGAAAACCGGATCAAGAGGGAAGGGCAGCACCAGCAGGTAGCAGAAAAGGGGAAAGACCAGGAGCTTTCCTGCGGAGATAAGCCAGACCAGCGGCGTGGTAAAAAGGGATTTGAAATCCATGGTCGCCAGGCGGATACCGAGGATCACCATGCACAGCGGGGTGGACATATTGCCCAGGGAGCGGAACCCGTCCTGCAGGAGGGTGGGCAGCCAGTTCTTCGCGTGCAGGAGATAAAGAACGAAACCGACGGCGGCCGCGATTACGGAAGGGTTGATCAGGGCGGCCCGCAGGGAAATATACTTTTTCTCACCGGTAAGGGTGAAAACAGCGATGGTCCAGGAGATCAGGTTCAGGGCCACATTGAAAACACAGGAATAGACGGCGACTTCCGGCGCGGAGGGAAATACCGCCCGGACAACCGGCATGCCGAAGAAGCCCACATTGCCCATGACGGAGGCAACGGACAGCATGCGCAGGCTGAAGTTTTCCCGGCGCTTTTTCCCCAGCAGGAGCAGGATGATCAACATCAGCAGCAATTCGCCGGCAAGGGCGAACACCAGGAACAGGCCCATCCGGCCTGTCATCTCCGGGGATTCGTCCAAGGAAACCAGGGCATTCAGGAACAGGCCCGGGCCGCAGACGTACAGCAGGATGACGCTGGCGGTGCTCAGGTGCTCGGCCTTGACTTTGCGGAATTTGCAAAGGAGAAAGCCGGGCACGAGATACAGCAGGGTCAAAAGGACGTTGCTGAAAGTGATGTTGAAACTGGCCATAGGCACCTCCATGTTCAGTGATCAGTGGTCAGTGGTCGGTGATCAGTGGATGGTTGGAATACGAGTGAAGTATACAGGATACGGGGTTGACGGGCAAGAGGCAGAAAACTAAAATGGGGAAGAAGATTCACGGAGGATATATAAGATGAAGATACACGGACTGCAGAAAATGACGCTGCTGGACTTTCCGGGGAAAGTTGCCTGCACGGTTTTCCTGGGCGGATGCGACCTGCGGTGTCCCTTCTGCCACAACGCGGAGCTGATTGACGGGGCTGCGCCGGCGGTGATGGAGGAAGAGGAGCTGCTGGCTTTCCTGAAAAAACGGCAGGGACTGCTGGAGGGTGTTGCGTTGACGGGCGGGGAGCCGCTGCTGCGGGGAGACGACCTGCTCCGGCTGGCGGAGAAGATCCGGGAGCTGGGATATCCGCTGAAGCTGGACACCAACGGCACCCATCCGGAGCGGCTGCGGAAAATCATCGACGGGGGTCTGGTATCCTACGTTGCGATGGATATCAAGAACAGTCCGGAGAAGTACGCGGAGACCTGCGGCCTTTCGCAGATGGACCTGGCGCCCGTGCGGGAAAGCGTATCCCTGCTGATGGAGGGACGGACGGATTACGAATTCCGGACCACCACCATGGCCGAGCTGCACGATGCGGATTCCTTCCGGAAAATCGGGGAATGGATCCGGGGAGCGAAGCGGTATTACCTGCAGAAATTCACTGACCGGGACACGGTTCCCTTTGAAGGATTCCACGCTCCGGCAGACGGGGAAATGGCCCAATACCTTGCGATTGCACGGGAATACGTGCCGGAGGCCGAAATCCGGGGATAACACAAGATATAGTGTTAAATTTGTTTTTCCTTTTACAACATATTGACTTTCGCCCTCTCTGCGTGCTATAGTAGACAGGCACGCGGAGAGGGCAAAGTGCGCTCTCCGGGACACAAAAAAACAGAAAAATGGGGAGCGGAAAAAGGTATGTATCAGGTGGTAAAACGTGACGGGAAAGTCACGGAATTTGAAATCAGCAAAATCTCAAAAGCAATTACCAAAGCATTCGAGGCACTGGACAAGCAGTATCATCCCAGCGTCATCGACATGCTGGCCCTGCGGGTCACAGCGGAATACGAGCCGCTGATCTCCGACGGCAAAATTACCGTTGAAAGCATCCAGGACTGTGTGGAAAAAGTGCTTTCCGAAGCGGGATATGCCGATGTGGCCAAAGCCTATATCCTGTACCGGAAACAGCGCGAGAAAGTCCGTAACGTCAATTCCGCCCTCCTGAACTATAAAGACCTGGTGGACAACTATCTGCGCATCAACGACTGGCGCGTAAAGGAAAACTCCACGGTAACCTATTCCGTGGGCGGACTGATCCTGTCCAATTCCGGCGCCATCACGGCCAACTACTGGCTGAGCGAAATCTACGACAACGAAATCGCGGAAGCGCATCGCAGCGCCGCGATCCATATTCACGACCTGTCCATGCTGACCGGCTACTGCGCGGGCTGGAGCCTGAAGCAGCTGATCAAGGAAGGCCTGGGCGGCGTGCCCGGGAAGATCACCAGCTCCCCGGCGGGCCATCTGTCCACCCTGTGCAACCAGATGGTCAATTTCCTGGGTATCATGCAGAATGAATGGGCCGGCGCCCAGGCGTTCTCCAGCTTTGATACCTACCTGGCGCCCTTCGTGCGGATCGACAACCTGACGCAGAAGGAAGTCAAGCAGTGCATTCAGAGCTTCATCTACGGCGTGAACACGCCCAGCCGCTGGGGCACCCAGGCGCCTTTCTCCAACATCACCCTGGACTGGACCTGCCCGAAGGACCTGCAGAACCTGCCGGCCATCATCGGCGGCAAGGAAGTGGATTTCACCTACGGCGAGTGCCAGAAGGAAATGGACATGGTGAACAAGGCCTTCATTGAGATCATGATCGAAGGCGACGCCAACGGCCGCGGATTCCAGTATCCGATCCCCACCTATTCCATCACCCGGGACTTTGACTGGAGCGAAACCGAGAACAACAAGCTGCTGTTCGAGATGACCGCGAAATACGGCACTCCCTACTTCAGCAACTATATCAACTCCGACATGGAGCCCAGCGACGTGCGCAGCATGTGCTGCCGCCTGCGGCTGGACCTGCGGGAACTGCGCAAGAAGAGCGGCGGTTTCTTCGGCAGCGGTGAATCCACCGGTTCTGTCGGCGTGGTGACGATCAACCTGCCGCGGCTGGCCTACGAATCCTCCAGCGAAAAGGACTTCTACCGGCAGCTGGACCGGCTGATGGACATTGCAGCCCGCAGCCTGAAGACCAAGCGCACCGTTATCACCAAGCTGCTGGACGGCGGCCTGTATCCCTACACCAAGCGGTACCTGGGCACCTTCGCCAATCACTTCAGCACCATCGGCCTGGTGGGCATGAACGAAGCGGCACTGAACGCCCGCTGGCTGAAGAAGGACCTGACCCAGCCTGAAGCGCAGAAGTTTGCCCAGGACGTGCTGAATCACATGCGGGAACGCCTGAGCGACTACCAGGAACAGTACGGCGACCTGTACAACCTGGAAGCCACGCCGGCCGAGTCCACCTCCTACCGTTTCGCGAAGCATGACAAGGAGCAGTATCCGGATATCGTCACCGCCAATATGAACGGCACCCCCTACTACACCAACTCCAGCCACCTGCCTGTGGGCTACAGCGAGGATATCTTCTCCGCGCTGGACGTGCAGGATGAGCTGCAGACCCTTTACACCTCCGGCACCGTGTTCCACGCCTTCCTGGGCGAGAAGCTGCCGGACTGGAAAGCGGCGGCCAACCTGGTCCGCAAGATCGCGGAAAACTATAAGCTGCCCTACTACACCATGAGCCCCACCTACTCCGTCTGCAAGGATCACGGCTACCTGAACGGTGAGCAGTATACCTGCCCGCACTGCGGCGCGAAGACCGAAGTGTACAGCCGGATTACTGGATACTACCGTCCCGTGCAGAACTGGAACGACGGCAAGGCCCAGGAATTCAAAGACCGGAAGGTTTACGATGTGGGACACTCCCACCTGACTCACCAGGGCCCGGTGACGGCGGTACCCGCAGCGGAAGCGCCCGCTCCCGTGGCAGCACCCGTGGAGGAGAAGAAGCCGGAGAGCGCCTGCAATTCCCGTGCACTGCTGTTTGTGAGCCAGACCTGCCCGAACTGCAAGCTGGCCATCAGCCTGCTGGAGAAGGAAGGATTCCTTTTCAAGAAGGTCGTTGCGACGGAGAACATTGAACTGACCAACAAGTACGGCGTGAAACAGGCCCCGACGCTGGTGGTGCTGGGCGCCGGAGATGATTTCACGAAGTTCAAGGGTGTGTCCGAGATCAAGGGTATGCTGACGGCACGCGCGGCGGGCTAACTAGTTATTAGTTTTTAGTTATTAGTTTTCAGACAGGGACGCATAGCGTCCCTGTTTTATGGGAGGAAGAGTATGGTTGATGTGATTGTTGTCGGCGGGGGACCGGCAGGAATGACCGCAGCGCTTTATTGCCTGCGGAACGGGAAATCGGTGCTGATCCTGGAGAAGCACGGATTCGGCGGCCAGATTACTTACAGTCCGAAGGTGGAAAACTGGCCGGGAACGGCCCAGATGAGCGGCAACGCGTTTGCTGATGCCCTGCTGGATCAGGTGATGGCCCAGGGCGCGGAGGTGGACCTGGCGAAAGTGCTCCGGGTGGAAGACCGGGGGAATGTGAAGGCCGTTTTCACTGATGACGGGAAGGAACATGAGGCAAAGACGCTGATCATCGCCACAGGCGTGAAACACCGGATGCTGGGCCTGCCCGGGGAAAACGAGCTGGTGGGCGAGGGCATCAGCTTCTGCGCGGTATGCGACGGGGATTTCTATACCGGAAAGACCGTGTGCGTCGCCGGCGGCGGCAACTCCGCCCTGCAGGAAGCGATCCTGCTTTCCGGCAAGTGCGCAAAGGTCATCATGCTGCAGGACCTGCCGGAATTCACCGGGGAGAAGAAACTGCAGGAGATCCTGTTTGCCCGGGAGAACGTGGAGAAGCATACCGGCGTGAAGATTACCGCGCTGAACACGGAAGGCGGTGAGCTTCGCAGCGTGACCGTGGAACCTCAGGCGGGCGGCGCGGCGGAAACGGTTGTTTGCGATGGCCTGTTTGTGGCCATTGGGCTGATTCCGGAGAACGGTGCTTTCGAAGGGCTGGCGGACTTGGACAAGTTCGGATACTTCGACAGCGACGAACAGTGCACGACAAAAACCCCCGGCGTGTTTGTGGCCGGGGACTGCAGGAGCAAGAACGTGCGGCAGCTGACAACGGCTGCCGGGGACGGCGCCACTGCAGCGCTGGCAGCGTGCAGGTATATCGATGCGATGTGAAACAAAAGGAACGTGAGGGATCACGTTCCTTTTATAATATCCAGTCGGGGTTTTCGGCACCGCAGAAGGGGCAGCGGTTGGTCTGCTCCTCGTCGGCAAAGGTTTTGCCGCAGGCAGGGCATCGGCGGCCGAGGAGATAATCACGAAAAGCATAGAGGACAACGTTGGCGGCATCCTCATCCACAAAGGAACGGTCGCGGTCGATGGAGGCCAGGCGGCGCATCCAGGCGGTGCGGTTCAGGCCGAAGAGGGCAGACTTTGCCTGCCCGGGACGATTATAGCGGATGACGTCCACTACCGGGACGGGGGCCGCCATATTCAGGGCAAAGGTGTCCGCCTCCGCCTCCAGGGCGGGATCGTCCGGCCGGGAAGGGTCCATGATGTCCGGGAAATCCCGGTAATGATTCATGAAAATGTGGCCCAGTTCATGGAAGAGGGCAAAGCGGAGACGCTCCGGATCCGCGTCATCGCGGAAGACGATGCAGAAAGCAGGGTAGGAAACGGTGACGGCACAGGCTGTCCGCAGGGAATCGAAGATATCATAAGGAACCCAGAGAGGGTAGTTGTCCACCCGGGAGAGGGGCACCAGCAGGATCCCGGCCCGGGCTGCCAGATCGCAGGGATCCATGGGGAGGGAGGCCGGGCGGCAGTCCGCCAGTACAGCACAGGCATAGCGGACAGCGCGGCCGGCTTCAGGCTGTACGTTCATGGCGGAACCTCCTATGTTAATGATTAATGACCAGTATTATCGTTTCAATCAATATATATTGTAGCACAGACGGGGCAGGATCACAACAGACGCAGAGGCCGGGAATTGTTGCAAAGCAAGGGTCATCATGCTATAATCTCCCTGTTCCGGATGCCGGAACAGAGTTTTGTTTTTACGGACTGTAACCGAAAGGATTGAATGCGTTCATGGGCTTATGGCTTGCCCTGATTCTCTGTATAGCACTTTCAGCTTTCTTTTCAGCAACGGAAACGGCTTTCTCCGCCAGCAACAAGGTGCGGCTGAAAACGATTGAAGGCCCGAGGAAGAAAAAGGAAAGGGCGCAGATGGCGCTGGATCTGCTGGAAAAATATGATTCCCTGCTGACGACCGTACTGATCGGTAACAATGTTGTGAATATTGCGGGCACCGCTATTGCCACGGTGCTTTTTACCACCCGGATTATGAGAACGGCAAGCGAAAGTGCCGGCGCAACGGTGCCTTCCATCGTGATGACTGTGCTGGTGCTGTTTCTGGGTGAGGTGGGGCCGAAGACGCTGGCGAAACAGCAGCCGGAGAAGTTTGCCATGGCGGTAAGCCCGGTGATGCGGGTGCTGGTGTTCCTGCTCAAGCCGCTGGACCTGCTGTTTTCCGGATACCGGAAACTGCTGTCAAAACTGATCAAGCCGGAAGAAGAAGAATCCCAGATTGAAGAGGAACTGATCACCATCATTGACGAAGCCCAGACAGAGGGCGATATCGAAGAGGATGAGGGTGAACTGATCCGTTCAGCCATCGAGTTCAACGACCAGATCGCGGCGGACATCATGACGCCCCGGGTGGACGTGACAGCCATTGAGGATACAGCAACGCTGGAAGAAGCGGCCGAGCTGTTCCGGAAAACCTGGTATTCCCGGATTCCTGTATACCACGAGGATCTGGACCACATCGTCGGCATCCTGAACGAAAAGGATTTCTACAAGATGACCCACGACGGGTGCGACAAGATTACAGACATCATGAAGGAGCCGTTCTTTGCTCCGGCGAGCCTGTCCATCAGCAGCCTGCTGAAGCAGTTCCGCTCCAGCCAGTCCCATCTGGTGATCCTGCTGGATGAGTACGGCGGAACGGAAGGCATCGTCACCATGGAAGACGTGCTGGAAGAGCTGGTGGGTGAAATCTACGACGAACACGACGAAGTGAACGAGGAAGTCGTGGAGCAGGAAGACGGTACTGTGATTGTGGACGGCAGCATGCAGCTGCAGGAGCTGCTGGACAAATACGGACTGGAAAACGAATACGGCACAGACACGGTGGGCGGCTGGGCCGGCGAAATGCTGGAAAAGGTGCCGGAAGTGGGCGACAGTTTTATCCTGGAAAAGCACCAGTTCACCGTGATGGAAATGGACGGATTCCGGGTGACACGGGTGCAGATCACACCTGTTCCGGAAGAGGAAGCAAAACCGGAAGAAGCGCAGGAAGAGGAAACCTGAGGATCCGGACAGACCCGGGAACGAACTGATACGTGAAACGGAGGGTGTTGGGATGAGCGCGCAGACGGAAGACACAAGCCGGGAAACGGAACTTGAACGGGCAATTGAAAAAAGTGAAGCCGCGGAACGAAAGATTATTCGCGTGACATCTGAATTGCGCGAACGCAACCGGGAGCTGGCCCGCACCAATGATGAAATCATCGAGATGCTGGGCGACGTGGTGGAGCTGCGCAACGAGGAAAGCGGCATGCATATCCAGCGTGTTAAGGCATTCACCCGGGTGCTGGCCAAGATGGTGAAGGAGAGGCTACCGGAGTACGGACTGACGGACGACGACGTGGAGCTGATCACTTCTGCCAGCGCGCTGCACGATGTAGGCAAGATTATGATTCCCGACGCGATTCTGCTGAAGCCCGGGCGGCTGACAGATGAAGAATTCGCGATCATGAAATCCCACAGTGAAAAAGGATGCCTGGTACTGAAACGGGCACCGAAAAGCTGGAGTGCCCGGTATCTGAATATCGGGCTGGAAATCGTGCGCCATCATCATGAAAAGTGGGACGGCCGCGGATATCCGGACGGACTGAAAGGCGATGAAATACCGATTTCCGCCCAGATCGTTTCCGTGGCGGACTGCTTTGATGCGCTGACGACGGAGCGGGTGTACAAGCCGGCATTCAGCGTGGAAAAAGCGTTCAACATGATTCTCGGCGGGGAATGCGGCGCCTTCAGCGAAAAACTGATGAACTGCTTCCGGGGCTGCCGGGAGATTTTTGAAGAGCTGGCGGAGCATCCGGAACGGGCGGATGTGGTGGTTTCCACCTCCGTATACGGTACGGAGAAGCTGCATGGCCTGCGGGTGCTGCTGGTGGACGATAACGACCTGACACGGGAAATCAACCGGGAAGTGCTGGAGCGGGAAGGTGCATCCGTAACGGAAGCCGCCTCCGGTCAGGCTGCCATCGACCGGATTGCTGCCGGAGACAAACCGGATGTGATCCTGATGGATATCGTGATGCCCGGGATGGACGGTATTACCGCCACACAGGAAATCCGCCGGATCGAAGCGGGCAGCCGGACGCCGGTGACCATTATCTCCCTGACGGCGGAAGGATCCGATGTGCAGGTGGATGAATGCCTGAAAGCCGGCGCGGACGACTGCATGGGCAAGCCGCTGCTGGTGAGCGAGTTTTCCAAGATCCTGGCCGCCCTGCGGAAAAAAGAGGAAATCGCGGTCAGCCGGAAACAGCTGGAGGAAACCGCACGGAACGCCCGGATGGATGTGCTGACCCACGCCCGGAATATGATCGCTTTTGCGGATCAGGTTGCGGAACTTACCGGCCGCATGGCCGGCAGCGTACCGCCGGAATACGCGGTGGTGGTCTGCAACATGGACAATACACGGCAGATGAACGAACAGTTCGGCCTGGAAGCGGGAGACCAGTTCCTGAAGAACGGATACGGACTGATTGCTGACGTGTTTGCCCACAGTCCGATCTACCGGACCTGCGGGGACGGGTTCCTGGTCGTATTGGAGACGGAAGACTACAAGAACCGGGACCTGCTGATGGCGGCGCTCCGGGAGAAGGTTGAGGGCAAAAAAGAAAAGGAGACGGTAGCCGAAGGCTACCTCTCCATGATAACGGGTATGGCGGTTTACAATCCGGAAACGGATGCCTCCCTGGCGGAAGTGATCCAGCGGGCGGCGTCCGAAGCGGAAAGTATGCGGCAGGGCTGATCAACAGCGAATGCGGCCGCCTTCCGGGATGAGGGGCCGGCGCGGTTTCCGAGGAGGCCGTCCTTCAAAGTCCGGTCCGTCCGGAAAGTCCGGACGCGGGGGAAAGTCCGGGAAATCCAGGGATTCCATATGCTCACTCAATTTGTTGCATAAGGCGCAGAACTGCGCCTTTTCTTCGTCTGTAAGGCAGGAGGTTTTGCGGGCGGCATCCTTTTCCCTGGCTTCCTGCATTTCCGCGATGAAGGATTTTCCCTTATCGGACAGGTTTACACGCTGCATCCGGCGGTCCTCCTCGCTGACGGTGCGGATGATCCAGCCTTCGTTTTCCGCCCGGGCCAGGATCTCGCTGAGGGAGGAGGGACGCACATCCAGGAATTCGCACAGATCGCGGGAGGAAACTCCCGGATTCTCCGCCACGCAGCTGAGCAGGCGGCCCAGGGCAGGCGGGAAGGGCATCGGCCGGCGATGTTCCGGATGATCCGGGCCTTCCGGACCGGGAATACCGACGGCGAGCGGCGGAGGCGGCGGACAGCGCCGCAGGGCACGGGACAGCTTCAGCATGGCCAGGATGACTTCTGTATCTTTACTCATCAGAATACACTCCTCAAAATGATTTTTTAAAAACACGTTCAACATAAAATTACGGTACCGAACAATTGCATTATAGTTCGGTACCGTAATAATGTCAAGACCTTTTTCAGGGGAAATTACAGGGTTGAAATCATCGTTCGGTCACACTTGCGGTAATAATACAGGCAGATAGCCAGGGCCGCTAATTCTGCGATGGGGAAGCACCACCAGACGGCGTAGACATCGCCGGTGAGGCGGGCCAGCAGCCAGGCAGCCGGCAGCAGCACCAGGAGCTGGCGGGCGATGCTCATGAGCATGCTGTAAACGCCTTTTCCGACGGCCTGGAAGACCGTGGACAGGATAATGCCGACGGCGGCGAGGAGGAAGCTGGAGGAAATGATCCGCATGGCGACCACGCCAATGGATGTCATCTGGGCGGTAAGCTCCGGCGCCTGGTCGGATTCAAAGATGGACATCATCTGCCCGGGGAAGATCATAAAGACCAGTGTACCGACTGCCATAATGGCACAGGCCCAGATCAGGGCCACCTTGATGCACTTGTAAATCCGCTCCTTCAGCCGGGCACCGAAGTTATAGGCGAGGATTGCGATGATGCCGGTGGACAGGCCGAAGACCGGCATGAAGATGAAGGACTGGAGCTTGAAATAGACGGACATGACGTTCAGGGCGGCGTTGGACTGCTCAAACCCGGAAAGGATGGAGTTCATGCCCACGTTCATGACTGAGCCGATGGCCTGCATGACCGTGCTGGGGAAACCGACGGCCAGGATGCCATTCAGGTCCTTCCGGTTGATGATGCAGTCCTTCAGGGACAGGCGGAGCTCCGGATTCTTCTTCTGGTTGAAGATAAAGCCAAGCAGGGCGGACAGCCACTGGCCCGCAACGGTGGCGACGGCGGCGCCCAGGACGCCCATGGGTTTGATTCCCAGCCAGCCGAAGATCAGGATCGGGTCAAGGATGATATTCGTAATCGCGCCGACCATCTGGGTGATCATGGACAGGACGGTATTGCCCGTGGCCTGCAGCATACGCTCGAAATGGATTGCCATGAAAATGCCGAGGGAGAAAAGGGTGACCGTGGAAAGATAGCTGGTACCCATCTCCAGGATGGAGGCAGCATCTGTCAGGTTTTCAGAAACCACCAGCCGCATGACCGGGCCGGCCAGGAACAGGCCGAAAATGAGGAACAGCAGGGTGCCGCAGCTTTCCACCAGCAGTCCGTTCCAGGCGGCGATTCGTGCCTCGGTGGTTTTACGCTCACCCAGGCGGCGGCTGACCAGGCTGTTCATACCGGTACCCATGCCGGTGGACAGGGCGATCATAAGCATCTGGAAGGGGAAGGCCAGGGAAACGGCGGTGAGGCCGTTGGGATTGTACTGTGAAACGAAAATGCTGTCCACGATGTTGTAAAGGGCCTGGATCATCATGGAAGCCATAATCGGAAGGCTGACTTTGGGAACCAGCCGGGACATCTCCATGGTGCCCAGCATGGCGGAACGGTCTGATTTCTGCATGGCGCGGGGAAAATCCTTTCTTAAATACATGCGCGCGCGAAACACGCCGTGTAACTATAGCAGAAGAGGATTGTACAGTCAAGGCGGGATCATGTATACTGAAGGGGAAAAAAGGGAAAAGGAGAAAACCGGAGAATGGAAATCCATACCTGGCATCAGACGAAGAATCCGGATTGGTGGCTGAAGAAGATCAGCCAGTGCGACTGGACCGCGGGGCAATACCTGTACCGGCTGTTGTCGGAAAACCGGTTCCGGAAAACCTTCGGGGAAAATGCCGAGGTGCTGCTGCTGACAGACGGAACGAACCTGGCTGCTTTCTGCACCTACGCGGCGAAGGATGATATCCCGGACACGGACCGGACGCCGTGGATCGGATTCGTCTACACTTATCCGGCTTACCGGGGGCGGCGGCTGATGGGAAAACTGATCGGCAAGGCCCGGGAAATGGCCCGGGAGGACGGGTACGACACGATCTGGATCGCCACCCGGGAGGAAGGGTTGTATGAAAAATACGGCGCGGAGAAAGTCGATGTCATGAAGGACTTAAGCGGGGAGGACAGCGATATTTTCTGCCTGCACACCTACGGGTTTGCCGGATGGGAACAGGCGGACGTACCGGCGAAAACCGCGGAATACCCGGGAATCCGGACCCCGAAGGACCTGTACAACGCGCTGTGGCATGTCTGGTGCGCGGAGACCTGCGCACCGCGGATGCGGGAAGACTGGAGCGAAGAGAACCGGACCCTCGGCCAGTGTTCCATTACCGCTTTCCTGGTTCAGGATATCTTCGGCGGGAAGGTGTACGGCATTCCCCTGGAGGAGGGCGGCTTCCACTGCTACAACGTGGCGGGGGATCGGACGTTTGACCTGACCAGCGAGCAGTTCGGGAACCGGGTGCTCCTATACGAAAAAAATCCGGAACAGCTCCGTTACGAGCACTTCCGGAAGGATGAGAAACGCGCGCGATATGAACTGCTGCGGCGGAAACTCAAAACATTTACCGCGGGAGGATCCGGGACAGAGTGATCCGGGAAACCGGATCAGTCATCCGTGATATACTCCCGTGCGTGGAAGGATTTGCAGATCGTTTTATAATTCCCGAAGACGGTCAGATTGTCGCCGACTTCGAATACGGTACTTGCGTGAGGGGCTGCCGGCTTTTGGCCCTTGCGCTCCACCAGCATCACCAGGATCCCGGTCTCCGCGCGGAGGCCGGTTTCGGCCAGGGTGCGGCCTTTATATTCATCCGGAATA
Source organism: Clostridia bacterium (assembly GCA_017447185.1). Lineage (GTDB taxonomy): Bacteria > Bacillota > Clostridia > Christensenellales > Aristaeellaceae > Aristaeella. The sequence goes on along the minus strand of JAFSOC010000011.1, from coordinate 50,214 downwards.
TGGCGGAGTTTCACCTGGGCAATGGATTCGGTGCCGATATTGTCCACCAGCAGGACTGCGTTGAAGGATTCTGTCCGGTCAAAGAACCGGTCCGCCAGGCGGTGAAGGAAATTGTCGATCCGGGCGCGGATTTTCGGTACGCGCATGACAATGAAAATCAGGGCGACGGCGCTCAGCGGAATCAGGAAACCGAGGAACTGATGGCTGACCTGGGAGCTCTTTATGGACAGGAATACGTTGATGAACGCGGACACAATGGTGATGTTGAACACGTATCCGAAGAGCATGGTCACCCTTGCGAGCCGCCGGCGGCGGCGGGTGGATAGGACGAGCTCGCTTTCCCGGGTGGTAAAGCCGGTGCCGGTCAGCAGGGAGATGACCTGGAAGCGCGACCGGTCGGCAGTCAGCCCTGTGAGGTGAAAGAAAAAGGTAAACAGCTCAACGATGATCCAATAGACGATGATGATAAAGGTAAAGAGCAACAGCGCGGGATAGATATCCATTTATTCCGATTCCTTCCGGTATTCTGCATCGGTTTCCGGTTCCATCATATCACTCCGTGTTTCCATGTGTCCAGCAGGATCGGAAAAAAGGCAACGAAAAATGGGCAGCGACGGCTGCCCATTTGTGGAATCCGGTCAGAAAAGACGGGGGAGGAAGGAGCGGATGCAGCGGCGCCAGACGGTCCAGTCGTGGCCGCCGGGGAAGGTTTCGCGTGTAATGTTCAGGCCGCGCCCTTCCAGCCAGGCGTCGTCCGCCTCAAAGGCATTGAAATACTGGTCTTCCGTGCCCATGGCGCGGTAGAAGACTTTGAAGGCCTGGTTGAATGCATCCTTCTTCTCGGCAAGGGCCATATGGGCCTGGGCATCGTCGGAGGGCCAGGGGGCGCGCATGAAGCCGCTGAAGAGACCGGCATAACCGAAGAGATCCGGATGGGTAAGCGTGGTGATGCTGGTCTGGAAGCTGCCCATGGAAAGGCCGGCCATTGCCCGGTTCCATTTATCCTTCAGGACGTTGTAACGGGATTCAATGTAGGGAATCAGGTCCTCCACAACAATGCGGGGGAAGAGCATGCGGTCGGAGGGATCGCCGGTTTTCCGCACCATGCCGTTGCCCATGACGATGATCATTTCCTTCATGGCGCCGTCCGCCAGGAGACGGTCAGCAATGCGGCCTGCGTGGCCCTGATAGATCCAGCCGGTTTCGTTTTCGCCATAGCCATGCTGCAGATAGAGCACGGGATACGCTTTGGCGGGATCCCAGGCCGGCGGGGTCCAGACCAGGCAGATTTCATGCTTGCCGGTGACAGAGGAGGGATAATAGTGACGGGCCACCGCACCGTGGGGAATGCCTTCCAGATTGTCCCAGCCGGCCATATCCGGCACGGGGACATCCACAAAGTTCATGGGCCGGCAGCAGCCGTAGCCAATGGGCAGATAGGGGCAGAGGACATCCGCGCCGTCCACCTTCAGGAAGAAATAAAGGAAACCGGTGCCCATGTCGAAGGTGCCCTCCCAGGCACCGTCTCCCACGGATTCAAGGGGGAAGAGCGTATCGAAACGGTCCACAACCACCTCACGGGCATCCTTCGCGATGATCCTGAAATGCACTTTGCCCTCCGGTGTCACCCGGGCAAACTGCTCTCCGTCGCGATTCGGCTCCCCGGCGTAGGGATCAAAGGAAACGGAAACATCCAGCGGCTGCCGATCATTCATCATAAGACCCTCCCTGCTGATTTTATCAAATTGGTGTTTTTGTCCGTACAAATTATAAAAGAAAGACCGGGAACCGTCAAGGGAAGAAAACGGGACGCCGGCGCGTTAACTTGACAGAGACCCGGGAACGGGGTGTACAATACAAGGCATGTAAGGAGGCGTACAAACGATGAAAAAAATGATTGCGATGCTGATTGCCCTGGTAATGATGCTGAGCCTGACAGCGGCGCTGGCGGAGGACTACGCGGACGTGGAAGACAATCCTGAAATGACCGCCATGTTCTCCAGCGACTGGGCAAGCGGCATGTCCCATATTATGATTTTCCCCATCGGCGAAGAAGCCAGCGTCCAGATCTGGAATGACGACGAGACCATTCAGTGGCAGTACAGCTGCGTGTGGGACGCGGAAAAGAAGGTACTGGCGACCCAGGAGGGAGGATTCGGTGAAAAATACTCCCGGGTACTGGATGAGGAAGGCGCCGAAATCAGCCGCAACCTGGAAAAAGAAAACATCCAGGCGGTTTTCAGCCTGAATGATGACGGATACCTGGTCTGGAAGGACCTGGAAGAGGATGCGGGTGCCGGCCGGATCTATGAAAAGATCGGTTGGTTTGCCGGCGACTGGGAATATATCCAGGAAGACGGAACCCAGTACCAGGCCAGCTTTATCTGGGACGTGGAGAATGTGGAAAGTGAAAGCGGCCTGGATATTTACACCGGATATAAGGTCAATATCGTGAAGTACGGCACGGACGGTGTGATCCTCTACTGGGATTACGCGGGCCAGTATGATCCGGAAACCGAAAGCCTGAACGTTGTCGGCTGCAAATCCTACCAGACGGAAGAGAATGCCCCGGTGGAGAACGCGTACGACAACGGATCCGCGATCTTTACGCTGCATGACCAGTGTGTGTACTGGCGGGATCTGACGGAAGAAGACGCGGGCAACGGACTCGTGTTCGAATCCGCCAACGGCTGAGACAGGAAGATGAACGTACGGCGTGCGGAAGCAGGGGATATCCCCGCGATCCTGGACCTGCTGGTCCAGGTGGATATGGTGCACCACCGGGGGCGGCCGGACCTGTTCAAAGGGCCGGCAACCAAATATAACGCCGAAGAACTGCGGGGAATCCTCGCCGATGAGGCCACGCCCGTTTTCGTCTGCACGGATGGCAACGGCCGGGTGCTGGGCCACGGATTCTGCATCCTGCAGCATTCCGGCGGGCAGCTGATGGAAGAGCACGATACGCTGTATATCGATGATATCTGCGTGGATGAAAACGCCCGCGGGCTGGGAGCCGGACGGGCACTGTATGAGCGGATTCTGGACTATGCCCGGGAAAAGGGATGCTACAACGTGACGCTGAACGTGTGGAGCTGCAATCCCGGGGTGATGGCGTTCTATGAAAAACTGGGGCTTGTGCCCTATAAGATCGGGATGGAAAAGATCCTGTGAAAAAGTGCTGCGGGTTAACGGCCCCGCAGCACTTTCCATATTTCCACGATATCCCGGTGCCGGAGGCTCCGGGGTTCAAAATGCAGCGCACTGTATACGAGCTGCATCACCAGGCCGGCACCGAAGGTGCTGATCAGCGTGCCGATGCCGACCGGGCCGCCCAGGAGCCATCCGGCCAGCAGCACGACGGCCCAGAGCAGGATCTCCACCAGGCCGATGGGCCAGCGGGGCAGCCGCTTGCCAAGGCCCACCAGCAGAGAGTCCCGGGGACCGCAGCACTGCTCTCCCTTCATGTAGATCATCATCCCCAGGGCCATAAAGGCAAACCCGGCAAGCATGATGAGGATGCCGAGCCAGAGGTTCGTATTCAGGGGAAGGGGATTCAGGTCGTTATACAGCTGGACAAAATTGCCGGTGAGCAGTGCGTCGATCACTGTGCCGAAACCGATCCGCTCCTTCAGCAAAAGGTCGATTCCCAGGATGATGACTGCTATGAGGGTCATGGCGACGCCGTAGTTCAGGGGTGTATGCTTCGCGATGCCCATGCCGAGGCAGTCCCAAGGCGCAAGGCCGATATTCGCGAAGATGGTCAGGTGCACACCGAGGGCGAACACCAGCAGGCCGGCAGCGATCTGCAGCCACTGGCGGACAACCTTTCCCCTGCTCAAGGATCCTGCACCCCTCTCCGGAACGTTAAAATTTCCCGTATTATATCATTCCGGGGTATCGGTGACCAGATCCGCGTATCGGAAAGAAACAAGAAAAAACAAATCCTTTGGGGCAACCTCCATCTGGAACCCGACCCGGCCGGCGGAGACAAAGATCCGCTCCACTTTTTCGGCGGAAGCATCCAGGAAGGTGGGGAAGGGCTTTTTCATCCCTACGGGGGAGCAGCCGCCATGGACATAGCCGGTGAGGGGAAGCAGTTCCTTCTGCGGGATCATGGCGACAGCCTTTTCCCCGGCGGCTTTGGCAGCTTTTTTCAGGTCCAGTTCCGCGGCAACCGGAATGACAAAGACATAGTACCGGCCGGTTTTGCCGCAGGTGACCAGCGTCTTGAATACAAAGGAGGGATTCTCGCCCAGGATCCGGGCGATTTCTTCTCCGGAGAGGGAAGGATCCGGGGAATAGGTATGGGCGGTATAGGGAATCTTTTTCGATTCTAGCAGCCGCATTACATTCGTTTTCTCGTCGTTTTTCATATGCGCATCCTGCTTTCCGGTTTATTCCGGTTTGCTGAAATTACCTGCGTCAAAGACATACAGTTCGTCTGACGTTTCCGGCGGTTCAAAGCCGAAAAGCGCGCTGACGGTGACCGGTTCAAAGCCGGCCTCCAGGAGCTGGGGAATCAGTGTCTCCAGGCATTCATAATCCCGCTGGCGGGCATGGAAGAGAAGAATGCTGCCATTCTGAACGTTTTTAAACGCTTTCTTCGCATCCGTTTCGCTGACGTCCCACAGGAGGAGGTTGCTGAAGCCGAAGGAACGAATGACCCGGGCCATGGCGGAGCCGTTATCCTGCTTGCTCTTGATCCGGCCGTAGGGGGGACGGAACCAGCGGACCTGGTAATGATATCCCAGGGCTTTGTCCAGGAACTGCTGGAAGCGACCGAGGCGGGCCAGGGCCGCATGCTCGGAAATGCCGTAGAAATACCCGTGGTTAAAGGAATGACTTCCGATTTCACAGCCGGAATCGACCAGGTCCCGCCAGCGGTCTCCATCCTCTTCCTTGATATTGATGCCGATGGGGAAGAAGGTCATGGTGATACCGTACTGCCGGCAGAGCTCCACGGCCTTCCAGGCGTATTCATGTTCATAGATATCGTCCATGGTGATGGCGATTTTCGGGGAGGTGCGGCTGCCGTGCCGGACAATGAAGGTGGAAAGAAGATCCTCCTCCGGCTGCTCCGCCACGGCGGAGGACAGGAAAAGCGCCAGGCACAGCAACAGTGCCAGACTTTTCAGTGCCGCCCGGACAGAGTGTTTCATGCGAGATCCCTCCCTGCTTTTCCCGCAGAGTATTATACCCGCTGCGGCATCTCCGGCGCAAGTATGAAAAACCCACAGATACTTGCACAGGAGCCGGTGTGTTTTGTATAATAAAATATTAGAAAACTCATATAAACCATACGGAGGTTGACGATGAAGCGCTTGCTGCTGATGCTGACAATCCTGGTATTGCTGGCGGGCTTTTCCGCAGGGATTGCAGAGCAGGAAATCACATATGAAACGCTTTCCATTTCCCCGGGAACGGAGATTCTTGACCTGGATGCCGCAGGGATCCGGGTGACAGATGTGAAGGCACTGGCAGAAGCGGTGGATCAGCTGCCGGGCCTGAAGGAAGTCCTCCTGTACGACTCCCCGCTGGAGACGGCGGACATGGAATGGCTGTTTGACAGGTACTACCCGGATATTTTCTTCGGATTTACACTGCAGATCGGGCCGCATATTATCCGGACGGACCGGACGGCGTTTTCCACCCTGCACCTGGCCGGGAAGATGAAGGATGATGAACGGCATAATACAGAAGACCTGGAGCCCATCCGGATGTGCACAAAGCTGAAGGCGCTGGACCTGGGACATAACTATATCGAAAACATCGATTTCCTGAACTGGATGCCGGAGCTGGAGGTGCTGATCCTGAGTCCCAACTACGGGCGGCTGCTGGACATCAGCCCCATTGCCAACTGTCCGAACCTGGTTTACCTGGAGCTGTTCAGCTCCAGGATCACGGACCTGACGCCCCTGAGCGGACTGACGAAACTGCGGGACCTGAATCTGACCCGGTGCACGGAAGTGCGGGATCTTTCCCCGATCTATGAGCTGCCGAACCTGGAGAGGGTCTGGTGGGGGCTGATGAACCGGATCAAGGCGGAGCAGAAACGGACCATGAAGCAGCTGCATCCGAACTGCAAGTTTGTGACGGTGGACAACCCGACGGAAGGCGGATGGCGGAAACACAGCCATTACAAGGAGCTGCACGAATTTTTCCGGACGGGGGTCTATGTGCCGTTCTCCGAATAAGGCGGCGGGCGGAAAAGAAGGAAAGGAACCTGTGGAATGAAAAGCAGGATACGATTGATTGCGGCCGGAATCTTCCTGGGACTGCTGCTGGTCCTGGCCGGAAGCGCGACGGCGGCATCGGCGCCGAAAGTACAGTTCTTCTGGACAGCGGACGGCCGGGAGGTTTTTGTTCAACCGGAGGACAAGGGGAAGCACCAGTATGTACTGTACCTGCCCGGCGCCTTCAAGGGACAGGATCCGGTGATCCGGACCGATAAGGAAACGCCGCTGATCTGGGATGGAACCACGTACGAAAACGGAGCGACGCTGCCCGTTTCCGCCTATGTGGGGAAGAGCGTGACCTTCTCCCTGAGCGGAGCGAAGACGACGGAAACCGTGACGGTGATGCAGGGATCGGAGATTCCCGTGCTGTTTTTCAACGTGGCGGACAGCGACCTGAAGATGCCGAAAACGGATATCAAACAGCCGGCGGACATGATCATGATCCGGAGGGACGGCAGCCTGGAGGCAGCAGAGAAGCTGACCACCTTCAAGGCCCGCGGGAATTCCTCCTCCAACGCGCCGAAAAAGCCCTTTGTCTTCAAGACAGAGAACAAGGTGAACCTGGAGGGCATGGGGAAGAACAAGACCTGGATCCTGCTGGCAAACTGGTATGACATTTCCCTGCTGCGCAACCAGATCACCATGGATCTCTGCCGGGAGATCGGACTTACGTCCACACCGGACTGCCATCCGGCAGACGTATATCTGAACGGAAACTACAACGGCCTGTACCTGCTGTCGGAGAAAATCCAGCTGAAGAAAAACCGGCTGGAGATCCGCGACCTGGAGGAAGCCTACGAAGAAGTGAACGGAAAGGAAGCCTACGACAAGGCGCCGTTCCGGCACGGACGGGGCAAAGCGGTACTGGTGACAAAATGGTACGGGGTGAAAGAGGAACCGGAGGACATTACCGGCGGTTACCTGCTGGAGATTGAGAAACCCATCTATTTCCAGGACGACGAGGAATATTCCGGGTTTGTGACGGACGGCCTGATGTGCGTCACAATCAAGGAACCGAACCATACGGGGAAGCAGGGGGTTGAATACATTTCCGCTCTGGTGGACGATTTTCATAACGCGGCGATGGAAAAAGACGGCATCAGCAAACAGACCGGAAAATATTACGCGGATTACATCGATATGCTTTCCTTCGCGCGGGTGATCTGTGTGGAGGAATTCTGCAGCAACCTGGACGTATGGGCGGCGAGCCGTTTCATGTACAAGGATTCGGACAGCGTGGATCCGCTGCTGTATGCCGGGCCCGGCTGGGATTACGACCTGACCTACGGAAACAAGTCCAACGGTCTGCGAAAGGCGGACAAGGTGGACTATGTCTATACCCGGCTGGGGCATACACGGTACCTGTGGCACTGGCTGCTGCGGCATGAGGATATGCAGAAGCTGACGCGGCAGGTATATGACGAACAGATCCTGCCGGCGGCAGAAATCCTGCTGGGACGGCGGGAAGCGCCGGAAGGCAGCACGATGAAATCCATCGACGCCTACCGGGCGGAGATCGCCGCATCCGCGGGGATGAATGAGCTGCGCTGGAAAGGAAACAAAATACGGGGCGTGGCTGAGGAAAGCGGAAGTAATTTTGAAGAATCCGTGGCTTACCTGAAGGACTGGATCGCCACCCGGACGGATGCACTGACGGAAAACTGGCAGCCGGGACAGGGCGGAAAGAAATAAGCAGAGGGGTACGACATGAAATACGGAAAAAGATGGCTGGCACTACTGCTGGCGGCGGTAACGCTTTTCACCTGCGCGGCTGCGGAAGAACCGGAAACGCCGCAGGAGGAGCCGGGCGCCTGGCCGGAACTGAACGCGGAAGGATTTCTGGATGAAGGAGAATTCGTGTACGAAGGTCCGGAGAACGACCTGTGGCGTTACTGCAGCCAGACGCTGAAGATTGAGATCCGTCGGAAGAGCGAAACGGATCCGGCAAAGCTGGTATGGTTCGAGGCGGAGGTCTGGAGCCGGAAGGAAATCTTCGGGTTTGTGACCTGGCTGCCCGGAAACCATTTCACCAAAGGGAACTATCCCTACCGGGTGTGCGGCAAGAACGGCGCGGTGCTGGCGATCAACGGGGATTACGCCAGCAACCGCTGGCGGTACCGGAACAACAAGAAAAACCAGAAGAATGTGGGAATCCTGCTGCGGGACGGTGAAATCTTCTGCACGCACACCAAGGAAAGCGGGAACACGTCCTTTCCGAACCTGGATACTCTGTCCACCTACGCGGACGGTACCCTGGAGGTTCACGACAGCAAGGAACTGACTGCGGAGGAATACCAGCAAAAAGGCGCGATCGATGTGCTGGCTTTCGGGCCGTGGCTGATCCGGGACGGGGAAGTCAACCCGAACCTGCCGAAATTCAGGGTCTGGTGCGAGCCGCGGACCGCCATCGGAATGATCGAGCCCGGACATTACATCGCTTTTGTGGCGGAAGGACGGCACAAGCGGAGTACCGGCATCACCCTGCACTATATGACGGAGAAGCTGCAAGCCCTGGGATGCAAAACGGCGTTCAACATGGACGGCGGCAGGACCTCCTGCATCGTGTTTATGGGCAAACAGCTGAACACAATCGGCGATTACAACAATCCGGATGAAAACAAGAACCGGAAGGGCCGCGCGGAACCGGAATTCTTCGCCATCGGCACCTCCACGCTGGTGGAAGGATATGAGCCACCGGAGACTGGCGAAAATCCGTAATCCGTGGTATAATAACCAGGTTCTGGAAAACCAGAAAAACCGCATACCCTCAAGGAGCGTTAGAGAAGACCATGAAGACCTGTTTCATGACCGCAAAAAAGACCCTGCGCACGCGTGTCCTGCAGGCAGTGTCTTTTTTTGTATGTTTTTTTGTGCTGACGGCCCTGCTTCCGGCAGCTGCACCAGCGGACGGTGAACCCAAAACTGTGCGGGTGGGCTGGTATGAATCCTCCTTCAACCGGACGGACGATGACGGACGCAGGTCCGGATACGCGTATGAATACCAGATGAAAATCGCCGCCTACACCGGGTGGAAATATGAATATGTAAGCGGCAGCTGGTCCGAGTTGCTGCAGATGCTGACGGACGGCGAGATCGACCTGATGAGCGACGTCTCATATACGGTGGAACGGGCGGAGAAAATGCTCTTCCCCGCGCTACCCATGGGATCGGAAGATTATTACCTGTTTATCAACCCGGAGAACCGGGAGATTTCCGGCTCCGATTTTTCTTCGCTGAACGGGAAAAAGGTCGGCGTAAACAAGGGCAGTATCCAGGCGGATTTCTACCGGGACTGGGCGGAACGCCACGGGGTGGAGAGCAATCTGGTGGAGGTGACGGGCTCCGAGGAGGAGAGCCTCCTGATGCTCAGCGACGGGGAACTGGACGCCTATGTGACGGTGGACTCCTTCTCGGAGAACGCCCTGGCTGAACACGGCCGGCCGGTACCGGTTTCCAAGATCGGAAGCTCCGATTTCTATTTTGCGGTATGCAGCGGCCGGGAGGACCTGCTGGCGGAACTGGAGTCGGCCCTGAGCCGGATCCAGGAAGAGAACCGGTACTATAATCAGCAGATGTTCAAAAAACACCTGGTGACCACCGGCGCCAACGCATTTTTCTCGACAGAGGAGCAGGACTGGCTGGACAACCACGGAACGATCCGGGTCGGATACCAGGATAATTACCTGGCCTTCTGCGCAACAGATCCGGAGACGGGAAAACTGACCGGCGCGCTGAAAGATTACCTGGAGCACGCGGCAACCTGTGTGCAGAACGCGAAAATCAGCTTTGAAGCGAATGGGTATCCCACCGCGGCGGCTGCCATGGAAGCGCTGAAAAAGGGCGAAGTGGACTGCGTATTCCCGGCCAACCTGAGCGCCGGGGACGGGGAAAACCAGGGCCTGTATATGACGCCGCCGCTGATGCGCACGGATGTTTTCGCGGTGATCCGCCAGAGCGACCGGCAGATTTTTGCCGGAAAAGAGCACGTGATCGTGGCGGTGAACGAAGGCAACCCGAACTATGAAAGCTGCCTGAAGGACAATTTCCCGACCTGGCGGGTCGTCTACTATCCCACTACGGAAGACTGCCTGAAGGCGGTATCCTGGGGCGTGGCGGACTGTGTGCTGATCAGCAGCTACCGCTACAACAATATCGCGCGCCTGTGTGAGCAGCTGCGGCTGACCACAGCGGCCACCGGCGTGGAGCTGGATTACTGCTTCGCTGTGGCGGCCGGGGAACCGCAGATGTATTCCATTCTGGCAAAGATTGCTGACCTGGTGCCGGAATCCACGGTGAACACGGCACTGAGCCGCTACGTGGCAGAGGATGCGAAGCTGACGCTGGGGGATTTCATCCAGGAACACGCGTGGATCCTGATCCTGGTGACAGCCGCGGTGCTGGTGGTGATCCTGATTCTGATGATCCGGAGCAGACGGGCGGAGAAAAGGGCGGAACAGCTGATTTCCCTGACGGAAACGGACACACTGACCGGCCTGTATAACCGGGATTATTTCCTGCAGTACGCCGGACGCATGCACCGGGAGCATCCGGAGATTCCCATGGACGCGGCGGTGCTGAATATTGACCGGTTCCACGCGGTGAACGCAATGAACGGACGGGACTTCGGGGATGAAGTGCTGAAGACGCTGGGAGGGGAGATCCGGGCGGTGGCGAATGAAACCGGCGGAATCGCTGGCCGGTTTGAAGCGGACCGCTTTGACCTGTGGTGTCGCCATCAGGAAGATTACGGACCGGTCTGCAAACGGCTGCAGGAGAAGCTGGAAGCACTGGCACCCGCTGTCGGCCTGCGGCTGCGAATGGGTGTGATGATGCACCAGAACGGGCTGGAGGTTGTCCAGATGTTCGACCGGGCCAGGATTGCATGTTCCATGGCCCGGGACAATTACCGGGAGCACCTGGTGGTATTTGACGAAAAAATGCAGGAGCGGGAAAACTATGAACAGCGCCTGCTGAACGACCTGCACCGGGCGCTGAACTCCTATGAGTTCGAGGTGCATTACCAACCGCAGTACGATATCCAGTGCACGCCGCCGAAACTGGTGAGCGCGGAAGCGCTGGTACGGTGGAATCATCCGGAGCTGGGCATGATTCCGCCGGGGGATTTCATCGAACTGTTTGAACGCCACGGAAAGATCGGCGAAGTGGACCGCTACGTATGGAGTGAAGCGGCCAGGCAGATCGCCCGGTGGCGGGATGTATACGGCGTGACGATTCCGGTCTCCGTGAATCTGAGCCGGGTGGACGTGTTTGACCCGGCGCTGGAAAGCGCACTGGACCGGCTGCTGGCCTACAACGGGCTGGGCGAAGGTGCGCTGAAGCTGGAAGTGACCGAATCCGCCTATACCAGCAACGCAGACCAGGTAATTCACGTGGTGGAGGATCTGCGGCGGAAGGGTTATGTCGTGGAAATGGACGACTTCGGAAGCGGCTATTCCAGCCTGAACATGCTGAGCGCCATGCCGGTGGATGTGCTGAAGATGGACCGGGCGTTTATCCGGAAGATCGGAGAGAGCGAAAAGGATTCCCACCTGGTGGCGCTGATCCTCGGAATCGCGAAGAGCCTGAAGATCCCGGTGGTGGCCGAGGGCGTGGAGACGGAGGAACAGCTGCAGCTGCTGAAGAAATGGGGATGTCCGCTGGTGCAGGGATTCTATTTCTCACGCCCGCTGCCGGCGGACGAGTTTGAAGAAAAAGTCATCCGAAAAATGCAGGAAGACGGAAAGGAAGCGAGGTGAGGATATGTTTTCCCTGAGAAGCAAGATTACGATGCTGACGGTATGGATTACCGTGATCGCCGTGGCCGCGATGACGCTGCTGAGCGTTATTTTCATCCGGAACACGGAAAGCCAGAAATCCCAGCAGCTGCTCCTGCTGCTGTGTGAGACAGGGGAGAGGAACCTCGACTACTACTTCAAGAGCGTGGAGAAATCCGTGCGGAAGGTCGCTTCCTATGCAGAGAAGGAGCTGGACAGCCTGGACGACGCGGAACTGGAGGAACACTCGAAGCTGATCCGGACGTATTTTGACGAGGTGGCCTCCAAGACCAACGGCGTGCTGACCTACTACTGGCGGATCGATCCGACGATATCGAAAAAGGAAAAAGGTTTCTGGTATACGAACCTGACCGGGAATGAGTTTACCGAGCACGAAGTGACGGATATTTCCCAGTACGACATGGATGACACGACAAAGCTGGTGTGGTTCACAGTGCCGCGGAAGACGGGGAATCCGATCTGGCAGCCGCCGTACGAAACGGAAAACCTGAACGTGAAGGTGGTCTCCTACAATATGCCGATCTATCACCGGGGAACATTCGTCGGCGTGATCGGTATTGAGATCGACTATTCAATGATCAAGGACCAGGTGGAAAGCATCAAGCTGTACAACGGAGGCTACGCTTTCCTGACGGACGCGGAGGGAACCCTGATCGTCCACCCGCGGGAGGATCTGGCAAACCTTTCGGAGGAAGAGCGGCGGGCGTTGCCGGAAGGCGTGATGAGTGAAAGTACTTTCACCTCCTACTCCTATAAAGGCGTGAAGAAGGAAGCTGCATGGCTGCGGCTGAGCAACGGGATGCGGCTGTATGTTTCCGTGCCGGAGAGCGAAGCGGACGGCGACTGGGAACGGCTGATCCGGGACGTGCTGATTCTTGGGGCAGTGGCGATCCTGCTGACCATTGCGGTAAGCCGGTTCTTTGCCGTGCGCCTGACCCGGCCGCTGAAACAGCTGACCGAAGCCGCGAAACTGGCGGACCAGGGCAATTATGATTTCACCCTGGACTACAACGGCAGGGACGAGGTGGGCACACTGACAAACACCTTCAAACATATGGCGGCCCATATGAAGGAACATATCCGGGACCTGAACAAGAAGGTGTTTGTGGACGCGCTGACTTCCGTGCGGAACAAGGGCGCCTATGCAAGCTATATTGAAGACATGCAGCAGAAGATCGACGCGGGCGAGATGGATACGGAGTTTGCCGTGGGTGTGTTTGACTGCGACGACCTGAAGCAGGTGAACGACCTGTACGGGCACGACAAGGGTGATATCTACCTGCAGACGGCAAGCCGCCTGATCTGCAAGGTGTTCCAGCACAGTCCGGTGTTCCGGATCGGCGGGGACGAGTTTTCCGTGATCCTGCGGAACGACGATTACCGTAACCGGAAGGAACTGATTGACGAATTTGAAAAAGCCACGGCAGAGATCTGCGCCTCAACGGAGAACCGCTGGGAACAGGTGCACGTGGCGATCGGTGTTGCCGCCTTCAATCCGGATACGGACAGCACAGTGCTCGATACCGTACGCCGGGCGGATAAATTCATGTATACCAACAAACGCGGACACAAGGAAAAGACTGCGGATCAGTCTGAATAAGCGGCTGTTCCGTTCCAAAGCCCCGGAGGATTTACTCCGCGGGCTTTTTCAGTGTGTGCACCCGGCGGATGAACACCAGCAGGACGACCAGCAGGATGATACAGATCACACCCAGCACAAGGACAACCGGATGCTCCGCAAGATATTCAAAGAAGCCAAAGGTTTCCGGCACCGCGGAATAATAGTTGAGCGCCGCGTTGACGGTGGATTCGGGCATCTGACGGATGATCCTTGACAGGATGGAATAGAGCAGCGTATTGCCTTCCTTTACAGCCAGGCAGTAGTCCATCTCCACGCCGGTATAGACGGTGGTCAGGTTCAGGCGGCTGCACTGGCGGGCGATATCGCTGAAGCGGTAATTGCTGATGATGATGCAGTCCGCGTTCCGCGCGGCAACCGCGTCCAGGCATTCCGGCGTACTGGAATAATATACGGGGGTCCAGTCAGGGAAATGATCCATCAGGAAGAATTCATAGTTCGGGTTGCCCCGGTTGACACCTACACGTACCTGGTTACTGCGCAGGAAGGTCTGTTTGTCCTCCTCCCGGACCACGGCATCCATTTCCGTGCGCATCAGGGGAGAGGTGAGCACAACGCCGGCGATTTCCCCGTCGTAATCCGTCAGGTTGGCGGGGAACATACAATCGATCTTGCCGTTTTTCAGGGCTTCCATGGCAGCGGCCGCGGTGGGGTAGCAGACCGCTTCAAAGACCGGGCTGGCATTTTCCAGCGCGGCGGAGGCGGAGGCCAGGTAATCCTTCAGCGCGCCTGTAAGCTCTCCTGTTTTCGGATCGGCCGCGCAGAAGGCCAGGTAATTGTTCTGGTAGCCGACGCGGATCGGACCGTGGGCTTCCAGCCAGGCTTTTTCTTCCTCTGTCAGGTAGCGGTTGGTGCCGGAATCGTGGAGGTATTTCGCGTTCAGCTGTTCGCTGTAATACTTGTTTTCCTCCTGGATGCGGTTCAGGGCCGCATCCAGCTCCGCCAGCAGATCCGGCCGGTCTTTGCGAACGGCAAAATAGAAATCTGAGGATCCGATCTTCCACAGGGGGATGGCCAGATCCGGATCTCCGTAGGTATCCAGGGTGATGAAGGCATCCAGCTCCCCGACCTTCATTTTACGCAGGGATTCCTCCTCCAAACAGTCCAGTTCGATGAGCTCGGCCTGAATGCTGTGTTCTGTCTCCCACTGCAGGAAGAGACCTTTCTGGATGCTGCCGCGGGTGACGCCCACTTTTTTCCCGTTCAGGGAACTGTAGTCCGTAATGAAAACGGAATTGTTTCCCGGGGTCACATACAGGTAATACAGCTCCGCTCCCATGGGGAGGCTGGAGAAAAGCATATACTCCGTGCGATCCTCCGCCCAGGAAACGTCGCTCATCAGGTCTATCCGCCCGTCCTTCAGCATCTGCAGGAGCTCGGACCAGGTGCCTTCGACATATTCATATTTCCAGCCGGTGTAGGCCGCGATTTTCCGCTGATATTCATAGGCGTAGCCGGTGCGGCGGCCAACTGAATCCTTGTAATTGAAAGGGGTTTCATACCAGCCGACGCGGATGACTTTGGGATCACTGTCCGCCGATCCGACCGCCGGGAGGAGGCATAGCATACCAAGCAGCAGGCACAGCAGCAGTGCTGCGGTCCGTCTGATCATTCCAATCACCTCGAACAGGTTTTTGCAAAATAAAATTATATCACAAAACTCCGGAATCCGCATCAGGGATTCCGGAGCAGGTCACTCAGCTTTTTCTCATGGAAGAAGTTATGCACCAGCTGATCAAACTCAGACCAGACAGAGAGGGTCTGGCACTCGCCCTTCCGGGGACAGGTGTTTTCCGCGGCGGCCAGGCAAGCCACCGGGGAGAGGGTACCCTCCATCAGTTCCAGGATTTCATCCAGAGTGTATTCGTCCGGCCTGCGGCAGAGCTTATAGCCGCCGCCTTTGCCGCTGGAACCAACGACAAGGCCGCCGGCCACCATTTCCTTTACGATAATTTCAAGGTATTTCTTGGAAATTTCCTGCCGGGCGGCAATATCCTTCAGCGGTATATATTTCCCGGTATCGTGTTCAGCCAGGTCAATCATGACACGGATGGCGTAACGCCCTTTGGTCGAAATCATACAGCAGCCCCCCTGCGTCCGGTTTTACCTATTATACTGCAGGGTAAATGGGCAATCAAGCATTATTTGCTTCAGGAATCGGCATCCGGGATTTTTTCCGCCAGGAGATATAGCGCAGGACGCAGGAGACACCTGCCAGGAACCAGGTGACACCGGCGGTAATCCAGATGGACCAGACACCGGCGGTTGTGAAGTGCAGCAGCAGGAGAGGCAGGCCGATCCGGCCGGCGATCTCCACGACGCCGTTGATGAAGGAGAAGAACGCGTCGCCCACACCGTTGAGCACGCCGCGACAGACATAGATAACGCCGAGGAAAACGTAGAAAATGCTGGTGATCCGCAGGGCCTTCTCACCCAGGTCGATAACCTCCTTCTCATGAACGAAGAGGCTGACCAGGGAGCCGCCGAAAAGCTGCATCAGCAGGGTCATCACTCCGGCCACAGCCATCATTGCCAGGAGACTGTCGCGGAAACCGTGACGGATCCGGTCTGTCCTGCCGGCGCCCATATTCTGGCCGGAATAGGTGGAGAGCGCCATGCTCATGGAGCCGAAAGGCTGCTGCACCAGCTGTTCCAGGCGGTTGGTGGCCGTATAGGCGGCGATGGCGGAGGGACCGAAGGTATTGACCACCGACTGCAGCGCGGTGGTGGAAATGGCAATCAGGCTCCACTGCAGCGCCAGCGGGAGGCCAAGGCGGATGGCCCGCTTTGCGATGGGCTTGTCAAAGGCCAGGGAAGATTTGTTCAGGCGGAAGTAGGGATTGCGGCGGAAGGCATAGAGCAGGGAGCCCGCACCGGCCAGCAACTGGGACAGCATGGTGGCCAGGGCCGCTCCGAATACGCCCATATGGAAGGCACCGATGAACAGCAGGTCCAATCCCACATTCAGGATGCAGGAAACCACCAGGAAATACAGCGGGGTCCGGGAATCGCCCAGGGCGCGCTGCATGGAAGAAGCGTAATTGTAAATCGCAATCAGCGGCACGGAGGCGGAGGTCATACGCATGTAAGTGATGGCGTCCGGCAGGATTTCCGCCGGCGTGACCATCCAGGTAAGCACCGTGGGCACCATCAGGAAGGCCAGGGTGCCGGTGAACAGCGAGAAGGCCAGCGTGATATAGGCGGAATTGGCGATGGCCTTGTAAACCAGGTCATCCTTTTTTGCGCCGAAGAACTGGGCGGTCACAATGCCGCAGCCGCCGCTGATGCCATTGAAAATGGAGAAGAAGAGAAAGGAAATGGAAGCCGTGGCGCCGACGGCGGCCAGCGCGTTGGCACCGAGCATCTGGCCCACGATCATGGAATCCGCCAGATTGTATGCCTGCTGGAACAGATTGCCGATCAGCAGGGGAAGGGCAAAAACAGAAAGCAGCTTCAGGGGCTTGCCTTCCGTCATGTTCATGGTGGTGTTATGCTTGCGCACAGGCCTGTTCCTCATTCCGGGGACACGCTCTTTCCGCCCGCGGATCCGGAAAAGGCTCGCGGTTTCGTTCATCCGGGCAGCGCTCTGACTCATACAGCATTCCCTCAGTCTCAGGATTTCAGCCTATTCTAGTGCCGGAAAGACGGAAATACTTCCCATTTTTTGACGGGACGGTGCCTATTTTTTTACTTTTCAGGATGCTTGACTTCAGGCTCCTGATTCGCTTTAATAGAAGCAGTGAGCAGACAGTCCGGCCTTGCCGGCCGAAATACCGGAGAAGAAACGATATGGATTACAGTCAGTACGAAACATACGGGTTTGACCGCATCAGCGCGTTCAACATGTCCACGGGATATGAGGAGCGCAGCTACCAGGCGCACTGGCATTCCTACGGGGAGATCCTGCTGGTGGGTCCCGGGAAAACCAATATCTATATGGTCAACCAGAACACCTATGAACTGGTGGAAGGCGACTTCCTGCTGATCTGGCCGATGGAAATGCACGCAATCATCGATGCGGACCGGAAGGAATCGTTGGTGATCCAGTTCAGCAACGCGTTTATGAACTCGCTGTTTGACCTGCAGCGGATTATGCATTTTTACCGGAACCTGCATGTGCTCTGTATCAATTCCCATCCGGAACTGGTAGCGAAGCTGCGGGCGATCGCGGACAAAATGAAGGAGATCTTTTTTGCTGCAGGTCCGGACCGGGAACTCCGCTGCTGCATTCTGCTGATGCAGTTTATGCTGACGCTGGACGAGCACCGGGAGGAATTCGCACCGGAAATTCACGGAGGCGAATCCTACAGTTATACCGACACAGTGCTCCGCAGGATCATTTCCGTAACGGACTACATCAAGAACAACCTGACAGCGGACGATCTGTCCCAGGGCGCCATGGCGGAGATGGCGGGGATCAGCAAGGACTATTTTTCCCGGATTTTCCGTAATATTACCGGGACTAATTACAGCAAATGGCTGAACATGATCCGGCTGGAAAAGGCGACGGAACTGCTGGCGGATAAAAATATGACGCTGACGGAAATTGCGATGCATTCCGGTTTCCAGAGTATCTCCAGTTTTAACCGCGTGTTCCACGCGGAGAAAGGAATGTCGCCCGGCGAGTACCGGGCGCTGCTGATGCCTTCGTATCCGGAATGATTTACCCGACGCTCTGGATATTGTTCATTCTTGCATAACTTCCGCCCATGGCCACCAGCTGCGTATGGGTGCCGCGCTCGGTGATGCGGCCATCCTCAATCACCAGGATCTGATCGGCGTTGCGGATGGTGGAAAGACGGTGCGCGATCGCGACAATGGTACGGCTTCCGGCCACACCCGCGATCGCTTTTTGTATTTGCTGCTCCGTTTCCACGTCTACGGATGCGGTTGCTTCATCGAGGATGATGATCGGTGATTTCCGCAGGATAGCCCGGGCAATGGCGACGCGCTGCTTCTGGCCGCCGGAAAGGCGCAGTCCGCGCTCGCCGACCTGGGTCCGGTAGCCGTCGGGCATGAGCATGATATCCTCATGGATATTGGCAGCCTTCGCGGCCTCTTCGATTTCCTCCATGGTCGCTTCCGGCACGGCGTAGCCGATGTTTTCCGCGATGGTCCCGTTGAAGAGGAAGGTGTCCTGCAGGACGGGGGAGATATTGCGGCGGAGGCTTTCGATGGTTACATCGCTGATATCCTGCCCGTCGATCCGGATCTGGCCGGAGGTGGGCTCATAGAACCGGGAGATCAGCTGGGTCAGGGTTGTTTTTCCCACGCCGGTGGGACCAACCAGAGCCAGCATTTCCCCGGGCCTGCAGACGAAGGAAACATCCTTCAGCACCGGAGCGTTGCCTTCATAGGCAAAGGAAACATTGTCAAAGGTGATCTCACCCTTCACGGTGCCCAGGGATTTCGCACCGGGACGGTCCTGGATTTCGGAAGGCGCGTCCAGCACATCCAGCACGCGTTCCGCTCCGGCCATGGACTGCTGCATGCTCTCCAGCAGGTTGGCCAGACCGGTGACCGGCCCGTAGAACAGTCCCAGGTACAGCAGGAAGGCGACGATATCCGCTACGCTCAGACCTTCACGGTAGGCAAGGAAACCGCCGAAGCCCACGACGAGAATGGTGCCGAGGGAGGAAATGAATTCGACGGAGGGATGAAATACAGCACTGATTTTCAGCGCCTGGAGCATGGCCCGGATGTGGGAAAAATTCTGCATGTCCACCTGCCCGGTTTCATATTCTTCCCGGCCGAAGGACTGAATTTCATGGATGCCGGAAAGGTTGTCCTGCAGCTTTCCGTTCAGTTCGCCCATTTTCTTCTGGGAAATCCGGAAGAAGGGGCGGACTTTTTTGGAGAAGATATAGCCGGAGAAAAAGATCAGGGGAATCGGCGCACAGGTAATCAGCGCCAGTTTCCAATTAATGGTCAACAGGACAACCAGTACGCCGGTGAAGGTCACCAGGTTGGTGATGCTCTCCGGAATCATATGGGCATAGAGCAGTTCAAAATCCCGGGTATCGTTCACGATACGGCTCATCAGGTCGCCGGTCTGCTTGTTGTGAAAATAGCCCAGGTGCATATGCTCCAGCTTGTCGTAGGTCCGGGTCCGCAGGTCGCCCACCAGGTACCAGGCGGCTTTGTGTGCCAGGTAGTTGCTCAGAAAGCGGAACAGGATGCGCAGGAGATAGAGCCCCACGAGCCCCGCGGTGAGCCAGGCGATGCTTCTCAGTCCCGTCTCATCCACTCCGGCTTCCACAATACCGGTCATGGAAGAAAGCAACTTTGGCGCTGCCAGGTTGATTGCTGTCAGCGCCAGGGTGGACAGGATGGCTGTCAGATACAGTTTTTTATAGCGGACCGCTTCGCGGCTGAGCCACCAGAGCGTCTTGATCATCGTACTCCTCCCGCTGCCTTATTCAGGAAACCGGATGCCGTCAGGAGAGACGGAGCGTATCCTTCAGGTCTTTTTCCAGGGTGAAGGAAGCGCTGCCGGCGGCAGCCTTCAGTTCATAACCGCCCCGGAAACCGGTGAAGGAGATATATCCTTCCTCATCGGTGACCAGGGAAACATGGGTTTCCCAGTCTTCATGAATCAGTTTCTTCAGGGCATACCAGGACGGCTTTTCGGTGTTGTCCGCATGGACGAAGCCGGAGGGGGCCTTCAGCCAACAGCCGTCATTGAAATCCCAGGTGGTGATGGCTTCCACGAGGGGATGGGCGAACAGGACGGAATACATTTCCGAAATTTCACGGGCCTGGCGTTCTTCGCCTTCGGGGGTGCTGGGCCACTCATCCACCTGCCAGTCATTGAGGTCGACGATGTGGGCAGGCATGATTTCACCGGAAATCAGCGTATTTTCTGTGAAATGAATCGGCAGGCCGAAACGGGAGAACCGCTCCAGCACCTGGTTCAGCTTTTCCAGTCCCCAGTATCCCTGGTGCTGATGACTCTGGATGCCAATGGCGCTGATCGGGACATCCGCTTCCAGCAGGGCCTGGATCAGCTCGGCGTAGTGTTCACTGGTGTTGAAATCGTTGATGAGCAGGGTGGCATCCGGGTCGCACTCCTTCGCGGCGGCGAAGACTTCCTTCACGAGGCCGACACGGCCCTTTTCCTTGCAGATCCGGGTGATGGCGTTGTCATACCGGTCAAACACGGGCATGATCACGACTTCATTGATGACATCCCACAGGTTGATGACGCCGCGGAAAGCATTCACATCCCGGTGAATCCGTTCGATCTGGCGGCGGAGGATTTCCTCGTTGGAGAACTGGAGCAGCCAGGGCGCACAGGCGGTATGCCAGCAGAGGGGATGCCCCTTGACCTGGACGCCTTTTTCCCGCAGCCATTTCGCGGCGGCCATGGTTTCGGTATAGGCGGTCTGGCCTTCCACGGGCTCATACCGGCCCCAGTAGAAGGGCAGGGTGCCGTAATTGAACAGGGCAAACCATTTTTCCATCCGCTCCTGCAGGAAGGCTTTCTGCGCGGGATCCTCGGTTTTCATGATGGCGACGGAATCAAAGGCGCCGCAGCCGAAAAGGAACCGGTGGGAAACCTGGTTCACATCGACCTTCTGGCGGATGGCGGGCCTTCCGTCCGGATTCAGGACGCGCAGGCGGGTTTCGGACTGACGGTGTGCAAGTGCATTCTGATTCATATGGTTTTTCCTCCGGTTCCAGTATTTTCAGCTGCATTTTACCGGAAGAACAAAGAAACAGGCTTCCCATTTTTTGATGGTCCACCTGTTACTTTTTGTTCGCACTTCTTCAGCTGCACCGGTCCCGGGTCACAGGTTCCGGTAAAAATCCGCGGCGCCGCGGAGCTCTTCCGCCGTCGGATGATCCTTGGCGATGCCGCCAACGAGCTTGAAGGGACCGAAGGTATCGAACCCGCGGCAGTGGTAGGAACCGATCTCGCTGCAGTGCTTTTCCGCGGCAATTTCACGGATGGCCGCCAGGAATTCTCCCTTCGGCGCGCCGTGGGTGTAAAGATAAAAAACTTCTTTTCCTTCCGGCAGGTATGCCTGGGCGAAGGACAGAAGCTGTTTGGCAAAGCTGCTGTAATAAATCCCGGAGGCAAAGCCGATCCGGTCATAACCGGTCAGATCCGTTTCCGGCTGCTTTGTCACATTGATCAGGGTCACTTCGTTCTCTGCGGCGATAGCGTCCAGCAGTTTCCGGGTGTTGCCGTGATGCTGGGAGTAATAGACAATGGCTGTTTTCATAGGGTTTCCTCCTGGTAAAATTCAATTTCCTCGTCCAGCGGTCCGCGGCAGAAGGCCATCCTGGCATGGAAGGCGGGAGAGGAATGGATGGTGATGTCGTTGGGTTCGA
Organism: Clostridia bacterium; assembly: GCA_017447185.1. Classification (GTDB taxonomy): domain Bacteria; phylum Bacillota; class Clostridia; order Christensenellales; family Aristaeellaceae; genus Aristaeella. The sequence goes on along the minus strand of JAFSOC010000011.1, from coordinate 28,207 downwards.
TGAAGACTTCGTATCCTTCGGCTTTCACCTTCGCGGTGATACCGTCCACGTCGTCCGTGGAAAATGCGATATGCCGGAGGGCGCCCTTGGTCCGGATCCCGGTGCCGTTGCAGAAAATCTCCAGCAGGCCGAAGCCGGAATCGATCATGATCCCTTCCGGCCACTCCCGGACGACGGAAAACCCGAGGATCCGCAGGTAAAAATCCTTTGCCCGGGCAAACTCTTCAGCGGTGCCGCATTTCAGGGAAATATGGTGAATGCCGGTGATCATGGCGCGCTCTCCTCCTCCGGGGACATTATCCACGATCCGGCCCGGGAATGCAAGGGAAAAAGCAAAGGGCCGGTTTCCTTTGACGGCCCGGGATTCATTTGGTAGAATTGAAAAAACAGAATACAAAACTGAAAGGAAAATGATCATGTTCATTCAGGACGATGAAATCCGGCTGAGCGCGGTACTGGAAAAACCGGAAAACGCGGAAGGATGCCCTCTGGTGATCGTGCTGCACGGCTTTACCAGCGCCAAGGACCGGCCGCACACGGTCCGGGCGGCCGCGGCCATGCGGGAAGCCGGTTTTGCGACCCTGCGCATGGATCTGTACGGCCACGGGGAGAGCGACGGGGAATTCCGGAACCATACGCTGCACAAATGGATTTCCAATGTGATGGCGGCGATTGACTGGGCCCGGGGCGAGGGATATACAGACCTGTATCTTTCCGGGCATTCCCAGGGCGGGCTGGTGGCCACAGTGGCCGGCGGCATGGAGGCGGACCGGATCCGGGGTCTGATCCTGCGGGCGCCCGCGTTCATGATTCCGCGGTGCTGCCGGGAAGGAAACCTGCTGGGGACGCACATCGATCCGAAACAGATCCCGGACAGCGTTCCCGTGATCAAGGGGCTGGAGCTGGACGGCAACTATGTCCGCGTGGCGCAGACGGTTTGTGTGGAGGAGGCGGCAGAGCGGTTCAGGAACCCGGTGCTGATCCTGCACGGGGACGAAGACGATACAGTACCGCTGTCTGTCTCACAGGAGATGGCAAAGCATTTCGCAAACTGCGAACTGGCCGTGATGGCCGGGGAAACCCATCATTTTGACCGCCATCCGGAGCAGATGGAAACCCTTATCCGGGACTGGATGCGGAAACAGCGGTAATCGCGTCAAAGAATTCGGGCAGGTCCCGCTTCAGGCGGACGAAGCGCCCTTCCCGGTTGATGAATACATGCTCGGAACGGGCGGTGCAGACCTGCTCCCCACGCTGATTTGTCATGCGGTAGGAGATCACCAGGATGACCCCGTTGAAGGATTCCACCGTGACCTCAACGCTGATTTCATCCCCGAAGGTGCAGGAATGCTCATAATTGCAGGTGACAGAGCGGACCGGCGAAAGGACACCTTCCGCCTCCATCCGTTTGTAGGGGAAACCGATCCGATCCATGAAAAGGATCCTGGCTTCTTCCATCCAGTGAAGATAATTGGCATGGTGGGCGATGCCCATCATGTCTGTTTCATAATACTGCACTTTATGGGTGAAAACAGAACTTTCCGCGGACATGAGGCACATACCTCCTATGACAGGATGAAGCTATTATCCCCGATCCGGCGGGAGATTGCAAGTTGTTCTGTTCCGGACTGGAAATACGCGGAGAGACATGATAAGATAATCAAAAAGGCAAAACAGGTGAAAACATGAAAAAAGTCCGGATTACCGTAAAGAAAATCGCCCGCTACGATGACCTGATCGCGCAGTATGAGAATCCCATCCGGCATGCCTGCGGGATGCGGATGGGACAGACCTTTGTCTGCAACGGATGGGAGCGGCCGGAAGGATTCTGTGAAAGCGCCTGGGAGACCGTGTCTCCCTTTGTGATGACCCTGGCCCACGGCGGGGAGAATTTCTACGACGGCTGGATGAAGAACCCGAAGTCGGCGATGATTTCCTGCAATGACGGTTTCCGGCCGGTGAGTTTTCTGCTGGAGACGGTGGAGGAAGCGGAGGGACAGCCATGAACCGCACAAAAACCGAACTGAATCCCGCGGATTTTCCGCAGGAAATGCGGCCCTTCCTGCGGGATGCCGCGATCTATGACAGCAGCTGTTCTCCAGAAGCCAGAGTATGGTATATCGATCGGGAGGGCGGACTGTTCCTGAAGAAAAACGCGGCCGGAACCCTGAAGCAGGAAGCGATGATGACCGGCTATTTCCATTCACTGGGGCTTTCGGCAGAGGTGCTTGCCTTCGCGGAGGACGGGCAGCACGACTACCTGCTGACACGGCGGATACCCGGGGAAGACTGTACCCATGAAATGTACCGGAGGGAGCCTGAGAGACTTTGTGACCTGCTGGCGGAAAAGCTACGGGAACTGCACGATATCCGCGCGGAGGACTGCCCGGTGAAGGACCGGCTGGAAAGCTACAGGGAAAATGTGCTCCGGGGGCACGCAAAGGGTGCCTATGAACCGGATCTTTTCCGGGAACTCTGGGAGTTCGATACGGCGGAGGCAGCATGGTCCGCGGCAGAACAGGGGATGCCGGAACTGAAGGCTGAGGTGCTGATCCACGGGGATTACTGCCTGCCTAATGTGATGTTGGACAACTGGAAATTCACAGGATTCATTGATGTAGGTGCCGGCGGGATCGCCGACCGGCATATCGATGTGCTGTGGGGACTGTGGACAATGATGTTCAACCTGCACACGACGAAGTATACGGACCGGTTCATCGACGTTTATGGCCGGGAGAAGATTGACCGGGAACTGCTGCGGTGCGTGGCGGCGATGGAAATGATCGGGGAGTGAAAAACAATTAAATATATCATCCGCCTGAGGCGGGGAAAGGGAATCCTATGAACAAGAAAGCCATGTACGCCATTTCCTATGGGTTGTTTGTGGTAACAGCCCGGACCGGGGAGAAGGACAACGGATGCATCACCAACACGGTGGCGCAGGTCACCTCCGAACCCAACCGCATCTCCGTCGCGGTGAACAAGAACAATTACACCTGCGGCATGATTATGGAGAGCGGATGCTTCACTGCCTCCGTGATTGCGCAGAACGCCACGTTTGACCTGTTCAAACGCTTCGGGTTCCAGAGCGGCCGGGATGTGAACAAGTTTGAAGGCTACGATAAAACCCAGCGGGCGGAGAATGGAACCCTGATTGTGACGGAGGGCACCAATGCCTGGATTTCCGCGAAAGTGGAGCAGAGCATCGACCTGGGCAGCCATATGCTGTTCATCGCCTCCGTAACGGACATGGAGGTGCTCAGTGACATTCCTTCCGCCACCTACAGTTATTACCAGGACCAGATCAAGCCCAAGCCGGAAGCAGTGGGCAAAACGCAGGAAGGCAAAACGATCTGGCGCTGCAGGATCTGCGGCTACGAGTATGTGGGCGAGGAGCTTCCGGAGGACTTTATCTGTCCGATCTGCAAGCACCCGGCGTCTGATTTTGAAAAGGTATGATTTAAAGATCCCGTTCGTCACTGTTCAGCCAGGAAGTATAGCCCGCCTGGGCTTCCTGGCTTTCCTTTTTCCCCCGCCAGGCATCGATCTCCGCGCAGATAGCCAGCATCTCGTCCACGATCAGCTCCATTGTGGCGGGATGCGCATGATCCAGGTAGGCGGCCATCCGGTCGATGGCTTTGGGACTTCTCAGCTGCTTCGCCAGCAGGTCGGCGAACTCCTCCGGATATCCCAGTTCCGCTACAGCGGCAGCCAGGCGGTTTCTGGACTGGGCCCAGATTCTCTGATTCGGTGTCATCTGCTGAAAAGTCCTTTCTCCGGCGATGTGGTTTCTTCCGGGATTATAACAGAATTCCGGCGGTCCTGAAAGGTATAGGAAAAATGGGTTGACGCCTTCCGGAATTTGGTGTATAGTCATCGCAAACTTCGGGAAAGGAGCTCTGCCCATGAAACGGATTCTGTCTGGTAACTGGATGCCGGCGAACAATGACAATCATGTTCGCATGTTTGTCGTATCCGTTTTTCCAATGAGCAGAGAAGCGTAACCCCGAGTCTCCGTACAGATCAGGCAGCCGCTTATCTCTGACAGGTAAGCGGCTTTTTGATATATCATCACAGAAGGAGGGTTCAAGAATGAGAATCAATGTGGAAACGGAGCGGCTGCTCCTGCGTAACCTGACCCCTGAGGACTATCAGGCGGCTTTTCTGTGGTGCGGCGATCCGGATGTGGCGCGGTACATGGTTTACCCGGTCTACACCCGGGCGGAGGATGTCAAAACCTGGCTGGAGACACTGGATCCGGAGGATCCGGATGAGTACGACGCAGGCATCGTGCTGAAATCCACCGGGGAGCTGATCGGAAGCGGCGGCCTGTATTACCGGCCGGAGGATGACCTCTGGACCATCGGGTATAACCTGCGGAAGGACCAGTGGGGAAACGGCTATGCCCTGGAAATGATTGAGGGACTGCTGGCATATGTCCGGTCACGGCGGGACGTGCGGGGGATCCGGGGAACTTTCGCCACGGCGAACAGCCGGAGCCGGCGTGTGATGGAGAAACTGGGCATGACTTATATAGAAGATGTGATGCTTTCCAAACTGGACGGGAGCGATACCTATCCGGGAAAGCTGTACATACGGCTGTACCGATGAGCCGGGGAAGGGGAAAACCATGCGGGAAGAGAAAGAAGCGGTGCGGACGCACTACGACGCCGATCCGAAGAAGGAATGGGACCGGCTGAAGACGAGGCATCCTTTTGAGAAATATATTACGACCCATATGATGGACCGGTATATCAGGCCGGGGGACCGGATCCTGGATATCGGTGGCGGGCCCGGACATTATTCGATCCACTACGCGAAGCATGGGCACGATGTGACATTGCTGGACCTGAGCGGCGGCAACGTGCGGTTCGCGAAGCAGAAGGCCCGGCAGTACGGTGTGAAGATCACTGCCCTGCAGGGGGACGCGCTGGACCTGTCCCGTTTCGCGGACGACACGTTCGATACGGTTTTCCTGATGGGGCCGCTGTATCACCTGATGAATGAAGAAAGCCGGATCCGGGCGATTGAAGAGGCAAAGCGGGTGCTGAAACCGGGCGGATGCCTGTGCTGCAGCTTTATCCTGATGTTCGGCGGCGTGATCTACGGCCTGAGGGAATCGCAGGAAACGATCCTGTGGCCGGAGGAACAGGTGTTCTATGATATTGCCGCCCGGGACGAAAGCGTTGCCTTCAACGCTTTCACCTATGCCTGGATGACCACGGTGAGGGACGCAAAGGCGCTGCTGGCCTCGGTGAAAGACCTGCGGACGGAAACGGTCTTCGGGCAGGAAAGCATCCTGGCGCCTTACAGAAGCCAGCTGAGCCAGAGCCCCCGGAAGATCCGGATGGCGTTTTACGATTACGCGCTGCGGTACTGCGAGAAGGAAGACTACCTGACCCACAGCGAACATTTGATGATTATTTCCCGGAAGAGAGCTGAGGACTGACAGGGGGAGGAACGCGGAATGAGACTGAGACCGTTTATACAGGATACGGATTTTGAAACAATCCGGAGCTGGATTACGGATGAGCGAATGCATGCCCTGTGGTGCGGCAACCGGTTCACCTATCCGCCGGAGGCGGAAGATTTCACGCGGGTACTTCATGAAATGGGAAGACGGAACGGTGAAAGCCCGTTTGTGATGACGGATGACGACGGAAAAGTCATCGGCTTTTTCTGCTATTCCCTGCATCCGGAAACCAATGTGGGCATGCTGAAGTTCGTGGTGGTGGATCCCGCCCTGAGGGGAAAGGGAACCGGAAAGATGCTGCTGAAGCTGGCGGTGGAATATGCTTTTGACATCACGAAAGCGGACGCGGTCCAGCTGGCTGTTTTTCCGGTGAACATACCGGCGGTCCGGTGCTATGAAAGCATCGGTTTTACAGAGGTCAGGACGGATGCCGGCGCCTTCCGGTTCGGAGAGGAAGCCTGGGACCGCCGCAGGATGGAAATTCGCCGGACAGGCGCCGGGAAGAAGGAACAGGGCAAATGGACTGTAAAGCATAACGAGCTGAACGCGGAACAGTTCCGTGAACTCTGGGAGAGCGTGTGGGACGGAGCGCCGACTCCGGAACAGACTGCGCTGGCGCTCAGCCATTCCGTTTTCCGGGTTTCTGTGTTTGACGGGGACCGGATTATTGCCATGGCCCGTATGATCGGGGACCTGGGCCTGTGCTATTACATCAAGGATGTGATTGTTCGGCCGGAATACCAGCATCAGGGCATCGGAAAACTGATGATTGATGAACTGCTGGCTTTTATCCGGCAGAACGGGGTCCGGGGAACAGGAATCTTTGTGGAACTCTGCGCCATGCCGGACAAGATCCCTTTTTACGCGAAATTCGGCTTTGCGGCGAATGAAGCGCAGCGGCTGCGCATCATGTATCCGGTTGAATAAAAAAGGAGAAATTCACCATGATCGTTAGAAAATTTGAGGAAAAGGATGCGGAAGCGGTATCGCAGCTGATCCGCACCACCATTGAGATTTCAAACAGGAAAGACTATCCGGGAGAGCTGATGGACGAACTGATCCGCAGCGAAACGCCGGAGCATGTCCTGGGCCGGGCTGCATGGACCCATATGTATGTGATCCAGGACGGGGAAAAGATCGTCGGCTGCGGTGCCATCGGACCCTACTGGGGCAAAGAGGATGAGAGCAGCCTGTTCACGATTTTCGTGCTGCCGGAATACCAGGGCAGGGGTGTGGGCCGGAAAATCATGGAGACCCTGGAGGCGGATGAATACTTCCTGCGTGCCAGGCGGATTGAAATTCCGGCATCCATTACCGGCGTGCCCTTCTATCTGCGGATGGGGTACCATTACAAGAACGGGATCAGCGAACCGGATGAGGAACACCTGATCCGGATGGAAAAGACCCGGTAGCCTGAAGACGGGGGAGGAGCCATAATATGTTGTATGTGAAGAAGGCAAATGCCGCCGACCTGGAGAAGGAATGGCAGTTTGTGCGGGAGATGCCCGCGGATGAAAACGGCCTGACCAACGAATGGCCCCAGGTATCCCGGGAGGATTTTGAAACGAAGGCACTGCCGCAGATGATCGCCTATGACGAAGGGAAAAACCTGCCGGAGGGATATGTGCCGGAAACCTTCCTGTTCCTGTGGGATGATGACCGGATTGTGGGCCAGTTCCGGATCCGTCATACCCTGTGCGAATCCCTGCGGACCGGGGCCGGGCATATCGGCTACTGCATCGGGAAAAACGACCGGGGCAGGGGATACGGAACGGAGGGGCTGCGCCTGACACTGGAGGAGGCAAGGAAGATTGTGCCGGAGGAGGAATTCTACCTGCGGGTGAACCGGGACAATCCGGCCTCCCTGCAGGTGATGCTGAAAAACGGCGGAAGGGTCGTGGCGGAGGACACTGAGAAATACTATGTCCGCATTCCGAATCCGGGACCCTGAAAACAGAAAAGCAGACAGGGGCGCCGCGGGGCGCTCCTGCCTGTTTCCGGATGAAATGAAATGTTATTCCCCGCAGAGAAATGCAGAGAAGCCCAGGTCATAGACGAAGATCGTCCGGCCGTGGAAATCGGTTTCCTTTCCCTTTATATCTTTCCTCAGGACTTTTTCCGCACCTTCCCGCAGCCGCCGGATGCAGTCCGGCGCAAGCGGAAGATCGGAATGGGAAGGCCAGATTTCATCAAAATCACCGGTCATGTTTTCCAGCTTTTCCAGGCTGGCAATATAGTTCTTCATGTTCCGGTTTTCGCCGAACATAAAGATGTGGCCGTGCTCCTGGATCGGGTCTCCGCTGATCAGCACGCGGCGGCTGGTATCCAGCACTGCGATGCTGCCGGGGGTATGGCCGGGCAGGTGGATGATCCGCAGCTTCCGGTTTCCCAGGTCAATTTCATCCCCGTCCCGCACGGGAATCACCCGGCCGGACTTTCCGGATTTCCGGTACTGTTCCTCATCCGCCGGATGCATATAGAAGGACTCAAACTGCTCGTTGCAGCCGGTATGGTCCACGTCGGCATGGGTGTTCAGGAGCTCCACCGGCAGGCCGGTGAGCGCTTCCGCCATCTGCTTCGCATGGCGGACCGTCATGCCGGTATCGATCAGCAGGGCTTTCTCCGTTCCCTTCAGCAGGAAAAAACGCACCATGCGGTTTTCAATTCGCCAGGTGTCCTCATCCACCCGGACGGGGACCGCGCCGTACTGACTGCCGCAGCCGCTGCACAGGCCGGTATGGACGGAAACGATATGGCCGCACTCCGGACAGGTCCACTCCTTCCGCTCGTTTTCCAGGAACGCTTCCATGCCGGATTCCCGGATGTCCCGCAGGTTTTTCCCGGGCGATTCATAGAGCGGGTATTTCGAGGTGTAGCGGGTCTCCTTTTCCAGCACGTCCGCGCAGGGATAATCCGGGCATTCATCACAGTAGGTATAGCCGTTCTCCTTCCGCTTCCTGCAGAGGATGATGCCGCATTTCAGGGCACAGAATTCCGGCTTGTTTTCATTCGGGCCGTGGCAGCCGGGACAGGGATCCGTTTCTGCCAGGGCGCGCTTGCACAGGCTGCAGTCCAGACCGCAGGGGGCGATCATGTCAGCGGTGATTCGTTTTGCTTCCATCTGTTTTTCCTCCGTGGTACAGGAATAGCGGACACACTCTTTTCACTTCTGTGTAATTCTTTCCCGCATGGCCTGAACCCTGTTTTTTGATTCAACTTTTCCGGATTCCATGGTATGATGGATGGAAAGAGAGGAAAGACAGGGGGGCTGGCCATGGCACCGGAAGGGAATGGCACACTGAACGACAGCAGGGCGGTGCGGCAGCAGTACAGCACATCGGCGAACCTGAGCACCCGGATTTCGATCCACACCAAGTATTCCATCAATCAGCAGGGGTTCGGGAACTGGATTGTGTCCCACTACGATCTCCGGCCGGGAATGGCGGTGCTGGAGCTGGGCTGCGGAACGGGGGAGATGTGGCTGGGAAAACAGGAGATGATCCGCGGCTGCAAACAGTTCGTGCTGTCCGATTTCTCCGGGGGCATGCTGGCAAAAGCCCGGGAAACCCTGGGGGACGCGGACGGAATTGATTACCGCGGGATTGATATCCAGGACATTCCGTTTCCGGACCAGACCTTCGATGCCGTGATCGCCAACATGATGCTGTACCATGTTCCGGATCTGTACAGGGGCCTGAAGGAAGTACGGCGCGTGCTGAAGAAAGGCGGCGCCTTCTACTGCGCGACCTTCGGCGAGAAGGGCATGATGGAGTATATTTATGATCTGTTCAGCGCCTGCGGGGTGAAAAATGAGGTGAACCGCAATTTCACCCTGCAGAACGGGAAAGACAAGCTGCTCAGCGTGTTTCATGAGGTGGAATGCCTGCGGTATGAGGACGCGCTGGAAGTCACGGATGTGGAGGATATGGTGGACTACATCTGTTCCCTGACCGGCATGACGGAACTGAAGCAGCTGCCGCGGAATGAAATCCGCGCTGTCCTGGAGCGGAATATGTCCGGCGGAATCCTGCGGGTTCCCAAGGAATACGGGATGTTTATCGCAAAGTAACTGTGAAAGCAAGAGGATGATTTATGAAGATTACGATCCGGCAGGTGGTCATTGAGGATTATGACGCGATCTTTGAACTCTGGAACAGCACGGAACAGTCCAGGCGGGCGCTGAACCCGGTGGACGACAGCCGGGAAGGCATTGCCCGCTACCTGAAACGCAATCCGACTACCTGCTTTCTCGCGGAGGAGCAGGAGAACGGCGGAAAGACACGGGTGGCCGGCGTGATCCTGACCGGTCACGACGGGCGGCGCGCCATCATCCATCATATGTGCGTGCGTCCGGACTGCCGCCGGCAGGGGATTGCACACCGGCTGGTGCAGCAGGCGGAGGAAGCGCTGCGGGCGGAAGGAATCACAAAGATTTTCGGGCTGGTATTCAAGGAGAATGAAGGCGGGAACGCCTTCTGGGAAAAGGAAGGGTACACCGTCCGGACAAACCTGAATTACCGGAACAAGAGCCTGCATGAAAATGTGCCGCAGGGCGAATGAGGACGGACAGCGATGAAGATTGAAACGGCAAGACTGGTGATTACCGAATTTACGCCGGACATGGCGAAGGATGTACACCTGAATTCCCTGGATGAGGACAACCGGAGATTTGTTCCGGACGAAGTGTTTGAAACCGAGGAGGAGGCGGGGGAAGCCATCGCCTTCCTGATATCGCGGTACAGCGGGACGGAAGGGCCGCTGACCTATCCGGTGCTGACGAAGGCCGGCGGGGAAAACATCGGCTATGTGCAGATGGTTCCGCTGGGAGACGGCGCCTGGGAAATCGGCTACCATATCGCGAAGCAGTATACCGGGAAGGGCTATGCCACGGAAGCAGTGCAGGCGTTCCTGCCGGTGATGGCGGGGCGGATCGGAATCCGGGAGGTGCTGGGCATCTGCCTGCGGGACAACGCGGCCTCGAAGCATGTATTGATAAAATGCGGATTTGAACCGGTTTTCGAGGGCACCGGCGAATACCAGGGCGAACGGAGGGAGATCTTCCGGGGGATCTGGAAGAAGGCCTGAGAAACCGGGGAAACGGGAGAGGCGGCAGGATCCGGAAGGAGGGGATACGGAGATGACCGGGTATATGGCGGAGATGAGGAAATATGTGGGCCACCGGACGGTCATGCAGTGCGCGGCCAGCGTGATCTGCCTGGACGCATCCGGCCGGGCCCTGCTGGGAAAACGGTCCGACAACCACAAATGGGGGTATTCAGGCGGCGCTGCGGAGATTGACGAAATCGCCGAGGAATGCGCCAGGCGCGAGTTGCACGAAGAGATGGGCGTGACTGCGGAGGAGCTGGAGTTCTTCTGCGTCAATTCCGGACCGGAAACCCATTATATCTATCCCAACGGGGATGAAGTATCCAACTTTGAAATTGTCTATCTCTGCCGGAAATGGCACGGGGAACCGGCGATGAATGACGGGGAGATGGAAGAACTTCGGTTCTTCGCGGCAGAGGAGATTGACATGGAGGAAATCTCCCCGCCGATCCGCCCGGTGATGCGGGAGTGGATCCGGAGGAGGAGACTGCCGGCGGAGAGGCAGGAAAACGGAGCAAACCTATGAAACTGGAAGAGATGTCGGAATTCTTTACAAACCGGCTGGACGGGTATGACGAACATATGCGCACCACCATTGAAGGCGCATCGGATTTCTATGCCTATACGGCAGCGCAGCTGCCGGCGCAGCCGGGAGCCAGAGTGCTGGACCTGGGCTGCGGAACGGGACTGGAGCTGGAGGAATACTTCCGGCTGAATCCGGAGGCGGATGTGACCGGCATCGACCTGTGCAAGCCGATGCTGGACGCACTGGCGGCGAAGTTTCCGGACAGGAAACTGCATCTGCGGTGCGAATCCTATTTTGACGCGGAACTATCCCCGGACACCTATGATGCGGCGGTATCCGTGGAATCCCTGCACCATTTCACAGCGGGGAAAAAACGGGAACTGTACCGCGGCCTTTTTGGCGCACTGAAAAAAGGCAGGAAGTTTATCCTGACGGATTATTTTGCGGAATCGGAAGCGCTGGAGAAGGAATACTTTGAGAACCTGGAAGCGCTGAAGCGGGAACAGCAGCTGGATGACGGACAGTTTTACCACTATGACACGCCGCTGACGATGGAGCATGAGATGGAAATCCTGGCGGAAGCCGGATTCAGCGATGTCAGGATCCTGCAGGTATGGGGGACCACCTGTACGGTGTGTGCCGTGAAGGAGGCCTGAAATGGAAAAACAGATCATCCTGCTGAACGGTCCGTCCAGCAGCGGAAAATCCACCCTGGCAGCCGAGCTGCAGGCCCGGATTGCGGATCAATATGCGGAAAGATATGAAGTGGTTTCCATCGACGATTTCATGAAATGTGAACCGATGGAAACCATCTATGAGGATGACGTATTTGAGATTTCGGAAGATCTTTGTAAAAAAGTACTGGAGATCATGCGGACCGGGAACGGGGTCATCATCGACCACGTGATCACCAGTGAGCGGATTTTCACGCAGCTGACGGAGGCGGTGAAGGCCTATCCCCTGCGGACGGTGCATGTCACCTGCGCGCCGGAGATCCTCCGGAAGAGGGAGGAGAAGCGGGGGGACCGGTGCCCCGGATCCGCAGAAGCTTCCGCCACTTACCTGTATCCAAAGGAAGGATATGAGCTGACGGTGGATACCGGGGAAACATCCCCGGAGGAGAATGCCGCAAAGATCCTGCAGGAACTGTTCTCCCCGGCCTGAGGACTGAACGCGGATCAGAAGCACTTGCCCCTGCGCTCTTTTTTGCACTGCTCCATGTTTTCACAGCGGTAGCACAGTTCGTTGTCGCAGGCGCCGTCCTTTTCGAAACAGGAAAGGATATTGTTCACGGTGGTTTCCGCAATATTGTTCAGCGCCTCGTGCGTCAGGAATGCCTGGTGGGAAGTGACGATCACATTGGGCATGGAAATCAGCCGGGACAGGAGATCGTCGTTCAGGATATGGCCGGAACGGTCCTCAAAGAACACATCGGCCTCTTCCTCGTACACATCCAGGCAGGCGGCTCCGACTTTCCGGGCCTTGATGCCCTCCAGCAGCGCGTCCGCATCGATCAGGCCGCCGCGGGAAGTGTTGATGATAACGACGCCTTTTTTCATTTTCTCAATCGCGGCGCTGTCAATCAGGTGTCGCGTTTCTTCTGTCAGCGGGCAGTGGAGGGAGATGATATCGCTCTTCTCCAGCAGCTCATCCAGGGAAACATAGTCAATCCCGCTGTCCTTCGCGGGGAACAGGTCATAGGCGAGGACATTCATGCTGAAACCGCGGCAGATATCGATGAAGATCCTTCCGATCCGGCCGGTGCCGATGACGCCGACAGTTTTTCCGTGAAAATCGAATCCGGTCAGGCCGTTCAGAGAGAAATTAAACTCCCGGGTCCGGTTATATGCCTTGTGGATCCGCCGGACAGAAGTAAGCAGCAGGGCCATCGCGTGTTCCGCCACCGCGTAGGGAGAGTAGGCCGGTACGTGCACCACATGGACCTTGCCGAAGGCTGCCTGCAGGTCCACGTTGTTATAGCCCGCCGAACGCAGGGCAACCAGGCGGACTCCGAGCTCATAAAGCCTGTCGATAACTTCGGCGCTGACAGTGTCGTTGACAAAGATGCAGACCGCGTCGCAGCCTTTGGCCAGATCGACGGTATCCTCATTCAGCTTGGTTTCCAGGTAGCGGAAACGGATGCCGTGCCGGCTGCCGTACTGCTCAAAAGAAGGTTTGTCATAATCTTTTGCATCAAAAAAAGCAACTGTAATCATTTTGCATATCCCCCTGTTATGGATAAGGTTATTATAGCAGATTTCCGCGCATGAAAAAAGCGAAATAGCATCAGGCAGAAAGGAATCCCATGGAACAAAACATCGAATTGTTTTTTCAGTATTACGCATCACCGCTGGGCCGGATGATCCTGGAGAGCGACGGGGAAGCACTGACTGGTCTCCGGTTTGCAAGGCCCGGGGCCCGGCAGGACGCTCCCGCGGCAGGAAAACTGCCTGTTTTTGCGGAGACAGCGCGGTGGCTGGACCTGTATTTCGGCGGAGAGGATCCGGGATTCACACCGGAAATCAGCCTGCGGGGATCGGCTTTCCGGCAGGCGGTATGGACAATCCTGTACACAGTTCCCTATGGCACGACGACAACCTACGGGGAGATCGCGGCGCTTGCCGCAGAGCAGCTGCAGGTGCCCCGGATGTCCGCGCAGGCGGTTGGTGGGGCTGTGGGGCATAATCCGGTGGCCCTGATCATTCCCTGCCACCGGGTGATCGGAAAGGACGGGAGCCTGACCGGATATGCGGCGGGACTGGACCGGAAACAGGCGCTGCTGGAACTGGAAAAAGCCTCCAAAAAATTTTTTTAATTTTTTTGTAACGTTTTCCGGTTTCGCTCGTCTAAATGATGAGTGTGGCAGAGAAGCGGCTGCGAACCGCGGCCACACAGGAAAGATTTATTTCAGGAGGATAAGAATATGAAAACAGCTATGACAATCATTGCGGGACTCGCCCTCGGATATTTTATCTGGCAGTATATCGCGGGAAGCCAGAAGGGAAGCCTGAACGGACGCATCCATAAGAGCGCGAAGGACAAGAAAGTGGCGGGCGTCTGCGGCGGTATCGCGGAGTGGCTGGGTATTGATCCCGTCATCGTCCGTCTGGTGTGGGCACTGCTGGTGTTCGGCTGGGGAACCGGCCTGATCGCTTACATCGTGTGCGCGCTGGTGCTGCCGGAAGAGTAATGTGAAGAACGGTTTGAAAGGAATGGGAGGAGAAGGAAATGTTCTGGATTTTGCTGGGAGTATTGCTGGTACTTTGTATACGCAACAACTTTAACGCGCAGGGCGTTGCGAAGGATCTCCGCGGGATCGCCAGGGCGGTCCGGAAGATCATCAAGGATGCGGCCCGGACCATCCGGCACGCGGCGAGGGACGCAAAGAGGGGAACCGTTCCCACTGCCGCAGCTGAGCCGGCGCGGGAAACCGCGGTGACGGCGGCACCCGTGGCGGCAGAACCGGTACGGACGGAAGCACCGAAGGAAAATGAACTGCTGAAGGAGCTGGAACAGCATGCCCGGACAGCGGCCATGATGGTCGATGTTCCGACCATCGCTTTTCCGAAGGACGATCCGAAGTACGATTCTTCCAAGAAGTACATGTACGCCTGACCGGCGACCGGTCCGCAAAAATGCCTCGCTCCAGCGGAGCGGGGCATTTTTGCATGTTATGTCAGTTCGTCCAGCATCTGCTGCGGATTGTCCGAGGCTTTTACTTTTGTGAACGCTTTGGCAATGATTCCGTTCTCATCGATCAGGTAGGTGGTGCGGACGACGCCCATGGTGGGCTTTCCGTAGTTCATCTTTTCCTTCCAGACATCGTAAGCTTCAATCGCGCTTCTTTCCGGATCGGCCAGGAGGATGAACGGCAGGCTGTATTTTTCCTCAAACTTTTTGTGGCTGGCCGCGCTGTCCCTGCTGATACCGATGATCACAGCGCCTTTTTCCCGGAAGTGCGGATAAAGCTCCGCAAATCCGCAGGCCTGCCTGGAGCATCCGGAAGTCATATCCTTCGAGTAGAAATACAGGACCACCTTCTGCCCTTTGAATTCGGAGAGGCTGTGCCTGTTCCCGTTCTGGTCCTCCAGGGAAAAGTCCGGGGCTTTGGTTCCGGGATTCAGCATGAGGCTTTTTCCTCCTTCCGGAGGAGTTCCTGCGCGAAGGCAGCCGCGGCCTTCAGGTCTTCTTCATTCGGCCGGCCTTTGTGGACTCCCTTGAATTCTCCTTTGCAGTGAAATTCCCGCTCATCCGTGGGGATACCCACTTTTTTTGCTTCGGCTTCCACCTTTTTCCGGGTGGAATTCATCATAGCGGCGGAACCGAAATTCACAATGCGGCCCACCTTTTCCTTATCCAGGGAGTGGATAAAAGTCCGGACCTCCGGATCAATGGTGAAGGCATAATAGGAATTGCCCAGGAACAGGAGATCCACCGGCTCGTTCACCGGTTCGCTGAGAGGAAGGGCTTCCGCGCCGACGGCCTTCGCGACGGCTTCCGCAAGGCGCTTCGTGTTTCCTGTCTTTGTGTAGTAGCGTACCGCGATTTTCATGGCTGAACACCTCACCGAATGATATTTGCTTTGATTCTGTATATCATTATATCAGAAACCCGGGAGCGGGAAAAGCAAACGGCAGAAAGAATTGCCCGAAACACCCGATTTCTGTTATAATATATTATTATCATGCGATTCTGTATATTGATCCGGAGGATATAAAAATGCTGCCGACAGCAGACGAGGCTATGCGTGAGCTGGAGCTTGCGGGGGAACTGAATCCCGGCCCCTGGGTGAAGCATTCGGTAAACGTGGGGATCGCAGCGAGGAAGATCGCCGAAAAGATTTCCTCCCTGGATCCGGAGAAGGCATATATCGTCGGCCTGCTACATGATATCGGCAGGCGGGTCGGCATTGTGGATATCCCGACGCACATCTGTGAAGGCTACCGGTACTGCATGGAAAAAGGATGGGATGAGGCGGCCCGGATCTGTATGACACACTCCTATCTCCGTATGCAGGAAGAATTCGACAGCGAGCCGGACAACGAACGGGAAAAAATGATCCGGGAATATATCCTGCACTGCAAAGCGGATGACTATGACCGGCTGATCCAGCTGTGCGATTCCCTGGCGGTGGATTACGGATTTGTTATCCTGGAAAAGCGGTTTGTGGATGTGACCCGGAGATACGGTATCATGGAAGGCTATATCAAAGGATGGGAGACTGCCTTTGCGATCAAGGAATCCTTTGAAAAGGAAATGGGATGCTCCGTGTATGATGTGCTCCCGGACATCGGCAGGACGACACTCCTGACCCCGAAGCCCTGGAAACCCGGGAACAAATAAACCACGTACGGGAGGAGCCGGTGGAGAGCGGTATGAAGGTGATTGTCATCAACGGGCCAATGGGCGTGGGAAAGACCGCGGCCGGGAGACTTATCGCCGAAAAGCTTCCGGGAACGGCGTTCATTGACGGGGACTGGTGCATGGATCTCCATCCCTTTGTGGGCAGCCGGGAAACCAGGGAGATGGCTGTGGACAACATCCTGCACATGATCGGTAATTACCGGAAATGTTCCGTCTGCCGCAGGGTGGTCCTGGTATGGCTGATGGACGATGCGTGGGTACGCCGAAGATTCGCGGAGGGGATTTCCGCACTGCAGGCGGAAGAAAGGAACTTTACCCTGCTCTGCGGCAGGGAGGAGCTGATCCACCGGTGGAAAAACGACCGGGAGTGCGAATGGCGGACGGAGGAATGGCTGGAGATCAGCCTGAAATCACTGCCGCAGTTTGCGGCCATGGAAAATATTATCTGTACAGACGGCCTGACCGCCGAACAGGTGGCGGACCGGATTATCCGGGAAACGGAAAGAGGAGAGGGTATTTATGGCGAATGATGTGATGGACGGAGCAAAAAAACGGGATGCCGTGATTATCCGGACCAGTATCATCGGGATTCTGGCGAATGTGTTCCTTGCGGCGTTCAAGGCGGTTGTGGGCCTGGCCTCCAACTCTATTGCCATCGTGATGGACGCGGTCAACAATGTGTCGGACGCGGCAAGCTCCGTGATCACCATTGTGGGAACGAAGCTGGCCGGAAAGGAACCGGACAGGAAGCATCCCTTCGGATACGGCAGGATCGAGTACCTGAGCGCGATGGTGATTTCCATCCTGGTGCTGTATGCCGGTGTTACCGCGTTTGTTGAGTCCGTGAAGAAAATCATCCATCCGGATACGCCGGATTACTCCGTTGTGTCCCTGATCATTGTAGGGGTCGCGGTGGTGGTGAAGATCTTCCTGGGCCGGTATGTGAAGAGCGTCGGTGAAAAGGTCAACTCCGACTCCCTGGTGAATTCCGGCAAGGATGCCATGCTGGATTCCATCATCTCAGCTTCCACACTGGTGGCAGCCGCTATTTACCTGATCTTCCATGTTTCACTGGAAGCCTGGCTGGGCGCAATTATCGCGCTGGTGATTATCAAATCGGGCGTCGGGATGCTGAGGGAAACCCTGTCCCAGATCCTGGGAGAGAGGGCAGACGCGGAACTGGCGCGGGAGATCAAGGCCTCGGTCGTCAGTTATCCGCAGGTCAGCGGGGCCTATGACCTGGTGCTGCACAACTACGGGCCGGATGCCTACAACGGATCCATCCATATCGAGGTTCCGGACACACTTTCCGCGGACGACCTGGACAAGCTGATCCGGACCATTACGGTGGATGTTTACAAGAAGCACAATGTCCTTCTCACTGCCATCGGTGTTTATTCGGTCAACACAAGGAATCCGGAGGCTGTGGCGGCAAGGGAAAAGGTGACCGGGATCGTCATGTCCCATGCGCATATCCTCCAGATTCACGGCTTCTATTATGACCAGGCGGAAAAGAAGATCCGTTTTGACATCGTCGTCAGTTTCAGTGCCCCGGACCGCCACCAGGTGTACAGCGAAGTCTGCGCAGACGTACAGAAAGCCTATCCGGACTTTACCCTGCAGATTGCAATGGATACGGATTTCAGCGAGGAAGACGAGCCGGAGAAAGAAGGAAAACAATGAACGGGTGCAGGTATATGAGAATCCAGGGCCGGGAGGACTCCTGGATCACCGGGTATCCCAAGGGGATTTTCAGTATCTGCTGGCGGATGATCCAGGACGGGATCATGCAGCCGGAGGATGAGAAGTCATTCCGGGAGATTGACGACTGGTTCAAAGAAAACCTGCCGGAACCGGAACCCTGTAAAAACAATGAGAAGGTGATCACCTTCTTCAAAACCGGAACCACCGGGGAGATGCAGGAAAAGATCGCATCGGCGGTGCGGATCCTGGACAAATACAGCCATCCCTATGATATTGTTTATACCAATGCTGTCGGGACCATTGTCTATGAGGACGACTGGCAGATTGCCGTACGGGTTGAAGACGGAAAGATGGTATAAACAGAGACAGTATCGGGAGTGAGAGGAACATGATCAGGAAACGGATCGGATGCCTGGCGCTGTGCCTGATCCTGTTTTGCGGGATCTGCTCTGCCTTTGCGGACGGGAACAGCGCGGCCGGCGGACCGGGCGGCAAGCGGATCGGCATACAGATGGGCTCGGTCTTTGACCACCTTGTGCTGGAAGTGATTCCGGATGCGGAGCTCAGCTACTTCAACAGCATGTCGGATATGGTTGCCGCACTGGAAACCGGAAAGATTGATGCTTTCCCATGTGACGAACCTCCGATGAAGCTGCTGCTCACGGAAAACAGCAGGCTGGCTTCCCGGGATGCGGGACTGGAGGCCGTTGAGTACGGCGCCGTATTTACGAAAACCGATGCGGGTGAGACGCTCCGGGATGAATTTAACGGGTGGCTCGCGAATCTGAAGGCGAGCGGCGAGCTGGACCGGATCACTGTCAAATGGACGGAGGGAAAAGAAGCGGACAAAACGCTTCCGGACTATGAATCCTTCCCGGCGACCAGGGGTACGCTCGTTATGCTGACAGCCGGAACATTTGCTCCGATGAACTATTTCCGGGGCGAGGAAATAGTCGGCATGGATGTGGAGCTGGCTGCCCTGTTCTGTGAAGCGAAGGGATACGGGCTGACGGTGGGAGCCGCGAACTTTGAAGGGATCCTGTCCGCGATCCAGACGGGCAAAGCGGATTTTTCACTTTCCTCGTTTACCATTACCGAAGAGCGGAAGCAAAGTATCCTGTTCTCTGATCCATACTATTCCGGCCATGTCCTGATGGCTGTGATGAAAAAGGATGCTGAACTATCTGCCCTGACGCAGGAGCAGCTTAAGGACAAGCGCATCGGCGTCATGACCGGAAGCGTCCAGGTGATGCAGGTCGAAAAACTGTTCCCGAACGCGAAACTGTTCTACTTCAATTCCGACGTAGATATGCTCAGCGCGCTGCGGGCGGGTAAAATTGACGCGTATGCCTCCGCCATCGCGAATGTGAAATATATGATGGCGGAAAACCCGGACCTGATGTTCCTCGAGGAAGGGATCGGCGAGACGATGGATATCGGGGCGGTGTTCCCGAAGACGGACAAAGGCCGTGAACTGTGCGCAGAATTCAATGCGTTTCTCAGTAAAATCAAGGAAAACGGTGTACAGGAAGAAATCCAGAACGCCTGGTTTGGTGTGGATGAATCCAGGCGCCTGGCTCCCGACCTGGAAAGCCTGGAAGCGACGAAGGGCACTCTGCGGATGGCAACGGATGCGACGATCGTCCCCTTCGTCTATCTGATCAACGGGGAACCGGCGGGGATCGATATTGAAACGGTTTACCGCTTTTGCGAGGAATACGGTTACGGCCTGCAGGTGGTACAGATGGATTTCTCCGGAATCATTCCCTCTGTGCTGACCGGGAAGGTTGACTTTGCCAGCAGCGGAATCGCGTACACGGCAGAGCGGGCGGAAAGCGTACTGTTTTCCGACCCCACATTCACAAGCCTTTCCGTGCTGGCGGTGCTCAGACCGCAGGAGGCCGCAGGAGGTCCCTCCTTCTGGGATACACTGGCGGAAAGCTTCGAGAAGACTTTCATCCGGGAGGAACGCTGGAAGCTGTTCACGGACGGCGTCGTGACGACCCTGGTCATTACGGCGCTGGCGATCCTGTTTGGAACCCTGCTCGGCTTTGGGGTGTTCATGTTGTGCCGGAATGGGAACGCTGTGGCCAATTTTATAACCCGGATCTGCATCAAGCTGGTGCAGGGCATGCCTGCGGTGGTACTGCTGATGATCCTGTATTACATCATCTTCGGGAACGTATCGATCAGCGGGGTTGTCGTGGCGGTGATCGGCTTCACACTGACCTTCGGGTCTTCAGTTTACAGTCTGCTGAAGCTGGGTGTCGGTACGATTGAAAAGGGACAGTACGAAGCGGCGTACGCACTGGGCTGTTCCAGGAAGAAGACGTTCTTCAAAATCATCCTGCCCTAGGCACTGCCCCATGTGCTGCCGCCGTACCAGGGTGAAATTGTGAGCCTCATCAAGGCCACGTCCATTGTCGGCTATATCGCGGTGCAGGACCTGACGAAGATGGGCGATATCGTGCGCAGCCGTACCTATGAGGCCTTCTTCCCCCTGATTGCGATTACGGTTATCTATTTCCTGCTGGAAGACCTGCTGGCGTTCTTCGTGGGCAGGATCCAGATCCGGGTGAACCCGCGGCGGCGGACATCAGAGACCGTTCTGAAGGGGGTGAACCGGCATGATTAAGATCGAACACCTGAAAAAGGCATATGCGAATGTTACGCCCCTGGAAGACGTATCCGTGGAGATCGACGAGGGCGATATCATCTCCGTGATCGGTCCCTCAGGTACGGGCAAGAGCACACTCCTGCGCTGCATCAATATGCTGGAGAAACCAACGTCAGGGCATATCTGGGTCAACGGCGTGGATGTGACGGACCCGAAGTGCGACCTGGGAAAAGTGCGCCGGAAGCTGGGCATGGTGTTCCAGTCCTTCAACCTGTTCGGCCATATGACGGTGATCGAAAACATCATGTTCGCACCGATGGAACTGTTGGGCTGGGAGAAGCAGAAAGCCTATGACGAAGGGATGCGTCTGCTGCGCATGGTGGGCCTGGCGGAAAAGGCGCTGAACTATCCGGATGAGCTGTCCGGCGGGCAGAAGCAGCGGATTGCCATCGCCCGGGCGTTGGCGATGGATCCGGAAATCATCCTGTTTGACGAGCCCACAAGTGCGCTGGACCCGACCATGGTGGAGGAGGTTCAATCCGTTATCCGGGACCTGGCAAAGACCGGGAAGACGATGATGATCGTGACCCACGAAATGAGCTTCGCCCGGGCGATCAGTAACCGTGTGTTCTACATGGACGAAGGCGGTATCTATGAGGACGGGTCGCCGGAGCAGATCTTTGAAAACCCGCAGCGGGAAAACACCCGCCGGTTTATCCGCAGGCTGAAAGTACTCGAACTTGAAATTGAAAGCAAGGATTATGATTTCCGGGGTGCGGCCAGCGAAATCGACCGCTACTGCAGCAAGAACCAGATTCCCTGGAAGACAGGCGCCCGCATCCGCCTGGCCTTTGAGGAACTGGTGCATAACCTGCTGCTTCCCATCCTGGAGGCGCCGCAGATTCATACCGCTATTGAGTATTCGGAAGAGGAAGGCGCAGTGATGAACGTCCGCTGGAACGGTCCGGAATACGACGTATTCGGGCAGGACCGCGCCCTGGAGCTGGAAGTGCTGAGCAGCACTTTTACGGAACAGCAGTATTTCTACACCGATGACAGGGAATACCCCAACCGGATTATTCTTCGGATTCGCAAGGAAAAGGACTGAGAACGAATGATCTTCTTCCGTAAATTCTACCTGGACCGGGAAAAGGACCTGGCCGTGGAACTGTATCTGCAGGGAGAACGCCTGTTCTATGAGATCCATACGCCGAACCACCGGACCGGCAACCTGATTACGAACCTGGCCGTGCTGTGCGGACTGGAAACCGGCACGGACGAAAACGGCCTGAAGGTCATCCGGGACGAGATCCCCTGTTACTTTGACGGAAACAACGAGCGGATGTATATCCTGCGCCTGGGCAATACGAAGATTGCCAATATCTACCCGGACGGACGGGTGGAGCTGAAGGCATCCATTCCTGCCATTTCCAAGACGCTGATGAGCCAGACGAAGGATTACCGGCTGGGCGTCGAAAAAACGATCGTGAAGACCTATATCCGCAGCGACTGCAAGTTCCGGACGGACCTGCACACACATATGAACGGCAACCTGCCGCCGGACGTGCTGATCGCGCTGGGCCTGATCCACCAGATCCGGTATCCGTATTACTATATCAAGAAGCTGGGGCTGAAATGCACGGCGGAACAGGTTTCCAGGCTGGAAGAGGCCCGCAGGGCGGCGGAGGAGAAGCTGGGGGATACCGTTCTGACCGGACGCCACAGGGAACGCCGGATCGACGATTTCACGTTTATTAATTTCGCGGACCTGATCCTCGGCAATCCGAAGCATGCGGCGGAAAACATCGGCCGCATCCGGAATTCCCTGACCATTCCGAAAGATGGCCAGGCGGTTTTTGCCGATCTGGAGAAGGTGTACCTGTACCGCTATGTATTCACCCGCGGAAAGCCTTCCGACTTCCATTTTAGCGGGATCAATCCCGCCGGGATTCCCGATCCGGAAGTGCGGGCTTATGCGGAAAAAATGCAGCAGGACCGGGAGGTAGACCGGTACTGCCGGAATACGCTGTTCCAGGACCTGCTGCTGTGGATTGCCCGGACTTACAGGCGGTACGGGATCGAATACGCGGAGATTTCCGATACGGCGCTGCTGAACAGCGCACTTTTCCCGGCCAGGCTGCGGGAGATCCATGAGATCATGCCGCAGGTCACCCGGGAGACCGGCGTACTGCTCCGCTTCCTGGCGGGAATCCGCCGGGTTCCCCTGACCATTGTGCAGGACCGCATGACCCCGGCGGATTACCTGGCGGAAAACCTGCGGTGTCTGCGGGCCGTCGCGGATGATCCGTATGTGGCCGGCGCGGATATTATCGGCGAGGAGATCAACGATATCCTGGAGCTCCGCGGTGTGATTCGGGAACTGACTGCGCTGGCCGGGGATCATCCCGGGTTCGTGATCCGCATTCACGCAGGGGAGAACGACAGCCTGCGGGACAACGTGGCAAACAGTATCCACTGCGTGAAGGAAGCCCTGGCCCCGGGACAGGAGATGCCGCCCCTGCGGATCGGCCACGGACTGTATACCTGCAACCTGCAGAGCGCGAAGGGCAAAAAACTGCTGGAGGAAATGCGGGAAAACAATGTGACCCTTGAATTCCAGATCACCTCAAATGTGCGGCTGAACAACCTGAGCTCCCTGGAAAAATATCCCCTGCGGCAGTACCTGCAGGCGGGGGTCCGCTGCGTGCAGGGAACGGACGGCGGCGCGCTGTACGGAACCAACTCCATCGATGAGGAACTGAGCCTGGAAAAACTGCTGGGGCTCGGGACGAAAGAACTGCGGCGGATGCGGCAGGGAGAGGATGAACTGCTGGAGGCCAGCATCAGGACGTTTGAAGGGAAACAGGCCCGCTTCCGGCAGGCATGCGCCGGGAACGATATCGAGCAGTACTATGAACATGTGCTGGAGAAGACCGGCAAGCCGGGTATTATCCTGCATCAGTCCGGAAAGACCGTCAGTGCGGAGGAAGCCCTGAAGGACCGGCTGGCGGTGCTGCCGGAGGGTATGCTCCCCATCGTGATCTGCGGCGGCAGCTTCAACAGCAATGCCCGTCGGACGACGATCCGGAAAGAAGACCGTGCGCTGATCGACGAACTGCTGGTGAAGGCGGATCCGGAGAAGGTCTTCTTTGTGATCGGCCATACGCTGCTGGGGCAGGAGGGATACCTGGTCCGGCAGGCGGCGGGGCGGTTCAGGGTGTGCGCCGTGGTGCCCAACCGGCTGCCGCGGACGGCGGCGGAGGTGCTCCGCGCGGCAGGCGTCGGGATCCTGATCTCCATCGAGAGCTCCGGGCTCGGCCTGTATAAGAGCGTTTCCTACGAAGTCTTCCGGAACAGGCCTTCCGTACTGCTGGCGTTTGACGGAAACTCCGCCGCGCTGAACCTGATCCAGCAGGCACGCAACAGCAGCAACCGTCACCGGATCTATATCAACCCGCGGTCCCGCGGACTGACGGAGAAGGCAAAGATGCTGGACGGCTATGTACAGAAGATGGGAAGCGCGGAGGAAATTCTGGCGGCGGAGGAAAACAGATAAGGATCCGGACGCAGATATGAGACGAACAGAGAGGCCTGCACTATGAATCATTGCGGAACACAGAAACTGGAAACCGGGAGACTGGTGCTGCGGCGGCTGATGCTGTCCGACGCGGACACCATGTACAGGAACTGGGCCTCCGATCCGGAGGTTACCCGGTTCCTGACCTGGCCTGTGCATACAGACCCGGAAGTGACGAGGCATATTATCGGAACCTGGCTTCCCCTCTATGAAAAGCCGGATTATTACCACTGGGCCATTACCCTGAAAGAAAGCGGGGATGACCCGATCGGGACCATTCACGGCCTGGCGAACGACGATCTGGAATCGGTGCAGATCGGGTACTGCCTCGGAAAGGCCTGGTGGCACCAGGGAATCATGTCTGAAGCCGCGCAGGCGGTGATTGACTTTTTCTTTGATGAGGTCCGGGCGAACAGTATCTGCTCCTATCACGATCCCAACAATCCCCATTCGGGAATGGTCATGAAGCACTGCGGAATGAAGTACGAGGGAACAAGACGGGCTGCGGACCGGAACAACACGGGCATCTGCGATGCAAGCTGGTACTCCATCCTGCGGTCGGAACGGACTTCCGGATAAGGAAGGGAAGAAATCATTATGGGAAATATCTTTGACTACCTGGAGTGGCGGTGCGACCTCTCTTTTGACGCCGATCCTTTCAATGAAGTGGACAACCTGGTTCTTTCTGAGCTTGCCTATACGGATTTCGACGGGATCCTTTCCATGGACGGAGGAGAAGTCTCCCTGCAGGATGCCTGCCAGGCCTTCTTCCGCCGCCATACGCATGAGGAGATTCTCGCGAACAAATCCTTTACGGCCAAAGCGCCGCTGCTGATGGAGAAAATGCTCTGCGGCGCCCGCTACAGGGACATCCGGCTGTGCCGGTACCTGGATGAAACCGAAACCGACCGGGACATGCAGTTCGCGGCGGTTACCATCCTGCTGCCGGACCGGACCGCTTTTATCGCATTCCGCGGGACGGACGGAACCCTGGTGGGCTGGAAGGAAGATTTCAATCTCAGCTTCATGCCGGAGACAGAAGGGCAGCGCCGGGCGATCCGGTACCTGGATCAGGTCGGCGGGGATTTTCCGGGCAGCCTGCGCGTCGGAGGACACTCCAAGGGCGGGAACCTGGCGATATATGCGGCTGCCTTCTGCAGGCAGGAGGTTCAGGACCGCATTCTTGCGGTGTATTCCAATGACGGTCCCGGTTTTCAGCAGGAAACGCTCCAGGCCGAAGGGTACCAGCATATCCTTCCCCGGGTGATCAGCATTATCCCGGAAACATCCATCATCGGTCTGCTGCTGTCTTCTTCCGCGAAACATCATGTGGTCAAAAGCAGCCAATCCGGCATCCTGCAGCATGACGGGTTCAGCTGGAATGTATCGGGGAATCACTTCGTTCCGGCGGAACTGACGAAAACCAGCCGGCTGGTCCGGAAATCCCTGGGTGACTGGCTGGGCCAGATGAGCGAGGCGGACCGGCAGTCCTTTACCGAGATTATTTTTTCCCTGTTTGAATCCACCGGGGCCGACAGTTTCAGCGAGATCAGTCAGCAGAAATGGAAAAGCGCTGAAGTCATGCTGGGCACGCTCCGGAAGATGCCAAAGGAAAAGCAGATGGAGATCCTGTCCTGCCTGCAGCAGCTGGGTGCCAGCGGCGGGCAGACGGTGACAGAGTATCTTGCATCCAGGTTTTTCAAAAACTGATGCCGGCTGCCGCGGCGGCGAAAAGTGCCGGGCAGCGGATTTTCGATAAGGAGTGAGTTTGCCTGATGAACGAGGAAAGGGAAGATTGTTTCAGCATTGCGGACAATCTGCAGTTTGTCCGCGGCAGGATAAAGACTGCCTGTGAAAGAAGCGGCCGCCGCCCGGAGGATGTGACCCTGATTGCCGTCAGCAAGCTGAAGCCTTTTTCGGACATCCTGGAGGCCGGCGCGGCCGGAGCGGAAGATTTCGGGGAAAACTATGTCCAGGAACTGACGCAGAAGATCGAAGAGAACAACAGCCTGGTGGAAAGCAGGCCGATCCGGTGGCATATGATCGGGCACCTGCAGAAAAACAAGGTGAAATACCTGATCGGCAGGGCCGCGCTGATACACTCGGTGGATTCGGTGCCGCTGGCGGAGCAGATTGAGAAGGAAGCGGCCAAACGGGAGCAGGTGATGCGGATCCTCCTGGAGGTCAATATCGCCGGGGAAGAAAGCAAATGGGGCTTCGATCCGGACGGCGTGATCCGGGCGGCGCAGGAGATCGCCTCGTTTTCCCATGTGCGGGTGCTGGGCCTCATGACGTCCGCGCCCTTTACCGAAGAACCGGAAACGAACCGGGTTTACTTCCGCGGCCTGAACAGCCTCGCAAAGGAACTGGCCGCGAAGGAACTGCTTTCGGTAACGGATCCGGATTTCCGCGGACCGGTTCTTTCCATGGGAATGACGGGAGACTTTGAGGTGGCTGTTGAAGAAGGCGCCACGATGGTCCGTGTGGGGACGGCGATTTTTGGGAGGAGAAATTATGAATAAAAGAATTGTGGAGTTCCTGATCCGGGCCAAGCAGGCGACCTATGCCGGGAAAGGCGCGGAGACAAAGGCATCCAGGACCGGTTCCCACGACCTGGTTTACCGGGAAGGGGATCTCATGTACTATGATACCTATCTCGGCGGTGAACTGTTTGCCGGGGAAGAGGCATTGTGGATTTCCGATGTGCCGTACTGGAGCATGAATTATATCGGCCGGGTTACCGGAGGGCCTTTCAGCGGGGATTTCCTGAAGGAGGCGCTGCTGCATGTCCCGGCAGAGATACCGTACCGGGGGCCGGAAAAGTATGAAAACGGGGATTACGCCTATGCCTGTTCCGTCAAAGGGGAAGCGGAATGGTTCCAGGGCAGGGAAATCATCTGCTACCGGGGAGAACAGATTTATGAATGTGTTTTCCATGGCGGCCTGATCCGGTGATGCCGGGAAGGCCGGAAAACGGGAGGTATGGAATGAAGGCTTTTGAGGGAAAAGTTGCTGTGATTACCGGCGGTGCCCGTGGAATCGGAGCGGCCGTGGCGGACGCATTCCGGCGGGAGGGCGCCCGGGTGCATATCATTGACAGGCAGCCGGGCGACTGGTTTGTCGGGGATGTTTCCGACAAAGCATCCCTGGAACGGTTCGCGGAATCCGTGATTGCGGAAAGCGGCTCTGTTGACTGCCTCATCAACAATGCCCTGCCGCTGATGAAGGGAATGGAGGAGTGCTCCTGGGAGGAATTCTCCTATGCCCTGGCGGTCGGTGTCACCGCGCCGTTCTATCTGACCAAACTGCTGCAGCCGCATTTCGCTCCGGGAGCGTCCGTTATCAATATCTCCTCGTCCCGGGACCGGATGAGCCAGCCGCAGACAGAAAGCTATACTGCGGCGAAGGGCGGGATTGCCGCGCTGACGCACGCGATGGCGGTCAGCCTGGCGGGGAAGGCGCGGGTCAACAGTATTTCACCCGGGTGGATCGATACAACCGGAAGTGAGATTTCCGGGGCGGACGCGCTGCAGCAGCCTGCGGGACGGGTCGGCAAGCCGGAGGATATCGCAGAAGCAGTCCTGTTCCTGTGTTCCGAAAAAGCGGGGTTTATCACAGGGGAGAACATCTGCATTGACGGCGGTATGACAAGGCTTATGATTTATCACGGGGAGCATGGATGGGAATACAGAACATGATGTGTTCACATCGCTGATAGATCACTGGTACGGATCCACATGACAAATAACATAAGAAATACCACCCGTGAAGGGTGGTATTTCTTATGTGGTCTGTACTGGACTCGAACCAGTGACCCCATCGATGTGAACGATGTGCTCT
>JAFSOC010000002.1 GCA_017447185.1 Clostridia bacterium | reverse complement strand
GTACTTCGCTGCTTAAGTGAGAATTGGTCCGGGAGGGCAGATTTATCTGACCCTCCTTGACTGCCGTTGAGCACACTGATGGCAGCCGGTCAAGGGTGGCCACAGGCCACTTGCGAAGCCTTTGACCGGATGACAGCAGGGTGCTATTTGCCGTGCTTCCACTAAAGAAAATCTCTGGCAACCTTTGCTGGTTACCAGAGATTTCTTGTTCCCTTCTTGTTTTTTGTTTAACTGTCTACTTGACGGGAAGCGTTTCAGATGATCCGCAGTCTCCTCTTTTATGTGAATCAGTGATTATTCTTCGGTCTTTTCCTCGGCAGCAGCTTCCACGACTTCTTCCACAGCTTCAGCAACTTCTTCCGCTACGGTCTCGTCGGTCGCGACGATTTCATACTCTGCTTCGGGAGCGGCTTCCTCTTCAACGGCAGGAGCGTCGGGCTCCAGCACCTGGCGGATGCTCAGGCTGATGCGCTTCTTCTCGGGATCCACGCCCAGCACCTTGACCTTGACTTCTTCGCCGACCTTCACCGCGTCTTCCACCTTGGCTACGCGGGTCGTCGCACACTGGCTGATGTGAACCAGGCCGTCCAGGCCGGGCTCCAGTTCCACGAATGCGCCAAAGTCAGTGATCCGGACCACTTTGCCGTCCACGATTTCGCCTTCGGGATACTTTTCAACCGCGCCATCCCACGGATGGGGCTGCAGCTGCTTGTAACCAAGCTGGATCCGTTCCTTGTCGCGGTCCAGGCTCAGCACCTTCACGTCCACTTCCTGGTTGGGCTTGACGACTTCGCTGGGATGCTTGATCCGGCCCCAGCTCAGGTCGGTGATGTGAATCAGGCCATCCACGCCGCCCACATCCACGAAGGCGCCGAAGTCGGTCAGCCGGCGGACAATACCGTGAATCACGATGCCCTCTTCCAGCTTCTCCCAGGCTTCCTTCTTCTTCGCGGCAGATTCTTCCGCCACAACGGCCTTGCGGCTCGCGACGACACGCTTCTTCTGCTTGTCGACTTCGATGATCTTCAGCTTCATGTCCTTGCCGACATAATCCGCGATCTTCTCAACATAGCGCTGGCTCAGCTGGCTGGCCGGCACAAAGGCGCGTACACCACCAATATCGGCAATCAAGCCACCCTTGACGGCTTCCTTGCCGACGGCATCCACGTACTCGCCCGCTTCGTACTTCTCCATCAGGGCGTCCCACGCCTTGCGGTTGACGATGTTGCGCTGGCTCAGCAGCACATTGCCTTCGCCGTCGTTTACCTTAACGACTTCGACTTCAATTTCATCGTCCAGTTTGACATCCTGGTCAACCAGATCCGTGCGCTTGATCAGTCCGTCCGCCTTGTATCCGATGCTGACACAGACTTCGTCCTCGGTGATCTGCACTACTTTTCCGGTCAACGTCTGTCCGGGCCGGATCCTCACCAGAGTAGATTCGACTTCTGCCATGAAGTCATTGTGGTTTTCTTCCTCCGCGGGTTGGGTCAGGTCCTTGTTCTCCAGTTCGCTCATGCGTGTGACAACCTCCTTAAGTGAATCCGTCGGCGTTGATGCACCGGCGGTGATTCCAATCATTTCGGAATCTTTATTTGCAAAGGCGGGCGGTATTTCCGCCGCACTCTCCACCAGGATCACCTTTTCGCACCCGCTCCGGCAGATGTCGAAAAGCTTTCGCGTATTGGCGCTGTTACGGCCGCCCACGACGACCATCGCGTCCATCCGTCCTGCCATCTCCGCCGCTTCCTTCTGGCGGATCTCTGTGGCATTGCAGATCGTACAGTGCGCGTCCAGGATGCGAACCTTCCGGCGCAGCACTTCCAGCACCGCCTCCCACTTTTCCGGCGGGAATGTGGTCTGGGATACGGCAACGGCCCGTTCCATTTCGGGAAGGGCTTCTGCCTCCTCCGGCGTTGCAACAAAACGGACTTCTCCGTTCGCCCAGCCGGCCGTCCCCTGCACCTCCGGATGTTCACGCTCTCCCACCAGGATTACCGGGGTCCCGTCTTCGGAACTTTCCCCCACAATCCGGTGCATCCGGTCCACAAAGGGACAGGTCAGATCCAGGATTTCGTTTCCGGTTTCCTTCAGCTGTTCCATCACCCGGCGGGAAACCCCGTGGCTGCGGATCAGCACCCGGCGGCTGCCGGCCTCCTCTACAGAGTGGACAGGCGCCAGTCCTTTTGCTTCCAGGTCGGCTACTACAGCGGGATTATGAATCAGATCCCCCAGCGTACAGGAAGGAATTCCGTCCTGTGCCGCTTTTTCGGCCATTTCAACGGCCCGCCGGACCCCCATACAGAAGCCGGCATGAGCAGCTGTCTCCAGAGGCATAACCGGTATCCTTTCGCTTTACTTACGCTACATCTATAAATATTTTCGCTTCCCTGCCGGATTTTCCTGCTGGGATGCGAAAAAATTTCAGGTTTTTTTCTTATTTTTTTGCGTGGAACTTTTCACCCTCTTCCACCAGTTTGCGGAAGGTAGCCCGGAACCGCTCGTTCATCTCTTCGCAGGTCTCCGCGTTGATTCCCCTGGCGATCAGATCCGATGACGGAATCTCTTCCCCGACCCAGACGTGGGTCCTCTTGAAAAAGGCCAGTTTGCGTTCGATATAAACAGGGATAATCGGTGCGCCGCACCGCATTGCAATCAGGGATGCACCGCTTTCGATTTCCTGCATCTGACCCTCATGATGGCGGGTGCCTTCCGGGAAGATGATCAGGATCTTCTTTGCCCGGATAGCCTTCATGCAGTTCCGCATGGCGGTCATGTCCGTATTATGCCGGTCCACCAGGATACATTTCACGGAAGTAAGGATCCTGCGGACTCTCGGGTTCTTCCCCAGTTCCTTCTTACCCAGGAAAACAACCTGCTCCTTTCGGACGCCCATGGCAAGTACCACGGGATCCAGCGCATGCAGGTGATTGGAGATCAGTACGTACGGAGCTTCACGATCCAGCCGCTCCCGGTTGTGGTATTTCACGGGCATCACTGTGTGGAAAAGTCCGATTGAAATGCCCCGGACAAATTCATACAGCTTGCTGCGTTTTTCAAAATCAATTTCCTGCTTCACTTCACTCATGGCACTTTTCCTTCACAATCCGGACAATCGTGTCCACAGTTTCGTCAAAGGTCAGGTTCGTTGAATCCACCAGCACCGCGTCCGGAGCCTGCCGCAGCGGTTCCACCGGACGGTTCATGTCCTGTTCGTCCCGCTTTTTCAGATCCTCCAGCACTTTTTCAAATGGCTCTTCCATACCCTTTTCCTTCAGCTCCAGGTATCTCCGCTTCGCCCGCTTCTCCTGGTCCGCCGTCAGGAAAAACTTCACCGTCGCATTCGGGAGCACGGTCGTGCAGATATCGCGCCCGTCCACCAGCATATCCGTTTCCGCCGCAAGCCGCTGCTGGATCCGGACCATTTCCTTCCGGACTTCGGCATACCGGCTCACGGTGGAAGCAGCCATGCCGACCTCCGGCGTACGGATCATTCCTGTCACGTCCCGGCCTTCCACAAAGGTATGCTGTCCGTCCGCCCCGTAGGTTACGGAAACCTTCAGCTTCCTGCACAGTTCAACAATCTTTTCCTCATCCCCGGGGTCAATGCCGGCTTCCAGCGCCGCAAGGCCCAGGGCCCGGTACATGGCGCCGGTATCCAGATGCAGGATCCCCAGTTTCTTCGCAACCGCATCCGAAACGGAAGACTTGCCTGCGCTCACCGGGCCGTCAATGGCTATATTCAGTCTCATCTGCTGAAACCTCCGTATTTTCTGTACTCCGCTATTATACACATTCCCCATTCCCGGTTCAATCCTTTCGTTTTCCCTTCCACAGCTTCGGTCCTGACCGGCCTTTCGATACTTGACGATAGATTTTTACAATTATTCTATTATTTCGCTTGACACACCTTTGTCCGTTTTATATACTCGCATCAGTAAACGATTTTACAGTGCCTTTTGGAGGAGGTTTTTTCCATGAAGACAACAGGCGTTATCCGTCAGCTGGATTCCCTGGGTCGTATTGTTCTCCCGATCGAGCTCCGCCGTACGCTGGATATCGGTCCGAAAGATATGCTTGAAATCTTTGTGGAAGGAGCATCTGTCATCCTGCGTAAGTACGAGCCGGACTGCCTTTTCTGCGGCAACAGCCGCGATCTCTCCCCCTTCAAGGATAAGATGATCTGCTCCCATTGCCTGAAGGAGCTGAAGCAGCTCTGATTCCCTGCGTATTCACGCATCCGGCTGTACAGGCCGGATGCTTTTTTATTTCCCCTCCGTCCTTGAAACTTCCCGCCTCCCCGGGTATAATGAATGTCTGAAAGGAGTTACCATGCCCTACGCTTTTTTTGCTTATCTCTCCCGGCTGAAGCTGATCAGCCGCTGGAGCCTGATGCGGAATACCCAGCCGGAAAATGATGCGGAGCATTCCCTGCAGGTGGCCATGATCGCCCATGCGATTGCAGTCATCGGGCGGGACCGGTACCACCGGGATGTGAATCCGGATCACGTGCTGACACTGGCCGTATATCATGACGCGACAGAGGTCATGACCGGCGATCTGCCCACCCCTGTGAAATATCATAATGACGAACTCCGCAGCGCATACCGCCAGCTGGAAGGTGTCGCTGCCGACCGGCTCCTTGCCCTCCTGCCGGAGGATCTGCGTCCGGCCTTTTCTCCCTGCCTGAAACAGGAAAAAGGATATGACCGGGATGTGGTCAAGGCCGCGGACCGGATTTCCGCCTACATCAAGTGCCTGGAGGAAAAACGTGCCGGCAACCGGGAATTCGACTTCGCTGCGGAGAATGTCCGCCAGAGCCTGGACGCCATTCCCCTGCCGGAGGTAAAGGATTTCCTGCAGGATTTCCTGCCGGCCTTTGAAATGACCCTGGATGAACTGAATCATCCCACCAGTGAAGAATAACCTTTGATCTTACAGGAGGAACGATCCATGAAACGACTGCTTGCCCTGCTGCTGTGCCTTGCCCTGCTGCTTCCCGTCTTTTCCCTGGCGGAAAGCGATGAGGATGACTGGGATATCGAAGACCTGGACATCGAAGATCTTGATATAGACGGCGAAGAGGACGATGAGGATGCCATCGGTTCAGAGGAAGATACCGACGACGACTGGTCCAACTTCCCGGATGACGACCAGGACACCATCATCAACTATGACGAACTGGAAATCAACCGGAACTGCCCGGATGAAGTCATCAACATTCTCCTGATCGGTGTGGATACCCGCGGCAATGAAGACCGGAATACCGACAGCAAGCTCCTGAAGGATCAGCTGGGAAACCACAACGGCTACGCCAAGCGCAACGACGTCAACATCATCCTTTCCATCAACCTTTTTGACGGAAGCCTGAAGCTGACCTCCATCGCCCGCGACCTGCTGGTGGATATTCCCTCCAAGGGCACCGCCCCGATCAACAATGCCTTCTCCTACCGGCATATGAAGAAAAACGGGAACGGCCTGGATTATGTGGAAGACGTTCCGGAGCGGGTCATCCGCACAGTCAACCGGAATTTCCAGCTGAATATCAAGCACTACTTCGCCATCAACTTCTACGGCGTGGAAGAAATCATTGAGTACTTCGGCGGCGTGGATGTGGAGCTGACCGCGAAAGAGGCGAAGGCCGTCAACAGCTACATCAAGAAGAACGCCAAAGCCATGAAGCGGACCTATGACATGCACTCCGAAGGCCGCCAGGCCCTGGATACGAAGAGCGACGGCGTCCAACACCTGGACGGTCTGCAGGGCCTGGTCTTTGCGCGCACCCGCCATGTGGCCGGTGAGAACGATCTGCAGCGCACCGGGCGTACCCGCCGCCTGCTGCAGGCCCTGTTCCATCCGATCGCAGAAAAGCTGAAGAACAAGCAGCTGGATCTCCTGAACCTGATTCCGGAGCTGACCCAGTACATGATCACCGATATGAGCATGCAGGAAATCGTGGACCTGGCCATGCAGGTGTGGCCCGTGGTCCGGGACAGCGATATGCTCAGCGACATGAGTTCCATCACCTCCCTGATGGAAGAAAAGCGGATCCCGGGAGACACCACGAAGGGCGACCTGGGCTGGTCCTACCAGGATGAAAAGGTCAAGCTGCGCGACATCCAGGCTGTAACAGAAGACCTGCACGATTTCATCTTCGGCGCCTACTATCCCGCCGACTGATCCCCAAAAAGGCAAACAAAAGAGGCTGCATCTGCAGCCTCTTTTCCTATGCCGCTAACAACGAAATTTAATAACTAATCCCCTATTTCCTTGAAACTTTTCTTCGTGATCTTCCAGTATCCGAAGCACAGTGCCGCATAAACCGCCGCGCCGGTAACCGCCTGGATCGCCAGCGTCAGCCAGGTTTCCTGCGTCAGCAGCAGCCCTTCCAGCCGGACACAGCCCAGCATAACCGCTCCGAAAACCGCATAGATAAAGACGTATTTCATGTACTGCCGGTACGGCAGTTCCTTCCGGAGGATCCAGAACTGGACCACCGGCACCGTCATCTCTGCCAGCAGTGTACCCACCACCGCGCCCATGCTCTTCATCGACGGAATCAGGCACGCGTTGGCAATCAGGTTTACCACCGCGCCGCAGCACACGCTTTTCACGAAGATATGATCCCGCTTCTGCGGCAGCACCACCTGTGTGCGAATCACATTCGCAAAGCCGATCATGATCAGCGTGAAGGCCAGCGGAGCCATCAGCACGCCGGAATACCGGAAATCCTCCCCGTAGAACAGCGGGGCAAACCGGTCTGCCACCGCGGCCACACCGAAAGCCATGGCGCTGACCATGCAGAGGATCAGTTCCATGCTCCGGTCAATATGCCGGCTGATCTTCTCCGTGGCTCCCTGTTTCCACATATGTGCCACTTTCGGCATCATCACCGTCCCGATAGCGGAGATGAATCCGCTCAGGCAATAGATAATTTTCTCAGCATTCTCATACAGCCCGTTTTCACCCACGCCGGCAATCGTGCTGACCATCACCTTGTCCATGGTGCGGTAGACGTTCACCGCCAGCACCGAGATGAACAGTACGGCGCAGGGGCCCAGGTGCTTCAGGCTCTCCCGCATGGGCACCGGCCTGTATTTCACTTTCCCCCGCAGGGAGGCTGCACTCATCAGGTTGCCCAGGAGCGTTGCCAGGCTCCAGACAAAGCCGTAAATCCACAGGTCGGCCTTTTCCTTCACAAAGATGAAGACACAGGCAGCCGCCGCCAGTTTCACAAACGTATTCCGCAGGGCGATGGGTTTGAAGATATCCAGTCCCATCAGGCACCAGTCCAGGCTGCACAGGCAGCTGACGCTCATCATGGTCAGGTGGAGGGCAATGGTCTTTTCCTCCCCCGCCACCAGAAACACATATCCGAACCAGGCGATCAGCGTCACCCCGGCTACCAGCCACTGCATCTGCAGGATTGCAGAGAAGGTGTGATCCAGTTTCTCCCGGTCGTCCCGAGCCTGGGCGATCGTGCGCACTCCGTAATCGTTCAGCCCCAGCATTCCGATCAGGCAGAAAACATAGGATACACTCCATGCCAATGAATAAAGCCCCACACCGTCTGTCCCGACCGTGCGGGACAGGTATGGGGCTGTCACGAGCGGCAGGAATACGGAGAACATGCGGTAAGCCACGTTGTATGCCGCGTTCTTTCTCGTACTCATGCCGTTCCTCCAGAAGACATTTTATGCGTCAGACCAGTGCCGAAAGCTGCGGCAGCAGGGCTGTTGCGATCCCGAAGTAGACCAGCAGGCTCAGGGCGTCCACAATCGTCGTTATGAACGGGCTGGCCATGACCGCCGGATCAAATCCAAGTTTTTTAGCCAGCATCGGCAGCGTACAGCCAACGACCTTTGCACACAGCACTGTCACGAACATGGTCAGGCTGACCACCAGGCCCACCGTAACCGTAACATCCTCTGTCTTCAGCAGCAGATTGTCCACGATCATGATCTTCGCGAAACACAGGGCCGCCAGCGCAATGCCGCACAGCACCGCCGTCCGGATTTCCTTCCAGATCACCTTCAGGATATCCTTGAATTCCAGTTCGTTCAGGCTCAGAGCACGGATGACCGTAACAGAGCTCTGGGAACCGGAATTACCGCCGGTATCCATCAGCATGGGGATAAACGCGGTCAGGCAGACCATGGCCGCCAGTTTCTCCTCAAAGTTGGTCAGAATCAGTCCGGTAAATGTAGCCGAAATCAGCAGCAGGCTCAGCCAGGGAATCCTGTGCTTGAACAGTTCGAACGGCGAAGACTTCAGGTAGGTCTTGTCGCTCGGCGTCATACCGGCCATGATTTCGATGTCCTCGGTGGCCTCATCTTCCATAACGTCCATGGCGTCGTCGAATGTGACGATACCGACCATCCGGTTGTCCCCGTCCACGACAGGAATCGCCAGCAGGTTGTATTTGCTCATGGTCTGGGCAACTTCTTCCTGGTCGGTATGGGTCGTCACCGTAATCAGGTTCGACTCCATGATGCTGTCGATGGTCTGCAGGTCGCTCGGTGCCAGCAGCAGGCTCTTCACCGATACGGTACCTACAAGGATCCGGTTCTTCAGCACATAACAGGTGTAGATGGTTTCCTTGTCCACACCGGTTCGGCGGATCCGCAGGATCGCGTCTCCGACCGTCATGTCCGGGCTCAGCTTGACATATTCCGTCGTCATAACGGAACCGGCTGAATTCTCCGGATACTGCAGGATCTCGTTGATTTCCTTGCGCATCTCCGGGTCGGACTGGGCCAGGATCCGCTGCACCACGTTCGCGGGCATCTCCTCAACGATGTCCACCGCGTCGTCCACGTACAGCTCGTCCATCACCTGGCGCAGCTCGCTGTCGCTGATACCCCGGATCAGCGCTTCCTGCTGCTCACTGTCCATTTCAACGAAGCTTTCCGCTGCCAGTTCTTTCGGCAGCAGGCGGAAAAGCAGCGGCAGTTTCTCCGGCTCCACGCCGGAAAAGACCGCGGCAATATCAGCGGGGTTCATGGTAATCAGAACGTCCCGGATCGTTGAATATTTCTTGTCTGACAGCAGAGTGGATAAAGTGTTCTCCATTGTGACAGAATGATCCGCCATGCTTGCTCCCTCCCACTTACAGGATGTTGAAGCCAGCAGTAAGCACACGGTGCATACAGGCGGACGAAGTCCCGTCCGGAATTATGACAGATGGAACAGGAACGCCACAGCGCTCAGGTTCCGCAGGCTTCGCCCAACCGGTATGCCGCTGCTACTCCCAGCGTCCATGACATTCCCTCCTTATTATTTTACGATCGCTGTCCTCCCCGGCCCATTCCGGGTTCAGACCACTTGAGTATTATACGCTTTGCGCTTTTTCAAAGTCAAGAAAAAAAGCGCTCCGCAGAACGCTTTTTTATCCATTATTTTCCGTCCTCCCGTCAATCCGCTTCAGAGCAGTTGTTCGCCGCGAAGCACTCCCGGCAGACCTTGCGGTAGCGGGTCCCCAGCTGGTCTTCAATCCTGGCGTTGATCAGGTCCGTGGTTCTTCCGCAGATCTCGCACGCGCCGCGTACCGGGGTATTGGCGGAAAGGTATTCCGCATAGGCAGGCTTGGGAATCAGCTTATTCTCCAGCCGCTCGATCTTTACATGCGTATCACCGATGCAGTACAGCACCCAGGAGCACCACCAGCTCACGATGGCGCCGCCGATGCCGATGGCCAGGCAGGGAATCAGCTGCAGGACCTTTGTCAGGTACAGTGCAACGCCCGCACCGATGGATCCGAGAATCCCGACCGTACAGATGAAAACAGCCAGACCTTTTACCTTGCGACCGATATGCCTGAACATCAGCTCATTCCCCTTTTCCTGTTTTGATATTCATTTTACCGTGACTCATTGCTGTCATGTTACCATAGTTTTCCTTGCTTGTCAAAGAAAACAAAGGGTTAAAACTGGTGCAGCAGCCACCGGAAATCCCCGGCACCCACCTTCACCGCCATGGCATCCCCTTCTTTGCCGCTGATGAGATCGGTGTAGCTTTTCCCGTCCCCCAGCTGAACCGTCTGCGGTTCCTCCCCGAAGTTGAACAGCGCCAGCAGCTGTTCTCCCAGGCGATAACGTCCGATGCACAGCACATGGGGATTTCGCGTGTCCAGCAGCCATGTATCGCCTTCCGGATCGAAAGCCACATGAGCAGCCCGGATCTTTTCCATCTTCCGGATGGCTGCAAACACCCTGCCTTCAGCCGTTGTTTTTTTCTTCCGCTTCTCCGCCTTTTCCCAGTCCATGCGGCCGCGGTGCAGGTAGCGGCTGTCCGCCTGCTTCAGCGGATCGTCGTGATAACTGTTGTCATTCTCCCGGGCGATCTCGTCCCCGCTGTACAGTACCGGCATCCCGCTCAGGGTGAACATAAATGCGTGCAGCATCGCGTCCAGCCGGAGCGCTTTGGACATTGCGGCGGCATCCCCGGATTCGCGGGCTGCTTCCACGCCGCACAGGGAAGCCGTCGTTCCGCACAGCCGGGCGTCTCCCAGCCGCGGATCGTCGTTGTACAGTTCACTCCGGGCCGGGCTGTTTTCCCATTTACCCGTCAGGTAATCGTTCAGGAACTTTTTATGCGGAATTTCCTCCTGGCCGAACCGGCGCAGGAATCCGTAGTCCAGGCCCCATCCGATGTCATCGTGACACCGCAGGTAGTTCAGGAAGGTGAATTCCCGCGGCAGGCAGAACAGCTGTTCCGTCTGGTGCGCCAGCAGCCGCGCATCCTTAGTGGCCACCGTATGCCAGAGCGTAGCCATGGTTGTCACGTTGTACAGCAGGTGGCATTCCGGCTTATCCACCGTTCCGAAATACGGTGCCACCTGGTCCGGTTCCATGACAATCTCCCCCAGCAGCAGCGTGCCGGGGCATACGGTCTCGCAGGCCATGCGTATCATACGCACCAGGGTATGCACCTGCGGCAGGTTGCGGCAGGTGGTTCCCAGCGCTTTCCAGATATACGGCACCGCATCCAGCCGGATCAGGTCCACTCCGTGGTTGCACAGGTTCAGCAGGTTGTCGGTCATGTCGTTGAAGACTGCCGGGTTCATATAGTTCAGGTCCCACTGATAGGGATGGAAAGTGGTCATCACCACTTTCCCCGCCTCCGGGCACCAGGTGAAATTTCCCGGAGCCGTCGCCGGGAATACCTGCGGCACCGTCTGCTCGTAGGCATTGGGTATTTCCCAGTTGTCATAGAAGAAATAGCGGTCCCGGTATTCCTTTTCCCCGGCCCGCGCACGCTTTGCCCATTCATGGTCCTCGCTGGTGTGGTTCATCACGAAATCCAGGCACACCGCAATTCCCTGCCCGTGGCAGTCCTCCGTCAGCGCCCGCAGGTCTTCCATGGTGCCCAGCTCCGGCTGTACCCTGCGAAAATCGCTGACAGCGTACCCGCCGTCACTCCGGTCCACGGGGCTTTCCAGCAGCGGCATCAGGTGAAGGCAGCCGATGCCGCAGTCGGCAATATAATCCAGTTTTTTCCTTACGCCCTGCAGCGTTCCCGCAAAGGCGTCCACATACATCTGCATGCCGGTCAGGTCATGCCGCCGGTACCAGCCCGGGCATTCTTCCCGTTCCCGGTCCAGCCTGCGCAGGGATTCCGGCCGTTCCTCCCAGCAGCGGTACAGCATGTCCGTGAAAGATTCGTAAGCCTTTTCATTACTGTGGTACAATTCGGAATACAGCCATTTCAGCTCGTCCTCATGACGGCGGAAACGGGTCGCGAATTCTGCCTTCCAGCAATCCTTCATGCTCACTCTTCCTTTTCTTTTTCTTTTTTCGGCAGATAGCGCTGTTCATATTCGCTGTAGTAAAGATCAAACTGATGCACGTGCGCCTGCTTCAGCGCTCCGGACATTTCATGTACATCCAGCGCGTTGTCTTCCAGTTCCACCTGCACAATTGCGATATTGGAGCAATGGTCGGATACGCGTTCAAAGTCCGAAATCAGGTCGTTAAACACATATCCGTTCCCGATCGTACACTTGCCTTTCTGCAGCCGGGCAGTATGCTTCTCCCGCATCTTCCGGCAGATCATGTCGATGACCTGCTCCAGCGGCTCCAC
Organism: Clostridia bacterium; assembly: GCA_017447185.1. GTDB lineage: Bacteria > Bacillota > Clostridia > Christensenellales > Aristaeellaceae > Aristaeella. The sequence goes on along the minus strand of JAFSOC010000002.1, from coordinate 18,357 downwards.
CCGGTACGCGGTTTCCGAATCCCCGGTCATGAAGCTGTCAATTGAGATATGAAGAATTTCCGTAATGGCCCTCTTCAGGTTATCCATTTCACGGCTTCCCTTATCAGAGAACCGGATCTTCTTATCCCGGATTTCCTCCGCCCGCTGGGCGATGTTCAGCGCGTGGTCACTGATGCGTTCCAGGTCCGTGATGGCACGCAGGTACTGGCTCACGGCCTTATTCTGCGTATCCGTCATTTCCTGGCCGGTCAGCCGCATCAGATAACTGCCGATCTTGTCTTCATACCGGTCCACAATGCTTTCCAGGGATTCAACCTCCTGGAAAACTTTGGGGTCAAATTTGTCCAACAGTCCGATGGCCGTGTCCATGGACCGTTCCGCCAGTTCCGCCATCTTGTTCATGGTCAGGCGGGTCTGTTCAACCGCCAGCGTGGGATAGGCCAGGAAGCGTTCCTCCAGGCGTTTCATATCCTCTGTCTCCGCTTCCTCCTGCGGGTCGGCGGGCACCAGGCGGATCATCAGCTTTTCAATCAGCGGGATGAACCAGGCCAGCACAAACACCGTGCTGACACGGAACAGGGTATTGACCAGGGCAATGCTGAACATGTTCATTGTCCTGCCCATGAAGTCGAAATGCAGCACCGCGTTCAGCCCGTAGAAAACGCCCGCGAACAGGATCACCCGCAGGATTTCAATCACGGGGTAGGCAAATGCAGTCCGGCGGCCCTCCACCGAAGACCCGAATCCGGAGATAATCACGGGCACCGAGGCGCCGATGGCGATACCGAGGATAATCGGCAGCGTCTCTTCCAGCGTCATCAGTCCCGTGCTGCTCAGCGCCTGCAGGATACCGACGGAAGCGCTGGCGCTCTGCAGGATAGCCGTGAAGAGAATACCGATCAGGATCCCCAGCAGCGGATTGTTGAAATTCGTCAGGAAGGAAATAAACCCGGGATCCTCCCGCAGCCCGGAAACCGCGCCGCTCATGGTCTTCATGCCGAACATCAGCACGGCGAAGCCCATCAGGATATCTCCCACATGGATCAGGGTTTTCTTTTTGCAGATCATCCGCATCAGGATGCCCGCGATCGCAGTGATGGCACTGATCCCTTCCGTGCTCATCAGGGCCAGGGCCGGAGAGCTTCCGCCCACGCCGCCCAGGCAGATCAGCCAGCCGGTAATACTGGTACCGACCACCGCGCCCATGATCACGGAAAGCGCCTGCCGAAGCTTCATCATCATGGAGTTCACAAAGCCGACCGTCATCACGCTCGTTGCGGATGAGGACTGGATCACCGCGGTGACGCCCGTGCCAAGCAAAATGCCCCTCAGCGGTGTGCCGGAAAGCCTGTACAGAATCAGTTCGAGCTTGTTGCCCGCGACTTTTTTCAGGCTGCTTCCCATCAGCGACATTCCGTAGAGGAACATCGCGACACCGCCCAGGAGCATAACAATGTCTGTAATACTCATATTCCCTCCGAGGATACCGAAATCGGAAAAATTATAGCATGCGCTTTTCCGGATTGCAATTGAATCCTGTGGTTTCTGCCGGAATATTGCTTCTGTTCTCCCTTTTTCCGGCGGATTTGCTTCCATTTTTTCTGCTTTATCATAATAAACATTAATAGTACGAAAGAGCCCTTGTGCGGCGCAGTTTCCGTCGATATAATGTGTAGCTGTATACAGGATTCAATGAGTGAAACTCATGGAAAGTGGTGATTTTCTTTGAACACGGAACTGGTTGTCTTTATCATCTATCTTGTCTGCATGATCGGTATCGGCGTGTACTTCTTCCTCCGCACCCGTACCGGCGGTGAAAAGGAATACTTCCTGGGCGGCCGTAAAATGGGCCCCTGGGTTTCCGCCCTCTCTGCCGGCGCTTCCGATATGAGTGCCTGGGTGCTGATGGGCCTCCCCGCCTCCGTATACGCACTGGGTCTCGGGCAGGTATGGATCGCTGTCGGTCTGGCCATCGGTTACGCCCTGAGCTGGATCTTTGAAGCACCGCGCCTGCGCGCCTTCTCCATCGCGGCGGATGACTCCATCACCATCCCCCAGTACCTGACCAACCGGTTCAAGTCCAAGTCCCATTCCCTGCAGGTTGTCTGCGCGATCATCTTCCTGGTTGCCTACACAATCTACGCAGCTTCCAGCATCAAGGCCGCCGGCACGCTGTTCAACACCGTGCTGGGCGTGGATACAAACGTTGCGATGTATATCGCTGCCGCCATCATTGTGGGCTACACCTTCCTGGGCGGCTTCTCCGCCGTCTGCTGGACAGACTTCTTCCAGGGCATGCTCATGCTGGGCGCCTTGCTCCTGGCACCAATCTTCGCCGCGGCCAACCTGCCCACCGGCGGTGCTGACGCAATTGTGAAGGAAGCTCCCGGATACTATTCCGTCTTCACCTCCTGGACTGATATTCTTTCCGGCCTCGGCTGGGGCCTTGGCTACTTCGGCATGCCGCACATCATCATCCGCTTCATGTCCGTGGAAAGCCAGAAATCCCTGAAGCGTTCCGCGAAGATCGGCATCACCTGGACCACGCTGATCCTGATCTTCTCCGTGCTGGTCGGCGTTCTCGGCCGGATGTCCCTGGGCTTCGACGAAGGCATTTCCAAGAACAGCCTGGTGTTCATCACCATGGTGCGCAGGCTCTTCCCGCCGCTGGTTTCCGGTGTCCTGCTGTCCGCCATCCTGGCTGCGGCCATGTCCACAGCCGACAGCCAGCTGCTCTCCGCAGCTTCCGCCTTCTCCAGCGATGTGTATAAACCCCTGATCCGCAAGAACAAGACCAGCGACAAGGAAATGCTCTGGACCGGCCGTATCGTCGTGCTGGTGATCGCCCTGCTGGCCCTGGTTCTCGCGGTGAACCCGAATGCCGGTTCCATCATGGACCTGGTGTCCAATGCCTGGGGCGTCTTCGGTGCCGCCTTCGGTCCGGCCATCCTGCTGTCCCTCTTCTGGAAGCGCTTCACCTTCAAGGGCGCTGTCGCCGGCATTTCCGTCGGCGCGATCGTCGATATCCTCTGGCTGGTTCTCCTTTCCAAGACCGGCCTGTATGAGATCGTCCCCGGCTTCGTCGCCAGCCTGTGTGCCGCGGTGGTTGTCACCCTGATGGACAAGAAGCCCGACGCGGAAGTTGAAGCCCTGTTCGACAAGGCAGTTTCTTCCATCAATATCGACTGACGGAAACCATAACAAAAACGGAAGCGATTCGGTTCGCTTCCGTTTTGTTTTGCCCTTGCGGCCCTTCAGGCCGGGATTATTTGCCGGAGATCACAATTCCGTCCACCGCGATATACGGAACGACTGATCCGCCGTCGCACAGTACTTCTCTGGAAATGCCCCGGATCTTCCGGAATGCTTCACCCAGGTTGCCGTTGACCATCGTCTCCGTTACGGCGCCCTTGATCTTCCCGTTCTCGATCAGGAAGCTGTTCTTGGCCACGCCGGAGAATTCACCGTTGGTACCAGGCTGTCCGCCGGAATAGTATCCGATAATCAGGCCCTTGTCCACGGAGGCAATCAGCTCTTCCAGCGTCTTGTCCCCGGGTGTTACCACCAGGTCCGATCCCGTGTTCTTCACCACGGGACGGCCGGTCTTGTTTGCGCCGTACAGGCTCAGCCAGTGGGTCTTCAGCACGCCCTTTTCGATCAGTGTCACTTTCTCGCTCCGGAAGCCGCTGGCCGTTCCGCATTCGCCCGAAATAATCCGCTCATCATAGGGATCCAGGGTGATCGTCAGCTTTTCATCCGCCACCTGCTCGCCCACCTTGTCCAGCCACTGGCTGGTGCCGTTGATGATAACGCCGTCGCAGATATAGTTGGACAGGGTCATAAAGATGAAATTCGCGGCGCAGCCGGGAGTCAGGATCAGGGTGCCTTCAAACTTGCCTTCCAGCGTTTCGGGATGGATGCTCCTGCGGATATCCTCCAGATGCCGGCGGATATCTCCCAGCTCGATCAGGGGCTGGCCCAGTGTCTTCATGGCGATTCCGGTATAATCCAGTCCCGTCGTCCTCTCCCCGTCGCTGGCGCAGATCTCGATGGAAAAATGATACTGCCCGCCGATGCCTTCAAACTCTGTCCCATTCGTGTTGCGGGAAAGCCAGTGCCAGCGGTCAAAGGATCCGATGCTGGCCATAATCCGGACTTCCGGATACTCTTTCGCAACGGTGTCCAGGAACTCCCGGATCCTTTCAATAAATTTTTCCATGTCCGGTTCATAGATACCCCGGCGGTAAAGTTCCTTTCCCTGGCCCGGAGCGATATCGTGGCAGGGATCCTCGGAAGCGGATTCCGCGGCAGCCTTTGCTTCCTCCACCACTTTCCGCAGTCCTTCTTCCGTCATGGCGTTGCCGCCGGCGGAGCCCGTCTTTGTTCCCAGGAACACATTGACGGAAGTATTGTTGTTGAAAACGGTACGCAGCAGCTTGAATTCGCCGTTTTCAATATTCAGTTCCTGCTTTTCCGACTGGTTCAGGAAAAAGCCGTATTTTTCGATCTTCTGTTCCCGGAGAATGCCGTCCAGGAAATCGGCAGCTTGTTTCAGTTCCATCTTATCTGCCTCCTATCGTGATCTTGCATCTCATATGCGGGCCGCCCATACCGACAGCCATGGGCTGTTTCTTTCCGCAGAATCCGCTGGAGCTCCATTCCACCTTGTCGGATACCATGTCCACGGTCTTCAGCATTTCAAAGGCAATCCCCGTCACGGTTGTATCCAGCAGTGCCTTCCCCAGCTTGCCGTTCTTGATTTCATATCCGCAGGTCACGCCGAACATGAATTCACCGGTCAGGTCCGCCTGCCCGTTGCCGGAATCAATCAGATAATAGCCGTCGTCCACCGAGGCAATCAGCTCTTCCACTGTGTTCTTTCCCGGCAGGATGCAGGTGTTCCGCATCCGGATGATCGGTTCGTCCGTAAAGGTCCAGCCTCTTGCGTTGCCGGCAGGCGTCATTCCGTACTCCGCGGCGCTTTCCCGGTCATTCATATAGCCGGTCAGGATACCGTCCCGGATCAGCACCACATCCTCCGCCCTGGTCCCCTCGTCATCGAGGAACACCGGCAGCGCTGCCGGCGTCCCATTGTAGGTATGCGCAAAATCCACCATGGTCACCAGGTCTGATGCCACCCGCTTGTTCAGGTTCGGCCCGGCCACGCTGCCGCCGCGGACCAGGTCCGCTTCAACGGTATGGCCTACGGCTTCATGCGCCAGCATGCCGCCCATCATACTGCCCAGCACCACGGTCTTGTATCCGGCTTCGGCATACACGCCTTCCTTTTTGTCCATCAGTTTTTTGTACAGTTCGTCAATACCGGGATAAAGTTTTTCCGGATCGCTGAAATGATCGTAGAAGCTTCCGAATCCGCCGAAGGCTTTGAACAGTTCCACCGGAACGCCGTCCTTCGTCTCCGCGCTCATCATGACAAACACGTAGCACCGTGGCGTCACCAGGTGGCCGTTATATGCGTCGGAGGTATAGACGATCCGGTCCTGGGAATCCTCGTAGTAGACAACCGTGCGGCTGGTCAGGTCCGGATACTTCTTTTCGATGTAGCCGTCCACCGTCTTGCACATCTCGATCAGTTCCTTCTGCTCCGCGTCCACAATCTTCGCGTTCAGCGGAACAGTGCCGGTGCCGGCGGAAACGGGCAGCGGAAGATTCCTCCCGGAATGCTTTCCAAGAGCGATGGCGTTCTCCGTTGCGGCGCGGATTACCTTTTCCGCGGCTTCCGGCGTATATTCGGCAATCGAGGCAAACCCGAATGTGCCGTGATTGTTGACCCGTGCGTTGATTCCCGCGCTGTCGCTGCGGGAATTCTGCACCAGGTTGCCCTTCAGCAGCACAACCCTGCGGGACCGGTTTTCATGGCCGCGCAGCACTGTCTGCACGCCGTCGGCAAACAGTCCTGTTTTGGATCCGATGATATCCTGTAACATATGGTACCTCCTGCTGTATTGCATTTTTCTCCTGTGGTTATTCTACATCATGAATGGGGCGCCTGCAAGGCTTCCTGCAGGAAGCGGGCCACCGCGTCCTCCTCATTGCTGCCGATGACCGCCGTGGCGGCCGCCTTCACTTCCCTGATGGCGTTGGCCACCGCGTAGGCTTCGTCCGCGACCCGGAACATGGACAGGTCGTTGACGGAATCTCCGAAAACCACGAGTCTGTCAAATCCGTACCTTTCCTTCATCTTCAGGCTCGCCTTGGCCTTGGTGCAGTTCCGCGGGCAGATCTCCAGCCAGTACTCCTCCCAGTAGGTATCCTTCTGAAAAACGCATTCCCATCCCGGGTATTCCCGCACCCGCTCATACAGCGGCGCGATCTTCTCCCGGTCGTCGATCAGCGTGACATAGCCCGGCTGTCCGCAGAACATTTCTTCCATGCTGCTCACCGGTTTCAGGCCAATGCTGCCCACATTGCTCCGCAGGCTTTTCTGCAGGCCGGGAGTCTGGTTCCCCGGAACATGGGTCTTGATCATTTTCTCCCCGATAAAGCAGGAAACAAAACCGCATTCAGGCAGTTCGGGCAGCAGCTGTTTCAGCTGCTGCACTTCCTCTTCCGTAAATAGTGCCCGTTCCAGGTGCTTCCCGGTATTGTTGTCTGCCAGCACAGCCCCGTTCCGGGTGATCACCGGAAGCTGCAGACGCAGACCGCCCGCGATCGTCCGTGCGCTTTCCACAGACCGGGCTGTCGCGTAGGTGAAGGCCATCCCGGCCGCCACCAGTTCGTTGACCGTCTGCTCCGTCCAGGCGGAAATGGTCTCGTCATTCCGCATCAGCGTCCCGTCCAGGTCTGTCACATACAGCGTTTTCTGTTTTGTTTCCAAAGGCTCTTCCCCTCCGCATCTCGGTCCGGATTGAAACAGATTCATTGTATCAGCTTCACCGAAGCAAGTAAATCAGCCCTTTCAGAAAAAAAGTTTGACACCGTATCCCGGTTGTGCTATCATACATAAGCTGTCACGACAGCATGTGGGCTCGTAGCTCAGCTGGATAGAGTGTTTGACTACGAATCAAAAGGTCGTGGGTTCGAATCCCGCCGGGCTCACCAGAGAGGAGACTTCGAAAGAAGCCTCCTTTTCCTTATGTTTCAAGGGCTCCAGCGTTTTCATGTTGATCCTCGCCAAAGTCATCGACTGACCAGATCCGACATGTCCGAGACATAATTTCACGTATTTTTACCCATTTTTACGTACCGAAACAGTTCAAAAACGGTTCAGAAAAAAACGACCGGATGTGGCTTATATAAGGTCTGAGAGCATCTGACGGTCAGCTGGCCCTGAATGAAGACTGCTCCTGTTCGGGAACTTGGGGAACAAGCCCTTTCTCCATAAATGCAGCCAGCTTGGTGGCGTCTTTTTCCTCCGCAGCCTTGGAAAGCTTAGTATAGATCTCCAGAATCATTTTCAGAGATGCATGCCCCATCCAGTGCTGCAGGGTTACGACGGGAATATCGGCGTAATAACAGCGGGTACAGAAGTCAACCCGAAAGTCATGACAACGAATCGTCACTTCCTTCCAGAGTGGAAGCTCCTGTCCGGCGGACAAAAGCGCTTTATGCGCTCTGGTACGGCCATACCAGCGTTTCGGACATCCGTTAATCCTGGTTTCCAGGAATGCCATATAGGACTCATATTTTCGTTCGAAAGCGGTCTGCGACATAAGTGTACCGTCTTCTTTTGTACATAAAAGTCCATGATGCCCCCGAAGTGCATCTGCCAGAGGCTTTACAAGGGGAATAGTCCGCTTTGCGTTCTCGGTCTTTCCCTCTGATTCCTCCGGTTGATTTCCGTTGGTGAAAGTTACCGCGCCTCTTACCGTAATCAAATTCCGTTCAAAGTCCACGTCCCGATCAACATTGATAAAGATCGCTTCGCCCCTGCGAAGGCCGGTGAAAAGCATGACCATCGCCACAAGACCGAAATCATGCTCCTGATAAGTGGAACAGATCAAATCGCGTTCCCACTCTTCGAGGGCCCGGTGCCCTTCGGTTTTTTTACATTTGGGACGTTTGACCAGATCCATCGGGTTGCGCAGGATCGCGCCTTCTGCAAAAGCTGTGCGGAAGATTCCCCTCATGGTGGTCAGAAACTTGTTGACATAGGAAGTGGAATAAACAGAGAGTGTATTGGTGACAGCCTGAATATCTGTCACTGTAATGCGCCGCATCGGCTTATTATTCAGCTTCTCACCGGCATATCTGATCATACCGGCATACTGCTGCTGTTGACGGGAACTGCAATCAACACGATAGGTTTCGAGCCATCTCAGCCCGTATTCCGTGAATGGCGTGTCGCAGCAATCGTAGTCGATTCCCGCTCTTTCCAATGCGACATATTCATCGCGTTTACGGAGTGCTTCTTTTTTACTCTTTCCATAAAACTGCTTGTTTTTATAGTTTACCTTGAAGCGTCCATCGCTTCGCTGAGCTAACTGATTGCGAGACATTTTCTTTATCCTCCAATAAAAATGCCCCACAAAGCTATCTGATTCAGTTATCAAGGTTCACAGGGGTGTTTGATTTCCCCTGTGTCTATGATAACAGTCTTAGCCTTGTGGGGCAATGGTTCGTTTGGTTTATTTCTTCAGTGTGACTTTATGCTGCGGTATCCGCCGGTTCAGACAGCGGTTGACTGCTCTGTTCATCAATCCAGTGTTGCAGCCCCAGTCGGTTCACCAGAATTCGTTTACCGATCCTGAATGAGGGAAAATCCGGTTCCTTAACCAGTTCGTAGGCGACAGGCCTGGAAAGATGCAGTTCATCTGCTGTTTCCTCAACTGTAAGGGTCATCCGCGGCACAGAAGGAAACCTGACAGCCGTCTCTATTTGGGAATCAGAACAGGATTTTTTCTGAGTTTTCAGCGGTAAAGCCTGATCAAACACAGGCAACACTCCTTTCATAGTATAGTGAGAATGGCTTCTTTTTCCGCGTACGTGCGTACCTGTGTACGCTCATTATATGGTACGCTTGTACGGACGTACGTAAATTTACTGCGAAAAGCTCCTAAATAGCTTATCTAAGGGATTCGCATCCGGCAGGCGCTTGGCAATTGCTATAGAAAGGGTAATATTAGCAGCGATCCCCTTAAAACCTCTGACTCTTCGTCCAGCAGAGTTGCTCTGGTTGTTGTTATATTCAAGTCCGTATTTCTTCTGGTTCGTAATCAGATAATCGCTGAAACTCCGCTGTTTAAGGGGTGTACAAGCGTTTTCCTGACACCAGACAAGATATACCTGATACAGTTCGAGCGAACTGATGGAAGCCTTCGGATCAAAGTAGAAGTATCCGGTGGATTCCATAAAGGAAATCACATTGTTGGCATCCTGCCTGACGACGTTCCGGTTGGCTTTGGCCCGTTCGCTTTCCGTGAAACGAAAGCTGTTGGCGATCAGGCGCTGCAACCCCTGAAAAGCCCAGAGAAAGATGCCTTCAAGTTCCTGGCACATCTTGGCTGCCAGATTTGGATCATCTGTACGGTTCGGTGCCTTTTCCTTCGTAGTGAGAATCAACTGACGGCGATAAAAACCATCACTCCGGTCATACAATGACTGAAGATCACCGTTGGAAAAAGCGAGCAACCGTGCGTACATGTAGCCCTGATAGCTTTGTTTTCCCTTCCGTTCAAGGTCCACCTTGCCCTGCGCGGTCACAAGGGATTTGACATAGTTGGTCTGTTTCAGGGCTTCCATCCGCATATCATCGTCGATCATCAGATGAATATGCTCCAGATCAGCCCGGGCAAAACGGTTTTCAGATACCTTTCCTACGCTGCCATCCTTGGCGTTGCTGTTACCGAACAGCTTCAGAAGAACAGCACCTATCTGGCTTTTTCCCTCACCGCCGTTTCCCTTGATAACCATCATGCGCTGTCCCTTATTACTGGGAATCAGACAGTATCCAATGAATTCCTGAAGTGTCAGGATATCTTCCGGATACAGCAGTTCATTCAAAAAATGCAGCCAACACGCAGGTGGAGCTGCGTTAGGGTTAAAGCAGATCGGAAAACGACTCCGCACGATCTCGTTTTTCTGCGGATAGAAGCTCCCGTTCAGCAACAGCATTCCATTAGCCAGATGAATCCTGTCATCCTGAGGAGGCAGGCTGCTGGTATACGCCGTGATTTTCATCAGTTCCACCAGGTTGGTAATCTTTTTGGATACATTGGTATGCACGAAAGGATGGATGGTAGCGAAGATCATCTTTTTCAGAACAGAGTGATCATATAAAACTCCTTCCCGGGTGAAAAAGGCTTCTTCACAATAGACAAGCGGATGATTCTGAATGAAAGACCCGCAAAACATTGTTTCGTCAATGTTCTTTCCGTCATACCAGTCCGGCCACCATTCAGGCCGCTCTGCAGGGGTCTTCTCCATGAGACTTTTCCTTCCTTTCCTGAGCGAGGATCTTTTCAATCCGCTCAATTTCTCCGCTGCTGATCAGATCATAGGCAGTTTCCTGTCGAACGGTTATGTCCGCGTCAAACAGATCATCAAGATACTGGCTGATCTGCGGCAAAGCATTGCAGGCTCGGGCAAACCGATCATTCCAGGGTTCGTCCATGGTGGCAGGAGCGTACTGTTCCTGTTCCTTCTTCAGCAGGTTTTCGAAACGTACCAGGGCACGGACACACCGCGTTCCCTGACATTTGAGCTCCGCTTCACGCAGCTGCTCCCCCATGGGGAGAGCAGCCGCCGAAGAAGGAGCGGTGGGGTCGATGTGGAAATCTGCCATGATCTTCCTGGCAGCTTCATACGGGGGAAGATTGAACAGTCTTCCGACAAAAGTGATTACATCTCCGGACGCATGACAGCCGAAGCAATGAAAATGATCCGGATAAAGTTTCAGGGACGGATGATGATCATCGTGGAAAGGACAGATCATCATGTTGCTCCGTCCGACTTTCATTCCATAAAATACAGCGGCATCTTTGACAGTAACCGCTGCCTTTACAATAGGGAAAGGGTTCACCGAATATTACCTCCTTAAAATGATAACAGTCGAGAAAAAAGCCGGGAGAACAATCTGCCGGCTCCAGTTGAGTACGAATTCTTGTGGAACCTTTCATCACAATAAATTCATCAGGTTCCCCGCTTTTCAGAAATGTAGGAATACATTCTGCTTAAAAAACTCCGGTCGCGGATGACCGAAGAAAAACAATATTCAATTTTCATAGGTTACCTGGATGGATCATCCCGATGAATCTTCCTTTGCCGGTATGGCATTTCCAGTTGTTTCTGCCGGAAAGCCCGGAGCTGTTCATGAATGGACGGAGCAAGCTTCTTTTCAAGTTTTTTGGTATTCTCCGTACGGAGCTCAGGACTGAACAGCTTTTTCCTGATCCGGCTAATCAGCTTTTCAGTGCGATTCCGAATCGTAGAGATCGCGCCATCAAGGTAAGCAATGACTGTTTCCCGAATGGCCGGCTTCAGTTTCTTTTCCGGAGAAGTATTCATTTCTTTGAATACAGAGAGTGCGTTAATTGTTTCGTTCTGGACTTCCCGGATGACATTTTCTGCAGTCATGTGTACCGCTTCGTCATGAGCCTGCGCAGCAATACTGGCGATGAACTTTTCTTCATCTTCCAGCAGATCGGCATTTCTTTCGATCTGCGCCTGCTGCTGAGTCAGAAGCTGATTATTCTGCGCCTGTTGTGCAAGCTGGCTGCTAAGAACCTGCTGCTGTTCAGCAATCTCTGCCTGCTGTGATTCAATGATATAATCATTTTTCTCACGATAAGCCTGACCGCCGTAGATTGGTTCTTCTTCGATCGAAAGATCGTGCTTCTTACAGACATCAATGAACAGATTCCTGCAAATCGCGTCGAAAGCCATTTTCCGATTGTTGTACTTGCCGGGCTTCTCACTGGGCTTCGGAAGCAGAATTTCCATTACTTCCAGCGTTTTTTCCTGCTTTGGCTCGATTTCTCCATGGTTGTTTGTCATATCGAAGACATGTCGTTCATGAACATGGGGTGTTGTTTCATCCAGATGCAGTGCCCAGTCGATAATATGAACATGTTCTCCAAACAGTTGATTGAACCGGCCATGATAATCATGAATCACTTCTAACAGCACTTCTGGCGGTGTTTCACTTCCTTTCTTTCCTATTTGAAAGATTGTTTCTTCGGGGCAGATGCGCTTATCATGAAGCAGATCGTCTACAGTCCGATTCCGATTGGAATGACCTGACTTTCGGTTTCGTTCAGCCTGGCCGGAAAGATAATCTCCGTACCGTTCCGCATAGAACTGCTTTTCGACAACCTGGAAGGAGGGGTAATCTCCATTCTGTTGTTCGGCATGAGTTCGTTCTCCGTTCAGATAATCCCAATAGACATTCTGCTTCATGCGCTCTTTGTTAATGTGTTCCGCGTTTTCAGCATCGAATTGCCGGTCATTGTGTTTGGAACTGTAAGCACCGCCTTTTCCGGAACGGCCGCTGTGGCGGGTTACCCGTTGAGATCCCATAAAGATTTCACCTCCTTTCTGTTTGAGGATTTATGGGTGGCGGGGAGGAGCTGAGGCGCTAAAAAGCCTGTTGGAACGACAGGTAATACCCAGTACTATGTGTCGAACCCTGCGGGCCCAACACATGACTGGGCCAGAGGTTCCACCTCTGGACTCCGGGCAGGGGCTCTGCCCTCTGCACTCCCGGCAGGCGTTGTCACCCTGCACCCGACCCAGAGGGTTTCCCTCTGGACTCCCGGCATGTGATATCGATTTGGTATCACTTCTTCATAAGCATGAAAAAAAGTGATACCATTCCGATATCACTTACAGTGAATCCATAAAGTCCATGGCTGCAGCCAGATCATCTTCTGTTGGTGCGGAGTCCTTCCCTGCGACTCCGCTTACTGCTGCAGTCATGGTTTCAGGCGGTTTCCAGTCCTGAAAGAAATCCCTCAATTCCTTTCGGACTGCCGCCTGAAGCTGCTCTGACTGAAGCACCTGCGGATGCGATTCATCCATGAAACACAATGCATCCACAACACAGTCAGAAATTGATTGGCTGTGACGATTCATCAGCCGGTTGTAAGCCCTTCGATGATCAGCCTTCTTCAGGTTCAGCCTTACATTGAAAAAGTATTCATTCTCCTTTTTCAATAGAGGCACCGCCTATCCCCAGTTCTCGCTCTGCCAGGAACTGATAGCCCTTGGCGGTTGCGTGAATGTCTTCCGTGAAATATACATTATCGGCATTGATTTTTCCGAAGTTCCGGAGAATGCACGCACCGCCACCCATCAGGTGCAGCTTCACCAGTTCCGGATTGTAGCCATGCTCCCGGAGACGCCGCATGATGGTTTCCGCATATTCTGCAGCAGCACCGTTGATTCCCTCCTGTACACGACTGCTGAGATGAGTGGCTTCACCGCGAAGAGCCTGTTCAATGATGCTCTCTTCCACGGAAAGATGACAGGTCTTCATCAGTGCTTCCTGAATTGCGAGAACACATTGATACGTTCCCAGTTTATCCATGAACATCTTTCCGCTGACAGGACGGCAGTCATTGATGAACATGCTGCTCATAGTGCCGTTTCCGATATCGCAGAGCATATTAATGCCAGTGAAATCTCGGATGTGTGTGACAGCGAAAGCGAAGCCCTGCGGATAAACGCTTACGCCGGTCAGCTCCACATGGTAGTCAACACCGTTATAGTTGTAGTCCAACACAGGGATACGAAGGAAATAAGTGCGGAACTTTTCCTTCTGTTCACCGACCCACGTAAGGGGCAATCCGACTGCCAGATGGACTTCTGCTTCCGTTTTACCCTGAAGCTTCAGTTCCATGGCCATAGCGACCATCGTCAGCAGCAGATAGTCTTCGTCCTGGGCTTTATCATCCGTAAATTCTTTATGTCCTTCTCCGATGATATACCACTTGCCTGCCCAGTTAAGCTTATCCTGGGAAAGTGTCGGTTCATCCTTACAGGCTGTAACCCCCGATGGAAAAATCTCATGGACCGTTTTAATATTGCCGTAGCCATGATCTACGGCGATGATGGTTGTACTCAAAGTAATAATCCTCCTAACTTTTTGCTTTCTGAAGGCTCCTTGCAGAGACTTCTTCTGTCTTTCTTGCACCGGCTTCCGTTATGTCGCCGGTTTCCTCGTTGCATTAGTTTGATCTGTGCACACTCATAGGCACCACCTCCTTCAAAATGGGCATAAAAAAACACCGGCATTGCTGTCGGTGGTCTTTCGCAGACGCAACTCTTAATTTTTCAAGAATAACGATATCAGCTTTTGATTGGTAATTCAATATCTCTTTTTTTCTCTTTTCGTCTCTTTCTTTCTCATTCCGTCTCTTTTTTCAGATTTTTCTTTTCTGACGAGTATAACAATATCATACTTTGGCTTTCTTCTCAATAGCCGCATGTTTCCGAATGCTTCCGTTTCTTTCCGAATCCTTCCGGAAATTTGTAAAAAATCAGAGGAAAAGGCCATTGACAGAGAGTTGAATAAAAGCCCGCCAACATCAGGCGGACTTTTTTCTGATCTGACAATCATACAATATCATGCCCCTGCTTGTATCATCAATATGCTATCGTGTAGCATTTTGTCTCATCGTTTAGCATTGAGTATCAAATTTTGCGCTTGACGGGCAGTGGCTTCTCTGAGGCAGTACTATTGCCTGTATTTTCAGCGATACGTTATCATATGCCATCCGCTGAATCCTTCTCTACTGATTGCCAGAATTCACCCGGCTATATGCGGGAGTCCTGAAGGATGACAGCTTTCAATATATCCATCGTAACATTATCATGTCGACATGTGATTTACAATAGCCGCATGTGTTCCATTTTGTTTCATTCTGTTCCATCGTGTACCGTTTTTCGAAAAATAGGCATCGTGATAAAGTATTTTTCACCGTCAGCATTCACTCATAACAAAGCATATGCGTTGAAAGAAAAGGGGTTTTCAGCTATAATTCATGTTGTTTGTGAAATGCGCATTTCACACGATTTGCATCCAGCTCCTTACGTATTTCGGACGAAGAAGGAAGAGGAACGCATGGAATTCGATGTTAACAGATTCGATGAGTACCGGGAGGACAACCGGCTTGAAGCAAAGAAGGCGAAGGATAGTCTTCCTCATAACCTGTGGGATACCTATTCAGCCATGGCAAACTGCTATGGTGGAATGATCTTGCTTGGCGTTACGGAGAATTCAGATGGAAGCTTTTCTGCCACAGGTGTTTCGGATGCTGTCAAACTTAAAAAGGATTTTTGGAACACAGTCAACAATCGAAAAAAAGTCAGCATTAATTTGCTTTCAGATGATGATGTGAGGATTCTGCAGCTGAATGGCAAAGATATTCTTGCTATACATGTTCCCAGAGCACAGCGGGAGGATAAGCCGGTCTTCGTAAACGATGATATGATGAACGGAACGTTCCGCAGGAACGGTGAGGGAGACTATCACTGCACGAAAGCTGAAGTCAAAGCCATGCTGCGGGATCAGACTGAGGAAACCGCTGACATGAAAGTACTGGAGGATATGGATATCTCCGATCTCAACGCAGAAACTGTTCACGCATACCGCAATCGCCATGCTGCGTATCGGAATGATCATGTCTGGGAAGGTCTGACGGATGAAACATACCTTGAACGCATCGGAGCTGTAAAACGGGCCAAGGGAGATGGGAAGCTGCATCCGACTGCCGCAGGACTGCTGATGTTTGGTGAGGAATACCGCATCCTATATGAGTATCCGGAATACTTTCTGGATTACAGGGAAATGCTTGATCCAACCATCCGCTGGACAGACAGACTTCAGTCCAGTTCCGGGGACTGGACCGGAAACCTCTTTGATTTCTTCTTCCGGGTCAATTCCAAGTTGGCAAAAGATCTGAAGATTCCGTTCAAGCTGGAAGGGATTACACGCATCGACGACACGCCGGTTCACAAAGCCCTTCGGGAAGCGCTTGCAAATTGCCTGGTTAACACAGACTTTTTTGTTCCCCGCGGGGTCGTGATCCGGAAGGATGCAAGCAGCATCACAATTGAAAATCCTGGCTACATCAGAACCGGAAAAGATCAGATGCTCAAGGGCGGTATTTCGGATCCGCGGAACAAAGCACTGATGAAGATGTTCAATATGATCGGCATCGGAGAACGTGCCGGCAGCGGAGTGCCTGATATCTTTGCAGTATGGGAATCGCAAGGCTGGAAAGCTCCGGAAGTGGAAGAACAGTATAATCCCGACCGCACGATTCTGACGCTTTCATTCGAAAAACAAGCGATAAAAACAGGCGATAAAAACAGGCGACAAAAACAAGCGTTAAAAACAGGTGATAATGGGAAACTGGCAAAAACAGTTCGACACAAACAAACAATTATGGATTTTATTCAGAAAAAGCGTATTTGCAGTACTGCAGAATTATCAGAACAACTTGGACTAAGTTTGTCAAGAACAAGAGCTCTGCTGGCCGAATTGGTAGATGAGGAAAAGATTGCAGCAGAAGGTGACAGACGTTCACGACACTATCGAGTTTTGTAAAACATAAGGCACGCAAATAGTAAGGGAGCAGCTATGCAGCACAGACAGCAATTGTGACTGTGAAGCAATACATTAACAGGTAAAGACATTGTATTCGACTAAAAACTGACAGTGGGTTCAATTTCGCCAGTGATCGCGTTGATATAGATACTGCAGATCATATCCGGATCATACTGTATCCGGTCCTCTTCAGAAAGCACAGACAGTGTACCGTCAAGAACAGGATCCAGATATGTGTCATAGCCGCGAATCTGCCAGACCGGAATCAGCAGCCAGGATGATGCATCGTTCTGATCGCCATTCTTGATGTTCTTCGGAAGATATCCCAGATTGATTTCCAGGATTTTCTGCAGCTTTCCATCCCTGATTCGTTTTGTCAGTATTTCGAGGAGAGCATCAAAAGAGAGTAGTTGTTCGTCTGGCGACAGGACCGTATCCATAGAAACCGTGTGGAGGAAGACACTGTAATGATCCTGATCAATGTAGTATAAATAGGAGTAAAACCCCAAATAGTTTCGGCTGAAGTATCCCAAAGCAAAAACAGGAATTCCAGAGATTGTCTGCGTTGCAGTAATATGATACCCCTTTGTCGTATCATGCTTCCATGGTTTCGTCGTGTCTGCTACAGAACAGGGAAAAGAATACTTCCGGTTAAATACTCTTCCGCTTTTCACATAACACATGGATCCCAGGGCCTCAGCCCGGTATGGAATCAGATCGATGTCAGATATATCGTTGGCATTAAGTATTCCCTGCAGGAAAACAATCAGATCCTCCGGCGTATATCCGATTTCCGAAAACCTGTTCGGATCGTATATCTCTTCCCGTCTGCGTACATCCGCTTTGCCGATCAGAAAGGTTTCATCTCCGACAAGCTCCGATACTTTACAATTATCGCTGACACGCAGCACCGAAACTGTCTCCGCATTTGGAATATGGACGGGTGCGTCAACGGTAACCTTATTTCCTTCTTCTGTCTGAATTTCGGCAAACCATCTTCCCGGAGCTGTTTCCTTTATCGTTTGAATACTATCTCCAAACGCAGGCATTGGGATAAGTAACAGGAAGCAAAAGCAGCATATTATTCTTTTTCTGATCATTATAGGCACCTCATAAACAGGAGGGCACGTTTTTGCGTGCCCTCCAGGTAAATATTGTTACTGATTCATAGGTTTCACCAGAACGGCCTGACTCATATCTGCAACACCATCTTCAATGGGAGCCAGATACAACTCAGCAGGGATGTTCTCCAGATATGGATACAGGAACTCCGCCCATTCGTTTCCATAGCCATTCTGGCCTGAATGCCCGGGGAACACAAGTTTTCCTTGTCCATCTACCAGCTCCAGGCTGCAAACCCAATCCTGGAACACATCCATGCCACCATAAGGCCACATGACTACGCCTTCCTCGTTTTTCGGACCTTCGCCGTTTGCCTTGATGAATGCCGCCAGAGAATCCGGATTCACCTTCAGATCCAGCGTAATGTAAGTCATCAGCGGAGAGAAAGCGACTTCCTTAACCTTTGCGGTCACATCAGGCAGCACTTTTTCTTCTTCCGGATGGACCGTTGTCACCTGAGCCAGAATGTCTTTCGCATCATAGGTGAAGGTAACCATTCCTTTTTCCGGAAGCTTCAGAGTGCCATCGACCTCATATTTTTCCGGGTGGTTCTTTCTGCTGTAGTCTGCAAGATCCTGCTGTTCGCCGATGGGCAGGCTGATCTGAATCGGTCCGTTCAGAGAAAAACCTTCATTGTCCAGCCGCCAATACTCTGTATGAATGATTTCGCCGGGCACGGTGCTTCCGGACACAACGGAACCAGAATTGTTAGGCATATTCATCTC
>JAFSOC010000010.1 GCA_017447185.1 Clostridia bacterium | reverse complement strand
AGCCCTTGACCGGATGACAGCAGGGTGCTATTTGCCGTGCTTCCACTAAAGAAAATCTCTGGCAACCTTTGTTGGTCACCAGAGATTTCTTGTTCCCGTCTTGTTTTTTATTTCACTGTCCACTTGACGGGATGCGGTTCAGATGAAGTGAGACGGCTTTTTTCACTTCTCCCTGTCAAATGTATGCAGCAGCCATCGGAAATCTCCCGCCTCCACGCGTACCGCGTACGCGTCTGTTTCCTCCCCGCTGATCAGGTCGGTATAGCGTTTTTCATCCCGAAGCATAACCGTCTGCGGCTGATCTGAGAAATTGAACAGCGCCAGCATCTGTTCCCCCTGGTAATACCGCCCAATCGCCAGCAGGTGATCGTTTTCAGTATCCGGCAGCCAGACATCACCTTCCGAATCAAATACCGCGTGTTCATCCCGGATCTGTTCCATCCGCTTTACCGCGGAGAACATCTTCCCTTCGGGACTTGTTTTCACACCGCGCTTCGCGGCCTTTTTCCAGTCCATCTTCCCACGGTGCAGGTACCGGCTGTCGTCTTTTCGGTCAGGATCATCATGATAAGTATAGTCGTTTTCCTGCAGGATCTCGTCTCCGCTGTACAGGACCGGCACACCGCTGAGTGTAAACATGAAGGCGTGCAGCATCTCATCCAGGCGCAGCGCGTCCGCCGCTGCTTTCGGGGAGCGTTTCTTCCTGGCTGCCTCCACACCGCAAAGGGAGGCGGTTGTTCCGCAGAGCCTCGCGTCGCCCAGCCGCGGATCATCGTTATAGAGTTCTCCCCTGGCAGGGCTGCCGCTGATCTTCCCGGTCAGGTAATCGTTCAGGTATTTCTTGTGCGGGACCTCCATCTGGCCGAACTGCCCGAGAAAACCGTAGTCCAGTCCCCAGCCGATGTCATCATGGCACCGGAGATAGTTCAGGAAAACATATACATGCGGAAGGCTGAACACCTGGCGCATCTGGTGTGCCAGCAGCCGGACATCCCTCGTGGCGACGGTATGCCACAGCGTGGCCATCGTGGTGACGTTGTACAGCAGGTGGCATTCCGGCTTATCAATCGTTCCGAAGTAAGGCACAACCTTGCTCGGTTCCATCACCACCTCACCCAGCAGCAAAGTGCCGGGACAGACAATCTCACAGACCATACGCATCATCCGGACCAGGGAATGCACCTGGGGCAGGTTCCGACAGGTGGTCCAAAGTTCTTTCCATATATAGGGAACCGCGTCCAGCCGGATGATGTCCACCCCGTGGTTGCACAGGTTGAGCAGGTTGTCCGTCATATCGCTGAAAACGGTGGGATTCGAGTAATTCAGATCCCACTGGTACGGATAGAAGGTGGTCATCACAACCTTCTGAACCTCCGGACACCAGGAAAAATTACCTGGCGCGGTTGTCGGAAACACCTGAGGCACAGTCTGCTCATACGCGTTCGGAATATTCCAGTCGTCATAGAAAAAATAACGGTCCTGGTACTCTTTCTCCCCGGCCTTCGCGCGCATGGCCCATTCATGGTCCTCGCTGGTGTGGTTCATCACGTAATCGAGGCAGACGGCGATTCCCTTTTCGTGACACGCATCCGCAAGATCCGCCAGGTCTTCCATTGTTCCCAGTTCCGGCTGTACTTTGCGGAAATTGCTGACGGCATATCCGCCGTCGCTCCGGCCTTTCGGACTTTCCAGGATGGGCATCAGATGCAGATAATTGACGCCGCACTCAATGATATAGTCCAGTTTTTCCAGTACGCCCCGCAGGTTTCCCGCGAACGCGTCCGTATACATGAGCATTCCCGTCAGGCGATGCCCCTTGTACCAGTCCGGACATGCTTCCCTTTCCCGGTCTATCATTTTCAGTTTTTCGGGTCTTTCCTCCCAGAGCCGGTACAGCATATCCGTAAAATAATCATACGCCTGCGCGTCGCACCGGTACAGTTCGTAATACAGCCACTTCAGCTCGTCCGCATGACGGCGGAAGCGGACAGCGAATTCATCCTGCCAGTATTCTTTCACTGCAATCCATCCTCCACTTCCTGTAATTCCGGCATGGCCGGAATTGCTCCCGGCCTGCTCGTCGTGATCGACGCCGCCTTGTTGGCAAAGCGCACAAAGTAGTTGAGATCGTCCTCGGTCAGTCTCCCGATTCCCCCGTGGACAGCGATCCGGCTCAGGAAAGAACCAAAGAATGTGTCGCCGGCACCGTTCGTATCCGCCACCTTCACGGAGAAACCGGGAACCATCCCCTGCAGCTCCCCGTAACGCCACATGGCCCCACGGGCCCCGAGGGTCACGACCGCCAGCCGGACACCGAGGGACATCAGCTTGTCCAGCGCCGCCTCCGGATCATGGACCCCGCACAGGAGCATGGTCTCCTCGTCGCTGATCTTCACGATGTCGCACAACGGGAGCACCGCCCGCATCTGCAGGATCGCAGCGTCCTCATGTTCCCATAGGGCCGCCCGATAGTTGGGATCGTAGGTGATCAGCGCTCCGGCCTTCTTCGCCGCCCGGACAACGGTCACCACCGCATCCCGGCAGGCGGGATCCGTCAGGCTGACGCTCCCGAAATGCAGGATTCCCGTGTCGCCCATATCCCGGATTGCCCGCGCCGCGTCAATCCGGGTGTCCGCGCCAGGCTTGCGGTAAAAGGAAAAGCTCCGCTCACCCTCCGCGTCCACCGTAACGATCGCGAGCGTGGTATTGGCGTCCTTCGTCACCTGAAGACCTTCCGCAGACACCCCGTTCTGCTCCAGCGTTTCCCGGAGGAACCGTCCAAAGGGATCGTCCCCGACGCAGCCGATAAATCCGGCCTCACCGCCGAGCTTTGAAACCGCGACGGCTACATTGGCAGGCGCGCCGCCGGGATTGGCCGCAAAGTGCGGAATCCTGTTTTCACTGTGTGTCTGGGTCATATCGATCAGGATTTCCCCGATAGCTGTAATTTTCATCTTCATCACTGCAAGTCCTTTCCTTTTTAGTCGTATGCTGCTGACAGGACAGCAGCAAAAAATGATCCGGGATCCGGTTATTTCCTGTTATGCTGAATCCAGTCCGTCGCGAAATCCACAAGCTGTCGCTGTTTCATCAGGCGAAGCTCGGCATTGCCAAGCATTCCATGCCTGACATTGCACGCCTGTTCAAATGCCGCGCCAATCTGTTCGAAATCTTCACCGTCAACGAAGAGCGTTTCATAAGCTTTCCAGACGCGTTCTCCATTTTCCATGATGGCACTGTGTTCAACACAGTTGTGCTTGCCGGGATAAGTCGCGCGTGCATCAGCGAGGTGGAGCGAAGTGTTTTTCTCATAACCGACGCCGAGAAGCAATACGTCGCCGTTCAATTCATACAGTTTTCCAATCGGGGAGCCGTCTCCGAAAATGTTGGAAAGGTCGTGACCGGAAACAAGGTACTCTGCGTATTTTCCCCAGGCTGCCACCGATCTAGCAGGATGGTCGCTCCGAACGGTTCCGGGCCAGGAACGGAACATCTCTGAAACGGATCCCATCGTATTGGTCGGTGTGATACGCTTGTCATACGCAGGCCATTGGTCGCGGATGATCTGCCAGTATTCTTCTTCGATGTCCCAATGAACGCCGTCTTCGGGATCGAGATTCTTCCATGACTGTGTCGGCATCATAACCGTTCCCTCTTCACCGACTGTTTCAAGGAGTGCTTCAATGACGGTCTGGGCGCCGCCGCACACATATCCGAATCTCGACAATGATGTATGAACCATCAGTATGTGTCCCTTCTCCAGTCCGAGAGATTGAAAAGCGCGTAAAAAACCATCTTTGGTTATCGGGCGCATAGAATATTTCCTCCATGAATTCTGATTGTCGCAGCCAGGAAAATGTTATGAGGGGAACACTGAATTAACCGGCATTTGAATAGTATTCCAACCCTGCTTGTAGTATTTCATTTTTTTTATTCCGAAAACATTGTATCACAATTCCCTCCAAAACCAAAATAAAAACCTCAGACCGCTCTGAGGTTCACCGGTCGGATTCCCGGGACACCGCCAGATAATCCGCCCCGCCATTTCGACCTGACAGAACTGTGCTTTAAAACCGGAAAAGCGCCGATTTCGAGGCGTTGGAATTCCCATTGCCGGAGGGCAATTTTATACAAAAAAATATTTTAAAAACCGCTTCCGTATACTATAATCAGTGATAAGAAGGGCTTTATTAATGAATGCACGAAGCACAGAATCAAAATCATTTCACCCATGGAGGGAAACATATGATTTATCCTGCGGAGACACTGAAGCTGAGGGACGGACGGGAATGCACGCTCCGCTCCGTGGAGGCTGCGGATGCGGCGAAAATGCTGGAATACATGAAGATCATGCTGGGGGAGACGCCTTTCCTGCTGCGGACGCCGGAGGAATTCAATTATACGGCGGAGGAGGAAGCAGGGATCCTGGAAAGGCGGAAGTGGGATCCCCGCTGCCTGATGCTGCTGGCGGAGACGGAGGGGAAGATCGTCGCCAACGCGGATATCCAGTCCCACGGGCCGAAAAGCCGCGTAATGCACCGGGGAGAGCTGGGCATCTCCGTGCGGAAGGATTACTGGCACCAGGGCATCGGCTCCGCGCTGATGGAGCGGCTGATTGCCTTCGCGGAGAAAAGCGGATTTGAGCAGATCGAGCTGACGGTGGAATCGAAAAACCGCAGGGCCATCGCCCTGTACATGCGATACGGATTCACGGTGTACGGTACGCGTCCCCACGGAATGAAGTATCCGGACGGGAGCTACGACGACGACTACCTGATGGTGAAAATGCTGAAATAAAAGGGTTCGGGCGCCTCTTCGCAGGCGCCCGTTTTCAAAAAACAATTGAAAAACACTAAAAACATATTGACATACTAGGTGAATACTGATATGATGCATCTGTGCTTCCGAGAGGAAGCCGGCAGAAGAGAGAAAGGAGGCGTAAACAATGTTCCACGCGAAGCAGGAATTTGTTCTGAATACCATGTGTCGAATGCTGATCTCCCGGGCAGTTTCAATGGCTGGGGCGTCTGCATGCGATTGTTTGCGCCTGTCTGATATGCGGTAACAACCCGCGAAAGCCATTTTGCCCGGGAGCAGAAAAGCTGCCGGGTTTTTCATTTGCCCTGAGCGGAAACGGGAAGAAAGACGGAGGAACCGGCCATGATTGATATCGAGCATGTATCCAAGACTTTCCGGGAAAAGAAAACGGAAGTCCGGGCGCTACGGGATGTCAGCATCCATGTTGGCAGGGGCGAGATTTACGGGATCGTCGGTTTCTCCGGAGCGGGCAAGTCCACACTGATCCGCCTGGTGAACCGGCTGGAGACGCCGGACGAAGGAACGGTGCGGGTGGCCGGGGAGGAGCTCTCCGCCCTGAAGGGCAACGCGCTGCACGCGATGCGCCGGCGGATCGGGATGGTGTTCCAGCAGTTCAACCTGCTGGAGGGGAAGACGGTATATCACAACGTGGCGATTCCGCTGATCCTCGAGCACCGGAGCAAGGCAGAGATCGAGAAGCGGGTGGCGGAGGTATTGGACTTCGTGGAGCTCTCCGACAAGCGGGACGCCTACGTCAGCCAGCTGTCCGGCGGGCAGAAACAGCGGGTGGGCATCGCCCGGGCGCTGGCGACCAGCCCGGAAATCCTGCTGTGCGACGAGGCCACCAGCGCGCTGGACCCCCAGACGACGGAATCCATCCTGAAGCTGCTGAAGCGGGTGAACGAGGAAATGGGGATCACGATCCTGCTGATTACCCACCAGATGCAGGTGATCCAGATGATCTGCGACCGGGTGGCCGTGATGGAACACGGACAGGTGGTGGAAGAAGGAGAGGTGCTGGAGGTTTTCGGCCGGCCGAAGGAAGAAGTGACGAAGCGCTTTGTGCGGACGGTGATCAACGATCAGGTGCCGGAGACCTTCTACGACACGATCCGGGCGGAGAACCGGCACTACCGGCTGGAGCAGCTGAAGTTCATCGGGGATTCGGTCAACGAGCCGGTGATCGCGAACCTGTGCCGGCGGGAGGGACTGGAGGTCAACATCATCGGGGCGAACATCTCCCAGATGCAGGGAAGCATGATGAGCGTATTTATCCTGCAGCTGATCGGGGAAACGGAACAGATCGAGGCGGCGGAAGCCTATATCGACGGCTCGGGCGCGCTGCGGCAGCGGCTCTTCATTGACTGGGACAGCCGGACGATTACGGAAATTCCCGCCGGGAAAGGAGCGGACTGATGGAAGATTTCCTGAACAGCAAGGTATTCGGAATCAAATGGAGCCGGCTGCTGCTGAACTGCCAGCAGACGCTCTACATGGTGGGATGGGCGCTGCTGATCGGCACGTTCATCGGGCTGATCCTGGCGCTGATCCTGGTGCTGACCCGGAAGGGCGGCGTGGTCCAGGGGAAGGCGGCGCGGATCATCTACAGCATCGTGAATGCCTATGTGAACGTGGTGCGGTCGGTTCCCTTCGTGATCCTGCTGGTGACGATCATGCCCTTTACCCGGGCGATCATGGGAACGACGATCGGGTCCACCGCCGCGCTGGTGCCGCTGGTGATCTACATCAGCCCGTACCTGGCCCGGCTGATTGAAAACAGCCTGCTGGAATGCTCCCCGGGCATCATTGAAGCCGCGAAGGCGATGGGCGCGAATACCCGGCAGGTGATCCGGTACTTCCTTGTGCCGGAAACGCTGGGCAGCATGGTGCTGGCGCTGACGACCGGGGCCATCGGCCTGCTGGGCGCCTCCGCCATGGCCGGCTATGTGGGCGGCGGCGGCATCGGCGACCTGGCCCTGACCTATGGATACGAGAAAATGAACACGCCCCTGATGATCCTGACGGTGGTGATCCTGGTGGTGTTCGTGCAGCTGATCCAGCTGCTGGGGGGCGCGATTTCAAGAAAGCTGAGGGCACACAGATGAGATACAGAATCCGGAGAACCGGGTGGTCCGAACGATGTCGGCATACCGGCCGGTCCAGAGACCGAATGTGAAGATCCAACGATAAAAAAACAGATGTTCCTGAATATAAAAAAATGTTTGATGAATGAAAGGAAGGTACAAACCTATGAAAAAGATTTTCGCTATCCTGCTGGCCCTGTCCCTGCTGCTTGCAGCTACCGCATTTGCTGAAAACGAAGTCATCAAGACCGACAAGACCCTGATCAAATACTCCAAATCCCAGGGACCCTACACCGAACTGTTTGAACTGGCGATCATCCCGATCCTGGAAGCCCAGGGCTACACTTTCGAAGTGGTGGAATCCTCCGAACTGCTGGTGGCGGACCAGTTCCTGCAGAACGGCGAGGTGGACGTGAACGTGGAACAGCACACCGCCTACGCCAACAACTTCAACGCCAACAACGGCGGCGACCTGACGCCCATCAGCGTGATCCCCACGGTGCCGGCGGCCATCTATTCCGCCAACCACGCCACGCTGGACGAAGTGGCGGACGGATTCACCGTAGCCATCCCCAACGACGCTTCCAACACCGCCCGCTGCCTGGCCATCCTCCAGAAGATCGGCTGGATCAAGCTGGACGACAAGGTTGAGATTTCCCAGGTGACCGTGGATGACGTGGTGGAGAACCCCTACAACCTGGAGCTGATCGAGCAGAAGAGCCTGACCATTCCGGCGGCGATCCAGGACTATGACTACGTGGTCATCACCGGCTCCATCGTCTACAACGCCAAGGTGAACGAAAGCTATCCGGCGCTGGCGCAGGAAGACATCCTGGACCACCTGATCCTGCAGGTGGTGGTGAAGGCGGAGAACGTCAACACCGACTGGGCGCAGGCTATCGTCGCGGCCTACCATTCCGACGAATTCAAGGCGTACCTGGAGAAGGAGAACGCCCCGGACGGATTCTGGAAGGGCCTCTGGTGGATTCCGGACGATCTGAAATAACCGTTCCCTGAAGACGGAGAATGCAGAAAAAGAAAACGGAGGAAGAAGAAAATGAAGAAGAATATCAGACGGTTCCTTTCCCTGGCGGTTTCCCTGGTTCTGCTGCTGGCGGCTTCCGCCGCCGCGGCGGAGACCTTGCAGATCGGTGTTCCGGACGACGGCACCAATCTTTCCCGCGGCATCAAGCTGCTGGAGACGGCCGGCCTGCTGACGGTACGGCCGGAGGCCGGCTATACGCCCGAGATCGCCGATATCACCGGCTATCTGTATGACATCGAAGTGGTTCCGGTGCAGGCGAACACGCTGCCTTCCACCCTCGGAGACTTCGGCGCCTCCACGATCAACGGAACCTATGCGATTCCCAACGGCCTGCTTCCCTCCCGGGACGGCCTGATCATCGAGAAGCAGAGCGAAAGCGGCGACAACCCCTATGTGAACATCATCGTGGCCCGCACGGCGGACAAGGACAACGAGACCTACGCGAAGGTCGTCGCGGCGTATCAGACGCAGCAGGTGGCGGAATTCCTGCTGGTCAACTACAGCGAAGCTTTCTTCCCGGCATTCGACTATGACAGCAACATTACCCTGACGGAGGAGCAGGCGAAGGAAATCGTCGCCTATACTTCTGACAAGGAAGGGAAGACCGTGGTGAAGGTCGGCGTCTGCGGCGCGAACAACGACCAGTGGAAAGCGGTCCAGAAAGTGCTGGACGAGGAAAACGCCGGCATCTACATCGAACTGGTGGAGTTTGACGCCTACAACCTTCCCAACGAAGCGCTGAATTCCGGGGAGGTGGATCTGAACGCATTCCAGCACAAAGCGTACCTCGCGAAGGACGCCGGAGACAACGGATACGACCTGACAGTCATCGGCGACACGCTGATCGCGCCGCTGACCCTGTATTCACAGAAGTACGCGTCCCTGGACGCCCTGAAGGAAGCGGCGGGCAAGACCGCGCAGTAACAGCAGAAATCACAGCGGATAAAGGCGGGCGCACCATGATTGAGATTCGAAACCTGAACAAGACGTATCACCTGAAAACCGGCGACGTGAAGGCTGTACAGGATGTTTCCATCCGGATCGGCGACGGCGTCATCTACGGAGTGATCGGATATTCCGGGGCCGGGAAATCAACCCTGGTGCGCTGCCTGAATCTGCTGGAAATACCGGATTCAGGCTCCGTCACACTGGAGGGCACGGGGGAAATCACCCTGAAGGGCGGGAAACCGTACCTGGACGGAAAAGTGATGACGCCCCGCCAGCAGAACAGCATGCGCCGGGGGATCGGCATGATCTTCCAGCATTTCAACCTGCTGGACCGTTGTACGGTGTTTGAGAACATCGCCTATCCGCTCCGCCATACCGGAAGGAGCAGAAAAGAGATTACGCAGCGGGTGCGGGAACTGCTGGCGCTGGTCAGCCTGGAGGATAAGATTGACGTCTACCCTTCCCAGCTGTCCGGCGGGCAGAAACAGCGGGTGGCCATTGCAAGGGCACTGGCCGCGGAACCCCGGGTGCTGCTGTCGGACGAAGCGACCAGCGCCCTGGACCCGGAAGCGACGGAATCGATCCTGGTGCTGCTGCAGGATCTGAACCGGAAACTGGGGATCACCATTGTGCTGATTACCCATGAGATGGCGGTGATCCGGAGCATTGCCGACCGGGTGGCCGTCATGGAAGACGGGCGCGTTGTGGAGGAAGGCCCCGTGTATGAGATCTTTGCGGAGCCGAAGGCGGAAATCACCCGGAAATTTGTTTCTTCCTCCCTGCTGGGAAAACTGGACCGCCTGATCGCGGAGGATTCCGACCTGGTGAAGGTTCAGCCGGGAGAAAAGCTGGTGCGGCTGATGTTCCGGAAAGACTGCGTGGGAGAACACCTGCTGACAACCGCCGCGCGCAGGTATGGGTTTGACCTGAATATCATCCTTGCCAATTCCGAATACCTGCGGGGGAACCCCATCGGCGGCATGGCGGGAATTATGAGCGGCGATCGGGAGAACATTGAGAAGGGGATTCAGTTCCTGAGACAGAATCATGTAAGTACGGAGGTAATCCGGGATGGAGACGCTGATGGAGCAGCTTGCGCCGAACCTGTATCTGTATCGTGACAAATTCTATAAGAGTTTTGCAGCCACGGTGGAGATGTTCTGGAAGGCCGGGCTGATTGCCTTTGTGATCGGGCTGCTGCTCGGCGTCCTGCTGGTGATTACAAAGAAGGACGGGATCAGTCCGAAACCGGTGGTGTACCAGGTGACCAACCTGCTGATCAATGTGTTCCGGTCCATTCCGTTCATCATCCTGCTGATATTCCTGATTCCCCTGACGCGGGCTGTGGTCGGAACCGCCATCAACGTGAGGGGCGCCATCCTGCCGCTGGTATTCGGGGTGGTTCCGTTCTACAGCCGGCAGGTGGAAGTTGCGCTGTCCGGTGTCGATCCGGGAAAGATTGAAGCCGCACGGAGCATGGGCAGCGGGACCATCGGGCTGATCTTCCGGGTTTACCTGCGGGAAGCGGTTCCGGACCTGATCCGGGTCACGACGGTGACGGCCATCAGCCTGATCGGACTGACGACCATGGCCGGGGCTGTGGGCGCGGGAGGCATCGGCTCCTTTGCCATCAATTACGGCCAGAACCAGAATCATCCGGACATCGTAAATGTCTGCGTGATTACGCTGCTGATCGTGACATTTATCCTGCAGAGCCTGGGGAACGGCCTGTCCAGAAGGGCGACCAACCGCGGGCTCCTGACCCGCCATCATGCCAGAGAGAAGGAAGAAAACGTATGACATACCGGGACCGGATCCTCGAATACGCTGAAAAGCAGTACCCGGTTTACCGGCAGATCGCGCTGGAGATCCACGCGAAGCCGGAAACCAGCAATCATGAGGAGTTTGCCTGCGCGCGGCTGTCGGAACAGCTGCGGGCGGAAGGCTTTGAGGTCACCGTCGGCGTGGCCGGGCATCCCACCGGGTTCACCGGTGTGTACCGCTCCGCGAAAAAGGGGCCGGTGCTGGCCTTCCTGGCGGAATACGACGCGCTGCCGGGCCTGGGCCACGGCTGCGGGCACAACCTGTTTGGCGCCACATCGCTGCTGGCCGGAGCGGCCCTGAAGCAGGTGGTTGACGAGACCGGCGGGGAGATCCGGGTATACGGAACCCCCGGGGAGGAAGGCGGCGAGAACGGCAGCGCGAAGGGCAGCTTTGTGCGGGAAGGATTCTTCCGGGACGTGGACGCGGCGCTGTGCGTGCATCCGGGATCGGATCACCATGAATTGACGCATCCGGAGATCGCCTGCGCGCCGATCCGCATCGCTTTCAAAGGCCGGGCATCCCACGCGGCTTCCGCGCCCCAGGATGGGATCAACGCGCTGGACGCGCTGATCCTGGTATTCAACGCCATCGGGCTGATGCGGCAGCAGCTGCCGAAGGATGTGCGGATCCACGGGATCGTCACCAAAGGCGGGGACGCGCCGAACATCATTCCGGAATTCACGGAAGGCCGGTTCTATGTACGGGCGGCGACGGTGAAGCGGATGAACGAGGTGCTCCGCAAAATGGAGAAGATTGTGGAGGGCGCCGCGCTGCAGACGGGCTGCGAAGGCCTGCTGGAGCCGACGCAGCGCAACCTGATCGACAACGTTGTGCCGACGCCCGCCTTTGACGCGGTGTACCTGAAGAACCTGCTGTCCCTGGGGGAGGCATTTGACGAAAACCGGCATAACCCGCTGGGATCCTCCGACGTGGGAAACGTTTCCCAGGTGATTCCGACGATTCAGCCGATGATCCGGATCAGCGACCAGCCTGTGGCCGGCCACACCATTGAAAAGCGGGAAGCCGCCAGGTCGGAGACGGGACTGCGGTCCATCGCGCTGGGGGCGAAGGTGCTGGCGCTGACGGGGCTGGACCTGATCCAGTCGCCGGAAGTGCTGGAGGAAATCAAAAAGGACCACCGGATCGCGGTGGAGGAGCAGGAGCAGCGGGCGCTGCAATGACCTGCACCGGAGCATATGAACAGCAGAGAGAGGAAAATCTCCCTGCTGTTTTTTTCCGCGGAAGAAGAAATAACCGGCAATATTCCTCCCATACAATCCTGTTTTTCCGGATCCGGCATGGCTACAATATAACCGTGGTCAGGGAAATGACCGAAGAAAGGAGGACACGAACGATGTTCGGACTCATTATTGGAATCCTGTTTCTTGTGTACGTGATCGCGGCGCTGATCGGCGTGGCCGGAGTGATTTTCGGGGCGGTGTTCTCCGGGATCGGCTCCCTGATCAGCGGGATCTTTTCCGGCAAGGGCCTGGTGATCGGCATTGTGCTCGGTGTGCTGGCCTACAACTGCTTCAGGAAGAGGAATGCGGAAAAGACCGAAAACGAGGAAAATGTGTAAGGAGGAACCAAACATGGTAAGGAATTTTATTGATGACCTGGCGGGATACCGCGTAAAGGTGGAGCGGGAAGGCAAAGAGGTGGTGAACATTCCCGGAATCCTGGCCCTGCCCGGACTGCTGGTGGCGCCGAAGATGAGCCTGGTGGGAATGATCGCCGCGCCGCTGCTGGGATGCAGCGTCCGCGTGGAGAACGCGAAGAAGGAAGCGGAAGCCGCAAAGAGAGCGGAAGCCGAAAAGAAAGCCCAGGACGCGGCGGACGCGATCCTGGACATGGCGAAAAAGACAGTAAGGACGATTGAAAAGGAATTCAGCAAGGCCTGGGAATCTGTATCGGCCGACGATCCGGAAGGATGCCCTGAAGGAAAAGAGAACGAGGACGATTCAACAAAGGCGTAAATAACAGAAAACGCCGCGCAGGTTATTCACATAACCCGGGGATCAATGAAATCCCCGGGGTTTCCTTTTGCCGCGGCGGGGGATCTGTGATAAACTCAGGACAAAGAAAAACAGAATCACAAGAAGGTGATACGAATGGAGGAAGCGAGGAAGGCCCTGGCCCTGGCCGAAGAAATCGGCGGAAGGAGCGGACTGAACTGCATTGCGGAACTGGATCCGGACGCGATCGCCAAGGCGGAAAAGCAAAACAGCGGCAGGAAAGACCTGCCGCTGGAAGGTGTGCCGGTCCTGGTCAAGGATAATATCGACGTGGAGGGACTGCATACGACAGCGGGGAGCCTGGCGCTGGAGGATAACCTGGCGGCGTCGGATGCGCCGGTAATCCGTAATCTCCGAAAGAACGGCGCGGTGATCCTGGGCAAGACCAACATGACGGAGTTCGCCAACTACGTGACCCAGGGCATGCCGGGAGGCTACAGCTCCCGCGGCGGGCAGGTGATCCACGCGGTGGATCCCAAACTCAACGTGGCCGGGTCTTCCTCCGGATCCGCGGTTGCGGTGGCGGCCGGGATTGTCCCGATGGCGGTGGGAACCGACACTTCCCATTCCATCACGGCCTGCGCGAAGTTCAACGGCATCTGCGGGCTGAAGCCCCCGGTCGGCGTGCTGAGCAGCAAAGGCATCATTCCCATTGCAAAGACACTGGACAGCGCGGGGCCGATGGCACGGAACATGACGGACACGCTGAAACTGTATTCGGCGATGCGGGATAATCCGCTTCCGGAGATGAAGGAAAGGGAGGCGGGGAGCCTCCGGATCGCCGTGAACCTGGCGAATACGGTCCATGTTCCCGCGGAGGAGAAAGACTTCCTGCGCAAACTCTTGAAACGGCTGAGGGCCCTCGGGGCGAAGACCGGGAAGGTCATCCAGATGCCCACACCGGAATTGAAGACGATTATGCAGTGGGAATTCAGGCCGATGCTGGAAGCCTACCTGGCGGAATCTTCCGCTTCCCGCAAAACCCTGGCGGAGATCGTGCAATACTACGAAGACCATCCGGAGACCATGATGAAATACGGGGATACCTGCCTGCGGGCGGCGCTGGATGAAACGCCGGGCGGGCTGCAAGGAAAACCGTACCTGGATGCGCTGAAAGCGCGGGAAAAGACGATTGCCCGGGTTTCAGCGAAAATAGCGGAATACGATGCGGTGCTGATGACGGGCCCGACCAGTATCATGCATTACTGCGGGTTCCCGTCGGTTACGGTGGCTGCCCCGCTGAAAACGAAAGCGGGACTGAACCATACCGTGATCCTGTACGGAAAGGATGAATACAGGCTGTATGAAGCCGCCCTGGCCATTGAACAGGAAATGAAATCCCTGGCGGAGGAATAATGATCATATTTATTGACATATAATTATATAATGACTATAATTCCGATTGTAATTATGACAAGCGGAGGCATTCAGTATGGGACGTAAGGCAGTTTCAGTACTCCCTCAGACACAGCAGCTTTTGTCACAGATGGGAGAACAGATCCGTCTGGCACGCCTGCGGAGACATCTTTCCTCTGAACTGGTTGCGGAACGCGCACTAATTTCCCGGCAAACACTGACTGCTATCGAAAAAGGAAGCGCTTCTGTTGCAATCGGAGCCTATGCGGCTGTTCTACATGCGCTGGGCGGACTGGAACAGGATTTGCTGATGATTGCAAAAGATGATGAGCTTGGAAGGAAACTGCAGGATCTGGATCTCCCGCAGCGTCTCCGTGCTCCCCGTGTTAACAGAAAGGAAACATGGTAATGGCTGCCGCAAAAAAGATTTATGTCTATGAAAACTGGATGGAAACCGAACCATCCCTGATGGGCTGCCTTTATGCTGAAAGTTTGCGGGGAAAAGAAATTACATCATTTGAGTATTCTCCGACCTGGCTGACCAATCATTCCGGACTACTAACCCTGGACCCGGATCTCCAGTTCTTCAGCGGCCGTCAGTTCACGCCCCTGGATAAACCGATGTTCGGTGTTTTCTCTGACTCTTGCCCGGATCGCTGGGGGCGTTTGCTGATGGATCGCCGTGAAGGAATCCTGGCAAAACAGGAGAACAGAAAACCACGGACCCTTTTGGAAACAGACTACCTCCTCGGTGTCCATGACGAAGCAAGAATGGGGGCTTTTCGCTTCTCCTTGCAGGAAGGCGGTCCTTTCCTCTCCTGCGAAAGCGATATGGCCGCTCCTCCCTGGACAACACTCCGGGACCTTGAAGCAGCCTCCCTGGAGTTTGAAAAAGATCCGGATATTTATAACAGCCGGTGGCTTCGGATGTTGCTGGCACCCGGTTCTTCACTTGGCGGCGCACGGCCGAAAGCTTCCGTCAAAGCGCCGGACAATTCCCTATGGATCGCTAAATTCCCTTCCAGAAACGATCCATATGACTCCGGAGCCTGGGAGCAAGTCACACATGATTTGGCAAAGATGTGTCAGCTGAATGTTCCGGAATCCAGGCTGGAATGTTATTCAGATGCGGGATCCACTTTCCTTGTAAAGCGGTTTGACCGGCAAGCAGACCGTCGCATCCATTTTTCTTCTGCATTGGCCTTGCTTGGGAAAAAAGACGGAGAATCAATAGACAGCAGTTATCTGGAACTGGTGCAGTTCCTGACTTCCTATGGCGCCTCTGCCAGGTCGGATCTGAAGGAACTCTGGCGGAGAGTTGTTTTCAGCATGGCTGTTTCGAACACGGACGACCATCTTCGCAATCACGGTTTCATCCTGACACCGAATGGCTGGAAACTGTCCCCCATGTTTGATGTTAATCCGAATCCCAAGGGAAACTATTTGTCCCTGAGTGTTTTGCCGAATGATTCCAGAATTGATCCAGAGCTGGCTATTGAGGCAGCCTCTTTCTTTGGCCTGAAGAAAGATGAAGCTGCGGAAGAAGCAAAACATATTCTCTCCGCAGTCGGTCATAGTTGGAGGCCGATTGCAGAATCCTTTGGTATTTCAAGAGAAGCACAGGAAGCTATGGCACCTGCATTTTCCATCTGCTCCGGGAAATAAAACGTTCACAGACATATATTTTCCCTGCTTTCAGGGAACGTTCAGGCGACGAAAACCGTCTGGACCAGGACCATATAAATAGCGGTTCCCCCGAGGATGCTCAGGAGGGAGCTCCTTCTCCACGCCTGCAGCCCGACAACGGCCAGGCCGGCAATGAGTTCCGGGGCGCCGAAGGGCGGCCGGGTGACGGCGGTATCCTTCAGGCAGTAAACCACCAGCATGCCGATGATGGCAGCCGGGAGCACTTCTCCGAGATAAGCGATATAGGGCGGCGTTTTCTTCCGGAAGACCAGGAAGGGAAGGAAGCGCAGCAGCATGGTGACGGCGGCCATGACGGCCACCAGGATCGCGGCATGTGTGTTCATACGGCCTTCCTTCCCCGCCGGCTGCGCAGCAGCGTCAGCACAAGCGTAATCAGCAGCATGGCCGGGATGAGGAAACGTTCCGGACCGAACACCAGCAGGCACAGCAGGGTGGAAAGGAGTCCCGTGACAGCCGGCAGGTGATCCTTCGTGCGGATCCACTGCTCCGTGAAGGAAGCGATGAACAGGGCGGTCATGGAAAACTCGATCCCCGTGGTCGGGAAGGGGAGTACCGTGCCGAGGAGGCTGCCCAGGACGCAGCCGGTGATCCAGTACAGCTGGTTGAAAAGGGAGACCAGGAAACGGTACAGGTCCGCGTTCTCCCGGTCAGGCGTATCCCCGTCGCACAGGAGGGAATAGGTTTCGTCCGTGAGGGCGAAAATCATATAGGGCTTATACTTTCCCGCGTTCTTGTATTTATCGATCATGGAAATACTGTAGAAGAGATGGCGGGCGTTGACCATGATCGTTGTCAGGATTGTCGTGAGGATTCCGGCGCCGCCGGCCAGCAGGCCGACCCCGACATACTGCATCGATCCGGCGTAGATGGCGACGGCCATGGCAAAGGCCCAGGGCAGGCCGTAGCCGGCGTCCCGCAGGAGAATGCCGAAGCCGATGCCCAGGATGACATAGCCCGCCATCACGGGAAGGGACTTCAGGAACGCTTTCCGGACGATTTCAGACTTCATGGCACACCTTTCTTCCGGCGGGAAGACCACCCGCCGGATTCCTGCCGATTATAGCAGAATTCCGGGAGTGAAAAAAGCAGCAGGGGACGGGAACGCAGCGAAAAAACAATGGTGGGAACTGTTTCGCGGGATCCTCTATTGACTTAGAGCAAACTCGAAAAGATATGATCGCTGCCGAGGAGAATGATCAGGTCCCCGGGCCGGAACTGGATGCCGGATCCGGCGGTATGCTCCGGAGGAAATATAAGGACGGAAGGATCAACAGGCCTGATGCAGGGATCAGGCGAAATAATCCGCTTTGCGGATTTCCATCTCCATCTGGTTCCACGGGGACCGCTCAAGGAGTTCCGTGTCGGTGAATCCGGCCTTGCGATAGCAGTGATGCGCAAGGTCGTTATTGACGTATACGCCGAGGGTGACCACATCCGCATCCAGGATCTCAAAGGCATATTTCAGCCCGGCGCGGAGCATTTCGGTGCCATATCCTTTTCCGCGGAGGGTATGGTCCACAATCACCCATCCGAAGCGCAGGAAGCGGTGATCACCATGCAGGTAGCGCATGATGAAATGGCCGACCACGTTGTTATCCTCATCGACGGCGACCCAGGGATAGAAGTTGTCCGGCTCCGGACAGGCCCCGTTTTCGAGCCGGTATTTCCGGTCAATGGCTTCCGCGGAGAGCGGATAGTCCCCGATCAGGTTTCCGCCCCATTTCCGGAACACATCCTGATCCGTGATCCACCCGGCGATGATTTCCGCGTCACAGCTTTTGTACGGCCTCAGTCTCAGCATATCCGGTTGCCTGCCTTTCTGCTTTCCCTCAAACAAGTGGCTTTATTATACGCCACAGGCCCCGGAATCCACAATGGGAACGAAGCCGGAACCTCTTTTTTGGTGAAACAGGGGCCGGCGGGCAGGAGTTTTCCTGCCCGATGCGGAAACAAACCAAGAGGAAGGCATATGCGCAAAAAACAGGCAGCCTGACAGGCGGGAAGGATCTTGCATTGAAAATCTATTTTGCGCCGATGGAAGGCATGACGGACGGGATCCTGCGGCAGGCCCACCGGAAAATTTTCGGCGGAGTTGACGTCTACTGCCTGCCCTTCCACAAGCTGACGCAAACGATGTCCCTGCTGACGCGGGAGGAGCGGGATATATCCCCGGAGGAAAACGAGGGCCTGAATGTTTTGCCGCAGGCGCTGACCCGGGATCCGGACCAGTTATCCGCGTGGCTGTTCTACGTGAGCGAATGCGGCTACAGCTGCGCGGACCTGAATATCGGATGCCCGTCCCCGACGGTGACCAAAAAGGGACGGGGAAGCGGAATGCTCCTGGACCTGGGATACCTGCGCTCCTTTATGGACCGGGTGTTCTCCAGCACGCTGCCGGTATCGCTTTCGGTCAAGACCCGCATCGGATACGACAGCGCGGAGGAATGGCCGCGGATCCTGGAGGTGCTGAATGATTATCCGCTGGCGCATGTGACAATCCATGCCCGGACGACCCGGGAACAGTATTCCGGCGCGGTGCATCACGACGCCTTTTCCCTGGCGCTGCAGAGCGGGACGCCGCATCCGGTCTATAACGGGGACCTGCGCACCGCCGGGGATGTGGAAGAGCTGCTCCGTGACTGCCCCGGGACGGAAGCGATCATGATCGGCCGCGGACTGCTGGCCAATCCCGCCCTGGCCCGGATGATCCGCGGCGGGGCAGAGGCCAGCCGGGAAGAGCTGGCAGCGTGGTACATGACGCTCTATGAGGACTGGAAAGACCGGTTCCATGAAACCCTCGCCCTGGGAAGAATCAAGAAGCTGATGGAATGGCCCGCGGGAGAGGATATCCGGCGGAAGAGGCTGTTGCGAAGGGCGGATCATATCGAAGACTGTATTGACGCAATGCTTGGGGAATGAATCACAGACGGTATCCGCCAGGCGCGGGAAATGGGCGAAAGGATCAATATATCGGTGGAGGTATGAGGGAAAATGAAGATCAAAGAAATCAGCAAAGAGTCGTTTGTGGTGATCGGGAAAGAAGGATCCACCCGGGACGGGGAAGGATTCATCCAGAAGCTCTGGCAGGATGCCAACAGCCATTTTGATGAGATCGCCGACCTGGCCAAAAAGGACGAAGCCGGAAACCTCGTCGGTATCTGGGGCGCTATGACGGACTTTTCCCGTTCATTCAAGCCGTGGGATGATTTCAACAGCGGGCTTTACCTGGCGGGAGCGGAATGCAGGGACGACGCGGAGGCTCCCGAAGGATGGGTCAAATGGGTGTGTCCGGCATCTGATTACCTTGTGGTTGAATGCGAAGGGGACAATACCTTTTCGGACATGTGGAAATACATGAAAGAGAACAACATTCCGCTTGCCGGGGCCGTATATGACCATTCCGACCCGCAAACGGGGAAGGATGATATGTATTTCCCGATCCGGAGACGGTAAGCGGGAAGGATGTGTAAGGAGGCCTGATATCGCATATGGGAATCCTGATCAAAATAGAAGAAATCCCGGTAGAGCATATTGATGCTTTTTGGGAGATTCATCTCAGATATCTGATTGATGATGAGATTATTGACGAAGAAGATATTGAATACTTTTCCGGCGACGAATACAGGGGCATCATCCGGGCAAACATGATGAGGGAAACAGACAGACATCACATGGTATATTTCGTTGACGGAAATACAAGAATCGGGGCAGCACAGTATAATACTTACCAGAGTGAGGACGGGAAATGTTTCATCCTGGACTTTTGGGTTTTCCCGGAGCACAGGGGAAAGGGCACAGGGCATGAATGCTTTTATGCACTGGAAAAGTACACGAAGGCGGACGGCGCAAAATACTATGAAATAAACAGCGAGAAAGAAGATTCCGTACGGTTTTGGAAATCTGTCGGGTTTACAGAGAACGGGAAAGATGAATATGATATGCCTGTATTCATAAAGCGGTGAATTCCGGTTTTTAAGGATGGACCTGAAAGGAAAGAGAAATAATGGCATTTGAAAAGGCAAAAGCCTGGCAGAGCTTGAAAAATGCAGCGGCTATAAGGACTGGGTGGATGTGAGCAAGGATCTGTGAGGTGTAGACAAAGTGCGGAGGAACATGCAGAGGACAGGATAAACAGATTCCCTGTTTTCCGGGATGTCAACAAATCAGTATCTGACGAGGCAGGATACTGCTGGAAATCATCAGAGGATGAAAAGGAATCAAAAAAATATTCCGGAGGGAAAAAATATGCTGCACAGAAACGACTGGCCGATCATGGAATTTGACGACAATCCGACCGCGAAACTGAATCCGACGCATTTCTCCGGCAGTGGATTCGATACGAATAAGATGGTGATTACTTTCTTCCCCGAAGTGATTCAGAAACTGTTATCTGCCGGGCAGATTGAAAAAGAAAGAGTCATTCCCGGGGAGAATCCGGTGGATATATACAGATTCACCGGGAAACCGGACGTACTGCTGACACTGGGGCAGGTAGGCTGTCCTGCGTGCGGCGGGAATCTTGACCTGTTCAACGCTATGGGCGTCACAAAGGTGATGTTCTGCGGCGGAGGCGGCGTCCTGGTGAAAGACCTGGATGTGGGCCAGATCCTGGTTGTGGATGGAGCGATCCGGGACGAGGGGTTCTCCTATCACTATATCCCCGCATCCCGGGTGCTCTATACGGATCCCGCCGTCACAGAGAAAATCATTGATTACCTGGAAAAACGGGAAGTATCCTATCTGCGCGGCCTGGTATGGACCACAGATGCCATCTTCCGCGAAACCCTGGACCGGATAGAGCTCCGGAAAAAAGAAGGCGCAAAGATCGTTGAGATGGAACAGGCGGGATGTATCGCCGTGGCGCAGTTCCGCAAATTTGCGTACGGTGCATTGATCTACAGCGGGGACGATCTGTCAGGCGATGACTGGGACGGCAGGGTATGGCGGAGCCGGGAAGGCGTGCGCTATGATCTTGTTCAGTTATGCTCAGAACTGGTCAGACTGATTTAATAAACAGGTTCCGGATTGGGGAGGAAATATGATCGTTGTTGACCGTAAAGGGAATGAACTCCTTGATATTATTAATGTCAACGAAGCGGATGCAGATAAAGAATACGGACCCATTAATCATTGCCTGGCTGTTGTGAAAATAGGCGATGATTATCTGATGGGATGGAATCACTGGAGAAAAGACTGGGAGATATTTGGGGGCTGCAGAGAAGAAAATGAAACCCTCAGGGAATGCATTACGAGAGAGTGCAAAGAAGAGCTGGGGCTTGATCATGCAGACTTCAGGTATCTGGGACTCATGTATTACAAAATGGCTCCCGGATATTTCAATCCTGAATGGCATGATGAGTATGGCGGATTATACGGGATAACCTTGCCAAAGGAATATCTGCCAATGATTGAAGCATACAGAAATGACAAGGAAGAAATTGAAAAACTTGCCTTCTACAGCGATATTAAAGGCAAGGAAGAAATAGCTGTAATAGATGAAAAGCTGCTGGAATACTGGAAGGATGGAGCAGACGTAAAATAACGTGGCAGGAGGTTGGGCATCCATGGAAATGATTGAAACTGAAAGGCTCATTATGAGACGGCTGATGCCTGAGGACTATAAGGCAATGGCAGCTTGGGATATGGATGAAAGAGTCTATAAATACCTGCTTGGTTCTGCATGCAAGACTCCTGAGGAGCCATTGGCATGGCTTCCAAAAAAAGATCCTGCTTCAAAGGTTAATATACTGATGCTGGTTTCTGCGAAAAATGACGGACACGCAGTAGGTATTTATGCGGTTAACCATGATCTTGAAAGAGATGTCTGGACTTTATCTTATGTCAACAGATACGATGATTGGGGAAAAGGATATACTGCAGAGGGAATGAAAGCATTGATGGATCATGCCGTAAAAGAATATGGCGCGCACACGTTTGAGGGAGAGTGTGCCAGGGAAAATACAGGCAGCAGGAAAGTTATGGAGAAACTTGGAATGATATACGACCATAGTTCTTCATATACGAAAAATGATGGGAGCGCTACCTTTGAATCAGATGTTTTTACTTTAACGATCGGATAATGTGAAGAGCAGCGTGGATGCGATATGCTTTCCTGTTTCATGACGGGCAGATTGCCGCAAGGCTTCCGTTCGATGAAGAGGGAATCCTGATCGTTGATATTGAAAAACAGGTAATTTGCAGAGGTTAAATATGGAACTCAGAAAAATCTTTGATACGATCCCCGAGCAATTCGATCAGTTCAGGCCGAAATACAGCGGGGAATTATTCGAATATCTGGTAAACTTCACACAGCTTGGCCCGGAGAAGAAGGTTCTGGAGCTTGGTCCGGGGACCGGCCAGGCAACGGATCCAATCCTTGAAACGGGATGCGATTACAACGCGATTGAACTTGGCGAACATCTTTATACAAAGATGAGAGAAAAGTATGATCAGTATCCTAACTTCCATATCGTGAACGATGACTTCATTACTTACGATTTCGGGCAGCAGCGTTTTGACCTGATTTATTCTGCTGCAACCATTCAATGGATTCCGGAAGAAACCGCCTTCTCAAAAACGTTTGGGTTGCTCAAGCCGGGCGGAACCCTTGCAATGATGTTGACAAGAGCAGATTACAGGACACCGAACGAGGAGCTTTATCAGCAGATTCAAAAAATATACGGTCAGTATTTCAAACCGGAAATCCCCTATGCCCACCGTGGCTTCAAATACGATAACGCTCAGAACTACGGTTTTGTGGACTTCCAGGAACATGATTTCCATGGGAGACGGGAAATGAGCGCGGATGAATACGTTTCTTACTGCGGTACCCATTGTGATCATATTGTGATTCCGGAACCGTATAAAACCCTGTTCTTTGAAGGACTCAGGAATGCGGTCGAAGAAAACGGCGGGAAAGTAGTATTCGAGGATACTTACGTTCTGTATCTGGCAAGGAAGCCGCAGAACCTGTAAAATACAGATCCAGACAGTTTTGAGTCCAGCTTTATGAGGTGAAGGCAAATGAACCTGGATGAAATCATGGAGAAGCCATACTGGATTATCGATATCCTGCCCAAGCAGGTTCCTGGCAACAGTCCCGGGCAATATTTCAAAATTGAAAAATACTGGCTGGAAAACCAAAGGGCGGAAATCCGGCAGAAGCAATTCAATCTGATCCTGAAGCTCAACTGCTACATGGATATTTCCATTGATGATGAAATCAATCCATCCCCTGAAGAAATCCGGAACACGATGAAGGATGCGGACGTTTCCATCCGGATCGGAAACGCCATGATCCTATCTGAAAAAGACGATACGTATATGACTGTATATAATCCGGACAAACCCCTGCTGGAGATGATCCGAAAGATTGCATCCGGCGAAGGCCTCTTTGTCTGGAAACCATAAAGGTATCCACACGGAGTTTATGGGGCTATATGAACATTACGGATATACATACCTGAAGGATATCGTCAATTACGGCGGCGGGACAGATCATTTATTCGTAAAAGATTTCTGAGGAGCAAATTCCTGTGAAAACTGCGGAGGCAACAGATGAAAAATATCCGGAAATATCTGTATCCGATTCTGATACTGATTATTTTTGAAGCGGTCGCCGTGACGCTGTGGCTGACGAAGAACAACCTGTTCTACCTGTTCAATTTCAGCTATATCGGGCTATCCGTCTCCCTGGGGATGATCCTGTTTATCCGAAAATACAAGCATGCCCGGCGGATTGTCCAGCTGCTTGTCGGTCTGTATATGCTGGTCTATCTCGGATTGATCTGCAATGAAAACATGCAGATCGAGGGATTCTGGTACTATCTCTTCACAGGTGTGTTTGAGGCGGCCACCATCCATTACGCTGTGGCAAAGATCTTCGGCCCGCTGATCTTCGGCCGCGGATGGTGCGGATACGCCTGCTGGACGGCAATGGTACTTGATTTCCTCCCGTATAAGGTCCCCGCACAGCCGAGAAAGAAAATCGGATGGATCAGGTATATCACGTTTGCCGTGTCCCTTATTTTCGTGGCAACGCTTTTCCTTGCGAAAGCCGGCAATATCGAAAGAATAATGTTCTGGGCATTCATCGCGGGGAATATCGTTTATTATGGAATCGGGATTATCCTGGCATTCGCATTCAAAGACAACCGGGCATTCTGCAAGTATATCTGTCCGATCACTGTTTTTCTCAAGCCCATGAGTTATTTCTCAATGCTCCGCGTCCAATGCAATAAGGACCTGTGCGTGAACTGCGGAAAATGCAAACAGGTATGTCCGATGGACGTGGATGTGACGGACAATTCAAGGAGCAGGAAGAACGGAACGGAATGCATCCTCTG
This sequence comes from Clostridia bacterium, assembly GCA_017447185.1. Classification (GTDB taxonomy): domain Bacteria; phylum Bacillota; class Clostridia; order Christensenellales; family Aristaeellaceae; genus Aristaeella. Next base: position 55,765 of record JAFSOC010000010.1, on the reverse strand, counting down.
CATGGAGTGTGTAAAGAACTGCCCTAAAAAAGCGCTTTGACTAATTCCGGCGGGTTATATTAAACTGTCCAATGAAGGAAGATATACATTTATCATAACAGGGACGGATCCCGGGCGGCTCAAGACTTTTTTCAGGACGTCCGAATGCTGCCTGAGAGGGGACTTCAAAGGAAAAAGCCATCAAACTGGCGGGAGGTGATCCGGGATGCTGCAGACTGACAGCCTGCTCTGGGAATTCGTTAAGGAATCAAAAAACATTCTGCAGGACAACCTGGTCGGAATATACCTGCACGGCTCCCTGGCCATGGGGTGCTTCCATCCCGGAAAGAGCGATATTGACCTGATCACCGTGGTCGACCGGCCCCTGACGGATACGGTCAAAAGAGCATACATGGATATGGTTGTCGGATGCAACGCTTCGGGCCCTGCAAAGGGAATCGAGATGAGCATCGTTCTCAGGGAGGTATGCAGTCCCTTTGTTTATCCGACGCCGTTTGAACTGCATTTTTCGTCAGGCCACCTGAAATGGTACAGGGAGGATCCGGAGGATTATATCCGGAAGATGAACGGCACCGATAAGGATCTGGCGGCGCATTTTACGGTGATCAGCAAAAGAGGCATATGCCTGTGGGGCGCACCGATTCAGGACGTGTTTGCAGAGGTGCCGGACAGCTGCTATCTGGATGCCTTATGGTATGACATTGAAGGAGCCGAAGACGAAATCACAGAAAACACCATGTATCTGACGCTGAACCTGGCACGGGTGCTGGCGTATCAGGAAGATGGGCTGGTGCTTTCCAAAAAGGAAGGCGGGGAATGGGCGGTGAACCACCTGCCTGCGGAGTATCATCCGCTGATTGCGGAGGCCATGCGGGAATATTCTGAAGAAACAGATGCCGCCTATGACGGGGCTCTTGCAAAGCGCTATGCCGGGTATGCGATCAGGCGGCTGAAGGGAAAAATGATATGAAAAGGAATGGGCAAAACAAGGAACAGATCACGTGCACGCGGAAAACGAAAAGCTGCGGGATCTGGGAGACGCGGAAAATTAAGGGGAAACCCCAGGCTTTTGATGCAGCTGCATGCGCAGCTGCTTTTTTTGTGGTATAATCCTTGCATACGAAAACTACCGTTGCCTCGCTGGACAGAACCCCCGGCTTTGAGCTGATGCTGCCCGAAGATGACGCTGATTTCCAGAGCATGGATCTGGGCCGGAATATGGATGAGGCGATCCACCGCGCGGAGACGGCCACATCAGCGGACAACAATTCCGGGACGGAAGAAACAGGGGACGATCAGGCGAATCCCTGATACAGGCAAATCCGGTTTGTGAAGAAGTTCATGAAAATGGGAAGAGGTACCTGTATGGAAATGTGGGATCTGTATGACGAGCAGGGAAGGAAAACCGGAGAGACCTGGGAGCGCAGCCGCGCCCGGGAGATTCCCGAAGGCAGGTATCATATCGTCTGCGATATCCTGATCCGCCACCGGGACGGGGAGTTCCTGCTGACCCGCAGGGATCCTGAAAAAGATGTTTATCCCGGCTGCCTGGAAGCCAGCGCAGGCGGTTCCGCGTTGGCCGGCGAAACCCCGGAAGAGGGGGCCCGCCGGGAAATGCTGGAAGAAACCGGACTGACGGCGGACAAGCTGGAGCTGATCGGAACGACCTGGAGGCCGAAAAGCCGCTCAGTGATCTATGCCTATCTGGCGGTGGTGGACTGCGATAAGCATTCCGTACGGCTGCAGGAGGGGGAAACCGTGGACTATCAGTGGATGGACACACCGACCTTCCTCCGCATGATTCAGGAGGAGCCGGTGCTGAAGATCCAGTATCCGCGGTACAAACCATATCTGGACACAATATCATGCGCTAATGAGTGAATGATTTATAAAACTGGTGTGAAAAAAGACGAATCTATGGGAGGAATGAAAACGATGAAACAGAACGAAACAAAAAGCACCGTAAAATGGATTGAGGCCGCCGTAGGTACGTTTGTTCTGGGTTACGGCCTGCATTACCTGGCCTATTTTCTCCGGGCCAGGTACTTTACCTGGCTGGACGGCCTGGGACTGGAGGAGGCGCTGGGCCATGCGCTTGAGTATATGGGGCATCTGTTCTTCCTGGCTATTATGGTGCTGTATGTGCTGGCGGTGAGGAAGGACCGTAAATACCTGACGGTTCTTTTCACGGATAAGCCCGGACGGAACCTGAAGTTCGCGGTGCTGGGTGCCCTGACCGGCCTGGCCATGATGGGAATCTGTATCCTTGCTGCATCGCTGAACGGCAACCTGACGATCACGCCGGCCGCAGGCATCAGCTTCCCCCTGCTGCTGCTTTCCATCGTTGCGGTCATCCTGCAGGCTTCCATCGAAGAACTGGAAAGCAGGTCCCTGATCTTCGGCCGCATGAGGGACCAGGGGGTTCCGATGGGACCGGCGGTGGTCATCAGCGCTTTCTATTTTTCCTATCTCCACGCGGCAAACCCGGGCTTCGGATGGCTGCCGCTGTTCAGCATCTTTGTTGTCGGAATTCTGTATGCGTTATGCTACCACTATTTCGGTAACCTCTGGTTTGTCTGCATGGCCCACATGATGTGGAACTTTACGCAGGATTTCATCTTCGGCCTGCCGGACAGCGGGAAACCAGCCGCGCTTTCCTTCTTCAACTCGGAAACACACGGCTCCGGGTTCTTCTATGACGAAGCTTTCGGTATCGAGGGCAGCTGGATGGCCATTCTGGTGAATATCGCGGCCTGTGTGATTGTGGTGCTGATCGGAAGGCATATGCGCAAAAAACAGGCAGCTGTTATTGAATGACTTCGCTATATTTCGTTAAATTGCAGATTCCTTTATCCTGCATGCTGCACTTACAGATGAGACAGAAAACCGGGCAATATTCATGCACAGTATAGATGCCAGTTACCGGTATGAGGGATATACAAGATATAAGACTGAAGAAGTATAAATGCCATTTGATTGGGTTTCCTGCAACCATACAAACCCTATCCGGACACGCTGGAATGCTTAACCCGGATCATCCATACCGACAATGAAGGAGTATGATCATGGAAAAGCCGAAGAGAAGATCTGTGGATCCGATCTACTCGATGTGCGTGCAGCCGTCTTTTATCATCGGTACCAGCAATGAGGACGGTTCCGCCAATTTTGCCCCGATCACATGGGTCAGCATCACCCATGAGGAAGGGGACGGATACCTGCTGGTGATCAGCATGTTCGGAACGAAAATGACTAAGCTGAACATCCTGCGCACAGGCATCTTCAGCGCGAACCTGGTCAGCACGGATATGCTGCCCCTGATGGATTACTTTGGCTCGCACCATGCCAGGGACGGGAAAAAGGACGGAGTCTCCTATACCTTCAGCCGGGGCGAAGTGCTGGATGTGCCGGTGCTGGACGCAAGCAGATGGGTATATGAATGCGAAGTGGAGAAGGCGGTGGAAACCGGTGATTCCACGACGTTTTTCTGCCGCATCCGGAACATCCAGATAGATGAGCGGCTAACTTGCAGGGATGTTTTTGATGTGGATCTGACTGTACTGGATCCGGTGATCTATTCGGGCAAGTACCACAGCCTGGGGAAACTGCTCGGGAACATCGGCGATTTCCTTGAAAAGAAATAAAGACAGATATGAAATACGACAATATTACCAAAGGAATCTTTGTGGACAGGCCCAACCGGTTCGTCGCGCATGTGAAGGTGGACGGCCGGACGGAGACGGTCCATGTGAAAAACACGGGCCGGTGCAGGGAACTGCTTCTGCCGGGGGCGGAGGTATGGCTGACGGCGCCGGGGACCGAGGGAAGAAAGACCCGGTATGACCTGGTGACCGTGCGGAAGGGCAACGGCCTGCTGATCAACATCGACAGCCAGGCGCCCAACGCGGTGGTGAAGGAATGGCTGGAGCGCCAGGGATATGACAAGGTGATCCCCGAGTATACACACGGCGATTCCAGGATCGACTTCTATCTCCGGCGGGGGAAGGAGCAGACCCTGATGGAAGTGAAAGGCTGCACCCTGGAAGTCGACGGTATCGGGTATTTTCCGGACGCGCCGACAGAGCGCGGCGTGAAGCACCTGCGGGAACTGGCGAAAGCTGTCCGGGATGGGTACCGGGCGGTCATTGCTTTCGCGATCCAGATGCCCGGGGTCTGCGAGGTCCGGCCGAATGTGCAGACACATCCGGAGTTCGGGACGGCCTGGGAGGAAGCGGTGAAGGCGGGCGTGGAAGTGCTGTTCCTTCCTTGCCGGGTGGAGCCGGATTCCCTGATGGTACAGAAATGATGATCCTGTGATCTGACACATAGGATGAGGTTGGGAATGGACAACGAAAAAGTGATGAAACGCTGCTATGAACTGGCAGTTCAGGCAGGGAAGAAGGGCTATGATACCTTCGGCGCTGTGCTGGTCCATGACGGGGAGATCCTGGAGGAAGCTGAGAACACAGCGGACTGGCAGAAGGGAATCTTCGGACACGCGGAGTTCAACCTGGTACACAAATGCGCGAACCGGTATCCGGACACCGTCCTGAAGGAGTCCACGCTGTATACCAGCTGCGCGCCCTGCGAACGCTGCCTCTGCTCGATTGCCTCACTGGGCGTTGAAAACGTCGTTTTCGGCGTTTCCTATGAGGCTTTTTCGCAGCTGACGCCGCAGGACGCGGTGCCGGTTGACAGGGAAGGCTTGCTGCAGAAACTGGGGATCAGGATGAAACTGACCGGCCCGATTCTGGAGGATGAAGGAATGCATGTCTTTGAATGGTGGGGCGGCGATTACCGCCCGCTGGAGGAACTGATTACGGAAATGGCGGAGATCCGGAAACAGCAATCGGGGAATGAGTGACCATGGAGAAAGATGTATGGAGATTGAATTCAGGAATGCTGAAATCACCGATGCAAAGCAGCTTGTGGATATCTACAACGCTGCGTTTTACAGCGATTATATCCGGTACGGGGAGTGCCCGGCATATGGCAGAACAAAGGAAATGATGGAGCAGTCTATCCTGGATTTCCCCAAATTCCTGATCCTCTGTGACGGTCGGCCGGTAGGATGTATTTCCTGTAAAGAGACGGATAACGGAATCTATGAAGTCGGCTGCCTGTGCGTGATTCCGGAGTATCAGGGCAGGGGTATCGGGACGACTGCCATGGAATTCGCGAAGTCACATTTCAGGAACTGGAAACAGTTCACCCTGGTAACGCCGGTGGACAAAAGTGAAAACGTGAGATTTTATACAGTGAAATGCGGTTTTACGATCGCGTCCGCTGAAATGGACGGGAATGTAAAAGTGTACAGGTTTGTTTTGGAGAGGTAAATGGTCATCAGCGCGATTGTTGGCACTCAACTGACACGCGAGCTGACTCGCGTGACGGTCGCTGTTGTGTCTCTTTTTTATCCGGTATGATGGAGATGCAACAGAGAGGAGGACTCCATGATGGAACTGGGTAAGGAAATTCACCGGCTGAGGAACAGCAGGGGTATCACGCAGGAAGCGCTTGCAGAAGCATTGAACGTGACGGCGCAGACCGTCAGCAAATGGGAGCGCGGCACCAGTATGCCGGATGTGCAGATGCTGCCGGAGATTGCCATCTATTTTGGTGTCACGATCGACCAGCTGTTTGCCATGGCGCCTGAACAGCAGATGGAACGGATCGAGAACCGGATTTACAGCCAGGGGCTGCTGGAGGCGGCAGAAGAGAAGCAGATAGAACAGCAGCTGCATACCTTTGCCGGGAAACCGGAACATATCGGGCAGGCGAGGCTCCTGATGACAAAGCTATATAACCATCAGGCCGAACAGTACCGTATGATGGCAGTGGAATCCGGCAGGGAAGCGGTGGAAAAGACCGGCGGCAGCAGCGACGCCATCAGCGAGCTGGCCAATGCATGGGGCAGCTATATTCCCGACTGGAACGTACGCAATCACCATGCCCTGATTACCTGGTATGACGATTATTGCCGCCGCAATCCGGAGAACCGTTCTGCCCTCATGTGGCTGCTGGACAACCTGATCGACGACCGGCGGCTTACGGAAGCCGAAGAATGGCTGAAGAAGCTGGCCCAGATCGATCACACCTTCCGTGTACCCATGTATCACTATCTGATCTGCCAGGCGGCGGGAGATACGAACCGGGCGGCGGAGCAGCTTCATAAATTGGAAGCTATGGAAGATCAGGAATGGTGCTGGGCGGTTACCATGGGTGATATCTATACCCTGCGGCAGGAATACGACAAGGCCATCGAATGGTACCGCAAAGGACAGGAAATGCAGCCATCCCCCAAGTTTACGGACAGCGCGACGAGCATCGCCCACATCTGTGAAATCAGGGGCGACAGGGCTGGGGCTATTTCCGCCTACCGGGAGGTATTGCGCCTGCAAAAGGAAGAATGGGGAATCATCAGCGGCGAAGAACGTGAAGCGGTGGAAAGGGCCATCCGCCGGCTGCAGGAATGACCTGGTCCGCTTTGTCCGGGAAGCGCGGGACAGATTCCTGGAACCGATGCTGGTCACACCGCTGGCGCTGATTTCCACCCGCTTTTATCGCTGGGTCAGCCGGGAACGGGACGCAGATCATATCCTTTCCTATCTCCGTGAAGATACAGAAAGCATGTGCCGCTGGCAGGAACGGTATGCCACCGCGGTTCGGGAAGTGGCAGCGGGTGAAAACTGCCGCCTGATCGATATCCGGAGCTGGCTTCTTGACCGGCTGGATTATCCGTCCCTGTTCTGTGCTGACGGAATTCATCCGAATGAGGCCGGTCATGCGGTGATTGCTGATCTTGTTTATACAAGGCTCAGATCGCTCATTGCCGATTCATAAGCTCACTATGTAATTGAATCCTTCTATGATAAATAACAGGGAGCATATTGACATAAGACCGACCGCTTTCTATAATATGAGAACGATCGGTCACATTTGTGCCGGGGAGATTCCTATGAAGGAGAAAAAGGTATGTTGATTGCGATTATCGGGGAAAACTGCAGCGGAAAGTCTACTCTGGCAAAAGCACTGGCCGCGCATTTTTCATCGGAAGTTGTTTCCGGAAAGGACTGGCTTCGCATGGCAAAATCGGAGTCAGAGGCATCGGTACTGTTCCGGAAGAAGCTGCAGGATGCGGTCTGCGGCGCAAACCTGATTTATGTTATCTCAGAAACGGGGCCGCTGGCCTGGCTGCCGGAAGGGACAGTCAGGATCCTTGTCACAGCGGATCTTGAGACCATCAAACAGCGGTTCCGTGCCAGACTGCATGGAAATTTGCCTGCTCCGGTGGAACGGATGCTGGAACAGAAGCATGGCACGTTTGATGACGGGCAGTATGATTTCCGCTATGACGGTGTGAATGGCGATCCGGAGGCATTGATTGCTGCGCTTGAGATGCGTTTATGAATCATACAATCTGCAGGTGAATGAAGAATGAAGACTTTGAGTATGTAGCCGGGAAGAATCAGCTGAACCTGACAGAGGACGACTATCAGCATGCCGGAGCTGTCCTTGCAAAATACAATACCAGGATCAACCGAAGTGAGGAAGAGAAAAACTTCGGCCAGGATTATACCATCAGAAAAATGACAGAACTGCCGGATCTGTTGACGTGAGCAATCAAAATCGGAAGTTTCGGCACACGGGGGAAACCGGGGAAGCTGTCGTAGTCAGGTGTTATCCTCTATCTCTGTCCCGGTCATTACCGTGGAAACCAATATATACGCATAAGGGCGGAGAGATGACAGCAGAATCAGATAATTCTTCTGCCGAAAAACGGAAGATATGCTATGATGGGAGCCGGAAGGATCGGCGGGGAATGTAATGATTGGGAGGCGATTACAGTGACTTCGGATAAGACGATAATCGTAACAGTTGATTCATCAAACCTGCCGGAAGCAGCCCGAATCCATTCCGTTTCCTGGCAGGAATCGCATCGCTCCTTTTGCTCCCCTGATTTCATCGCTCTGCATACGCCGGAGCACCAGGAAAAATACCTGCGGGAGAAGATGGACCAAGGCAGCAGGCTGTTCATGATGATTGCGGACCAGCCTATCGGAGTTGTGTCCGTAACAGGAAGCCTGATCGAGGATCTTTACATGCTCCCTGCATATCAGCACAAGGGCTTTGGCACCCGCCTGCTTCATTTTGCGATGGAACATTGCGACGGTACGCCCACCCTCTGGATCCTTGAAAACAACAAGGGGGCAGAAAAGCTATACCGCCGGGAAGGGTTCAGGGAGACAGGCAGGAAAAACGCCATCACGGACAAGCTGGACGAGATTGAGTTCTCTATGCCGTGACAGCAGGGAAAGGATATGATGGATGGCTATGATTGAATATACTTTCGTGCGGTGTGACGGCACGAACGCGGATTTTATCGAAAACTGCAGACTGCTGGATGAAGACCTGGACAGGCGTGTCGGCAAAGTGATCCAGCGGGACAAGTATCACCAGTACAACCAGCTGGACAAGATTCACGAGGCCCTTATGGTATACCATGAAGGAAGACCTGCAGGAGGCGGGGCGATCCGGGCTTACGATGAAACGACCATGGAACTGAAGCGGGTGTTCGTTAGGCCGGAATATCAGGGAAAGGGCGTGGGCTCGGCGCTGGTAGCCGGGTTGATCGAATGGGCAAAGGAACTGGGATATAAAAGAATGATCCTGGAGACGGGGGCGCTGCTTGCGGAATCCTGTCACGTATACAAAAAACTCGGATTCAGCCAGATCCCGAATTACGGAGCATATGTCAACATGCCGGAGTCCCTGTGCATGGGTAAAGACTTATAAGCAGCCATTCTCCTTCATAAGAAACGCTTATGAAGGATTTTTTATGTCCGGATGCATCTTGGTTGTGCCTGAGTGCATCCTGGTAGCGAAAATATTGATTCAATGGCAGATTCCTGTATGATCTGTTCTGCGGAGACGCAAAGCTGCTATGAATGACCGGAAGGAAGGCACAGTATGAAAACCATCATTCACGATCTTGGAAAAGAACAGAACGAAAGGCTGCTTGCTGCGGCGGACCAGGTGGTTTGCGCGGACGGACGGTATGCTCCCTGCCAGGGGTGCTTCAAATGCTGGACAAAGCATCCTGCCGCCTGTGAGCTAAAGGACGCGCTGAACCAGTCCTGCCGGATCCTGGGAACCAGCGAGGACCTGACCATCATTACCGAAAACCTGTACGGAGGGTACAGCCCGGAAGTCAAGAACCTGCTGGACAGAAGCATTGGGGTTTCCACGCCGATGAGCACATACCGCGGAGGACAGATGCATCACACGCTCCGTTACGGAAAACGGAACAGCCTGCGGGTGATCGTTTACGGGGACATTACCGAAGGAGAAAAGAACACCCTGCAGCTGATGGCTGAGCGCAATGCGGTCAACTGGGGATTCAGGGAACACAGCGTCCTGTTCTGTGCGGACGCGGAAGAAGCGGGAGGAATGGCATAATGGAAAAAACAGTAATGATCAACTGCAGCCCGAAAAAGAAATGGAGTGTTTCGGGTTTTATCATGAGATGCGCCGGACTTATGATCCGGGGCAGGAAGGAGTACCTACACCTGCGGACGCCTGATAACCGGAAGGGAATCCTGCAGGCGCTGACGGATGCGGACAAGGCGGTCTTTGTCGTTCCGCTGTATGTGGACAGCCTTCCTTCGCATGTGCTGGCGTTCCTGAAGGAAATGGAAGCTTTCTGCCGGGAAAACAACCTGTCCCTGAAGATTTACGTGATCGCGAACAACGGGTTTATCGAAGGCCGGCAGAACGAACCCCTGATGCAGGTCATGGAGCATTTCTGCAGCCGTGCCGGGCTGGAATGGTGCGGCGGAATCGGCATTGGCGGCGGCGTCATGCTGAATGTGGAGCGGATCATGATTCCGATCATGTTCGGCCTGATGATCCTGAACATGGTGCTTCGCGGTTCCCAGGGGGAAAACATTCTGGAGCCGGTTGGATCTTTCGGAAGGACTATCGGGGTATTCCTGCTCCTCTGCTGCGGGATCATTGCCTTTGGCGTGCGCCTGGCAGTGCATATCAACAGGGGAACAAACGCGGGGAAACGGTATACACGCATCATGCTTCCCTCATTCATCTTTATCCTGTTTGCGGACATTTTCTTCACAATCCTGTCCGTTTTCCAGGGCGGAATCTTCCGCGGATGGTTTTCCAGGTTTAAGCCGGACATCGGTTGTAGTATAATTGCAGCGAAAGATCACTGACACGCGGCAAAGGGGAAAACATCATGCGAGTCCGTTTTGAACAGGTGGATGAGAAAGAGAAGGAACAGGCGCTGATCCGCGCGGTGGAGAAAACCGCGGATATCCTCAGCGCCATGGATCTGCTGGAAAACGGTTCCGGCGGTATCCAGGTGATCAAGGACAGGAACACCTTTTTCTGCAAACTGACGCAGATCTACTATATCGAATCTGTGGACAAGCGGACGTATGTCTATACCAAGGGCGAGTGCTATGAAAGCCGGGACCGCCTGTATGAGCTGGAAGAAAAGCTGGGAATGTATTATGTGCGCATCTCTAAGTCCATGATTGTGAACCTGCGGAAGATCCGGAATGTCAGCGCGGAACCGGGCGGAAGGATGGTTGCTGTTCTCCTGAACGGGGAGCGGGTGATTATTTCCAGGAGCTATGTCAAGGACATAAAAAGGAGGCTTGGGATCCAGTGAACATCACAAAGAAGATCTTTGTCCAAAGTATGGCCATCGCCACAGCCATCCTTTTCCTGAATGGAATCAACGCGGTCATACAGCACTTTGCCGGAAATGATATCGTCCTGCAGTGGTATCATCCCATCACGATTGTCATGACCGGAATCCTCTGTGCTTTGCCGACAGTGCTGCTGCGGGAGGCGGACCAGTGGGACAGGAAAACATTCTGGGCCCGGGTATCCATTCACTGCCTGGCGCTCTACGTGATCGTTACCGGTGCAGGATGGATTTTCAAATGGTACACTGATGTGAAAAGTTTTATCAGCGTGAGCATTATCTTCTTCATCGTCTATGCCTTTGTCTGGCTATTAAGCCACTGGCTGGACAAGCAGGATGAAAAGAAGATCAACAGCGCGCTGGATACGATCCGGGATGAAGAGTAAAAGCAAGAAGAGTCGGTAAGGACACTCCGGAAGATTGGCAACGAACTGATCCGGATGTGAAACACGGAGACAGGGTAAAAAATAACGGGAGGATTTCACAATGAACGAATTATGTATGATTATCAAAGAAATGGTAAAGCCGAATTTCCTGAATATCAGGACTTCGATCCGGACCTACGACCGGGATGCCCTGTGCTGCGGCGCGCCGTGCTGGAGATGGGCGTATCATGCGCTTCATTCCGCGGACAAGTGGTTTATCAATCCCTGCATATATGATGAACCGCCGTTTCACGAAGAAGGCCTGGACAACCCCGACAAGCCTGCTTCAGTCGTTCTGACAGATGAACAGCTGCTTAAGTATCTCGACAGCATTGAGCAGAAGACCTATGCGTATCTTGATTCCCTCACGGATGAAATGCTGTATGAATGTCCTGAAAACTGTGAGCACACAAGACTGGAACTGGTGCTCAGGCAGTTCCGCCATATCTCATTCCATACAGGAATGCTGAACGGGCAGACAGCGCTGACAACAGGCCAGTTCCCCATGTGGGTCTCCCAGGCGGACAAATATGTGGATGACGGCATTCTTTTCGGCAGATACCGGAAGGGCCAGGTGACAAAGTAAGCTACAGCCGGATCAGGAAGCTTCAAGACTGTGGAAGCCGTTCTGAAAAAAGGTCGTTCAGCATGTTGGTCCGCCGGCGGCCTTCCGCATCCCCCGGGCGGGTTTCGCCGTGGACCAGGCCGAGGACCATCAGGGCGCCGGCACATGCGCCGCAGACGTTTCCCCTGCGCATGCCGCTGCCGAAGCAGGAACCCAGCCGGAATGCCTGTTCCTCCGTGATGCCGCATTCTTCCGAAAAGGCGGCCAGGACCGACTGGGAGCAATGCAGATCCTCCGAGAAGCACTGCAGCGCTTTTTCCTTGCGATTGGTTTTACGGTTCATGAGCAGCACCCGCTTTCGTCTTTTCTTTCACCGGCGATCCGGATCGATTCGATATAATCGCGGAAGGCAGTCCATTGATCGCTGTTCAGGGAATAATGGCTCCATTTGCCTTTCCTCCTGGAGGAGACAAGGCCGCAGTCCTCCAGCGTCTTCATATGATGGGACAGTGTGGGCTGGGTAATCTGCAGCTGCTCCAGCAGCTCACAGGCGCACCTTTCCCCGCCGGTCAGGATCAGGATTCTGCAGGAAGATTCCGGGCCAAAAAAATTTTTTGAAAATGTGCTTGACCTTGCACTTAAGTGCAATGATACCGTATCCGCGAGGAGGTTGAGATATGATCACGATCCAGGGATTCGCGAAGCTTTGCGGATGCAACGCACAGACGCTGCGCTACTATGACCGGATCGGCCTGCTGGCTCCGGCCAGGGTGGACGAGTGGACCGGCTACCGGTACTACGAAGAGGAGCAGGCCATGCAGTTTGTAAGGATCCGGAACCTGCAGCAGGCGGATTTCTCCATTGAGGAGATCAAAATCCTGCTGGGGAAGGATGATCAGTATGTCATGGCGGCATTTGACCGGAAAGTGGAGGAGCAGAAACAGAAGCTGGCGAATATCCGGAAAATACAAAGAGCATATCTCGATGAAATGATGGAAATGCGGAATGCGGTTAACACGATTATGAACTATGTGGAAAAGAAGATGGAGACCCCGGTTCTCTGGCAGGAGTTCGGACTGGACGCGCAGCGGGACACAGAGATTATCGCCAAAGTGCATGAGGTCCTGACGGACTGGATCACCCAGTGCCGCGCGGAAGGAGCCAATATTTCCCTGTTCGCGGACAACATGGAGTCCAGCGGCCTGAAGAATGTGGCGGAACAGATTGAAAACGGAATCCTGGACAGCGCGGACCGCGTGCTTCTCAGCCGGGAGAGCAGGGAATACGAGGACAAGATCCTGGAAAACGCAAAGGAAATCTTTGCCCGGGATGGATGGGAACATGTGGCGGACTGGCTGGATGAGGTTCCGGACCTGAGTGACTGCAAGGAACGTTATTTCCGGTTCCGTGTCCGGAAGGACAGCCCTGTGACGGACAGCGGGTTCTCTTCGATGATGCTGGCGGTGATGGCTGCCAAGAAGCAGGCGCTGACAAAGGGCGGCGGCATTACCTGCCAGGTCGGCCTGAGCGACGACGGGAAGAACCATGTGACCCTGATGGAAAAATAACGGAAGAACTGACAGACGGAAGTGCGGGGGATACAGAAAATGGAGGATATGCTGACGGTCTGCGGCGTGGAGTACAGGCTGGTCCGCCTGCTCGGACATGGCAAGGGCGGGTATTCCTACCTTGCGGAAGCGGACGGCAAACAGGTTGTACTGAAGCAGATTCACCATGAACCGTGCGACTACTATCATTTCGGGAACAAAATCGAAGCCGAGTGCAGGGATTACAAAAGGCTGCTGGACGCAGGGATCCGGATCCCCAAAATGATCGCGGTGGACACGGAGGCTGAGCGGATCGTAAAGGAATACCTCGCCGGCGATACGATTTTTGATTATGTCCGGGACGGCAGATCCGTCCAGCCCTATCTGGCACAGGTCCGGGAGATGGCAGCGTTCGCAAAGGCAGCCGGCCTGAATATCGACTATTTTCCGACGAATTTCGTTGTACAGGACGGTGTGATCTGGTATGTGGATTATGAGTGCAACGAATACATGAAAGAATGGAATTTTGAAAACTGGGGGATCAAATACTGGTCACAGACCGAGGCATTCGAGGACTACCTGAAGGCACATGCGGACGGACCGAAAAGGAACGATCCCCTTCTGTACCGGGCAGCCCGGAAAGGGACCTTCGGCAAACGGATGGAGTTCGGGAAGGGCAGCATTACAGACGCGCTGTTTGTCTATCTGGACGGGGATCCGGAACCGGATGCGATCCATGAGGTAGATGCGCATTACAGGAACAGGCCGGTCGTATGCCTGACAGAGGCCTGGAAAGAACAGATTGAAGTACAGTATCCCGACGCGACAGTCTACCACCGGTTCATGATGAAACCCGCGAACCGTTTCACCCTGCCGAAGCTTCCGGCTCTTCCGGAAGGATACCGGCTGGCCGGGATGGATGAAGCCGCATTTGAAACGCATCCCTTTTCCCACGGGGCGAATTATGCTTCCTGGGACGCATTCCGGGCGGAGGGTTCCGGAGCTGTAGCGTACTGTGACGGCAGAATTGTGGCTTCCGCTTCATCCTTTCTGAGCCTGGAGGGGGAAGTGGAGATGGACCTGTCCACGGAGGAAGCCCATCGGGGGAAAGGACTGGCTGCTGCCTGCGCTGCCCGGATGCTGCGGGACTGCATGGAGCGGGGAATCACGGTTCACTGGGATGCGCAGAACGATATTTCCCGGCATATGGCGGAGAAATTCGGCTTTGAGATCGAAACAGAGTATCCGGTATACTGGCTGCCGGATTCCAAATGACAGAACGCCGCCGGTATTCAGCATCTGAATACCGGCAGCGAAATTTTTCTGCCGAAAATCCGGAAGATATGATATGATTCGGGGGAGGAAGCCGGTAAGGCTTATGGAGGCTGAAAATGGAAGATATCATCCGGAAATACTTTGAAGCATGGGTAAAAGCTGACGGAACGCTGATCAAAGAAATCTTCTCGGATCAGACGGTCTACAGTGAATGCTATGGCCCGGAATACCATGGAGCTGATCAGATTGCCAGATGGTTCAGGGACTGGAACCGGAAGGGCCGGGTACTGGAATGGAATATCAAACGGATCCACACGGTCGGCAGGACGGTGTTTGCGGAATGGTATTTCAAATGCGAATATGAAGGCACCGTAGACGGCTTTGACGGGGTGACAATCGCCGATTTTGACGATGATTGCAGGATTGTGAAACTGTGTGAGTTCCAGTCCAAGGCGGAGCATTATCTGCCCTACGGTGAAGCATAAAGAAATTTATAAAGGGAGGGGAGTACATGTTCAAATTCTGGGGTGACGGATCGCAGGAAGCGATGGACCTGGTGAAGGCAATCCAGGTGCGGTCCACGGAGAACTTCAACTGGACCTTCATTTTCATTCTCGCGGTGGTTTTCTATGTATACTGGTCGGAGATCCATAAGAAGCATTACGAAGCGGTATACGCGGGTCTGGCGCTGTACGGGGTGCACTGGCTGTATGAGATCTGCAACGCGGTGATCGGGAAAATCTTCGGATACCCGTTGTGGTCCGTCAGCAATCAGTCCACCACCTTTATCCTGCTGATCGGCGTCTGCTGGGAGCTGTCGATGATGTTCTCCCTGGCGGGCATCATTTCATTCAAGATGATGCCGCAGGACCGGACAAAGCGCTACCTGGTCGGGAAGCTCGGGAAGAAGGGAATCAGCTGCAAACTGGTCACAGCGCTGGAAATGGCACTGCTGTTCGCGCTGGTTGAATCCTTCCTGGCCGGGACGAGCAATCATTCCTTCATCTGGGTATATCCCTGGTGGGGCGTGATCCCGGTATTCATCACGACATATATTCCGTTCTTCCTGGCGAGCAACTATGTGCCGGATATGAAACCGGCAAAGAGGAAGAAGTTCCTGATCTGTGAATGGGTGCTGGTGGCGGTGCTGCTGGCGGTGCTGATCCCGGCCGGCGTGATCTGACCGGCGGTATATTTTCGAAAGAGTTGCAGCAAAAAGCGGACCCGGTTCAATCGCAACTGAACCGGGTCCGCTGATATTTTCCTGTCAGATTTTCCGCATCCGTTCCATAATCTGCCCGGAGATAAAGCTTTTGAAGGGCGGCAGCGGTTCGGAGGAAGGCGCGGCGCCGTCCCGCAGGAACATCATGGTGCAGGGTTTCTCCTCAGACCAGGTTTCCCACCGGGGCAGATCCAGGCCGCACAGGTCCTTTCCGTTCGGATCGCCGGTTTTGATAAAGTTGCAGAAATAGTCGCACATCTGGCGGGCCAGATCATAGTGGCGTCCGGTGAAGGGCATAACAACATGCGGACCTTCCGCCGTGCTTTCCTGCAGGAGATCGGATGCCTGCCGTCCGACCATCTTGCCAACCTGAGAAAACGGATCACAGGGGAGGGCAGCGGGCAGGGAAATGCGGTCTTGTGAAAAAAGAAAGATTACGATATAATGGTCACATCTGATGAATAACAGTATATAAAAAGCGTAACCGGCGATTCATTTTTTCCTGCCGGAACCTGAAAGGAGCCCCCCGTATTATGAAGAAACTGATTGCCCTGATGCTCTGCCTGTGCCTGATGACCGGCATCATCCCGGCGGTGGCGGAGAGTGAGAATACCGTTACGATTCCGTACCGCTTCGCAACAAAGGAAGAAGGACAGGAACTGCTGTTGGCCAACAAGGAGTATTATGACACCTTCTCTCCGGCCAAGCTGGCATATATCATGCAGCGGAAAGACGCCACCATGGAGGAGTTTTACGCCTTCGCCAGGGAGCAGGTGCGGGACTGGACGGAAGAGGAAAAGGATTACATTGCCAAGGGCATGAAGATCATCGAGGACATCTTCACGGAGAACGGCTGGAAAATGCCGCCGCTGGATACCATCGTCTTTATCCGGACAACCATGCTGGAAGAAAACGGACCGGCTGGTTATACCCACGGAACGCAGATCTACCTGGGAGACTTTATCCAGGGATACCGTGATCGAGGCGCGACGGATGACAGGATTCCCGCCTCCCTCAGTATTATTCTTGCCCATGAGCTTTTCCACTGCCTGACCCGCTGCAATCCGGACTTCCGCGAGGATATATATAATATTATCGGGTTCACCGTGGTGGACAGGGACTATGAGCTGCCGCCCTCCGTATGGGAAAGATTCATTGCGAATCCCGATGTGGAGCATCACAATTCCTATGCGACCTTTACAATCGACGGGAAGAATATCGACTGCTACACCGCCTTCATCGTCACAAAGTTCTTCGAAAAAGAGGGAGATGCGTTTTTCCTCAACCGGGCTACGGCCCTTGTGCCGGTTGACGGATCGGATATGTACTATACCAAGGAACAAGCGTCGAACTTTGACGAGGTTTTCGGAAAAAATACGGGATATGTGATTGATCCGGAAGAGTGCATGGCGGACAACTTCAGCTTTGCGGTGCGTTTCGGGATGGAAGGACCGAGGGGAGACGGCTATGCAAACCCCGAAATCATTGAAGGTATCATCAAAATCCTGAGCAAGTAACCGGAAGAGGATTCATACGGTTCCCCTGTAAATGCTGTTCTGCGGCTCTGCCGCATCAGATAGAAAAAATTTTGGTCCAGGAGGGAAATACCATGAAAATCACATCGTTTAACCCACTGATCGTTACCAAGGACGCTGAAAGCGCCATCAAGCTTTTTGAAGCGCTGGGCTTTGAGCGGCGGCACACAAAAGACAGCATTGGCATCGAAAATGTCACTGACGTCCGGATGAAGGATGCCAACGGCTTCCATGTGGATGTTTCACAGGGCAGCGGTGAATGGACGATGATCCGTATGAACGTGGACAACCTGGAAGAGGCGATTGAATTCCTCGAGGCGCGCGGATTCCACAAGGCAAGGCACGAAGCCGCGAATAAAACCGTGGATACCGGATCTTCCCGATTCAACATCATGGTTTCCGCTACCGGAACGATCTTCGCTGTTTCCCAGCACATCAAGGACAACGACTGATCCTCCCGCGAGGATGCACAGCACCCCGGTGAAATGCTTCACCAGGGTGCTCTTCTTTCATTCTTTTTTACCTGGAGGCGATGACTTCGATCTCCACCAGTCCGCCTTTGGGAAGCGCGGAAACCTCCACGCAGGAGCGGGCCGGCTTATGATCGCCGAAGAAGGCGGCATAAATCGTGTTCACTTTTCCGAAATCGCCCATGTTCCGGATGAACACAGTGGTCTTTACCACATCTTCTTTGGTGTAGCCGGCTTCCGACAGGATCGCGCCGATATTCTTCAGCGCCTGCTCCGCCTGGGCCTCCACGCCTTCCGGCAGGGAACCGGTTACCGGATCCAGCCCAAGCTGGCCGGAGGTCAGCAGCAGGTTTCCGGTCTGAATCGCCTGGGAATACGGGCCGATGGCGGCCGGCGCGGCCGCGGTCCGGATGATCTGAAGTGCCATGGTTTTTTCCTCCTGATGATTGTTTTCACATGCTCATGCCATACCTGAATAAATTATACACCCATGCAGCATGTTCCTTCCGCTTCCGGTATGGAAGGCAGGAACAATCTATGGTAATATATCCTGTGAGAGACAGTCCGGCCGGGAGCTTTGCCGCTGCGGAATCGCAGCAGGAACAGGGCGGGGCGTTAGGCGGCTCTCCCTGGATCAACTCGACGCTGGCCGGAAACCTGCCGGGGAAAGCGCCGGCGGCTGTGGACGACTTTTATCTGAGCGTGAATTACGACGAGCTGCAGCAGTTTATCGACACCTACGGCGTGACGGAAGGCGACGGCATGTATATCAAGCCGGAAGACCGGCTGAACATCTGGGGAAAGTAAGGCCTGAACGACTGCCAAAGCGCACAGGGAAAACTGAGGAAGGAGTATCAGGTGATGCTTACATTTTCTGTTCGATCGGACCGTGACTGTCCTGAATATACCGCGCCGGAGACGCACAATCTTTCAGTCGGCTGTACAGCCCTGAAGGGAGACGGCTCCGCGGATTCTCCGTTTCTGCATGAAGTGACGATCCGCAATGAGGGCGGTGTTTCCTGGAACGGTGTTATCAGGATGGACCTGTCTTTCGATGCTGTTTCCCCGCGGTTCTTCATGCCGGGTTTCCTCTACGGAACAAATCGCGGGGATGCACCGCTGCAGACAGGCAGCAAGGCGCCCCGCCTGAGAGAAGGGAATCCGGACTTTCCTGCGTCTTCCTGGTGGATGACCCGGAGTGACAGGCTGTCCCATCCTGCGGTTTTTGCCTTTACCGGGGAAAGGATTCTGGGACTGTGTGCATCCCCTTATTTCCTGAAGGCAGGCGGCAGGATTGCTGCATGGGCTCCGGGAGTCACCGGCGACTGGCTGCAGTATGCCGGCTTTGGCTGCGACCTGGACCGGAAGCAGATCAGCTACACCCTTGGCTATGAAAATGCCCCCTGGTTCTTCCGGGATTCCCATCATTATTTTCCCCGCGCCCCGCTGTCCGGCAACTGCTTCTGCCTGGCGCCAGGAGAAGAAGTCCGCTTCACGGTTGCGGAGTTTTCCTATCCGGCAGGGAATGAAACAGGACTGAATGCCGCCATGCGGACAGTTTACAGCATGTATCATGAACCGCCGCGCCGGTGCCAGTCTCCTGAATCGGCGGTACGGACGATTGCGGAAGCTGTCGGAAGCACCGCCTGGCTGCCGCAGTACCAGGCATATGCCGGATTCGTTTTTGACAAACCGGACAGCCAGGAAGTACGCCTGATTCCATCCATATCCTGGACAAACGGGCTGGCGGCCGCTGTGCCGATGCTGCAGGCAAGTCTCCGCCTGCACCGCGGGGATCTCAGGGATCAGGCGCTGCAGTGCATTGATCATATTGTAAAGACGAGCATCAATCCCCTGAACGGCCTTCCTTTCACAGCGGAGATCGACGGCATATGGTGCAACCGGGGCTGGTGGTATGATATCCAGCCTGTTCCGGGACATGCTGCCTATCTGGTCGGCCAGGCTGTATATCTGATCCTGAAAGCATATATGTATGAGGAACAGCTTTCCGGGGAAAAGCATGAGGACTGGCTGGAGTATGCCCGGAAAGTACTGTTCGTCACGGAGCAGAGCCGCAACAGCGACGGAGAATATCCGTATGTCTTTTCTGACAAAACCGGCGCAGGCCTTTGTTACGATTCCCTTTCCGGCGCATGGTGTATGGCGGCCGCTTCCCTGTACTGCGCGCTGACCGGGGAAACAGACTGGCTTGCGGGCCTGATGAACAGTGAACGGTACTATTACCGCGCTTTTGTTTCCCGCATGGAATGCTATGGCGGACCGCTGGATATCGACAAGCAGGTGGATTCGGAAGGCGTGCTGGCCTATATCCGGGCAGTCCGCCGGCTGCATGAAATAACAGGGGAGCCGGAGCTTCTTGCGCATTTAAGGGACGCGCTGGAATATGAGTTCACCTTCAAATTCTGCTATAATTCGCCGATCAAGGTTCCGCCCCTGAGCAAGGTGGGCTGGTCCAGCTGCGGCGGGAGCATTACCTCCGTAAGCAATCCGCATATTCATCCCATGTCCAGCTCTGTGATGGATGAACTCTTGTATTATGTCAGCCGGACCGGGGATGCGTATATCCGGAGCAGGATGGAGGATACGGCTTTCTGGAGCTGCCAGGTCAGCAACACCCGGGACGGTGAATTTGATTACGGCAAAACCGGGTGGATGAGCGAGCGCTTCTGCCACAGCGAAGGACTCCTGACGGAAACCTATCCGGACGGTTCTCCGGCAAGCACATGGTTCGCGCTGATGCCCTGGGCTTGCGGATGTATCCTGGAGGGTCTTGCGGGTGAATACTGGGAACAACCTCCCGTACTACCTTTATAACTCCCTGCAGGTGCTTTTCCGGTAAGGATGACTTGAATTCAGGAGGAATCAAAGCATGCGGAAACAGGCTTTCGGAGAATGGCAGGTATCAGTGATCGGCCTGGGCACCGGGGATTACGGCGGAAAGATCGCCGAAAGCCGGGCCCGGGAATTCATGGATGCCTATGCAGCCATGGGAGGGAACCTGATCGATACAGCCCGTGTATACGGTGACTTTGTCACACCCCGGAACGGGGAGAGCGAGAAAATCATCGGCCGCTGGCTCACGGACCATCACTGCCGGGAGCAGATCTTCCTCAGCTCCAAAGGCGGCCATCCGCCGTTTTCCGATATGCAGCACAGCCGCCTGAGCAGGGAGGAAATCCGCAGCGACATGGCGGAAAGCCTGGAGGACCTGCAGACGGATTATGTGAATATTTACTGGCTGCACCGGGATGACGAAAAACGTCCGGTGGGCGATATCATGGAAACGCTGCAAAGCCTGATCGAAGACGGGAGCACGCGGATGATTGGCGTTTCCAACTGGCGGCCGGAGAGAATCATGGAAGCCAATCAGTACGCCGCTTCCCACGGCCTGACGACGCTGAAAGCCAACCAGGTCCAGTTCAGCCTGGCCCGCATGGTACACTGCTACGATCCCACGCTGGTTACCATGGACCAAAAGACCTGGGAGATGCACAGGCAGACCGGTATGGCATGCTGGTGCTTTACCTCCCAGGCAAGCGGATTCTTTACCAAGCTGGATGAAATGGGATGGGACAGGCTGCCGGAGAACCTGAAAAACGACTACGGCTGCGAAGAGAATATGCAGATCATGGAGAAGCTCAGGAAGCTCCGTGGGGAGACCGGATGGTCCGTAGGCGCGCTTGCACTGGCATACCTGACGCACCAGCCGTTCCCTTCCTTCGCCCTGGCCTCGGGCAGCCGGATTGAGCAGATCCTGGCTTTGCGTGAAGCCGGCGAAGCGGTGATCACCCCGCAGCAGCGGGACGGACTCCGCTCCTTTGAACGGGAAGAAGCCGGGATACAGTAAAACAGCAGGCCGGGGTATCCCGGCCTGCACGCTTACAGCTTCATGATCAGGGTATTGACGCCGGCGTTGTTGTACCAGTCAATCTGCCTGGCAATACCGGCCGTCAGGCGAATGCCGATATTCTGTCCGGGATCCTCCGGATGAAACTGTTCCAGGCGCTTTCTCGGGTCAAAAGCAATACAGTTGTCACGAATACGGATCGTCAGTTCGTTCTGAACGACCATACGGACGTCCACATGGACGTCCTTTTCCTGATGGCCTCCATGCTGGAAAATGTTGCGGGCCATTTCTTCAATACACAGGCCGGCAAAGGAAGCGGTGCGCCGGCTGATTCCTTTTTCCAGACAGAAGGAGACAGCGGATTCGGAAGTCTCGCAGATCCTGTCCCGGTTGCGCAGGGCGCATTCCCACAGTTCATCCGGAGCAGCTCCGAAGTGATCAGGAAGCTTGAGTAAGTCTTCCGTACGGAGGGTGAAACCGCCTTTCCGGATCCAGACCGAAGCAAGGACAATGCCAAGGCAGATCAGGTCGACCACCGTATTGACAAGCCAGGCGGCGTCCAGGCCGAAAACCGGGACAAAGAGAAAAGCAAACAAACCGACCATGGTTGTCTCGGCAACGGAGAGGATGTTTACAAGCTTCATTTTCCCCTGCGCCTGATAGGAGCTCAGCAGCAGGTTCATCAAAATATTCATCGGGAGGAAGGTGAAGCCCAGCAGGAACATATTCCGGGCCGCCCCCATTGCCGAAAAACCCGGTTTGAAGAAAAGGCCGGTCAGGAGGGAAGAGGCGGACATGATCACAATCATCATGAGAACGCATATGGTGAAACCGATCTTCGCGGCTGTCCGGAAGAGAGCGCAGAAGCTTTGCCGGTCCTGTTCACCGTAGAAAACCCCGACCAGCGTGGAATAGGCGGAGGAACAGCCGCCTGTAAAGATGCCCACGATATCACAGACAGAAACCAGCACTTTCACCACGGCGATGCCGGGATCCCCGCTGGCGCCGGAAATGGCACTGTTCATCAGCGTGTTTTTCATCACCAGGCCGATGGTCAGCATCAGAACGGGGAAACCCCGCAGCACTGCTTTTCCCACAAGGCGCAGATCCGGAACGGTCCGTTCAAAGTGGACGGTTTTTTCTTTTTTCAGATATCCCGGCAGCAGGATCAGGAAACCGATTGCATAGGAGAGGGTTGTTGCCAGACCGATACCAAACGTTCCGGAACCGGCCAGGAGCAGGTCACCGACCAGATTTCCGACGGACATCACTCCGGCGGAAAGGTAGGACCTTCGCATATCATTGTTGAAAGAAACAAACGCCATCAGCAGGGCCGTCAGCGCCTGCAGCGGGATGCCGGGGAGATAACCCAGGATGTAATCACTGAGCATGGTGCGGACTTCTCCCCCGGCGCCCAGAAGCGCAGCAAGACCGTCCCGGAAAAAGATGCCGGTGACTGCGAACAGGGTATAGAAACAGGCTAAAACAAGGA
Organism: Clostridia bacterium; assembly: GCA_017447185.1. GTDB lineage: Bacteria > Bacillota > Clostridia > Christensenellales > Aristaeellaceae > Aristaeella. Next base: position 32,640 of record JAFSOC010000010.1, on the reverse strand, counting down.
ATGAACTGAAAAACAGGGTTCCGATCCGGTCTTTCTTTCCGGCTCCGATAAAGTTCCCGATCAGGATCTGGGAACCGATCACAACCATGTTGAACATCCCGACAGCTGTGGACACCGGCGAGAAAAAACCTACCGCCGCAAGGGCTTCCGTCCCCAGGCGGTTGCTGATCACCAGGCTGTCCACAAAGCCGCAGATACTCATGGTCAACATGACAAACATATTCACAAAGAGCATCCTGACAAAGGAGCCGCGGATCAACTGGCTATCCGGCTGTTCTGTTTTCATTCGGCCTCCTGTGCTTTGAAGCGTTTTTCATATGCCTGTACCGTATCATCCCAGTATTCCCCGTAAGGAACTCCCCGGGCGGACCAGGGCTTTTTCTGACCGATAAAATGGATGACGGCGGGATCTGTCAGCGCCCGATCCGGAAAAAGATCTTCCCGGCCGGGGAGCAGCCTGCGCAAAAAAGCAAGGTCTTCCTTCCGGTCGTCCGGGAATACGTTGTATGCCTTCGGAAGCAGCCGGACCTTACCGTGGTATACCTGGTTCAGAACATCCTGGTCCAGGTAGCGGAACGGCCTGGTATACGCCAGTTCCAGGGATTCCGCAGCTCCGCCGGATGCGCGCATTTCCTCCAGGTTCATAAGGATCACCCCGGCATTGACATAATATCCCGGCTCAATGCCCCACGCATCCTTCTGATGCCGAAGATGCGGTTCCTCCAGGCAGAGCCGGTCGGTAACCCCGGCAATGCACATCCCGTCCATTTCCGTATCATACAGGTCGGCCAGGGACCGGGTAATCACCAGGTCGCCGTCCAGATACAGGCAGCGCGCTTCGCTGCCGAAAAACTCCGGAAGGAAAAGACGGAAGTAGGCCACCTGAACCGCATCCGGACTGAGGCAGCACGTCTCATCCGAGGTAAAACGCCGTGCGGTCATGGAAAGCGGCCATCTGGCTTCAAGCGTGCAGCCCGGAAAGGCGGAAACCATCCGGAAAAGCGGGGACAAATCCTCCCTGCTCAGGTCCTTATCCACGGACAGCAGAATCCGCAGGTTCCGGTCTCCTTTCCCCGCGGTCAGAAGGGAATACATACTGATCAGGGTATACGGCAAATAATACCGGTTTAAGGAATATCCAATATTCATCGTACGGACTGTATTCATCGAACGATACTCCTTAAAACGTATTCAAGAGTCCTGAAACCGTTCTTCCGTTTTTACCTTCTTCTCCGCCGGTCTGTATGGGTGTCTGAATAATACTTTGCTTTCGCGGCATACATATTCTCATCGGATTCCCGGAGCATTTCATTGACGGACTTATTCCCGTTCTCTGCATAACTGTATCCGATGGAACTGCTGTACTTTGTTTTGGAAAGCTTTTCCCGGATCTGTTGGATCAGATCCTCCACTTCGCTTTGCGATGTTTTCCGGCAGATGATCACAAATTCATCCCCGCCGATGCGGTAAATGGCCTGATGGCTGTTCAGCTCACCCATGAAGCATTCCGCCACCGCAACCAGCGCCTGGTCACCGGCAGCATGGCCCAGGGTATCGTTGATTTCCTTCAGGCCGTTCATATCCATGGAAATCAGCGCCGTGATATCCTCCGGAATGACCGTACTGTCGGCATAGAAAGCCTGGAGATTCAGCACGCCGGTCAGCGGATCAATTTTGCTCAGCTGATGGATAGAGAATACATAATAGACGAACAGGGCGATCATGATGGTTGGGCAGAAGATCTGCGCAAATTTCGTTCCAAAGATGAATGGCAGGAATACGCCGGAAGCAAAAGCCAGCGCAAGGAAGGCAATCGGAATGATTTCCGTATACAGCTTGTTGCTCCGCTTATAAAGAACATAGATCAGGTAAGCGCCGTAAAGCCCGGCAACGATATACGGAATATAGCCAAGCAGGCCGCGCTGCAGCGTTCCGCTCTCCGACAGGCTGAAAACAATGCCGGTAAAGACAGAGATAACATTGATCACCGCAAGCACAAGCGCGGGTATAAAGACATACCACCTTGTCTTTTTCTGAAGGGTATAGAGAACCATCGCGACAATTACGGGCGTCGCGCTGTACCGGACAGCCATCAGGACGGTCCGGGTCATCAGATGCCCGCCGAGATCGGCCAGGTAAAACTCTTCAAACACGACAATGGAAAGAAGAAATACCCCGGCAATCAGGATATACATCCGTTTTACAGAAGCCTTGTCCTGAAAACCTGTTATTTTCAAAGAAATCGCAAAGGCAATCCCGATCAGGATCATTGCCCAGTTCTGAATAATGTAATCAAGAAACACGATGATGTCCCCCGAATTATAGATTCTGGCAGAATACCGGAAATAATGATTTCCGCTTCAACCTGTATTTTACCATCAATACGTATCAGATTCAATCTGCAAAAGATCTTTCGCCATGATGAATGCACCCCGGCGCGTCCGGCAGGCGGGGAATTCCGTTTCGTTTGACAGGTGATGGTATAATCTGATGGAAAGAACCTGACAAAACAAAAACCGGTATTCCACCCGGGACAAACAGCAGAAAAAATAAGCAAGCTCCGCAGTTTATCAGATCATGATATGCGACAGGAGGAAGTGTCATGAAAAAACAGGTATTTAATCCCTATCTTCCCAGCTATGAGTATATTCCGGACGGCGAACCCCGGGTGTTTGACGGAAGGCTTTATATCTACGGCAGCCACGACAGATTCAACGGGGAGGTATACTGTGCCAACGACTATGTCTGCTGGTCGGCACCGGAAGAGGACCTTTCGGACTGGCGGTATGAGGGCGTGATTTTCAGGAAGACCCAGGATCCCAGGAATCCGGACGGGGCCCACGCGCTGTGGGCACCGGACGTATGCCGGGGAAACGACGGCAAATACTATCTCTATTACTGCCTGGATTTCCTGAAGGAAATCGGCGTGGCCGTGGCGGATAAACCCACGGGGCCGTTTGAATTCCTGGATTTTGTGCGCCGGCCGAACGGAGAGATTCTCGGCTCCCGGCCGGATGAAATCCGCCAGTTCGATCCGGGCATTTTTATCGATGATGACAAACGGGTTTACCTTTTTTCAGGCAACAGCCCCCGGTATAAACAGACTCCGGTGGACAAGGACAGCCTGAAAATGGAACTGGAGCAGGACATGATCACGGTCAAGGACGGACCGTATCATAACCTGCCCACCATCAATGCTGCGGACGGAACGGAATATGAGGCGCATCCGTTCTTTGAGGCCAGCTCCGTCCGCAAAATCAACGGGAAATACTATTTCATCTATTCCTCCTGCCTGATGCATGAGCTCTGCTGGGCCGTGGCGGACACCCCGCTGGGGGATTACCGTTTCGGCGGCGTGCTGGTTTCCAACGCGGATATCGGCGCGAACGGCAATACGGAGGCCCTCAACTATCGGGGAAACACCCACGGAAGCGTGGCTTTCGTGAACGGGAAATGGTATGTATTCTACCATCGCCAGACCAACCGCCACTTCTTTTCCCGCCAGGCCTGCGCGGAGGAAATCTGCTTTGACGGAGAAAGATTCCACCAGGCGGAAATCACCTCCTGCGGCCTGAACGGCGGACCGCTGAAGGACGAGGGGTGCTATGAAGCCCGGATCGCCTGCCACCTGTACAGCCGGAACGGCACCACGGAAAGCCTGCCTGAACAGCAGGATGCGAATCATCCTGCCTTTACCCAGGAAGGCGAGGACCGGGAAGACAATCCCAATCAGTACATCAGCAATATGACGGACGGCGCCACCGCCGGCTACCGGTATTTTGAGATCCGGACTGCGAAACAGATCACCGTGGAAACCCGGGGCACGGCGAACGGCGAATTCACGGTGCGGGACGGACGGAACGGCCCGGTGGCGGCCCGCATTCCGGTGAGTCCCTCGGAAAACTGGACGCCCCACACCGCGCCGCTTGCGATCGGTAACGGAAAGCATGCGCTGTATTTCACGTATGAAGGCGCCGGGGCTGCGGATTTCAGGACCTTCCGGTTTGACTGACGAAATGATGAAAAACAGTGAATGAAAGGTGAAGGGGCGGAACATGGACTACAGCAGAAAGATCTCTGAACGCCAGTGGAATCTCCCGGACAAGGGCGAGCTGGAGAGCCGGCGGGAAGAAACCTATATGGACGACATCATCCAGAAGGACCATATCCAGCGGAAACTGCTGGAACATCTGGACGGAATTGAGACAGTATTCGACGGCGGCGCGGGCAGCGGGCGCTTTTCGATCCTCCTGGCCAAGCACGGCTGCCAGGTGACCCATTTTGACATTTCACAGCCGATGATCGACAAGGCGAAGGAGCTGGCCGAGGCGGAAGGGGTGTCCGACCGCATCACGTTTGTGCAGGGCGCACTGGAGGAGCTGAAGGATTATGCCGACCGCTCCTTTGACCTGGTTATGTCCTTTGACGCACCGATTTCCTATACGTATCCGAATCAATACAAGGTAATCGGCGACCTGGTGCGGATGGCGAAGAAACGGATCATGTTCAGCGTCTCCGGCAGGCTGGGCTCGCTGCCGTACCTGTGCAACCCGGTGCAGAAGAATCAGTTCTTTCTCCGCGAAGATGATGACGATCCCTTCGTCCGCTGGTGCGTGGAAAACCGGGAGAAGATGATCCGGTCCTTCCGGTTCGACAAAAAGAACGCGGAAAAGGTGATGGAGGACGGCCTGTTCGGCGGGCAGCAGGAGATCGATGCATATGAGGCCGGGGAGACGCCCTGGTGCATCACTTATACCTTTATGCCGGACGAACTGGAACGTGTCCTGCAAGGCTGCGGCGTGAAGAACATCCGGCTTTCCGGTCCCGGAGCGTACGGCAGGACCATTCCCCGGGAGATCCTCGTCAGGCTGATGTCCGATCCGGAACAGAAAAAGGATTTCCTGGACTTCTGCTATCAGTATGATTCCAACCCCTATGTATGCGGCATGGGAAAAGACAACCTGCTGGCCATCGGGGATATCTGAAATTACGGAGAAATGATGAAGGAAGAACGGGGGATGCGGCGAATATAGAGAATAGAGGCTGTATCCGGAAGGATGTGGCAAAAGGTAACCCGACAACCTAATAACAGAAGTGCCCGGAAAACGGTTCCCCTAAAATATCCGGACGGAGGAGGAACAATTCACGTGAAAAAGTTTATTTCTGTCACCCTTGCGCTCCTGATGGTTTTGACGTGCTCCGCGATGGCGGAGAGCAAGCCCGCAACGGAATTCACCGTTGAAGCGAATCAAAGCTGGTACGACAAACTGGATTTTTCCGATGTGTCTGAGCAGGAATGCGCCCTGCGCGGACTGATTGAGGCACCAGAGTCGCTGGTGATCTACGATGATGAGGGGAATGAAGTCTGGAACGTTGCCAATTACAGCTTTGTCAACGAACTGGAAACCATACCCGACACCGTGAATCCCAGCCTGTGGCGCAATACGCTGTACAATCAGTATGCGGGCCTGTTTGAAGTATGCGACGGGATTTACCAGGTGCGCGGCTATGACATGGCGAATGCCACCTTTATCCGTACCGACAACGGATGGATTGTGTTTGATGTGCTGATGTGCACCCAGGATATGGCGGCGGCAAAAGCACTGATGGAAAAGCATTTCGGAAAGCTGGACATCAAGGCTGTGCTGTACAGCCATTCCCATGTGGACCATTACGGCGGCATCCTGGGCCTGATGGACCGGGAGGACGCCGCTGACGCGAGCCTGCCCCTGGAGGAACAGCTGAAATCCGGCAAAGTGGTAATCCTGGCGCCGGAAGGTTTCCTGGAGCATGCCGTGTCCGAAAATATCTACTGCAATGCGGCCATGAGCCGCCGCGCCATGTATCAGTATGGCGTGCTGCTCAAACCCGGTGCGACCGGGAAAATGGCGATGGGTATCGGACTGGGCCAGGCGGTGGGGAACATCGGGCTCATCGCGCCGACATATGAAGTGTGCAGCGATGAAACCATCACCATTGACGGCCTTGAGATACAGTTCCAGCTGACTCCCGGCACGGAAGCGCCTGCTGAGATGAACGCCTACTTCCCCAGGTACCGCGGCCTGTGGCTCGCGGAAAACTGCACTGGCACCATGCATAACCTGTACACCCTGCGCGGGGCGCAGGTGCGGGATGCCCTCGCATGGGCCAAGTACATCCTGGCAGCGGAGCAGCGCTTCGGGGACGAAACGGATGTCGTGTTCCAGAGCCATAACTGGCCGCACTGGGACACCGACAAAATCAAGGTATACCTGGAGAATACCGCGGCCGTATACAAATATATCAATGACCAGACACTGCATTATATCAACATGGGACTTACCAGTACTGAAATCAGCAACACGCTGAAGCTGCCGGACAAACTGAACCGGGTCTGGTATACCCGCCAGTATTACGGTACGCTGTCCCATAATATCAAGGCGGTTTACCAGCGGTATATGGGATGGTACGACGCGAACCCTGTGAACCTGAATCTCCTGACCCCGGAGGACACCGCAAAGAAATGGGTGGAGTACCTGGGAGATGTGGACCGCGTACTGGAGATGGCCAGGGCCGACTATGAAAAGGGTGAATACCAGTGGGTGGCACAGGTCACGAAGGAACTGGTGTTTGCCGATCCGTCCAACCAGGCGGCCCGCGATCTTTGCGCAGACGCACTGGAACAGCTCGGTTACCAGGCGGAGAGCGGCACATGGCGCAACGCGTACCTGACCGGTGCGCTGGAACTGCGGACGGGAAACCAGACCGAAAACGGAATGGTGGCCAACGGCGGAACGGATGTACGCCAGTCGATGACGGGAGATATGATCCTGGACTTCATCGATATCGCCACGGACGCAATCGCGGCCCAGGATGACGACCTGACATTGAACCTGGTTCTCTCCGATACGGGCGATACCTACTTTATCCGGCGCCTCAGCGGTGTGCTGCTTGTATATCCCGGAAAGACCGACCCGAACGCTGACTGTACGCTGACCTGCACAAAGCTCCAGCTGATGGGCATGATGATGGGTTATCCGGAAGTGTTTGAAAAGCTGCAGGCCGAAGGAGACGCCACCGTACCCGCCCGGCTGGTGAAATACATGACTTCCTATAACTTCAGCTTCAATATCATTGAGCCGTAAGGGAATACCGTAACGGGGAAAAGACAGATTCTATGCGTCCGGGAGGAAAGAATACCCGTGAAGAAACTGATGATCATCCTGCTGGCAGTGATGCTCTGCATTGGCGCTGCCGGCGCAGAAAACGGTCTGCCCCCTGAAGGTTCAACGAAAGAAATCAGAACACTGCTGGAAGACGACGGATTCTATGTCCAGGAAGGCACCCTCTATGAGTTTGATACGCTCCGGCTCGCTTCGGAAGGCAAGCTCCTGACCTGTTTCGGCAACAATGCGGGATCAGCCTACCTGATTCTGAACCTGCCTCCCGCCCCGGAACAGGACGCGGCAAAGGGAAATGAGGAACGGGGCTGGGACGGAGAAAAGGCATCCGCTTATGATGACCCGGAAGTGGAAAACGCCCCGGCGAATCCGTTTTTCAACCCGGCCGGCATCCACTTCAAATTGCGCCAGGATGAGGCTGTCATCGTGGTCACAAAACTGCCCGGGGCCTGCAAATACTGGTCGTTTATCGCGTACCAGATGTTCACGGCGCAGCAGGAAGGGAAAGATTACTCGAACCAGAAGGGTTTCTTTGGAATCGGGAATGAGGAATCCGGCCTGTACCATACCATTTTCGGTTCCATCGGAGAGCCGGTGAATATGCTCAATGCCAGGCACGACGGGGACAGCCCCTTTGGAACAACGGCGGTGATCGTGCTGTGCGCCAATCGCCGGACAGGAGACCGTGTGACGGCAGCCCTGAAGGGGGCCGGCTATCCGGAAAGCATGGTCAACATCATGGAGATTCCCGCCGGGATTTACCGAATGGGCCTGGAGAAGGGCAAGGATACCTTCAGCCTGTTTGGACGCATTTCGCAGCCGGATGACCGGGAAGCCTACGATGCTTACATGGCTGCGCTGCCGGAAACGGCATCCGTATTCCGTGTGACACCGAAGACGGAGATTCCGTCAGAAGCATTTGAGGCGAAACCGCTCACGCCGAGGGGAAGCGGAGTCCATGAGGCCGCGCAGGTGGAGGCCTGTACGGAAAACCTTGATCAGATCCGAAAGGCAATCATCGACAGATACGCGGATGAATACGATTATGAGGAACTGACCACAGAGATTTCGATTATTGACGGCCTGACTGCCTATTCCAATGATGTTAACGCCAACGGGGATGTTCATGACGCGGCCTACCTGATTACGCCCGACTTCACCCTCAAAGGCGATGAGGACTTTGTTGTGGTATACGGGGTGAACCACGCAAAGACCGGGAAGGCGCACTATTTCAATGCGGTTCTGCATGCCAGGCCCCTGTTTAACGGCGTGTGCACGGTATTTGACTCAATGGTTAACGGAACCGCGGCAGCGTTCCTTCCGGGGAACACCGAAGCCGCAGAAGGATTCTATGTATACAAAATGGCCCGTACGAAAATGGATGAGAACACGACTGTTATTCCATATTCCACCGGGAACGAACAGGGGAAGTTCTATGGCGTTGACAATGAAAAACCGGTATTTGTCCTGTTCCGGCTATATCTGGACGAGACAGGTGTCGGCGCGTCCTATTACGAACTGGTCAACGACCGGGTGATCGTTTTCCACAAAAAATAAAAAGGAGAGGGTTCCATGAAAAAGCTGATTTCACTCCTGCTGGCAATAATGCTTCTGGGAGGCATGAGCGCACATGCCGAAACGATTCTTTCCCAGGATGAAACCTGGGCGCTTGTGCGGCAGGCATACATTTTTTCTTTTCCGCTGGTGCTGATGAACGAAACGCTGGCAGTGGGCACAAATACAGAAGAAGCGGTAAACGGGAAAGCACCCGTAAACCAGGTCAGCCACGCGCGCGGACTGGCCAATGCCGCTTTCCGGCAGGTGGTCACGCCCAATGTGGATACCCTTTATTCCCAAATTTTCTATGACCTGAGCGAAGACGCGGTGGTGATACAAAAGCCTGCGGTGGAACGGTACCTGACCTTCCAGGTCATGAATGCCTGGTCGGACACGGTGGCTGTGCTGGGTACCGGCGTCGATACACAGGATGCCAGGACCTACCTGCTGACCGGTCCGCAGTTTACCGGGGAAGTGCCGGAAGGGATGACGCAGATTCCCGTTTCAACCAATATCGGATGGATCATCGGGCGCACCCTGTGCTACGGTCCGGAGGACCTGGAAAACATCTATGCCATTCAGGGGCAAATGGATGTACGCACGCTGGCCCTGTGGCAGTCCGGGGAAGGACAGCCCAAAGGAACGTACCGGCCGGAAAACGACGGTGTACCCTTCCAGCGGGCAATCACCATGGGGCCGAAAGCATTTTTTGACAAGGTGAATGAGCTGCTGATCAAGAATCCCGCTTACCCAGAAGACGCGGGAGTGATGGAAGCAATATCCGCGATCGGCGTCGGCCCCGGACTGACTTTCGATCCTGCCATCCTGGGCGGGGACGCAGCAGAACGCTGGACAGCCATGCTGAAAAACCTGACAGCGGAACTGACGCAGAGCGCGGGAAAGTTCCTGGTGGATAACGGCGCATTCCGGTTTATGGGCGAACCGATCAGCCGTTTCGGACAGGAATATGATTACCGCGCACTGGTAGCCATCGGCGGCTTTGGGGCAAATCCCGCGGATGTCGCGGTATACATGAAAGCCGGCCTGGACGATGCGGGGAATGTGCTGAATGGTGAAAATGCTTATATTCTCCATTTTGAACCGGATGCACTGCCGCCTGTGGAGGAAAACGGATTCTGGTCGATCACCGCATATGGCGATGATGATTTCCTGATCGACAATCCGCTGAACCGGTACGCAATTAACGATCGCTCGGAATTTGAACTGAATGGGGACGGCTCCCTTGATATTCTCCTGCAGGCCAATCAGCCGGATGAACATGCCAGCAACTGGCTTCCTACGGGCACAGCCGGGTTCCACCTGTTTATGCGGATTTACCTGCCCCGGGAAGCAGTCATCAACGGAACATGGAAGGCCCCCACGCTGACAAAAAAGTGACAGAAAAAAAGGGAAGGAATATACAGTATGATTATCAGGAACGTAATGATTCATGACGCGATTCACCGGGAGCCTTACCAGGGGGATATCGTGATCCGCGACGGGAAGCTGGTTTCCGTCGGCGGGAAAGCCGCGGAAGCGGATGAGGAAATCCTGGATGCTTCCGGGCTGAATGCCTATCCGGGATTCGTCGACGCCCACAGCCATATCGGACTGGACAATTACGGCGGACCCACCGGAACAACTTTCGATTACAACGAGCAGAACGATATCTGCTGTCCCCAGCTGAGGGGCTATGACAGCTATTATGCCCAGGACGCGGCGATTCCCATGGGGCTGGCGGGCGGAGTGACCACCGTGGCGGCGGGCCCCGGATCCGCCAATGTGCTCGGTGGGACGTTCTTCGCTACAAAACTCTACGGCAACACGGTGGAAGAAAACATGCTCCGGGACGCCATCGGCATGAAATGCGCCTTTGGCGAAAACCCGAAGCGGTTCTATAAGGACAGGAGCGCTTCCGCGCGGATGACCACGGCCGCGAAGCTGCGGGAGATGCTGTTTGATGCCCGGGACTATATGATGCGCAAGGAAGCCGCCGGGGATGACATTTCCAAATGTCCCAAATTCGATATGAAGCTGGAAGCGCTGATCCCCGTGCTGAAGCGGGAGATTCCCCTGAAAGCCCATGCCCACCGGAGTGACGATATCATGACGGCGATCCGGATTGCAAAGGAGTTCAACGTCCGGATTACCATTGAGCACTGCACGGAAGGCCACCTGATCGTCAATGAACTGAAGGAAGCCGGCGTGCCGGTGGCAGTCGGCCCCACGCTGACCAATGCCTCCAAGCTTGAGCTGCTGAACAAATCCTGGGAGACGCCGGGGAAACTGGCTGCCGCCGGACTGCAGGTGTCGATTATCACAGACGCGCCGGTGATTCCCCAGCAGTACCTGCCGCTGTGCGCGGGCCTGGCCGTCAAGGCGGGGATGGATCCCTTCCAGGCGCTGCAGGCGATCACCATCAATGCGGCCCGGCATATCGGCGTGGAAGACCGGGTGGGCAGTCTGGAAGCAGGGAAGGACGCGGATATTGTCCTGGTGAACGGGGATCCGATGGTCAGCGACGCGGACATCCGGTATGTGATTGTGGACGGAAAAAAACTGGTCTGTTCAGACTGAACAAACCAGTTGCCCCTGCTCCGCACACGTGGACTTCTGCCGCTGTACGGAACCATTTATATAACGATGAATAAGATGTGATTCTTCTATATTTTTAGTCCAAGTCAATAAATAACGCTTTCAGAGTATCCTGCTTTTGATGAAGGATACGAATAATAAAGACTTCGTTTTCGCTTGCAAGATAGAAAATACAGTAGTTTTCACAGGGAAGATAACGATATTCTGTGTGAATCGAAATCATTGTATCCAGTGGTCTTCCGCGGTTAGGAAAACTCCGGAGATCCTGTACTGCTGTGCGCAGTTCGCGGATAATCCTTCCAGCGGCATCCGGATTACATAGTTCATCCCGGATATAGTTCCGAATATTAACCAGGTCTCTTTGTGCTGCCTTAGAAACGATCACTCGGAACATTGCTTATTCCTCCAGACCTTCAAAGGCCTCTTCAATCGTCAGACCGCCTTCTGTCCGCAGAGATTCAATACCTTTGGAAAGATCTGCAAGAAGCTGAACAGTTGCTTTCATCTTTTCATATTCAAGCATGGTCTGAACCACATATTTTCCACGTCCGTTTCTTGTCAGGTAAACAACGGACCCATCATCACAACAACTGAGAACTTCAGTATAATTCTTCAAATCTGAAATCGGAACAATGTTTGTCATAAAACACACTCCTTTCAGCAACAGTATACCCGAATTTACCATCAAATTCAACGGTAAATTCAACCGATTTGAATCATTGCTTTTATCTCAAGCTCATTATACTGTGTAGAGAAATGACGAACAGATGAGGTTAGCTTTTCATTTCTTCTGCACATAGATCATTACAAAGTTCAGGAGCTTATCCAGACCCCGGGACAGGAACTCCATGTCCCGGATTCCGTATTCATGGCCGGTGTTGAACCAGTCCTCCCAGGCTTCATCATAGCACTCAGCCTCCAGGACAGAGATATTGCACTGGTTTCCGCATTCCTTTTTCAGCAGGTCTTTCCACCAGCCGGTGGTTTTGAAGCACAGGGAATCGTCGCCTTCCGCCCAGGTTTCAAAGAGGGTGCGCAGTTCTCCCTGCGGTTCCTCCCGGAGGCCGGGAACGGCGATCATGACAGAACCGCCCCGGCGGACAAACGGCAGGATCCGTTCGGCAAAAATTCCTTCCTTACAGCCGAAATAATGATAGGAATCCACGCTGACAATGGCGTCAAACCAGTCCTGCGCAAAGGGCATATCCAGCGCGTCGCCGTGGATCGGGACAATCCGGTCTTCCAGGGAAAGATCCCGGATCCGCTTCAGGTTATCCGTTGCGCTGACCCAAAGGTCAAAGGCGTAAACGGATTTCGCAGGGGTTTCCTTCGCCAGGAAAACGGAGGTCAGGGCCATGCCGCATCCCAGATCCAGCGTACGGTCATATCGCGCTTCATAAGGGTTCCTGCGGATCAGTTCGTCCAGCAGGCAGAAGGAGTTGGGCCCCATCAGGTAATCCTTTGTGAAATACTGTTTATAATGTTCTGCTCTGTTCATGATATTCATTCATCCTTTCCCTGCTGATTCAAATTTTTACCTTCCTTCAGGACGATGACCGCGTCCGGATCGAATTTCCGGTCCATGGTATGGGCGGCCTTCCGGTTGGCTACGGTATCGAAAATAATGGAGAAATCATAATCCGGCGGGTAGAGCCGGGCGGCCGGAACCAGGAGCTTCAGCCGGTTGTGGCGCACGGTGATTTTCTCTCCCTGCAGCTGGATGATGACATTGCCTTCATCATCCGCGGGACGGTATACGATGGCGTTCTTTTTATCCGGCAGCAGCTGGACGCTGTCGCCCATGCTGAAACGCTCAAAGCTGCCTTCCGCCTTCTTCTCCAGGTGCTGCAGGCGGGTGGAAGGAATCCGCATAGGCCTGTGCCGGGATTCCGGCTTCGTATCCGGCCCGAAGTCCGCCACCTGCCGGGCCCGGTCCAGCAGGCCTTCATCCATGCCGAGGCGCCGGGCAATCTCAATGGCACAGCTTTTGCCGCTCTTGCCCAGCTCCAGCCGGTAAAGCGGCATCAGGGATACCCGGTCAAAAGCCATCCGGGCGGAGATCACGTGTTCCGTCTGCTCCGCCCACTGCTTGATCTGCGGGTCATGGGTGGTTACCAGGAAGAAACAGCTGCGCCGGAGCAGCTCTTCCAGGATTGCGGCGGCCAGGCCGGAACCTTCCGCCGGGTCGGTGCCGCTGCCGAGCTCGTCCAGCAGGACCAGGCTGTCCCGGCTGCATTCCCCCAGAATCCGGATCACATTTGTCATGTGACCGGAGAAGGTGGAAAGGTTCTGGCTGATGCTCTGGCTGTCCCCGATATCGCACAGGACCCGGTCCATCATCCCGATGACGGTTCCCTGCGCGCAGGGAATATGCAGGCCGCTCTGGGCCATCAGGGTCAGCAGGCCTACGGTTTTCAGGCAGACGGTTTTGCCGCCGGTGTTCGGCCCGGTGATGGCGATGCCGGCATCCGGCAGGGCTACCTCCAGGTTCAGCGGAACACAGGAGGCGGGATCCAGCAGGGGATGCCGGGCCTCCCGGAGACAGATCCGGCGTTCGGAAGTGATCTCCGCCGGGCAGGCATCCATTTCCATGCTCAGCTTCGCCCGGGCGAAAAGCACATCCAGGTCTGTCATGACGCGGATGGCAGCCCGCAGGGCGTCCGCTTCGGAAGCGACCCGGTCACTGAGCTCCCAGAGGACACGGCGTTCCTCCGTATCAATCTCAATCATCAGCTGATCCAGTTCCTGGCGCATGGACTGGACAGCGGAAGGCTCCATGAATACCGTGGAACCCTTGCCGGAGACCTCCACGACACGGCCGGGGAACTGGCTCTGGAACCGCTTCTGCACGGGCAGCACAAAAGTTCCGCCCCGCTGGGTGATATAGGTATCCGCCAGTTCCTTTTTGTGATGGAAGATGAGCTGATTCAGCTTTTCACGGATGCCCTGTTCCGTGTGTTCCCGCTGGCGGCGCAGATTCCGCAGGGCAGGGGAGGCGTCATCCAGGACCGCGTCCTCCCGGACGGAACGGTCAATGTCCTCCTCCAGCAATCCCAGATCCGGCAGCCCGGTATGCCAGGAGGCGATACCGGCGCTGTGGATCTGCGCGTTGTGCAGATAGCGGTACAGGCGCCGGACCGCGGCGCAGAAGCGGGCGACGGAGCACAGCTCCGCAGGCATCAGCATACCGCCCTGGAGCGCTTCCGACAAGCCTGTTTCCGTTCCCTCCGTTTCCGCCAGCGGCGGAGTGCCCGTGTTTTCCATGACACGGCGCGCGGCCGTGGTTTCCTCCATCCGGGCGCGGCAAAGCCCTTCGCCCATAAGCGGGGCGGTTTCCGCCAGGATCCGGCGCGCCGCTCCGGAAACAGCCTGGTCCTTCAGTTTTTCAATGATCCGGTCAAAACCGAGTGAAATCATATCCTGTGTCATTACAGATCCCTCTTGTTCATTTTGATCGACATGAACAAGACATCGGGGAAGGCGGCACAGGAAAAAAGCATACAAAAAAGTGCCCGGTTCCTGCCTGCACCGCGCCATGGCATCAGCAAACAAGCGGTCATGTCACCGCATCATTTCATTTGCCATGTTCCCCGTTACAGTACAGTCTCCAAACACACCTCGTATGCAGGATTGCCTGCTATTGTCAGGATCGCTGCTGAGCAGATTATATATGGGCCCGTCCGGTTTTGTCAACCGCCTGTATTGTACGGGATATTTATCTGTGGTATGCTGAAGCGGAAGAGATCAGGCAAAAAAATCAGATGAAAACAGATCCGGCAGCGACCGGCAGCAAACGGAGGAAGACAGGATGTATATCCTCAAAAGACTCGGACCGGAAGACCGGGAAGCCATCAAGGAGGTCTTTGTCAGCGTATTTACGGCGGAACCCTGGTGCGACGACTGGTCGGACGCGGAGCAGCTGGACCTGTATCTGCAGGACCTGACGGCCCAGGGCTATTCCCTGACCTACGGGCTGTATGATGACGCGGGCGAGCTGATCGGGATCTCCCTGGGGTATATCAAGCACTGGTATTCCGGCACGGAATATATTATCAATGAACTGTGCATCCGGACGGAACGGCAGGGCGCCGGCGCGGGAACGTTCTTCATCCGGGAGATTGAAAAGGCCATCCGGGAGCTGGGAATCAAACAGATCTTCCTGCTGACGGATTCCAACGTACCGGCCTATGAATTCTACAGGAAAAACGGCTTTACCGAACAGACAACCAATGTATCGTTTTCAAAGCGTGTATAAACAGGAGGCAGGGAAAATGGAACTGAAACGGCTGACGGAGCATATCTGGTATATGCCGTATGAAGAGGAGCGGGACCGGCCGAACCTCTGCTATGTGAAGGGCGACCGCTGGAGCCTGGCGATTGACGCGGGGCACTCGGCGGCCCATGTGCGGGAGTTCTACGCACTCCTGGAAAAAGAGAACCTGCCGCTCCCCGGCCTGACGGTGCTGACCCACTGGCACTGGGACCACACCTTCGGAATGCATGCCGTCAACGGCCTGACCCTGGCAAACGAAAAGACAAACGGGTATCTTGCGGAGTGGAAGGACAAAATTGATAAGAACGGGCCGGGGGAATTCCTTGCGCTGGATGAAAGCATCCGGCGGGAATACCCTGCCGGCACCGAAGTGATTGTCCGGGAGGCGGACATGGTGTTTTCCGGAGAGGTTGTGCTGGACCCGGGCGGATGCAGGATCCGGGTGATCCAGGCGGAGGCGCCCCATACGGATGACTCCACGCTGATCTATGCGGAACAGGACAAAACCCTGTTCCTGGGCGACTGCACCTGCAAGGATTTCACGACCGGGGTGAAAAGCCCGGAACTGTGCAAAAAGCTGGCGGACAGGATCCGGGAGATCCGGCCTGCAACCTGCGTGGAAGGCCACTGGGTTCCGGTGGATCCGGAAGATACGCTGGCGGACCTGATGAGCGATATAGGATGAATGAAAGTGAAACATCGGAAAGTATGAAATGCGCTTTGAGGACATTTTCGGCGCCCACGAAATTGCAGAAATTGAAACTCCCGGATCGACAACAGCGTCATCCTGAAGGAAAACCTGCTGTGCAAAACTACGATCGCCGCGAACACGCTCTCCCCGCAGAAGGCTGCCATCCTGCTCCGGCTGGCCCTGACAGAAGAGGAAACCAGCTATGAGAGACTGGAAGAAATATTCCTGAAAAACTGATTGACGGGATCGGCGAAAGTGTTCAGGATGGAATACGGGGGAATTATCAATTTAATGGCTTTTCCCGCGGAATGATGATACAATGTCACAACCGGATGGCAGACCTATGAGCCCGGAATTGTCAAAGGAGAAAAACCGTATGAATCATAAACGGATCCTGAGCCTGCTGCTTTGCTTTTTTTTGCTCTGCGCCGGCGCAGCTTTCGCGGAAAGTGAAACCGCCACGGAAAGTGCTCCTCCAGCGGAAAGCGCTTCTCCCGCGGGAAGCGCTTCCCCTGCAGGGGGAATCACTTCCATCGACGAACTGGCCGGAGGCACCGTCGGGGTGCAGACAGGCATGATCTGCGATACGCTGACGCAGCAGCGCGTTCCGAATGTTAAAATCAACTACTACAACTCCCAGACGGACGCCCTGATCGCGCTGCAGAACGGGAAAGTGGATGGCTGGTGCTGCGATGAACCCGTTGCCCGCTATATGACGCTCAGTCATTCCGATCTGGTTATCCTGGATGAGAAGATGGCTGACAGCGAACTGGCAGCCGTGTTTCCGAAAACCGATGAGGGGCAGAAGCTGCGGGACCAGTACAGCGCTTTCGTGGACGAACTGTGGAAGGACGGAACCATGAAGGAGATCGACGCGCTCTGGTTCAGCACGGACGAGGATAAGCGCACGGTCTTCGACTATACCGCGCTGCCCGACACAAACGGCACCCTGCAGATGGCGGTGGACTCCACCATTCCGCCTTTCGCATTTATCAAGGACGGACGGGTGGTAGGCTATGATGTGGACATCGCCGCCCGGTTCTGCCAGGCAAACGGGTACCGGCTTGAAATTACCCAGATGACCTTTGACAGCGTACTGGCAGCGGTGCAGACAGGAAAAGCCGACTTTGCCGACAGCTGCATTACCATCACCGACGAACGGAAGGAGAGCATGCTCTTCAGCTCCGCGAACTACCACGGCGGCATCGTGATGGCGGTCATGAAAACCCGGGGAGGCACTGCCGCGGTGCAGGAGGATACCTCTTTCCTGGGCAGCATTGCCGCCAGCTTTGAGAAGACCTTCATCCGGGAGGACCGCTGGAAGCTGTTTACGGACGGCCTCCTGACAACCCTGCTCATTACGGTGCTGTCCATCCTGTGCGGTACGGTCCTGGGATTCCTGGTCTTTATGCTGTGCAGGAACGGGAATGTTATCGCCAACGCGATTACACGCTTCTGCATGTGGCTGGTGCAGGGAATGCCCATGGTTGTGTTGCTCATGGTGCTGTACTACATCGTCTTTGGCAGCGTTTCGATCAGCGGCATTGCTGTCGCGGTCATCGGCTTTACCCTCACTTTCGGGTCATCGGTGTTCAGCCTGCTGAGGATGGGGGTCGGCACGATTGACCAGGGCCAGTATGAAGCGTCCTACGCGCTGGGCTACTCCAACCGCCGCACCTTCTTCCGGATTATCCTTCCCCAGGCCATTCCCCATATCCTGCCGGCCTATAAGAGTGAAATTGTGAGCCTCATCAAGGCCACCGCCATCGTGGGATACATCGCGGTGCAGGACCTGACAAAGATGGGCGATATCGTGCGCAGCCGGACCTATGAGGCTTTCTTCCCGCTGATTGCCATAACGGTGATTTAT
This sequence comes from Clostridia bacterium, assembly GCA_017447185.1. Lineage (GTDB taxonomy): Bacteria > Bacillota > Clostridia > Christensenellales > Aristaeellaceae > Aristaeella. The sequence goes on along the minus strand of JAFSOC010000010.1, from coordinate 14,494 downwards.
TTCCTGCTGGAGGGGCTGCTGATTCTCCTGATCAACAGGATCCTGATCCGCACGAACCCGCGCAGGCGCAAAAAGAAATCCTTGCTGAAGGGAGTGAACCGTCATGATCCGGATTGAGCATCTGAAAAAGGTCTACCAGAATGCCACTCCCCTGAAGGACGTGACGGTTGATATCAACGACGGTGATGTGATTGCCGTCATCGGCCCCTCCGGCACGGGAAAAAGCACGCTGCTGCGCTGCATCAACATGCTGGAAAAGCCTACGGAAGGCCATATCTGGATTGACGGAACGGAAGTGACCGATCCCGCCTGCGACCTGGATAAAGTGCGGCAGAAGATGGGCATGGTCTTCCAGTCCTTCAACCTGTTCAGCCATCTGTCAGTGATTGAGAACATTATGCTGGCGCCTGTGGACCTGCTGGGGAAAAGCAGGCAGGAGGCCTATGATGAAGGCATGCGCCTGCTGCAGATGGTCGGCCTGGCGGACAAAGAGCTGAACTATCCGGATGAACTGTCCGGCGGGCAGAAGCAGCGGATTGCCATCGCACGCACGCTGGCGATGGATCCGGGTGTCATCCTGTTTGACGAACCCACCAGCGCGCTGGATCCCACCATGGTCGGGGAAGTGCAGGCCGTCATCCGGGAGCTGGCGAAAACAGGGAAGACGCTCATTATCGTGACACATGAGATGCGCTTTGCCAGGGACATCAGCAACCGTGTCTTCTTTATGGACGAAGGCGGCATCTGCGAGGATGGATCCCCGGAACAGATTTTTGACAATCCGCAGAATGAAAAAACCCGCCGCTTTATTCACAGGCTCAAGGTGCTGGAGCTCAGCATCGGGAACAAGAAATATGACTTTCCGGGCGCGACGGGCGAGATCGACAGATACTGCAGCAAAAACCATATTCCCTGGAAAACAGCCAGCCGCATCCACCTGGCTTTTGAGGAACTGGTGCACATCCAGCTGATCCGCGTCCTGAAGGACCCGCAGATTCATACGGTGATTGAATTTTCAGAAGCCGATATGGAGGCGGTGATGACGGTCAGCTATAACGGGCCGCAATTCGACATCACCGCAAAGGGCGAGGTGCTCTCGATGAGAGTGCTGAAAAGTATTGAGTCGAATATGGCCTATACCTGGAACAAAGACGCGGAATACCCCAACCAGGTCCAGATTCACATCCGGGAGGAATGACCGGGCGCAGTGGGGTCATCCGGTGAGGGTCTCCGCATAAACCAGCATCGCGAAGCCGATCCCGGCGCTGCCATACCAGAAAGCCGGGTCCGGCGCGTTGCGCAGCCTGCACGGCAGCGAGCGGTATCCGCCGTCGCGTTCCGCCCTGGCGGCCATTGAAAACATCGACGATCCTGACATTGCCAGAAACCTGTACAACTGAATACGGCGGAAACAGCGTTCTTGACAGGAAAACCTCTGCAGTGATATATTACGCTTGAATGTACAATAAAATATTCCGACAAACCGTTATTTACGGCCGGACATGAAAGGAGTTTTTTTGCAATGAGTAATAAAAAAGAAACCGGAAGGCCGTTGGACGCGGAGGATCTGACTGATACCCAAATGCAGGAAGTTTCCGCCGGAAAAGAGTTAGATACGCCAGATCAACCAAGCGAAAAAAAAGTCAGGTTCAACTCAGCCAATATCAACGTTTCGGACGGTGATATTCCAGACAACAAAAAAGTCAGGCTCAACTCGGCCAATATCAACGTTTCGGACCGTGACTGATGAGCCTCAGCGTTTGTTTAATCGTCAAAAATGAAGAGCGTGTTCTGGGGCGATGTTTGTCCGCTGCCGTGCAGTTCGCGGATGAGCTGATCGTCGTGGATACCGGATCGACAGACAGAAGCACAGAGATCGCCCGAGAATACACAGACCTTGTTTTCAGCGAGCCCTGGCAGAACAGCTTTGCCAGGGCTCGTAATTTTGCCGCGTCGAAAGCCGGATGCGATCATGTGATGTGGCTTGACGCCGATGATGTTCCGGATCCGGACGGGATCCGGAAGTTGCTTGAACTCAGGGACCGGCTGACTCCTGAGACGGACGCGGTGTTCATGACCTACCGTAATTACGGATTCCTGACGGATCTCGGTCTTCGGGACAGGATACACCGGCGTGAACTTGCCTGCCGGTGGGAGGGAGATATCCACGAAGCCATCAGGATCGACAGCACCTGGAACATCATGCTCTGTCCGGAGATCACGATTATCCACAAAAAGGAATATATCAATGAGCCGGAAAGGAACATGCAGATCTTTGACAAGGTAAGGGATTCCGGCAGGCTGTCCGGATCCTATATGCGCTCCTATTACTGCCGTGAGCTGGCCCTCCGGGATGATCCCCGGGCGCCGGAAGCGTGGCATGACTTTCTGATGACGGATCCTCCTGCCGCCCAGGTCCAGTATGCGCTGGTGTTTATGACGGAGATGCTTCTCAGGCAGAAGGAATACGAAAAGTGCCGGCAGCTGATCAGCATCTCGGTTGACCGGTACGGAGTACCGCTTTCCGCTTTCCTCTGCTATCAGCTGGGTCTGGCTGCCGAAGGCCTGGGAGAAGCCGGGGAAGCGCAAAGACAGTACCGGAAGGCCACAGGGATTCCCCCGGACATCACAAAATTTATGCTGGAGTTTACCGGATATGACAACTACCTCCCCTGCCTGAAGCTGTGTGCCCTTGCCTATGACGAAGGGAAAACGGAAGAATCGGAAGCATGGAACAGCAGGGCGGGCAGGGCCTGGCCGGAAGGCAGGGCCTGGCGGATCAACCGGGAACGCTATTTTTCGCCTCCGCTCCCTCCGGAAAGGCATCCGCTGGTAAGCGTAATCATGCCTGTCCGGAATGCGGAGGAGTTTCTTGCCGAAGCCGTTTCGTCGATCCTGGAGCAATCCTGGCGGAACCTCGAACTGATTATCGTGGATGACGGTTCCACGGATGCGGGCTGTGATGTGATCCGGGGCTTTTCGGACCCGAGGATCCGCCTGCTGAAAAATGAGCGTCGTCCGGGAATCTCCGCGGCGGCGAACATGGCCGTCACTGAAAGCCGGGGGGAATATATCGCCCTGATGGGTGCAGATGACGTCTCGCTTCCGGATCGGCTGGAGGCACAGCTGACTTTTCTTGAAAACAACCGGGAGATCATGATCCTCGGGACGTCGTCCCAGGGGATCGAACGGGAAGGAAAAGTCATCGCCCGTTCCGCCGCAATCCCCGGATCACCGGAGCATTTTCAGGCAAAACTGCTGCTGGAGAACCTGGAGTTCTGCAATTCTTCCACGATGATCCGCAAGTCGTTTATGGTGGACAACCGTTTGTCATACCGGGAAGATTATTTCGTCATGCAGGACTACCGCTTCTTTATGGAAGCGTCCAAGCTGGGCGCGATCTCATGCCTTGCGGATATCCACCACCGGTACCGCGTTCATGACGGTCAGATATCCGAAAGATCCCGCCTGACGGATCCGGCGGAGCGGGCCGGGATCTACAACCGCATCCGCTGTGATTCGCTTCGCATGAGCGGCGTCAGCCTGGGAAGGGAGGATGAGCTGCTGCTGGGACAGCTTCTTCCGGAGGATGAGCTGCCTGTATGGAACAGGAAGGAGCGGCAGCAGCTGACAGCGCTTTTCACCGGTATAAGGGAAAAACTGGCGGCCGGCAGCTTCCCTGCAATCAGGGAACTGGATGCCTTGTTGTTTTCCATCCTGAACCATTAGCCGGTTTTCCCGCGCATCAAAAGTCGAAAGGGACAAGCGAAATGGATGTAATCCTTTATTCAGATTTTCTGATCCGAAATGCAGCGGAGCACGGCAGCCGGCCGGCTGTGATCGCAGCGGATGTCTCCTATACCTATGAACAGCTGAACCGGACGGTCAACCGGTTTGCGAATGGCCTCAGACGCCGCGGCATCCGGGAGGGAGACCGTGTGATGGCGGCGCTCCCAAAAAACGCCATGCCGATCGTGGCAATGCTGGGGATCATGAAGATCGGAGCGGTGTACGTACCCGTCGGCCCTGATTACCCGGAGGAACGGGTCAGGAAGATGCAGAGCGATCTGAAGCCTGCCCTCCGGATCGGTACAGAGGTGAAGGAAGGGAGAACAGCCTTCGGGGAGATCCTATCGGAATCCGAAGACTCCGAGCCGGAGCGTCCCCGGATTGACGGAAGCGCGCCGTGCATGATTCTCTATACCTCCGGATCGACCGGAGCGCCGAAGGGAGCGATCCTCAGGCACAGGGGATTCATCGCTACCCTATCCCCCTGCAGAGAGAACCTGGGAGCCTGGGCCCTGCAACAGTACGGGAATACCTTCCTGGGCGTCGCATGGCATACCTTTTCTTTCTTCTATATTGAATACTGCATGGTGCTCAGCACCGCGTGCACCTATATCATGGCGGACGCGGAGCAATCCCGGAATCCTGTGCTGATGGCCGGGCTCATGGATAAATACGGGGTGGATGTTGTAGCTTTGACGCCTTCCGTCCTCCTGCAGTTCCTGAAGGTCCCCGCCTATGCGCAGGCCCTGAGACAGGTGCGCCTTGTAGGCCTGGGGGGAGAGATGCTGCCTGCCGATATTGCGGAGACAGTCCGCGCCCATGCCAAGGCATGCCGCGTCTACAACCTGTACAGCCAGACGGAATCCAACGGCACGCTCCTTTCGAAGGAAATCCTTGACCGGCCGGGCCACAGCTTCCCAAACCGGGGCTGGAAACTCCTCGTGGCGGATGAAGAGGGGCGCGAAACGGGAGACGGCGAAACCGGGGAGCTCCTGATGGCCGGCGAAAACATGATGATGGGCTATCTCAACCTTCCGGAGGAGACGGCGAAAAAGACGGTCGTGATCGACGGGGTTAAGTATTTCCGTACGGGAGATTATGCCAGAAGGTTTTCCGACGGCAGTTATGAGATTGTCGGAAGGGCGGACCGGATGATCAAGCTGCGCGGACTTCGTATTGAACCGGGAGAGATCGAAACGCTCATCAGAGGATTCCCGGGCGTAAAGATCGATTATGCCGCGGCAAAAGTCTGCGAGATCCGCCGTACGCAGCATCTGGCGGTTTACTATACCGGTGAGGGGCCTGCGGAGGAAAAGGAGCTGCGGGCTTATCTTTCCCACCGGCTGCCGGGCTATATGGTCCCGGACCGTTATTGTTACCTGGAGTGTTTTCCGATCAATGCCGGCGGAAAACTCGATTACAGCATGCTTCCTGAAATCCGGGACGATGAGCATCCCATTGTCCCGCCGGCCGATGAGACGGAGGAAACGCTGCTGTCCTGGTGCAAAAGCATCGTATCCTTCGACGGGTTCGGCGTCACAACGCCCCTTGCGGAGGCCGGCTTCACCTCGCTGCTATCTACGGAACTGGCTTCGCTGGTCCTGAGCCAGATGCATGCGCAGCTGAAGCTGACGGATTTCCTGTCGGGAGAGGTCACCGTCAGGAAGCTGGCGGAAAAGATCAGGGAAAGCGGGAGGAACGAAGTTCCGCCGGCTGAAAGGCTTGACAGATATCCGCTGACGCCTCAGCAGTACCAGTTTGTTTACCAAAGCCCGATAGCGAACATGTACCGGGAAATCGAATTCACGGACCGCTGGACGGACGGCGCTGGGATCAGGGCTGTCCTGGTCAGGGTGTTCAATTCCTTTCCGTACCTTTTTACATGCTTTCGAAAACAGGAAGATGTGTGGTATCAGATACCGCATCCGGAGAGAAGACTCAGGGAAGAGGATATTGAGATCTTCGGCAGGGCTCCCTCGGAGGAAGATGAGGCGGCGTTCTTCAAGCCGTATGACATCGGAACCGCCGAGCGGCTGTTTGACATCAGGATCTTCAAGGCGGAAACCGTGACCGTCCTGCTGCGGATCCATCACATCCTCATGGATCATGTATTTATAGAAAAGCTGATTACGCACATCCGACGCAGCCTTCCGGATCCCGCATACAGGATACGTGAAGATGCGGACTACTTTGAATACACACAGAAGATATGGAAGGCTGAAGCGGAAAAGCCATCGGCCATGCCGGAGCTTTACACAAAAACCCTCAGAAAGGAGCCGCCGTCCGTACGTTCCTATGCGTATATGACAGCCCGTTTCGGGATGGAAACCCTGGAGCCTGTTGTCTCGAAATATCGTCTCCAGACCGGAGACTACATGTTCGGCCTGCTCTGTGAGGCCTGCCTGGAGGTAACGGGTCTGGAGGATCTGGCGGTGTTTTACGTTTTCGGCGGAAGGAATGACGCGGAATATCTCGGCTCCGCCGGCTTTTTCCCGTATCGCATCATGATTCCGTTCAGCAGGGATGAGCGTTTTTTTGAACACATCGGCAGGGATGTGCTCCGCGCCATGGAAAACAGCGCGCCCCAGCATGACGTTAACTACAGAATCCTGGGCAAAAATGAATCCCCGTTTCCGTACGTGAGCTTTAACTGCCTGGAGCTGATCGGTGAGAATGAGGATTTCATTTTATACGCTGTATCCGGCGAAACTGCTCCGGTGGAGAAAAGCGCCCGCAGAGCGATTCCGCATATTGACATTTGCTGCTATATCGAAAAAGATACGATGATAACAGTGCAGATCAATTACGATCCGGATTTTATATCCGAAGAAATGATGCGGGCCATACTTGACCGGGCAGCCGCTCTGTCGGAGGAAATCAGGAGGCGCGAAACTCCGGGATGCTGTGTTACTGCTCCGGAGGATCCGGGAGGAAGCGTTCAAAGCGGGGTCATATAGTGATGTGGGAAAGATTCATCCCCATGGCATATTCGGTTGTAACGCTTTTCGATATGCCACGGAGCAGCGCGAGGTTCGGTTCTTTCGCCTCGCTGATCTTTTCCATTGTATCAATTTTCTCTCCGAGGCTTCTGAAATCAATCTCAATATTTCCTTCGCTCCGCCAGACCAGGATGTCCATAAAGGAGCTTTGCGTTTTCGTGTTTGCAGCGAATACCGCCATCTCTTCGACCGCTAGGCCGATCCGTGCGGCGTCTTTATGGTCTATGCCGTTCGCCTCACAGATCTTCTGCAGCTTCTCACTGATGCCCGCGATATCCGCCTGGTCTTTCGTGATGGTCGCATCCAGCAGGATCTCATGCTCTGTTTCCTTTTCCAGCAGCAGGACGCTGTGGAGTTTTCCCCTGGAGCGGCGGGCGATGATAAGGTTACAGACAGCCACGAAAACCAGGGCCAGGGCTGCGTTCAGCGCATAGCCATACCAGATCCCGTTCACGCCAATGAACTGTGTCAGGATCAGCACAACAGGGATTACGCCCAGGAAACCGTCCAGTGCGCCTGTGAAAATTGCATAGCCTGTCCTGCCGATCACCTTCAGATACCGGAAGTAGAGAATAATGGTTCCGCGAAGGAACAGGCAGATCGAGAAGATTCTGAGCGCGTGCACCGCCAGGGACGACTCTGCCGGCCCCGTAATGTTATACAGCGCGGCGGCCGGCCGGGCAAAAATCAAAAAGGCGCCGCAGACGACCAGTCCGACGATGGTTCCCAGCTTCAATACCAGTTTCAGCATGTTCCCTTCACCACGGTAATCGCGCTGTCCGTGAAGCAGCGCTATCATGGGAGTATATGCGCCGATCAGCGCCCCATGGAAAACCGAGATAACGGACAGGGCCTGTATGCAAAGCGCGTAAGCCTGGACACCGAAGGCTCCGGCACGGGAAGCGGCGATTCCGTTGCAAACCGCGATCTGGATCGCGAAACCGCCCTGGGACATGACATCCGCTCCGCCCTGCCGGATGATTTCCGGGAGGGTGCTGAAGGAAGCCCGGATCTTCCCGGAGACGCACATTTTGAGCTTCTTCCGTATCAGTGCCCAGACGATCACCAGGACTCCGCAGGCATAACCGGTCAATGTCGCCCATGCCGCGCCTTCCACGCCCATTCCGCAAAATTTGATATACACATAGTCCATGACGATGTTGACTGCGTTCGCCACAACGTTCACTGCAGTTGTGTAGCCGGGAAGGCCGGCAGCCGGAAGGAACTGCGTCAGGGTCAGTACGGTTACAAGCAGCGGCGCCGAGAAGGTGAGCACACGGAAATAGTGCTCAAAATCGGGCCGCATTTCCATATCCGCGCAGAGAAGGCCGGAAAGGGGACCAAAGAAGGCGGTGCAGATCAGAAGCAATCCGATACCGGTGCAGACCGCCATAAACATGGCACAGGAAAAGCTCTTTCCCGCTTTTTCCCGGTTCCTTTCCCCCAGGGAAACGGCATATACCGTCGCTCCGCCGGCGCCAAACAGGGTGTAGAGCACGGACATGATCAGCATCACGGGAAAACCGAGGTTCACGGTTGCCATTCCCTCGCTTCCCAGCAGCCGTGAAACCAGCATGCTGTCCACAAATTCATTCAGGGAAAGGGCAGCCATGGTAACAAACATTGGAAACAGATATCTGGTAAATTTATTTCTGAGAATTTTGTTGGTCCGGCGGAATTCCCTGTCCGCATTTACCGCTGTGCTCATTCCATGCCATTCTCCGTTCCGGTGGTTTTCTGCCGTTCGCTGTTACTGCCGCTCGTTTGTTCCTGTCACAACTTCTGTTTTGCCCGGCTGCGGCGCTTCCAGCGTAAGTCCCTTGATCAGCATCAGGTCTTCCGCACCTTCACGCTCGTAGGAAAGATAGCGGTAAGTGTTCTTCGGAATGATCACCTTTCCTCCCTGGCGGACCAGGTCCATGGCGGTGAAGATCAGCTTCAGGCACGCGGATTCATTGAGCTCCAGCAGGGTATGCTGGAATCCGATAATCACACAGTCAAAACCTTTATGGGCGTTTTCCATGTTTCCGGCCGTTACACACTGCGCACCGGGAATCTCCAGCTGCTCGTCCGCCGCAACAAGCACGGCCCCCGTGCAGTTGTATTCCTTCATCAGGGCCGGGAAATCCGGCTTACCCATGTTTCCGTCCAGGAACCATCTCCTGGATTTTCCGTCGTTCAGCAGGAACTGGAAGTAATATTTCTCTGTTTTCCGCAGGAGTTCCAGATCGCTTCTCAGCACATGCTCGTATTTATGAACCATATAGACCAGGCCGCCGGCTGTTTCCAGGTCCCTTGTTTTGGCATAGGTGAAAGGGGAGGACGGTGCATTGGCGCTGATCTTGTATGTACTCCTCAGCTGCCGGGCCACTTCCCAGATCGGGTGGTCCACCGCATCCATATCCTCCGGAATCTGCAGGATCTTCATGCACCCATACCGCTGCAGCCTGTAAGGCTGATTCTGCCTGGCCGCAAAAGCTTCCGGATAGAGCAGCGCGTCCAGCGTGCTGTCCGTTTCGTGCTGCCCCATGATCAGGTCCATATATTCCGCAGGCTGGCTGCAGCCCATGGGACGGCAGTTGACTTCGATCAGCACCGGGCCCTTTTCGTCAATCATGTATTCGCCGTGAATCATGCCGTTCCGGTAATGGATGGCGTCCGCCACACTGAGCGCGTATTCAATCAGTTTGTTGTGGCCGGCATCCAGATGGTTGATGAACTCGATGTAATCGTAAATATATCCGCCCTCTTCAGTTTTATGCTTTTTGTAGCGCAGAACGGAATTCAGCCGGTGTCTTCCGCAGGAGCTGATCGTATTGACGATATATTCATCGCCATAGATTCTTTCCTGCACCAGCACTTCCTCGTTCACTTTGCCGAAGAAATTTTTGGTGTTTACCAGGCTGGCAATCGCGCGCTCCACTTCATCCAGATTGTCGCACAGGTAAAGTCCCTGGCTTCCCGCACCGGAAATCGGCTTTACCACAGCGGTCTTCAGTTTGTTCTCCCGGCAGAAGGCAAGACCTTCTTCAGGCGTACGCACCCTTTTGCCGAGGATATAGCGGATTCCGGCCTGCTTCAGCGCCTCCTGCATTCCGTCCTTTGTCTTCATGGCATCGAGCATATCGACGGGATTTCCGGGAAGCCCAAGGGAGGCGGAGAGTTTCACGCTGAGCGTGACTCCGTCTTCACTGCCCGGAACGATCAGTACAGGATCGTATTTCCGGACCGCTTCAAGGGTCTCTTCGTAGGTGCCGCATTCCCGGATGATGTCCGGCTTGTGCCAGGCGGCGGCGTAGGCATCCTCACGGAACTTTTTGAGATCCTCACTGTCTGTCCGCACTTCCAGGACGACCGGATTGTATCCCCTCCGGACCACGTCCTCAATATAGTTGTATCCGGTAGATGCGGCTTCGACGATGATGATATTGCGCATGACTGGATTCCCCCTTGCTGAGATAGGATAATCATAATACGTGTCGGACCGGCACACAAGTGAAAAACAAGTAAAAACCTGTCCGCCCGGAATGATTATTGTTTTTCTTCTGAAATGCCGTTATACTACAGAACAGCAAATAAAATTAAAAACTGAAAGGAGATCTGATCCATGAAGATCACCAGCTTCAATCCACTCATCGTTTCCGCCGACGCGGCTTCTGCCACCAAATTGTTTGAGGAACTTGGCTTTGAAAAGACGCACAGCAAGGACTCCGTAAACAATGATCTTAATTACACGGCTGTCCGGATGAAAGACCCCAACGGCTTCCATGTGGACATTACCCAGTCGCAGGTTCTTCACAAGGATATGACGATCATCCGGATGAATGTGGATGATCTTGAAGAAGCCGTAGCCCTCCTTGAGAAACACGGATTTGTGAACGGCAATTCCGGGCAGCAGGTTGAAACCAGTTCTTCCAAATCCCAATTCATGGTGTCCCCGTCGGGATTCGCCATTAATGTTGTGAAACACATCAGGAAATAAGAGCCGGACTGTCTCCCTTCAAAAAACACTCCCGGATATACATTGATCCGGGCAGGCGGAAGAGATCCGACAGACTGGCAATATAAATATAATTCAATCTGGCCATTTTCATGTGGCCAGATTTATTTTATCATTCTTATCGAAATCAGGTTATGAAAACAGGGGGAAAAAGGCCATGAAAAGGATACTGACCATTCAGGACATTTCCTGCTTCGGGAAATGCTCACTGACTGTTGCGCTGCCGCTCCTTTCTGCCATGGGAATAGAGACAGTGATCCTGCCGACAGCAGTCCTGAGCACACATACACTATTCAAAGGCTTTACCTGCAGGGATCTTTCAGACCAGCTGATGCCTATCACGGATCACTGGAAGCAGGAGGGAATTACCTTTGACGCAATTTATACCGGATATCTGGGTACAGAAGAAGAAATCGATACAGCTATAGGAATTATCGAGTCTTTCCGGAGGGAGGATACGCTCGTCTTTGTTGATCCGGCGATGGGGGACAACGGAAAACTGTATCCGGCATTCAACGAACACTATGCCCGGAAGAACGCTGATCTTTGCGCTGTCGCAGATATTGCAGATCCGAATATTACGGAGGCGGCTTTCCTGACGGGGATTCCTTACCGCGAAATCTATCCGGAGGAGTACATCAGGGAACTGCTGCTTACCCTCGCAGATCTCGGAACGAAAACACCGATCCTGACAGGTGTTTCCCTCAACGAAGGAAAGACCGGTGCCATGGGCTATGATACAGGGAAGAAAGAATTCTTCCATTATCAGAATGACAGGGTTCCGGTATCCTATCACGGAACAGGGGATATTTTTTCCAGTGTACTGGCAGGTGCTTTTGTGCTGGGGATTGACAGGACGGAGGCGCTGAAAACAGCTGCGGACTATACAGCCCTGACGATAGCGGAAACATTGAAAAATCCGGGGAATCCCTGGTATGGGGTGGACTTTGAGGAAACAATTCCGTTTTTGATTCATTCACTGAATGAAATCAGGAAATAACAGGAAAACGTAAAACACCTATTGACATAGTAGGCCATTGGTGATAACTTGACGGAGTGGCAGAAGAAAAACGGGCATCACGGATTGGAATGACATACAGAAATACAGGAGAAAGGTTTGTATGGCAGAAAGAAATCTTGATTTTGACCGTATTATTAACAGAAAAAATACCCGGTGTGTGAAATATGATCTCGCTCCCCTGAAAGGTTATCCGGAGGATATTCTCTCCCTTTGGGTGGCGGATATGGATTTCAGGACATCATCCTATGTGGAGGATGCACTGCGCGAACTGACACGCCACAACATCTACGGATACAGCAATACGCTGCCGGGAGACGGCTTTTTCGAGAGCGTGAGGGGATGGATGAAGCGGCACCATCACTGGGAGCCGGAGGAAGACTGGCACATCAAGACACCGGGCGTATGCTTCGCAATTGCCATGGCGGTCCGGGCGTTTACGGAACCCGGAGATGCTGTGCTGATCCAGGAGCCGGTTTATTATCCTTTCGGCAACCTGATCCGGAAGAACGGACGGCAGGCGGTCAGCTCAGACCTGGTTCAGAACACGGACGGACACTATGTCATTGATTTTGATGATTTTGAGAAGAAGATCGCAGAGCATGCTGTAAAAATGTTTATCCTGTGCAATCCGCACAATCCTGTGGGCCGGGCGTGGCCTGAAGAGGAACTGCTCAGGATCGGCCGGATCTGCGCGGAACACCGGGTGATTGTCTTCAGCGATGAGATCCATGGGGATTTTATCTGGAGCGGGGAACACCGGGTGTTCCAGGAAACCGGTCCCGGATTCCGGCAGTTTACGGTGACGGCCACTGCACCCAGCAAGACATTTAACCTGGCCGGACTTCAGCAGTCCAACATATTCATACCGAATCCGGAACTGCGGAAAAAACTGGAGGCAGAAATGGAAAAAACCGGATTCGACGAGCCGACAATCTTCGGGATCACAGCGGCACAGGCTGCCTATGAGCACGGCGATGAATGGTATGAGGCCATGAAAGCGTATGTCGCGGGCAACATCGATTTTGCAGACCGCTTTGTACGGGAAGAGCTTCCCGGGATCCGGATGAACAAGCCGGAAGGGACATACCTGATCTGGCTGGATTTCCGGGGAATAGGACTGCAGGCAGCGGAACTGGATGACCGGATCCTTCACCAGGCGCGCCTGTGGCTGGACAGCGGGGCGATGTTCGGTAAGGCAGGGGAAGGATTCCAGCGGATCAATACAGCCTGTCCTCGAAGCATCCTGCAGGAAGCATTGGAAAGACTGAAGACAACTTTTACGGCCCGCTGAGGGAAACAACCGAACCGGCAGGACAGAATATGCAACAGGAAAGGATGGGACCGCGATGAGAGTATCCACAAGGGTCGAATACGGAATACTGGCACTGGCCGATATTGCGCTGCATACGGAAGGCGGAACGAGTGTCTCCGCACCGGATATCGCGGAAAGGCAGAATATTTCCGGCAAATACCTGGAACAGATCCTGACCCATCTGAAACAGGCCGGGCTGATCCGTGCACAGAAGGGTATGCGCGGGGGATATACCCTGTCACACCCGGCGGAGAAAATCAAACTCTCAGAAGTACTGAATGCCCTGGACACCAGCATCCTGGAGGAAATGAGCCCGGCCGGGGGAAACGACAGCAGCCTGCGCGTCGCTGTCAATGCCTGCCTGTGGGGAAAACTGAACCGGCTGATGACCGAATTTGCTGAGAGCAAAACGCTTGCCGAGTTTGTGCAGGAATGCAGGAACCAGATCAGCGACGGATGGGATATGTATTCCATCTGACCAGAGGATTCCGGCAGGCAAAATCAGTGTACCTGTCCCTTCCGGCGGGTGTATATTTCTTTCCTTCCAGAAATGCTGACGTCATCTGTTTGCTGATCGTATCAAGGTTCATGATCCAGACCTCTTCCTACTACTGTTTTACTACTACTGGTGAAATTTTGCCGAAAATATGAAAATCAACGCTATATGAAAAAACGCTGGCCTTTGAAAAACAAGGGTTCGGCGCTTTTTCAGTAGTAAATCATATTATTGATCAAGCGAATATGTTCCGGCTTTATCGGCTTAGCAGATTGATCAGTGCCAGCCGGATAAGGTTTATAGTTGACTTTGTTCGGCAACAGAGTGATTACTACTACGATTCTATGGAGGAGGAGTAGTCAATGAAAGTGCCGATCAATCAGAAATTCATTGAAAACACAAGGGTTCAGCGCTTTTTGGTAGCAAATCTTTTTTGCTGATCGAGGAGAAGAATCAAGGATTCATGCTTCTGGATATTTAAAAAGGATTTGTCTTTCAACTGACAGTTAAATACTCAAAAATCCTGGATATATCTATGCAGAAAATTCAGAGCATTGATTTTGGAGACAAAAAAACTGCAAATGAAAATCTTTAGAAATACAATGAATTATCCAGAAATTCTCAGGAAAACAGACAAAGAGGGACAAAAAGCAAACAGTCGCCGGATAACGGAGTACATCGGCCAATCTTAAGTTTGACTTTCTTTGATCTTTGAATATAATATAATCAGCGTTCGGGAGAACGGGGTGGCCGGAGACCACAAAGTGCACGACCTGCATAAAGGCCAGATTGCGACCCGGCATGACGGGTGAGAAGCCCGGCGATGAAGGCCATGAATGGAGGTTGTTATTATGAGTACTTATCTTCCCAGCGTATT
>JAFSOC010000001.1 GCA_017447185.1 Clostridia bacterium | reverse complement strand
TTCCGCCATACAGCATATACTGGTCCAGGGCAGCACGCTTATCCCCGCCGACGAAGGAAAAGTATTCCTCAAAGCTTAAGGGATACACATGGATCTGAGTCGCCCTTCCCCTGAATTCGGTAGCGATATCCTTTGAAAGCATTCTCGAATTGCTGCCGGTCACGTATACATCCAGGTTCTTATATGCTTTCAGTTCATTCAGCATATCATAGATCGTTACTTCGATACCCCCGTTTGTCTCGTCCTTCACTGTTTTAGTAAACTGAACCTCATCCACAAACAGGAAGAACCGATCTCCGGAACGTTCTTTTATAAGGCTTTCAACATATTCGCAGAGCACGATCGGATTCCGGAATTTGTAATACCTTCTTTGGTCGAGTTCCAGCCTGATGATATGATCATCTGAGATGCCCTGTGAGAGCAGATATTCGTAGAACAGGTCAAACAGCAGGACCGATTTTCCGCATCTGCGGATCCCTGTAATGACTTTTATTTCGCCATTCCACATGTTGTGAATCAACCGATTCAGATAACGATCTCGCTTAATCATTCTTTTCACCTCTTACTTTGGACGTATTTGCCCTAAGTTCGAGGTCATTATACTATTGCCTCCTGACAATTTCAACAGAATGGTGCCGGAGGGGCGGTTCCTCCGGCCCTCTTCAGTTCCTATTTCCTGACCATCCAGTAGCAGGGCAGCGGCCGGTAATCCAGGCTGAACCCGGGCCGCGTTTCCCGGATGGCAAACCCCTTGCCCTCAAAGAAGGGGATGGCCTTCATATTGTCCGCCAGCACGTAGAGCTGGTAAGGCCCCTTCTCCTCCTGCATGAAGGTGTCCGTCAGCAGGCTTCCGATCTGTCTGCCCCGCATCCCTTCGCTCACGCTGATCCGGACCAGGGAGGCCATGTTTGCCGGCGCCTCCGTGAACAGGTTAAAATATTCCATCACCACGCGGTCAATGTGCTCCGCCTTGCCCCCGCATTTCCGGTAGACGGTTTTGTCCCACTCAAGCGGCCCCCGGAACCACAGCAGGATCCCGACGACCTTCGTCCCCTGCATCGTGAGGAACAGGTTTTCCCGCCGGAACATGGGATCCCCGGCGCGGATCATCTTCGGAAGCACCGTCTCCGCCTCCTGCCTGTCAGCAAACATCGCGGGATAAATATATAAATCGGTATCATAAATCAGGGCAGCGATATCCTTCAGCTGTCCTTCCGTCAGATGTTTGTCCGCCCTGCGGCAGATGACGTCACTCATACGGCTCTTCCTTTTCTGATACGGCCGCATCAAAAAATGCCCGTATCTTTTATCTTCTGTTCGTTTCGTCTATTATACCATATTTTAAAATCCCGGAAAAGAGCCACCGGGACGGTTCCGGGCCAGAGGGGTCAGACGCCGTGAAAAGATGTTTCATGCGTGAGCCGTGTGGTTAACATGCCGGATTATTGACTTCCCGGGCAGTAGGCCTTAGAATATGGCAATGCTATGAAAGCCCTTTGCTGAGCCTGCGACAGGAGGCAACAAAAACAACAAAGAAAACCGTCGCTGGGACGGATACACCATCATGCGCATGATGCATCCGGTTCACGGGAAGACGGCCATTCAGCCGTTTTATGGCATTGCCTTCTATGCAAAGATGGCTCGGATGAAGTTTGTGAAGGAACAGAAGGGAGAATAAACAGTATGAAGAAACTCCATTGCGCGCTGATCTGCCT
This sequence comes from Clostridia bacterium, assembly GCA_017447185.1. Taxonomy (GTDB): domain Bacteria; phylum Bacillota; class Clostridia; order Christensenellales; family Aristaeellaceae; genus Aristaeella. The sequence continues at coordinate 17,436 of JAFSOC010000001.1, read as the reverse complement.
GCTGGTGTTGACCTTGGCGGTATTATCCGCCGCTGCCGCTGCCGAACCCATCGAGACCGGCATACGGTCGATTCAGAAATACGGCACCCTGGAGCTGACCGTCTCCGGAAACAGCCTGTTGGAGATGGGCTATGAGTACGGCGACATCGTCACGGTGACCATTGACGGAAAGACCTATGACATGCCCGTGGTTTCCAGCTATAACGATGTGGACAGCGGCTGTATGCTCTGCCGCGTCATCACCTCCGACAACCCCGCTGAGAGCATCGTTCAGCTCGCGATTAACATGGGCAGTTTCGCCACCGAGCTGGGCATCGCCAGCAGGACGGCCATCGGGGAGGACCCCGGCTTCCGCTGGGATTACAACGAAGGCTATGACAATATGCTGGCTATCTCCATCGCCATGGGGGAAAAGGGCGGCTATGCGGACGAGTACAAGATTCGCCAGCTCGTTCGCAGCGAGGTTCGGGAGGACTATCCCGACCTGACCGATGAGCAGTACGCCAACTTTCGCAACGTGGCCACCACCGGCATGGGCACTGGCGCATTGTACCGCTCCTCATCGCCGGTGAACCCGGCGATCAACCGCAACCTCGAGGCCGATGCGGCTGTCAGAACGGCGGGCATCAACACCGTCATGAACATGTCCGACAGCGAGGAGGCCATGAAGAACTACGATGGCTATGCCGAGTCCTACACATCCACACTGGACGTCATTGCCCTGAACCTGGGCATGGATTTCAGCGCCGACGACTTTCGCGCCGGCCTGGCTGAGGGTTTCCGCTTTCTCGCCGGCCACAGGGCTCCATACCTGATCCACTGCAACAAGGGCAAGGATCGAACCGGCTTCGCTGCCGCCGTGCTGGAATGTCTGATGGGCGCTTCCGCGGAGGAAGTCACAGCGGACTACATGGCCACCTACGCCAACTATTACGGCGTTGTGCCCGGCACCGGGCAGTACGACGCCATCGTGCGGAGCAACATCGCCAAAACCCTTGCCGCATCTTTCGATATCGAAAGCATCTATGACGCCGACCTGAGCGCCGAGGCTGATGATTACCTTCTGGAGATCGGCATGACCCGTGAGGAGATCGAAAGTCTGAAGGCGTGCCTCAGCGAGGACATCCGCTGATGCACAAGAGCCACCGGGACGGTTCCTCCGGCTCCCTGCCCGGGATAGACATTTCCGCCCGAATCGGTTAATATAATCGTACTGCCAACAACCAAACATTTTTTTACTTGTGAAAAAGGAGTTTTCTGCATGAAACACATGAAACGCTGGTTCTCTGCCCTGCTTGCCCTGCTGCTGGCCCTGGCCCTGGCCGCCGGCGCCCTGGCGGAGGCGCAGCCCGCCCCGGCTGAGCTCTTCGGCAGGCCCTGGTACAACATTACCGTCATCGGTAACCTGCCAGACAGCGCGGCGGACGCGGCCGATGACCTGTATTCCTATTACAACTATGATTTCGTCGCCGCGCATCAGGACGCCGCGGCCAACGCGGTCCTGGGCGGCGACGGGGAGATCAAAGCTGCCGTGAAGGAAGCCCTGGCGGACACCTCCCTGAACGATCCCTCCGTTGAGCAGCTGCGCATCTTCTATGAACAGGCCATGGATACGGAAACCCGCAAAAAGGGCGACGGCCTGATGGAACTGCTGCCCTACCTGTCCGCCGTGGCGAACGCGGAGACCCTGGAGCAGCTGAACGCGGCGATCCTCTCGGAGGATTTCCCCTTCAGCCCCTTCGTGGAGCTGGTCGTCGCCAATGATTATGTCACCGGAACCAACTGCGTGAACATCGCGGCCAACCTGGCCTTCAGCGACGAGCCCGCCACCTATGACCCGCCGACGGATGCCATGGACTGGCAGCTCAAGCTCATGGCCATGGGAGAGAAATTCCAGTCCCTGACGATCGCCTATATGATGGTCGGCCAGGACCAGGTTGCCGCCGGCAGCGCGGCCTCCAGCGTGGTCGACACGGAGCGCAACTGGGCCGTCTACGCCGACTCCACTACCCACTACATGGCGAAGGAATACGGCGCCTACGCGGAAGACACTAAATCCATGACCCTGAACGACCTTGAGATCCTCTGCCCCCATTTCCCCCTGAAGGAAACCCTGGCAAAGTTCGGCAAGGACAAATCCGAGCGCTATGTGGTCATCGCGCCTGAGTGGCTCGCCGCCCTGGACGCCTTCTGGACGGAGGAGAACCTGAACGCCCTGCGGGAATTGATCAACGCCAAGGTGATGATGGAATGCCTGCCCTATCTCGACCGGACCAAATACAATGAACAGCTCGCCGTCCTCGGCTCGGACCCTGAAACCCCGGAAGCGAACGCCTGGAAAGTCTGCACCGACACGAAGACCTTCAGCCACCTGGCGGCGAAGCTGTATACGGAGCGGGGCCTGGGCGCCAGGGCAAAGGAGCGCCTGACCGCCATGGCCAAAGGCCTCGTGGATACGCTGGGCGGGCTCATCAGCGAAACGAAATGGATCAGCGAGGATGCCCGCGCCCGGGCCCTGGCCAAAACACAGACCATGAAGCTCAACATCCTCGAGCCGGAAGGCGGCTACCAGGATTTCAGCACCCTTTCCCTCCTGAAGACGGAAGAGGGCGGCACCCTGCTTACCAACTATCTCCGGATCAAAGCCTGGTGGAATGAACAGGACAATGCCCTCCTGGGCACCCCCGGCCTTTCCCGCCTGACCTGGGTCATCATGTCCCCCGTCATGGCCAACGCTTTCTATGATCCGGCCAGCAATTCCATCAACATCCTGCCCGGCTACCTGACCGGCGGGAAATACACGGACGACATCTCTGAAATCAAGCTGATCGGCACCGTCGGCACCACCATCGGCCATGAGATCAGCCACGGGTTCGACTTCTTCGGCAGCCAGTTTGACGCCGACGCGGCTCCCAATCCCCTCTACACTGAAGCGGACGAAACCGCCTTCCTCGCCCTCGTGCAGAAGGTGGTGGATTATTACAGCGCCATCGAAGTCCTGCCCGGCCTTTATGAGGACGGCAATAAGCTGAAGGCGGAAGCCGTGGCGGACCTGGTGGGCATGAAGGTAGCCCTGACCTACGCCCGGAGCCTCGGTTACACGGACCTGGAGCCGGTCTTCCGGGCCGATGCCGAATACTACGCCCAGACCAGCGACCAGAACACCGCCATGGTGCTCATGAAGATCGACACCCATCCCGCCCAGTACCTGCGGGTGAACGTCAATGCCCAGATGATGGACGAGTTCTATGAAACCTTCGACGTGAAGGAAAGCAACAACATGTACGTAGCCCCCGAATCCCGCCTCCGCATCTGGGGCCCCGACGTAAAGTGAACCACAGGGACGCTGGTTCCCACCCAGAGGGACGGTTCCTCTGGCTCCCCCCAGGGGGCGCAGGCCACAGTGCGGCCTGCGTTGGATCCGGTTCCTCTGGCCCCATGAAAAAAATTCTGAAAATTTACTGCCATGTAGTTCACCCGCTGCGTATATACAGGTGTCAGGTGAATCACACCGGATCAATCATGAGAGTAATTGAAAGGGGATAACAACCATGGATATGAACGAACTGAATGTCAATGAACTGGAACAGGCGACCGGCGGCAAGGGCGGCTACAAAAAGCCCCCGGAACCCGTTGACGGACTGGAAATCTACCAGATCAAGCCGGGAGATACCCTGACCCGTATCGCACGGCGCTATGGCACCACCTGGATGGAACTGAAGGACCTGAACCGTGAAGTGATCAAGCGCGCGGGCGACATCACCTGGGGCTACTACATCTACGTACCGGCCCGCGGATAAACAAGATACCCCCCCCAAATCCTTTTTCCTCTTCCCCAGCCCCCGGAGGCACAGCCGCCGGGGGCACTTTTGTATCTTATGCCGCGGAGGGCACGGGCTTCCTACGGGCCATCGCCGCGGCGGCTTCCGGGTATTCCCTGAGGAAGCGGGCCACCAGCGCCGCAAGCGCGCGCACGGGATGCTCCTCCGCGATCTCCTCCGGATCCTGCCCGCGCAGGGGCGGATACATCTCCGGGAGCTCCCGGAGAGCGTCGAAACGGCGGACCGGATCAAACCCGCATGCTTCGCTCAGCTCCTCAATCCTGCACCACAGCTGGAATCCCTCCGGCAGGACGACTTCCCTTTCCCCCCGGCGGCGGTTTGCCTTTGCATAATGGATCATTCGAATCTCTCCTTTCTGTTCCCGGCATACTCATTAGACCATTTTGGATGCCGCAAAATTTCGTCATCCCGAACGAAAAAGAAAAATCCTTCACGGGATCTGCCCATAAAGGATTTTCTGCATCCGGCTTTCTCTTATTTTTTCACCAGCAGGGATTTTCCTGTCATCTCCGCCGGCTGCTCCATGCCCATCATCTCAATCAGCGTGGGCGCCACGTCCGCCAGGCATCCGCCCTCCCGCAGGGTCCAGGCGGGATCGTAGTTCACCAGGATGAAGGGCACCGGGCTGGAGGAATGGGCCGTCCACGCCTCCCCGTTTTCATCCGCCATGGTCTCCGCGTTCCCGTGGTCCGCGCAGATGAAGAGCTGCCCGTCCGTCTCTTTGATGGCCTCCGCCACCCGGCCGATGCACCCGTCCAGGAAAGCCACCGCCTTCATGGCCGCCTCCATGTTGCCGGTGTGGCCCACCATGTCCGCGTTGGCGAAGTTCGCGATGATCACGTCATATTCCCCGGACCGGATTTTTTCGACCACCGTATCGCAGACCGCCTCCGCGCTCATCTCCGGCTGCAGGTCATAGGTGGCCACCTTCGGCGAGGGAATCAGGAACCAGTCCTCCCCTTCGCTGGGGGTGTCCGATCCGCCGTTGAAGAAGGAAGTCACGTGGGCGTATTTCTCCGTTTCGGCGATCCGGGCCTGCTTCAGCCCGTTTTCCGCCAGCCACTCCCCGAAGGTATTGGTCATGGGCTCCTTCCGGAAGGCGACCTCCTTCCCCGGGATCGTCTCGTCATAGTCCGTAAAGCACACGTAGGTCACCTGCCTCCGCGCTCCCCGGTCAAATCCGTCAAATTCGTCGCAGCAGAAAACCCGGGTCATCTCCTTCGCCCGGTCCGAGCGGTAATTGAAGAAGATCACGGAGTCCCCGTCCTCCACCGTGGCCACCGGCGCGCCGTCCTTCATGACCACCGTGGGCAGGATAAACTCGTCCGTCTCGCCTTTTGCGTAGGATTGGGTCACCGCCTCCGGCGCGGAAGGAGCCGTCACGCCCTCCCCGTAGGCCAGCGCCCGGTAGGCTTTCTCGATCCGGTCCCAGTTCCCGTCCCGGTCCATGGCATAGTACCGTCCGCCCACCGTGGCGATCTCCCCGCAGCCGATCCGGTCCATCTCCGCCTGCAGCGCCTGTACGAAATCCTTCCCGGATTCCGGGGATGTATCCCGGCCGTCGGTGAAGCAGTGGACGTAAACCTTCTCCAGCCCCTCCCGTTTTGCCAGCTCCAGCAGGGCGTACAGGTGCGTGTTGTGGCTGTGGACGCCGCCGTCGGACAGGAGGCCCCACAGGTGCAGGCTTGTCCCCTTCTCCTTCGCGCTGCGCACCGCCTTCAGCAGGGCCTCGTTTTCAAAGAAGCTCCCCTCCCGGATTTCCTTCGTGATCCGCACCAGGTCCTGGTACACGATCCGCCCGGCGCCCAGGTTCAGGTGCCCCACCTCGGAGCTGCCCATCTGTCCCTCCGGCAGCCCCACCGCCTCGCCGCTGGCGTTGCCGGTGACAAAGGGGTATTCCTGCATCAGGGCGTCCATCACCGGGGTCTCCGCCTGGGCGATGGCGTTGTACTCCGCCTCCTCCCGGATCCCGTATCCGTCGAGGATCAGCAGCACAGTAGGGCGTTTCGATGCCCCCTCCGCGCCCGCGAAGGTCCCGGACAGGGCCGCCGCGCAGACCAGCAGCGCCGCAAGCAACACACAAAAAAATGATTTTTTCATCAAAGCATTTCCTCCTGGGCCTGGCCCCGCCGTGCCGGTATTTTCCCCTGTTATTCGTTTTTATCCACCGGATCCATTATATGAACCCTGTCATTTCCTGTCAACGAAAGGAAGCGCAGAAAAATGTTTGTTCGCCTTGTGACAGAAGGGTCCACGGCTTATAATCAGTATTGCTGAAAGAACCGGGAGAGGAGGAGCCTTATTGATGCGGGATCTGTATATCCGCCGGATGGCGCTGCTGGAGCCCCTGCCGCGGGAAAGCTACCTGAACGCGCTGCCGGTGGTGAAGCACCTGGCGAAGGACGGGATCGATTTTCACAAACAGGTCACGTTTTTCGTCGGGGAGAACGGATCCGGGAAATCCACGCTGATTGAGGCCCTGGCCATCTCCCAGGGATTCAATCCGGAGGGCGGAACGAAGAATTTCCGTTTCTCCACGGAGAATTCCCATTCCGAACTGCATGATTACCTCCGCGTCGTCCGGGGAGCCATGTATCCCCGGGACGGGTTCTTCCTCCGGGCAGAAAGTTTCTACAACGTTGCCTCCAATATCGACCAGATGGACAGGGAGCCGGGTCTGGGCGGGCCGGTGATCGGCAGCTACGGCGGCGTATCCCTGCATAAGCAGTCCCATGGGGAAAGCTTCCTCGCCCTGGCGGAGAACCGCTTCGGCGGCCGCGGGCTGTATATCCTCGACGAGCCGGAGGCGGCGCTGTCGCCCCGGGGCATCATCCGCCTGATGCAGCGGATGGATGAGCTCCTGTCGCTGGATTCCCAGTTCATTATCTCCACCCATTCCCCCATGCTCCTGGCTTTTCCCGGAGCGGAGGTATACCAGATCCGGGCGGAGGGGATTGAAAGCGTCCGCTTCCAGGATACGGACCACTACCGGACCAGCGTCCGCTTCCTGCAGAATCCGGAAAGCGCAGTCGAGGAAATCCTCGGCCGGGACAAGTAAAAAACCTTTTCTCCTTTCCATTCCCGCAGGCCTCAGTGGTGTCTGCGTTCTTTTCCTGTCTCGATATAATACCGTTCCTTGTCCTCGTACATGTGCTGGTCCGCGATCTTCTCCAGATCCTCCACCGTGGCCTCCGGATAGTCCGCCCGGGAGGCGTATCCCACGGAGACGGAAATCGTGTCCGCCAGGAACCCGTGCCACAGTGCGGTCTTCAGCCGGATATCCCGCAGGATCGCCTTGCAGTCCGCCGCGTAGGTGATCACCTCAAACTCATCCCCGCCGGTGCGGTACACCTTCCCGTAGGGCCCGACCGCGGACAGCAGGCAGGTGGCCGCGCCCTTGATCAGCTCATCCCCCGCCGCGTGGCCCAGGTTGTCGTTCACCGGCTTCAGCCCGTTCACGTCCACGGAGATCAGCGAAAGGTCGTCCGGGATCCCGGAGGTGTGCAGCTCCGCGATGTCCTCGTCATAGCACCGCCGGTTGAACACGTGGGTCAGCTCGTCCGTCATGGAGATGCGGATTAAATGCTCCTCCCGCCGCTTGTCCGCGTCGATGTTCTGGATGGTATAAATCACAATCTCCGGCTTCTGGTCCATCTGGCCCTTGACGCGGATGTACTGCGCCCGGAACCAGCCCGTATTGCTGCTGATAAATTCCGCCGCAATGCTCTTGCGGTTGATCAGCCGCAGCGGCACCGTGGTGATGTCCGTGAACGCCCAGAAATCGTCCACCATGTCCGGCGCGATCTGCGCCCGGAGCCCCTGGGTCATATGGGTATGGTCCTGCCCCTCCTGGATCACAATCTTGTGCAGCGTTTCCTCCCGCAGGGACATTTCCGTGAATTCGTTGAAATCGATCAGGTTCACGAAGTCATAGATCTCCGCCATGGAGCCCAGGATGTCCAGCTGCTCCTGCAGCTTGTCCTGCTGGTCATGGGTCTCGGCGTACTGGCCGATCATCTTCCGGTAATAGTTGTTGGTGGCCTTCCCCAGCGCGTACCCGGCCACGAACATGACCGCCGCCTCGATCAGGCATCCCGCAAACACGTTGATGAACGCCGCCAGCGGCGTCGCAAAGTCTGTCCGGACGGAGGCGTAATACGGCGCCTCCAGCCAGACCCCCAGGGCCATCACCAGCAGGTTCATGACCGACACGCCCACATACACCCGGAAATCGCAGAACAGGAGGCTGAGCAGCGGAATCAGAAACCAGGTCAGCCGCACCGCCACGTGGGAGGCGTACATGTAGCACAAAAGGAACTCCATGCCCGCCAGGGCGAAGATGCCGGGAATATAGCTGTAGGGCTGTTTTTTCAGGATTAAATAGTTGCCGCCGGCCACCCCCGCCATCACCAGGGAAATAATCAGGCAGGTTAAATAGGACGTACGCTTGAACACGCCGCAGGCCACCCCGATGGCGATGGCCGGCCCGGCCAGGATGCAGATCCACAGCACCTTGTTCAGCGACTGGTTCACCCGTTTCCGGTTGTTCCGCCGGAACTGCTCAAAGTCCGTCACCTGGCCATTGGCAAGGTTATTCCGCAAAGTGGACATGAAAAGGTTCCCTCTCTTTCATCTGCTCCCTTATTCCACCCGGGTGACTGTATTGCCCCCGATGGCCGTCTTCGGATCCATAATATCATATTCTCCCCCCTCCAGCTCCCTTGCATTCAAAAAAATTAGTTGTAAACTGCCATCATACAAATCTGCTGCGTATAAACCAATGGACCGACAGACTACCCGTGTACAGGTGTACGGAAAGGAGTCCCCTATGGAAGAGAAGAAAGTGAAAACCCCGCAGGAACTGGATCCGGAACAGATGACGGATGTAAACGGCGGAACCGATCCGGGCGGCTTGACCAGCAATATGCGCTTTATCTACCGTTGCCCCATCTGCCAGAAGCTGCTGAACGGCCAGGCCTCCCTGATGGAGCACTTGCAGAGATACCACCCGACCGTCAACCCGGAAAGCTGAAAAAGAGTCCTGTCAACTGACAGGGCTCTTTCCTTATGCCTTCAGCCGGGCGTCGGCCTGTGCCTGCAGGGATTCCGGCGGCATCTCCATGATTTCGATCTCCGTGCCGTCGGGATCATGGGTCCAGAACATGAGGCACTGTGATTTTCCGCGTTTAATCTCCGAATCCAGCGGCCCGCCGGCCGCCCGCACCGCCTCATAGGCCCTGCGGATATCTTTCGTCATAAGGCACAGGTGGCAAAAGCCCGCCCCGTCCTTTTCACGGGGTGCCTCCCCTGTCCCGTCGGGGAAAAGCTCCAGGTACTGCCCCGGGGCAAAATACATGTAAATCGTCCCCACGGAGCCGTCCTCCCGTGCCATGCGGAAGGCCTCCGGCAGCCCCAGCACCTCCCGGTAAAACCGGGCGGTTTTTTCAATATCCCGCGTCCGCAAAGCCGCGTGCGAAAGCCCGCCGATAATCGCTGATTTCATCAGAGCACCTCCGTCTGGAGCGTATTCAGAATGACATTACTCTTCGGAACGGCCAGGGCATAATCCTGGATCTTCTGTATATCCAGCTGCGGAATGAGCTTCCTGTAATTCAGCAGCACTTCCTTATACAGATCAAAAGACAGTTTGCTTTTACGGCGCAGCAGTTCAATCAGCATCCTCTCGCGGTCATAGATCTGAAAGGACCAGCCGTTTTCCTCCGCGCTTGTTATCCCCAGGCCGAAGGACTCTGTCGGCATAAAGAACTGGCGGACACGGCGGTCCGCGATTTTCGCCGCGTCCCGGTCTGTTGCCAGGTCATACCGGTCCGGAACCGTATCCGTTAATCCGTAGTAATAAAATGCACTCAGCATGGTCACTACAGCTTTGGGATATTTCCATGAAATCAGCGCGAGCTCCGGCACATGGGCATCCTCGGCAAAAATACCCTTTTCCAGGCGGCACAGTTCCCCCGCATCGATTTTCTGCTGAATATAATAATCCGATCCATACTCCTGCAGGCATTCTTTCCTGGTCTTCAGCATGATCCTTCCTCCCGTCGGACACACATCCGCAAAATTATATGTTTTGCGGATGTTCATCTGAATTGTATGACACGCACCGCCGATTGTCAACCAAAAAATAAAACAATCCTCCGCAAAATACTCAGTTTTGCGGAGGATTATATAACTGCTCTCATCGGTCAGGCCACAGCTGAACATCCCGCGATGCTTCCCCGCATCCCGGAATTCTCCCTTACACTTCCGTTACGTCCTCCAGCAGGATCCGCTTTTTGAATCCCCCGCGGTTGGCGGCCTTGATGCTGCGGATGGCCTCCAGCTCCTCCACGGAACTGCCCCGCGCCTCCGCGATGGCATACACCACCTCCAGCACATCCGCCAGCTCCTCCAGGGAGTTGCTCTGCTGGTATTCGGCAGTCTCCTCATCCAGCTTGGCATCCAGGTGCTTCAGGTAGTCCTCTTCCGACAATACCTTCACCCTGCAGCTGTTGCCTGCCTGCTCAATAATCTCCGGAATCTTGTCCCGGACCAGTTTATGGTACGTAATTTTTTTCATGACAAATTCAGTCCCTCGTTTATGCAGTTTTGCTTTCAGACACCCCTATTTTACCAACGCAGCGCCAAAAACGCAACCACAGAAAAAGCGGCGGGTTTCCACTTTTCAAAAAAAATATGCCCGGCTTTCGCCGGGCGTTTCCTGACCTTTTTGCCGGTCAGTAATTCTGATGATAGGTGTGGGTCGTGGGCTCCACGATCTCGGTTTCCACTTCCTCCCCGTCCACCGTGCCGGTGCTTTCTTCCTCTTCCTTCTGCGCATTCCTCCTGCGGAAGGCACGGAAGGCAAGCAGTCCCAGCACCGCGCCGATCACGACGCCGCCGCCGGAGAAGGCGCCGCGGAGCAGATGACCGATTCCGCCGAACACGCCGCCGATCAGCGTACCCACCAGGGTAACGACGCTGATCACCGCAGCCAGCACAAACCAGCCGCCGAACATCATCAGGGGCAGGAGAAGAATTCCGCCCAGCGGGAGCAGGCCCAGCAGACCCAGCAGAGAACGGCGATGCACCCGCATGGGACGGAAGCCCATGCCAGGCACAAAGCCCATCCGGGTGTGACGGCCCATGCCGGGGCCACCCGCCTGGCCATTGTGTCCGCCCATCATCGGGCCGCGTCCATTCGTATACATCGTAGTGTACCTCCTTCAATCATTCCGGTCATTTCCCTGACCGTGACTGTATCATACCCTGTCCCTGGCATGAAATACAGGACGAAGGAAGAAAAATACAGGCGGCTATCCGGCCGCCTGCAGAGAAAAAACGTAAAAGATGTAAAACCGCTCACTTCCCCGGGTTCAGGATCTGGCTGTACAGGATCTTCCCCACGCAGCCCATTTCCGGATCCCCGCTTTCCAGGATGGAAGCCTTCAGGAATTCCTCCGAGGGGTGCACGATGACCTGCCGGGTAATGTCCCCGGTCCTGATCGTGACCGTGCGGGAAACGTCCACCAGCGCCGGATGGAACAGGATCGCGAAATCGCCGTTCACCTCGCTGTCCGGCTCCACGGTGATCGTGTTCGTCTCCGCGTCATAGGAGGCGGTGATCACGCCCACGTTCATTTCCTTCGGCGCCTCCAGCCAGTAGAAGCTGTTCTTCTGCCGCTCCTCCGCCCGGGTGGAAAGGTCCCACACCAGCTGCGCGGGCGCCGGATCCCGCCTGAACTGGGATACATAGTCCACCGCGCTGGTATTCACCGTCTCCGTTTCCAGCCCCAGTTCCTTCGTGACCACGTCCGTCACCGCTTTGTCGAAGACTTCGTCAAAGTCCGCATACTCGTAGGACAGCCCTATGATATCCTCCAGGTCCTCCGTACCCCTGGTTTTCAGGAATTTGTAGATGAACTGCGGATCCTTCGCGGCTTCGGCGTAGGCGGCCGGATCCTTCAGCACGGTGGACTGGTTGGTCTGGTAATCGTTAAAGTTATGCCCGGCCGGCACATGGACGAAAACCTTGTGCGTATAGCCGAAGCCGTACCTGTCGTGATACTCCGTCAGCGTCTTTTCGAATTCCGCCGCCCGCACGGAGCGCATCGCCGTATCCGAGTAGAAGTCCCGTACGCCCACCTGCAGGCAGATGGGGCAGTTGGCCAGGTTCAGCAGCGATACGCTGTTCGGATGGCCGGAGGACATGTTCACCGCGGCAAACCGGTCCGCCAGCCGCGGGGAGAGCTGGTACACCCCGTCTCCGCCCGCGGAGAAGCCCATCAGGTACACCCGGTTCGGATCCACGTGATACAGGTAGACCATCGCCTCAATCAGCGTGTCCAGCAGCGGATAGCTTTCCGGCTGGAAATGCAGGTCCCAGGTGTCCGTGATGCCCCGGCAGGCAATATACAGGCCGTTCTTAATACCCGCGGAATAGTACTCGGCCATCATCATCCACTGTTCGTCGTTGACTTCCGAGGGGCCGCCCCCGCCGCCGTGCAGGCCGATATACAGGGGCCGGGTGCCGTCCGCGTCCGCCTCGCCGATCTCCTGGCACAGGCAGCGCATGACCTTGTCCCCGTATTTCACGGTCATGACCGGAACGACGACCTTTTCCTCGTCCTCGTTCATCATTTCCTCTTCCGTCAGTCCGACCAGGGAATGGAACTGGATGCCCACCGCGTCATTCTTATAGTAGGCTTCCTTCGTTTCCTTCACCATCTTCTCCGTATCTTCCCTGGAGAGGGATTCCGCATCCTGGTTCACCACGATGATATTCAGGTCCGGCTCCCGGGGCCCGTCCGCGTTCTCCGCGAAGGCGCAGGGCAGGGCCAGCGCGCAGATCAGCAGCGCCGCGGCCAGTATCCGAAAAAGTCCGTTCATTCGTTTCATTGGCTATTCCTTCCTTGATGGATTTGTTGCGAGCACAGAAGGATTATATCACAAAATGCTTGCCTTTTCACTCCCGCTGTGCTATACTTTCGCCTGCGGCTGAAATGCCGGAACATACGGGGCATTAGCACAGTTGGTAGGACAAGCCTTCCGTACTGTCGCCCCAGACAAACCCTTGTAAATCAAGGAAACCCCTTCAAAATGAAGGGAATCGTCACCCGACCCGCAGACGTAAAACGCGGGAAACTCCCCCGGAAAACCTCCGGGAACCCATACGGGGCATTAGCACAGTTGGTAGGACGAAGGTTCTCTACTGTAATCCCAGCCGGTCGAAAAAGTGACCAGACCGGTAATGTAAAAAATGGTCACGGAACTTACCAAATGGGGCATTAGCACAGTTGGTAGCGCGCGACATTCGCATTGTCGAGGTCAGGGGTTCGACTCCCCTATGCTCCACACCACAGAAGCCTTGAAACACAAGCGTTTCAAGGCTTTTTTGTTCTCTTGGACTGGGGCATTAGTACATTCGTTAGAAATTCATTTTTAGGCGATATTGGCATATATTATTGACCATATTATACAAAAGGAAGGCAAGGGTTTCGTACTGTAACCCCAATTGAAAATTGAGAACTCTATAAGAGCTAAGAATAGCGAGGTACTTTCACCTTTGACAATTGGAATCCTAACTGACATAAACACATTCTGAGATTGTTAGAACACCCTTTTCGTTTGAAATGGAACAGTTTTAGATATTTTTATGAAAGCATAGAAAAACGCGCCTCACGCAGAATGAGACGCGTTTCTATGAATTGCCGGGACAGTTATCGTACCTCAATAAAGGCTGTTAATATATTCGGTCAGTTTCTGCCGGTCGTAATACTTCTCCGGTGTGCTGATCTGGTAATCCGGATCTGCGCCTCGGTCAATGTCATAGAAGGAACCGTTCTTCAGGAAGGAAGAACGCTTCGGGCTGGAAATCGTGAAGGAAGATCCCCAGGCGGAAGAAGCGTTCTGCACTTCGCAGCTGCCGCCGGCAGAAGTCCTGCCCATCATGGTAACCTTGTTGGAATCCTTCAGCATACAGGCAACCATATTGGCATTGGAGAAACTGCAGGGGGACGTCAGGCAGAAAATGCGCTTGTCCGATACAGTGTCCGTTTCATCGAACTTCCTGTCGCGGTTGACGTCGGCGCGGTAAGCGGCGGTGCTCATCGCTCCGGTCATGGGATTTTCAACGCTGAGCGACACCTCTCCCAGCAGCCATCCCAGGACGTATGCGGCCACGTCATTCATGCCTCCGCCGTTGCAGCTCAGATCCAGAACCACGTTTTCGATGGGGCTGTTCTCCCGGGTAATCTGCGCATGGGCTTTTATGATGAGGCCGACAACGTCAGAGTCGTCGAATGAATTGATATCTTCCGTCAGGTAGTAACTCTCCATGTCACTCAGATTGGGCACATTAAAGCTATCAAAGGTGATATAGGCGGTATTCCCGATCTCTTCATATCCTGGAACTTTATCGGGATAGTATTTCTTCCTTGCTTCCTTGTAACGATCCATTTCCGCGAAAATATTGCTTACAGAACCCCCGTTGGGAATATCAAATTCAACGGAACCGGTCAGATAGGATGGAGCGCGCCATCTGGAATGACCGTCATCAAGATAATCGTTGATCAGGTAGTTAATGGCCATATCGGCGACTTTGGCATTTGTATCCATCAGCATCCGGTCGAATGTGACGGAATGGAACAGTTTATCAAAGCTCTCAATCTTATGGGCATCCTTCAGTCCGTAGAAATAATCCAGCATCATGCATAGTTCTTTATAGCCGTATTCCGCCAGGGCCGCGCTGCGTTCGCCTGTCGGCGCGGCATAATACTGCTCATCTCCCAGGCTGATCGTCAGCGCCAGATACAGGATCTGGCCGTTGAAAAACAGGTTTTGGCCGCGGGCCGGCGCCAGGATAAAGTCAACCATCGTCTGCAGCGGGACCAGATACTTTCCGTCCTGCAGGATCAGATCGATCCCGTAATCGCCGCAGCGAACCACCAAAGCGTCTCCGTAGCGGTCCAGATTTCCCTTGTCGACCTTCTGCAGGATGGAGGGTTCTCCGTTCGCATTGAAGGTAGCGATGGCCGTCGTATCAAGTACGGTCGTTACGTTATCCTTCCAGCAGAACAGGTCATGATCTGAGAACGTGATGGTATCCTTGTCAAAATCGAAAGCAGCGTATGCGCCATCATCCACAGCGCCGGGTGTCTTGAGATTATTCCGGGTCAGTGTAACAACGGAGCCCTCGGTGTTAATCGTATAATTAAAATTGCCGGTCGTACTGTTCATGATCGAAGCAAGTACTCCATGCATTTCCGTTGCTTCGATATAGGGCATGTCGTTTGCGCCGTCCAGGAAGCACAGCGTTACATCACCGAAATTTGTTGTGCCGACGTATAACGGATAACTGGCGGATGTGATTTCGTGTGTCACAGCTGTGTTTTCAGCCACCACCGGCACGATGCCCGCCATCAGGCACAAGCAGAGGAACAAAGCAATCAGTTTTTTCATTGGATCCATCCTTTCCTTTTTCCGCCGCTTCCCTTTCGGAAACGACGGAAGTGTTGTTCAGTTGTGTCGATTCATGCAGTTCCTGCCGCAGAATTGTCCTGACACTCTTGTATAAATTATATTATAACTGGCAAAGCGTTGTAAAGCGCAACTCAAAACGCATTCTTCAAAGTAACGTTCTTTCCAAATACTGAAATTCCCCGTAAAGAAGTAGTGTGACATGTTCATTGATATGGCTTTTGCGTTGAAAGTGTTGTTCCATTCGAAACCGGCAGAAAGTCGTAATGATTCTCGCATAACATAGTCACCGGCAGAAACTGTTTGACCTCGGAAACAATATGATATTTCAGCTGATATCCGCGAAAAACATCAATGCGCTCAAAGAAACGCGGAGTCATCCCCTCAGCCTCCTTCCAGCTTTTTTGATTCCACTGTTCACATTCACTCAGAATCTTTTCCAGACTTCTCTCTTTTGTCTTAATCAGGTAATCCAGCTCACAGTGGGTAGGTTTCAGATTCTGAAGAGCATGGAATACACAATTTCGCTTTGTACGGATATCGTTGTACACGATCTGCAGTTCAGTAGTTGTTTCAATTCCATATAGGCGGAGAGTATCCGTCAATCTCTTCTGCAGCACTTCCAGTTGATCATCCAGTTCCGCCAGTTGTTTCTTCAGGTTTTCCCGCTGGACAAGGCTTTCCGTCCGGGCCAGTTCTGCACTGTTCATGATTAATGAATCCTTTGGAGCGGACAGGAAAAAGGAAATCAGCGCAGTGGTCTTTTCTCTGACATCGGCATCAATCTGTTTTCCGGAAAAAGTACTTGCACCTGTACAAGGATTCGTGAATCTTTCTTTGTTGTAGCACCGGTAATAATACCGTATCGCACACACACCGTCTTTGTGTTTATCAAATGCGTGATTATATACCAGATGGCTGCCGCAATGGCCGCAAAAGATCAGATCATGGTATTGCGGCGGTGGATCATAAGTCCCGCGTTTTCCTTTAAGTGCCTTTCTCGTATGATTGATGATTTCCTGGGTTCGTATGAATATGGAAGGATCAATGATCTGCATTCTGGAAAAAGGAAGGGAGTATTCACTCCCAAATCGTTGCTGTCCGATATAGATACGATTGCGGAGCATATCATGAAGCGTTGCGGATCGCCATGTCAGTTTTCTGACATCATCCGGCATCTTCATTTCCGACAGATACCGTGTCAGCTCATACATTGTGTATCCCTCATCTGCAATTTTGCTGAAGATAATTCGCACAATTGCAGCTTCAGGTTCATGAATACAAAGAAGATGACGTTTACGCCCCTGTTTACTGATCTCTCCGGATTCAACAAGTCTGTATCCATACGGAACAGCACCGCCGCGGTATTCTCCCCGCATGACGATCTGACTCTGAACCGTTGCAATGCGCTGGCTGATACGCTCACTCTCGCCGTATGCTTTCCAGCCTTGCATATATAGAAGGAGATGATCTGTTGAATTCTTGTACGGTATTTCACCTTCCTGTGTGGTCCATACAGATATTCCCGCCTGATTCAATCGTTGCATCAGAATCGGGAGTTCATAATCGCGTCGGCTAAGACGATCCAGTGCATAAACCAGCAGAATATCATAGTTCCCTTCTTTTGCTTCTGATAAAATATCAGCAATTGCATCCCGCTCAAAAATAGAATTCTTGTATCCGGACACACCCGGCTCTGTGAAAGAATTCACGATTTCCCATCCGTGATCCTGACAATATTTCCGGCAGGCTTCTTTCTGCATCGGGATATCAGCCTGTGTCTGACCATCTACCCGGATGTGATCTGCCTGTTTGCTCAGGGATACCCGATACAGGCAATATACTCTTGTGCCGCCTTGCATTTCAAAAGCCTCGCTTCTATAATGATGGCGGTTCCTGTTCCTCATTTCATTGTAAAACAAAACAGAAAAACAATAAATCCCTGTAGCCCCTGACCAAAAAACAATGCGAACGGCTTGGTAGCGCGCGACATTCGCATTGTCGAGGTCAGGGGTTCGACTCCCCTATGCTCCACAAACATTCAGGGCCACCTTCACGGTGGTCCTGAATTGTTTTTGCGGACATGGAGTGTCCGCATGCTTTCTGCCTGTACGCGGTG
>JAFSOC010000009.1 GCA_017447185.1 Clostridia bacterium | reverse complement strand
TTCACCTTTGTCTCAGCTACTGTGTAATTGTACGTGTTTCCAGATCCATCCTTCTCCGGCAGTCCGGTCCATGTCACTGTCGCGCCGGAAGTAAGTTCCTTAACTGTATCATAGGGTGTGTTGTTCCGGTACAGTGTCACTTCCACTGTTACGCCGCTGGGCCATGCCACTTCCGTAGTCCCGCTGTTGGTCGTGAACCAGGCTTTCCGCACAGATACAGTTGTTTCTCCACCTTTTGCGTTTGTAATTGTATAGGAATAATTACCGGTTGTGGCATCCTTGCCGCCTGCAACCTGCCCGGGCGTGTATGAGAACCCGTTCTGCGCTGTAATCTGTCCGTTTGTTGTAACTTCCGCCACGCTGTACGTAATCTCATTGCCGGTCGAGTCTTCCGCGTCCAGGTCCGTCCACGTATACGTCCATACTTTATTCTCGTTCTCTGTTCTCGGCAGCGTAATGCTTTGTCCAGTAACAACAGTGCCGTTCCTCAGCAGGTTGATCGTGATCGAATCGCTGTTATGATTGCTGTTTCCATCACTCCAAACTTTCTGTACGCTGACGTTTGTCTTCTTTTCCGTATAAGTGTTAACAAACGCCACATTCGAAACGCTTCCGTTCACAACCGTCGCCGTTCCAGTCATTGCTGTACGTGTGCCGGCCGCATCTGTCACAGTCGTGCTGACATCATATCCGTATACCCTGTTGTTCTCTTCCGCGAACGTTACTACCGTTCCCAGCAGCAGATCCCCGATTTCCCAGACATACGGACTTGAAGCTGTGCCGCTCCCGGTCGCATTGATATCCCCGCCTGTGATTTTCAGAACTTTGGTCTGTGCGGTACCGTTCTTGTCATTGTACTGCGCTGTGATCTGGAAGTTGGCCGGCAGGCTAACACCGCCACTGACTTCCTTTGTTACCCTTACCTTCCCCAATTCCTTGTTCTGGAAGTTCCAGGTCTTTGTACTTTCTGTATATGTCGCAGTCCCGATCTGCATATAATTGAGTACCGTGCCTTCACTGATGCTGTAGGTGACAGCTTTCCCTGTATACGTGTATTCAGGCAGACTGTTCCAGGTAACTGCATAATTATTTGTCTTCTGCCCAACTAATGTCCCTGTCACGCCATATTGTGACAATGTTACCGGCGCATTATCACTGTCCACAGCACTGAGCGTGTATGTAATGCTGTCCGGCCGCTTGGTTGTATCCTGTCCGTCTATCCATGTCTTTATTACATTGCGGCTTGTGGTCTTCATTGTATTGTCAATGACAACCGTTCCCGTTACATTGTTCTCGCCTGTAACAGTAAAGACATTCCTGAAATTGCTGATCGCTGCGTTATTGTATTTCACTTCCGTTTCTTCAACGGTATAAGTATATGCAGTTACAGTATTTTCGTTTATATAATACTTTGGCAGGTTCGCCCAGCTTGCTGTTTCGTCCTTGTTGCTGACCGTCTGTGTGCTGATCGTTTGTCCAAGGGCATTTGTTGTGATGGCATTTCCGTTCTGTTTCAACCGGAACGTAACAGTCATGCCGCTCAGCCAGCTACTGTCCGATCCATTCCACGTCTTCCGCGCGGTAACAGTCGTCAACTCCGTGTTGACGAAATGATATCCATTCTCAGCGCTCGAATTCGCAGTTGTCTCCGTCTTGTACGAAACTGTTGTACTCCCATCCACGACATTGACAGCCGACTCTTCAACCTTGTATTCATACTCTATGCCGTTTGCATTGTATTTGTCCAGATTGCTGAATTCATAATTGTTACCCGTCCATGTCAGTCTCTCCGGTGTGGTACTGCTGACTGTTACAGTGTCCCATACCGATGTTTCTGACACAGGCTTCGTTGTCCGTTTCAATGTCAATGTAATTTCGCTTGCGTTGTTGTTATGCTGCCGCTGATCCACCCAGGTCTTTGTACCACTGATTTGAGTTGTTTCTTTATTATTCGTAAATGTGACAAACGCTGCTGAATTGTTTGCCGGATCATTCACTCCTGCTGAAACAACCAATGTAATCGAGCGGGTTGCTGTATTGCCGGCTTCTGAATCCCCACGGACAATAGATGAAAGCGTCATTGCTCCCGCAGACAATTCAACAACTGTGTATTCTCCAGCAGCCAGCCCTGAAATCAGCGCTGTTGTTCCATCTGTATAAGACGTTGTTGCCAATTCTGTTTCTGTATCCGCAACCTTATATTGGGCAGGTTGTCCGCCTGTCACATTGATTCGTACATACTTCGTCACGCGATTCTCTGCCGCCGCAGACGACGGGCCGTTTACCGTAAATGTATATTCTCCACTCAGCGTATCGTCGGTGCTTCCGTTCTTCCTCACAGCCTTCGTAATCTTCAGGCTTCCGGTCTGCTCATTCTTCTTTTCGTTGACGAATTTGACGTCACTCTCTGTATTATTAACTGTCTGTGTCAGCAAATTTCTTTTGATTCTATAACGAGTAGCCGTGGTTGTGTTTGTGCTCGGTACTCCATTGGTTATTCCATGAACCTCAGCTTCATACGACTCAGTAATCTCACTTAATGCGGCATTGTTGTCCAGTTTGTAATATGTATTGCTTACCGAACATGTCAGCAAATCTTCTCCGGTCAACGTTACCGTCGATTTTACAACATAACGTGTCTGGTCATAAGTATAATCTGTATTGCTTTCGTCTCCCTGCACTTCATAAATCAGATAATAATGATCGCCTTCATCAGTCGGTTCACTGAAGTTAATTTCAGGAAAACTGATATTGCTCCCTGTGTTGGACATCTCCACACGATCTTCCCAAATACCGGTAGTAAAGTTTAGAGATTCCCGGACAAACGTAAATACCTGTTCCGTCCCGGACGGAACCACTTCCGAGCCATCTATTATTATCATCTTGTTTGCGCCTTGAGTTGTGCTGTTTCCGCTGTATCTCCGTTGTGTACGGAAGAAATGCCATTCCCCGTCATTCTGTTCAAATTTGCCGCCAGTTGCCATCCATCCAGTCGGTGAACCACCGGATTTATCAATAACAGCGTTCGACTTTGGCACCAGGAAAAGGCCGGCAGGACCGGATTCCAATTGAACATGCGTAGCCTGATACATATTGAATACAATGTGATTAAGAACATGGTCTTCCACATTTCTGTTATGGTCTGCATCTCCTCCGTTTCCCGATGTATTTGAATTTAGTTCATTCACTAAGGTTATTAGTGTATCTCCATCCTTCCTTTTGACTGTCGTGTATGATTTATTCAGCACAACATCTTCCCCCGGAATATTAAAGACCAGGGTTTGCTTCTCGAGTTTGGTAATATACTGTGCCCTTGAAAAATCAATGTTGCTCCCGTCAATATATATCGTTACATTATCCGGGAACATCGTTGTATCAATGTTATTCCCTGTAGGCGTATAGAAAGATCTTCCGGCATACAAACTGGATGATTGCTGGAGCTTTCGGATCAGGTTGTCAACATCTGTTTTAACGCTATCCTTATCCTTGGAAATATAGTTAACTGCGTATTCACTGCTTAAGTTGCCGTCTTTCTTCAGCTTATCAGTTATATTTATGTCACTGCTGTAATACAAATCAATATTGTTTTTTGTGCTTGCGCCCAGGAACAGGTTGCCCCTTCCAACCGCTTCAATCAGGAAAGGTATCGGCAGGGATCCATTCGCATCGACCTCGTTCGGGTAAGCACTCGGATTTTCATACAAATGTGTCGCGAAATTTGTTTCTGTATGGTTATTCTGGATATAATGAGCAGCGATAACACCGTACTCTGCGCCGGCACCAAGTACACTATAGGGGTTTATCGCCTGTTCATATGTTTTCGGACGAATGTAAACATAATGGGTAATTGTCGTAACTTTATCATTACTGTTGTAAGATATATTTTTGTTTTCAACCTTCCCCGTATCGTAGACTGCAATATAATTGTTTGAAGATTGTGCAGAGAGCGAAACCGGACAACCATTTGCAATGTTTATAGTGTCCTGCTTCAGATAAAGCGTAAAGTCCTCGTTCCCGCTAATACTATTGCTCTTACCAGTTGTCCAGATACTCTGGTTGTCTTGTTCTGTCTGGTTCTCAATCACAATAGTATATACTTTTGCTCCATCTTCACTGTCAGGAGTTATGCTAGTCCAGGAATAATCGGTGAGTGCCTGATCGTCTGTAGTATCATGATCTGCCAGTACATTCAGGTATAATTTGTCGCTGTCATTGATAGCTGTTCCATCCTCAACAATAACCTTCACCTGGTAAATCTTCTTATATGCGCTGTACAGACGTATGGCTGTATTTGCAGCGCTTTTGTCTTCCGTCAGCGTCGTGTTGTTATCCCAGAAATCGAAGCCATCTATCGCATCAACCGCATTCTGGAAATTCAGAGTAGTTGGTACACTTGCATTATTAATCGTTTTATAGAAACGTACATCAATGTCGTCAAAGGTGGCCGGATCATAGTGCACTGTCGGTGCCCCGCTGATATCATTCCCCTGTGCATCCACCTGTATGAATTGTTGATCTTTGGATATTTCAAGTGAAAACGCCCCGTGATTGTTCACAAATTCCGCAAATCCGGTCTGTGTTTCGCCATCCGTTATTTTTGCTTCAACAATGGCATATGCAGCGACTTTCTTATCCCGGTACAAACGAATGCGGAAGAAAAAATTATCCGTCGCATTCAGTTTCGCATCGTCTGGAATCGCTGTGTACGCTGTCCCCTCTTTTTTTTCATAGAAAGATACGTTAATTGTGTGCGGAACTCCATTGTTGCTGACAGGAGCCAGCGTAGTAGTTGCGAGATAAGTTTCTGAATTCAGCGCCGTTGAGAAAGTATACAGTTCCGGTAGCATATCGCCCTCGTTATAGCATACGGAATTACCAATAACAGCGCTCAGCTCTGACGAACTCGTTTTAACGAGTTCTACCGTTAAATTTTCTGAGCCAGTATAATAATGGATCTCGCTATAGCTTCCACTTTTTTTGGCTTTGAAATTTGGAACTGATACTGCCGTCGTGCTGAGGTCTGTCAATGCATAGGAAGTCAGGCCTGTACCATCCGTCATGGATATAAGCAGTTTATATCCTGTGGGAAGCGTACCTGACTCCGTCCCGCCGATTACCGTTTTAATTTTCAGATCCGGTAACTTTTTCAGGATAATCGATGATTTCCCAGTGGCCTTTGTTTCATGAACCTGATAAAGTGAAGAGCCAATTTGCAGTATTTCTCCATCTGCATAGAGATTGCTTTCATCGTAATTTCCTGATACAGTCCCAATTGCTGTTTCTACTGTATCACCCGTCTCATAATAAGTTGCAGTGCCGTATGAAACATAGTTTCCGTCAAATAAACCGGTAAGCTTTTTTGTTGCAGTTGAGATATTGCTCAGATCTATTGGTTTTTCCTGATAGTATTTGGTTGTATTATTTCCATCCGTACTCCGGCTGATCCAGCCAACTACATTGAATGTGCCTGTTAAGCCAGAAGTTATAGTTGATCCATCAACATCATGGACCTCAACCTCGTATGCATATGGAGTATCTTTCGTAGCTGTGATTATTGTTTTCATCGTCCCTGTAGTAACATAGTTGTAAGTATATCCTTTTAGTTTTTCCCCTTCTGTTATCTGATTCACCTCAGAAGAAATGGTACCGTCACTGTTTTTAAAGTTCCCGTTATTGGGATTGTGAAGGAGTTTCACTTCTATACTGTCTGTGGGTGTTATGTAATGATAATTTCCGTTATTTCCATCACCTTGATCACTTAATCTGTTACTTCCGCTATTGATATCAATTGTCGCAGTACCACTTGAAAAAGAAGGTGTAAAATAACCATAGTACGCTTTTGTTCCATCGTTGTAACAAGCATATATGCACCAGTTCCCAGATGGGTTTTGACTGTCTGAATAATTGACTTCAACCTGATAATTGCTTTGTGTCGCATTGAATGTTTTCGTGCTGTTATCATATGTAAACTTATATCCAGCTGCATAAGTCTCGGATGTGCCAATTTGGGTTACCGCTTCCTGAATAACTTTGTTTGCGATTATATTATTTTGTTCTTTAAAGTTTAAAAGTTTGAATGATATATCTGCATTCGCGGGAATATTGGCTAATCCCTCTGTTCCCTTTTCGCCGTTTGTTCCAAGCTGTTCAAATGTGACAGTCGCCGAATTGTTTGTAAAACTGAGGGGATCCGATAACCGGTAATATGTAACCCCATCCATCGAATATGATGCATAGAGAAACCAATATCCTTTGCTTGTAGGATCTGTATCAAAAGAAACATTTACAGTTTCTTTCCTTCTGGAAGCATGAAATTCAAAAGTTCCGGTACTTCCAGAAATGTTGGGCGTCGCATTCCAATCGAAGTAAATATCACCGATATATCCACTGGATTCCAGCACAGTTTTTATCCCAGATCCTGTTACACCCGACACTGTCTTGGTATTTGTTAGCGATTTGTATACTTTAAATGAGAGAGGATTTATATTGTTTAAAGATTTTTGTGTGCTTCCGTCGAGAAAATCCACATCATTGAAAGTTGATACGGCATACGCTGTAGGGCCATTAAATGCAACAATATAGTAATTATACTCATTTGTTAGGGAATAATTAACAATTGAACTTACATCGGTGTCAACGGAAGCTGTAACTTTATAATTCGTTACAAGCCCGCCCTCATTAGATGTCGTTTCTCCCGTACCAAATCCTGTAACCGGAAACATCTGGAAAAGCATAAAGAAGGAAAGCAGGATAGAAATATATTTTTTCATGGTTCTCTTCATTTTGCGTGCCTCTTTTCACTGGATTCTTCAAACCACACTAAAGCATCTTTTCAGTCTGGTTTTTTATTTATCTGCCAGATCATAAAATGCTTTTACGCGCCATGTGTACAGGCAATTTTCTTCTGTTATAAGCAGATCCATACTTTCTTCTGTTTGTCCTTCAATATTCTCCCAGACTCCATCGCCCTTGTTTTGTTGCCATTGCAACGTATAGGTTAATCCGTCGAAGCCTTCAAGAGTCGCTAAAAAGTGAGCAACATAGCCTATTCCATATTCACCGTCATTGAAGCTGATAGTGAAAAGAATTGTCGGCTCTTCAACTTTTTCGGCATATTCCTCTTCCGGTGCTTCTGTAGGCTGCTCAACATTCTCACCTGCCAGCTCTTCATCGGGCACTTCTTCAGGCGCTTCTTCAGGTTCGTCTGTTTGTTCCTCAGCGGGTTCATCATCCATTTCTACCGCCAGTTCTTCATCTTCTTTTTCGAGTTCTTCTGAAGGCTCTTCTATGGATTCATCAGTTTCTTCACCGGTCTCTTTTGGATTCGTTTCCAGTTCCTCTGTGGATTCCTCTGATTCTTCTGCAACTTCTTCTAGAAAGTCTTCTGCCGGTTCCTCGGCAGGATCCTCTTCGCTCTTTTCTTCTTCGTCCGATTGCTCTTTCAGTTCTTCACTTTCCCCTTCGGTTTCTTCCACAGGCTCTTCTGTCAGTTCTTCGACCGGTTCTTCTTCCTGCTGGTCTTCCTCAGCGGGTTCTTCTTCTATTTCTTCAGCGGACTCTTCAGCCGGTACCTCATTTTCTTCTTCTGTTTCTTCCGTAGACTCTTCTACAGGTTCTTCAGATTCTTCTGCCAATTCTTCATTTTCTGCCGTCTCTTCTTCTATCTCTTCAGCAGGCTCCTCAACAGGTTCCTCATCCTTCGTTTCTTCCGGCTGTTCTTCAGGCACCTCTTCCTGTTCTTCCTGAGGTTCTTCCCCGTTCTTCTCGTTTTCTTCTTCAGCTTCCGGCTCTTCTTCTGTTTCTTCAGCTTTAGGCATTCTGGAGATGCTCAGGGTAAAGGGGATGTTGGTTTCACTGGTTGTGGTCAGGCTAAAGGTGGTAACCTGGTCTTTGTTCAGCTTCAAGGTGAATGTATAGCAAATTTCTTCAGCTTCTGCTTTGGTAAGGGTCAGGGGCTTGTTGTTCAGGATCACTGAAGCACAGTCTTCCGCGGTCACGGTCAGGGTAAAGAGCACTGTGCGGGAATATTCATCCGTTGCCTTTACAATGTAGGGATTCTTAACAGAAATCATTCCCCGGATGGATTTAGGAGATCCTTCTTTCAGGCTCAGGATCTTTTCTTCTTCCCGTTCCGGTTCATCTGCCGATTCAGTTTCTTCATCGACGGCAGGCGCAGTGTCTTCCGCAGGTTCTTCTTCCTGCTGCTCAAGTTCATCCGTAAGTGTCTTCACCTCAGAGATGATAACTTCGGTTCCGTCCGCTTCCAGCGTCTCGTCAGCCTGCTTGTCATCTGTCTGCTCATCATCGGCTGAAGTCTCATCTGCCGGTTCCGCAGGTTGCTCTTCTTCCTCAGCGTTTTCGATGATTTCGCTGATTTCTTCCGGACTGAGGTCTTCCACCTGAATGTCCGGATTTTTCGCTTCCTCATCGATGCCCGTGGCAAACGCGCAGGAAACAAGCAGTGCGAGCGCGCACAGCGTAGCAAAAAACTTTCGGATCCACTTTGTCATGTCCCTTACCCCTTTAATCTATGGTCGTTGTTGGGTCTGTAACGCAATTCGGTTACATATCAATTACATTATGCAGTTTTTCCGTGTTGTTTTCGCCCTAAAAAAGGGTACGTCAATACGCAATGATTGTACCATCTTTTTCCGTTTTTTACAAGACCTATCTGTCAGGATGGATTCCTCTGGCCTTTTTCCTGTATTGATTTTCACAAATTCGGAAACGCCGCGTTCTTAAGGATTTTGTAACGCAACATCTGATTATATGCTATTTTTTGCCAGTGATAGAATAAATCGAACAATGTAATTGTAAGGTAATTATTCGTTCGGTTTTTACTTCGTTTTGCATCATTGAATATATATATCGCATATCACATTTTGGTGGTTAATTCGGCCGGTTTTACCACAGTATTTGCGGTTCGGCAGAATGAGATGATCTCTAGCGAAGCATATGAAAACCGGCATGACGTTTGTCATGCCGGTTTGCTGTCGTTTCTGAACAGTCCGGGAACGTAACGGATTCAAGCAGTTTCACGAAGTCCGGATATGCATCGTTGTTCTCCGGGGTTCCGAAGACCACGAACTGGTACATCGTTCCATTATGGATGGCCAGCGCGGTGGTCAGGTAAAGCCGGAAGGTATAGTCACCCTGCGGGGTTTCCTGGATCAGCGTATAGACCAGGTATTCATTGCTGCCGTAGTTCAGGATCACCAGCTGGTCCGCCGCAATACCGGAAGCCTCAGCGAAGATATTGTTCTGCAGGTCATGTACGTTGAAGGCGTTGATGTCAAAATTGCCTTCTCCCCGCTTCAGGGCTTCCGCATCCACAAAGGCAGTCAGGTTCCCGGCCATAGCGGTGATCGCCATACCGGTATCCGCGTACTTCTCCGGCATGTAAACGGCAGAATAGTTAAAGCCTTCCGGCAGGTCAACGGTTCCGCCGGCAACCCATCCGGCCGGCACGGTCCATTTGACTGATCCGTCTGCCGGTCCGTCCTGGAAACCTTCCGCGCCCTCGTCTGCAAAGGGCTGGGAGTACTTGTACCCGGCTACGACGATGATATCGCCGTCAACCGCGAACTGCATGCCGTCTTCGCTTTCTGCCACAGCCGCAGAGAACACAAATACAAATGCCAGCAGCAGAAGCATCATACGGATCAATAACTTTTTCATGGATGGGCTCTCCTTTGGAATTAATCTCTCATGAAGCGCGCCTGGCGTTCCACGGTTTCGGGATGGATCGCCAGCAGAGATGCCTGTTCCTTATCGATCTTACCGTCACGCAGTAGACGTGCCAGTTCGGTATCCATGGACAGCATGTCCGCGCCGCCGCCGAAGATCGCGTTGTCGATCTGGTGGGTCTTGCCCTCACGGATCAGGTTCTGGATGGCGGGGTTGACGCACATGACTTCGAATACGGGGTGCAGCTTCCCTTCCTTGGTCAGAATCAGGCGCTGGGAAACCACGGCGCGAAGCACCATGGACAGCTGTGCGCGGATCTGATTCTGCTGGTTGGCCGGGAAGGCGTCGATCACACGGTCGATCGTCTTGGCGGCGCCAAGGGTATGCAGGGAGCTCAGCAGCAGGTGGCCGGTTTCCGCCGCGGTGATGGCGGTGGAAATGGTCTCGATATCACGCATTTCACCCAGCATGATAACGTCCGGCGCCTGGCGCAGGGCCGCGCGCAGGGCGCGGGCAAAGGTGGAAGCATCTCCGGGCACTTCGCGCTGGCTGACCAGGCACTGCTTGTGGGGATGCAGGTATTCGATCGGGTCTTCAATGGTGATGATATGGCCGCTGCGGGTCCGGTTGATCTTGTCCACCAGGCAGGCCAGCGTGGTGGATTTACCGTTACCAGCAGGACCGGTAACGAGGATCATACCGCTGCGCAGGTCTGCCAGCCGCATAACCACATCCGGAATATGGCAGTCTGCCGGGTCCGGGATGCCGAAGGCAACCACACGGCAGGTCATGGCCAAAGAGCCGCGCTGACGGTAGGTGTTGCAGCGGAAACGGCTCAGATCACGCACGGCGAAGGAGAAGTCATCGTCGCCTTCTTCTTGCAGGGTTTCTCTTGTTCTGCCGGCCAGTTCATAGGCGCGGTCCACCAGAATGGAAATATCATTGGGCAAAGCACGGTCTTCAGTGATAGCGATCATCCGGCCGCTCGCCTTGGTCATAATCGGGGAGCCGGGAACGACAAAGACGTCGGATCCTTTAAATTCAAGTGCTTTCCGCAGGATCTCATCAAGTGTTTCTACCATTCCCAATCATCCTCCGGTTCTTCAACCTTAAGCTTGTAGGTAACCCATTTGGCCCGTTCTTTCTGTCCGGGCTCCAGCAGCTTCACTTCGCAGTTCATGGTCCGGTTGTCCAGCGGTTCCTGCCAGCTGACGATATCTTCGTCAATCGACATATCTGCGGGCAGGTTCTCTGCCACCAGGGCCAGGTAGCTTGCCATGTCCGTGGTTTCCTTCTGGCAGCGGGCCAGCACAGCGTCCAGCTCAGCCATCTTGCGTTCGGACTGGTCATGCAGCTTATACACGCGGGTAATCATTTCCGCGCTGCGGGATGCCAGGCTGTAATCGTTGCGGGAGCCGATCTGCGCCAGCATCGCCAGCATGGCCAGGCTCAGCACGACAACGATCAGGATCAGGGACGCGGCGCCCGGTCCCAGAGCGACTTTACGCTTGTTCACGGGCTCACCTCCTTCGGAATATACCGTGTGGAGGGCAGTGTGAACAGGTCAACTCCGTCGCCCGTGCCGTTGATCGTATAGACCTGCAGGGTTCCGGCTTCAGCAGCTTCTTCCGTCGCTGTCACCGTCAGGGTGTATTCCTTGTCTTTTCTCGTCCAGGTATCGTTTTCCTTTGTGAATCCGAGGGCTGTCAGCACAGCGTCCGGATCGTCCGCTCCGTAAATGTCATCCGCGATATTCTCGGCTTCCATTACAGCGGTGTTCATAGCCCTCGCCTGCAGTGTCTTGTGCTTCGCGCCGGCGAACAGTTCCACCAGAACGGTTGCAGCCAGCATGAAGAAGAAGATTACCAGCAGGAGTTCAACCAGCAGGGCATTTGCGCGGCCTCCCTCTTTCATTTGTCCGCACCTCCTGCCCGCAGGGTCATACGGATCGTGCTTTCCGTGTCGTCAGATGCCTGCAGATGCACGGTCAGCGTCTTTCCGTTGATCTCCGGTTCAAATACTTTCAGATCGCACAGGGGTTCGCCGTATTTCGGGTCGAATCCCAGTTCGTCGTCTGTATAGCTCTCCAGCAGGGAGCCTTCATAGGCAAAGAGCCGTTTGTAGTTGGTCTCGTCTTCGTATTTTTCAACAACGGTCAGCGTGGTGATGCCCCAATCGTCCATATGCTCGACGATGATGTCGCCGCCGTCTTCGCCCCAGATCGCGCTGCGCACCACAGCCGTCATAATACGGGTGGTGTTGTTCATTTCCGCGCTGTCCACGCTGTTACGGTACAGCTGCGCGCCAATCGTTACCAGGAACGTGCTCAGGCAGGCGAACAGACTCAGCAGCAGCAGGACGAACACGTTCTGGATGGTCTTGGGGGTATTCCCGAAAGATTTTCTGCTCACAGATCCGTGTTCCCCCTTTCAACGACCTTGATCGAGGGCATTACATTGGATGCAAGTGGTTGGTAATAGACTATATACCGTTCCTCGTTGTAGGAAAGATTGTAATGCGTGCGCAGGTAGGTCAGGTCATCCGGATACATGCCTTCAACGGCATAGCAGGTCAGGGCCGCGTTCTTCACGGCATCGCGGACGATATCCAGTTCCCGGCCGTTTCCCTTGCCGGTAATGTTGTTGATCAGGAATACGAAGGCTACGATCAGGGCGACGAAAATGAGAATCGCCGCTACGTCTTTTTTATTGATGCTCATCCCGTCCGCTCCTTTCCCCGTAGATTTTTTCGTTCATTACATGGAACTCAGTACGCCGGCCATCGGCAGCATGACGCTCAGCAGGATCGCGCCGATAACAATGCTCAGCAGCGCAACCAGCGTCGGCTCAACGATGGAGATCAGGTGATCCAGTCCGTCTTCCACCTGCTCTTCATAGATCTCGGCGATCTTGTCCATCACCTGGGGTTCATGACCGCTGGCGGCGCCAACCTTCAGCATGCGGTTATGGAAATCCGCAAACAGGCCGCTCTTGGCCACAGCGTCGGTAAAGGTTTCGTCCTTCTTCATTTCCTCGCGGATGAAGCGGACCTTTTCGATGGACTCTTCGTCGTTCAGGGCGGCGGGAGCCATATCCAGGGCATTCTCCATCGGGAAGCCGCTGGACATCATCAGTCCCAGGATACCGGCCACGCGGGAAGCAGCCAGCTTCTCGCTCAGCTTGCGTACCGGCGGGAACAGGTTCTTCAGGAATTTCACCGTCTTGGTCCGGGCCTTGGTCTTCAGCAGGATGAAGATCACCACTGCGGCGAGCACCACCAGGCCGATCAGGATCAGCACGGCCCAGCCGGCGTAGGTACCGACGCTCATCAGGAAGGAACCGCTGCCGCTTGTGCCAACGCCCAGGGATTCCAGCACGCGGCGGAATACAGGCAGCACGCGCCACAGCAGGATGCCGATGATAACCACCAGCATAACGCCCAGCACCAGCGGATAGGTAATGGCGCTGACGGCGGCGGACCGGATCCGGCCCTCCCGCTGATAATACGTGGAAAGACTGATCATGATGTCTTCCAGGCGGCCGGTCTGCTCACCGATATCCACCATTTCGATCATGTAGGAAGGCCAGTCTTCCTCGTTTTCTTTCATGGCGACATAAAGAGAACCGGTCTCATCCACAACCTTGTACAGGTTCGTATACGGATGGACCTTCGTATTCTCCTTCATCTCGTCTTCCGCGAGCATTTCGATGCCGTCCCGCAGCGTCATGCCGGAACTCAGCATCAGCGCGATCTGGTCGCAGAAGCTGCTCAGCTCTTCAGAGGACATAATTCTTTTCTTTTTCTTTCCTCCGATTGCCATTCGTTTCCCCTCCATAAATTGTTTATCCGAAATCGGCTGTTCTCAATCTTTTTTCTGGTCACTGGCCACTAACAGCCAGCAACTGAATCAGTACCACCGCTCCGTCGTGTAGGTGTCCGTCTTGTTCGTGGCGTTCAGTTCCGCTGTAGGATCGAAGAAGGTGTCCTCCCCGTCCACAACCGCCAGCACCCACGCGTGGGGCGTTCCGGAACCCAGGGTTCCGATAATCAGCCGGGCCGGTACGCCCTGGCTGCGCAGCATCGCGCATGTCATTGCCGACAGGTCCTGGCAGATGCCCATCTTCTTTTCCCAGCAGTATTCGATGTCGGGAAGTTCGCCGGACTTGACGGTAACGCTCTTGATGAAGTCGTAGGAGAAATTGGATACGACGTATTTGGTCACGGTCTTGAAGATGTCCTTCGCCTCGGTCATATCCTTACACAGATCACCGGCGACCTTGACACACTCGGTATCCGCCGTGTAGTTCACGTACTGGTTTGGATACAGGAAGCACCGCAGCTCGTCCGTCATGTCCTTGGGCTGCACGACGACCTTGCCCACTTCCTTGTATTTCTTTCCCTCAACATTCCGCCACAGGGTCACCGTATAGGGCACCCGGCCGAACTGAAGCGGGAAAACTTCGAAATTGCCGTCAGAGTTGATGTCATAGTTCAGCGAGCTTCCGCCCATGGTGATCCGCAGCTTCATCCGCTTGTTATCCTTCTTGGTCCGCACCATGATATAACCTTCGGAGCAGTTGCTGCTGTCCACCAGGAGTTTTCCGTCTTTCTGAACTTTTTTACCCGTGGCTTCAGGCATCAGGACTTCGGCATAAGAGCAAACAACAACACAGATCACCAGGGCAAACGCAATAAGCATACCAAGTTTGCCTTTTTTGGTCATCCGAGCGAACATGTTGTTCCCCTCCTGCTATTTGATCCGTCTACAGTTACAGAGATTTTACCACAAGTGGACAAGGTTTGCAACCGGTTTGTTCATTTCCAGATCCCTTTGGTGGACAGATTCCTAAAAAAATATTAAAATATTTTCGCCGGAAACGGCAATTTCCTTTTGTGTCATCCTGGGCGAAGTCAAAGGATTCCCTTACGGTTCCCGCTGCAGGATCACAAAACAAAGCAAGACTGTCATCCCGAGCCTGTCGAGGGATCTTATAGGAGAAAATTATGCAGAGAATCATCGCAGCCGCCAAAACCACCGCCGCCCCGGGCATCAGCGACCAGGTCGTCAACGAGCTCCGGGACGCGGCCACCACGGCGAAAACGAAAACTTCAGAATTTTTTCAGAATCTGCCGTCCTTCCTGACGAGGCTGGCCATCGCCGCCGCCGTGCTGATCGCCCTGATCTTCCTGGTGCGGTTCATCCGTTACCTCATCCGCAAGACGGCCCGCCGCCGCGGCAAGCCGGAAGTCATTCATAAGGATGAGACTTCCCGCTCCATCATCGCTAGCGTTGTTTCCTATATTGGTTATTTCATCGCCGTCGGCGTGTTCCTCAGCATCCTCGGCCTGGATATCACCCAGATCCTGGCTGCTGCCGGGGTCGTCGGTATCGCCATCGCCTTCGGTGCCCAGACCATGGTCAAGGACCTGCTGGCCGGCCTGCTCATCTGGGGCGAAAAAAGCATCACCATCGGGGATGTGATCACCGTCAACGATCTGAGCGGCACCGTGGAGGCCATGTCCATCCGCACCACCACTATCCGCAATTTCAACGGCAATGTCTATATCATTCCCAACGGCGATATCCGGGCCATTACCAACATGTCCCGCGGTTTCAAGCGCGCCATTGTCAACGTTCCCTGCCCCTATGAGGAAAATCAGGAGCGCCTCGTCGCCATGGTGAAGGAGGAAATGGAGATCGCTGCCCTTGAAATCGAGGGCATCAAGAGCGTCCCGGAAGTCATGAGTATCGTGGCCTTCGAGCCCAATTCCGTTACGCTCCAGATCGCGGTGCCCTGCCCCGTGGGCCAGCACTGGCGCGTGGAAAGGGATATCCGCTCCAGGGTCAAAGCCCGCTTCGACAAGGAAGGCATCATCATGCCCCACTACAATTATCCGAAAGAACCCTGACCCGTATCAAAGAATCTCTCCCGCCGCAGCGGAAAAGAAAAACCGTGAGATTTTCTCTCACGGTTTTTTGATCCCAAGAATCAATTACTTTTTCTTCTTGTTCACGAGGTCCTTCAGGGCCTTGCCAGCCTTGAAAGTGGGGGCCTTGCAGGCAGCGATCTTCACAGACGCGCCGGTGCGGGGGTTGCGAGCCACGCGAGCGGGCCGTTCCTTCGCTTCGAAGGTGCCGAAACCGATCAGCTGGACTTTGTCACCCTTGGCCATGCTCTCGGCGATCACATCGAGGATGCCATTCAGAGCCGCTTCGGATTCTTTTTTCGTAGTTTCAGTTTTCGCCGCCAGAGCAGCAATCAGTTCTCCCTTATTCATTGAGAAAACCCTCCTTGCAAGAATTTTTGCTATTCCAGTATATACAATATCCCTTTTCTGTCAAGCGTTTTGTGCATTTATTTGGCACAACGCCTTTGTATTTGCGCCTTCCAGCCGTTGTGTGGTATCATGTCTCATCTGAAACTATCCCGACCGGAGGAGACCCCATGCTGCCGAAACTCATCGTGATCGAAGGAACCAATGCCTCGGGCAAAAGCTCCCTGGGCATCGCCCTGGCTGCCCGCTTCGGGGGCGAAATCATCTCCGCGGATTCCCGCCAGGTCTATGAGCGCATGAACCTCGGTTCCGGCAAGGTCACCCCGGAGGAAATGCAGGGCGTCCCGCATCACCTGCTGGATGTCCGTAAGCCCGGGGAGTTCTTCTCCATGGCGGATTTCCAGCGTCTCGCCTATGAGGCGATCGACGGGATCATCGCCAGAGGCAAGGTTCCCTTCCTCGTCGGCGGCACCGGGCTTTATGTGGACGCTGTGGCTGACGGCTATGAACTCAGTGACCGGGCACCGGACCATTCCCTCCGCGCGCACCTGGAAACCTTTGATACCCCCGCCCTCTATGAGATGCTGAAGGAAAAGCTCCCGGATACGGATGTGGATCCCCGCAACCGTCACCGCGTCATGCGCACCCTTGAGCGCCTGGCGGCGGACGATTACCGTCCCACCGGCAAGTCTCCCCGCTATACCCTGCTGAAACTGGGCGTCACCTGGCCCCGGGAAATCCTGAAGCAGCGGATCGACGAGCGCCTGGAAAAGCGCCTGAACGAAGGCATGGTGGACGAAGTAAAAGCCCTGCTGGATGACGGCATCTCCGAAGAGTTCCTCACCAAGCTGGGCCTTGAGTATAAATACCTGACCTGGTATCTCACCGGCAAAATCACCTACAACCAGATGGTCGAGGAACTGGGCAACGCCATCAAAAAGTTTGCCAAGCGCCAGATGACCTGGTTCCGCAAGGATCCCCGCATCCACTGGCTCGACATGTCCGGAGACCCAATAAAAGAAGCTTCCGATCTCATCGAAAGCTTCCTTAATTCTTAAATCTTAGTCATCCGCGCGGAAAGCGTAGATGGTTGTCGTGTCATACTTTTCGCCGGGCCGCAGGATCGTCGTTCCGGGGAAGTTCGAATGATTCGGATCATCCGGGCAGTGCTGTGTTTCCAGGCAGAATCCGGAATACTTCGAATAGTCCGCGCCTTCCTTGCCGCCCTTCAGGTCCAGCGTGCAGGCAGTATACAGCTGAATTGCCGGCTGGTCGGTAATGACTTCCATGTACCGGCCGCTGTCCTCATGCCATACGCTGGCGCAGGCACCCATTATGGAGCCCTTGCGCAGCACGAAGTTGTGATCGTATCCGCCCGCGGGGATCATCTGCGGGCAGGTATCATAAACCTCCAGCCCTTCTTCAATCAGCAGGCCGTCCCGCAGATCCAGGGGCGTGTCCGTCACGGACATGAAGTCCCCCGTGGGAACCAGTCCATCGTCCACTTCCGTGATCACGTCCGCATCAATGGATACAACGTGGTCCTTCACCGTGCCGTGCTTGTGGCCGCCCAGGTTGAAGTAGGTGTGGTTCGTCAGGTTGCACAGCGTGGGCTTGTCCGTCGTCGCTTCATAGCGGATGCTCAGGTCGCACATATCGTTCCAGGAATAGGTGACCGACACATCCAGGTTGCCCGGATAGTTTTCTTCGCCGTCCGGAGATACGCGATGGAAGGTAACGGCATCCTGATGGGTGCCTTCCCTTGCCATGCCTTCCCACAGGTGGCCGGAGAATCCGACGTTGCCGCCGTGCAGGTGATTGATGCCCCTTTCGTTCAGGGCGACCTGGTATTCCTTGCCGTCAATGGAGAACTTCCCGGCTTTGATCCGGTTGCCGTACCGGCCGACTGTATCGCCGAGACAGCCGTGCGGTGCGAGATAACGGTCCAGGCTGTCAAAGCCCAGCGCCACATCGTCCATGTTTCCGCCGGCATCCGGAACGATGATGGAGGTGCAGATCGCGCCCCACTCAATCACGCTCACGGAAGCGCCCATGGCGTTGGTCATCGTAAACTTACGGACATCTTCCCCGTTCGCTGTTTTTCCCCATACTTCAACCTTAATAGACATTTTCTTTTCCCCCTGTCAATTGAAGTTTTTATATGATCACATTTTTTCATCCACAAGCTTCTGCAGCTCATCCATGAATGTCCCGACATCCGTGAACTTCCGGTACACTGCGGCAAACCGCACATACGCCACATCGTTCAGGTCCTTCAGCTCGGACATCACCATGTCGCCGATCTTCTCTGAAGAGATTTCCCCTTCCATCGTGGCATACGCCTTCTGTTCCACCTTGGTCACGATCTCATCAATCTGCTGCATGCTCACCGGCAGCTTGTCGCAGGCGTGCAGGATGCCCGCCTTGATCTTCTGCCCGTCAAAACCTTCCCTGCGCCCGTCACGCTTCACGACAAACAGCGGGCTCAGCTCCACTTTTTCATAGGTGGTGAACCGTCTTCCGCAGTTCATGCATTCCCGACGCCTGCGGATGCTGTTGCCGTCATCCGTGGGCCGGGAGTCAATGACTTTGCTGTCCACGCAGCTGCAATACTGGCATTTCACGCTATATAATCCCCCAATAATACATTATTTGTCATCTCGAGCTTGTCGAGAGATCTCATTATCCGACTAACTAAAGCTGATCACAGATCACTCGATCGTTCCCAGTTCCTTGAACATCTGCTTGTTCGCAGTATACAGCTTCTGATACACCGCGTACACCTTTTCGTACTTCGGAACATTCTCAGCGATCGGATCCTGCTTCGGATTCACCTTGATCATCGCGCGGCAGGCTTCCTGCACGCTGCCGTACAGTCCCGCACCGACACCGGCCAGGATGGCCACGCCCAGCGCCGGACCTTCGGTGTTCACCGTGGTGGCCACGGGGCACTTCATGATATCCGCCAGCATCTGCCGCCACAGGGGGCTCTTTCCGCCGCCGCCGCAGGCCAGCATGGTTTCAGGCGCAACGCCCATTTCGGCCAGCACGCCCAGACAGTCATTCAGGCTGAAGGCAACGCCTTCCATCACGGCGCGCAGCATGTCCCGGCGCTTATGCATCGCGCTCAGGCCGAAGAAGATGCCGCGGCAGTCGCTGTCCAGGTGCGGGGTCCGCTCGCCCATCAGGTACGGCGCGTAAATCAGCTTGTTCGAGCCGATGGGGCTCTGGGCCGCTTCCTTGTTGGTCAGTTCATAGGCATCCACGTTCATGGATTCCGCCGTGACTTTTTCCGCAGCGCAGAAGTTGTCGCGGAACCACTTCAGGCTCAGGCCGGCCGCCTGGGTCACGCCCATCACGTGCCATGCACCGGGAACGGCGCAGCAGAATGTATGCACACGGCCCTTGGGGTCGATGGCCAGCTTGTCGGTATGCGCGAAAACCACGCCGCTCGTACCGATCGTCGTGAAGGCTTTGCCGTCTTCCACAACGCCCGTA
This sequence comes from Clostridia bacterium, assembly GCA_017447185.1. Taxonomy (GTDB): domain Bacteria; phylum Bacillota; class Clostridia; order Christensenellales; family Aristaeellaceae; genus Aristaeella. The sequence goes on along the minus strand of JAFSOC010000009.1, from coordinate 5,040 downwards.
CCCACAGCAGCCGCCGCGTTGTCTCCGGCACCGCCGACCACCAGCGTCTTCTCGCTCAGTCCGGTCAGGGCCGCGGCCTTCGCGGAGATGTGGCCGGTCACTTCGCAGCTCTCATAGACCTTCGCCAGCATGCTCTTGTCAATGTCCAGGATCTTCAGCAGCTCGTCGCTCCAGCAGCGATTCGGAACATCCAGCATCTGCATGCCGCTGGCATCGGAAACTTCCGTCGCGAAGTCGCCCGTCAGCATGAAGCGGACATAGTCCTTCGGCAGCAGCACATGCTTGCACTTCTTGTAGTTTTCCGGCTCATGGTTCCGCACCCAGATCAGCTTGCTCAGGGTGAATCCCGGCAGCGCGGGGTTGGCGGTGATCCGGATCAGGTTATCGTATCCGACCTTGGCCGTGATCTCTTCACATTCCTTGGCAGTCCGCTGGTCGCACCAGATGATGGACGGACGGATCACTTCGTCGTTTTCGTCCAGCATCACCAGGCCGTGCATCTGGCCGCTGATACCCATGGAAACGACGTCATCCTTGTTCACGCCGCTCTTCTCCAGCACGGTATGAATCGTGCTGACCGCAGCGTTGTACCAGTCCTTGGGATCCTGTTCCGCCCAGCCGTTCTGCGGCTGATACATCGGGTATTCCACCAACGCGGAGCAGATGCCTTTTCCGTTCTGGTCAAACAGAACTGTCTTAGTACCGGAAGTGCCCAGATCAATACCAAGCAGATACTTCATATTCATTTACCTCTCTATCCACAAAATATAGTGGTTGTCGCTGTTGTCTATTATAGAATTGTGTCTATAACCTGTCAACCCGTGAAATCCTCATTTCACGGGTTGACGTATCAACAAATTTTCACTTGTATAACTTTTTCATTTCCTTCAGTGTGTCATCCTGAGCACAGTGGAGGGATCTCATTTCGCCGCTTCAATCACCGCATAAAACGCCGGCTTCGGATTCCTGTTCTTGTCAAACAGCAGCGGATACTGGGCGGAACGCCAGCTCATGTTGTCCGTCACGCCCCAGACCTGCACTGCAACTGTCTGGTCCAGGTGGCTCAGCATGATTTCCATCATGGTCTTGTATTTCTCCGCCTGCGCCTGCAGGTTGGAGTCTGTGAACTGGGTAATGCCGATGTCAAGTTCGCTCACCCGCAGTTTCAGTCCCAGCTCTGCGATTTTGTCCACCGCCGTTTTGATCAGCTCATTGCTGGGCTGTCCGGTAGTGTGGTGCATCTGGAATCCGTATCCGTCAATCGTTCCGTCTTCGATCAGGCTCTTCAGCAGCTTTATGATGCCGTTCAGTTTTCCGGTGTAGGCGGTGTTGTAGTCGTTGTAGCACAGCAGCACGCCTTCCGCGGCATACTTCTTCGCGTATTCAAACGCCCGGTTCACGAAGTCTTCCCCGATCGTCTTGTACCAGGGAGATGTTGTCCGCAGCCAGTTGGTTCCGTCGTCGATCGCTTCGTTCACTACGTCCCAGCTGACGATCACGCCCGGATACATTTCTTCCGTCTGTGTCAGCACTTCGCGGATGTAGTTCTCCAGCCGTCCCAGCATGATTTCCCGGCTGCAGTACGGCTTGCTTACATCGTATCCTTCATGGAAGAAGGCTTCCGGCGTCTGGCTGTGCCATACCAGCACATGCCCGTGCACCTTGATGCCGTTCTGCTGTGCAAAGTTCAGCAGCGGTTTCACCGCATTGAAGTGCACGGCTACCGCCGTTTCGTCGTCCTTCACCAGCTGCTTGCTCTTCGTCACGTCCAGCACGCTGTCCGGCTTCAGTTCATTTTCCGGCGTCAGGATGCTGAACTGCTGCAGCACCAGGTCCAGGATCGGGGAATTGGCCATGAAGGCCTGCTGCGGAATCGCCGCGCCAAAGTCGAAATAATCCGCGTAGGCATCCTTCAGGCTCGGAATATCCGTCGCTTCTGCGATCACGGCCGGCGGCTCGGTTACCTTCGGTTCGGGAACCCCGTTCGGGCATTCCAGTTTGAAGTTCCGGATCTCATAGCTGAGTTCGCTGTTGCCGTCTGTCTCCACATACAGCACATAGGAGTCATGATCCCCGGCGGTAAATTTTCCCGCCAGCGTGGTCCATTCGCCCTTCTTCACTTTTCCGGGCACCAGCCGGTCCCAGCCGGTTCCGGCGGAATTCGACCGTTCCAGGGAAATGATGAAGTTCGCGCTGTCCACCTGGTCCTGGTAAATCTCCACGCTCACCGCATATTCGGTGCCGGCCACCAGTTCAAAATACCGTCCCGGAGAGTTCCAGTCCGCTGTCCGGCCGTCGGTCTTCAGGGTTGCTTCTGTGGTATGGTAAACCATCTGTGCGCCCCGGGCGAACCATCCATCGTCTCCCGCAGCGAAAGAAGATTCATAGATCACTGCATTCTCAGCCACAGCGGGAATCCATACCATTCCCAGAATCATGACCAGCATCAGGCTGACCAGTGATCTCCATTTTCTGTTCTTCAATGTAATCCCTCCTGTTCCGTTCTGATTCTATCTTACACGCAAAGTCTGATCATTTCAACAGCAAATTTGTCCGCACAAATTTGAGTGCACCAAAAATCCCGGAAGCCGTTGATTCTTCTTGCGTTCAGCGTTTTTTAGTGCACCATTTTTTGAGGTGCCAACGTCTTTTTTGGGCAAATCCCCGCCTGCCGAAGTTCTTTTTTGCACATCATAATATTATCACACCGGACCCTATGAACAAAAGTGATATTTACGGATATTTACGGATATTTACGGATATTTAGTGATATTTACGGATATTAGTGATATTTACTGAAAAAAGGGACCAGCTTGTAAGCTGGTCCCTGACTAATCACTAGTTGCTAACAACTAATCACTAGTTTTTTAGTCGAAGCAGTCACCAACATGGTTGATCAGCAGCTGTCCGCCCAACGCGGTATCGTACTCTTCGAATACCGCCCAGTTGTCACCGCCGGTCTTCGGCTTCTTGTTTCCGGTTTCCGGTGTGACCACATAGTTGTTGGTGAAGGTCGTCACTGTGCCGTTCGTGGTGACGTTGGCCAGGACGTATCCGCCAACAGTCTGTTCAGTCCACGTATAGTTCACAGGTGCGCCATTCAGCCTCGTGGGCAGGTTCTCAACCGTCGCCGTCCAGTTGTTCTCCGCATTCAGCAGTACAACCGTTCCGTTGCTCAGCGTCATGTAGATGCTCTGCGGACGTGCGGCCTGGGCATTGCCGTTGTGGTGCCATACCTTCGTCACTGTCGCGCTGGTCACTTCAGGCTTGTACACGTTCACAATGTTGTATCCATTGATGACCGCTTCATACCATGCGACCGCATCTTCAGTGATGGTGTAGTTGATCGGCTCGCCCGCTTCAGTGTACCTCGGCATTTCGGTGAAGGTGTACTTCCATCCGGTCGCCTCGGTCAGCTCAGCGCTTGCCACTTCCGCGTTGTTCGCCAGCAGGCGGACCGTGATGGCCGCCGGCCGGTTGCCGTCCTTGTTGCCGTTGTCGTCCCAGTTCTTGGTCACCGGGATGTCGATCGGCGTATCGTCGAGTTCTTCAGGTGTGAACTCGAAGGTCTTTTCGATGACCAGCTTGCCGGGCACCAGGATGTTCCGGATCACATAGCTCTTGGTTCCGGGCGTCACTTCGACTGTGTAGCCTTCGGGCACTTCCAGTTCCTCGACGCTGTATGCGATGTTCCGTACATTGACGCTGTTCTCGTTCGTATTGATGTTCAGCGCCAGGTCATTCCAGGTGTAGCTCCAGCTGTTGGCTTCGCTCAGTACCACGGGTTCGCCTTCCGTCTTGCCGTCTGCGAACAGCTGCACGCGGATGCTTGCCGGGCGCTTCTGCGCTGCGTTGTTGTCATCGTCCCAGACTTTCTGGACACTCATGGTGGTCTTCTCAGGCACATAAGTGTTCGTCAGTGTGGTCAGCGTTCCGTTCACCGCGGTGCCGGTCAGCTTGTAGCCGTTTCCGGGTTCGCGTTCGCTCCAGCTGTATACGATGTCCTTCTGCTCAGCGTCTACCATCGGCAGATCGTTCAGTGTTGCGGACCAGCTGTTGCTCTGGTTCAGGGTTACGCTCTTGCCGGTAGCCTCGCCGTTCGCCAGCAGATCAATCGTCAGGGCGATCGGCCGCAGGCCGTCACGGTTGTGGTCGTCGTTCCAGACCTTCCGTACGGAGGCGAACACGGTCTTCATCTCGTCTTCAACCAGCAGGATCTCGTTGCCTTCCTCATCGTAGGCGTAGCTGCCAGTGTAGTCGATCTTACCGTTTTCTCTCACGGTGAAGGTGGTGTCTTCCGTCAGCTTGTAGCCGTACGGAGCCGTCTGCTCATGCAGGAGATAGTTCTTGCCAACCTCAAGGTTTTCAACCTCGGTTGCTTCCTTGCCGGAAGTGAAGCTGAAGACTTCTTCCAGCGTCCCGTCTTCCTTGACTTCGAAGATCTGGATGTGAGCGCCTTCCACTTCGTGCTTGTCGCTGACGTCAACCTTGGATACCTTGACGGTGATGTTGGTGAAGGTGATCTGAGCGCCGTTCTTATCCGGTGTTGCTGTGATCGTGCCCTTCTGGTCATCCACCAGGTCGACCTTAATCAGTTCCACATGGCTGTCATAGATGACGGTCTTGTCGATCGGATCCGGTACGACTTCCTTGATGGTGTAGTAGTAGGTCTTTGTTTCGGTGTACTTGTTGGTGTCCGCATCCAGCATGTCGTCCTGCGTGTACTTGATTTCGGGGAATTCGACCTTGCCGTCTGCGTCGCAGGCAACCGCATCACCGATCTGGGTCTCAGTCAGGACCTTGCCATCCGCATCGACTGTAGCCTTGCTCAGTACGAAGCTGAATTCACCAGCCTTTAGTTCGCGGTTTATCAGGATCTTCTGCGCACCGAGTACGATAATGCCGTCCTGCGTATAGGTGTTCGTCAGCTCAATCTCAACTTCCAGATGATCCTTATCGATTGTCGCTGTTCCTTCACCCGTCACCTTCAGCTGATAGCCTGTGATCTTCGCGCCATCCGCATACTCGGTTACGTCATAG
>JAFSOC010000008.1 GCA_017447185.1 Clostridia bacterium | reverse complement strand
GCCCTTGACCGGATGACAGCAGGGTGCTATTTGCCGTGCCTTCCCTTAAAAAATCTCTGGCAACCTTTGTTGGTCACCAGAGATTTCTTGTTCCCGTCTTGTTTTTTATTTCACTGTCCTCTTGACGGGAAGCGGTTCATTTTGGCGGGAGGCTTCTCTGTGTTTACCGGAATTACTTTTCCATGATGTAGATATAATCGTCGTAGTAGATCTTGTTCCGGTCGGTGATTTTGGGATTCCAGCGGAGAATGTCGTTCACGGTGCAGCCGTGGGCCCTGGCGATCCTGGTCAGGTTGTCGCCCTTGCGGATCTTGTAGATGATGTAGCCGGGCTTGGCCGGGGGACGCTTGTATCCGCCGTTCACGTTTTCCATTTCTTCAATGGACAGTTCAGCTCCCATGTTCTCGAGTTCAGACATTTTCGTAACCTCCTGATTTTTTTCTTTCCTGTTTATATTGGAGCGCCTGATGGCGTTCACATCTGTTTATACGCAGCTTCCCGCTGCCCTGGCAGTATTTTTTACGAATTTGTTAAATTTTCTTCCGCAGGTGCCTCATCGTCCGCGGGCAGCCGCAATGCCAGGTTGTTCAGATTCATGGAATAAGTATACCGCGCTTCCTCCGCCAGCGCAAGCACCAGGTGGATGCCCACCGCGTCCTTGCCTTCCCGCGGGATATAGTGCACCGGGTCAAACGCCCGGCAGTCGTCCCGGAAACGGACCACCCAGTATTTGGGCTTGCGCAGGATCCTGACGGAAAGATGATGCGGCTTGTTGTCCTTGGTAAATCCGTGCAGGATCGTGTTCCCGGCCATTTCCTCGATGCACAGGGAAATATGGTTGCCCAGGCGGCTGTTGCGGCTGCGTTCCAGACAGAATTTTTCCGCATCCTGCGCCACCGACATCACATCCTCCACGGACTGGATATCCGCTTCCATCAGGTTTTCCGGCCTTACGCCGAAATCACTCTTCAGCAGCAGGCACGCGTCATCCTGCCAGAGGTGTTTCCCGGTCAGTTTGCGGGTAAAGATCGCAATGCAGGCCAGCGTGAGCAGTTCACCCACCACCAGGTACAGCCAGATGCCGGTGCTTCCCATGAAGCGGCTGAAGATGAACGCCGCCAGCACCGGGAAGAAGGCGCCTTCCGCCAGGGATGTGAAAATGTTCATGCCGATCCGCCCGGTAGCCTGGTATGCGTTCTTCAGCGCGCTGAGGATGCATACCGGAATCAGGCCCGCCGAATAGATCCGGAGGCCCAGCGCGGCCATATCCTGCGTTTTTCCGGGTTCCGGAATCAGCAGGGAAACCATCTGGTTGGCAAAAACCAGCAACAGGATACCCATGGCCAGTCCCATATACACCGCGTAGCGGCACAGCAGCCGGATCAGCTCCTTCAGGCTGCTCCGGTCCTCTTCATTGAAGAATACCCCCGCCAGCGTCAGCGATACGCCGCCGGTACCCGTATTGATGCATTGTGCCACATTGCCGATGGAAGTAATCACGGAGAAGGCCGCCAGTTCCGTCTTTCCGCCGTTCACCGGGTCCATCGCGATCAGGATCCGGTTGATCAGCAGTACCAGGATCACCGCCGAGGCCATGCTGAAGCCGGCCGGCACGCCGCTTGTAAACAGCTCACGGATTTTCTTCCGCGTCACCTTTTTCAGGGAGAATTTGAACACGCACTTCTTCGAGCAGAAGTAGATCGCCGTCACCGCCATGGCCATGTAATAGCTGATCGCAGACGCCAGGCCCATTCCGAACATCCCGCCGTGGAAAACCAGAACGTTCAGCAGGTCCAGCGCGATATCCGCCACCGTCATCGTCAGCACGGCGACGATCAGCAGATTGCTCTGTCCCGCCATCTGCAGGAAGGGAATCAACACCAGCGATCCCATGGAGCCGGGGGCGCCGATGCTGAAGCCGGCGATATAGCCCTTTGTCATCTGGAACAGGGTTTCATTTCCGACGGCGCCCATGGCCCGGGCCATGGGTCCCTGGAAAATCAGCGCAGCCAGCAGGAACACCAGTGAAATACCGCCGCCCGCAACCAGCGCGGAAGAGTATCCCGCGTTCGTTTCCTCCTGGTCGCCTTTGCCCAGCGACCGGCTGCAGACCACCTGGATACCGGCCGCCAGCAGGCTGCCGATGGCTCCGATGGCCAGCAGCAGCGGATTGGCCAGGCCGTAGGACGCGATACCGTCATCGCCGATGAAGCGGCCGATCATCACACTGTCAATCAGCAGGCACAGGGAAACCGTCAGTGCGGAGAAAACCTGCGCTGTCAACATCTGCCGTACAAGTTTACGAATCATTTTCCTGCTCCTTTATTCCGTCTGCGGGTTGTCTGTGCGGTACAGGTAGGTCAATCCCAGCATCGTAATATCATCAAACTGCTCTGCTTCTCCGGCAAAGTTCCGGATATCCTGCAGCACATCCTCCAGCACCTGTTCCTGGGGCGCGTTCTTTATCCGGTTCAGTTTATCAACCAGCCGGTCCGTCCCGTAGGCGTCTTCCTTCACGTTGATCGCTTCCGGCACGCCGTCCGTGTAGACAAACAGCCGGTCTCCGGGCTCCATGTCCATCGAGTATTCCCGCAGCCGGATGTTTTCCATCGCCGCCAGCACCAGGCCGTGCTTGTCCTTCACCAGTTCATATTCCCCGTTGGCGCGCATCAGCACCGGGTACTCATGTCCTGCGTTTGCGCACTGCATCTGCCCGGTCTTCAGGTCCAGGATACCGATCCATACCGTCACGAACATCTCCGCGTCGTTGCCTTCACAGAGCGTGTTGTTCACACGCTGCAGGATCTCCGCGGGGCTGCTGCCGCTGCGTGCATAGTTCTTGATGGCCGTCTTGGCCCGCATCATGAACAGGGAGGCCGGCACGCCCTTTCCGCTCACGTCCGCAATCACCAGGCACAGCTGATCGGTGCCGATGTAGAAGAAGTCGTAGAAGTCGCCGCCCACCTGCTTCGCCGGCGTCATCAGCGCATAGATCTCGATGTTCTTGGTCGGCAGGATGAAGTTCTTCGGCAGCGCGGAGTCCTGGATCGCTGCTGCCAGCTTCAGTTCCTCCTTCATCTTCTGCTCAGCCTGGTCAATATATCCCCGCAGGGCGGTCACCGTTGTGTTGATGTCCTCGCTCAGTTCCGTGAATTCGGAGGATGTGTGTACCCAGACCCGCTCATCCAGCTTGCCGCCTGTAATCTTCCGCAGGGAAGTATTCACCCGGTGCAGGTTCCGCACCACCAGCCGGTCCGCAAGCATCGCGACCAGCATATAGAATACCGTGAACATCAGGATGTCCGACAGCGTGCTCTCATACATGGAGGAAGAACGGGCGTCATAGATGGAATCCATTTCCCGCACAGCCAGCAGCAGATAATCCGTTCCGATATTCGCCGAGGCGATCATTGCCGTCCATGGCAGGACGGGATAATCCACAACAAAGGCGCCCCCGCCTGCGTTTTCTTTGACCTCTTCCAACTGTTTCTCGGTCAGGCTCGGGGACTCTGTCCCTTCACTGTCATGATCCGTATAATTCACAATCTGCCCGGTTTTGGCGTCAACCAGGACGTAATAATCCTCATAGTTTATCTGTTCCGACAGGTGGGCTTTCAGCCGCTCTATATCCCCGCCGCTTTCGTAATAGACCATTGCCTTCTCCCCGGCCAGGAACTCCAGTTTCTGCGAGGTGGTTTCCGTCGTCAGCCGGGTCTGCAGGTTATAGGATACAATAAAATTGAAGATGAACAGCCCGATGGTCACGAGCAGCAGCGCCCGCTGGAAGAGCACCGTCACCGGAATTTTTTCCTCCGGCACCCGCCAGCCGATATCCGAGGTTTCCCCCGCCAGTTTCATGATCACAGCGGAGCACAGCGTCATACCAATGGCAGTGAAGACGATCATCGGCACCGCTGCGGCCTTGACCACATAGTAGGCGTAGTTCATCTGGTCCCGGTTGGTGAACAGCACCGCGTACATATGGAAAACTTCCATCACCGCGCCGAGGAAGAACGCCTGCGTCATGGACGGGCGCCTGCCCTGGTATACCTTCCGGTTCAGGATCGCCGCCAGCACGCCGGCCAGGAAAGTGCTGATGCCGCAGGCCCACCGGGTGAAGATGCCGATGCCCCAGATCTCAGCGGCCAGGACCCGTTCCACGCCGCCAATCGTACCGGCGATCAGGCCGCTCAGGGGGCTGAAGAACAGGCCCGCCGCCAGCGGCCCGATATCCCGCACGTTCAGCACCAGCGAACCGTAATCGATGCCGATATGGTTCGCCAGCACGGCGCTGCCGCCGTAGATCAGGCCAATGATAATCTTCAGCCGGGTGCTGAAGGATTCTTTTTTGTGGCACATCTTCCACAGGAAACCTGTGACGATGACATAGATCAGTGTCGCGAGGGTCATTCGCAGGATCATGTCCCAGTCCACGTTCTGCTCTTCCTTTCCGCCGGAGGGACCCCTTTCGCGCCTGATCCCCCGCGGTCTCCGGTGTTTTTATATGCTATAAAGAATATTATAACATATAACGTTCATGTTTTCAGCAACAATTTTAAGTCATTTTCAGAACAGCCCATCCGGCCCCCGGCAATTGTCAGCCGCCCGGAATTATGATAAATTATCCCCATGATTTGCAAGAGGTGGGGCTGTATGAGGCGTTTGATCTGTATCCTGCTGGTGTTGGTACTGCTGCCCGTCTGTTCCCTGGCGGAAGAGGCGCGGAAAGTGTTCAGGGAGGAGGAAACCGATCCCTTCCCGGAGGACGCGCAGCTGCTGACGCTGACGGTCTGTCCCCTGCTGGGCGCGGACTGCATGCTCCTCACATACGGGGAACACAGCATGCTCGTGGATGTCGGCAAGGAAACCCAGACCAAAACCGTCCTGGAAATGCTGCAGAACGCCGGGGTGGAGTCCGTGGAGTCCTTTTTCAGCACTCATCCCCACGGCGACCATATCGGCGGCCTCATTCCGCTGATTGAAGGCGGCCTGCAGGTCGGCACCTTCTACACGGTTTTCCCCCATGACTATGTGGAGCGCAAAACTGCCAAGCATTATATGCGCGATACGCTGCGGCTCCTGGCGGAGAAGGAAATTCCCGTCGTGGACCTGAAGACGGGGGATACGGTTCCCTTCGGCGATGTGAAGCTCACCGTCATCCGCATGCCTGACGAGCTGATCAACCCCCGCCGGAACTGCAACGAAATGTCCGCCATGCTGAAGGTGGAGTACGGGGACTGCTCCCTGCTGCTCACCGCGGACGTGGAGCCCACCGTCGTTTCCCAGCTCCTTTTCGCGGAGAATTATGACCTGAAAGTGGATATCCTCAAGTATCCGCATCACGGCATCAGCTATATCCGCCAGGAATTCCTGGACAATGCGGATCCGGAATATGTCTTCTTTACCCACAGCGCCAGCGATACCAAGCGGGCGCAGCGTTTCCTCGCCCGCAACGGGTATACCTGGATGAACTTTGCCACCTGGGGCCCCATCATCTGCAAAACCGACGGCAAAAAGTGGACCGTGCGGCAGGATATCCTCCCGGATTTTGAGAATTATGCCCGGAACTATAAGTTCCCGCAATAAAGTATGCCCATCCCTCCGCACTGCCGGAGGACAGGAGGAACCTCATGGATCAGAAGCCCAGTGACCGCCGGTCCGCCGGCATGTTCATCGCGTCGATGCTGATCTTCGGGACCATCGGCGTTTTTCGCCGTTATATCCCGGTCTCCTCCGCTTTCCTGGCTTTTTTCCGCGGCATTCTCGGCGGCCTGTGCATCCTGCTTTTCCTCCGGCTGCGGCGGCAGCCCTCCGGGGAAAAAATCCCGCGGCGCGTGCTGCCGGTCCTGATCCTCACCGGAGCCCTCATCGGCTTCAACTGGATGCTGCTCTTCGAAGCTTTCAATCATACCACCGTTGCCGTTGCCACCCTGTGCTACTATATGGCGCCGACGGTGGTCATGCTCCTGTCCCCCCTGCTCTTCCGTGAAAAACTGACGCCCCTGAAAGCCGCCTGCGCCGCCGCGGCCATCGCCGGCATGGTGCTGGTCAGCGGCGTTTTTGAAAACGGCGGAGTTCAGGGCAGCCAGCTTCGCGGCGTCCTCCTGGGGCTGGGCGCGGCCCTCATCTATGCTACCGTCATTATCCTGAACAAGAAGCTTCCCGGCATTGACGCCTACCGAAAAACGACCGTCCAGCTGCTTTCCGCCGGAACGGTCATGATTCCTTATCTGTTTCTGACGGGCGGTTTCCGCATGGAGGGTATCACCTTCGGCGCGGTGGCCCTGCTGCTGGTGGTCGGCATCGTGCATACCGGCCTTGCCTACGTGCTGTATTTCGGCGGGATGGAGCGCCTGCGGGTGCAGACGGTGGCCATCCTCAGCTACATTGATCCCGTTTCCGCCCTGCTGTTCTCCGCCCTGCTCCTGAAGGAGCCCCTGACCCTCCTGAACGGGATCGGCGCTGTCCTGATCATCGGCTCCGCCATGGTCAGCGAGCTCCGGAAGGCGAAGGGCTGATTTTTTTACAGTTCAATCTCAGCGGATACCCGCTCATCCAGGCAATTCCCGCCGGCATAGATCCGGTAGGTTCCGGGTTCAATCACCTTTTTCCCTTCTGACTCCATGTAAATTTCCAGGTCGCAGGGATTCACCCTGAACACGGCCTTCCGGCTTTCCCCGGGTTCCATTCCGTTCAGCCGTTCAAATCCGATCAGTCGCCGGAGGGGGTGCACGGTGCCGGAGGGCGATACCCGCTGCAGGTACAGCTGCGCCACCTCGTCGCTCCGGGTCTTTCCGGTGTTCTTCACTTCCACGGACACCTCCAGCCCGAAGCCTTTTTTCACTGCCTGCAGCCCGCTGTATCCAAAGGTGGTGTAGGACAGCCCGTATCCGAAGGGATACAGCACCGGTCCCGTAAAGTACCGGTAGGTCCGGGGATGGGCAATCAGATCGTAATCCTCCATGGGCGGCAGATCCGCGTCGCTCCTGTACCAGGTCATGGGCAGGCGCCCCGCGGGGCTTTCCTCGCCGAAGATGGCTGCGGCTAGGCCGTTGCCCAGGTCCTGGGATCCCGTTGCGTTGGTGAGGATCGCCGGCACATGCTCCTGCATCCAGCCGATGGCATAAGGATAGTTGGTGATCAGCACCACGGCCACGTTCGGGTTTGCACCGTATACCGCCTCCACCAGTTTTTCCTGCAGCGGAATCATGTCGATGGTGCTCCGGTCAATTTCCTCCTTGGCGTTCATCACCGGGTTGCAGCCCACCGCGACAATGACTTTCTTCGCCTTCCGGGCCAGGGCCTTCGCCCGCTCAATCCCGTCGGATACGATCTCCACCGTCAGGGTTGCCGCTTCCTTTTCGGATCCGGCCCAGGCTTCCACCACGTTGCCGCCTTCCTTGGTGTTGCTTTCCGGCCGCAGCCGCTCCAGCTTGTCGGTCTTCAGCTTCCCGTCCTCCAGGTACACGTTCCGGTTGCCGAAGCAGTACAGCTTCACGTCGCATGCCTCGTCATTCCAGTATTCGGTCAGTTCCACGCAGTTCGCGTTCCGCGGCGCGGGGGTACGCACCGCGTCCGCTTTGCCGATGGTGAAGTTTTCATAGATCTGGAAGGTGAAGGGTTCGTCGGAGGAGAGGGTGATCTTCCCGTCCATCCCCACCGTCGCGTATTTCCGGTAGGCCGGGGCATAGAGGAAGTTGCTTCCGCAGCCCCAGTTCTGCTGTTCAAAAACAATGGCGTCCTCCGCTTTATCCACCAGTACGAGCTCCGCCGGTTCCTTCCGCAGGAACCAGGGAATATCTGCGGATACGCTGCCGCCGATATATTTATCCCCGGCCCGGAAGCGGAACAGGTTCTGCCCGCTTTCATAGGGGATTTCCCGGTGCATCTTTTTCTCCAGGCCCGCCTTCAGCGTCACCTGGTAGGTCGGCTTCCCGGCGTACCAGTCCATGTACCAGCTGTTGCCCACATATCCGATCAGCGCGATATCGTCCTCCTTCCGGAAGGGCAGGAAGCCGTTCTCGTTCTTCAGCAGCACATTCGTCTTTTTGCTCATCTCCAGGGAGATCCGCTTTGCCTCGTCCGTTCCCACATCCGCCATGTCCAGCTCCGCATACGGATCTTCCGGATCGAAGGCGCCCTGGCGGATCAGTTCCGTCACCGTACACAGGATGGATTTGTCCATCTCTGCTTCCGTGATCAGGCCCCGCGCATAAGCTTCCTTCGCTGCCTTCTCCACCTCGAAGGGATTGTCCAGCATCGCGTCCACGCCGGCCTTGACTCCCTCCGCCAGCGTCTCCGCGTGGGTTTCGTAATACCGGTGGAAGTTCACCGTCTGCAGGAAGTCGCCGCCGTCTGTCATGGCGTAGCGGATGCCCCATTTGTCCTTCAGCAGGTCCTGCACTTCGTGGTTCAGCATGGCCGGCAGGTGGTTGATCTCGTTGTAGGAGGTCATCACACCCTCCGCGTGACCCTCCTCCGCGCAGTAGCGGAAGGGTTCCAGCTCGTAGTCATACTTCACCTTGTCGGAAATGTCGAAGCTGTCGTAAGCCCGCCGGTATTCCTGGTTGTTCGCGTAGAAATGCTTCAGCACCGCGCCGGTCCGGATCCGGTTGCCCCGTTCCCCGTCCTTCAGGGGCGTGCCGTCGTAATTGTGTTCGTCCTGCATGCCCCGGATATAGGCGGACGCCATCTTGCCCGTCAGGTACGGGTCCTCGCCGTAGCCCTCCTCGTTCCGTCCCCAGCGGGGATCCCGGCACAGGTCCACCGTCGGGCACAGCCGGCAGTGGCCGCCCTTGCCCACCGCGTTGGCGAAGGCGCGGGATTCCTTCCCGGTCACGTCCCCGGCCTTCCGGATCATCTCCCGGTCAAAGGTTGCCGCCATACCGATGGGCTGCGTAAAGGAGGTGGTGGGCGTCGGCGGGTGCAGTTCCCCCTGCCCGGCCCGCGCCTGCACGCCGTGGGCGCCCTCTCCTCCGCAGGTGGATGCGGCAATTCCCAGCCGCTCGTTCCGGATCCACAGGGTAAAGCAGGCGCATTTTTCCTCAAGGGTCATCTGGGAAACCAGGTATTCCGCCCGCTCCCGGTCAGACAGGGATGTATCGTACAAAGGTGTGTTCCGGTCCATGGATCTTTCCTCCGTTTCCTTTCGTCAGTATGCCGCTTCAGGCTTCCTCCCCGAACAGGTATTTTCCCTTCTTCACCGTCCGGGTCTTTCCGTTCAGGACAATCTCCGCCTCCACCGGCGTTTCGATCTCATACCGGATCCCGCCCTCCGTGTATTTCCAGGCGGACCGGATCCGTCCGTGCACCGTGTCGAGCACCGCACCCAGGCTGTTCAGCCGCGGGTCGGGCCGCGGCGCGATCCGCACCTTCGCGAATCCGGGCTCCGTATTCCGGATGCCGGCCGCTTCATCATGTCCCATTCGTCAAAGGAATAGTCCACCGGCAGCGTAAATCCCCGGTCGTCTGTGTATTTTTCCAGGTACCATTTCTGCCTCAGGCAGGTATCGTACTGGTCCACGGCGTAGTGCCATACCCCGTCCAGGGAGATCTTCTCCCGCCCGCAGTCCGCGATCAGGTCCTGCCGGAGGGCCTTCGGGTTTTCGTATTCTCCGGTGTAGTCCTCCAGGTGGATATCGGACATATACTTGTCTGCCATTTCCGCCAGGCCCCTCCTTATTCGTCAAAGATACCGCCTTCCAGCGCGGATCCGCAGAGCGCCGGATACGCTTTCCCGGCCGCCGTCAGCCCCGCCAGCGCCTCCCGGATTCCCGCCGGGGAGGGGGCTTCCCCTCCAGGTAGCGTTCAGTCATCTCGTCCGATGTGCCGCAGACATATTCGGCCGCCGTCTCCGGATCCCACAGGGGCATATTTCCCGGGACAGTTTTTTCCGGATCTGCTCCCGCCCTGCCGCGGGCGTTTCCGGGTTTACTCCGTGCTCAGAAGAACCGGACGACTTCCTCCATCGCCTTCCGCGGCCGGGGCGCCGGGGATTCCGCCGCCTTGCCCACGGCGATCACGGACATGATCTCTTCGTTCGCCGGAATGCCCAGCTTCTCCCGCAGAACGCCCGCGTCGCGGATGCCCATGATCAGCGTATCGTAGCCCAGGTTCTTCGCCGCCAGCACCAGGTATGCGTCGTGCAGGCCCAGGTCGTAGGCGCCCCATCCGTTGCCGATCTCGTTCACCGGCCGGCCGTCGTTATCGAAGCCCACCGTGTCTTTCACGAAGGTGGTCACCACCAGCGCGGCCCGGGCGGAGCTGTTCTGGTTGAAGGAAGGCAGTGCCTTTGCCCGCAGGTCCTCCAGCGTTTCCGGGGTTTCCACCGCGTAGCAGCGGGAGGTCTGCTGGTTCTTCCACGACGGCGCCTGCTGCGCGGCGTGCAGGATCTCCGCCAGGTCTTCGTGGCCGATGCCGCCCTCATATTTCCGGATGCTGCGGCGTGCTGTGATCAGTTCATTGAATTCCATATGTGTTTCCTCCTGTTTTGTTGATGATTTCATGCAGTTGTCAGGCTTTTTCTGTCTGTATTTTATATGCTGAAGTTCACTCTAAGTCAATCGTCCCGGCGCCTTTTTTTCACTTTTTCCCGGCCGCCCTTCTCCTTTTGCTTTTCCAGCCTTTCCGGTATAGTATCCCCGCCCATAAGGTAACAGAAAGGATATTTTTTCTCATGAAGAAGTTTTTTGCTGTGCTCTGTGCGCTCCTGCTCTGCCTGTCCGGATTTTCCTTTGCGGAGCAGGTGGATGCCGCGGCGTTTCCGGAAAGTCCCCTGCGGGTGAAGGACGGTATGCTGCAGCCCATCCTGACCGTGTCTGATTTCCGGGACCCCGCCTATTCCAATGAAAAAAGCGATATCCTCCGCTTCTGCGTGTGGGTGGAAACGGATAACGATACGGACTTTGACGGGCTCGCGGATCTTGTCAAAGTCTTTGTCCAGCTTCCCCGGGCCGCGGAGGAAAACATCACCGCCCTGGAAGCTGCCGCAGAGGCCGATCCGAAGCAATGGAACTACGCGGTTCCCAACGGCGGAAAAAAAAGCTACATGTATGCGGAGGATTATAATCCGCTGCTGGCCCGCGGCTTTGCCCTGGTCCTCGCCGCCGGCATCGGCACCTACGGTTCCGAGGGCTTTGAGCTCTGCGGCTCCCCGCTGGAGCGGGACAGCCATAAATGCGTCGTGGAATGGCTCGCCGGTGACCGCCGGGCGTTTGTCAGCCCCGAGGACTACCGCCTTTCAGGCTCCCTCCTCAGCGCCACGGTTTCCAAGGCGGATGACGGTTATGATGAAAACATGCCCATTCTCCACCTTGTGCAGAAGGACGGAAGCGCGCACCTTGTGACCGCTGCCTGGACCGACCTGCAGAATCCCGGCGTGGGCAGCAATCCCTCGGACTACGTGTTCCAGGAGACCGGCCTGGAAGCAGGCGTGTATAAAGACTATACCTTCTATATGATGCCCACCGTCTATACCCTGGCGGAAGGGCATCACCTGGAGCTCTGCCTCCTGACCTGGGATCCCTACCGGGCCTTCCTGGATGAGAATGAGTCCCCGGAACCTGCGGAAGGACCAAAACTGGCTGATAACAATTATTCCTTTGACATCGACCTGGACAGCCTGAAAGTGCAGCTTCCGGTGGTTCCCTGACACCCCGGAGCAAAGAAAATGAAGGAGTTCCCGCGGGGAACTCCTTCTTTGCGTCCGGTTGCTTTTTCTGTTATTTCCGGAATACCAGCCAGTTGTGGGAGAACGGCCAGGGCGTTCCGATAATGTCCACCGGCTTCCCTTCCGCGTTGCGGTACCAGGAATAGTTCCATCCGCTGCCCATATCGCAGTACAGCGCTTCCCGGATCCCCAGGTCCTCCAGTGCCGTAATGAAATCACGGTAGTGCATCTGCGTGCGGGAATCGATGATGCAGGCCCTGCCGTTCAGGATCGCCAGCACCCGGAAGCACCGGAACTCATTGCTGTCATGTCCGCCCCGCTCCCCGTTGTGCAGCACGATGAACTGCTGGTACCCGGATCCGCCCTGTTCCGCCGCATCCTGCACAGCCTGCTCCGCGTCCTCAATGCCGTGGATCCGGGGTTCGCCGTTCGCGTAGGTGAACGCTCCCAGCCGGCTCTTGGGCGTGCCCCGCTCCAGCTGGCCGTCCGACGCGTGCCAGCCCACAATGTTGCTGTGGCGGAAATCAAACTGGTAATCCTCCTGGAAGGCCGCTGCAACGCACAGCAGGATGCTTTCATCGTCCCTGGAGGGCCTGTCCCCGGCCACATAGTCGATATCACTGTAGTCGGCGCAGTAGATGTACAGGTCCTCCGTGGCCATCAGTGTCATGCCCTGGCTGCTCTCCGCCATTGCCTGTTCGATCTCCGCTGCGGAGGATACGGTAAGGTCCGGTTTCTGGGGGTTGTGATACTGGCTGCTCAGGATAAACAGGCTGAATGCCAGCATCAGGAACACGGAGATGGAGTTCAGCAGCAGCAGGAAACGCGCTGCCTTCATCCACAGTTTCTTCCGCAGCTCATCGTTCAGGTGCATATGCAGCACCAGCCCGCCCAGGGACAGGATGGCGTTGGCTGTCACCGCGTAGAACGGCCAGTTGTATCCGTCAAAGATCCGGATCGTGCAGATACTGAATATGGAAATCAGCGTGGTAAAAAAGTACCATGTTGCCATGTGCTTGTTCTTCGCCATCTGTATCACTCACCTCCGAATTCTCTCTGGTCGATCATGAGGATCAGCTCCGCACAGGCAACCAGTACAAAGGTGAACAGTTCGTCCAGGTGCAGTGTCCAGATATACAGCACATAGTCCCGCTCAAAGGTCAGCGCGGGAGCGATAATCAGCTGGATCACCACCAGCGCCAGCAGGAACAGGATGGAAATCTGGTTTACGGAAACCCGGATCGCTTCCTGCCGCCTCGCCGCGTGGATAATGAAATGGCTGATGCACACAAAGGACTGGATGAACAGGATCATCCGCTCCCCGGCCAGGAAAATGAATCCCTGCAGGCCCATCGTAATATAGGTTTCGGAAGACCTGTTTGCCAGGTTCCCCAGCGCGTACTGCGACTGGGCACACAGCATGCAGAACAGCAGGCCCACCGTGGCCGCCTGCATCAGCAGCAGCTTGTGCTTCTTCAGTGAATAGAACAGCGTGCAGATCAGCAGCAGCCGGATCAGCAGGTCATATTTGCCGGGCAGGTCAATTGCGCCGGACCGGTTCCCGAAGAAATAAATCACCGGCAGGATCAGGATGCTGACCGCTGCAGCGATCATGGCCGTCCGCTCATTCAGGAAAAACCGTTTATACCGGTTGCTCAGGGAATGCTTCTTTTTCACCATCAATACTCCTCCCCGACAGAATTGTGTCTCTGTCCGGTGCCAGACTCAATATATAGTATTTTATCACCTTTTTTACGCGTAGGCCAGCAACACCAGCGCCACGTTCACCGCCGTCAGTCCCAGCAGGATGATAGCCTGCTTCAGCCGGTGCTCGGTCAGGATCCCCAGGAATTCCCGGGCGGAAGCGTTCGGCCAGAAGTACCATTCAGTTTTTGCGCCGATCCCCACTGCCCGCATTTTTTCCCGCCGGGCGTACAGGCCGCTGCGGAATACATGGTAGTTTGAGGTACAGAAGGCAATCTTCGCCTTCGGATTGATTTCCCGGATCTTCTGCTTTGAGAACCGCATGTTTTCGTGGGTCGTCGTGCTCTGGTCCTCTTCGGTGATGATATCTTCCGGAATCCCCCGGGCCGTCAGGTAGTTGTGCATCCACCGGCTTTCAGACAAGGCCTCGTTTGTCCCCTTTCCACCGGAGGGGATGAAGATCAGGTCCTTCCCCGTCTCCCGCAGCTGCTTTTCCCGGAAGGCGATGGCCCGGTCCACACGGGAGCGCAGCACGGTTTCGGAAGTTGCCCCTTCCCGCAGGGTGTAGCCCAGGATGATCAGCACATCCTTGTTCCGCTCCGGCTCGTACAGCGCGGCAATCATCCCAGCCGCGATGGCGCCGATCATCATGCATTCAAAGTACAGGTAGAAGCTGGTCACCAGGGTCAGCACCATTTCCCGCGTGCGCTGCACCCCGGGGTCCGCCGGTGCCTGCCGCTCGTACAGGTGCAGGAACACCAGACCGCCGACCAGGAACACGCCCAGCACCAGCCCCAGGATATTCTCCAGCCTGAATCCCGCCCGCCGGATCAGCAGCACGTTGGAGACCGCCAGCGCCGCGGCAAACGGGACCACAAAGGCGGAAATCACGTACAGGAATTTCCGCGCCGCGCTTTTCAGCACGGCAATCACCTGCGGGAATCCGAATCCGCCCGGATCGGAAAACGCCCGCACCGTCAGCGAGATGCTGATGGCGAGCACAAAGCATACGAACAGGGAAAAACCGAGGTAATAAATCACGTTGTAGGAATACGGATTGTATTCGATCTGTTTGACAAAGGCGGACAGCAGCAGCACGATCACGGCCGCAAAATAGAGATCCAGGATCACGCTCATGGGCCGCATGTACTTCCGGCTGTCCAGGGCGGCCAGCACCGCCACGGCAATGATCACCACCGCAGACAGCAGCGCGATGTTCCATATCTTCGGTTTTTTGTCCCTTGTGTCAACTTTCACTGCAGCAACCAGGCTTTCTTCGTTGATCGTTTTTTACATTCCCATCATACCACAGAACCGGAGTTTTTTCATATCTTTTCGCTTCGTTCCCGCCACGGGGAGCCTGCCGGACGGCAGCGCCTGCACTTGTAGGTCTTTGCCGTTTGTTATATGATACTGATATCTTTTGTGAAATAATCCCCGGTACGCTTTTTCCGCCACGAGCATTTTCCGGTTCTCCGGTGCATATAGGAAAGGTGAAATAAGTGAGCAATAAACAGCGCAAAGTTTTCATCGCGGAAGCAGTCATTGTCTTTGTCATCCTGGCGGCAATCCTGCTGTCCCAGC
This sequence comes from Clostridia bacterium, assembly GCA_017447185.1. Classification (GTDB taxonomy): domain Bacteria; phylum Bacillota; class Clostridia; order Christensenellales; family Aristaeellaceae; genus Aristaeella. Next base: position 126,474 of record JAFSOC010000008.1, on the reverse strand, counting down.
TGATCGGAACGGTGGATGTGGCGCAGGATCTGGGCGAACTGCGCACCGTGGATAACCTGAACGGAAAGATCATCGGCACCGTGCCTGATTCCGAATGGACGGAGTCGGCCCATGAGATGTGGCCGAATTCGGTTTTCCATGAGGCAGGCAGTGTGAATGACCTGGCGCAGCTGACCGTGAACCGCACCATCGACGCCTTCCTGGTGTCGAGGAGTGAGGTGGCGGATATCCTCCTGGCCTATCCGGAGCTGACAGCCATGCTGCGGGATATCAGCACCCTGCCTGATATCAACGATGCGGCAAAACTGCCGTGTGTGATCATCCGGGATGCCGACTATGCCTACCCGTCCACCAACAAAACCCTGGGTGAACTGAATGTCCCCGGCTTGCGTATTTCCGCCCTGACGGGAACGGAGCTGGCGGACTTTCCGAAGAAGGCATTTCCAGATTGCGAAATCGTGAACTACAACAGCTTCACGGATATGTTCCTCGCGCTGGAAACCGGAAAGGCGGACGCGGCTGCCGCCTATTATACCCAGCTGTCCATGGTCAGCGACAATTATGACGACCTGGCCTACATCAGTACGCCCCTTTCTTCCGTCTCCTACGGTTTCGGCACACAGAAAAATGCGCAGGGGGATAAGATCAAACAGGAATTCAACAGTTACCTCCGGGAAATCACTGCCAGTGGCGATCTGGAAAAGCTGGCGGTAAAGTGGAGTACAATGACCTCGGACGCGGACGCCGCCCTGCACTATACCTTCACCGGTGAAAAAGGCACCCTCCGGGTCGCCACCTCCGGAACCTGGTTCCCGAAGAGCTATTATTCCGGAACCAATCTGACGGGACATTTTGTCGAGCTGATCAGCGATTTCTGTTCCCGCACCGGATATACGCCCCGGTTCGAGTGCTGCGATTACGCCGCGGAGGTGGCCGGGCTCAATGCCGGCACCTACGACATAATGGCGGATACCCTGTATATTACCGAGGAACGCCTGAAACAGATCAGTATTACGGATCCGGTCACCAGCAGCGAAATCTATATCGTGGTGAAAAACCCGCCGGTGACGGCGTCCGTTTCCAAGGCATCCCAGTTCATCAAGCGGATACGGGACGGCTTCTTCAGCAATTTCATCCGGGAAGATCGCTGGAAGATGCTCCTCAACGCCCTGGGAACCACCCTGATCCTGGCCCTGGTCTCCGGCGTTATCGGAACGCTGCTCGGCGCCCTGATCTGCTGGATGCGGATGAGCAAAAATCCTTTTGCCCTTGCCTTTTCCAGGATGTATATCCGGGTCATCCAGGGCATCCCCATCACTGTGCTCCTGATGGTCCTCTATTACGTAGTTTTCACCAACAGCGGCCTGACGGCCCTGGTCATCTGCGTCATTGGCTTCTCGGTGGATTTTGCCGCTTACGCCTCCGAAATCTTCCGCAGCGGTATTGAAGCCGTTCCCGCCGGCCAGGCGCGGGCTGCCAAGGCGCTGGGCTTCACCAGGTCCCAGAGTTTCTTCCGAGTGGTGCTTCCCCAGGCCATGAAGCACATCCTGCCGGTTTACAGCGGCCAGCTGGTCTCCATGGTGAAGGCGACGTCCATTGCCGGATATATCTCCGTCATGGAGCTGACCAAGGTTTCGGATATTATCCGCAGCCGTACCTTTGATGCCTTCTTCCCGCTGATCACCACAGCGCTGATCTATTTCCTGCTGTCCAATATGCTGATCATCCTGATGCGGGCCGGCACCAGCCGCCTGCAGAACCGTTCTCCCCGCCATGCCCTCAGGGGTATCAACCGGGATGCGGCCGCAGGCACCCCCGGTGTCACCCGGAAAGCGCCTGCCGTCACCCCCGGGGAGAAGCTGCTGGAGATTGAGCATCTGGCCAAGAAGTATGAGGGCGTGGAGCCGCTGAAGGATGTCAGCTGCATCGTCAGTGCCGGGGACGTGATCTCCGTCATCGGCCCCTCCGGAACCGGCAAGAGCACCTTCCTGAACCTGATCAACCGCCTGGAGATCCCGGATAGGGGACGGATCCTCTTCCACGGCGAGGACACCTCCGCGGCGGGCTATAACCTGAATCAGCTCCGCCAGCATGTGGGCATGGTCTTCCAGTCTTTCAACCTCTTCCAGCACCTGACGGTGGTCGAAAATGTCATGCTGGCCCAGACCGTGCTGCTGAAGCGCAGCCGCCAGGAAGCGTATGAGCGGTCCATGCAGCTCCTGGAGACCGTCGGCCTCTCCGGAAAGGCCCTCAGCTATCCCGCGGAGATGTCCGGCGGCCAGCAGCAGCGTGCCGCCATCGCCCGGACCATCGCCATGGACCCCCAGATCGTCCTGTTCGACGAGCCCACTTCCGCCCTGGATCCCACCATGGTGGAGGAAGTACTGGCCGTCATCCGGAACCTGGCGCAGCACGGAACCACCATGCTGGTCGTCACCCATGAAATGAAGTTTGCGAAGAATGTATCCACCCGCGTCTTCTATATGGATGAGGGTGTGATTTACGAGGAAGGCAGTCCCGCCCAGCTGTTTGAGAATCCGCAGAAGGCCAGGACCCGCCAGTTCATCCAGCACCTGAAGTCCCTGTCCTTTACCCTCCGGGAGGGAGACAGCGATTTCAGCAGCCAGATCGAAGAAATGGATAACTTCTTCCGGAAACATATGGTTCCTGTGAACCTGCAGCGCGGGATGCTGACCGTGCTGGAGGAGCTGTGCATTGAACGGATCTCCTGCCACCGGAAGGATTATAATGAAATCACCCTGGCGTTTGAATACGCCAAGGCGAATGAGGAAATCTCCTTCACGGTATCCTTCGGCGGCGACGCCTGGGATCCGCTCTCCGACGCGGAATCCGTGCCGGTGCTCCTGCTGCGGCACGTCGCGTCCGATCTGAAAGTATCCGCGGATGATAACGGGAACCGTGTGGAAGGCTTCCTCCGCTGAGGCGGCCTTCCCGCTCAGGAGCCTGTGAAGTCATATTTCCGCACACCCAGCATCCAGAATTTATAGCTCAGCCAGAAAAACAGCGCCCCGATGGCCGGTGAAAGCCAGGACAGAAGCGGTACGCGGTCAGGTGTCACAAACACCAGGCTCGGATAGTAGGCCACGAACGCGATGGGAATAATAAACGTGAAGATAAACCGGAAAACACTGTTGAAGATGCTGGCCGGATACTTCGCGAAATCCTTGAACCGGAACATGATCACCATCACATACCCGGAATTGATAATCCAGAAGCAGGTGGCCGCCGCGAAGTTCATCAGCGCAATCATGAATAGCGAGGCCGTCATCAGAAAAAGCACCGCCTCCGCGATGGTCACGAACGTCACGGGAATCCCGATGTGGGCCCAGGCGTAGATGAAGGTGCCCAGCCCGAAGGCAAACTGACCCAGTCCCTTTACGTCAAACACTTCTGAAATAAAATAGAAAAACACGTTGATGGGCCGGAAGCAGTATTTGATGAAGTCCCCGGACCGCACCATGAAGCGCAGGTTCCAGTTGTTGTCGAAAAAGCACTGCACCGGCGTCAGGGCGATCAGCGAGAATCCGTACAGGAACAGCATATGGTTGTAGTCCCACCCATTCACGCTGGGGAAATTGTGAAACAGGATCATGAAGGTGATAAATCCGGAGACGTTCGTCAGCACCATCCCGAAGGTGGAAATGATGAAGTCCGTCCGGAAACTCATCTTGCTCTTCAGGTCCTGGATCAGGATCTTCCTGTAGATGGACAGATAGAAGGACAGTCCCCTCTTCCTTTCCCTTGCCAATTCCATGTTTTATCAGCCTCCGTTCACCGTGATCTTTTTCACCGCGTGGTTCCAGAACAGGTTGCCGCAGACGGTCAGCACCACAACCCACAGCGCCTGGATCCCCAGCTTGGGCAGCAGCCCCGCCAGGGTGTCCGTTCCGTTCTTGGCCAACAGCACCGTCAGCGGAATGTCGTACACCGCGCGGAACGGCAGGAATTCCACCGCCTGCCGCAGCCCCTCCGGAAAAAATGCCAGAGGGATCGTCGCGCCGGACAGGAGCAGCACGATCGTTTCCTTCACGATATTGATCCCCCAGGTGGATTCCGTGTAGAGGCAGATGGGCGCCACCAGCATCTCAATGTTGAAATTGACGATCAGCGCCAGAATCAGGGAAATCATAAAGTACAGAAGATTCATGCCCATGGGAATCGCGCCCCCGGTGATGACGGCCACCACGATAAATGTGGGAACGAAGGCAAGGAAAAAGTTGTTCACATGGGCGCCGGTATAGCTCCAGAAGGTATAGAGCCGGTAGCGCATGGGCTTCAGCAGGTGAATGATGATCTCCCCGGACTGGATGGCCCGGCTCATGTCCCACACGATGAACATCTCCAGCAGGTTGAAGATCGCTGTGGCCAGGATCAGGTAGATCATTGTGTCGTGGAATGTCATGCCGTTCACCATGTCGGTGCCGCTGGAATCATAGATCGCCTTCCAGAGGAAATACACGAGGGCCAGGTAGATCAGGTTGCCGAACAGCATCACGGCTGTCCCCAGCCGGAACTGCAGGGATTCAATGATGCCGGCTCTCGTCAGCGCTGTCAGTCTCCTGATTTTGGTCATGCTGATTTCCCCCCTTCGTAGATTTTCCGGATCACCTCTTCGGTGGAGATCTCCTGCAGCTGGATGTCCTTGATCCGGTGCTCCTTCTGCATCTCCTGCATCACATGCATGACGTCCGTTTCCTTCTCGTCGATCACCTGTTCCACCCAGGAATCGTCCCCCAGCCGCATCCGCAGGGTCCTGTAGGAGCCGAAATAGGACTTCAGGTGCCCGATGTCGTTGTCATAGATCTTCCGGCCCTTGTCGATGATAATAATCCGCCTGCACAGCGCGTCCACGTCGCCCATATCGTGGGTGGTCAGGATCACCGTGGTCTCCTTCGCCTCGTTCAGTCCCCGGATCAGTTCCCGGATTTTCGCCTTCATGGATACGTCCAGCCCGATGGTGGGCTCGTCCAGGAATACGATTCCCGGGTTGTGCAGGAACGCTGCAAGGATGTCACTCAGGGTCCGCTGTCCCAGGGACATCTGCCGCACCGGCTTGTGCAGGATCGGCTCCAGGTCCACCAGGGACCGGTACAGTTCCAGCATCTCCCGGTATTCCTTTTCCGGCACCAGGTAGATATCCCGCAGCAGGTTGAAGGATTCGATCAGCGGCAGGTTCCACCACAGCTGGCTCCGCTGCCCGAACACGACGCCGATGTGCTCCGCATTGGCGGTCCGGTCCTTATAGGGCACCCGCCCGTTCACCATTATCTCGCCGGCGCTTGGTTCCAGCACCCCCGTCATGATTTTGATGGTGGTGGATTTCCCGGCGCCGTTGGGTCCCAGGTATCCGATGATCTCTCCCCTGTTCACCGTCAGGGATACATCGTCCACCGCCTTCACGGTCCGGTAGTCCCTGGAGAAAAGATCGTGGATGCTGCCCTTCAGCCCCTCGTGCCGGTTCAGGACCCGGAATTCCTTGCTGATATTTTTCATTACGACTGCTTCACTGTTCATCAGCGTTCACTCCCCCGAAAATCTTCCTAAAAGTGCTTGCCAAGCTTGACATTTATAAGTATATTATCCGTGAAGGCGGTTTTCTACCGCCAAGTTTGCTTGTTTTTATAACTATTTTGCCTTTCTGTGCAGGATTGTTATAAATTGCGGATTTGAGGAGAAAATTGTTATGAAGAAGGATGTCATCGGGCTGATTGTCAAGCGGGAGGATGGCTCGGAGGAAGTCAATTACGACGATCCCAACTTCCCTTCGTATATTTATGACGGCTGGATCAAGCCGAACGTCACCTGGGAAAGGGTGCCCCACTTTCATGAGGATATTGAGATTGTATCGGTGAAGAGCGGGAAAATGGCCTATTGTGTCAACGGCAAGGTGATCCCCCTGAACGCCGGGGATACCATTTTTGTCAATGCCAACCAGATCCATTACAGCATGGCCGTGGAGAACGAAACCGCCACCTATGTGATTTTCGTGGTCCATCCCAGTATCCTGAATTCCTCCGTGGCTGTGGAGATGCAGGCGGTCCTGCCCGTCATCACGAATCCGAACCTGTCCTATCTCCGCTTCCGGAACATCAATGAGAATACCCAGGAAATCTATAACATCATGCTCAGCCTGCCGGATCTCCGGCGGGATCCCTTCCGGGTTACCAGGCGGATGTTTGAGATCTGGGAAATCATTCTCCACCAGAGTACAACCTTCGGCATACTGGAGCAGGACCTGCAGGCCACCCTGCATTCCAAGGCCTTCAAGGCCATGATGTTTTATATCCAGCAGGAATATCCGAATCCCATCACCCTGGATGAAATCAGTGCCAGCGGCAATGTGAGCAAATCCCTCTGCAACCGGATTTTCCATAAATACGTCGGTGGAAGTCCGGTCAAATACCTGCTGGACTTCCGCCTGCGAAAGGTCGCCGAATACCTCCGGACCACCACGCTCCCCCTGTCGGAGATCGCCCGGAAGACCGGCTTCAACGGCACCAGTTATATGGCAGAAATGTTTAAAAGGGCCTTCGGGGTCTCCCCGACAGCATATCGGAAAACCCCTCCGGCCTGAAATCCCGTCTGATAAAAATATACGTTACCTGTATCCGATGTAATGCTCGCCGCCCAGCAGGATGTCCCGCCTGTACTCCTCCACGAACCAGTCCGTGCTCTCTGTCTTTTGGTCCCAGAGTGCCTTCCCTTCCGGCGTGACCATCGGGCTGTCATGCTGCATGGGATGGGTGTAGCGTTCGTAGTGGTTGCAGCAGTCGTAGAAGGTTGCGTCCTCCTTCCGGGCCCGCACGATCAACGTGTCCATCACAATGCCCAGCAGTCCCATGTCATCCAGGAGGTCCGCTTCCATCAGCATCAGCAGGTTCCGGTCGATCTCCGGGCCCTGCATCCGCCATTTGTCGGAATGGGAGCCCACCAGCCCCGCAATATACTCTGTCCGTTCAGCGTCGTAGCCGTGGGCCTGCAGCCAGTCCTTTGTGATCGGCACCCCGGCCTTCGCGTGGTCCGCTCCCGTCTGCTCGGCCGCACCCCGTCCCACGTCATGGAAAATCGTCGCGATCATCAGGTCCTCATACCGGAGGCCCGTCTTGTCCGGCGTGGCATCGTACAGCCGTTTAGCCCAGCCCAGCACCCGCTTCGTATGCTCGTACCGGGTGTAGCCGAATTCCAGCTTGTGCATCCCGATGCCGCTCTTGCCTTCGGTCTGCGCGTCTTCCAGCGTCTGTTTCACAAAAGCAAGCATGCCCTTATAGTCTGCGGTCCCCAGGGCCCGGATGGCGGCGTCCTCCGTTCTTTCCCAGCTCTGCCTGCGCAGTTCCTCGTCCGCCAGGTCCATCACGCGCATTTCCCGCTGCATAAACGGCTCGCCAATCTTCTGAAAGGCCCTGCGGTTCCGGTGGATCGGTGTGGAAAGGGACTCCACCCATACCGGTTCCGCCCCTTCCACAATCTCGTGCTCATCCGGCTTGCGCGGAACCGTTTCGTCAGTCACTTCGCACAGATAGTAGTAATTCTCCTGTTCGAAGATCCCGTCCGGATCCTTGCTGTCCTGCTGCCTCCGGAGCACGATACCGAATTCCCGGATGGATTCCGGAATCACAATCCGTCCCGTCTCCTCCGCCACCTCGCGCTGCATGGCAGCCTCCGGCGTTTCCCCGGCTTCAATGCCTCCGCCGGGAAACTCGTAGCAGTCATACTTCGCCACATGGTTGAGGAGCACTTTCCCGTCCTTCAGGATAATCGCCCGTGCGGACGGCCTCCTGTATACGTTCCCGTCCGGGTTGTAGTTCTGCCTATCCATGCGGAATAATTCCCTCATCGCAGATGTCCCTCCGTCATCCTGTTGATTACCCATCAGTACAGGTTTCTGATAAATTCCGCCAGCGCTTCCCGGTCGTAGTACCGGTCATAGGAGCTGATCACATAGTCCGGTGCTGCCCTCGGTCAGCGGTTCATTCCCGGCAGGCAATCGCGGTGAATTCCCCCGGCAGCTTCTCATCCTCCCAGGCCGGATGCTCGTCGAAGCGCTGCAGGCGGAAGCCCGTGTTGATGATGGCGTTGATGATTTCACTGACCGTGTATTTCCGGTATCGGCACTTTGGAATACGGCTCCGTATCGGTTCCTCGTAGAAGCGGGCATGCGCCATCTCGCCTTCGTATACTTCCGAAAAGAAATAGCCCATGGACGGGATCCCCAGGTGCAGGCTGTCATAAATCTTGGTGAAGGGGTGGAAATCGCTGCAGATCATCTTTCCGCCCGGCTTCAGCAGCCGGTACATGATCCGCATGAACTCGTTCAGGTCGTGGAAATAGTGGAGGATGCCGCCTTCCATAAACACCACGTCGAAGGTTTCGCCATAAGTGTCCAGGTCGGTCTCCAGCACATCCCCGACCACGAAGTTAATCTGCACCCCAGCAGCTTCCGCCGTCTCCACGGCATACCGCCGGTTGTCCTCGGAGATGTCGAACACCGTGACATCCGCTCCCAGCAGCGCAAGGGGGATCGCCTTCTTCCCGCAGGATCCGCAGATGTTGGCCACCCGGATTCCCTGATATTGATCGAAATATGCCGCGTATTTCCCCAGCATCCGGACGGGATCGGCCTTGTCCTTCTCCGCCCGCTCCTGCGGCGTCCCGGACTGCCGGACCCAGAATCCGTAGGCATCGAATTCCCACGCTGCCTTATGCTGTTTTCCGGATTCGTTCATTACTTTCTCCGCCTTTCTGCAGATGTTCAGAGTTTTTTGGACATGAACAGCAGCAGGTCGTCATCATTGTTGCAGGGCGCGTACTGGTCCAGCTGCTTTCCCCGGTACCATACGCCGCTGCCGTCAAAGTTGTATCCCCTGCTCACATACAGCCGCTGGGCCGCGCCATATCCCGAGTGGACGCCCACCGCCAGGAAGATGTGGTCCGCCAGTCCGGCCGCCTCCTGCTCCGCCACGTCCAGCAGCTTACTGCCGATCCCTTTTTGATGCACATGGAAGAACACGCAGAGGTCGACGATTTCCGGCCATCCCCTGCCCACAAAGGGGCCTTCCCGCGGTGTCAGGATCAGCGTGCAGATGCCGGCGACGCTGCCCTCGTATTCCGCGATAAACACCCGGCGTGACCCGTTCTCCTGCTCCCGGTAGTAATCCTCATAGGTTTGCAGGCTGGGATGCCACCCGTAGGAAAGATAGGTCTCATAAAAAACCCGCGTGTCCTCCGGGATCATGCTGCGGATGCGGATGGTTCCGTCGTCGTAATAGGTTTTCATCGTTTTCCATTCCTTTAATTGTTTTTCGCGCGGTCTGTTGTTTATTGTACTATGATCCCGGGAAAAAAGGAAGGTACTTCAGGATCCGGAACAATTCGTAAACCTGGCGCTTTTGGCTGTTTTTTATCAGACAGCACAGCGCTTCCTGCCAATGAAAACAAACGGGGACAGATGAAGGCGGAGGTGAGGAAAGCTCCATTATTATTTTTGCGGAGTAGAAATGTGCAGCAACCTGTGCTATTCTTATCCAGTCATAGAGTGATTTTTGAGAGTAGAAGTCCGATGCTTCAGCATAACGTGGAGACGGATTTAAAGATGCGCCTGCCTGAGAGCGGCCAGCACAGGACGGAGGCTGCAGAAAAGCCCGGTGTATCTCTTTCCTGTATAAACCGTATCATCAAAGGCCGGGAGCAGATTGTGAATAAGACGTTTGTAAAGATGATGGATGAGCTTGGCTGGTTTTGCTGTTTTCCCGGCAGAAAGGAAGGATACTGTGTTTGATAAAGAAAACCTAAGACAGATAAGCATCGAAGGCTGTAAGATGATAGGAAGCGGGGCTCATAGCAAGGTTTACAGGATCGCTCCCGATGAGATCGTCAAAGTCTACAGAGAGGATATACCGTTCTCAAAAATTCAACTGGAAAAGGAAAAATCAAGAAGGGCCCTTATTCTCGGCCTCCCGACAGCCATTTCCTTCGATATAGTGAAGGTTGGCAGCTGCTACGGTGCTGTATATGAGTTGATCGATGCTGAGTCCACAGCCGGGTTCATAGGCAGGAGCAGGGAGAATCTGGACAGGTATATCTCGATGTCTGTAGAGCTTCTTAAATACATTCACTCGATTAAAGCAGAAGGAGCAGAGATTAATGACATGAAGGCCGACCATCTGGAATGGGTCGAAAATGTAAGGGATTTGCTGGGGGATGAAAAGGCTGGTAAACTTAAGCGCATGATAGAAGAAGTTCCGGATTCCGGAACCCTTCTCCACGGTGATTATCATATGAAAAATATCATAATCTGCAAGGGTGAACCCATGCTCATAGATATGGATACCCTATGCTTTGGTGATCCCTGCTTTGACCTTGCCACGATATCAAACTCTTATTATACGTTCCCGAAGATGGCATCTGATGCTGCAACCTCATTCCTGGGCATTTCGGTGGAGGATGCCAGGTACATATGGGAGCAGACACTTTCCCGCTATTATTCCGAAATGAATAAAAAGGAGCTGGCGGAAAAAGACAGGATATGCCGTATCCTTGGCTGCCTCCGTATCCTCGATTTCGGTAAAAGAGGTGGAGATCCTGTGCATAGGGAATTGATCATTGCCAAAGGTCTTGAATTCATCTCATCCCTTCTTTGTGAACCGTATCACCAAGTGATGTGAACAAGCCCTTTATAAAGATGATTCCCCTCCTTAAATCGTCCGAGGAATCACCGTCATTTCCGAGGGAAAAATCATATGCACCGGAACAAAGAAAGAAGCCTTGAAACGTTATGTTTCAAGGCTTTCAGTGCGGGAAACAGGACTTGAACCTGCAAGTACGTACGTACACATGAACCTGAATCATGCGCGTCTGCCAATTCCGCCATTCCCGCAGAAGATGGTGGGCAGGGGTGGATTCGAACCACCGAAGCTGATAGCGGCAGATTTACAGTCTGCTCCCTTTGGCCACTCGGGAACCTACCCATATATTTCCCTCTTTACCCAAAGGGTGGAGCTGGCGATGGGACTCGAACCCGCAACCTGCTGATTACAAATCAGCTGCTCTGCCAATTGAGCTACGCCAGCACGAAGCTCTCCCTAACACAGCCGGCGGATCCGATCTGGAAAAGTGGCGACCCGGAAGGGGCTCGAACCCTCGACCTCCAGCGTGACAGGCTGGCGCTCTAACCAACTGAGCTACCGGGCCAAATGGCTGTGGGCCTTCAGGGACTTGAACCCCGGACCAACCGGTTATGAGCCGGCCGCTCTGACCAACTGAGCTAAAGGCCCATATCGGAAGGAAGAAAAGTGACTCCGCCGGGATTCGAACCCGGGTAGCCGCCGTGAAAGGGCGGTGTCTTAGGCCTCTTGACCACGGAGCCACGTACAGGGTAAAAGTTTGAGTCGGGGTGAAGGGATTCGAACCCCCGGCCCCATGCTCCCAAAGCACGTGCGCTAGCCAGACTGCGCTACACCCCGGTGCATCCTTCCCACGGTCGTTCCCGCAGGCGACTTGTATAATATACACGAGATTTTTCCGTTTGTCAATAATTTTTCTGCCCTGTTTTTAAAGAAAGATGCAGCCCGCTTCCGCAGGCTGCATTCCTTTGATTTTTAAGGTTTATTCCTTGACCGGTTCCGGATCGCCGCCCAGCTTCATGGCCACGAACGCGCCGATCGCCAGCGTCGCAACGGAGATCAGGATAATCCATACCGTCGTCTCCCGGGGCCCGATGACTTCGCCGGTCTTTTCGATCTTCCACCAGTTGTTCTTGTCCATCAGGATCACCACCGGGGAGGCCAGCACCATGCCCAGGATGCCGCAGTAGGTCCGTCCCTTCCATTTCTTCATCAGCACGGAGATCAGCTTGGCAATACCGAAGATGCCCACCACGATACCGATCAGGAAGGGCAGCAGGATGCCCAGGTTGGTGAACACCGCGCTCCAGTTGCCGCCGGTCACGCCCTTGATCGTCGCGGGAATGGCTTCCGTCACAACAGGCTCATAGTAACCCAGGGTCTTCAGGATCATGCTGCCGCTGACACCGGGGATTACCATGGCCGCGGAGCAGATCGCGCCCAGCACGATCATCAGCAGCACCGTGCCCACATTCAGGCTCACCGCGGTGCGGTTGTCCGCTTCGATCACCTTCAGCACAACGACCACCGCGAAGAACAGCGCAAAGATCAGGATGCCCTGCCAGCCGATCTTCTCGCCTTTCATCTGCTTCAGGATGATCGGCAGGCTGCCCAGGATCAGGCCGATGAACAGCGCGTTGGTGGGCAGCGGATAATCCGCGAAAGCCTTTTTCAGCGTGAAGGCGCCGATCACGATCGCCACCACCATACCCAGCAGGTACGGAAGCAGGATTTTGAAGCATTCCTTGAACTTCTTAAACAGGTTATTGATGCTGTAAATCAGCTTGTCGTAAATGCCCATGGAAACCATCATGGTGCCGCCGGAAACGCCCGGAATTACGTTGGCCAGTCCGATCACGGCGCCGCGAAGCACATCCAGAAACCACTTCATCGATCGTATCCTCCGTCCTCATACCATTCTTCGTCTTCCGTCTTTTCAAAGGAGGCTGCCAGGTTCGCCGGATCAAACCGCGGATCGGACGCCAGTTCCTTCAGCCGGTCCCGGCTGACCACCGTGTCCGTCCCGAGGCAGTCGTTGCAGCGGTATCCGCAGTCCGGGCACACGCATCCCAGGTGATCGCTTTCCGCCTGGATCATATAGGTTCCGCATTCCTTGCAGCTGCAGCGCATACCCGGCCCTCCTTCAGACATAACAGTGGAATTATATCAAACCTGGCCCGGTTATTCAAGAAAACATCAAAAAATGGGGCCGCACCTGCGGCCCCGGGGCTGATTGTTCGTCCGGATCTCAGGAAGCTTTCGGCAGATCGTCTGTCATCTTGCGCTAAACGCGCCTTGTTTCACAGGTCATCTCTCTGGATGCGTGTTCATTGGTACAGTACGGCCGTTTCCTGATTTGCTATCCGAACGCTGTGGTCAATTTATGCTTCCGGCTCGAGTAAGCCGAGATCGCCGTCCTTTCTGAGATACAGAACATTGGTCCGCTCCGTATCGATATTCACAAAGGCGAAGAAGTTGTGTCCCAGCAGGTCCATCTCGATGATCGCGTCCTCCACGCTCATGGGCCGCACCGGGAAGGTCTTCCGTTTCACGAGCTTGCGCTCGGTTTCCTCCGCCTGGTCTTCCTCAATGTATTCCGGTACATCCGGGATTTCTTCCCTCAGGTTCTTGCCCAGCTTCGTCCGGTGTTTCCGGATCTGCCGTTCCATTTTGGCCAGCGCCTTGTCGATGGCGAGGAAGAGGTTGTCGTCCGCGGAAGCTTCGCTTCTCAGGATCACGTTCTTCCCCATGGGAACCGTGATTTCCGCCACGCGGCGGTTCTTCTCCTTCTCGAGTTTAATCTGCATCTCTGTTTCGGGCCAGAGATAACGCCCCATGGTTTCGGTCTTCTTTTCGATTCTCTTGGTGATGGCCGGAGTCACCACCATGTTGCGTGCGGTGATCGTAAGTTTCATGCCTACAACGGACTCCTTTCGAATTGAGATTCGCCAAACTTCACGGAAGAGGCCTCAGCAGCCGCTCCGTGATTGTATGTGTGCCAATGGCATCACACCCTTCCGTTGTCTCTCTGTATATATCTTTCGACGTCCCTTTTCGGATTCCTTCTCGATTTTTATATTTTTTGGAAAAATTTTTACCATTTTTCACATAATTATGTTTGATCCCGCTGATTCCTGTATTCTCCGGGGGTACAGCCCGCGATCCGTTTGAAGCTCCGGGAAAAATGAGCCACGTCGGAAAAGCCGGTGGCTTCCGCCACATCCAGGATCCGCATGGACGGATCCGCCAGCAGTTCCTTGGCCCTGCCGATCCGCAGGGACCCCAGCAGGTCGAAGAAGCTCTGGCCGGTCTCCCGGTTCAGCAGCTTGGACAGGTGCCACTGGCTCACATACACGTGATCCGCCACTTCCCCCAGGGACAGGTGCTGTTCGGCGCAGTGTTCCTTCATATAGGCCAGGGCAGCCCGCACCAGGTGATTCCCCGCCGCCCGGACGGTTTCCTCTTCCGGTTCCCCCTTCGGCTCCGGAAGGACCACATCCAGCCGGGCCACCATGGTCCGGACAGCTTCCTTCAGCTCCTCCAGGTTGCTGGGTTTCAGCAGGTAGCGGCAGACACCCAGCGTCAAGGCCTGCCGGGCATAGTCAAAATCCCGGTATGCTGTCAGCACAGAGGTCTGGATCCGGGGGAATTCGCTCCGGAGCGCCGCCAGCATGGTCAGGCCATCCATATTCGGCATCCGGATATCCGTCAGCACGATATCCGGCTTCAGGCTGCGGATCAGTTCCAGGCCTCCCTGCCCGTCGTAGGCGGTTCCCGCCACTTCACACCCGAGCTCCGCCCAGGGCACCACGCTGGATAATCCCCGGACAATCAGCCGCTCGTCATCCACCAGCACGACCCGGTACATCCGTCCACCTCACTCTCCGAAGGGAGACAGTGCCATCACTTTCTCCCAGCATTCCTCCGCCGTCATATTGCCCGCGGCCACCGCCGGTATACATTCCAGCAGCCAGGTTTCCCGTGCGTTCCGGTTCATGGCATCCTGCAGCGGGCTCACCATGGTCCGGCCTTCCCGCATTCTTTCGGCGGACGCCTGCAGTTTTCCGGACAGCTGGATGTTTCCCAGCCGCTGCAGGCTGTCCGTGCTCGTCAGTTCCGCCAGCAGCTGCACCGCCGCGTCCCTCCGGCCGGAATTCCAGGCCCTGCGCGTCAGGTAAAATCCCATGGAAACGCCGCCCAGGTAGCATTCGGAGGTTCCCTCCCCGTTCCGCAGGGGCATGGGAAGCACCGCTACCGTATCCATCAGGTCCGGCGGAATCGAGGACGCCATCCAGCTTCCGTCAAACTGCATGGCGGCTTCCTTTGCGAGGAACTGGCGGGTGGAGGCGCTTTCATAGGTCGCCGCCGCGTTCTCCGCGAAGGCGCCGGCTTCCATCAGTTCCCGGATCACCCGCATGGCCTCCATCCAGGATTCCGGAACCTCCGCCAGGGAGCGGGGCCGCAGCTGCTGTTCCTCCTTCCCGGCGCAGGCCAGGATGGCCATTTCCGCCAGGTAGTGCGGAATGTCGGAGAAGGACACTGCGATGGGCGTAATCCCGTTTTCCCGGAAAATCCGGATGGCCTCCAACAGGGAGGCCCAGTCCGTCGGCAGCGGCGCGCCGTACTGCTCAAACAGGTCCGTATGCACATACAGGCCTTCCCAGTAGCCCCGCACCGGCACTGCGTAGATCTTTCCGTCCGCTTCCCGCAGCGCTTCATTCTCCTTCAGCCGGAGCCAGGGATAGGTACTGTTGATCTCATCCAGCGGCACCACCCGGGACAGAAGCGGCACGGAGTCCGCCCCCGCCGCGAAGAAGAAAAGGATATCCGGCTCATTCCCCGCGGCAAAATCGTTCAGCACGGAGCTCTTCCACGCTTCGTCCGAGGTGGAGGAATTGTCCCGCACCGTATTCCCGGTTTCCGATTCATACCGGTTCAGGATTTCCACGTAAACGCCTGCCGCAGAATCATCCCCGGCAAAGCAGCTCACCGTGTGCAGCGTAATACCCTCCGCCGCGCCGCCCGCCGCGCCGGCGGCCAGCAGGACGCACAGGATCAGCGCCGTGATTTTTCGAATCTTCATTCCGCGTTCCTCCCTGCGTCAAACTCCTGGGGAATATCCAGCAGTACCGCTGTTTCCCCGGGCTGCTCCGTATCCACCCGGATTCCCACCTGTTCCCCGTAAATCAGCCGCAGACGGTTCACGATATTGGCCAGTCCCAGGTGGTTCCCGGTGGCCTTTCCCTCAAGCGCGGCATCGATCCGCTCCCGGTCTTCCTTCCCGATGCCGCAGCTCGAATTGCGGATGGCCAGGTGCAGGCATTTCCCGGCGCGCGCCGCCTCGATGCTGATCGTCCCTCCGCCTTCCGGCGCAATACCGTGCTCCACCGCGTTTTCCAGCAGCGGCTGCACTGTCAGAAGCGGCAGGATGCTTTCCCGCGCAAGGTCGTCCATCTGTGTGTTGACGGTCAGTTCCGTGCCGAAGCGCTGCTGCACGAAGAAGATGTAGGCGTCCGCCACTTCCATCTCCTCCCGCAGGGTCACCAGCCGCCGGTTCTTCCGGTCCATGGTCGCGTTCAGCAGCACGGACAGGGAGGAAACCATGGAGGAGATCGTTTCCGATCCTTCGATCCGGGCCTGCCAGTTGATATCCTCCAGCGCGTTGTTCAGGAAATGGGGATTGATCCGGCTCTGGAGGGCCAGGATCTGTGCGTTTTTCAGCTCAATTTCTTCCTTGTAGGTCCTGTCAATCAGTTCCTTCAGCCGCAGGGACATGTGGGAAAACGCCTCCCCCAGCTGCCCCAGCTCGTCCGCGCCGTGCATGGGTACGGTCACGCCCAGCTCTCCCTTTTCGATCCGCCGGCTTGCGTCGGAAAGCAGGGTGATCGGTTTCGTAATCCGCTTCCGGAGATACACCGCCAGCAGGATCAGCAGCGGGATCAGCAGCAGGTACACGCCGATCAGCATCCAGCGGAACTCATAGATCTCCCGGTACTGCTGCCGCCGGTCCACTGTCAGCTTCAGGTCGGGCATATTTTCCTCCCCGTTGGCCAGCCGCACATACAGCAGCTTGTCGGCCTTCCGGTCATCCGTCAGCCCCGGAGCCAGGCCATCCCAGTCTTCCCCGGAGTTACCGTAGGCGTCCAGCCGCACGGCGATTTCTGCGTCCCAGGCATTCTTCAGGCTGTTCAGCGGCTCCAGCAGTTCTGCGTCGTTCACTCCCAGGATCAGCATACCGTACCGTTCCATCCGCTGGTTCAGCAGGTTGCGCACCAGGTACATCCTTCCGCCGAAGCTAAAGAAGCTGCTGCGGGTATCCAGGGTTTCCCCGAATGCCGCCACCGCCTGCTGCAGTTCCTGCAGGTCCGCCGGCATGCTGCTGGCACTGCTCCGGTTGACAATCAGGATTTCAGGCTTGCTCACCGGGAAACACCCGGCAAAGTTGAAGAGGGATTCCCGGCTGTACTTCCGCTCCAGGTATCCGCGGCACAGCTGCAGGAATTCGGCGTCCCCGGCGGCCCCCGCGTTCCATTTTTCCCAGGCAGCCGTCAGTTCCCCGTCGTAGGTGGCGTCCCGGGCCAGGTCCACGGTCCGGGCGATATTCTGTTCCGTCATGACAAAGGCATGCTCCGCGCTGGAGGTCACCGCCGCTTCGGTTTTCCTCTCCAGGCTGCGCATCAGGATATTTCCGGTAAAGACGCCCAGCAGCAGCACAGGAAGCAGGTAACTGAGCAGCACCATCAGGCCTACCTGTACCCGCAGGGAATTCATTCCGTGCCGGAGGCGGCCGCTCGCCCGTTTCGGTTTTGCTTCCTTTGCCATGATCCCGTCCGTTCCTTCCTCTGTGTGTTCTTAGTCCTCCCAGGGCAGTCCCGTATGCCGGGCCATCCGTTCCACCAGCGCCTTCGCAGCCTGCGGTGTTTCCGCTTCCGCGAAAATGCGGACCCGCGGTTCGGTTCCGGAGAACCGGAGGATCACCCATCCGCCCTCCAGGTATACCTTGCATCCGTCCAGCCAGCTGATCTTTTCCACCTTCCGGTCGAATGCCGGCAGGTTTTTCTCCGTCATCACCGTCCGGAAGATTTCCTCTTTCCTTCCCTGCGTCAGCGGCCAGTCATACTCGGCCGTATGCAGTTCGCCAAACCGGGCAAACAGGTCCAGCAGCAGTTCGCTCAGCTTCTTCCCTGTCACGCTGATCATTTCCACCAGCAGGCTGGCGGCGTACAGCCCGTCCTTGCCGGAGATATGTCCCCGCACCGTCAGGCCCCCGGAGGATTCCCCGCCGATCAGCGCGTCGTGGGCATCCATGCCCGCGGAAATATGCTTGAATCCCACCGGAACCTCCACGCATTCCTGCCCGTAGGCGGAAGCGATCCGGTCCAGCAGGTGTGTAGTCGCAATGTTCCGTACCGCAGCCCCGCGCCATCCCTTGTATTCCATCAGGTAATAGTACAGCAGCGCCAGGGTTTCGTTGGCGGTGATATACCGGCCTTTCTCGTCGATGATGCCCAGCCGGTCCGCGTCCCCGTCCGTGGCGATGCCCACGTCCGCCCGGTGTTCCTTCACCGCGTACTGGAGATCCACCAGGGTGTCCGGGTTCGGCGCCGGCAGGTGCCGCCCGAAAAACGCATCATGCCGGTCGTTGATCACGTCCACGTCGCACCTGGCCGTGTACAGGATCGTCTGCAGCCCCGTCAGGCTGACGCCGAACATGGGATCCAGCACGATCCGGAGCCGCCGCTTCCGGATAGCCTCCGTGTCCACCTGCCGCAGGATGGAATCCAGGTATTCGTCCCGGGGATCGAGGTATTCGATCTTTCCTTCCGCAAGCGCCTGTTCAAAGGGAACCGAGCGGATTCCCTCCGCATCCAGCGCGTTGGCTTCCTCCTGGATCTCCCGGGTATAGTTTTCCGCCGCGTCCCGTCCGCCGGCGGTGAACAGCTTGATCCCGTTCCATACCGCAGGATTGTGGCTGGCCGTAACCATTGCGCCGTAGGGCAGTCCCAGCTGCCGGACCGTAAACATAATCATCGGCGTCGGGCAGGACATGTTCACAAAGCGCACCTTCACGCCTTCCCCGGCCATCACTTCGCAGAACCAGGTCAGTGCTTCCTTGCTCAGGAACCGCCGGTCGTACCCCGCGCAGATACCCTGCGCCGCGCAGTTCTCACGTACCATCCGCCGCGCCAGTGCCGCGGCGATCCGCCGGATATTGTCCCTGGTGAATCCGTCACCGATGATGGCGCGCCATCCGCCTGTGCCAAACTGTATCATCTGCTTCATTCCCCTTTCCCGGCATTGCCCATGACGACTTCCACGTCGTGGGTTCCGCTGCCGAAATCAGGGATTTCCGCGGTTTCCCGGCCGTCCACCCGGATTGCCCGGATGCCTTTTTCCACATGCTCCGGGTTCCGTACCGTGATCCGGTATTCCGCGCCGCGCCATTTCCTCACTGCCGTAAAGCCGTCCCATTCCGCCGGAATGCAGGGATCCACCGTCAGTGTTCCGAATCCCGGCCGGATGCCCAGCATATAGCGCGTCGCCGCGTAGTAGGCCCATCCGGAGGATCCGGTCATAAAGGGATGCCGGGCCCGGCCAAAGGCGGTATGGTCCCGTCCCATAATGAACTGGCAGTAGCTGTAGGGTTCCGCCTGACGGATTTCCATTTTGTCATTCTGGTTTTCCGGCAACAGTGCGTCATAGAATTTCATGGCCCGGCTGCCACGGCCCAGCATGCATTCCGCCACCCAGGCCCAGGGATTCGGATGGCTGAAGATGGCGCCGTTTTCCTTGACGCCGGGATAAACCCTTGTCACAAATCCAATGCTGTCGTCCAGCGTCACAAAGGACGGCGCGTTCAGCATCAGTCCCCATGGAGTATACAGCCATTCGTCCACCGCGTCCATGCAGGAGAGGCCCTGCTCTCGGCTCGCCGCGCCGCTGACCACCGCCCAGGTATTGCTTTCCATGTGGACCTTGCCTTCTTTGGCTTCCCGGGAGCCGATCGCCCTTCCGTCCGCCGTGAATCCCCGCAGGAACCATTCCCCGTTCCAGAGTTCCTTCCGGCAGGTTTCCTCCATGGCAGCCTTCAGCTTCGCATATTTTTCTTCATCTTTCCTGCGGCCCAGCGCCTTTGCGGCATCCAGGAAGTGATTCGTGGCCCACACCAGCAGGAACGCCACCATGGCGCTTTCCCCGCCGCCCAGGTTCAGGCAGTCGTTCCAGTCCGCCCGCAGACCTTTGGTCACGCCGTGGGTGCCCGTCTGCGCGTAGGAGAAGTCCAGGGATGCCTTCATATGGTCCCACACGCTTCCGCTGCCTTTATCCGCGAAGGGGATCTCTTCGTCCAGGAACCCGGTGTCCCCGGTCTCCCGCACATACTCGACAATCGCCGGAATCAGCCACAGCGCGTCGTCCGCGCAGGCGTCCTTAATTCCATGAAGCATGCTCTTCCGGTCCGTTTCCGGGATCACCGTGGGGGAGTTGAATCCGTCCTGTTCCCCCGCCTCCAGCACCGCAGGATCGAACAGGTGCAGTCCGTAGCCTTCGTGCATCTGCCCGTGCAGCAGCTGCCGGATCCGCTTCAGGCACATGTCCGGCTCCGCGTGGGGAATGCACATGGCATCCTGGGCGGTATCCCGGTAGCCCAGTCCCGTCCGGCCGCCCACCTCGATAAAGGAGGAGAAGCGGGAGAACAGCACGTTGATTTCGCTCTGGTACAGGTTCCACAGGTTCAGCGAACGGTTCATGTTTTCGTGGGGCGTGGCAATCTGCAGCTGTCCCAGCTTCCCGTCCCAGAACCGGCGCAGTTCCTCAAACGCCCGGTCCGTTCCGGCTTCGTCATACCGCTCCCGGGTTTTCCGAACCGCTTCGCCGCTTCCTGTGCCCAGGTAGAAGAGCACCCGGGCTTCCTCTCCCGGCTTCAGTGTCAGCTTTTTCTGCAGTGCGCCGCAGGGGTTGCCGCCCAGTTCATGGGAGCCGCCCAGCCGGCCGGTCTCCACGCCCAGGGGATTCCTTTCCGTCCGGTACGGTCCGATAAAGCTTTCCCGCACGCCTTCAAATCCGTCCGGCACGAAGTTCCCGGCGAAAAACTGCCAGGCGTCCGGCTCATAGTGCAGCTCGCACAGCACCGCGTCCTCCGCGGTATGCGATCCCGCCGCGTACAGGCTCATCTGGAAGTTCTGGTTGTCCATGTCGATTTCATGGAAGGAAAACTCCACATAGCCGAAAACGCTCAGGTTCCGGACCCGGTCCGAATCGTTCCGGACCTTCACGTCGAAGATCTCCACCGGATCCTCGTTTCCGTCCTCCCGGGGGATGAACAGCGTCTGCTCGCCCCGGATCCCTTCCGTTTCACACAGGAACCGGGAGTAGCTCAGGCCGTGGCGGGCTTCGTATTTCGCCTCATCCAGGGGCAGGCCCGTGGGCTGCCAGCTCAGGGACCAGTATTTCCCGCTGTCATCATCCCGCAGGTAAACATAGTGGCCCGGCCAGTCCATCGGAACCCCGTTGGGACGGAACCGCGTAATCCGGTGATGCTGCGGGCTGTCCAGCCAGGAATACCCGCCTGCCGTATGGGAAATCACGGTACCCATCCGTTGGGTACCCAGGTAGTTTGTCATGGACTGGGGTGCGTCCACCCGGTCAATCACATATTCCCGCGCCTGATCGTCGAAGTATCCGTAACGCATATTCGTCTCTCTCCCGTTCCAGAATTTTTCGGTTTTATTATATCAGCCGCTTCTCCGGGATCACAGGAATACCGTTGCCTTTTCTTGCCTCTCTTTGGCATTCTTCCTTATTTCGTTTCTTCGGCCACCACGCCGGTCATCCGCCACTCCGGATCCCACCGGGTCAGGATCCCCGGCGCCCCGGGAGTGATCCGGCCGGCCAGTTTTTCCCCGATGGAGTCCGCCGGCGTGCAGGTGCACATGGCGCAGGCTTCCTCCGGCCGGATGCCGAACAGCCGGATCAGATTCTCCAGCGCCTTCGGCATCGTCAGCACTGATCCGGCCAGCGTATCGTCCGCCAGCCGGGCTTCCCCGCCCCGGACGAACACCTTCTGCCCGCCCAGCGCGTATTCACCTTCCGGGAGGCCTGCCGCCTCCATGGCGTCCGTAATGGCCACCGCCCGTTCCGGGCCTTTGCAGCGGGCCAGCAGGCGCACCGCATCCCGGTGCAGATGGATCCCGTCGCAGATCATTTCACAGTACAGTCTCCCATCCGTCAGGGCCGCCCCCGGAACCCCCGGTTCCCTGTGCTTCAGGGGTGTCTGCGCGTTGAACGTGTGGGTCACGTGGTCCGCGCCCCAGTCCGCCGCCCGGTGGGTCTGTTCCGCCGTGGCCGCCGTATGGCCGATGGAAACATGGATGCCCGCGGCGGCCGCCTGCCGGATGAAGTCTTCGCTGCCGCATCTTTCCGGTGCCACCGTGATCAGCCGCACCGCCGCCAGATCTCCGCCGGTCAGCTTCTCCAGCCGCTCCATGGAGGGGTCCTCAAAGAATTCCTTCCGCTGGGCTCCGGCTTTGCTCTCCTGCAGGAAGGGCGCCTCCATATGCGCGCCGAGCACCCGGGCGCCTTCCGGCTCCGGCCGGTCCATCACCGCCCGGATCCCCCGGATAGCCCGCAGGGTTTCTTCCGGATCTGCGCTCATGGTCGTGGGGCAGAAGGCCGCCACCCCCAGCCGGTACAGTTCCCGGCTCATGGCCCGGACGGCGTCCTCCCCCTGCATCGTATCCCTTCCACTGTATGCGTGGATATGCACGTCCACAAATCCCGGCAGCAGGTAATCCCCCGCCAGGTCCAGGACCTTTTCTCCTTTTTCGGGAGCCAGGCTGTCTCCGGTTTCCGCAATCCGGCCGTTCCGGATCCGCACGCAGGCATTCCGGATAAAACCGTTTCCTTTATATACCGTTGCATTCTGGATCAGCATTTTCACAGCCCCCGTTTTTTGTTTTTGTTTCACATCCATAGCGTACCGCAGTTTCCGGCGCTTTTCAACCGGAAATTGTCTCCTTTTTGCCAACAGGCCAACGGGAGGCAAGAATTCACAAAACGGGATAATGACATTCCCCATGTTCTTTTCGTAGAATTTAGGCACCAGATAGGACAAAAGCGAAGGAGGCGGACCTTTCCATGACCCTGACAAAAGCCCACGCCGGTTCGGGCCTGCGCCGCATGCGGACCTCTTCCGCTTCCCGGAAAAAAGCGTTCTGGCTGACCACCATGATGCTTCCCGGCGCGGTCTGGCTGCTGCTGATCCGGTACCTTCCCATGTTCGGGATCGTGATCGCCTTCAAGAACTACCGCGCCTACCGGCCCAACACCTTCTGGAACAATATCATCCAGAGCGAGTTCGTCGGACTGAAGAATTTCGAGTTCCTGAATTCCCCCGATACCGGCATCATGATCCGGAACACCCTGGGCTATAACCTGCTCTGGATCATCCTGGGCCTGGTAATCTCGGTGGCCTTCGCCATCATGATGAGCGAGCTGAGCAGCCGCTTCCTGGCCAAGTCCTACCAGACCATGATGTTCTTCCCCTATTTCCTTTCCTGGGTGGTGGCCAGCTACTTCGTGCTCGCCTTCCTGGATCCCACCAGCGGCATGATCCCCTTCATGCAGAAAGCCACGGGACAGAAGATTACGAATTTCTACCACGATACCACCTGGTGGCCCCTGATCCTGACGATCTGCAACCTGTGGAAGAACCTGGGTTACTCCTCCGTCCTCTACCTGGCGGCCATCACCGGCATCGACACCACGCAGTATGAAGCCGCCGCAGTGGACGGCGCCAGCAAGTGGCAGCAGATCTGGCATGTGACCCTGCCGGGGATCCGCCCCATGATCGTCATCCTGCTGATCATGAATATCGGCAAAATCTTCAATGCAGATTTCGGCCTGTTCTACAACGTGCCCCAGAATTCCGGTTCCCTCTATCCCGTCACCCAGGTGGTGGATACCTATGTGTACCGGGCCTACGCGAACACGCACAACCTGGGCATGAGCTCGGCCGCCGGTTTCCTGCAAAGCGCTGTCGGCATGCTCTGTATCATCGGTGCCAATGCGCTGGTCCGCAAGATTGATCCGGAAAGTTCCCTGTTCTGAGAGGAGGCGAAAGATATGACAGCGATTACCCCGCCTGCCCGGAAGAAGATCAAGGCCGGTTCCTTCTCCCTGAACCGTTTCAGCACCCGGACCCAGGCCCTGTTCCACGTCATCCTGCTGCTCTTCTCCCTGCTGTGCATCATCCCGTTTATCTTTGTAATCATCATTGCCTTCTCCTCGGAGGACTCTATCCGCCAGATCGGTTATTCCTTCACCCCCATCTCCTGGAGTACCGACGCCTTCGCCTATACCTTCAAGCTGGGCAACGCCCTCTGGCGGAGCTACCTGAACTCCTTCCTGATCACCATTGTCGGTACCGTGCTCAGCGTCGCCATGACCGTCCTTTACGCCTACCCCCTGTACCGCAGGGATTACAAATACCGGAAGTTCTTCAACTTCCTCAGCTTCTTCACGATGATCTTCGGCGGCGGCCTGGTCCCGACCTACGTCATCTGCAAGAGCGTCCTGGGCCTCAGCGACAATTATGCCGCGCTGATCGTTCCCATGCTCTTCAGCCCCTTCAATGTCATCATCATGCGGACCTTCCTGCAGACCACCGTCCCGCCGGAGCTGATCGAAGCAGCCACCATTGACGGAAGCGGAGAATACTCCACCCTGCTGCGGATCGTCCTCCCGGTGGTCAAGCCCGGCATCGCCACGATCGCCCTGCTGGTCTCCCTGGCCTACTGGAATGAATGGTTCCTGTCCCTCTTGTACCTGAACAAGAACATGTCCATCATGCCGCTGCAGTACCTGCTGATGCGGATGCAGCGCAACGCGGACTTCCTGGCCAAGAATTCGTCCATGCTGGGAGCGGATGCTTCCAAGGCCGCCGCCCAGCTTCCGTCCCAGTCCCTGAAAATGGCCCTGGTGGTGTTCATCGTCATTCCCATCGCCTGCGCGTACCCCTTCTTCCAGCGCTACGTCATCGCAGGCCTCACCATCGGGTCGGTCAAAGGTTGATTTCCGGCACCCGAACGAGGTGCTGAAATAAAAAGGAGGATAAGAATATGAAAAAGTTCCTGGCACTCATCCTGACCCTGGCAATGGTCCTCGCTGCATGCAGCTTTGCTGTTGCGGATGACCTGCCCACCATCACCATCATGTTCCATGGCAGCAACGTAAGCGACGACAGCGCCGTGCTGGAAAAGGTCAACGAATACATCGCTGACAAAGTCGGTGCGAAGCTGGAAGTCATCTGGGGCACCTGGGGCGACTTCGACGAGAAGGCCGTCAACGTGCTGACCTCCGGTGACAAGGACGTGGACATGGTCTTCACCTGCTCCTGGAGCGCTGACGAGTACAACAGCTACGCCAAGAAGGGCTACTTCCTGAAGCTGGATGACCTGATCGAAGCCTATGGTGCCGACCTGAAGGCCGCCATTCCCGAGAGCCTGATGCAGGCCGCCACCATTGAAGGCGCTGAAGGCAAGGGCATCTATGCCGTCAACGGTTTCAAGGATACCGCCACCCAGAACACCTGGGACGTGAACGTCACCCTGCTGAACGAGCTGGGCTACACCGTGGACGACCTGAAGGCAAAGGGCTTCTTCGGCTGGGACGAAATCTTCGCCAAGGCGAAGGAAGTCAAGGGCGACAGCTTCTACCCCTTCCTCGTGGAGCCCATGGTTGCCGAGCGCATGGTCACCAACTCCATCATCGTGGCCGGTGACGCCGGTTCCACCAACCTGCTGTCCCTCTACCTGAATCCGGACGATGTTTCCAAGGATGGCGCCTATGGCAACAAGCTCCTGAACAAGTTCGCCACCCCCGAATACAAGGCATTCGTGGATCAGATGCACAAGTACTACGAAGCCGGCTACATCGATCCCGCCCTGTCCGTTGCGGAAACCTCCAATGATGCCCGCACCAATCATCAGAAGGACGCTTCCTACCTGATCGGCACCCAGTCCTACGCTTTCGGTTATGAATTCTCTGCCGACGTGCTGGCCCGGGGCGTGGAAGTCCAGTTCGTCCCCTGCACCACTCCCTATGTGGACACCACCGCCTCCCAGGGCGCCATGATGGCCATCAACTCCGCTTCCGAGCATCCGGAAGAGAGCTTCAAGTTCCTGGCCCTGCTCAACAGCGACCCGGTCCTCATGACCCTGATGAACTACGGTGTGGAAGGCATCCACTACACCCTGAATGACGACGGCCTGGTGGTCTTCAACGATGACGCCCGCGCTACCTACAGCCCCTGGACCAACGGCATGGGCAACGTCACCATCCTGCCGGACACCGCCTCCGAAGGCGCCGGTTTCCGCAAGTCCTTCCAGGAATACTACGCCGGAGCGCTTGGCATTCCGTCCCTGGGCTTCGTGTTTGACAACAGCCCCGTGGAGAACGAAATGGCTGCCCTCGGCAACGTGGCTGCCCAGTACGCCCTGGCCCTGGATTGCGGCGCTGTGGATCCCGAGACTGAGCTGCCCGCGTTCCTCGCCGCCCTGGATGCTGCCGGAATGCAGACCTACCTGGATGCGGCCAATGCCCAGCTGGATGCTTACCTGGCCAAATAATCCGGTTGCGTAAATGACTCAGCACCCGGTTCCCCCGCGGAACCGGGTGCTTTCTTTCGTCAAAAAAGCTCCCTGTTCATGGTGAACAGGGAGCAGGCTGTTTCGGGAATTATCCGAGGACGACTTCCACCTTGTGGTTCTTGCCGTCGCCGAAGACCGGCAGCACATTGCCTTCGATCTTCTTTCCGTCTACGGTGACTTCCTTCACGCCGCGGCATACATGCTGCGGGTTCTTGATCTCCACATCGTAGATCGCGCCGCGGAACCGGCGGCTGACCGTGTATCCGTCCCAGGTGTGCGGGATGCACGGATCGATCTTCAGGCCCTGCCAGTCCGGCTTGATGCCCAGGATGTAGTTGCTGATCACGTAGAAGTTCCAGGCCGCGGTGCCCGTCAGCCAGCTGTTCTTCGCCTGGCCGAAGTTCTTCGCGTCCTTACCGGCGATCATCTGGCTGTAGACGTAGGGCTCCATCTTGTGCAGGTCGGAGATTTCCTCGCGCCATGCTGGAGCAATGCGGCTGTACAGGTCAAACGCCCGGTCGCCGTGGCCCACCACGGTTTCCGCCGCGATGATCCAGGGATTGTTGTGGCAGAAGATGCCGGCGTTTTCCTTGTATCCCGGCGGGTAGGAGCTGACTTCGCCCAGCTCCAGGTGATATTCGCTGTAGGCGGGCTGTACCAGCACGATGCCGTGTTTGGTTTCCAGCATGTTGTGGACGCTCTCCAGCGCCTTTTCGGCCATGCCGTTTTCAACGCCCACGCCGGCCATCACGCAATAGCCCTGGGATTCGATGAAGATCTTGCCGTCTTCGCATTCCTTGCTGCCCACCTTGTTGCCCATGGCGTCGTAGGCACGCACGAACCATTCGCCGTCCCAGCCGTCCTTTTCGATGGCCTTGGTCATGGCGTCAATATAGGCCTGGTATTCATCGGCCTTGGCATTGTTGCCCTTGATGCGCTCAATGGCCACCAGTTCAGGTCCGATGGACACGAACATGCCGGCGATCAGCACGGATTCCGCAACCCGTTCATCCGGCGCGTTGGGATTGGAGAAGGTCTGGAAGCTCTCGTCCGGCGTGTCGGAATAGCAGTTCAGGTTCAGGCAGTCGTTCCAGTCCGCCCGGCCGATCAGGGGCAGGTCATGCGGTCCGCGGTTGTTCACCACGTGCATGAAGCTCACTTCCAGGTGCTCCAGCAGCGTGCCGCAGTCGTCGGGATTGCAGTCGTAGGGGGTTGCTTCCTCCAGGATGCTGTAGTCGCCCGTTTCCTTGATGTAGGCGGCCGTACCGGCAATCAGCCACAGCGGGTCATCGTTGAATCCGCCGCCGATGTCGTTGTTGCCCTTCTTGGTCAGGGGCTGGTACTGATGGTAGCATCCGCCGTCCCGGAACTGGGTCGCCGCGATGTCCAGGATGCGTTCCCGCGCCCGTTCCGGAATCTGGTGCACGAAGCCCAGCAGGTCCTGGCTGGAATCGCGGAAGCCCATGCCGCGGCCGATGCCGCTTTCGAACATGGAAGTGCTCCGGCTCATGTTGAAGGTGACCATGCACTGATAGGGATTCCAGATGTTGACCATCCGGTTCAGCTTCTCCTCGGAGGAGGTCAGCGTGTAGGCGCTCAGCAGGTTGTCCCAGTGGGCCTTCAGGGTGGCGAAGGCCTTGTCGATCTGCTCGTCCGTGGACAGCTTCGCCAGCATTTCCTTCGCGGGCTTCTTGTTGATGACGCCCTTCTTTTCCCACTTTTCTTCCACCGGGAGTTCAACGTATCCCAGCACGAAGTTGAATTTCTTTTCCTCGCCCTTTTCCAGGTGCACCTTGATCTGGTGCGCCGCCATGGGCTGCCAGCCGGAGGCAACGGAGTTGCCCATCTTGCCGGTCATAACCGCCTGGGGATTTTCGAATCCGTTGTACATGCCCAGGAAGGTTTCCATGTCCGTGTCAAACCCGTCGATCGGGGTATTCACGGCATAGAAGGAATAATGGTTCCGGCGCTCACGGTACTCGGTCTTGTGGTAGACCACGCCGTCCTCCACCTCGACTTCACCGGTGGAGAAGTTGCGCTGGAAGTTCAGCATATCGTCCTGCGCGTTCCACAGGCAGAACTCGACGAAGCTGGTCAGGATAACATCCTTCGCGGCGCCGGATTCGTTGGTCAGCGTAATCTGGTGCACTTCCGCGTCGTAGCCCATGGGAACGAAGCTCTTCTGGGAGGCTTTCAGGCCGTTCTTTTTGCCCGTGATGACGGTGTAGCCCATGCCGTGGCGGCAGGAATACTCGTCCAGTTCGGTCTTGACCGGTTTCCACCCCGGATTCCACACCGTGCCGTTATCGTTGATGTAGAAATAACGGCCGCCGTTGTCCACCGGCATATTGTTATAGCGGTAACGGGTGATCCGGCGAAGCCGTGCATCCCGGTAGAAGCAGTAACCGCCGGCAGTATTGCTGATAATGCCGAAGAATTTTTCGCAGCCGAGGTAATTGATCCAGGGATAAGGGGTACGCGGTGTATCGATGACATATTCGCGTGCCTTGTCATCAAAATGACCGAATTTCATGGGCTCTTTCCCTCCTGATAATTTGTCCGTTTTTGAACGGTCTTTTCTGTGAGTATAGCATACTTATTTTGCCTGTGCAAACGTTTCCTTGATTTTCTCCAGGTATTCCTCGTAGTTGCACAGGTAATCCGCGATGGTGCCGTCCGGGCGGATCTCGATGATCCGGTCGGCCACGGTGGAAATGAACTGGTGGTCCTGGCTGGTGAAGATCACGTTGCCCGGGAAGTTGATCAGTCCGTTGTTCACCGCCGTGATGGATTCCAGGTCCAGGTGGTTCGTGGGCTGGTCCAGCATTAGGAAGTTCGCCCCGGAGAGCATCATCCGGCTCAGCATGCAGCGCACCTTCTCGCCGCCGGAGAGCACGTTTACGGGCTTGTATACGTCGTCGCCGCTGAACAGCATCCGGCCCAGGAAGCCGCGCATATAGGTCTCCAGCTGTTCCGGGGAATACTGGGCAAACCATTGCATCATCGTCAGGTCGCATCCGTCAAAGAACTTGCTGTTGTCCTTCGGGAAATAGCTGGTGGTGATCGTCACGCCCCATTTGACGGTGCCGCTGTCCGGCTGGATTTCCTCCGCCAGGATCCGGAACAGGGCGGTCTGCGCCTGCTCGTTGCCCACCAGTGCGATCTTCTGTCCCTTGGTCACCAGGAACGATACGTTCTTCAGCAGCTGTACGCCGTCCTGCGTATAGTTCAGGTCCGTCACCTGCAGGATGTCCTTGCCGGCCTCCCGATCCGGCGTGAAGGCCACCCAGGGGTAGCGGCGGCTGGAAGCGGGCATCTGCTCGATGGTCAGCTGGTCCAGCAGCTTCCTACGGCTGGTGGCCTGCTTGGCCTTGGACTTGTTGCTGGAGAACCGCTGGATGAAGGCCTGCAGTTCGCGGATCTTGTCCTCGCGCCGCTTCTTCTGGTCGTTCATCAGGGCCTGCATCATCTTGCTGGATTCGTACCAGAAGTCGTAGTTGCCCACGTACAGCTTCACCTGGTTGTAGTCGATATCCACGATGTGGGTACATACGTTGTTCAGGAACCACCGGTCATGGCTGACCACGATCAGCGTTCCCGGGAAGTCCATCAGGAAATCCTCCAGCCAGGCCACGGACCGGTTGTCCAGGTTGTTGGTCGGTTCGTCCAGCAGCAGGATGTCCGGGTTGCCGAAAAGCGCCTGGGCCAGCAGCACCTTGAACTTGTCGCCAGCCTGCAGCTCGCTCATCATCATGGTATGCTCTTCCGCCGGGATTCCCAGGCCCGTCAGCAGCGTGGCGGCGTCGCTCTCCGCGTTCCATCCGTCCATCTCCGCGAACTCGCCTTCCAGCTCGGCGGCCTTCTCGCCGTCCGCCTCACTGAAGTCCGGCTTTGCGTACAGCGCGTCCTTTTCCTTCATGATGTCATACAGCCGCTGGTTGCCCATGATCACCGTATCCATCACCGGATAGGCGTCGTACATGAACTGGTCCTGTTTCAGGGTGCTCATGCGCTCCGTCGGCGGAATCGTCACGGATCCGGTGGTCGGCTCCAGCTCGCCGCTGAGGATCTTCAGGAAGGTGGATTTTCCGGCGCCGTTGGCGCCGATAATGCCGTAGCAGTTACCCGGCAGGAACTTCAGGTCCGCGCCGGAGAACAGTTTCTGCCCGCCGAAGGTCAGGGATACGTTGCTTACTGTAATCATCTTGTTTTACCTCATCCGTTTTCTTATTCTGCACACAGCCGGATCAGCGCGTTGGCGAAAATCTTTGTCGCCTTGATCATGCTGTCGATCTTCGTATATTCGTCTGCCTGGTGGGCCAGGTCTTCCTCATCCGGGAACATGGCGCCGTAGGCCACTCCCTGCTTCAGGATCTTGGCGTAGGTCCCGCCGCCGGTGGACATGGCTTCTCCGGTTTCGCCCGTCTCTTCGTTGTAGGCCGCCAGCAGGCACTGCACCAGTTCGCTCTCCGCCGGCACGTGGTGCGCCGGCTTCTGGGTCTCCACCTTGATCGAAATCCCCGGCAGATGCGCGGCCACGGTCTCGATCAGCTTTTCCTGGTTTGCGGTCACCGGGCAGCGGAAGTCCAGCGTGCCGTACCATTCGCCATCCTTCAGCCGCAGGATGCCCATGTTGCAGGTCAGCGCCTTGGACACCGCGTCCTGGATTGCGCATCCCAGGCTCCGCCCGTTGGTCTCCAGGCCCACCGCTGTCGCCAGCGGTCCGATCAGGCCCTTCGCTCCCAGCCGGAACAGCAGCAGGAGCATCATGCCGATGGCGTTCCGCCGTCCCTTCGGATAGGCAGCGTGACCCGGAATGCCGATGGCCGTCAGCCGGACGCCCCGGTCCGTCACCTCTGCTGAGTAAGGCAGGCCCGTGATCTTCGCGAACCGCCGGACCTTCTCCGCCAGTTCCTCCCCGCCTTCCACCAGCGCGTTGCATTCGCCGGGAATCACGTTGTGCATGTTGCCGGTGGCGAATTCCAGGATCTTCAGGCCTTCCTTCGCTGCCGGGGCACGGAGCTCCAGCACCAGCATGCCTTTTTCCGTGTTGATCAGCGGGAACATGGCGTCCGGGCTGAATCCCACTTCCGGAATCTGCTCATGCTTCCCGTAGTATTCCATGTCCTCCCATCCGCTTTCCTCGTCGCAGCCAAGGATCATCCGGATGCTCCGCTTCAGCGGGATCCCCGCGTCCCGGATCGCCCGCATCGCGTACAGGGCCGCCAGGGTGGGACCCTTGTCGTCGTTGGTGCCCCGGCCGTACATTTTGCCGTCCTCGATCACGCCTTCGAAGGGAGGCTTTGTCCATCCGTCCCCCACCGGCACCACATCCAGGTGGCCCAGCACGGCGATCTTTTCCGCCGCGTCCCCCAGCGTGATGTCGCAGGCGTAGCCGTCAAAGTCCCGCGTTTCAAAGCCCAGCTTCCGGGCGTCTTCCATGGCCGTGTCCAGCATCCGGCGGACTTCCGAGCCAAAGGGCGCCTTCTCCGCCGGCGCGCCCTTCACCGAAGGTACGTTCACCCACCGCCGCAGCGTCTCCACATATTCATCCCGGTAGCTGTCAATCAGATCATATACTTTCTTATCCATTCGTTCTTTCCCGTCCCACTCTAAAAACTAACAACTAAGAATTAGAATGCATTCCTCGGATCCTTGCTTTTCTTCTTCGGCGCGTCCGGATCGATGTATTCGATCTCCAGCCGTTCAAAGGGAACCGTTTCAAAGAAAGCGTCCGGCATGAACCGTGTCATGCCGAATTCCGCCCATTCCCGCTCGTTCTTGTCCAGCCAGATCGGTTCCGGCAGGTCCAGCTCGTGGCAGGCCTCCCGGAGCGCGGCATGGGCGTCACCCCGCGTGCAGGGAACCGTGGCCTGCAGATCCGTACGGTGATGGCGTATCGTCTTCACCCATAATCCCGTAGCCATATACTTCCCCCTAAATACCTGAATGTATAAAATACAAACCGGACAGACAATGTCACCCTGAGCGCAGTCGAAGGGGCCCGTAAATCTTCAGGTGCCCAAAGGAACTACAGATTTCTCACTGTGTCATCCCGATCCCGTCGAGGGATCTCATCATCCGACTGACGAAAGCTGACAACTGACAATTGATCACTGACCACTAACTTTAATTATCTCATGAATCCCCGTACGCGACAAGCACTATTTTTCCTTCGCTTCTGCCCAGGCACGCACCGCCCCGGCCGCCGTCCGGTTCATTCCCTTTACCTGCATCAACGTGTCCATGTCCGCCTCCCGGATGGCCTTCAGGCTGCCGAAAGCCTTCAGCAGCGCCTTGCGCCGGGCCGGGCCCACGCCCGGGATATCCTCCAGCTGTGAATGGATGGAGGCTTTCCCCCGCAGTGCCCGGTGGTGGATGATGCCGAACCGGTGCGCCTCGTCGCGCACCCGTTGCACCAGCTGCAGTTCCGGCGTACGGTGATCCAGCAGGATGGGTTCCTCCGCGTCCGGCAGCCAGATTTCCTCATGCTTTTCCGCCAGGCCGAACATATCCGGGGGCTCCAGCCCCAGGTCCAGGATCGCCTGCCGCGCAAACCGCAGCTGCTGCGGGCCGCCGTCGATGAGGATCAGGTCCGGCAGGTCGCTGAACTTGTCACCGCCGCTTTCCTTTTCCTTCAGGGCATGCGCATACCGCCGCTGCAGTGTTTCATACAGCGAGGCAAAGTCGTTGGCCCCTTCCACAGTCTTGATCCGGAAGTGCCGGTATTCCTTTTTCGCCGGTTCCCCGTCGATAAACACCACCATGGCCGCCACGCTCTGCACGCCCTGGGTGTTGGATATATCGTATCCTTCGATCCGCCGGGGATACTTTTCCATCCCCAGGATCTCTCCCAGCTTTGCCGCGGCCCCGGTGGTCCGCTCCTCGTGGACGGTCCGCCGCGCGTTGCGCTTCTCCAGCGCGTCCGCCGCGTTCTTCGCCGCCAGGATGATCAGGTCGTGCTTCTCACCCCGCTGCGGCTCCGCCACAGTCACCGCGGATCCCTTTTTCTCCCGCAGCCAGCCCTCCAGCTGTTCCGCCATGCCTTCCGGCAGCTGCTGGCACAGCACGTTCCGGGGAATCAGCCCCGCGTTTTCATAGTACTGCAGCATGAATCCCGCCAGCACCTCGCCGGGATCCTCCCCGCCTTCCCGGGGCAGGGCAAAGTGGTCGCCGCCGATCATCCGTCCGCCGCGCACATAAAGGATCTGGACCATGGCGTCCAGCCCGTCCTGGGCCAGGGCGATCAGGTCCTGCTCGCTCCGGTCGGTCCGCAGGGCGATCTGGCGTTCCATCAGGCCCTGGACATCCTTGATCTTGTCCCGGATCCGCGCCGCCTTCTCGTACCGCATGGCGGCCGCCGCTTCCTCCATGTCCGACTTCAGCTTCTTCAGCACGCTGTCGTAGTCGCCGTTCAGGAAATTCATGACCCCTGCCATCATCTCCCCGTATTCGGCTTCCGTGCATTTTCCGGCGCAGGGCGCCATGCACCGCCCGATGTCCCAGTTCATGCAGGGCCGCTTCGGGTGCACCGGCGGCAGCGCCTGCCGGCAGGACCGCAGCGGAAACACATCCCGTACCGCTTCGATCACCTGGCGCACCGCGTTGGCGCCGATATACGGGCCAAAATATTTCGCACCGTCCTTTTCCATCCGGCGGGTGATCTCCAGCCGCGGATAGGGCTGGCGCAGGTCCACCTTCAGGTAGGGATAGTGCTTGTCGTCCTTCAGAAGGATGTTGTAGTAAGGCTTGTAATGTTTGATCAGGTTGCACTCAAGGATCAGTGCTTCCAGGTTGGTTTCACACAGCAGGATTTCAAAATCGTCGATATGGGAAATCATGGCTTCCACTTTGGGCGTGTGCGCCGTATCGCGGAAATAGCTCTTCACGCGGTTCTTCAGGTTCACCGCTTTTCCCACGTAAATAACCGTGCCGTCCCGGTTTTTCATCAGGTAACATCCCGGTGAATCGGGCAGCATGCTGATTTTCTCTTCGAGTTTTTCGCCCCAGTATTTCATCGTTTACTTCAATGCGTTCAGTTCCGCCTGCAGGTCTTCCAGCGCAATCTGCAGGTTCGTCTGATATTCACCGGTATCCATGCCCGTGGTCAGGTAGGTCAGGTAGCGGTCCACCGTGTTCTGCAGCGTCAGGATCCGGTCCTCCTGCACGAGGATCTCGCCGCTGCGGGCCGTGTTCAGGTCGCTGACGGTCCGGATCGCGTACAGGTTGCTGCGGATCCGCGCCAGGATCGACGCCGAATCCGCGCCGGCGTTGCGGCTCAGCGACGCCGTCTGGCGGACGGCTTCGTCACATTCCGTCTGCATCCGCCGGATAAAAGACAATCGGGTTCCGTTCTCCTTCTGCACCGCCGGGATACCGATTACCAGTGCGGCAACCAGCACACCGATCAGCACCAGGATCAGCAGGTCCTTGATGCGGCTCCGCTTCATCTGGCCCATGGAGGCGGCGTTCCCGTTTGCCTGGGAATAACGTCTGTACATTGGTACAACCTCCGTTTCAGGCATATATTACCACATTATGTCTTTTTCGTAAAGAAAAACGCCGGTGTTCTCCCACCGGCGTTTCCTGTTCTGCTTCTCAGCCCTGCTTCTGCTTATGCTTCGGATTTTCGCAGATAACCATCACGCGGCCTTTCCGCTTGATGATCTTGCACTTTTCACAGATGGGCTTAACAGACGGACGAACCTTCATTGTCGTTCCCTCCTTGTCAGGATCAGTTTTTGCTGCGCCAGGTGATCCGGCCTCTGGTCAGATCATAGGGCGAAAGTTCAATCGTTACCTTATCCCCGGGGTAGATCCGGATGAAGTTCATCCGCATTTTGCCGGAAATATGTGCCAGGATCTGGTGGCCGTTCTGCAGTTCCACCTGAAACATGGCGTTGGGCAAAGCTTCAACAACCTTGCCTTCCATCTCGATTACGTCGCTCTTGGACAAAAGATCAGCCCTCCTTGCACAGCGAGCGTTCCACGGCGAATCCGTTCTGCTCCAGCGCTCTTCGCAGATCGCTGTCCTGTACCTTTCCGCCTTCCGGACGGATGGTGTTCCAGTCGACCAGCACCGGTTTCGCGCGAAGATGTTTCGTCTTCTTCTTTTTCGGGTTGGACAGTTTGTGGTTCATGCCGTCGGCAATCAGCACCAGGTCCTTCCCGCACTGTTCCAGAACCA
Source organism: Clostridia bacterium (assembly GCA_017447185.1). GTDB lineage: Bacteria > Bacillota > Clostridia > Christensenellales > Aristaeellaceae > Aristaeella. The sequence goes on along the minus strand of JAFSOC010000008.1, from coordinate 91,000 downwards.
GAAAGGTTTTTCCCTTGTCCCGGCCCTGTGTGCTCTCCACTACGCGTCCTCTCTCGAGGGAAAAGGGTTCCTTCATGCTTCCGCCTCCCATGTGAAACCGGGCAGCGTCAGGATTTCGGGCAGTCCCTCTTCGGTAATCGCGATCGTGTGTTCATAGTGAGCGCACCATGAATGATCCGTGGTTCTGGCGCACCATCCGTCGTCGTCGATGGAAAGGTGCCATCCGCCCATGGAAATCATGGGCTCCACCGCCAGGGTCATTCCGCGGCGCAGCCGCAGCCCTCTTCCGGGATCGCCGAAGTTGTACACCGCGGGATCCTCGTGCATCTCCCGTCCGATTCCGTGCCCCGTGAATTCCTTGATCGTGGAAAACCCGTTGGCCCGGGCGTGGCGGTCGATCGCCGCTCCGACATCTCCCAGCCGGTTTCCGATGACACACTCGCGCATGCCTTCCCAGAAACACTCTTCGGTGACGCGGATCAGCTTTTCCGCTTCCGGACTGATCTGTCCGACGCCGGCCGTAAAGGCGGAGTCGGCCTGCCAGCCGTCCAGCAGCAGCGTGCAGTCAACGCTCAGGATATCGCCTTCCTGCAGGATCCTGGTTTTGCTGGGAATCCCGTGCACCACTTCGTCATTGATGCTGGCGCAGATGGAACCGGGATAGCCTTCATAGCCCAGGGAGGATGGAATGGCGTGATTCTTTCGGATCAGCCGTTCCGCCAGCTCATCCAGTTCGGCGGTGGAGATGCCCGGCCGGATGGCCAGCCGGACCTCGTCCTCCACCTCGCGCAGGATTTTGCCGGCATCCCGCATTTTGGCGATTTGCTTGGGGTTCTTCAGGCTGATCATGCCTTTGCCCCCAGCTCTTTCATGATGGCGGCAAAGGTGTTATCCAGCCCCTGCGCGCCGTCTACCTTCTTCAGCAGGCCCTTCTTCTCGTAATATCCGATCAGGGGAGCCGTCTGTGCATGGTATACTTCCAGGCGGTTCAGCACGGTTTCGGCCTTATCGTCATCCCGCTGAATCAGCTCTTCGCCGCACTTGGAGCACTTCGTTTCGCCGTTCAGCATGCTCAGGTGATAGGTCGCGCCGCACTTCAGGCATACACGGCGTCCGCTCAGCCGCTCCACCAGCACCTGGTCCGCCACGTCCAGCTCGATGACTGTATCGATGGTGGCAAAGGTGTCCAGCGCTTCAGCCTGCGGCACTGTCCGGGGGAACCCGTCCAGGATGTAGCCGTTTCCGCAGTCCGCCATGGCCAGCCGTTCCTTCACGATGTCGATGATGACGTCGTCCGGTACCAGCTGCCCGGCGTCAATGAAACTCTTGGCCTTCAGGCCCGTTTCCGTGCCCTCTTTCATGGCCCTGCGGAGAATGTCGCCTGTGGAAATCTGGGGAATGTTCAGGGCGTCGCAGATTTTCTGCGCCTGTGTGCCCTTTCCTGCCCCGGGAGGTCCGAGAAAGATAATGTTCATTCAGGTTCCCTCCTTTTCATGCATTTAAAGACAAATTACATGAATCCAACGTTGTCCATATCCATATCGATGCCGCGTACGCTCATCTCGCCCTGGATGGTGCGGATGGTTTCCAGCGATACGCTCACAGCGATCAGGATGGAGCTTGCGGCAAAGGGAACGCTCACGCCCGCCAGACGCAGGAGCAGCGTAGGTACCGCGGCCAGGATGGCCAGGAACAGTGCCGCAAAGAGATTCAGTCTGCTCACGATGTTCTGCAGGTACTGGCGCACGTTCTTGCCCCGCTGTCCGGGGATCACGGCACCCTGCTGCTGCAGCTGCTCCGCCTGCTGCTTCGGATCGAAGCTGATGGAGGAGTAGAAGAACGTGAAGGCGATGATCAGCAGCGCGGAAACGATCATGTACCAGACGCTGCCGGTATACATGGTCCGGTTCCACCACTGGGTGAATCCGCCGTTGGGGGCTACCAGCTGCGCGATGGTTCCCGGGAAAGCCAGGAAGCTGTACGCGAAGATCAGGGGCAGCACGCCGACGGAGACGACCTTCAGGCTCATGTGAGTGTTCTGTCCGCCGTATACGCGGCGGCCTTTCACCTGCTTGGCGATCTGCAGCGGAATCCGCCGTTCGCCCAGTTCCACGAAGGTGACAATCACCGTCATGAGGATACAGGTGACAATAATGCCGATGACGTTGATCCAGCCGCTGGTTGTTCCGGTGGTCACCGCAGAGCTGAAGCCCTGGACGATGCCGCTGAACAGGTTGGAGATGATACCGACGAAGATCAGGAGGGAGACGCCGTTACCGACACCCTTCTCCGTCACGCGTTCGCCGATCCACATCGCCAGCGCGGTACCTGCAGCCATGGTGACGCCGACCAGTACGTAGTTCAACCAGCCGTCCTTGATGTAGCCGAGGCCGCGAACCAGGCCGATCGCCTGCAGGGCAGCCAGGCCGACAGTGACATACCGGGTGATCCGGTTGATCTTCTGGCGTCCGTCTTCTTCTTTGCTCAGCCGCTCCAGCGCGGGAATCGCGATGGTCAGCAGCTGCATAATAATGCTGGCGTTAATGTAGGGTGTAATACCCATCGCCATGATGGTCATCTGGCTGAAAGAGTTACCGGTCATCATGTTGACCAGGTCCAGCAGCGGCAGATTCGCCATTTCCGTGTTGACTCTGGAAATGTCGACACCGGGAGCGGGAATCACGCTGACCAGACGGTACAGCACCAGCATCAGGAAGGTATACAGAACCTTTTTCCGAAGCTCGGGGATCTTCCACATTTTCCGGATACTTTCAACCATCTCAGATCACCTCGGCCTTTCCGCCGACGGCTTCGATCTTTTCCTTGGCGCTGGCCGTAAACTTCGCCGCTTTCACGGTGAGCTTCTTCGTCAGTTCGCCGCCGCCCAGGATTTTGACACCGTCCAGTTCCTTGCGGATGATGCGGGCATTCAGCAGAGCCTTGGCATCCACTGTCGCGCCATCTTCAAAGGCTTCCAGACGTTCCACGTTCACTTCGGCATATTCGGTGCCGAACACATTGTTGAATCCGCGCTTGGGAACCCGGCGGTACAGGGGCATCTGGCCGCCTTCGAAGCCGGGCCGTTTGCCGCCGCCGCTGCGGGCCTTGGCGCCCTTATGACCTTTACCGGAGGTCTTGCCCAGACCGGATCCGCTGCCGCGGCCCAGACGCTTCGGGTAAGAGGTGGAGCCTTCGGCGGGGTGCAGTTCATGCAGTTTCATGGGTGAAAACCCTCCTTTACTCGTCAACTTCCTCAACCTTCACCATGTGCTTCACGGCGAAGATCTGTCCGCGAATCGCCGGGTTGTCCGGCTGCGTCACGGTCTGACCTACTTTGCGCAGGCCCAGGGCGGCCACGGTCGCCTTGTGCTTGGGCAGGCTGGCGATGGGAGATTTCACCAGAGTAATCTTCAGTTTCATCTCTTCTCTCCTCCTCAGCCCAGAATTTCTTCCACGGTCTTGCCGCGCATCTTGGCGACCTGTTCCGCGCTGCGCACCTGCTTGAGGGCTTCCAGCGTAGCCTTGACCATGTTGATGGGATTGTTCGTCCCAAAGCTCTTGGTCCGGATGTCCTTGACACCGGCCAGTTCCAGCACCGCACGGGCGGCACCGCCGGCGATCACGCCCGTTCCTTCGGGAGCGGGGATCAGCACGGACTTGGCGGTGGAGTAGTATCCGGTCATTTCATGCGGGATGGTGGTGCCGTCCAGCGGCACATTCACCAGATGCTTTTTGGCGTCTTCGTTCGCCTTGCGGATGGCTTCCGGAATTTCCGCAGCCTTGCCCATGCCGGCGCCGACGCGGCCGTTTTCGTCACCGACGACCACCAGCGCGCTGAACCGCATGTTGCGGCCGCCCTTGACGGTCTTGCTGACGCGGTTTACGGCTACCAGACGCTCTTTGAATTCGCTGACCTGTTCAAACCGTTGCATCTTGCGTTGTCCTCCTTATCAGAATTCGAGTCCGGCTTCACGGGCACCGTCGGCAACACTCGCCACACGGCCGGTATACATATACCCGCCGCGGTCGAAAACCACGGTCTTGATGCCGGCCTGGACAGCGCGCTCTGCGATGAGCTTGCCCACCAGTTTGGCAGCACCCTTCTTGTCTACGTCTTCCAGCTGGCCCTTCAGCGCGGGATCCATTGTGCTGGCGCTGACCAGGGTATTGCCCTTCACATCGTCAATGATCTGGGCCTGGATGTGCTTGTTGGAGCGATACACGCTCAGGCGCGGTACCTCGGGGGTGCCGCTGATCTTTTTCCGTACCCGCGCATGACGAATCACGCGAATCTCATTACGGTCACGTTTTTTAAACATCTGCAGTCACTCCCTCTCTTACTTGCCGGTCTTGCCTTCCTTACGGCGGATATGCTCATTCTGGTACTTGATGCCCTTGCCCAGATAGGGTTCAGGCTTCCGAATGGCGCGAATGTCCGCGGCAAGGTTACCGACCTGCTGTTTGTTGCTGCCCTTGACCACGATGGTGGTCTGGTTGGGCGTTTCATAGGTGATTCCTTCCGGAGCTTCCAGGATCACGGGATGGCTGAAGCCGATATTGATGGTCAGCGTCTTGCCTTCCGCGCTGGCGCGGTAACCAGTACCGACCATTTCCAGCGTCTTGGTGAAGCCGTCGGTCACACCCACGACCATGTTGTGCACCAGCGCCCGGTAGAGGCCGTGCATGGCTTTGTGGGGTTTGGAATCAGTGGGGCGTTCCAGAGTCAGGATATTTCCTTCCTGCTTCAGGGTGATGTCGGGATTGACCTGCTGGGTCAGGGTGCCCTTGGGTCCCTTGACCGTCACCAGGTTGTTCTCGTCAACGCTCACCGTCACGCCCGCGGGAACTGTAATCGGCATTTTTCCGATTCGAGACATAGTCTTTTTCCTCCTTTACGTGCGTGTCGGTATTACCAGATGTAGGCAAGCACTTCGCCGCCGATGGCGTTCTTCCGCGCTTCCTTGTCGGTCATCAGGCCCTTGCTGGTGCTGATGATCGCGATGCCCAGACCGCCCAGAACCTTGGGCAGCTCTTCGCTGCGGGCGTACACCCGCAGGCCGGGCTTGGAGATGCGCTTCAGACCCGCGATAACGGGAGTCTGTTTGCCGTCCAGATACTTAAGAGTGATTTTCAATTCGCCCTGCAGACCGTCATCAATGAAATCCACAGCCTTGATGTATCCTTCGTTCAGGAGAATCTTGGCGATGGCCTTCTTCGTGTTGCTGGCGGGCATGGTCACGGCGTCGTGCCGAGCAACCTGTCCGTTCCGGATGCGGGTGAGCATATCGGCGATGGGATCGTTCACTACCATGTGTTGTAAACCTCCTTCCGTATTTCCCCGCTTACCAGCTGGCCTTGCGGACACCGGGGATTTGGCCCTTGTAGGCCAGCTCTCTGAAGCAGATGCGGCATACGCCGTACTTGCGCAGCACACTGTGAGGCCGTCCGCAGATGCGGCAACGGGTGTAGGCGCGAGTGGAGAACTTGGGATCTCTCTGCTGTTTGAGTTTCATGCTCAGTTTAGCCATTTTTTCTTATCCTCCTTACGCCTGCTCGAAGGGCATGCCCAGGAGACTCAGCAGCTCCTTGCACTCTTCGTCCGTCTTGGCGGTCGTCACGAAAACAATTTCCATTCCGCGGATCTTTTCCACCTTATCGTATTCGATTTCGGGGAACAGCAGCTGTTCGCGGATACCCAGGGAATAATTTCCGCGGCCGTCAAAGGCCTTGGCGCTCACGCCGCGGAAGTCGCGGACGCGGGGCAGCGCCACGGAAACCAGCTTGTCCATGAACTCTTCCATCCGGATGCCGCGCAGGGTCACCTTCGCGCCGACGTTCATGCCTTCGCGGACCTTGAAGTTCGCGATGCTCTTCTTGGCCTTGGTGATCATGGGCTTCTGTCCGGCGATGGTGGTCAGTTCGTTGACGGCCATTTCCATTGCCTTGGCGTTATCCTTGCAGTCGCCCAGACCCATGTTGATCACGATCTTGGCGAGCTTCGGGATTTCCATTACGTTCTTGTAGCCGAACTTCTGCTTCAGGGCAGGAACAGCCTCGGCCAGATACTTTTCTTTGATCCGTGTTGCCATTTGGCTTTTCCTCCTTATCAGTCGATTTCGGCTCCGCACTTCTTGCAGATGCGGATCATGCTGCGGGTGGCCTTGCCGTTTTCATCGGTGCCGCGTTCCACTTTGTGGGCTACACGGGTGGCCTTGCCGCACTTGGGGCACACCAGCATCACGTTGCTGGCGTCGATGGGCATATCCTTGTGGATGATGCCGCCGGGCTGCTGGGCGTTGCGGGCTTTCTGATGCTTGGTGACCACGTTCACGCCTTCAACCGTCACACGGTTCAGCTTCGGGAAAGCGGCGGTAATCTTGCCCTTCTTGCCCTTGTCCTTGCCGCTGATGACGATTACGGTATCTTTGGTTTTTACATGCATTTACCGTCCGCCTCCTTACAGTACTTCGGGAGCCAGGGAGACGATCTTCATGAAGTCCTTCTCACGCAGCTCGCGAGCCACAGGCCCGAAGATACGGGTCCCGCGGGGCATTTTCTGGTCGTTGATGATGACGGCAGCATTGTCGTCAAACTTGATGTAGCTTCCGTCAGGGCGGCGCTTGTTCTTGCGCATCCGGACGATAACGGCCTTGACGACCTCGCCCTTCTTCACGGTGCCGCCGGGGGTTGCGGTCTTGACGCTGGCGACGATGACATCACCGATACTGCCGTCACGCCGGAAAGAACCGCCCAGAACACGGATGCACATGATTTCCTTGGCGCCGGAATTGTCGGCTACCTTAAGCCGGGTTTGCGGCTGAATCATAGCGGTTTCCTCCTTAAATTACTTAGCTTTCTCGATGATCTCAACGAGACGCCAACGCTTGTCCTTGCTCAGCGGACGGGTTTCCATCACCTTGATGGTATCTCCGATGCCGCATTCATTGTTTTCGTCATGAACCTTCAGCTTGCTGGTCTGATTCATGATTTTTCCGTACAGGGGATGACGAACGCGGGTCTTGATCTGGATGACACAGGTCTTGTCCATCTTGTCGCTGACCACAACGCCGATCCTTGTTTTACGCAGTCCTCTTTCTTCCATGGTTCCAGCTGCCTCCTTTCCCATTCTCAGGCCTCATCCTTCTGGCGAAGGATGGTCTTGCACCGTGCGATGTCACGTTTGACTTCGCTCAGGCGCATGGTGTTCTGCAGCTGGCCTGTCGCGAGCTGGAAGCGAAGGCCGAACAGCTCGCTCTTCAGTTCCTTAACTTTGCTCTCCAGCTGTTCAACGGTCATGGAGCTCAATTCGCTTGCCTTCATGCTTCTTCACCACCCGCTTCTGTCTTGGGCTCATCCTTCTTGATGATGAGCTTGGTCTTCAGAGGCAGCTTGTGGCTGGCCAGACGGAGCGCTTCGCGGGCGATGTCTTCGCTGACACCGGCGATCTCGAACAGCACTCTGCCGGGTTTTACCACGGCCACCCAGTACTCGGGAGCACCTTTACCGGAACCCATGCGGGTCTCGGCGGGCTTCGCCGTTACAGGCTTGTCGGGGAAAATCTTGATCCAAACCTGGCCGCCACGCTTGGTGTAGCGGGTCAGGGCAATACGGGCCGCTTCAATCTGCTGGCTGGTAACCCAGTGGGGTTCCGTTGCCTGGAGCCCGAATTCGCCGTAAGCCAGAACGTTACCGCGCTGGGCTTTACCCTTCATGCGGCCGCGGAACTGCTTGCGGTGCTTCACTCTCTTGGGCATCAACATGGCTTACTTTCCCTCCTTCCCGACCGGGGCTTTCTTGGCCCGGGGCAGGATCTGTCCTTTGTAGATCCAGACCTTGATTCCCAGCCGTCCGTAGGTGGTCTTCGCTTCCGCGAAGCCGTAGTCAATGTTGGCTCTCAGGGTCTGCAGCGGAATGCTGCCTTCATGGTAATGTTCGCTGCGGGCAATGTCCGCGCCGCCCAGACGTCCGCTGACGGAGGTCTTGATTCCCTTGACTCCGGGAACCTTCATGCTGCGCTGCTGTGCCTGCTTCATGGCCCGGCGGAAGCTGATGCGCTTTTCGAGCTGCTGCGCGATGTTCTCGGCAACCAGCTGCGCGTCCGCGTCAGGCTGTTTGATCTCCATCACATTGATGTGGCAGGGACGGCCCAGGAACTCGGTGATATTCTTCTTCAGTTCCTCGATGCCGGCACCGCCGCGGCCGATGATCATACCGGGCTTCGCCGTGAAGACGTTCACCGTCATGGTCTGAGCGGTCCGCTCGATGTCAATGTGGCTGATTCCGGTGGAGTAGTACTTTTCCTTCAGCATTTTCCGAAGCTTGTAGTCTTCCACCAGGTTGTTGGCAAAATCCTTTTTCCCGGCGTACCAGCGCGTGCTCCAATCATAGATCACGCCAACCCGCGCGCCATGGGGATTTACTTTCTGACCCATGTTTTTTCCTCCTTCGCCTTACTTCTGGTCCAGCACCACGCTGATGTGGCTGGTGCGCTTGAGCATCGGGGATGCGCTGCCGCGGCTGCGGGCAACGTAGCGCTTCAGCGTAGGACCGGGGTTCGCATACACTTCGGCGACGTAGAGGTTCTGACGGTTCAGTTCCTGGTTGTTCACCGCGTTCGCGATGGCGCTGTTCAGCACCTTCATAACGATGGGGCTCGCAGCCTTGGGTGTGAACTGCAGAATTGCCAGTGCCTCGTCCACGTTCTTTCCGCGGATCAGATCGATCACGATCTTCACCTTCCGGGGAGAGATGCGAACGTATCTGGCGTGGGCCTGGGGCCGCTTGTCGGCATTCGCCTTGCGGGCCGCCGCTTTTTCCTTTGTACGGGTAGCCATTTGCGTTTCACTCCTCTCTCTTACTTGCGGTTGCTGTTCTTGTCGCCCGCATGGCCGCGGAAGGTCCGGGTCGGGGCAAACTCACCCAGCTTGTGGCCAACCATGTCTTCCGTCACATAGACCGGCACATGCTTGCGTCCGTCATGAACGGCGACGGTGTGTCCCACAAACTCAGGGAAGATCGTGCTGGAGCGGCTCCAGGTCTTGACGACCGCTTTTTTGCCGCTGTCATTCATTTCCTTAATGCGCTTCATCAGCGCGCCCTCTACATAAGGGCCTTTCTTAATGGAACGACTCATAGTCTGTCAGGTCCTCCTTTACTTAGAGCTCGCGCGCTTGACGATCATCTTGTTGGAATACTTCTTGTGCTTCCTGGTCTTCAGGCCCAGCGCGGGCTTGCCCCACGGAGTCACAGGAGCGGGCATACCGACGGGGCTCTTGCCCTCGCCGCCGCCGTGCGGGTGATCACAGGGGTTCATAACGACACCGCGGACGGTGGGACGGATGCCCATGTGGCGGACACGGCCGGCCTTGCCGATGCGGACGTTTTCATGATCCGTGTTGCCAACGGTTCCGATGGTCGCCTTCGCGTTCAGGGGCAGCTTGCGCATTTCGCCGCTGGGAAGACGTACCTGGGCGTATCCGTTTTCCTTCGCCATCAGCTGAGCGCTCATGCCGGCACTGCGGACCAGCTGGCCGCCGCGGCCGGGCTTCAGCTCCAGGTTGTGGATCAGGGTACCGACGGGGATGTTGCTGATCGGCAGCGTGTTGCCGGGTTTGATATCGGCGGTGTCGCTGGAAATCACGGTGTCCCCGACTTTCAGTCCCAGGGGAGCCAGGATGTAGCGCTTCTCGCCGTCCGCGTAGAACAGCAGGGCGATGAAGGCGCTGCGGTTCGGATCGTATTCGATGGCGTTGACCTTGGCGGGGATGTCCACCTTGTCACGCTTGAAGTCGATGATCCGGTACTTCTGCTTGTTGCCGCCGCCCTGGTGACGGACGGTGATCTTGCCCTGCTTGTTCCGGCCGCTGTTCTTCTTCAGAACTTCGGTCAGGCTCTTTTCGGGCGTCTTCTTGGTGATCTCTTCGTAGGTCAGAACCGACATAAACCGCCGGGCGGGCGAAGTCGGCTTGTAAACTCGAATAGCCATTTCTTCTTCTCCTCCCTGCTGTTACTGGGCCATGCCTTCGAAGAACTTGATGGGCTTGGAGTCCTTCTTCAGAATGACATAGGCCTTTTTGATTTCGGGGGTCATACCCTGGGTACGGCCCTGCCGCTTCATCTTACCGATGGTGCGTACGGTGTTGACTTTCGCAACCTTCACGCCGTCATCCGCGAAAACCGCTTCAATGGCTTCCTTGATTTCGGCTTTGTTGGCCCGGATGTCCACTTCGAAGACGTAGCGCTTTTCGTCGATGCCTTCGTAAGCTTTTTCCGTCAGGACGGGCCGCTTGATGATATCGTAGGGATTCTTCATTATGCGTACACCTCCTCAACGGATTCCTTCGCGGCCTTGGTCAGGACGACCTTGCCGGCGTTCAGAATGTCGTACACATTCAGGGTGTTCACGTAGCTGACCTTGGCCTGGGGCAGGTTCGCGGTCGCGCGGATCACGTTTTCTTCCCGCTCGGGCAGAACCACGAGGGCTTTCTTTTCAGCCTGCAGGTTCTTCAGGGCCTGGGCCATGATCTTGGTCTTGGCTTCCTTCAGCTCCAGCTTGTCCACCACGATGATCTCGCCGGCGTTCAGCTTCGCGGTCAGGGCGCTCTTGAAGGCCAGGCGGCGAACTTTCTTGTTCACGGCCAGATCGTAATCACGGGGCTTGGGAGCGAACACCACGCCGCCGTGTTTGAACTGGGGAGCGCGGTTGCCATGGTGCCGGGCATTACCGGTACCCTTCTGGCGGTAGATCTTCCGGCCGCCCCCGCGGACTTCGCCGCGGGTCAGGGCACTCTGGGTTCCCTGACGCTGAGCCGCCAGATAGGAACGGACCATCAGGTGCATTGCCGCTTCGTTGATCGGAGCCGCGAAGATTTCCTCGCTCAGCTCGACCTCGCCGATGGCCTTTCCTTCCATATTATACAGAGCAGTCTTAGGCATATCTCATCTTCCTCCTTGCTCGGCATCAGGCCTTGCAGGTGTCACGGATGATCAGCAGGCCTTCGTTGGGTCCGGGCACAGCGCCCTTCACCAGCAGCAGGTTGCGTTCCGCGTCCACCTGAACGACTTCCAGGTTCTGAACCGTCACCCGGTCTACGCCGTAGTGTCCGGCCATGTGCTTGTTCTTGAACACCCGGCTCGGGTCAGAGTTTGCACTCAGGGAACCTACGCCGCGGTGATACTTGGAGCCGTGTGCCATCGGGCCGGTGTGCTGGTTCCAGCGCTGAATGGCGCCGGTGTATCCATGGCCCTTGCTGGTGCCGGTGATGTCGATCTTGTCGCCCTGGGCGAACTGGTCGCACTTGAGAACATCGCCGACTTTGTATCCGCTGCAGTCATCGAACCGGAATTCCCGCAGGGTGCGCTTGGCATCCACGCCGGCCTTCTTGAAATGGCCGAGCTCCGGTTTGGTCAGCAGCTTCTTTGCGCGGTTTTCGGTCAGATCGCCGAAACCGACCTGAACGGCTTCGTAGCCGTCGCTTTCCTTGTTCTTGGTCTGCACTACTGTGCAGGGGCCCGCTTCAATCACGGTGACCGGTACCAGGCGGCCGTCTTCAGTGAAGACCTGCGTCATGCCGATCTTTTTGCCCACGATCGCTTTCTTCATTTTCATCGTTCCTCCTGCTTCACAGTTTCATTTCGATTTCGACACCAGCAGGAAGATCGAGCTTCATCATGGCGTCAACCGTCTTCGGGTTGGGGTTGTTGATGTCGATGAGCCGCTTATGGGTGCGGCGTTCGAACTGTTCGCGGCTGTCCTTGTACTTGTGCACAGCGCGAAGAATCGTGACGATTTCCCTTTCGGTAGGGAGCGGGATGGGGCCGGAGACACGGGCACCGGTGCGCTTCGCTGTTTCAACGATACGTTCCGCGCTCTGATCGATCAGTTTGTGCTCGTAGCTCTTCAGCTTGATACGGATTTTCTGGTTGGCCATACCTGTTAACCTCCTCAATTTCGTTCTCTTCGGCGTTCCCGGGATCCACTGCAGGTGCAGATCTCTTTGCCGCCTTCGAGTCCGTCGCCCGATTGTCGGGCTGGTCCGTGATAATTACCCGTCTGGCCGGACGGCAACTTACCACTTCATCCCTGAACAGACAACACTCGGATTATACACGAATCTTTTTTCGCGCGCAAGAGGTTTTTTGCCGGTTTTTAAAATTTTTTTTGCGATTTTTCGTCCCGCCCCTCTTCCGCCGTGGGCCATTTTACAGGCCTTTCCGCCGTTTTCCTGTAACACCCCTTCTAGCGTGTCCTATTTTCGGCCGAAAACCGGGATTTCGCTCTTTTTACCCTCCGGATCCCCTTTTTACGTAGTCTGAAATCGTTGATTTTCCTGTATTCCGTCCTTTCACTTTTATACACGCCTCCTTGCGTGTCCATTCACCCCATGGAAAATGCCTGCTTTCGCAGGCACAAAATATGGTGTTTCTGTTCTTATAATATACAATATGCGGACTGCCTTACGCCTCTTCGCTCTCCAGCGCTTCCCATTCGGCGTACAGCCGGTTGATTTCCTCCTGCAGCAGCCGGTACTGGCGGGTCTTCTCGGCTGCCGCCTCCGGATCCTTGTAGGTTTCCGGGTCCGCCAGCTCCTGCTCCAGCACCGCGGCTTCCTTCTCCGCCTTCGCCACGGCCTCCTCCGCCTGCTTCAGCCGCTCCTTCTTTTCCTTCAGGCGCTGCTGCTCCTCGCGGCTGCGCTTCTTTTCCTTGTCCTGGGCGGTCCGCGTCATGCCGGAGGTTTCCCCGTCCGGTTCCATGTCCCGGCTCACCTTGGCAAAATAGCTGTCGTAGTTGCCCAGGTACTCCCGGATGCCGCCCTCTTCCAGCACGAATACCTTCTCCGCGAACCGGTTGATGAAGTACCGGTCGTGGCTGACCGCCAGGATCGTCCCCGGGAAATCCTCCAGGGCGTCTTCCAGCACTTCCCGGCTGTCCATGTCCAGGTGGTTCGTGGGTTCGTCCAGGAGCAGCACGTTGTCCTTCCGCAGCATCAGCTCCGTCAGGGCCACCCGGCCCTTCTCCCCGCCGCTCAGGGTGTTCACCGGGGCGAACACGTCGTCCCCCGTGAACAGGAACAGGCCCAGGGCGCCCCGCACCTCGTACTGCTCCATCCGCGGGAACCGGTCCCATACCTCGTCCAGCACAGTCTTCTGCGGGTGCAGGCCTGCCTGGTGCTGGTCGTAGTATCCGATGTCCACGCCCGTGCCCCAGCGGATGCTGCCGTGATCCGGCTGCTCCTCCCCTGTCAGGCAGCGCAGCAGCGTGGTTTTCCCGGTGCCGTTGTCGCCGATCAGGGCGATCCGGTCCCCCGCCCGGATGTGCATCTTCACATCCCGGAACAGGATCCGCTCGCCGAAGCTCTTCTCCAGGCCTTCCGCCTGCAGTACGTCCTCGCCCGTGCGCCGCCGCGCCTCGAAACGGAACTGCACCGTTCCTTCCTCCTGCGGCTTCTCCAGGCGCTCGATTTTCTCCAGCCGTTTTTCCCGGCTCCGGGCCAGCCGAAGGCTCTTCTCCCGGTTGAACCGCTTGTACATGGCGATTACGGCTTCCTGCCGGGCAATCTCCTTCTGCTGCAGTTCCCAGGCCTTCATCCGGGTCTCGTAGACCTCGGCCCGCTTTTCCGTGTACTGGGTGTAGTTGCCCGTATAGGTTTCCACCGTGCCCAGGATCAGCTCCGCCATCCGGTTGCACACGTGGTCCATGAAATAGCGGTCGTGGCTGATCACCAGCACGGCGCCCTTGTAGCTGTTCAGGTATTCTTCCAGCCAGGTGATGCTCTTCAGGTCCAGGTGGTTCGTGGGCTCGTCCAGCAGCAGCAGGTCCGGCCCGGACAGCAGCATCCGGCCCAGGCACAGCCGGGTCCGCTCGCCGCCGCTCAGCCGTGCCGTTTCCATCTCCCGCATTTCCCACAGCTTCAGGCCCTTCAGCACGCCCGTCACCCGGGACCGCCAGCTGTATCCGTCCTGCCGCTCAAATTCCCGGGTCAGCGCGTCGTACCGGCCGCCCAGCCTGCGCAGCATTTCCGCGTCCCCGCCGTGCTCGGCCATCTCGTTTTCCAGGGAACGCATTTCCTCTTCGATTTTCACAAGAGGGTCAAACACGGATTCCAGCACCCGCTGCACCGTTTCTTCGCCCGTCAGCTCCCCCTGCTGGGCCAGGTAGCCGATCCGCAGGCCTTTCTGCATATTGACGCTGCCTTCGTCAGCGGTCTCCTGCCCCGCGATGATCTTCATCAGCGTGGATTTGCCGCTGCCGTTGACGCCCACCAGGCCCATCCGGTCCTGCTCCTGCAGGGTAAACGAAACACTCTTCAGCACCTCATGGGTGCCGAAGCTTTTCTTTACATCCTGCAGTGCCAGAATAATCATTTCTCAGTCCGTCTCTTTCAGCCTGAATATGCTGCTGACCTCATCCCGCAGCGCTACCTGCAGCTCAACGTCCCTGCCCGGGCGAATATCCTCCCGGATCATGGCGGTTTCAGATACGTTCCGCGCCAGCGTAGGCGTGTTGTTTTCCGGGCTCAGGTGTCCCAGCACCACGTGCTTTGTCCCCGCGCCGATCAGCCGCAGCAGCGCTTCCGCACAGGCCGCGTTGCTCAGGTGCCCGTGGTCTCCCAGGATCCGGGCCTTCAGCTGCGCGTTGTACCTTGGGTTGGCCCGCAGCAGTTCCGGATCATGGTTGCTCTCCAGCAGCACCAGTGTGCTGCCGCGGATCGCGCTGTAGACGTTTTCCGTAAATACCCCAAGATCCGTAGCCGTGGAGACGCTCATCTGTCCGCCCCACAGCCGGTAGCCCACCGGGTCCGCCGCATCATGGGGAATGGAAAAGGGCTCCACGCCGATGTCTCCCAGCCAGAAGCTCTTTCCGCTCTGGACCGTACGGATCAGGTCCCCCGGCATCTTTTTGAGCTTTTTTTCCATCGCTTCCCAGGTCTCCTGGGTGGCATAGACCGGTATGTGGTGCCGCCGGGCCATCACGCCCGCACCGTCGATATGGTCCGAGTGCTCATGGGTAATCAGCAGGGCGTCCAGAGTGGAGGGATCCACCCCGATGGACATCAGGGCCTCGTCCAGCTGCTTCCCCGTTCTCCCCGCGTCAATCAGGATCCGCGTATTCCCGTACTGGCAGAAAAGCGCGTTTCCCGAAGATCCCGAAAAAAGAGGACAGAAATACATTTCCATATTCCCGTCCTCCTCTCTGACAACTAAAAAACTAACAACCGCATCCCGATTTGTGATGAAATCACAGATCAAGATGTTTCGCCACCCGTTCCTCCACCGGCGGCGGCGTCATATAGTCCGGCCCGAACAGCACCGTCAGCACTTCCTTGTACTTTTTCGGCACCAGGCACTCCACATCCTCAAAAGGCATGCGGATCTTCTCCGCAAACTGTTCCGGATGCCACACATGGGTCATCAGCTCAAACGCACCGTTGGACATGTGCAGGTCGTTGCCTTTCCTGTACCGGGTGGATACCTTCTCGTACCGCGCCGCCTTCCAGGAATAGCTGAAGGGCAGCCCCATCCAGTGGGTCACATGCAGCAGGATCCTGTTCTTCAGTCCGAACCGGCTGTAATCCACGTTCTTTTTCATCATGCCCTGCAGCAGGTGCAGGTGCAGCAAGTGCATCTTCCGGCGGATGCCCTCCGGCGGCAGCGGGTCCAGGATAAAGAAATCCGTGAACGCGGCGGCCTTTTCCGGGTCCCGGTTCATCACCCGGGGTGTCCAGGTGTCCAGATAGGTCAGTTCAAACTGCCGGTCGCATTCCTCCGGATAGACCTTCCGGAACTTCGTGAACTCCTCCCGGGTCATCAGCAGGTCCACGTCGTCATCCCAGGGGATGAATCCCTTGTGGCGGATGCAGCCCAGCAGTGTCCCGCACATCAGGTTGTACTCAATCCCGTTCCGGTCGCAGATGGCGGTGATGTCCCGCAGCTGGCACAGCAGCTCCTCGTGGATTTCCTCAAGCGTCAGTTCTTTTTTCATGAAGCAAAGCCTCCGCCCTGTCTGCGATGGATTCCGCGTCCATCCCGTATACTTCCCGCAGGTACTGCTGGTTTCCGACCACCGCCGTGTACAGGTCGTGCAGGCCGACCCGGTACACCCGGCATCCGTTGCCGAGCTCCGCCACGATCTCGCAGATCGCGCTGCCGAATCCGCCGGTCACGTTGTGCTCTTCCACGGTCAGCAGGATGCCGAACCGCTCCGAAAGCTCCTTCACCGCAAACTGGTCCATGGGCTTGAAGCAGGGGAAGCTTACGACCTCCGCGCTGATCCCGCGCTTTTCCAGCATCCGGGCGGCTTCCGCCGTCTGGGTCAGGATTCCGCCCGAGCTCAGCAGGGCGATCTGGCTTCCCTCCCGGATGGTCAGCGGCGCCGGCAGGTGCCAGTCCGTCACAGGCCCTTCGTGCACTTTGGGCTCGTTGCCCCGTCCCAGCCGCAGGTAGCAGGTGCCGTTGGTCCGCACCGCCGCGTGGGTGGTGGCCTCCGCCTCCGCCGGATCCCCCGGCGCGAAGCAGGTCACCCCCGGCAGCGCCCGCATGATGGCCATGTCCTCCGTGGCGTGGTGGCTCATGCCCAGGCTGCCGTAAACAAATCCGCCGCCCACGCAGACGATCTTCACGTTCGCGCCGGGATAGGCGCAGTCGTTCCGGATCTGCTCCAGGGGCCGCAGTGTCGGGAAATTCCCGATGGAATACACAAATACGATCTTCCCAGTGGCAGCCAGGCCGGCGGCCATGCCCACCATGCTCTGTTCCGCGATCCCCGCGTTGATGATCCGGTCCGGATAGTGGTCCCACAGGGGTTGCAGCACGCCAAAACCCAGGTCACCCGTCATCAGGATGATCCGGTCATTCGCGGCCATTTCCTCCATCAGGGCCCGAACAAACGCGTCTCTCACGGTCTCTGTGCCTCCAGTTCTTTCAGGGCTGCTTCGTATTCCTCGCCCTGCGGCGTACGGTAATGCCACAGGATGTTGTTTTCCATGAAGGAGACGCCTTTCCCCTTCACGGTGTGGGCCAGGACCACGCTGGGCTTTCCGCTGCCCGCGTTATCCATCGCCCGCTCAAAGGCGGCCCGCAGCGCCCGGACGTCATGTCCGTCCACGCTCTCCGCGTTCCACCCGAAATCTCTCCATTTGCTTTCAAAGGGTTCCAGCTGCAGCGTCTTTTCCACCGTAAACAGGCTCTGCATATGGTTGTAGTCCACCACGGCCACCAGCCGGTCCAGCTTGAACTGCGCCGCCTGCAGCGCTGCTTCCCATACGGAGCCCTCGTCGCATTCGCCATCGCCCAGGACCACCCAGGTCCGCCAGTCTTCCCCGTTCATCCGGGCGCCCATCGCCATGCCCGCGCCGATGCTCAGCCCGTGCCCCAGCGATCCGGTGGAAATCTCCACCCCCGGGATCCCCTTGTGGCTCACGTGGCCGCTGAGGATCGATCCGTTGGCGTAGTGGTGCTTCAGCTCCTCCACCGGGAAAAACCCGGTTTCCGCCAGCGCCGCGTAAACCGCGCTGCCGGCGTGTCCCTTGCTGAGGATCAGCCGGTCCCGGTCCGGCATCTGTGGGTTCGCGGGATCCACATGCAGGATGCCCGTATACAGCACGGCGATAATCTCCGCCACACTGAAAACGCTGCCGATATGGCTTCCGCGGCTGATCCGGGACATCTCCAACCCGTTCCGCCGGATCAGCCATGCCAGCACAGCCGGATCCTGAACGTCCGGAGCCGCCGAAAACCCCCGGTGTACCAAACCCTCATAATTTTCCATGCAAATCTCCCGGTCTCAAATTACTAACAACTACCGCCGTTCCCTCGCCATATCCTCTGCCTTGCCGAAAACGCCCTTGATCGTCTCCAGCATCAGCCGGCAGTCCAGCGGGAAGCTCTGGGTCTTCGCGTATTCCACCCGCAGCCGGTTCTTCTCCGGCAGGATCAGCTTCTCGAAATTGGCCACGGGGTCTTCCTCCCCGACGATTTCATCCTGCGCGATATACACGATGCTGCTGCGGTCCGTCACCCCCGGCCGCACCCACAGGATGCACTGCTGCTCTTCCGTATACTGCTCCGTGTACAAAAGCAGCTCCGGCCGCGGCCCCACAAAGCTCATGTCCCCTTTCAGGATGTTGAACAGCTGGGGCAGCTCGTCCAGCTTCAGCCGGCGCATGACCTTCCCGGCCCGGGTCACCCGGGCGTCGTTCTTGGCGGTGCATCCGCCGGTCTTGTCCGCGTCCACCACCATGCTCCGGAATTTCCAGATCCGGAAAGGCTGGTTGTGATATCCGCCGCGGATGGCCTTGTATAGCACCGGCCCTTCCGAATCCACCTTCACCCAGATGGCCAGTGGAATCATCATCAGGAGTCCCGGCACCAGCAGAATCAAAGCCAGCAGAAAATCCAGGATCCGTTTGACAACCTTGCTGTAGAAGGGATGTGAAAGCGGCCCGTCCCAGTAAGGCATCTTGGGCATCTCCGTCTTCCCCACGTTTTCCCCTCCCTGTCAATGTTGTCATTCCGAACTTGTCGAGGAATCTTCTTAGGAGCAAATCTCCCGCTGCCCGGATTTATTCTTCCAGTCCGGTGTGTCACCCTGAGCGCAGTCGAAGGGTCCCCTTACGATTCCCGCTGCAGGATAGCAAGCTCTGGCAGGATCTCCCTCTGATCACTCCTGTATGAGATCCATGATCTCATTAAACCGCTCCAGCTCTTCCCGGCTCGAATACTGCAGCACAATCTTCCCCCTGGAAACACTTCCCGTCAGGGTGCTCTTCAGCCCGGTCTTCTCCCGGATCTTGTCCTGCAGTTCGTTCAGCTCCGCCGGCAGGCTCTGCGGCTTCCGCTTCGTGGCGGGCTTCTTCGGCTTCGCGGCCGAGGCCAGCTGCTCCAGTCGGCGCACGCTCAGGCCTTCTTCCACCGCCAGCCGTGCCAGCCGCAGCTGCTCTTCCTTGCTGTCCAGTCCTGCCAGCACCCGCGCGTGTCCCGCGCTCAGCCGGCCGTCCCGCACCATCTCGGTCACTTCTTCCGGCAGCGACAGCAGCCGCAGCAGGTTCGCCACCGCAGGGCGGCTCTTGCCCAGCCGGGCGCTGACCTTCTCCTGGGTGTAGCCGCACTGCTTCATCAGCGCGTTCACGCCCTTCGCCGCTTCCATCGGGTTCAGGTCTTCCCGCTGCAGGTTCTCGATCAGCGCGATTTCCATCTGCCGCACCGCGTCAATATCCTTCACGATGCAGGGCAGCGTCTCCAGTCCGGCCATCCGGCCGGCCCGGTATCTCCGCTCACCCGCGATAATCCTGTATCTTCCGCCGCTGGTGGCTGCCACCAGCAGGGGTTGCAGCACGCCCTGGTCCCGGATACTCTCCGACAGCTGGGCGATACTTTCGTCGTTGAATGTTTTGCGGGGCTGTTCCGGATTCGGATCCAGGTCTCCCACGGGAATCTCCTGGATGGTGACGCCCCAGTCCTCGTCGTTTCCGGCGAACAGGGAGTCCAGGCCGCGTCCCAGCCCGTGCGTCTTCTTCGGCATGGATATCTTTCTCCAATCTGTGCGTTACTTCATTTTCTTGTTCCGGGCGATGACTTCCTTCGCCAGCGCTTCATACGCCATGGCGCCGGTGCTCTTCGGGTCGTACAGGCAGATGGGCTGCCCGTGGCTGGGCGCCTCGCCCAGGCGTACGTTCCGCGGAATCACCGTGGCGAAAACTTCCTTGCGGAAATGCTTTTTCACCTGGTCCACCACCTGCAGTCCCAGGTTCGTCCGCCCGTCCAGCATCGTCAGCAGGATGCCTTCGATCTCCAGCCGGGGATTGAAGGTCCGCTTCACCCGCTGGATCGTGCTCATCAGGCTGGTCACGCCTTCCAGCGCATAGTATTCGCACTGGATCGGAACCAGCACCGTGTCCGCCGCCCCCAGCGCGTTCAGCGTCAGCAGGCTCAGGCTCGGCGGGCAGTCCACAAAGATGAAGTCATAATCTTCCCGCACCGCGCCCAGCAGGTTCTTCAGGTAGAATTCCCGGTCGGTGGCGTTCACCAGTTCCACTTCGGCCGCCGCCAGGCGGATATCGGAACCCAGCAGCTTCAGCTTCTTGATTTCCGTCTTCTGGATACTGGATGCCAGGGATGTCCGCCCCATCATCGCGTCATACACGGAATTCCGTTCGTTCACCTTGCCGCCCAGGCCGCTGGTGGTGTTCCCCTGGGGATCCAGGTCCACCATCAGCACATTTTTCCCGGCTTCCGCCAGCGCGGCCGCCAGGTTCACAGCAGTTGTCGTCTTGCCGACGCCGCCCTTCTGATTCGCAATCGCAACAATCTTGCCCATGAGGACTCCTTCTGCCCTCCCGTGAGGGCATAAAAATACCTATATATTATACCCGTTTGATCCGGGCTTGTAAAGAAAAACGGCCCGCGCTTCCGCACGAACCGTCTGAAGGTTTTCAGGCTTATCTTCCGGCGTTTCCCTGTTTCAGACAGGGATCAGCCCTGCCAGGAATTCCACCGCACAGCTGATAATAGCCACCGGAAACAGTCCCAGTCTGCACCAGGCCGCAATGGCGCCGGCCGCCAGCGCCGCGATGCCCGCCACGGGATGCGCCGCCGCGTCAATCATGGCCGGGAAGGTCATCACCGCCAGTGTGGCATAGGGTACATAGAAGAGGAATGAACGGATAAACCGGTTTTTGATGGGCCGGCGGATCAGCGTCAGCGGCAGCGCCCGCACCAGCAGGCTCACGCCCGCCGCCACCAGGATCGTGATCCATATTTCGCTGCTGTTCAAGCCTTCGCCTCCTTCCCGTCCTCCTCTTCCTTCAGGGGGAAGAGCAGGGCCGCGCCCGCGGAGAGGCCGACGGTCAGGATGATCGTCCGCGTGCCTTCCGACAGGGAGGGAAGCAGCCGCCCGAAGGCAAAGCTGCAGGCAAAGGCCACCAGGATCAGCCCGCACAGCACCCGGCTCTTCCGGGCCGGCGGGATGATGATCGCCAGGAACATACCGTAGATCGCCACGCTCAGTGCCGTCACCACGTTGGCCGGCAGCACGTTCCCCGCCAGGATGCCGCACAGGGTTCCCCCGGCCCACATCAGGTCCGCCAGGATAAACGCGGTCCACAGGTAGGTGCAGCTCACCGCTCCGGGATGCGCCACCGCCAGGCCGAAAATTTCATCCGTGATGCAGAATCCGGTGCCCAGCCGCCGCAGGAATCCCGCCTTCGGATCCATCTTCTGGCTCAGCGCCGCGCTCATCAGCAGGTAGCGCATATTGGTCACAAAGATCACCGCGGCTGTTTCCCATACCGCGGCGTGGGTTCCAATCAGCGCGTAAAGGGCATATTCCCCGGCCGAGGCGTGGTTCAGGATACTGGCCACCCAACCCTGCAGCGGGCTGACCCCCGCGCCCCGCGCGGTAATCCCGAGGGAGAACGCCACCGCGAAGTATCCCAGGCCGATGGGCAGTCCGTCCCGCAGGCCTTTCAACACCATCCGGCGTGTATAATCCCGATTCCTTCTCATTTCCGAATACTCCGTATCAGCAGACTTACCGCGTAGAACACCGCGGAAACCAGCACGATCGTCGCGCCGGCGCTGGTGTCCAGGTAATAGGAAGCCGTCAGGCCCGCCAGGCCGCTCACCAGGGCGATCCCCACGGACCATCCCGCGTGTCCCCGGCTGGTCTTCGCCAGGTTCCGCCCGGCCGCCGCCGGCAGGATCAGCAGCGCGTTGATCAGCATCACGCCCACCCATTTGATGGACAGCATGACCGCCAGCGCCACCAGCACCACGAATCCGCATTCAATCAGCCGCGTCGGGATGCCCCGGCTCCGGGCCAGCATCGGATCCACGCTGGTCATCAGCAGCGCGTTGTACAGGATCACCCACAGCACCAGCGTCACCGCCAGGGCGATCAGCAGGTACAGCAGGTCCTGGGGCGTCACCGCCAGGATGTCGCCGATCAGCAGGGAGGAGTATTTCGCAAACTGTCCGCCCCGGGCGAGGATCAAAAGTCCCGCCGCGATAGACGTGGAGGAAAACACGGAAATAATCGTGTCCGTGGAGGCGGATCCCGACTGCTTGATCAGGCAGATCATGATCGCCCATACCACGCCGAAGATCAGCATGGCCAGCAGGTCGTTCCGCAGTCCAAGGATGATGCCGATCCCGATGCCGGTCAGGGCCGAATGTCCCAGCGCGTCGGAGAAGAAGGCCATCTGGTGGTTCACCGCCATGGTGCCCAGCAGGCCCAGCAGCGGCGTCAGCAGCAGCACGGCCAGCAGCGCGTTTTTCATGAAGGTGAACTGATAGGCTTCCATGGGAAGAATCGCGTTCAGGAAACTGTAGATACCGTCCATCAGTCCTCCGCCTCCTCTTCCCCGGTGCCGAATACGGAGGCGAATTCAGGCGAGGCAAACACTTCGCCCGGCGTCCCCTGGGTCAGCACGGATTTTTCAAGCAGCACCACGTGGTCCGCGTATTCCCGTACGAACCGCAGGTCGTGGCTCACCAGCAGGATCGCCATGTGGCGGGTCTGCCGCAGGTTGATCAGCGTATCCAGGAACATCCGCAGGCCGTTCCGGTCGATGCCGCTCACCGGCTCGTCCAGCACCAGCAGGTCCGGTGCCGGCTGCAGCGCCAGCGCCAGCAGCACCCGCTGCAGTTCGCCGCCGGAGCAGCGTCCCAGGGGCCGGTCCGCCAGCTCCGCCGCATCCACGTCCGCCAGCGCCTGCCGCACCTTCTCCCTGGTTTTCTTGCCCACCCCGAGCCATACGGGCCGTTTTGTCACGGAGGCTGCCAGGTAGTCCTGCACCGTCAGGGGCATTTCCCGGTCAAACTGCAGCACCTGGGGCACATAGCCCGTCCGCAGGTGCGGAATGTCCAGCCCATGGCTGTCCACATGCCGGATCACACCCCCGTGCGGAATCTGGCCCAGCAGCGCCTTGATCAGGGTGGTCTTTCCCGCGCCGTTCTGGCCGATCAGGACCGTCAGCTGTCCGCAGTGGATATGCATGGACACATCCTGCAGCAGCACCTGCCCGCCCCGCCGGACGGAAATCCGGTCCAGGTCGATGTGGCACAGTGCGCAATGGTGTAGCATCGTCAGCGGCCTCCTTGTATTTCGCCGAATATTGGCGTATTATAACATAGAAAGACAGGACTGTCATCTTTCAGAACGGAGGAGGTACAAGTTATGATCGCGCTCGCCTGTGACCATACCGGTGTTGCCCTGAAAGGGGAAATCGCGAAGATGCTGGATGAAATGGGTCTGGCATGGAAGGATTTCGGAAATTATGACGCCGCCAACCGGGATGACGATTATCCCGTCTGGGGCTACAAAGCCGCCCAGGCCGTGGCTTCCGGCGAATGTGACCGGGGCATCCTCATCTGCGGCACCGGCATCGGCATCGGCATCGCCGCCGGCAAGGTGAAGGGCATCCGCGTCTGCACCTGCAGCGATGTCTACAGCGCCGAGCTCAGCAAGCGGCATAACAACAGCAATATCCTCACCATGGGCGCCCGGGTCGTCGGCAGCGAGCTGGCCAAGATGATCGCCCGCCACTGGCTCACCGCCGAGTTTGAGGGCGGCCGCCACCAGCGCCGCGTGGATATGATTACCGCCATTGAGAACGGTACCTTCACAGCGGAATGATCCATGCTTCATCTGAACATGAAGGAGTCCGGATCCGTATGAAATCATTGTTCACCCGGAGGCTTGTCCTCCTTTTGTCTGTGGCTCTCCTGGCCACAGCTTTTCTGTCTGTGTTTTCCCGCTCTCCCGCCCTTGCCGAGGAGGATGAGGAGGAAGAGCTGGGCATGCTGTCCATCCCCCTGCCCATTGATTTTTCCGCCGGCTGCCTCCCCGTGGATTCCTGCTACCTGGATGAGAACACCTATGCGGATCCCACCATCCGGGTGGAAATCACGGAGAAGGATGTGATTTCCTACTCCCCCACCTACGGCCGGAGCACCTCCCGGAATGTCACCGCCTGGATTGCCGAGGTCTGGATCGGCCACGCGTCCCAGCTGCGCACGGCTCCCAGCGAGGCCTTTGATGCGAAGAAAAATCACGACAAGTCCGCCGAGGAAATCGCGGAATCCAAGAATGCCGTCCTGGCCTTCGACGGGGACTATATCACCCGCATGAATGACGGGTATCTCCTCCGCCAGGGCACCTTCTACTGGGATAAGCTGACGGGCAAAATCCGGGATATCCTCCTGATCGACGAGGCCGGGGATTTCCATCCTTATCATATCCCGAAGCGGGACACCCTCCCCCAGGAGATTGACGGGAAGAAAATCATCAACGCCTTCTGCTTCGGCCCCATTCTGGTGGAGGACGGCGATGTGTGCGCGAAGATGCCGGATTTCAAGTATCTCTATCCCAAGGAGCATTACGGCCGCATCGCCATCTGCCAGCTCGGGCCCCTGCATTACAAGGTCATTGCCACCACCATGATCCAGAATTATTCCCTGGGTCTCCCCCTGAAGGAGTTCGCCCAGCTCTGCAAGGATGAAGGCGCCATCACCGCCTACAACCTGGACGGCGGCTATTCCACCGCCCTCCTGTTCAACGGCCGCCGCCTGAATGTGCAGAAGAAGGTCACCTTCCGCAAGGTGGCGGACATTGTCTACTTCGCCTCCTCCTGGTCCGGAGTCACGAAATAAATCCCAAAATCAAAACCCGCCGGAGTCAACCGACTCCGGCGATTCTTATACCATCAAATCTCCTGCTATATGGATTCTTCATCCACTTCAGTGTGTCATCCCGAGCTTGCCGGGGGATCTCACCCCGCCGCAGCGGACTGATCACAGGCCACTGCTTAGACTAAGCGGATTCCCGCTTCCTTCTGCTCGTTGTTGTACCGCTTGATCAGCGCGTGGATCCGGTCATAGGGATTCAGCAGCGCGCTCAGGCTGCGGTCGTGGTTCAGCGTGGCGATAATGTAGGAAATATACTTGCTCAGGTCCGCTTCCACAAACCATTCGGTCTTGGCCAGTTCCGGATTCCGGTAGGTCAGGTTCGTGGAAATAACCCGGTCGATCAGCCCGTCGCGGAAAGCCTTCTCATAGGTCTCCAGGCCGTTGGTGAACAGCGCGAAGGTACATCCGGCAAAGATCCGGTTCGCCTTGCGCTTTTTCAGTTCCTTGGCCAGGTCGATGATGCTTTCGCCGCTGGAGATCATGTCGTCCGCCACGAAAATGTCCTTGCCCTCCACGCTGTCGCCCAGGTATTCATGCGCGACGATGGGGTTCCGGCCGTTCACCACGCGGGTGTAGTCCCGCCGTTTGTAGAACAGGCCCATATCCAGTCCCAGTACGGAGGCGTAGAAGATGTTGCGGTCAATGGCGCCTTCGTCCGGGGATACGATCATCATATGTTCCCGGTCGATCTTCAGGGTCTTGTTGTTGCGCAGCAGCGCCTTGAAGATCTGGTAGCTGGGCATGATGCTCTCAAACCCGGCATTGGGAATCGCGTTCTGCACCCGCGGATCGTGCGCGTCGAACGTGATGATGTTGCTGACGCCCATGTGAACCAGTTCCTGCAGCCCCATGGCGCAGTCCAGGCTCTCCCGGGAGGAACGGCGGTGCTGGCGGCCTTCGTAGAGCATCGGCATAATCACCGTGATCCGCTTGGCCTTGCCGCTCATGGCGGCGATAATCCGCTTCAGGTTCGCGAAATGCTCGTCCGGGCTCATGGGAATCTTCTGCCCGAACAGTTCATAGGTCACATTATATGCGCCGGGATCCGACAGGATATACATATCATATCCGCGGATACTTTCCTTGATCATGCCCTTGCCCTCGCCGTTGCCGAACCGGGGGCAGGTCACCTTGATCAGGAAATCCTGGCGTTCCATACCGGGGGTCGTACGCATATCACCGGGTTCCGATTCTTCCGCGTGATCCCGCCATTTTTTCAGCCAGTTGTTGACTTTTTCACCGATTTCTTCCGTGCCGGGCATAGCAATCAGCCCAAGAGGTCCCACCGGGTAAGTCAGAAAAGAATCCGTGTTCCAGCTGTTCACGAAATCTGTCATAGTGCTCCTCCCTCTACGTTCACAAAGGACACTGACGCACAGAATCATTATAACCCGGTTCCCGGAAAGTGAAAAGTGAAGATTTGGTCGTTTTAGTTCCTTTTTATACCATTTCCCTGTTTTCTCCCCGGATCGCATCAGAAAGCCGCCGGAGCTTTTCGCTCCGGCGGCCGGGGTGGGGGGATTGGAATTATTGGATTACGTTATCCAGCATGGCCAGTCCTACCTGGATGTTCTCCACGTAGCTGCCTTCCAGGGAGATGTCATACTTTTCCGCGTCGTTCACTTCCGTCGGGCGCCATACGGTCACCGTCAGGGTGTCGTTCACGGTGAAGGGCTCCAGGGCTTTCATCAGGTCGTCAGAGCTGCTGATCACTTCGCCGTTCAGTTCCACCAGGGTGTCACCGGGCTTGATGCCGGCTTTCTCCGCCGGGCTGCCGGCTTCAACCGCCACGATGTAGGCGCCGTTGGGCAGCACGCCGCGGGTGTTCAGGGTCTGCACGGTCACGCCCAGGCGCGGCTTGCCGATCCGGCCGTTGTTGATCTGCTGTTCTTCTTCCTGCGCGGGCAGTTCGGGCGTCACTTCGTCGGGGGTGTTCGTCTGGCCGATCGCGGTCTTGTCAGCGCCCAGTGCCTGGGAGATCAGGTCCTTCGCTTCGTTGATCGGGATGCACATGCCGATGCTTTCGATACCCAGTCCGCTGCTGGAGCGGGTGCCGCTGTACTTCAGGGTCGGGATACCGATCAGTTCACCGGCCGTGTTGAACATGCCGCCGCCGCTGTTGCCGTTGTTGATGGCCGCGTCCGTCTGGATCATGGTATTCTTCACCACGCCGATCCGGCCGAACCGGTCCGCTTTGCTGGTGTCGCTTTCGATTTCACGGTCCAGGGCGGAGATGATGCCCGCCGTCACGGTTCCGTTGAATCCGACCGCGTTGCCGATGCAGATCGCCCAGTCGCCGACCATCAGCTGGTCGCTGTCGCCCAGTTCCACAGGATCCAGGGGCAGTCCGGGCACGTACAGGACCGCCAGGTCCTTGTCCGCGTCGGTGGCCACTGCGGTGGCGTCATACAGGTCGGTGTCGTTTCCGTCCAGGGAGATCTTCAGGCTGCTGGCGTCCTCGATCACGTGGTAGTTCGTCAGCACGTATTCCTTGGCGATCACCACGCCGCTGCCGCTGGCATACTTGACTTCGGAGGTCTCCGGCTGCTGGTTGTTGCCGCTGCCGTTCCGGTCTCCGTATCCGTAGCCGTTGCCGTAGCCGTTGCCATAGCCGTTGCCGAATCCGAAGTTGAAGAAGTCTTCAAACGGATTGCTGTATCCGTAGCCGTTGCCAAAGCCGTAACCGTTGCCGTAACCGTAGCCGTAGCCGCCGGTCTGCACCAGCTGGTAGTTGTAAACGCCGACTACGCTGTTCTGGACTTTCGCGACTGCCTCAGTGAAGGGAGAGGTCACGACAACCTTCTCCGCCGCCTTCGCGGGCTGTGAAATGCCCACCAGCGTGCCTGCCATGACACAGACCATCGCCAGCGCGATATATCCCAATACTTTCTTGCTGAAAATCTTTCTCATGTTGTAAACCTCCTTTCGGTTTCGCGTACATCATAAAACAGCTTTTTGACTTCAATGTGAACGGAATGTTAACAATGAAATCAAAAAGCTGCAAAACCAACTTAAACTAATAACTAACAACTAATAACTGAATACTGACCGCTACAGCCCGGGATTATACAGGAACTCCCCGGCCCAGTATACCTCCCCGGCGATCCATTCCACCTGGTCGCCTTCAAAGAAGAAGCACACCCGCTTCCTCCCCGTATTCTCGCACAGCGTATTCACAATCGCATAGCACAGCAGCATTTCCTTCTCCGCTCCCTGCGCCGCGATCTTCTCCCGGAACCCGCCGCTGAAGTTCACCAGCAGCACATCCCCTTCCGCCGCGATCCCCAGCAGATCGTCCTCCCGCGCGTCCGCCGGCAGCGGCGAGGTAATCCCCCGGTTCGCGTCCGCCCGGTCCGGCCCCTGCATCAGCGCGTTCAGCTGCACCCGCGGGCTGTCCGCCGTCTCCAGGTCCACCGGCTTCTCCGTCCGCACCAGCGTCCCGTTCAGTTCAAAATATACTTCCGTACTTCCCGTCAGGAAAATCCCAAACGTTCCGCGCCGCATCAGCCCGCCCAGGATGGTGCCCACCCGGAACCGGCTGTTGTTGATTTCCGTCACCGGCTTGTCCGCCACCCGGAAACACACCGCGGAAACCCCCGGCACAAAGGTGGTCAGCGTCAGCGTCACCGCCGCGGCGATGCAGGGAATATCCGTTTCCCACGCGTCCGCCAGCTCCTGCAGCTCCTCCCGGAAGCTCAGGGTGATCAGCTTTCCGCCTTCCTCCATCTCGCTGCTCACCGGCTCGTGCACCAGGTACTCGAACATGTCCGGTACGTTCCCGGTCTCGTGCTGGGCCAGCACAGCTTCGCTGATCAGGTCCAGCAGCATGGTGGCCAGCTGGCTCGTGGTCTGTCCCTCAAAGTTGACCCTCCGGCTGTCGCAGGCGACGCCCCGCCCGTCCGCCAGGGGATAGTACACCGTTGCCTGGGAGCTCAGCGGCGTTTTGGAGGGATCCCCGCCCTGGGGCGTTCGCTTCGCTTCCATCTGTTCCCACAGCACGTTCAGGTTCTCATCCGCGTGCCCCGTCAGGGAGCCCATGGGCAGCCGCCCGGCGGAGTCCAGTGCCACGCTCTGCCCCGCCGTCAGCACGTTCACATATTTGATCTCGTTCAGTTCGCACAGCGTCGTGGACAGGGCCAGCGACAGCTTGTAGTAGTCGCTGTAGCTCAGCTGCAGCGCCGCCGAGGACAGCGTCACCGTGCAGACTCCCCGGCTGATTTCGATCGGCGCGTCCCTGTACAGTTCCACTTCCCGCACATTCCGGAATACCTGGTTCGCATTCACTTCAGCCAGGAGCTTCCGCGCCAGCACCGTGGCAGTGTCCTTCAGGGAAGATTCCTCCACCCGCAGGCTGTGGGCCACCAGTTTCTGTTCATCCTTTTCCGGCACAAACAGCAGGCATTCCTCCGGCCCCCGTACGGAACGGTCTCCGTCCGGCGCTTCCCACTCCACGGTAGCCGGGGCCAGCGTCTCCACCGGCGTCTTTTCCACCCGGGGATTCTGCGAGCATCCGCTCATCACGGCTGCCAGGCACAGCGCCGTCAGCAGGCATCCGATTCTCTTCTTCATTTGCCTGCACCTCCCTCCGGAAAACTCACCCGGAATTCGGATCCGTGTCCCGGCTCGCTGCGCACGGAGATCTCGCCCCCGTGCATGGATACCATCTGTTTCACAATGCTCAGGCCCAGGCCCGTGCCGCCGGTCTCCCGGCTCCGCGCCTTGTCCACCCGGTAAAAACGTTCGAAGATGTGCTCCTGGTCTTCCTTCGGGATGCCCACGCCGTTGTCCCGCACCCGCCAGGCCAGCCGGTCCCCTTCTTTCGCCAGGGAAACGAAAATCCGCCCGCCGTCCGGGGAATACTTGATGGCGTTGTCTGTCAGGTTGTAAAGGATCTGGTTCAGCCGCGCCTTGTCGCCCAGGATCTGCAGTCCCTGCTCGATGCTGCTTTCCAGCCGCTGTCCCCGCTTCTCCGCCACCGGCGTCAGCATGTGCACGACCTCCACCGTCAGTGCGCTCATGTCCACCGGCTCGTGCTTCATCTCGCCCTTTTCGCTGTCCGTCCGGGTCAGCGTCAGCAGGTCCGTCACGATGCCCGTCAGCCGGTCAATCTCGTGGTTCATGTCCTGCATGAATTCCCGGCGCAGCTCCTCCGGCATGTCCGGCTGGTACATCACCGATTCCAGCATGATCTTCATCGTGGCCAGCGGTGTCTTCAGCTCGTGGCTCGCGTTGGACACGAACTGGTTCCTCGTCTTGTCCAGCCGTTCCAGCTGGGCCGCCATGATGTTGTAGTTTTCCGCCAGTTCCCGCAGCTCTCCGCTGCCCTTCTCCGGCACGCGGACGCTCAGGTCGCCCTTTCCCATCTTCCGCATGGAGCGGCTCAGGTTCGTGATCGGCTTGGTCAGGATCTGGCTCAGAAACAGCGCCAGCACCAGCGCCGCGATCATGATCACCGCGAATACGCTGATCAGCTTCCACTGCACCGTGGACAGCGAATCCATCAGCGACTGGATCCGGCTGACGAACAAAAGCGCCCCCACCGGCCCGTCCGGGCCGTCCATGGCGTGCACACTGTAGGCCAGCTGGCCGCTGTAGTCGTTTCCGCCCATTTTATCCGCGCCGGCTTCCCCGGGATCGTGCATGCCGTAGGCCTGCTCCGCGCTGCCGTTCAGCACCCGCAGCACCTCGTCCAGCTGCAGCCGGTGGCCGCTCATCAGCCGCATCGTGTCGTACTGCACCTTGCCGTCCTGGTCGATCAGCATCAGCCGTCCGTCCATGGCCTGGGCGTTTTCCTCCAGCACCTGGTTCACGTCCTCCGCGGATGCCGCGGCAAAATAAGGCGCCGCGGCGGCCGCCGCCTTTTCCGTCAGCAGGCTGTCCTCGCGCGTCTTCTGTTCAAACAGGTAGTTTCTTACAAGACCGGTCAGGTTCGTGGCTGCAACTCCGAAGGACAGCCCCACAATGACAAAAAAAGCCAGCAGGATTTTCCACCTGATGCTGGCTCCGAATGCAAATGCGTGCTTAGTCCTGGTCGGTGAAATAGTAACCAACTCCCCATTTGGTAAAGATGAATTCAGGCTTTGAGGTGTCCCGCTCAATCTTTTCCCTCAGGCGGCGGATATGCACATCCACCGTGCGGGCATCGCCGGCGTAGTCGTACTTCCAGACGGTTTCAAGCATCTGTTCCCGGCTGAACACGGTCCCGCGGTTGGTTACGAACATCTGCAGCAGGTCAAATTCCTTGGCGGTCAGCTTCACGTCCTTGCCGCCCAGCGTCACGCTGCGCTTCACCAGGTTGATCTCCATGTCATGCACCCGGATCACCCGGTGCTCTTGCTGCTGCATGTTGCCGGATACCCGGCGGAGTATGGTCTTGATCCTGGCCTTGACCTCCAGGATGTTGAAGGGCTTCGTCATATAGTCGTCTGCGCCGTATTCCAGGCCGAGGATCTTGTCCATGTCCTCGCCCTTGGCGGTCAGCATGATGATCGGGATATCGCTGCGTTCACGGATGCGCTGGCATACGGAAATTCCGTCCAGCTTCGGCAGCATCACGTCCAGCAGGATCAGGTCAAAACTGCCGGACTCAAACATGGAGAGCGCCTCTTCTCCGTCCATGGCGCTTTCCGTCTCGTATCCTTCCTGTTCCAGCGTATACTTCAGACCCTTGAGGATCAGAGGCTCATCGTCAACAAGGAGAATGCGCTTTCCCACCGATAACACCCTTTCGTAACCATTATCGGTAAGATTGTATCTTATTTATAAGAAGATTGCAAGAGTTTATTACAATTCTCTGACAAAGTTGTTTATATTTTTTACACTTTTTCTGTTTTTTTCGCCCGTTTCGGCCGCAGGGCCGCCAGGCCCACGGCGATCAGGCCGATGGAAATCAGGATAAACGCCACGTTGGAGATGGTCCACACGTTCTCCGCCAGCCATTCCCAGCCCTCGTTGAAGATGAATTCAATCTTGTTGTCCCGCAGGAACTGGAAGAAGGCGCTGCAGCCAAGCAATGCCAGCATCACCGGGATGGGCCACCACTTCCTGGTCTTCACGCATCCCCGGATCACGAAGAAGGCGAACAGCACCGCGCACAGCACCTGCTCCAGGCTCACGAAGCTGAAGTAGAAGGACCGCACGTAGGGGTACTGCAGCAGCATTTCCCATCCGATCTGGGCGCCCAGCAGGCATACCGCCGTCTTTTCGAAGATCAGGCCCTGCCGGTCCGTCTTCCCCTGCTGCTTCAGGGCAAAGATCATGCAGCAAAGCGCCGTCAGCGCTTCCAGAACGTATACGCTCAGGTACGCGTCTCCCCAGCTGTTCTGCATCGTCAGCGGGAAGAAGTTCACCCAGGGGTTCTCCAGCGCGCCGGAGGTGCCGATGGTGTCCATGCCGCCCTCGGCGATCCGCGCCAGGAACAGGAACAGGCATCCCGGCGCCGCAAACAGGTCCAGCGCCTTCCCCGCCCTGATGCCGCAGATCTTCCCTGCGATCATCACGCCGCACAGGAATCCGATGCACCCGCCGATGAAGGAAAGGTGCTCCGGCCGCACCGACAGCACTTCGTCGAAATATCCGTCAAACAGGTTGGCAAACAGGTCATGCAGCAGGTATCCGATCTTCGCGCAGGGCAGCACCAGCACGGATCCCAGCAGCGCGGCCCAGATAGCCGCGATCCCCGGAAGGCCTTCCTTCTTCAGCCGGTAATAATAGAATGCGGTTCCGGCGACCAGGCCGGCGATCATCATCCCGACCGCAAAGACCGGGCTGTCTGTAAGCAGCATCTTTTACCATCCTCCATCTGTTCCCGATTATCGGAAAGGGGGCCGGCTCCCTCGCGGAACCGGTCCCCTGTATTATACGCTTTGCGCTTTTCCCGGTCAAACCTGCTTTTTCCGGTTTTCCTCCGCCTGCGGGTCCCGGTATACCTGCATCAGCAGCAGGCTCCCCTCCCGCACGGACACCGTTGCCGTCCCCCCGGGAATCACTTCGTTGCTGATCCCGTACTGCCAGTCGCAGCGGATCTCCCCGTTTTCCAGCGGGTATTTCGCCCCGGTGATGTCAATCCCCCGGGCCACGCCGCAGATGTTCAGCAGCGAAAAGTATTTGACATCATCCGGGATCTGCACCTTTTCCCGGCGCACCACCCGCATGTCCGACCAGTCGTCCGCCAGCACCGCCGTTTTCCTTTGTTCCGCCAGCCAGTGCAGCAGCGACAGGTTTCCGATGGTGTGGTCCATCCGCCCGCCGGCGGCGCCCACCAGCAGGAAGTCGTCGAATCCCCGGCGCACCGCCTCCCGGGCGGCGAACACCGTGTCCGTGTCGTCCTTCTCCCGGGGCAGGGCAATGATCTCCGCCCTGCCTTCAGGTTTTTCGTGGGAGTCAAAGTCCCCCACCACCAGGTCCGGCTCCGCCCGCAGCCCGGCGCTGTGGCGCAGTCCGCCGTCGCAGAAGAGATAGAAATCGTCCTCCCGCAGGTATCCCCGGATCCGTTCATAATCCCCGATGGGCGCCCCGCTGACGATCACACACCGCGGCATTCCGTACCGCTCCTTTCCCTTGCTTTACGCTTCCCGCAGCGCCGCCGTCACCCGCTGCTTGTACCCCAGGAATTCCGGCGTCAGCGCAAAATCCTTCCGCTCCTCCCGGGGCGTATCGATCCGGATTTCCTCCCGGATCATGCCGGGGGTTCCGGTCAGCAGGCAGATCCGGTCCGACAGCAGGATCGCCTCGTCCACGTCGTGGGTAATCAGGATTGTGGACAGATTGATGCTCCGCATCATGGACAGGTACCATTCGTGCATCTGCGCCTTCGTGATCATGTCCAGCGCGGAGAAGGGCTCGTCCAGCAGCACCACCCCGTGGGAGCACAGCCAGGTCCGCAGCAGGGCCGCCCGCTGCCGCATGCCGCCCGAAAGCTGGGAGGGATACAGCATCTGCGTTCCTTCCAGGCCGAAGCGCCCGAAATACGCGTCCGCCTGTTTCCGGGCCTCTTCCTTCTTTATCCCGGTGATCACCAGCGGCAGGCATACGTTATCGATCACCCGCTTGTGCTCCAGCAGCAGGTCCTTCTGCAGCATGTAGCTGATCTGCCCGGGTCTCCCGGTCACATCCCATCCCTGCAGGATCACCTTTCCCGCGTCCGGACGGATCAGCCCGGAGATGATGTTCAAAAGCGTGGTCTTTCCGGATCCGCTCAGCCCCAGGATGGAAACCAGTTCTCCCTCCTCCAGGGCGACCGTCACGTCCTGCAGCACGCTCTTCCCGTCAAACGCCTTGGTGATTCCTTCCGCTCTCAGCAGTTCCATCCGTTCTTATTCCTCAGGCAGGTAGTCGTTGGAGAATCCGGTGCCGGTCAGGTCCCGGGTGGTCAGTCCGTTTTTGTACAGCCAGCTGTAGAATCCGTTCCACCTCTCCGGGTCAAACCGGCCCCATGCGGGTTCGGCCGCCCGGTACCGGGCGGAGATCCATTCCTGGCTGGCCATCACCAGTTCCCGCGCGTCCTCCAGCGATCCCGTGGTGTCCCCGGCGATCAGCATTTCCGCCGCTTCCTGCGGGTGCTCGATGGCGTAGGCATATCCCTGCGCCGTGGCTTTCAGGAAGGCTTTCGCCGTTTCCGGATCCCTCTGCAGGAAATCGTTGTTGGCCAGGATCACGGGGGTGTAGTAGTCCAGCTCACTCGCCAGGGAGGCGAAATCCCAGTAATCGCATTCCACGCCGCTGACTTCCGCCCGGATGCCGCTCCAGCCGTAGAACACCCATACCGCGTCCGTCTGGTGGGCCCGCAGCGCGGCAGGTTCATCCGTCAGGTTGTTGGGAATCAGTTTCACTGTATTGAAGTCCGCCCCTTCCTTTTCCATGCAGTAGCGGATCATCTCCAGCTCCGTCGGAATCTCCCAGGTGGAGTAGACCTTGCCCTCCAGCCCCCTGGGGGAGGTGATGCCGTCCCCCGCCCGGCTCAGGATGCCGGAGGTGTTGTGCTGCAGGATCGCGGCCACCGCGGTCACACCCAGCGGATCGTCCCGGTCCAGGGCAGGCGCAATGGTATCCTGGGCGTCCACCGCGAACTGGGCCTGGCCCGCCGCGCACATCAGCACCGCCCCGTCTTCCGGCGGCTGCACAATCGTCACGTCCAGCCCGGCTCCCTCGTAATATCCCAGGGCCTTCGCGACATATACGCCGGTGTGGTTCGTGTTCGGTGTCCAGTCCAGGCAGAATACGATCGGGATCAGTTCCTGCACGCCATCCGCGCAGCAGCCGCAGGCCGCCAGGATCATCGTCAGTCCCAGGATCAGGGCAATTGCTTTCTTCATGCTTCTCTCTCCTTTTTTGCTTTTCCCATCCATGGCATGGAGACCGTCCGCAGCAGCGTCACCAGGCGCATCAGCACCAGGCTCACGATCACCACCAGGAAGATCACCGCAAACATCTTGTCAAACGCATAGGCTTTCCGCGCCCGGGTCATGTACACGCCCAGGCCCTCGAATCCGCCCAGCCATTCCGAAATCACC
This sequence comes from Clostridia bacterium, assembly GCA_017447185.1. Lineage (GTDB taxonomy): Bacteria > Bacillota > Clostridia > Christensenellales > Aristaeellaceae > Aristaeella. The sequence continues at coordinate 55,805 of JAFSOC010000008.1, read as the reverse complement.
GCGCCCACCACCGCGTAGGAGGCGGAGATCCGCAGTCCCGAGAAAAAATAGGGCAGCGCCGCGGGAAACTTCACGTGCCGGAAGATCTGGCCCCTCTTTGCTCCCATGGACCGCAGCAGCGCCACCGCGTCTGCGTCCGCGCTCTTGAATCCGTCCAGCAGCCCCACCGCGATCGGGAAGAACGTAGTGATCACTACCAGCGCGATCTTCGGCGCCACGCCGAATCCCATCCACAGCACCAGCAGCGGCGCGATGGCGATGGTCGGGATCGTCTGGGAGGCCACCAGCAGCGGCAGCACTGCCTTCTCCAGGTTCAGGAACCGGTCCATCCCGCAGGCCAGGGCAAAGGCCAGCGCCGTACCGATGGCCAGGCCGATCAGCGCCTCCTCGACGGAGACCCAGGCGTGGCTCATCAGGTTCGGGAAGTCCGCAATGAATGCCTTCACCACGTCCACCGGCGAGGGCAGCATGTACTGCGGAATCCATCCCGTCAGCGACAGCACCCACCAGATCCCCAGGATCAGCAGGAACGCCCCGGCGGGCAGCAGCTTATCCCTGATACTTTCCGATCTTCTTTTCAATCGAAAGAACCTCTCCTTCAGGCTTGTAGGAAATCTTCACATAGGCGGCCACCGCGGGCGCCCCGGCCTTAATGGCGATGTGCTGGCATTCCTTCACGATGTCCATCAGCTCGTCATAGGGTCCTTCAATCGTGGTCTCAAAGGGACCCACGAAATAGTTGTATCCCGTGGACGCGATATAGGCGATCACCTCGTCCACGATCCGGCAGAGTTCCTCGTCGTCCGCAACCGCGGGCAGGGACTGAATGGCAACACTGGCTTCCATGGCAGAATTCCTCCTCAAAAATGTTAATGAAAAAGCGCTTCCGCAGTTGGAAGCGCCGTAAAGATCCGGTCCGCGCTTCCCTACGGTAGGATAACCTACATCAGGTTCCAAGGGTCGGACCGTATCAAGTCCTCTCAGCCAGAAGGCACCCCCAGCGACATGTCCCGAAGGACAGTCCAAATTATATCACAACCGAACCCCCTGTCAACAGATTCGGTTGTTGTTTTTCCTCTGTTCCCTCTCTTGACTCTGCCACTTCGCCGTAATAGAATGACAGCGCGATGAAGGAGATCCAGTAGGAAGAACGCTCCCCTGTCCAGAGAGCCGCCGGCCGGTGCAAGGCGGTCAGGGCCCTTTTCCGAATTACCCTCCGGAGCAGCAATCCCAACCCCGCATGGGAAGTAGGAACGCCGGGTACGCCCGTTACAGCGTTACGGATATGTCAGTATCCTGAGGCTGCTTTTGCAGTAAAACTGAGGTGGTACCGCGAGTAATTTCGCCCTCTGTGTCTGTCCGGACACAGGGGCTTTTTCTTGCTCGGCGGACCCCGGAAAGAAGGGTTGTCTCATGTCGTTCGGTGATCTCGCACTCAAAATCGGTATGCTCCTGGTGTTCTTCGGTGTCATGATTTTTGTCGGCTTCTACTGCCGCAAAAACTCCACCGATGTCAACGGCTTCGTCCTCGGCGGCCGCAGCGTCGGCCCCTGGCTGACCGCCTTCGCCTACGGCACCTCCTATTTCTCCGCCGTTATCTTCGTCGGCTATGCCGGCCAGTTCGGCTGGAAGTTCGGCATCGCCGCCACCTGGGTCGGCATCGGCAACGCGATCATTGGCTCCTTCCTGGCCTGGGTCATCCTCGGCCGGCGCACCCGTGTCATGACGCAGCACCTCGGCAGCGCCACCATGCCGGACTTCTTCGAGAAGCGCTTCTCCGCGCCCTCGCTGAAGATCGCCGCCTCCATCGTGATCTTCATCTTCATGATCCCCTACACCGCCTCGCTGTATAACGGCCTCAGCCGCCTCTTCGGCATGGCCTTCAGTATCGACTATTCTGTCTGCGTTATCGCCATGGCCGTCCTCACCGCCATCTACGTCATCGTCGGCGGCTATATGGCCACCGCGGTCAATGACTTTATCCAGGGCCTGATCATGCTGGTGGGCATTGTCGCCGTCATCGCCGCCGTCCTCGGCAGCAAGGGCGGCTTCATGGAGTCGCTCAACGGCCTGGCCGCCGCCTCGGATCCCACGATCCCCAACGGCGAAGTCCCCGGCATCTTCAATTCCTTCTTCGGTCCGGATCCCCTGAGCCTCCTGGGCGTCGTGATCCTCACCTCCCTGGGCACCTGGGGCCTGCCCCAGATGATCGGCAAGTTCTATGCCATCAAGAGTGAAAGCTCCATCCATAAGGGAACCATCATCTCCACCTTCTTCGCCATCATCGTTGCCGGCGGCTGCTACTTCCTGGGCGGCTTCGGCCGTCTCTTCTCCGAGGAGCTGGGCGCCGCGGCCGGCGGCAATCCCCAGGGCGGCTTCGACAACGTCATCCCCACCATGCTCTCCAACCTGAGCCCCTTCCTGCTGGCGGTCGTGATCATCCTGGTGCTTTCCGCCTCGATGTCCACCCTGTCCTCCCTGGTGCTCACCTCTTCCTCCACTGTCACCCTGGACCTGATCAAGGGCCGCATCTCCAGGAAGATGGATGAGAAGAAACAGCTTCTCACCCTGCGGATCCTGATCGTGGTCTTCATCGTGATCTCCGCCGCCCTGGCCATCTTCCAGAGCAAGACCGGCATCGCCTTCATCGCCCAGGCCATGGGCATCAGCTGGGGTGCCATGGCCGGTGCTTTCCTGGCCCCCTTCCTCTACGGCCTCTACTGGAAGCGCACCACCGCCGCCGGCTGCTGGGCGTCCATGATCTTCTCCACCGTCTTCATGACCATCGATATGTTCACCAATCTGAAGGTCTTCAGCCTGAACCTGGGCTTCCTCCAGTCCCCCATCAACGCCGGTGCCTTCTGCATGATCGCCGGCCTGATCCTGGTGCCCCTGGTCAGCCTCCTCTCGAAGAAGCCCGACAAAGCCGCCGTGGACGGCATCTTCGCCTGCTACCAGCGCAAGGTCACCGTCCTGGCCAAAGACTCCATCGAAACCGAAGAACCCTGAAGAAAGCCACCCAAAAGGCCGGAGCTGTAAAGCCCCGGCCTTTTCAAATGCCCAAAAAGCCTGTCAGTCAAAATCTCCCGCTGCCAGGATAAATCCCGCCAGTTCAGTGTGTCATCCTGAGCGCAGTCGAAGGATCTCACCCCGCCGCAGCAGACTGACCACTGATCACGGATCGCTGAACACCCGTGCAGCAATCTTCACCGCATCCCGCACATCCTTCGCGTAATACTCCGCCCCAATCGCCTGTGCGTAATCCGCGGTCACGACAGCCCCGCCAACCATCACCAGCGGCGGCTCCTCCAGCATCTTCAGCTGCTTTACCGTCTCCGCCATGGCCGGCAGTGTGGTGGTCATCAGTGCACTCAGGCCTACCAGCTTCACACCCTTCTCCCGGGCCTCCTTCACAATCACCTCCGGCGCCACATCCTTCCCCAGGTCATACACCCGGTATCCGTAATTCTCCAGCACCGTAATCACAATATTCTTCCCGATGTCATGAATATCGCCCTGCACCGTGGCCATGATAACCGCGCCCCGGTCCGTTCCCTGCTCGCCCTTCTGCAGCAGCGACCCCCGGATCTCCCCGAAGGCGCTCTGGGCCGCCTGGGCCGCGGACAGCAGCTGCGGCAGGAAAACCTTCCCCTGCTCATATTTCTCGCCGGTTTCTTCCAGCGCGGGAATCAGCTCCTGCTCCACCAGTTCCATTTCGCTCCGGGTCTTCAGCGCCTCGGCCGTCAGCCGCTCCGCTTCCTTCCGCAGTCCCTTCCGGATCGCGTCCCCCAGCGTCATTTCCGCATTTGCCGCGGGCGCCGCGCTCGCCGGCGCTTCCTCCGCAAACCGGTCCACATATCCGCGGCATCCTTCATCCTCGCCGCTGAGTACCCGCCGGGCGGCGATCACGTCCATGATCTCCTTTTGGTTCGGGTTCACGATGGGCAGCGTCAGCCCCGCTTCCAGGGCCGCCGCCAGGAATGCCCGGGTTACCAGCATCCGGTTCGGCAGGCCGAAGGAAATATTGCTGACCCCCAGCACCGTCTTCAGCCCCAGTTCATTCCGCACCGTGTGCACGGCCTTCAGCGTCTCCATGGCCTGCTCCTGCTGTGCGGATACCGTCAGCGTCAGGCAGTCGATCCACAGATCCTCCTTCGGAATTCCGACGGCCGTCGCCCGCTCCAGGATCCGCCGGGCGATTGCCACCCGCTTTTCCGCCGTGTCCGGAATCCCGTTCTCATCCAGCGTCAGGCCCACCACCGCCGCGCCGTATTTCTTCACCAGCGGCAGCACGGTGTTCAGGCTCTCTTCCTTGCCGTTCACGGAGTTCACCGCGGCCTTCCCGTGGTATACCCGCAGTGCCGCCTCCAGCGCTTCCGGGTTCGTCGTGTCCAGCTGCAGCGGCAGGTCCACTGCACTCTGCACCGCCTGCACCACCTTTGGCAGCATGCTGACCTCGTCCACCCCCGGGTAACCCACGTTGATGTCCAGCAGGTCCGCCCCCGCGTCTGCCTGGTTGATCGCCAGCTCCACAATATAGTCCGTATCATCCTCCAGCAGTGCCTGCTGCAGGCGTTTCTTTCCCGTAGGATTGATCCGCTCGCCGATCACCCGCACCCGGTCGGTACTCAGGCATACCGCCCACGTGCAGACCGCGCCGCCGATCGCCGGCCGCTCTGCCTTCGGCAGCTCCGTCCGCGCCAGCGCCGCGATGTAGTCCGGGTTCGTTCCGCAGCATCCGCCCACGATCTCCGCCCCGGCCGCCGCCAGTTCCTTCATGGCCTCCGCGAAGCTTTCCGCGTCCACGCCGTATGCTCCCGTCACCGGGTCCGGCAGCCCCGCGTTGGGCTTGGCGATCACCGGCAGCGTGGTATTCGCCCGGATCTCCCGGATCATGGGGATCATTTCCTTCGGCCCCAGCGAGCAGTTGATGCCCACCGCGTCCGCCCCCAGGCCTTCCATCGTCCGCGCCATGGAGGCCGGCGTGCATCCGGTGAAGGTCCGCCCCGTGGCGTCAAAGCTCATCGTCACGAATACCGGCAGGTCCGTTGCTTCCTTCGCCGCAATCAGCGCTGCCCGGGTTTCCGCCAGGTCGCTCATGGTTTCGATGGCGATCATGTCCGCCCCGGCATCCGCGCCGGCCCGCATGATCTCCCGGTAGATGTCCACCGCCTCGCCAAAGGGCAGCGTTCCCAGCGGCTCCAGCATCACGCCGATGGGACCCACATCCAGGCCCACCAGCCCTCCGGTCTCCTTCGCGCATTCCTTCGCCAGGCGCACCCCCGCCGCGATGATCTCCTGCACGGTGTATCCCGTGTTCTTCATCTTCAGCCGGTTCGCCCCGAAGGTATTGGCGTATACCACCCGGCTTCCCGCCCGGTAGTACGCCCGGTGCACCGCCGCCACCATTTCCGGGTCCGTAATGTTCAGCGTCTCCGGAACCGTGCCGGGTTTCATGCCGCTCTTCTGCAGCATGGTGCCCATTGCCCCGTCCAGCAGCATCGGCAGCTTAATCTCCACAGAATATCCCTCTCTTCCTGTATGCGCATTCCCCGCGCAGCCGGCAGTATCCGCATCCGCGGATCTTCGCTCCCTGGGGCCGGTCCGCCAGCCCGATGATTGCCGTCACCGATTTGCACGGCAGCAGCAGATAGCTTTCATTCGCTGTAATCCCCAGCTTCCGCCCGGCATCCAGCGCCTGCAGGAATCCGGCCTGCAACTGCAGCGGCAGGTCCCCGTATCCCGGGCTGAACCGGTCCGTCAGGTATTTCCCCGGAAACCGGCCGCGGATTTCCTCCTCCGCCTCGTCGCACACGGCTTCCGTCCACGCGCTGCCGCACACGTCCATCACCGCGGCCCGCGCCATGTCCCGTTTTTCCCATTCCTGCATCATCCGGTCGAATCCGGCCCCCAGCGTGGCGATCATCAGCGCCGCCGTGTCGCATTCCGCCAGCATCTTTTCCGCCAGCGTCCCCGGCAGGGTCATCCCGGCGCCTTCCAGCCGGATTCCCTCCTCCCCGCGGGCAATCGGAAAAGCGCGCCACAGGAACCGCGGCCGCAGCCGCTCCTCCAGCATCCCGGCCGTTTCCTCCGCCAGGTGCCGCGTGGCTTCGTCCGCCTGTGCCGCGCCCATATACCGCAGGGCTTCTTCCACAGGAATTTTCATCCGTCACCTCAGTATTTCCGAAAGGTTTCTCTTGATTCCCTCGGCCACTTCCGGCTTGTTCATCGTGTAAACATGGATATGCCGGATCCCGTTGGCCACCAGGTCGATAATCTGTTCCGTCGCATAGATGATGCCCGCCTGCGTCATGGCCGCCGGGCTCTCCCCAAAGTAGTCCACGATGGCGCGGAACCGCTGGGGCACGTCCGTCCCGGACATGGCCACGCTGCGGCTCAGCTGCTTCGGGCTGGTGATGGGCATGATCCCCGCGATGATCGGCACGCTGATCCCCGCCTCCCGGGCCCGGTACAGGAAGTTGAAGAACACCGCGTTGTTGAAGAACATCTGCGTCGTCAGGAAGTCCAGTCCCGCGTCCGTCTTCTCCTTCAGGTGGCGCAGGTCCTCCGCCTTGTGGACGCTCTCCACGTGCCCTTCCGGATAGCAGGCGCCGCCGATGCAGAAGTCGCCGTTCTCCTTGATGTCCCGGATCAGCTCCACTGCGTATTTGTAGTCCTCGGAGACCTTCCCGTCCTTCGGGATGTCCCCCCGCAGCGCCAGGATGTTCTCGATCCCGTTCTGCCGGTACAAATCCAGCATTTTCAGCACATGCTCCCGCGTGGAGCTCACGCAGGTCAGGTGCGCCAGCGTGGGCACCCCGTAGTTCTTCTGGATGTCTGCGGCGATCCCGGTGGTGAATTCCCCGGTGCCGCCGCCCGCGCCGTAGGTCACGCTCATGAAGTCCGGCTTCAGCTGGGCGATCTCCAGGGCCTTTGCCGCGGTTTCGCTGTATTTTTCAGATGTTTTCGGCGGGAAAACCTCCAGGGAGAAGGTCACTCCGTCCCGTTTCAGCAGTTCTGAAATGCGCATCGTCCTGTCCCCTTTTTCGTTCGTTGCTTCCAGTATAGCATAAAAAACTCCGTTCGTATTGTTTTTCTTGCGCCCCGCTCCCTTGACAGATCGCCCGGCTTTGTTTATCTTTGTCACAGCATCCGTAAAACATTACCGTCCGCCTGCGGACAGAACCGGGGGAGACATCCATGACCATGCATTTTGATCCCAACTTTGAATCCCTGCGCACCTATTCCGCCCCGCAATGGTTCCGGGACGCCAAGTTCGGCATCTGGAGCCACTGGGGTCCCCAGAGCGTCCCCATGTTCGGCGACTGGTACGCCCGCAATATGTATATCGAGGGAACGCCCCAGTATGAATACCACCTCCGCCATTACGGCCATCCGTCGAAGTTCGGTTACAAGGATATCTGCGCCCTCTGGAAGGCGGAGAATTTCGATCCCGAATCCCTGGCGGACCGGTATTACAAGGCCGGCGCCCGCTACCTCATGACCCAGGCCACCCATCATGATCATTTCTTCAATTATGATTCGAAGCTGAACCGCATGAACAGCGTCAATGTGGGCCCCCATAAGGATATCCTCGCCCTCTGGAAAAAGGCGGCGGACCGGCTGGGCATGCCCTTCGGCATGAGCGAGCACCTCGGCGCCTCCTTCTCCTGGTGGCGCGTCAACAAGGGCTGCGACAAATTCGGCCCCTATGCCGGCGTTCCCTATGACGGCAACGATCCCGCCTATCAGGATTTCTATCATGCCAATCAGGAGCACGGCACCGACGATCCCGGCGCCGCTGCCCCCTGGTATACGCAGAATCAGCAGTTCCGGGAGTACTGGCTCCGCTGCGTGACCGAGATGGTGGACCGCTTCCATCCGGACCTGCTCTATACCGATGGCGTCCTGCCCTTCGGCGAGCACTGGATGGAGAAGCAGGATGCCCCGGATCCGGAGGTTTACCGCCTGGGCCTCACGGCCGTCGCCCACCTGTACAATACCTCCATCGCCGATCACGGGGAGAACCGGGCCGTCTACCTGCAGAAGGACCGCCGGCCGGAGATCTTCTCCGTCGGCGTCCTGGATATTGAAAAGAGCCAGCTCCCGGGCATCATGCCCGAGCCCTGGCATACGGATACCTGCATCGGCAACTGGTTCTATGATGTGCATTATCCCTATAAGCATCCGGAGCAGATCATCGAGATGCTGGTGGATATCATTTCGAAGAACGGCGTCATGCTGCTCAATATCCTCCAGCGGCCCGACGGCTCCATTGACGACGAGGCTTCCTTTATCCTCGATAAGATCGGCGAATGGTTCGCCGTCAACAGCGAGGCCGTTTACGGCACCCGGCCCTGGCGCGTCTTCGGCGAGGGCGAAACCCGGGTGAAGATCGACGGCTTCACCGAGGAAAAGACCGAATGGGGTCCGAGTGATGTCCGCTTTGTGCAGAAGGACGGTGCCGTCTATGCCTTCCTCATGGGCGCAAAGGGCGGCGAGACCATGGCACTCCGCAGTTTTGCGGATCAGCCCGTCCGCTCCGTGGAACTCCTGGGCGCAGGCCCCGTCCCCTTTACACAGGAATTCGGCGTCCTGCTGGTTTCCCTGCCGGAACGCCTTCCTTCCCTGTGCGCAAACACGCTCAAAATTCTTTAATTTTCAGGAGGATTTCTTACAGGCTGCGGACCGCGGCGAATCCCTTCTCCAGGTCGGCCAGGATGTCGTCGATGTGCTCCGTGCCGATGGACAGGCGGATCGTGTTGGGCCGGATGCCCTGGTCCAGCAGTTCTTCTTCGCTCAGCTGGGAGTGGGTGGTGGAGGCCGGGTGAATCACCAGGCTCTTCACGTCCGCCACGTTGGCCAGCAGTGAGAAGATTTCCAGATGGTCGATGAATTCCCAGGCTTCCTTCTGTCCGCCCTTGATTTCAAAGGTGAAGATGGAGGCGCCGCCGTTCGGGAAATACTTCTGGTACAGTCGGTGGTCCGGATGATCCGGCACCGAGGGGTGATTGACTTTCTCCACCTGCGGGTGGTTCGAAAGGAAGTCGATCACCTTTTTTGTGTTCTCCGCGTGCCGGTCCAGCCGCAGGGACAGGGTCTCGACGCCCTGCAGCAGCAGGAACGCGTTGAAGGGCGAGATGCAGGCGCCCGTATCCCGCAGCAGGATGGCCCGGATGAAGGTCACGAAGGCCGCGGGGCCCACCACATCGTAGAAGGATACGCCGTGGTAGCTGGGGTTCGGCGCGGCGATGTTCGGATACTTTCCGCTGGCCTTCCAGTTGAATTTGCCCGCTTCCACGATGATACCGCCCAGGGTCGTGCCGTGGCCGCCCAGGAACTTCGTTGCCGAATGCACCACGATGTCCGCGCCGTGTTCGATGGGGCGGATCCAGTAGGGAGTGCCGAAGGTATTGTCGATCACCAGCGGCAGCCCGTGCTTATGGGCGATCTCCGCGATGGCGTCGATGTCCGGGATGTCGCTGTTGGGGTTCCCCAGGGTCTCCAGGTAGATCGCCCGGGTGTTCTCTTTAATCGCGCCTTCCACTTCCTGCAGGTCGTGGGCGTTCACGAAGGTGGTCTCCACTCCGTACTGCGGCAGCGTGTGGCTCAGCAGGTTGAAGCTTCCGCCGTAGATGGTTTTCTGAGCCACGATGTGGCCGCCGTTGGCTGCCAGCGCCTGAATCGTGTAGGTGATGGCCGCCGCGCCGGAGGATACCGCCAGTGCCGCCGCGCCGCCCTCCAGGGCCGCCACCCGCTTCTCCAGCACGTCCTGGGTGGAGTTGGTCAGCCGGCCGTAGATGTTGCCGGCATCCGCCAGGCCGAACCGGTCCGCGGCGTGTTTGCTGTTGTGGAATACATAGGAGGTAGTCTGGTAAATCGGTACGGCCCGTGCGTCGGTGGCGGGATCGGCCTGTTCCTGTCCTACGTGCAGCTGGAGGGTTTCGAATTTATAGTTACTCATGGTTTTCATTCTCCTTTTTAATCATTTATTTTTTTTGGTTCTCCCTCTTGGTTTCCGTCCCGCCGGCAAATATAAACCGGGGGCTTTCGCAAGCTCCCGGGCACAGTCGCAGTCCGCCGGCTGTTTTCAGCCGCGCATTCGGTGGAGGCGCGGCAGGGTACAGCCGAAGCAGCCCGCGGCAGTCGTGGCCCGGGAGTTAAGCATTCGTCCGCACATACACATCATGGTTCCGCGTCTCCTTTCGTTTCGTTGGCGGCATCTTATCACCATTCGCCTACCATGTCAATAGGTTTTATTGTATTTCGATTGTTCTTCGGCTGTTTTCCCCATCTTTTCAGCGATTAAATCCTTATTCCGCTTCCTTTTCCGTGGCGGTGAGCGCGCTCCAGCTGGGCAGGAATCCGCTCTTCAGCCCGTTGCGGAAGGAGCGGGTGTTCGCCCACGCCGCCGCGTAGAAGGGCACCTTTCCCGCGTCGAAGATCGCCCGGGCCAGCCGGTTCGTCAGCACGGAGGCGATCCCCTGCCGCCGGTATTCCGGCAGCACGTCAATCCCGATCTGCCACATCTCCGGGCAGTCGGCGGAGCAGCCCGCCAGGCCGATCAGCTTTCCCCCGTCGTAGGCACCCACGCCCAGCATGTCCAGCTGTTTCCGGTCGCTGCACAGGGCGTTGCCCCATTCCGGCACGTACAGGTCGGCAAAGTCCTCCTGGTGGAGCAGCCGCGTTTCGTAGGCACAGTGCAGGTCCGCGCCGTAGATCCGTTCCGGATCCGGCAGGAAGCAGGTGTGCATCCAGGCCGCCTGGGCATTCACCTTCGCCAGGATGTCGTTCAGCTTGTACAGATACGGCGTCTCGAAGCACCGGTGGATCTTCTCCGCCCCGTTTACGAATGCCATGATCTCCGGAATCAGGTCCTTCCGGCAGGCCGCCACCACGTTGTTCCCGAAGGTGAACAGCGCGCAGATGTGCGGCACTTTCATGTACCGGCTCGCGTCCGGGGATGCCTTGGATTCAACGATCACATTCTCCGCCCGGCGGAAGTCCGCCGGCTCGCAGGAGCAGTCTGCCGCGGCCTGCTTCAGTGCGATTTCCATAATTTCCTGTCGGGTCATTTTCAGTTCCTTCTTCTTTTCCGGAGCGGAACCGTCCGTTCCGCTCTTGCCTTTTCCCCGTATTATAGCATACAAAAGCAGAAAGCAAAAAAAAGCATTTCCCCCTGAATCAGATCTGTGCCGCCGCGGAAGACCTGGCGTAAAAATCCTCCTCCGGGGAATCCTCCGGGGAGTCCGCCGACAGCAGCAGTAATCCGTTATTCCGCTTTCCGCCGGTACAGGTAATAGGTCCAGTTCCGGCCCTCAAAGACCATTTCCGCCCTGTCGGCCAGTTCATACTGGCCGGCATTTTTCAGTTTCTGCTGCCGCGTGATGATGAATTCCGTTTCCCCGTTCTCCACCGTTTCCTTCAGCGCCTGCTGCATTTCCGGCAGGTCGTTGTTCAGCGTGCAGAACCAGCGGGTCACCGGCAGGCTTTCCGCCGCAAAGTAGAATCCCCCGTCCAGGAATCCGTAGTTCAGCAGGGATTTGTCCTCCGCCTCTTTGATTGTTTCCGCGAATTGGTACTGGGGCAGCTCGCTTTTTTCCTTTCCCATCAGGTACACGTTCCCGCTCCAGTGGTACGCCGCCAGGGGCCCCAGACATACCGCCAGCGCCGCGATCCCCGCGGCCGCCCGCCGGAATATCCGGTTCTCCCGGATCTTCCCGGGGATCACCCCGAACAGCGCTGCGAATCCCGGCGCCCCGAAGGCCGCCATCACGATGGCGTAGTAGGGATACCGCCGCCCGCTGGCATACGTGAACATGAACAGTCCCACGGCTCCCAGCACGCAGGCCGCCGCCTCCCGCCAGTGTTTCTTCGACGTAACCAGCAGCCAGAGCATGCCGATCGCCGCCGGAATGGACCAGCTCAGGTTGTTCAGCAGGTTCGGCAGCGGCAGGTCGTAGTTCCCGCTGCGGATGTTCTGGGTGTAGCGGGTCAGGTTGTCCGTGAAATACGCCTGCCACAGTGCCGGCAGCGCCCCGGCGATCAAATAGCGGATCAGCACCGCCGCCGTCACGATCCCCGCGCCCAGCGCAGCCTGCAGCACCGTTTTCCAGAGTTTCCGTCCCCGGAAGTCCGCGATATACCAGATAATCACCGCAATCGCCAGCCCGGCAAACAGGCCGCAGAAGGTGTATTTCGTCCACAGCGCCGCGGCCCCGCAGACGCCCAGGGAGCAGGCCTGCCGCGCCGTCAGGGGCTTCCGCTCCTTCATCGCCTTCAGCACAATATACAGCGCCAGCGCAAATACCGGCAGGAACAGCTCCTCTGCGCTTCCCCCGTGGGAGAACGCCGGGGACAGCGGCACGCCGATGCCCAGTCCCGCCGCCGCCCATGCGAAGGCTGCCGGCGATCCGGACAGCATTTCCGCCGTCCGCCCGCTGATGTACAGGAACGCGGCAAAGCAGAGCGCCTCCACGATGAATACGCCCAGGAAGCTGGTCTCGGAGATCCAGGCCGCCAGCGCGTAGGCCACGTACAGCAGCGGCCCCTTCTGTTCGTACAGGTCCAGGTAGGGTGTCAGCCCGTGCTTCATTCCCCGCCCGACGGTGAAAAAGCAGTTCACATCCACCCAGTCGTTCATCGGGTACAGCGGCGAATTCTTTGAGCAGATCAGCAGCACCGCAACGGAAATCAGGCCGGCCAGGGCAATCCGCCCTGCAGCACCGGCCCGTTTGTTATTCATCCAGTTGTTCATGGTTTCCCCCTCTGTTTCCGCCGTCCCGCCGCCAGCCCATGATGCTCCGGGCAATGGCAGCCAGGCACAGGGCTGCCAGCAGCCACCGCGAAATCCGGTTGTCCGTGAAGTTCATCAGGGGATTGAACTGGTCCAGCACCAGGAACACCAGAAACATCATCCCCAGGATGGCCGTCACATGGTTCATCCATTTGATTGCTTTACTCATTGCTCCGCACCTCCGCAATCAGCAGCGCGTCGCTGCTCTCCCTTCCGCCGCCGGAAGGATTGTTGATCACTTCGTTTCCCCATACCATGATGGAGGAGTTCCCGCCGTCCAGGTTGTAGGCCGCTGTGCAGCCCAGGCTGTGGAACAGCCGGCTCAGCTGCGGCAGCGTGATTCCGGCAGATTCGCCCCGGCCGTCCACCACCACCAGGCAGTAATGTCCCGGTTCGTAGTATCCGATGGCCGTCCGCGGATTGGCGGAGATAATCCGGCTTGGGCTGGCAAACTCCGTCAGGATTTCCCCGTTGCTGTCCAGCAGCGCCGGCCCGAAGGTCCAGGCCTGCCAGGCGCCGTTTTCCACCGCTTCTTCCACGGAGAAGGCGTTCCCGGGCATCACTTTCATCGTCCCGTCCCAGTACAGCACGCACACGTCGCAGTCCGTGGGGTTCGCCCGGTAGATCGTGCCGTTGCGGATCACCACGCCCTCGCTGGTGTTGCCGTAGTAGTCCCCGTTCACCGCCAGCAGCGCACCCTTCAGCGCCGCCATCCCGGTGATGCTGTCCCGGAATCCGCTGCCGTAGGTATCCGATGCCAGCGCCGTCTGGAAGCAGGTAATGTCCCGCACATAGATGTCCGCAACGTAATAGGTCACGTTCCCGTCGTTGACCTCGTTCACCGTGATCGAAAGATCCGGGCTCGAGTAACTGTTCTCCGTCTCAATAACCTCGTCCGTGTATTTGTCCGCAAATTTCTGCGCGATCGGTACGTTCACCGTCTCCGAAGCTGCCGCGGTCGCAGCTGCAGCCGTTTCGCCGCTCTCCTCCAGGGCGCTGCCGCCTTTGGAGTTCCCGCCGCCTTTTCCGCTGTTCTTTCCGCTGCCGCGGCCACTCTGCCGGCCGGAGCCTTTTCCGCTTCCCGCGTCGTTCGTTCCCGCCGAGGCCGTCATCCGCACCTCCGGCCGGAAGGTTTCCTCTGCCGTTTCCGCAGCCGTCTCATCAGCCGTCTCCGTGACCGCCGGGGTCTCCGCGGCCGCCTGGATCTCTGCCGTTGCGGCGGTCTCGGCCGCCGCCTGGGCCGTCGCCGGCCGCACCGTCTGCACGTTCAGGCTCTGCTGCTTGTTCGGCAGCACATGGTGGAACAGCGCGAAAACCGTCAGCGCCAGTCCGGCCGCCGCCGCGTCCAGCAGCAGGTTTCGCAGCACCGGGTGTTTCTTTCTCATTGCTTTGCCTCCCTTCGGAAAACTTTTACAGCTGCGCCTGCGGTTCTGCCCATGGCAGCACAGCGATTTCCAGGTTGCCGTTGCGGGTCCGCAGCTCGTCGATCATTTCTTTTTCTTCTTCCGGGTTCTTCATCCGGATTTTGAAGCTCAGCCGGTACATGCTGCCCATGCCCGTGGTCTTCACGCCCACGTTTTCCGATTCCTTCAGGTACCGTCCAAAGGGTTCCTCAAACGCCCTCGCGTAGTCCAGGGATTCCGGAATCGTGATCTTCAGCAGTTTCTCTTCCTGCATGCCCTTGTGGTCAAACAGCTTCGTCCCGCTCAGCGCCAGGAACAGCAGTCCCATGATCACCAGCACCAGCACGCCGTAGGCGATGTAGCCCATGCCGAAGGCGCATCCCGCCGCCATGGCGATCAGCACCGCGACGATCTCATCGCTGGTTCCCTGGGCGGAGCGGAACCGGGTCAGCGCAAACGCGCCGCCGAAGGCGATCCCCGCCCCGATGTTGCCGTTGATGAAGGTCAGCACCAGCCCCACCACAAAGGGCAGCACCGAGCTGACGATAAAGAACCGCCGGTTTGCCCGGATCCGGAAGCTCATCAGCCATGAGTACAGGATGCCGGATCCCAGCGCGGCCGCCGCCATCAGCAGCAGCTGCGCCGGTGTCACGCTCGCGGAATAAATCGAATTGAACATGTTCCCTCTCTCCTTTGCTTGTCACGCGTTCTTCTTTCAGGCGCTCCGGAGTACCCGGAGGATCGGCCGCAGCGGCCGTTCCGCGTTTTCCCGCCTGAAGGCCTCCCCGTATTTGGAGAAGCTGCTCTTGTAGATTTCCCCTTCGTCCAGGATGGCGCTCAGCCACATCGGCATCGCCGCCTGCACCTTGACCTCCAGGATCGTGTTGCCTTCCGGCAGCAGCGGAATCCCGTCCATGTCTCCCGTCAGCCGCAGGTCTTCCATCCGGTACCGGGGATTGAAGTCGATGGTCAGCCGCAGGTCCCCCTCCGGCTCAAAATACGCGATCCGGTCGTAGATGATCAGGCAGGCCGGCTCCAGTGCTTCGTAATAATCCCGGAACCAGTTCAGTTCCCCGTTGATCTGCCGGTTTTCGAACAGCTCGTTTTCGCCCCGGAAGAATGCCCGCACCTCCGGCAGCGTGCTCCGCACCCGCCGCTTGTATACGATACCGGAAGCCTTCCGCTTCAGCTCCAGGAATACGGGGGAATCTTCCGTTGCCCTGCCGTAGGACCGCAGCCGCATCTTCTCCTTGAAGTCCGGCTTGTCCAGCGAGGCCCGGATCAGCCGCCGGTCCGGCGTATCGTAGTACAGGGAGGCGATGGTGGTCTTGCCGTACCGGTCCGGTTCCATGTGTCCCCGCAGCCGGTTCATCAGGTATGCGGTTTGCCCCCGGTCCATCAGGTATTTCAGTTCATATCGCTGCATCACATTGGTGAAGTTTTCCTTGCCCTGTGCCATGTGAATGCCTCCCTGTTTCTTTGTGTTGTTTCTTACCAGCCGCCCCGGCCTCCGCGTCCGCCGAAGCCCTGGCCGCCCGTGCCGCCGCTTTCGCCGAAGCCGCCGTCGTTGCCGCCCCGGCCGCCCCAGCCGCCCCAGCCGCCGCCCATCATCTGGTTCGGGATGGAGGAGGTCTGCTGGCCGTTGATGTAAACCGTGCCGCCCGTGAAGGAAACCGTTCCGTCGTAGTCAAACGTGCTGTTTCCCGTCACGCTGATGACGCCGCCGTTGATGTACAGGTTCCCGTTGGAGTCGATGCCGTCGGTGTCCCCGGCGCCCATGGCCACGTTCACCGTCCCGCCGTTGAATTCGATGGCGACCTCCACGCCGTTTGTTTTCTGTCCGGCGTTGATGCCGTCGTCGCTGGCAGCGATGTTCACCGTGCCGCCATTGACCTGGACGTAAGTTCCCTCGATGCCTTCCGCCGCGCTGATCGTGATCTCGCCGTCGTCGATCTGCACGGTGGAGGTGGCGTGGATCCCGTCGTCTCCGCTTACGATGTTCAGGCTGCCGCCGCCGATCCAGACATATCCTTTGCTGTTGTCGTCGCTGTTCTCGGCGTGGAGTCCGTCGGTGCCGGCCCGCAGCGTGAAGGTGCCGCCCGCCACCCGGATGGAGTCGTTGGCCTCAAAGGCCTTGGAGTTCGCGGTAATCACGTAGGTTCCCCCGGTGATCTTCAGGTCGTCCTTGCAGACTACGCCGTTCTCCGTGGAGGTGATGGTCAGCACGGCTGTACCGTTCATCGTCAGGTCCTGCTTCGAGAAGATCACCCCGTCCGTGTTCGTGCTGCCGTCCGCCCGGAAGCTTCCGGTCACCGCCAGCGAGCTGTCCGCCGCCGTGGTGATGAACACCTTGTCCGCCGATACAACATAGATGCAGGGGAAATCCGTGTTCGTCATCTGCAGCCCCTGCAGCACCAGCTGCACCTTCACGTCGTCCGCCGCTTCCACATACACCGTGGCGTTCGCCGCCGTTCCGCTCAGCACGTATACTCCGGCTTCCGTGATCCGGATGTCCTGTCCGTCGGTTACGGTGATGTACTCCGCCTCGCTCAGGTCCGCCGTTTGTGCCAGGTCCCTGTCTGTGAACAGGTCCGCGCTTGCATAGATGGGCGTCCCGCTGTCCGCGGCCGAGGCCGTCTGCAGGAATCCGCCTGCCATTATCATGATTCCCGCCAGCAGCATTGCCGCCATCTTCGTGATTTTCTGTATCATAGTGTGCTTCCGTTTCATTTAGTAAGCACCGCCTTTCCTTTCGTGATGGCTGCATTGTAAAGGGCGAACCTTAAATGAATCTTGAAAAAAAATAAAAAATTGATTTTTCCCCGCCGGGGATGGTAGAATACTCCCAGCAAAGAAAAATGTTCATATATCCCGTCATATTGGAAGGTAGGAGGATTGCCCGTGATTCACGTAGACGACGCCTTATGGTTCCTGATGGAAAAAGACCCGGGTCTTTCCCCCTACAGCGGGGAGATCCGGATGCATATGGACCGGTATAACGACCGCCGCTGGCACCTGAACGGCACCGGCTCCCTGTCGGATTTTGCCAACGGCCACCGTTATTTCGGCTTCCACCGCACGGAGACCGGCTGGGTCTTCCGGGAGTGGCTGCCGGGGGCGGACGCCGCCTGGCTCACCGGGGATTTCAATGACTGGGACAAGTGGTCCAACCCGCTGCATCACATTGGCGGCGGCGTGTGGGAGATCACCCTGGACGGCTGGGATGCCCTGAAGCACGGCCAGTTCGTGAAGCTCATGGTGGGCCGCCAGGGCGCCAGCTTCGAGCGGATCCCCGCCTATATCACCCGCTGCGTCATGGATATGGCCAGCGAAACCCTCTGCGGCCAGATCTGGATGCCGGACGAGCCCTTCCGGTGGACCGACGGTGATTTCTACTGCAAGCAGCGGCCCGATTCCCCCATGATTTATGAAGCGCATATCGGCATGGCCCAGGAGCACGGCCATATCGGCTCCTACCGGGAGTTCGCGGATGAAACCCTGGAGTGGATCAAGTATGCCGGCTACAATACCGTGCAGCTCATGGCCATCCAGGAGCATCCCTACTATGCCTCCTTCGGTTACCAGGTGACGAACTTCTTCGCCCCCACCCATCGCTACGGCACCCCGGAGGACCTGAAGTACCTGATCAACAAGGCCCATTCCATGGGCATCTCCGTCCTCCTGGATGTGGTCCACAGCCACGCCTGCCCCAATGTGGGCGAGGGCCTCAACCAGCTCGACGGCACCGATGACCAGTATTTCCTCCCCGGCGACCGGGGCTGGCATCCCAACTGGAAAACAAGGATTTTCGATTACGCCAAGCATTCCGTCATTCATTTCCTGCTTTCGAATCTGAAGTACTGGCAGGATGAGTTCCATTTCGACGGTTTCCGTTTCGACGGCGTCACCTCCATGATGTACGAAAACCACGGGAACTGCTCCTTCAACGGCTATGATTCCTATTTCTCCATGAATACCAATGTGGACGGCCGTATTTACCTGATGCTGGCCAATGAGCTCATCCACGGCATCAACCCGAAGGCCATGACCGTGGCGGAGGATGTGTCCTGCTTCCCCGGCATGTGCCTGCCCCTGGAGTACGCCGGCGTGGGCTTCGATTACCGCCTGGCCATGGGCATGCCGGACACCTGGATCAAGCTCGTCAAGGACCAGATGCAGGAGGACTGGAACATGCACTTCCTCTGGCATGAGCTCACCTGGGGCCGTCCGGGCGAAATGAGCATCGGCTACGCCGAGTCCCATGACCAGGCCCTCGTAGGCGATAAGTCCCTGATCTTCCGCATGGCGGATGCGGAGATGTATACCGGCATGGAGAAGGAATACCATTCCCTCAGCATGGACCGGGCCATCGATATGCATAAGGTCATCCGCTTCCTCACCTGCTCCCTTGCCGGCAACGGCTACCTGAACTTCATGGGCAATGAGTTCGGCCATCCGGAGTGGGTGGACTTTCCCCGCCAGGGCAACGGCTGGAGCTATCATTACGCCCGCCGCCAGTGGTCCCTCGTCCATAACTGGGACCTGAAGTATGAATGGCTCGCCAATTTCGACCGGGGCATGACCTATCTCATGAATACCCATAAGGTCCATTGCACCGGCCCGGCGGAAAGCCTCTGGATCGACAATGAGCGCAAGCTCCTGATCTTCGCCCGGGGCGGCCTGCTCTACGCCTTTAACCTGCATCCCACCTGGTCCCAGGAGAGCGTCTTCATCAACTGCCGTGTCACCGGCCCCGGCGGCTACCGGGTCATCTTCTCCACGGACGACTGGCCCTACGGCGGCCAGACCCGCATCAATATGGATAATATCTATCACGCCGGCGATACGGAGTTCGGTTACGGCATCAGGCTCTACCTCCCCTGCCGCACCGGCGTGGCCCTCAAAAAAGTGGAATGGTAAGCCGCCGGCTTACCATTCCCTTTTGATTGGATATTCTTCAGTTTACAGTCTTTCCTCAGTTGCAGATCTTCTCCCGGATCGCGGCAATCTCCTCCGCCGTCAGTCCGATGGATTGGAGGTATTCCTCGGCGCAGGCCTTCAGGTCAGCGCCTTTCAGCGTTTCCACGCCGAAGGAAATCTTCAGCGGCTTGAACAGGTTGCTCTCGCAGATGATCCCATAGGTCTCCGTGCCTTCCTTTACGCCGTAGAAGTTCGCGTAGGTGGCCATGTAGTCCTTTACGACCTCTTCCTCCGTCGCCCCCGCCAGGCATTCCAGCACGGCGCAGAGGAAGCCGGTCCGGTCCTTCCCCTCCAGGCAGTGGATCAGGTAAGGTCCTTCGTTTTCCGCCAGGAAACGCAGTCCCTTTGCGATGCCTTCCCTGTATGCCTCCGTCCGGTAGTCGATGTCCATCTGCATCAGGATCGTCTTCTGTTTCCCGGTGTAGCTGTCCCCGTAGCCTTCGTAGGCCTGCAGGGCTTCGCTGCTGTCCACCATGTTCAGCACCGTCCGGATGCCGGCATCTTCCGCCGCCTTGTCGGCCTGCGTGTTCCGGCCGATCTCCAGGTTCACCGGGGAGGAGGAGCGGTACAGCCTGCCTTCGGCGATGTCCCCGCCCTTCACCATGCGGAAGTTGGCGTACTCCTCATCCCCCAGGTGCGGGTAGTCCTCCCGGAGGGTCGTGCGCTTCAGCTGGCGGATCGTCCACTGGTCATAGTATCCGCCCGGCTCCTTCATCACGATGGTAATCTCTTCCGGGTTTTCGATCCCTTCCGCGTAGTTCCATTTGAATCCGGGATCTTCCTCCGTGGTTTCCTTCACCGCCAGGCCGGATTCCGTCGTGAAGTCCCCCATATTGATCACCAGGGAGACATAGTCCTCGTCCATGTCCGGCCGGATCACGATCCGGCAGAGCATCCGGCCCGCTTCCACGTCGGTGAATTCGGTCCCCAGGGGCATCTCCAGCGTTTTCCCGCCGACAATGACGTTCACGATATCCCCGCATTTCCACCCGGCAGCCAGCATGTCGCTTCCCTTGTACTCCAGGTGGATGTTCCCGTGCTTGTTGATCTCTTTGATCTTCGCGGTCACCGGTTCCGGTCCTGTGTCTTTGGTAATCGGCAGTTCTGTAACCGGCAGCGCCTCCGCCAGGGCAGCCGCTGCCACGCTCAGGATCATCAAAAGTGCAAGCAATACAGAAATCAGTTTTTTCATAGGGTTCCTCCGTATGCGGTTTTGTTTCACACCCTGATTTTACCATTTTTTGCCGCCGCAGGCAATCCTGCCTCCTCCGCTGTTTTTCTGATCCTTATTTCAGTCCCGGTACTTCCATCAGCCCGGGAATCAGGTCAAAGGCACTCTCCCATTTCGTTTCCGCCACAATTGTTTCCATCCGGTCCATCGCGGCGCTTACCTGCGCTGCTTTTTCTTCGGCCTTATCCGTATAGTTCGCCAGCCGCCCGCCGGTGTATTTTCCCGCCGTGATCCCCAGGAACAGGTCCGCCAGCCGCCGGTCATACCTGCCGAAGGCGGCCGCCAGGCCCACCGCGTCGGCCACCAGCTCGTCCCGCAGCGCGTCAATGTCCTGCGGATACGTCCGCCGGCAGATCACGTGGGTCAGCTCGTGATACCTCCGGATCGTGTCGCTGTACGCCACCCATTCTTCTTCCTCAAATCCGGCCGCCGCCGCGTCCACATGGCTGTAGGGTCCCCGGGACAGCACCACCAGCGTGTCCTGGTAGTTCTTCTTGTCCGCGGTGAAGCGCTTGAACTCCGCGCCCTGTTCCTCCGGCGGGAATTTCGCCAGGTGCGCATGGATCCGCGGCCAGTTGAACACGGTCATCATCGCCGCCCCCTGGCTCGCCGGCACCGGCGTCTGCGGCCCGTCCTTGGCTCCCATCAGCCCCCGGATCACCAGCTCAAAGTCCTGCCGGTCCCCCAGGGTCACGACACGCACATCGCCCACCGGCGTCCCTTCCGTCTCCTCCACATCCCCGGAACTTCCCCGGTAATGCGCCAGCGACGTGGATGCAGGCGTCTCCCCCCGCAATACCACCTTCCGGTATTCCTCCATCGTATCCACATCCGGATTCAGATATAAAACCGGATAATCCAAAGCCAAAGCCCTCATCACATCCAACTTACCCATCATTTTTCTCCTTATGAATTTATCAACCTGAAATTAAATTCTCCCGCCACCCGTTTAATCCCTCCCCGCCTTGACAAATCCCTCTGCCTGTACGACAATACACCTATATTTACCAACCGAAAATCTGTTCCCTGATCACTAAAACCGGAAAGAGGCTCCATCATGAAGAGATTGCTGTCCGTCCTGCTCTGCGCCGTGCTACTTCTCTGCACCCTCCTTCCCGCCTGCGCATCCGCGAAATCCCCGGAGGTCTACACTGCCCGCCCCTCCGTCAACGGCCGCCTCCACGTGGAAGGCACCCAGCTGGTGGACCAGTTCGGCCGCCCAGTGCAGCTTCGCGGCGTCAGCACCCACGGCCTCTCCTGGTATCCGGAATATATCAGCGAAAACCTCTTCCGCCGCATCGCCGCGGAGTGGAACTGTAACATGATCCGCATCGCCATGTATTCCGTTGACTACTGCAATGAAAAGCTCCATGAGGATAACCTGGATCTCATGCGCAAGGGTATTGAAGCCGCCATCGCCGCGGATGTCTACGTGCTGGTGGACTGGCATATCCTCGAGGACTACAATCCCAATATGAACAAGGAAGCCGCCAAGGGCTTCTTCGCCATGATCGCCGAGGATTACGCCCAGTATCCGAACCTCATCTTTGAAATCTGCAATGAGCCCAACGGCAACACCTTCTGGTCCGAGGTCGCGGATTACGCCAACGAAGTCATCCCCGTCATCCGCTCCTATATTCCGGACGCGGTCATCGTCGTCGGCACCACCGAGTACGACCGGAACCTGGGCGACCCGCTCCTCCGCCCCCTGGAGTTCGACAATATTATGTACGTGCTCCATTTCTACTGCGCCACCCATCATGAAGGCCTCCTCGGCGAGCTCTCCTCCGCCCTGAAGGAAGGGCTGCCGGTCTTCATCAGCGAGTGCGGCATCTGCGAAGCTTCCGGCGACGGTGAGATCGATTTTGAATCCGCCGCCATCTGGTTCTCCTTCCTCAATGACAACAAGCTCAGCTATGCCGTCTGGAGCCTCTCCAACAAGGAGGAATCCTCCGCCTTCTTCACCCGTCAGTTTGATCCGGAAGGCGAGCTGAAGGACGAATACATCACCGATTCCGGCAAATGGGTCCGCTCCCTGATCCGCGGCGAGGATCCCATCGAAATCAGCGCCCCCGCCGCCCAGGTGCCCGTGAATTTCATCACCCGCCTCCGGAATACTTTCACCCGCTCCCTGGGCACCAGGACCGGCTGGGAGTTCTCCACCTGGCTCCTGTACCTGGGCATCGCCGGCGGCGTCCTTCTCCTGGCCGTCATGATCTGGCTCCTGGTCCGCAGGAACAGTTCCCGTCAGAAGCGCCGCACCTACTATGACATTATCGGCAGGGATGAAGTCCGCCGCGGGAAGAAAGGCCGCATGGCCGGCTGGATCTGCCTGGTCCTCGCCGCCTGGGCCTCCGTCATTTACATGCTCTGGCGTTTCGCCCGCTCCATTCCCTTTGAGTCCGGCTGGCTCGCCGTCACAGCGAATATTGTCCTGCTCATCGTGGAGCTGGTGGGCTTCTTCGAAACCCTGATCCTCTACCGCAACCTCCTCAGCACCCGCACCTGCCCCCTGCCGGAGATCCCGGAGGACGCCTGGCCGGAGGTGGATATTTTCATTGCCACCTACAATGAGCCCCCGGAGCTCCTGCGCAAGACCCTCAATGGCTGCGTGCATATCAAATACCCGGATCCTTCCAGGGTGCATATCTGGCTCTGCGATGACAACCGCCGCCCGGAGATGCGCGCCCTGGCGAAGGAGATGGGCGTCGGTTATTTCGACCGCCCGGACAATGAAGGTGCCAAGGCCGGCAACCTGAATCACGCCATGGCCCTCACCTCCGCGCCCTATATCGTTACCCTCGATGCGGATATGATCCCCCGCAGTGATTTCCTGCTGAAGACCATTCCCTATTTTGTGGATGCGGAACTCCGGGAGGAGGGCCGTCCCGAAGGGGAACGCCTCCGCCTGGGCCTGCTGCAGACGCCCCAGTGCTTCTATGATCCGGATGTCTTCCAGCACGCCCTTTACTGCGAGAAGCGTGCCCCCAACGAGCAGGACTTCTTCTACCGCACCATCGAGCCCGCCAAGACCGGCACCAACAGCGTCATCTACGGCGGTTCCAATACGGTCCTCTCCCGCCGCGCCCTGGAGGATATCGGCGGCTTCTTCACCGGCTCCATCACCGAGGACTTCGCCACCGGCATGCTCATTGAGTCTGCGGGTTATGTGAGCCTCGCCCTGCCGGAGCCCCTGGCCAGCGGCCAGACGCCCCATACCTTTAAGGAGCATATCCAGCAGCGCACCCGCTGGGCCCGCGGCGTCATCGTCACCGCCCGCAAGCTGAAGCTCCTCTCCCGCAAGAACCTGTCCTTCTCGCAGAAGATCAGCTACCTCAGCTCCGTTTCCTACTGGTATTCCCCGCTGAAGAACCTGATCTACCTGCTTTCCCCGCTGCTCTACGCAGCCTTCATGATCCCGGTTTTCCGCTGCAACTGGCTGGAGCTGCTGCTCTTCTGGCTGCCCATGTTCATCCTGCAGGATCTCTCCCTGCGCCTCAACAGCCGCAACCTGATCTCCATCAAGTGGAGCGGCATCTATGAAACCAGCGTCATGCCCCACCTGCTGATCCCGGTCCTGAAGGAGACCTTCGGCATTACCCTTTCCACCTTCAAGGTCACGGACAAATCCGGCGCCGGCGGAAAGCGCAAGCGGGACTTCCGCTCCATGCTCCCCTTCCTGGTGCTGATCGCCCTCTCCGTGGTGGGCATCGTGCGCGTCATCATCCATTTCCAGGCCTTCCAGGTGGTCAGCCTCCTGATCCTCCTGTTCTGGATCATCCGTAATCTCTATTACCTGATCATGTCCCTCTTCCTCGTGGACGGCCGGGATTATGACGGCGAAGTGGTCCGGGTGAACGATGCGGAACTGGTCCAGGTCGCCGCTGACGATCAGGTTTACTCCGGCGTCACCACCAACATGACCGAGCACAGCGTCACCGTCTTCCTCGATGAGGTGGAAGGCCATCAGCTCGATCTGGGCGCCCGGGTGAACGTGACGTTCCAGGGCAAGACCACGGGGCCCGTCATTGTCAGCGGTGTTGTCACCGATGTCCGGGAATCCCGCCGCGGCACCTCCCGCACCCAGAGGATTGAAATCCTCGACGACCACGGCAACCATATGGAATACCTCCAGCTCCTCTACGACCGTGTTCCCACCCTCCCCCAGTCCCTCCATAAGGACCACGGAGCATTAGTGGACCTCTGGCAGAACATAGCCCACCGCGTCGCCCGTACAATCAAATAAACCATAACCTCCCGAAACCCTTGACGTATAAGCCTTTTTCCTGTATGATACATACATACAAAAAACTTTTTCATAAAAATGTCAGGAATCCACTGCCACCCGGCCTTTGTTCTGCGTATATACAGGTGTCCGGCAGATAACGGACTCCGGTAAAATAAATCAACCAAAGATAAATCATCTGAAAGGAGATCAGAATCATGGAAATGAACGAAATGAACCTCAACGAAATGGAAAAGGTATCCGGTGGCAGAGGCGGCTACGCCAAGAAGCCCGCTCCCCGCTTTGGCTGTGATCTGTATCAGATCAAGAAGAACGACACCCTGATCCGCATTGCGAAGCGCTACGGCGTCACCTGGCGTGATCTGAAGGAAATGAACGCGGACGTGATCAAGAACGCCAACGACATCACCGATGGCTACTGGATCTATGTTCCCGGCCCCCATGCTTAATCCCTGAAGGGGTACACTCCAACCCAACAGAATCTTCTTCATATCCTGGCTCCCGTGAAAACGGGAGCCTCTCCTT
Organism: Clostridia bacterium; assembly: GCA_017447185.1. Taxonomy (GTDB): domain Bacteria; phylum Bacillota; class Clostridia; order Christensenellales; family Aristaeellaceae; genus Aristaeella. Next base: position 30,624 of record JAFSOC010000008.1, on the reverse strand, counting down.
CGTTCTCACCTCCTGCGCCGCCCTTGCGGAATCCGCCGCCCCTGCCGGCGCCCTCTCCATTGATGTGGCCGGCGGCTCCACCGTGCACTTTCTGATCATTAATTTCCATACTCTATCCCCCCTACCCCTTGCGGCGCTGCCCGGCGCCGCATTTTTTTGCGCGCAAAAAAACCCCGGACTCCATCGCCGGGGCGGGTGACCATGGGGACGTGTTTCTCTGGCTCCCTTCAGGGCAGCCAATGGAACCGTCCCCGTGGTTCTCACCTGGCTTCTCCCCGCGTTTACTGTGCGGCACCGGTCTCCGCCTCGAGGGCCGCCGCCGTTTCTTCATACATTTTGTTCTGCATCTCGTCCAGTTCCTTCGCGGTTACCATCGCGCCCTTGTATTCAATCCGCTCGTATTCCGGATGATCACTCATGAACTCCAGCAGGAAGGAGACCTCGTTGAACTCCCGCCATTTCATGGCGGAGATGTAGTCCTCGTAGGTTACGCCGTACCGGTCGCACATCCCCTTCACCATGCTTTCAAACATGGAGCTTCCGTCCAGGGCGGTGATCGCACTGGCCACCTTGAAGGTGCCGTCTTCCTGCTTCTCGTAGGTGATCAGTTCCACGGCGCCGCCGGCGCTCACCATCGTCAGGTTCTTCCCGTTTTCGCTCTTTCTGTAGTTTGCCAGCACGTACCAGCCGAATTCCACGTTGGGGTCGCTCTCCCCGAGTTTGAACACTTCTGACAGCACGATCACCTGCTCGTCGCCGGCAGCCAGTCCGGGGAACACCTCGTTCAGGTGCAGCGCCAGCGCGTTCCAGCGGCCCAGGGCGTCCTTGTATTCGTCGCTTTCCTTGTAGGCGGCCAGCAGCGCGTCCCAGTCGGGCTCTTCCTCTCCGCCTTCCGCGCCGTTCCCGGTGCTGCCGCCCAGCAGGCTGCCCAGCAGGGCCATGATCTGCCCGTTGTCCTCGCCGGTTGCCGCGCCTTCCTTGTTCTCTCCGCTGCTCTCGCCCAGGCCGCCCAGCAGGCTGGTCAGTGCGTTCAGGTCCGGTTCACCGCCGGTTTCCCCGGTGCCCTTGGCCGCGCCGCCCAGCAGGCCGCCCAGCTTCTCCTTCAGCATGTCCACGATAGCGTCCACGTTGATGCCCTTCAGGTCCCTGCCCGCCTTCTGCAGCAGGTTCTTCAGCATCGCGGAGAGGTTCGTGCCGTCCCCGTTTCCGCCGCCCAGCAGGCTGCCCAGGCCGCTCAGCAGGCTGCCGGCGTCGCCGCTGTTCCCGCCGCCCGATTCGCCCAGGCCGTTCAGCAGGCTCTGCAGCCCGCCCTTTTCTTCCGTTCCGTTCTCCGCCACCGCCGGGATCACCGTCAGCAGCATGGCAATGGCCAAAATCAGGGAAAGTATTTTCTTCATGACAAAAAGACTCCTTCCATTGTGTCAGATCATATGCAGTTTGGAATGCGCGCTCAGTATATCACACCTCCCGCTCCTCTGTCACGAAAAATGTCCGTTTTTTCCCGTCTGTCCCGCGGCGCTTCCCCTGCTTTCGGGGATTGTTTTTTGCCGCTTCTTGTGGCAAAATAACTGTAAAGGAGTTGAACTGCATATGAATGAACTGAATATGAAGCAGATGGCAATGGCCGCCGGCGGCCGCTGGACCTTCGATACCCTCACCGAAGAGGAGCGCGAGGAATACCGCGCCCTGGATGATCTCTGGCAAGAGCTGGAATTCGCCGGCAAGTGGGATGAGCAGAACAAAGTGGAAAAGAAGATCAACAATTTCATCACCCGCATGAATCTCAAGTACAACAGAATTTAAGGAGAATCATTATGAGCAATCTGGAAAAAATCACCGAGCTCCTCCAGGCCAATCCCGAGCTGGCGGATAAGATTAAGGAAGAAGCCGTCCGCATCGCCGAAACCCGTACCAATGAGATCGCCCTCGGCCTGATTCCCGAGGCGGTCAAGAACATCCTGGGCCTGGAGCTCTCCGAGGAAGACCTGGACGAGTTCGTGGAAGCCGCCAGGGAAATCGACCCGGACGACGACGGGAAGTAATCGGTTTATTTGATTGTCTCAGTAAAGAAGCATCCGTAAAAGCGTTTTCACAATCTTTTCAGCAGGAGAACTGGGTTTCTTCTTCGTGCATTTTTGCCATGTTCCCCAGGAATTTGATGAGATAATCTTCCCTTTCGTTATACATGTTAAGAATGCTTATCTGCTTATCTTCAACATCATAGAAAATCACGTTCTTTGAGATATGGATGAAATAATAATCACAATCAATCCCATAGATGGCGCGTACAGATGTACCAAGGAATGGATATTCCTTCAGTCTTTGGATTCTCTGATTGATTTCCGAAAAAATCTTCAGCCTTACATTCCGTCCATATTCCGCATCCAGGTTGTTGCGTAATCGAATGAGTTTTTCCTTGTAGTCAGGGGCGTAGACTGTTTTCCTCATGATCAGTCCCTCATGATTGCCTGGATTTCATCGTCGCTGACCCAGCCTTCCTTTTCAGCTCTCTCCTTTGACCTGTTCAGATCGGCAACAATAGAATGAGCCGCTTTCAGGCGATCCAACTCATCCGCCTCTTCGATGGACATGATGGCATAAGCTCCATGCCCGTTTCGCGTCAGATATACCCGGCTGACAGCATCCACTTCCTTCAGTACTTCCGTGTAATTCCTCAGATCGGAAATCGGTTTGATCGCAGGCATAAGCTTTTCTCCTTTTCATCATCTTCTCTCTGATTATACATGATCGCATGCGAATTCGCAAGCAAATTTATCAGCATATGCCGCATCATAAAAGGGACTGCCCCGCGGGGCAGTCCCTTGTCAATTCCCTATAATCTTACTGGAAGGGCGTGTAGTACCGTTCCACGCGCTTCAGCACGCCGGTATCCTCGTCAAACCGGATATACACGTTGTCCGCGTTGAATCCGATATCGTCCAGGTCCTGGATCATTTCCTTGAATTCCGCGGCCGTGCGGGTTACCGGCTCGTCCAGGGGCGTGCCGGTCTCCGGATCGATCCCGTCCACGAACACCAGGTCGTCCGCCACTTCCATGATCCCGCTGACCACCGTTTCGTACAGCGGCATGCTCATGAAGCTGGCCGTCAGTTCGCCGCCCCCGTCCGTATAGTCCAGGTAGTACATTTCGTTGATGCAGATGCTGAACTTGTCCGCCTGCAGCGTTTCCACCGTCACGGTCTCGTCGCCGATCTGGATGTTGGAGCCCACCTTCAGGCTTTCCGCTTCTTCCTTGTCGATCGTGATCCGGTCCATGATGCTCACGAGCACCGTGTTGTCCGTCGGGTCGTATTCATCCAGCCGCGCGTAGTAGTTCTCGTCCGATCCGTCCACCGGCAGCACATCCTGCACTTCTTCCGGTTCCGCCGCGAACTGATCCTCAATCAGGTCGCCCACGCCCATGGCCCGGGTCACCTGGATCCGCACGCTGTCCCGGGCGAAGCTTCCGTCGTCCGCCACAGCCGAGATCCGCACCGCGCCCCGCTTGACGCCGGTCACCTTGCCGGTCGCGTCCACCGTCGCGATGTTTTCATTGGAGGAATACCAGGTAACCGTCTGCACGTTCGCGCTTCCCGGGGCCACCTGCGCTGTCAGCTGGATGCTTTCCGTGGGCTCCACGTGCTTGACGGGGGCCTTGATCGTAACCTTCCGCACCGGCATGTACACGATCACGCGCACCGCCAGTTCCGCCTTCGGTTCCTTTTCCCGGATCAGGTGAACCACCGTCTGGCCCACTTTCTCGCCGGTGATGGTTGTGCCGATCACGCTGACGATCTTGCTGTCTTCGCTGTAGGCGCTGATCTTCGCACTCTTCACGGTGCTCGGCTGCGTCGTGACGTTCAGCTTCATGTGCTTCTTGTGCTTGATCAGGATCACGGGCAGGTCCTCCTGTCCCGCGGGCGCCGGCTCGCCGTACTGTGCCAGGATCGGGTCGTCGGCCCGGTAGTCCTGCATCACGTCCAGGGTCACCGCGGCGGTGCTCTCAGCCACGGCCGCCGCGCACGTCAGCAGCATTGCCATTGCCATCAGGAAAGCCAAAAATTTCTTCATTCCTTGGAACCTCCTTTATTGTTTCCGTCTCCGCATAATACAGCGCGGACGGGAATCATTTTCTTTCGAACCATATCAGTATATCCCATTTTTTCCGCAAAAGTAAAGTATAAAGTAGTTCCCCGGCGTTTCCGCCGGGGAACCCGTTCTGTCAAATTCAGTTCTCAGCCGTTTCCTTCGCGGGCCGGTACGTAGATGTAGTATCCGGTGGTGATGTCGTTCTTGTCCGGGATCACGTCCGCGTTCAGGTCCTGCAGGTGCATCCAGGTGGTGCCGTACTTCCGGGCGATTTTGGTCAGGTTGTCGCCAGCCTGGATCCGGTAGATCTCCAGTCCGAAGATGGGTTCCGGGGGCTTGCGGTATCCGCCGCGTCCGCCTACTGCCTGTTCCAGTTCGTTCACATTGACTTCATTGATATCCATATTTCTGATCTCCTCTCAATTTTTTTCTTTCCTGTTGTCCGGTGTTTTTCGCCTGACACCTGTATATACGTATCGGTTTGCCCCGGTGGCAGTGAACGGGTCCCATTTTCTTTAAAAAATTTTTACGCCCGTCCTCCCCCCTTTGCCAGTCCTTCCCGGTATTCCTCCACCATCTCGTGGATGTTTGTGATGATTTCCATCTTCCGGTCCACCGCGTCCTCGATGGTGGTCCAGGTCCCGCCCGGCGTCCCGTTGCAGTAGGCGATCAGCCGCCGGCAGTGGTCCAGCATCCATTCCCGCCGTTTCCGGAAGATGCCCGCATCCTCCGTCTTTGCTTTGGCGAAATATTTCACGATGTCCGCCTGCTCCAGCAGGAACCGGTACTGCACCTGCCAGATGAAGTTCCAGTCCTCCTCGTAGTCCGGCCAGGGCACCGCGCAGATCAGGTGCAGTTCCGGGTCCTTTTCCTTTTTCTCCCTTATGATCTGCGCCGCGATGATGTCCGTCCCCGGCTCCACCCCGCACAGGAATGTCCGGTATCCGTCCCCGATGGCCGCGTCAATCTGCTTCCGCAGCCATGCCTGCACCTCTTCCTCGCTGATGTCCAGTTTCTCCGGCCGGTGCCCCGCCAGGCAGCACCGGTGCAGTCGTTTCTCCGCTTCAGACGGCATGCTGATCCTTCCTCACACTCCGTAGTTTTCCGCCGCCGCCCGGATCTCCTCCCGGATCTCCTCCACCAGGCTCTCCGGGCTGATCACCTTCACCATCGTGGCGAACTGAGCCGCCCAGTGCTTCATGGCCTCCCGGCTGGTCTTGATGTGGCAGCTCACCGTCCCGTCCCCCTTGTCGAAGAAGGACGCGTGCTTCCCGAAGAAGTCGATCACCAGGCTCACGTTCTTCTTCGGTATCTCGAATTCAACCATCTCCGGTTCCCCGGCGAACATGTTCACGTGCTGGTACACGTATTCCTGCAGCTTCAGCCCGTTCTCCAGGCCGGTCACCTGGTTCTTCGGCTTCACCGGCGTCTTCAGGATTTTCACGCTCATGATCCGGTCAATCCGGTAGTTGGCCACGTTGTCATAGTTGTCCTTGTTGCAGATCAGGTAGTACCGCCCCTCGCTGGCCACCAGCTGGTACGGGTTCAGCAGCTGCTTCTTCACCGTCCCGTCCGGGTTCAGCGATTCGTGCAGCTTCAGGTCCGTCCCGTAGTATCCGTAGGAGATCTCGATCTGCCTCCCGTCCTGGATCGCCGCCTCCAGCTTTTCGATGTGGATGAACAGCTTCTCGTTCTGGGGCGAGTCCGAGTTCATGCTGTGCACCTTCTGGATCCGCTTGCTGAAGTGGGAGCTGCACAGCTCGCTCAGCTTGTCGATCAGCGCCTTCCGCTCCTTGTACGGCACCGACCGGGAAAACAGCAGGCCGTCGATCAGCATGTGCAGTTCCGCCTCGGAGAATTCGTGCTCGTAGTAGAAGTTCGTGTTGATCGTGTTGTCCTCTTCCATTCCCGTTGCCCGGTCCTTGTAGCTCCGCGCCACTTCCTTGGACCGGATCCCGTAGTCCGCCGCGATCAGGTCGTCCAGGTTCCGCTTGATCGTCGCCCGGTGCACCTGGATGTCGTAGTCCTCCTGCAGCTTCTCCGCGATCTGCTGCTGCGTCATGGGATGGTTCCTGTCCGAGTATTTCCGCAGGATCGTCAGGATATACAGGATGATGATCTTCTTTCCGCATTCCAGTGGCATAAAACCCTTGTCCCCTTTCCGGCGCCGGGCTGCGTTATTTCACGTCGATCCCGGCCTGCTCGAATTTGTCCTGCATGGTCGGGTTGCCCTTTGTCAGCTTTTTGATCGACAGCTCCTGGGCCTTGTCGTTGGCCAGGCGGTACTGGTTCTCGGATTTCGTCAGGTAATCCTTCACCTTCTCCAGGTGTTTGATCGTCTGGTCAATCTCGTCGATGGCCTTGGCGAAGTGGCTGCTCGCCAGCTCGTAGTTCCTGCCGAACTTGTCCTTGAATTCCATCAGCGCCTGCTCGAACTGCTGCACGTCCAGGTTCTGCTGCCGGGTCATCATCAGCTCCCGCCGCGTCTGGATGTTGGACAGGGCGGCGTTCCGCAGCAGCGAGATCAGCGGGATAAAGAACTGCGGCCGGATGATGTACATTTTCTCGTACTGGTAGGCCATGACGATCCCGTTGTTGTACAGTTCGCTGTCCGCCTCCAGCATTGATACCAGCACCGCGTATTCGCAGTTTTTCTTCTGCCGGTCCTTGTCCAGCTTGTCCAGGAAGTCCTCGTTCCGGTGCTTCTTCTCCGTGTCGTCCGCTTCGTTCTTCATTTCAAACATGATGGACAGCAGCGGGATCCCGTCCTCCGTGTTCTCCCGGTAGATGAAGTCCCCCTTCGTCCCGCCGATCACCTCGTTGTCCTTCTCGAAATAGGCGTTGGGGAAGGCCATCATCCGCACCTGGTTGAAGGAGATCAGGCAGTGCTGCTCCAGGTCCTCGCCGATCATCTTCGTGGACTGTTTGAGCTTGAAGTCCCGGTAGCGTTCGATCTCCGCTTCCAGCCGGCTCACCTCGTGCCGGTGGTCCTCCTGCATCGTCCGGATCCGCTCGGCCGCCGTCTGCTTTTCCTGTGCCATCTGCACCCGCAGCTCCGCGATCTCCGTTTCCTTTTTCTGCACCGCCGTCGTTACCGCCAGCTGTTTTTCCGTGGCGTACGCCTGCGCGCCGGCCTGCAGCCGGGCGATTTCCTGGTCCTTCTGCGCCTCCATCTGCTGGTGGCGGCTTCTTTCCTCTGTGATGGCCGCCCGCTGGCGGGCTTCCATCTCCCGCTTTTCCATCTCCAGGCGGCCCGAAATTTCCTTCTCAAATTCTTCCGTGTGAACCTGCGCCACAATCGCCGCGTATCCGGCTTCGTCCACCTGGAATACTTTCCCGCAGTTCGGGCATTTGATCTCGTTCATCCTTCGGTCCTCCTTTGTCCTGTCTCCCCCGTGCTCCGGCCGTCGCCGGTTTTCACTTCCGCAGCGTCAGGTATACCGTATAGGTTTCGTCCGTCACCTCGTACAGGGGGATCAGGCGGAAATTCGCCGGCTGGTGCCGCGTCCGCCAGGTGTTCTGCATCCAGGGGAATACGTCATATGTATGCGGGATTTCCGGCAGGAACACCTCTTCCGGATGCTCCGGATCCGCCGCCAGCCCGCAGTCCCGGTCCACCAGCGCCGCCAGCACAATCGGCCCTTCCATGGCCGCGGCCATCTCCGGCGCTCCCTCCAGGGGCTCGAACCGGATTCCGGAGGGGAAGAACAGGTCCACCTCGTCCTCTTTCCACGCCCGGTTTATCTGCAGGTATCCGTCTTTGATCTCCGCCTGCGCTTTTTCGCCGTTCAGCAGGATCTCCGGCTTCCCGCAGCACCAGGCAGGCACCCGCATCTTCAGCGTGAAGGCCGCTTCAGCCTCCGCGCGCACCGTGAACCGCAGGCTCCAGCGGGAAACCCTCCCGCCGCTGTGCTCGTCGAACAGCACCTGGTTGTTGTAGTTCTTCATATGGACCGCCTGGGAGATCCGCACCTCCCCGCCGTCCAGCTGCATGGTCGCTTCCGAGGGAATATACTGCCCCACCGTGATATCCTTCCCGTCCGTGTACCAGATCAGGGAGGGATACATGGCCTGCGCCTGGATCATCGTCCCGAAGCAGCACCAGAAGTCCCGGGTCCGGCTGCCCCATGTCTTCCGGCTTCCCGGCGCCATGGGCAGGAAATAGGTCGGCATCCCGGTGTGCCGGTTCTGCTGCGCCAGGAATCCGTTGTAGATCGCCCGCTCGATATAGTCCGCGTACCGGGCATCCCCGGTCCACCGGAACAGGTATTCCGCCGTCCGCACCATGTTGTATACCGTGCAGAATTCCTGGTCCGTCCCCGTCAGGTACTGCCCGTGGGCATGCGGCGGAATCCAGAATTCCCCGGCGTTGGAGGCGGTGGTGGCGAACATGCCCCGGTCAGTCACCGCGTTCTTCCAGAAGGCTTCCATCCGCTGCATCCATTTCCCGTCCCCGGTGATCTCGTACAGCCGTCCGGCCCCGTGGGATACCGGGATCGAGGCGTTCGCATGGTCGTCGGACAGCGCGTCCGTCCCCGCGTCCAGCCGGTCAAACAGCGCGTTCCCCTCGTAGGCATCAACCAGCTTCCTGTATTTCTCCTTCCCGGTCAGCGCCAGCAGGTCCGCCCATACTTCCAGCATCCCCGCCTGTTCGCCGCTGAATACCGCCGCCGGGTCCTCCGCCTGCACGCTGTCCACCCATCTGACGTACCAGTCCGCCAGCCGGTCCAGGATAGCAATGGCCGTCTCATTCCCCAGCAGGTCATACACATCCTTCAGTCCCATGATGGTTTTGTGCATCGTGTACTGGGGCGACCAGATATACCGGTCCGGCTTCATCATCGCGAAGTATTTCTCCGGAATCGATCCGACCCATTCCCCGCCGTTGAGCTGCTGGCACCGCGCCAGTTCCGATACGATGTGGTCGATCCTGGCCTTCAGCTCCGGCCGGCTTTCATTGGCGCACCGCATCGCGGCCGCGGAAAGCCAGTGGCCCAGGAAGTGTCCGCGCAGCTGGCAGCTGGGAGCCTCCCAGCCCCAGTGGAGCTTGGCCGCGGACGGATCCGGAATAATCTGCTGCCCGGGCAGGATAATCCCCGCCTCCAGGTAAAAGTTCTGCAGCAGGCATGTGGAATCCAGTTCCATCAGGTAATCTTCGTTCAGCTGCATCCGGTTCCGGAACAGTCCGGGCAGGATGCGTACTTTATCCATGGGGGCGCGTTTCAGCATTGCTTTTCGCTCCTTGCTTTTTAAAATGTCATCCAAAAAATATTCCAGCTTCATAATGCGCATAATATTGGGTTTTGTCAACCGATTTCATTTTTCATCCAAAAAATATTGAACCAACCTCCTGACTCATGGTAATATTGAATGATTTCATATAATTGCAAAATGATCCCGCGCGGGCATTCTGATACCAGGGGGCATTCAATCCGTGAGCCAGAAAGTAAAATTTCTCCCGGGCAGGCAAACCCGGAAGCTCCGGAAGAAACATAATCAGACGCATCGCAGAAGGCAGGTTATTTAAATGAAAAAGAGGAGCGGCACGCCCCTTATGCAGCAGATCAAAGCGGTCTGGCAGGATCTGAATCAGTCGATCCATGTCGGTGACCGCCTCAGGGAAAACCTGGTGGCCCTGACCTTTGTCAGCATCTTTACGATGCTGCTGGGCCTGGTGCTCATCGTGTACAATTTCCTGATCCGCCGCCTTCCCTTCACGGATGTCGCGGTCCTGATGTCCATCGTCACCTTCGTCGCCGGCGCCGCCTGCGCCTTCTGCAGCCGGGTCCTGAAGAGCCGGGAAAAGGCCATCCTGATCCCGACCCTGTTCTGTATGGTGGTGTTCACCGTTTATGCCCTCACCGGCTATATGGAGGGCACGGGCATCCTCTGGTCCCTGATGCTGCCCATCGGCATGTGCTATTTCATCTCGGTCAAAAAGGGCATCCTCCTTTCCACGTATTATTCCGTGCTTTATTTTGTCCTGGCGCTGACCCCCCTCGGCTCCCGTCTGGCCGCCTTTTACTCCCCCGCCTTCCTGATCCGTTTCGCCCTCACGTATTTCAGCCTTTCGGTCTTCACCGCCATCGCCATGATCCAGTATCATCGCTATGTCCTCCTGGAGATCCGTCATACCGAGCGCCTGAACGCGGAAGTCGCCCGCCAGACCGCCGTGGCCGAGGAGCGGGCCCGGAAGATCGAGGAGATCTCTTTCCTCACCATCCAGACCCTGGCCAACGCCATCGATGCGAAGGATCCCTATACAAAGGGCCACTCCTCCCGCGTCAGCCAGTATTCGGTCCGCATCGCGGAGAAGCTGGGCTGGGCTCCGGAGCGCATCAGCGACCTGCGGTATGCGGCCCTCCTTCATGATATCGGCAAAATCGGCGTGCCCGATTCGATCCTCAATAATCCGAAAAAGCTCACGGATATGGAATACGCCATCATCAAATCCCATACCACCATGGGCGGCGATATCCTCCGGGACCGCACCATGATCCGTTCCGCCGAGAATGTCGCCCGCTGCCATCATGAGCGTTACGACGGCCGGGGCTATCCCGCCGGGCTGAAGGGCACGGAGATCTCCGAGGAAGCGCGCATTGTCGCCATTGCCGATGCCTTTGACGCCATGTCCTCCAACCGGATTTACCGCAAGGCCTGTGACCCGGAATACATTCTCCGCGAGCTGGAGCAGGGCAGCGGCACCCAGTTCGATCCGGATTATGCCGGGATCTTCCTCCATCTGCTGAAGGAAGGCGCCCTGACTGAAATCCTCCGGGAGGATATCCCCGAGGACGCCGCCGGCAGCGCGGAATCCCCTTCCGCCCTGCTGCAGGAGGTCGTGGAGGCCTTTGCCGCCCAGAGCGCGGCGGATTCCGTGGATATCACCACCGGGGTCATGTCCCGCTCCGCCGGGGAAGGCGCCATCGCCAAGCGCATGCAGCAGGATTCCGGCTGCTTCGCCTTCGTGGATATGGATAACCTCAAGAAGATCAATGACACCCTCGGCCATGAGTCCGGGGATAAGGCCCTCCATCTGCTGGGCGAAACCCTGCGCTCCACCCTGGGCGAGGACAGCCTCTGCTGCCGCCTCGGCGGGGATGAATTCCTTTTCTTCCTCCCGGGCGTCACCCGGGAAGCGGCGGAAAAACAGATCCGGATCCTCATCAGCCGGTTCGACGAAGCCAAGGCGGACGACCCCGCCGTCTCCGTCGCCACCCTCTCCGCCGGCCTGGTCATGTGCACCCCCGCCGATACCTACCTGACCGCCTACAACCGGGCGGACAAAGCCCTTTACCATGTCAAGCAGAACGGCAAAAACGGCTACAGCTTCTTCAACGGGGAAACCGAGCTCGATACGGCGGATGTAAACCGCCTCGTTCCGGGCATCCGCTCCGCCGGCCGCTACAGCGGCGGCCTGAATGTGGAATACCGCCAGTTTACCAGGCTGTATGATTTTATTGAGAATCTGGAAAGCCGCTTCTCCCAGCCCTTCCGGCTGATCCTGATTACCCTCACCCCTTCCGAGGATACCGGCATCCACATCGAGGAGCAGGAAAAAGCCATGTATTACATGGAGCAGGCCATCCGCCAGACCATCCGCGGCGTGGATGTGCTCACCCGCTACAGCAGCCGGCAGTATCTGGTCATCCTCGTGGGCGCCAAGGAGGAAGGCGTCCAGGGCGCGGTGGACCGCATTTTCCGCAGCTATTACAAAATGAACGGCAGCGGAGCCTTCACCCCGGGCTATACCGTTGCCGATCCGCAGGAAGCCAAAGAGCGCGGCACCCTCTGATTTTCGTTCCCTTTCGTTCCGTCCCCTGTCGTTACCGCAGTCTTACTTGAATATCATTTTCCAGCGCCTGAACACAAAGGGACGGTCCTTTTGTGTTTTCGTTCCGCCCCTCCGTCGTTTCCGTTATCTCTCCTGTATATCTTTTTTCAGTGCTTCCACGCTTTCCGCGGGAAGGATCTCCGGGTATTTTGCCCGGAGTTTTTCAAATCCTTCCGCCAGCGCTTCCAGCGAGTCGTATGTCGCCGTCACCGCGTCGTTGTACCAGCGTTTTTCCCCGCCGATCATGATCTCCTCGTGACTCACGCTGCTCAGGTCCCCGTCCGCCACCAGCTTCCCGAAGTCCACTCCTTCCGACTGCGGAATCTTGAACTGGCAGCAGTATTTCCATTTGCTCCAGTCGTTCAGCCCCCGGTCGTCCTCCATCACCTGGTCCAGGAACACCTCGTAGGCGCTCCGGCCCTGGCTGGCGGTCACCAGCGAGGTAATCCCGCTCCACCGGCTGTTGATGTCCAGGATGTACCATTCCCCGTTCACATAGAACAGGTCCAGGTTCACGATCCCCGTGAGCCGGAACAGGTTCGCCAGCCGCAGCATTTCCGCCCGCAGCGCTTCCGTGTTGATTTTGTCGCTGATCACCGGGCCGTATTTCAGCGTCGCCGCCCCCAGTGGGTCGTTCACCTCGCCCGATTCATAGCTCAGCTTCCGGTAGGGCGGGGATACGATGTACTTTCCGCCGCAGCCGTGGATTTCGATCCCGTACTCGTCCCCCTCCAGCAGCTGCTCCACGATCACGTTCTTGTCGAACGCTTCGCTCAGCAGGAATGCCTTCGCTTCTTCATAGTCCCTGAACACCCGGATCCCGACGGATCCCGATCCCGACGCGTTTTTGATGATCACCGGCATCAGCTTCCGGATCTTCCACAGGATGCTTTCCTGGTAGGCGTTCAGCGTGGATCCGCACTCCGCCCCCTTCACCGTGAACAGTTCATGTTCGACGAGCACCGCGTTGGATACCCGGAACCGGTTGTCCCGCATCACCTGGAAGGTCTTGTTCTTGTCGAAGCACAGCAGCGCCGCCGGGTATCCGTAGCAGATGGCGGTAATCCCGTCGTCCCGCAGGCTTTCCGCGATCACCGCGTCCCGGATCCCGTTCCAGTCGTATCCGCTGATGGGGTGGGTGATGGCCACCGCCACGTCCGGTTTTTCCCCTTCGATCGCCCGCAGGAAGTCCGGGATCGTGGCGTCGTTGGGCAGCACCACCATTTTGATGCCCTTCGGGTATCCCGCCGGCTCCCCGTCTTTGAAGTCCAGGTAGTACCGGTTGTTCAGCTGCAGCACCACCGTGATCTCCAGTTCCGTGTACCGCTCCGCCGCCGCTTCCCACAGTGCGTTCCATTTCGGGAACACCTCCAGGAAGTGGCTCTTTGCCCGGTTCCTGGTGTTGCTGGAATACAGCACAACTTTTTTCATTTCTTCAGCCCTCCCGCGTGAGAAATTTTGCCCGCAGCCTCTCCCGTTCGTCCGCGCCGATCCCGATTTCTTTTTCCAGATAGCCGGTGGCCCCGCCGTATTCCCGGTCCAGGTATTCCAGCGCGCATTCCATGTATCCGCGGATCACCCCGCCCGTCATGAACAGGTACAGGTCCGCCATGTCCCGGGGCATCTGCCATTCCGCCGCGGCCTTTTCCGCTTCCTCCACGATGTCCCGGTTGAATTCATTTGTCAGCAGGAAGTCATAGATCACCGTCTCCCGGTCCGCTCCCAGCGCGGACAACAGCAGCATCGCCGCCAGCCCCGTCCGGTCCTTCCCGTCCCGGCAGTGCCACAGGATCGCCCGGCCGTCTTCCAGCTCCGCCAGCGCGCCGAAGAATCCCCGGATCGCGCTCTTTCCCCGCTCCTTCCGCAGGAAATCCACATACACCTTTTCGTCGATGATCTTCTTCCGGTAGGTCATCTCGAACTTTGTTTTTTTGTCCGCGGCGGGATCCGCAATCACCGCCACATATTCCGGGTCCGGCGTGTTCATGTCCGCCGTCTCCAGCATGGGCAGGTGCAGTTTCCTGGCCCCGGGGATCTCCGGGTCCGGGCTTTTCGCCGTCTCCTCGCTCATCCGGAAGTCCGCGATCGTCTGCACCCGGTATTTTTCCGCCAGGTCTCTCCGTGCTTCCTCCGTTGCCCCGGTCAGGCTCCCGCTCCGCAGCAGGATCCCCTTTTTAATGGTCATCTCCCCGATCCGGTATCCGCCCAGCTCCCGTGCGTTCCGCACCCCGGGCAGGTGAATGTGATGCTCGTTCATTCCTGAAAAAACTCCTTGCTTTTACCAGTCCACGCTGCCGATCAGTCCGTCGATGATCGGCACCAGGTGCGTCTTCGCTTCGTTGATGTAGAACAGCACCTGCTCTTCCGTCAGGCTCTGGCCGATGTAGGGTGCAATCACGTTGGCGATCCGCCCGTATCCCATCAGCTGCTTTTCGATCCGCGCAATCTCTTCTTCGGTTTTGTCCGGGAAATACTGCTTCAGCGTTTCCTTCCACAGCCGGATGATCGTCTCCGGCGGGATCCCCAGGAAGGCCTCCGCGATTTCCGGCGTGGAGGTGGCCAGGTTGATGTGGGATGCAGCCATCTCGAACAGGTCGAAGATCGGGTGCCCCACGCCCATCCGCGTCAGGTCGATCAGCATCAGCCCGTCCCCGGATGCCATGATGTTCCCGGGGTGGAAGTCCCCGTGGATCAGCGTGTCCCGGTCCGGGATGGAGTCGATCAGCGCCTTGAATTTCTTTACCTCGTCCTCTTGGAAGTACTTGGCGCTGTAGTCGATGGCTTCGTGGTAGATTTCCTTCATCGACACGAACACGCCGTCCCGGTCCTTCGTCGTGTGCAGCTGCCGCAGCAGCGCCGTATAGTCTTTCACATGGCTGTCGAAGTTGTCCGGATCGCCCTTCAGCACGCTGGCAAAGCTCTGGGCCTTGATCATCTCGTACTGGATCCCGTAGCAGTCCCCCACCCGCACCGTGCCGAAGGAGATGGCCGTGGGAATCCCGTAGAGGAAAGCCTTCCCCGCCGTCTCGCTCTCCAGGCGGATGGTATGGATGCTTTCGTCCGGCATGAACACCTTCACGATGTTGTCCTCGTCCAGGCGGTAGATGGCGCCGGCCGCCCCCTGGGCGATCTTCTCGCATCCCTCCACCGATACCGTCCGCGGCTGCCTGCTGACGGAGAAGAGGGAACTGAACCCGGTCACCTCGAAGGTTTCGTATACCACGGGGGATGTGTTGATCACCCGCAGCCTGTCGTTGATCTTCTTCGCGTGCAGCAGCACCCGCAGCCCCGCGCTGGTGATCCCGTCGATCCCGTCGAAGTCCATGGTCATTTTCGCGCCCGGATATTCCTCCAGCAGCGCGTCCACCTGCGCCTGGAATTCCCCCGCGTTTGCGGAGGTGATAAATCCCCGGCACCGCACCGTGATCTCCGGCACCTCCGGGTCATATGCAGCGTTGATCTCCAAAGATTCCAAATCAGTTTCCTCCCGGCCTTTCCTCTGTGCGTGAGTGAAAAATACGCTACCTGTTAGAATACCCAAAAACCTTCCGGAAAACAAGCATTATCAACAGAAGAAGAGAATAGTTACATGGCTTTCCCCATTTCCTCCAAAAAGTTACATAAATCCCTGCATTTTGGTTACTTTTGGCGTTTTTAATGTAACTATTCCCGGGAACGGTGGGGACAGTCCTTTTCGTTCCCGCCGTTGACCCGGAGCCGGTTTTCGTCTATGATACAGTCATAGAAAAATACAGAGGGGACAAAAAAACATGAAAAAGTTTTTATCCGTTTTCACCGCTCTGGTGCTGGCCCTGCTGTCCGTCAGCCTGCTCCCCCGCCTGCCGGAAACCCCGTTCCTTCCGGCCGCCGCGGCGGATGCGGCGGACGAATACGACCCGGAAGAAGAATACGACCCGGAGGATGAATACGACCCGGAAGAATACGATCCGGAGAGCGGAGAGCCGGAGAACCTGGACATGGACGTCCTCCCCTTCCGCCTGCTGTACATGTCGGACCGGGCGCCCGCCCTCAACCGGGAGAGCGAATGGGTGCTGCAGCTGAAGGAAGACTGGAAGGACCAGACGCTTCCCTCCCGGGTGAAATCCGTCGAGCTGCACCTTTCCTGCCACGATATGGACTGGAAGGACACCTGGAGCCTGGTCTGGGTAAAAAAATATGAGGGCTTCCCGGAAAAGATGATCTGCGCCGGGCCGAAAGTTGCCGGCTGGTACCATCTGTCCGCCACCGTCATCATGGATAACGAGGACGATAGTGTGCTCATTACCGCCGGCTTTACCCTGGAGGGCCCGGGCATGGAGCAGATCACGGAGATCATCGACGCGGCCGCCGCGGAATGCAAGGTGCCGGGGGATGAATGGCAGACGGCCTTTAACCTGTATCAGTGGCTGCTGGACCATCTGACCTATGACGAAACCTACTCCTTTCATTCCACCGACGCGATTCTGCGGGGCACCGGCGTCTGCGACAGCTATGCCCGTCTGTACGCCATGCTGTGCCGGGCGGCAGGGCTGGAGGTTTACGTAATCAACGGGGAAACCCGCCTCGGCTACCACGCCTGGGACGCGGTGAAAATCAACGGGGAATGGTTTTTCGCGGATCCCACCTGGGACGACCATCCCCGCAACGACCCCGCCATGGACTACAGCGAGCCCGCGGCGGACGAAAACGGCCTCTCCTACGGGGTCAAGGATTACCGCCATTTTATGGTGAACAAGGAGCTGGATATCCTGCTCGACCACCTCACCCACGAATGGCTGGACGCGAGCTGGAACCGCTGCGCCGAGCAGCCGACAGGCTCCCTGGCCGCTAATTACCACGTGCACACCGGCCGCTGCGCCGCCTGGGGCACCGGCGAAGGGGAAAACTTCCGCACTATTGCGGAACTCGCCCGGGACGCCTTCGCCGCCGGCGAACCCGTGTGGAGTTCCCGCAGCCTGCATAACCAGGCCATCTTCACCCGGGGCTTCCAGGATCCGCCCTTCCTGATGGGCGGCGAGGAAGAGCTGCTGCTGGCCTGGGCCCTGAAGGGCGTGGCCGTCACCCTGCCGGACGGAAAGGAAGTCATTCTGGATACCTACACCTACAAAATGCCGGACGCCTCCGGCCTGGTGCTGAATATCTTCCCCGAAGGCCGGCGGGAAACGGACGAGCCGCTGAAGCTGGAAATTCCCGCCGGCACGAAGCACATCGAGGCCGGCGCTTATGAAAACGATCCCCACTGCGGGGAGATCGTCTGCCCGGAGGGTCTGGAATCCATTGAGTCCCGGGCCTTCGCAAACTGCCGGGCCCTGTGGACCGTGCACATCCCTTCCAGCGTTCAGTTCATCGCCGAGGACGCCTTTGAAGGCTGCCCGAACTTCTCCTTCTGGACGGAGAGCCATGACACCTATGCCGCCCGTTTCGCGGATGAGCACGATATTGTGTACTTTGTCTACTCCGAAATGGAAGACAGCAACGGCTGAGGGAACGGTGGGGACATGATTCTCAGGGCGGGAGAATGCAGAAACGACAGGGATTATTCCCTGTCGTTCCCTTTTCCCCTCAGACCGGCGGCTGCGCGCTGCGCGGAATGCGGAATTCCAGCGACGCGTTGTCGATGTCGAAGGAGTATTCCCTGGGTTTGTCCGTTTCGTCGGCGTCGCCGTCCCCGTGGTCTTCAATATAGGGATCCCAGGCGGTGATGACCAGCACGGCCTTGTGTCCCGGCGCGAAGGTGTGCACCGTGGGCTGGAGGTAAATCGTGTAGTCGTAGTACTCCCCTGCGGTCATTTCCTTCGCGGGCGCCGTGTAGTCCCGGCCGTCGTATCCGCCGCCGTAGTCCCGCAGATCGGCAAACCCGAAGGTAACGAGCTTCGCGGTGGCCTTGCTCTGCACCAGCACCTTCAGCGGCGTCCGGCCGTACACGCGGCCCGAATCCCCCATGCCGATGGTTTTATAGGTAACGGTGTTGTTCAGTCTTTCATTGGTCAGAAACGCCTTGAACGGGGTTTTGCCGTCGATGGTATCGATCAGCGCGGCCGTCACCATCATGGCTTCCTTGTCCGCGTCCGGCGTGGCCATCTTCAGATGCACCTCGGGGATGCCGAACATCGTGTAGTTCTCCGGCAGCTCGTAAATGTAGGTCGCGCCCGTACCCTTCGGCAGGCTCAGATAGTAATTGTCCTGCCGGAGCTTCCTGCCGAAATCGTCCGTCCCGTTCAGATACGCGCTGCTGTGTTCCTTGAGGCCGGCCGTGTCCACATGGGAAACCGCGTCCGGGTTGGCCGTTTTGTCATACGCGTAAGTGTCCGTTACAAAGTCTCCCCAGCTTTCGTAGGTCCAGAAGGTGCCGTCCACGTTGCTCTGAACGGTGACGGGGAACATGTATTCGACGCCGTTGTCCTCGCCGTAGAGATAGTGCGACAGCCATCTGTTCAGGATTTCCTCCCACAGTTCGCCGTTGACGTTCTTGCTCTTCAGATCGTTGTGCCCGTCCTGGTGCAGGATCAGCTTCCAGGTCATCCCGGCCTTCTCAAAGGCTTTCACCATCAGGTCCGCCTGCTTCGTGTAGACGTTGAAGTCGTTCAGCCCGTGCACGATCAGCGCCGAGCAGTTGATCCGGGAAGCGTCCTTCGTATAGTCCCGCTGCTCCCAGAACGTGGTGTAGTTGCCGTTCGAGGCCAGCTGATCCTGCGCCAGCTGCCAGATCAGGGACGCGTAATTGTCGTTGATGACGGTCCATTCGTCGTCCTCGTAGGCGGCGCCGCTGTTGTAGGAAGCCAGCTCGTTGACATACGCCGCAGTCAGGAAGCGCGCGACGCCCTGGGAGTTGGAATAGTCGTACCAGGAGGCGATGCCCGCGTAGGGAATGATCGTCTTCAGGCCCTTGACGCCGGTGACCGCCACCTCAAAGGGGATCGTCCCGCCGTAGGAAGTGCCCGTCATGGCCACGTTTCCGTTCGACCATTCCGCCTTGATTTCGATGTTGTTGTACGGGTCCGTGAAAGCCCGCCTGTCTCCCGTGAGCCATTCCACGACGCACTTGTGCGCATCCCGCTCGAGATCGAGGCCGCACAGTTCAAAGCCCTCGGAGTGATAGGTTCCGATGCCCCCGGCCTCGACGACGGCAAATCCCCGCACGAGGAAATAGTCATACATCTGGGCGTAGCTGTATCCCTTGTTTTCGGTAAAGGGAACGAGGTAGTTCCAGCTTTCGGAATCCGCCGCCTCCGCCGCGTCCAGCGTCGTCACAACCCCGTTCGGGTTCCGCTTTTCGCCCGGCTGATAAAGCCGGCTGTAGTCGAAGGGAACCGGATTCATATTGAGCCTGCTTTTCATCATGTACTCGTCCACCGTGCCGGAGCCGTAGGGGGTTGGATCGTAGATCGTCCCCGCCTTGAAGGCGCCCTCCGCCGCGGCGCGGGGAACCTGCACAAGCGCCTCGACCAGGTCCGCGAAGCCGTCCATATCGGTATCGTGGTCCGTCTCGATATACACGCAGAAGCGCAGGATCTCGCTCTTCTCATTGGTATAGTCGTCGCTCCGCAGATTCGACCAGGTAAAAACCGGCTGCGCCATGCCGTCCTCAAAAACCGGCGTCCGGGCTTTTTCCGCGGCGGAAGCCGCAGAAATCATTCCCGCCGCCAGGCACAGGCAGAGGAGCAGGCAGGGGATCCCGCGCCGCCATGCATAAACGTTCCGATCTGTTTTCTTTTTTCCTGTCATCTTTCAGACACACCTCCGGGATATATTTGGCTTTTCTCAGGCTTCCTCCATTATACACGAACTTTTTATTTTTTCAAAAATCCTCCTCAATCCTCTTCTCCCACTCCTTCGCCTCTTCCTCTATCATCTCCCCATACCCCACCAGCGCCGCAAACGGCGCAAACTGCGCCGCCCGGTCCTGTAAACTCATCCTCGGATGCTTCTCCGACACATGGTGCGGGTGGTCAATAATATCCCCGTACACTTCCCGTGCCTCCGGTTCTTTCCCCTTCATCACTTCTGCCCCTCCCCGGCCCTGTGCCCGCCAATCTGCATATTCCGCTCCCGGGTCGTCCCCTTCTTCTCCAGGTTCATCCCCTTCAGCACCGCATTCTTCCCGAACTTCTCCTGCATCACGATCGTCGCCTTCTGCAGGCGCTTTTCTTTTGCCTCCGCGGCCCTCCGCTCTTCCTCCTGCCGCTGCACTTCCCCGTAGTCCGTAAACAGGTCCAGCTGCACCGGCCCTTCCGGCGGAATCTCCTTTTCCGGTATCACGTTGCACGCCACCACGTACATCCGCCGCACCAGCAGGTCCGGATCCACGATCCGGTCATATACCTCCGTCATCGCCTTCATGATCGCCTTCGTGCTGGAGGTCCAGTGGTCCAGGTTCCCGGTCCCGTGGGCGTGCTTCGGGGCCACCCGCCCGTAGTAGTCCGCCCCCACTTCCCCGGTGTACCTCTCCCCGGTCTTCGCGTATCCGTATACGGTGTCCTCCGCCCCCTGCCCCTGCCGCAGCACGGTCAGGCTCTCCCGGTCGTAGTTCACCGTCAGCGTCACCTGCTTCGTCACCAGCCCCTTCCGCACCAGGTCCAGCACCAGCAGCTCCGTCATCTCCATCACGATCAGCCGGCCGTCCGTTGCGCTGTAGGGCTCGGGCAGCACCTGCCCGCTGCTGATGCTGTTGCTCTGGGGCCGGAAGCTTTTGATGTGCTTAATCTCCGTCGGCTCCCATCCCCACGCGTGGTCGATCAGCAGCTCCGCGTTGATCCCCATGCTTCTGTACAGCGCGTCCTCGTTTACTTCGCTCATCCGGGCCACGTCGCCCATGGTATGGCACCCGATCTTTTCCAGCCGCCGCACGATGCCCGGGCCGACCCGCCAGAAGTCCCGCAGCGGCTGGTGGCACCACAGCTTCTCCCGGTAGCTCTGCTCGTCCAGCTCCGCGATCCGCACCCCGTCCGCGTCCGGCTCCACGTGCTTCGCCACGATGTCCATTGCCACCTTCGCCAGGTACAGGTTCGTCCCGATCCCCGCCGTGGCGGTGATCCGGGTTTCCTGCAGCACGTCCCGGATCATGGTCATGGCCAGCTCCCGGGGCGTCATCCCGTAGGTCGCAAGGTACCCCGTCACATCCATCAGCACCTCGTCAATGCTGTATACGTGGATGTCCTCGCTGCTGATGTATTTCATGTAGATGGAAAAGATCCGCGTGCTGTATTCCTCGTACAGCCGCATCCGCGGCGGCGCGATGATGAAGGTGACCTCCTCGCTGTTCCCTTCCCGCCGGCGCCGCGCGTTCACCGCGTTCACCTTCTGGATCACCTCGAACAGCCTGGGCCGCCCCGGGATCCCGTAGGCTTTCAGGGACGGCGAAACAGCCAGGCAGATGGTTTTCTCTGTCCGGCTTTCGTCCGCCACCACCAGGTTGGTGGTCAGGGGGTCCAGGTGTCTCTCCGCGCATTCCACCGAGGCATAGAAGCTCTTCAGGTCGATGGCGATATAGGTCTTTCCCGTCTGCATGTTTTTTCGTTCTGTTTCTTTCTTTTACTCTGCCGCGGTTCCCTCGATCACTTTGCCTTCGAATACCACGTATTCCGGCAGGATATCCTTGAATTCGTCCGCAGGCACCTCAAACAGGTTCACCCCGTAGATGTTGTAGTTCGCGCTCTTCCCTTCCTCGATGGATCCCGTCTTATCGTCCACCCGCAGCTGTTTCGCCGCGTCGATGGTGTATCCCTTCAGCAGCTTCTCCAGCGTCAGCTTCGCGTCTTCCGGCTGCCGCATGGGGTTTTCCGCGTCGATCGGCCGGTCGATGTCGATCCGCGTCATGGCAATCTGCATCCCGAAGTACGGGTTCGCCCGGCGTTCCTCGAACATGGAGTAGCAGTCAGATCCGAAGGTCACAGTCGCCCCGGAGTCGATGATGGGGTTGAACTGGTACATCCGGTCGTACCGCTCCTGCCCCAGGTACTGCAGCGCCGCGTCGCCGAAGTATCCGCCGCTCCAGTGGGGCGTCCAGTTGATGATGATCCCCAGCTCCGCCGGCCGCCCGTAGTCCGCCGGGTCGATCAGCTCGCAGTGGGCCATCTCCACCTGGATCTGCAGTGGTCCCTGCTCCTTAATCAGTTCTTCCGTCACGTCGCACACCGTCCGGAAGGCCAGGTCTCCCGCGATGTGGAAGTGCACGTCGATCCCTTCCTCGTTGCAGCGGCGGATGACCTCCTTCGTCTCCTTGTAGTCCAGCAACATGTATCCGTTGTTGTCCATGCCCGGTTCCGTGCCGCCGATCAGGGCGCTTTCTCCCAGCTCGTTGGTCCCGTCGTAGAAGATCTTCAGCGTGTCGATCTTCAGGTGCTCCGTGCGGTAGGCCTCGTCCAGCGCCCGGATCGTGGCGATCACTTCCTCCAGCTCCCCGTACCGCTGCAGCACGAAGCTCATGTCGTAATACATGTTCAGTTCGCCGGCCCTGTCCATTTCATAGACGCTCGCCGGCTGCATCGCGTCCTCGATGAACGCGTCGAACACGCCCGTCACGCCCCATTTCTTCAGGTCCCCCGTAGCAATCTTCATGACCTCCACCGTGGGATCATCCGGCGGCTCCCATCCCAGCGCTTCGTACATGTTGTGCGCCAGCGGGGCGTACCCCAGCTCCAGCACCCATCCGGTGAAGTCCCCGCTTTCGTCCCGCACGAAGTATTCCAGCTGCGGGTCTTTCGGATCCATTTTGTATACCCCCAGCAGCTCCAGGCACTTCGAGTTCACCCAGCTGGCATGGTCGTTAAAGTCCCGCACCAGGATCGGCCGGTCCGGCGCGATCTCGTCCAGCGGCGCCTTGTTCGGGCCCTCCGGGCCGAACAGGTTCGTGGGATAGTATTCGAAGTACACAAAGGGAGCTTCCTCTTTGCTGTGCTCCGCCAGGTACTTTGTGATGAAGGATATAATCCCGTCGTAGTCCGGCACGCCCATCCGCACGTGCCACGCGCTCATGCCGATCGTGGCCGGATGCGTGTGTGCGTCGATCAGCCCGGGGGTGATCATCCCTGTCGTGTGAATGATCTTCGTGCCCTCCCCGATGTAGTCCTGCACGCCGTCCATGTCGCCCACGTAGACGAACTTTCCGTCCTGTATGGCCATGGCTTCCGCCCAGGGCTGTTTTTCATCCGATGTGTAAATCCGGCCCGTCACGACGGTGTCCGCCGCCCCGGCCATAGCCGAACCCGCCAGCACCAAAACCAGCAAAACTGCAAGAATCATGGAAATGCTCTTTTTCATATGCCTTTCTCCTATTAATTATATGATATTTGCATGTGTATAACTATACACTACACCATTTCCCCCGTCTTTTCAACTCCCAATGAAACAGCGGTGCTCATCAAAAGCACCGCTGTTTCATCAACCAAAACCCATTACCGCGGCAGCCCCACCAGCGACGCCGCCACATATCCGGTCCGCTCTGTCCCGTACTTGTCCACAAACTTGATCTGCACAAAATTCCGCTTGGACTTGGCATCGTAGTAGAGCTCGTCATCATTCAGGGTTTCCACGACGGTTCCGTTCGCCAGCGAACAAATCCAGTTGCTCGGCTTGTTGGCAATCCAGGGATCTCTGCGGATCGCCGCTTTGTTCTCATTCCCGGTGTTGATCGTTCTTGTCGTTCCGCCGCTCACCTGTTCCATCTGCTCCAGATTCAGTTCATTCATATTTTCCATTGTCTTTATCTCCTCTCAGCAATCCTTATTTTCTGTAAAATCACCTTTCATCTGTTTATACGCAGCAAACTCCCCACCTGGCAGTAGTATTTTATTCCGGAGCTTCAATGGCAGCCCCTTCATGAAACAGCAGTGCCCCATCAAGAGCACTGCTGTTTCATCTCATCAATCCTTTTTATCTTTCTTCTTGTCTTTCTTATCTTTCTTGTCTTTTTTCTTTTTCTTCTTCTTGTCCCCGTCCTTCTTCTTGCCCTTCTTCTCCGCCTTGATGGACTTCTTATCCAGGGCATTCAGCGCCGCGGCCCACTCTTCCATCATCTTTTCCGTGTCTTCTTCGTCCAGCTCTTCCACAGGCACTTCCGCTTTCACGGCTTCTTCCACGGCTTTCGCGGCTTCTTCCGCCGCCGCTTCCACAGCTGCTGCACTTGCCGCGGCTTCAACAGCTTCCGCTGCTGCCACGGTTTCCACCGCTTCAACGGCTTCCGCAGCTTCCGCTTCTTCCGCCTTCACTTCTTCTGCCTTCGGCTCCTCTTTCTTCTCTTCCTCTTCTTCCGGGGCTCCGAACAGCACCCTGTTGCCGCCTTCCTGGGGCAGGGTTTCCGCTTCCTGCTTCAGCGCGCGCATCATCCGGCGACCGAATTCCGTCTTCAGGTCCACCTCTTCCCCGGAGAACAGATGCTTTCCGGTCTTGGTGGCCACCTGGCCCAGCGCGTCCATCAGCACCTTGATCTGGTTCAGGTAGTAGTTGTAGGTCTCGCTGAAGGTTTCAACGGTATCGCCGACATATTCCTCCGTGTCCTTCTTCTGCTGCGCCAGTTCCTCGTTGAACTTCCGGCGCGCGCGGACCTCTTCCTTCGCGTAGTTCTCCGACTCCGCCTGCATGTTGCTGTCGAAATCTTCGTTTTTCCGCAGATAGAGCTCCTTCAGTCCCTGGGCCTCGGCCAGGGTCTCCCGGGCCTCCTTCCGCAGGCTTTCCACTTCTGTCTGGGCAAGCTTCTCCTCCAGCTCGGAAATCCTGGCCCTGGCTTTTTCCAGGTTCTTTTCCACGCCTTTCTTTTCTTCGCCGAGCTTGTCCATGCTTTCTTTCAGATGCTCCATCCGCATCTCAAATTCCCTTTGTTTGCTGTTAAACACGCTGTGCCTCCTTGTTGATCTGTGGGTTGTTTTTTTGTTGTAAACCGCTCCCTTCATGCTCTGTGAAGGGAGCGGCCGGGTTTCATTCCGTATTATTTCCTTGAGTAAATCTCATCGACCCACTTGAGGATATCCGCGATGAATTCATCCGGCTCTCCTATGATAATGTGTTCCTTTGTATATTCATAGGAGTCGCCTTTTTTTCCTTGATGTTTTACTTCCCGGTCAGATATTCCGCATTCATGTCCAGGATGGTGATGTCCACATCGTCGCCTTCCTTGTCCAGCTCCAGCACGACCACCACATTGAAAATCGGATCAACGTAGTTCAGGCTGTTCAGCTCCGGCGTTCCGTCATCGTCCACCGCGTAGATGGCGTTGCCCAGCAGGGCCATATCCAGCATGGTGCCTTCGCTCTTCGTGGCTTCCGCCAGCGCGGCCTGCACCTTTTCATACGCAACGCTCTTGGTGTCGAGGTCGAAGCGGATCGCAACCAGCTTGTCATTCACAAACAGGAAGGACGTGTCCACCGGCGTGTTGTCCAGCATGGGATCGGGAACCTGCTTGTACTCCAGCTCGGAGAAGGTGACCAGGCCCTTGGTGTCATCATTGTCCGTTTCATTGGGCGTGCCGGCGATGGCGGTCACTTCTGCCATGCTCATGCCAAACTTGATTCCGTTTCCAAAGGTGAATTCGGGTTGCACTTCGGTGGCAGGGGCTTCGGCCAGCGCGGCAAAGGATGCGCACAGCAGGCACAGGACGGTCAGTACAGCGATCAGTTTCTTCATTTTGGGGTTCCTCCTTTTTTTGTCTTTATTATTTTAATGATTTTTGCGCGACACCTGTATATACGTTCAAAATTCGACCCTGGCAGTAAATCTTCCTGCCAAATAATTCTCAACTTATTTTGTCATTCTGAGCAAGGGCGTCAGCCCGCGTCGATGAATCCCCATAAATCTTCAAGTCCCCAAAGGAACTCCCATTCCCCCACTGTGTCATCCTGAGCGCAGCGAAGGATCTTATGGTTTCGCCAGCCCCTCCAGGCTGTTCTTCAGCACATTGATCCGCGCCTCCGCGTCCTCATGGCTGTTCACCTGTATGGCATCCAGCACCGTCACCAGGTACCTTGCAACCACCGGCCCGTTGATTTCAATATCCGTCCCCAGCGCCGCCGCCCCGGTAATGTTCAGCCGCTCCGCAAAGGGAATGGCCAGCACCGCCGTCTGCTCCGCGGTCACGTGATGCTCCGAAGCCCAGCTGCCAAAGACCTCCCATACCTTGTCCTTCTCTTCCTCCGGCAGCGACAGTTCCGCCAGCACCGCATACAGCTTTTCTTTGATGGCCGCCGCGTCCGGATTCCCCTTCAGGAAATCCCGGATCCCGGCATACCGGTCGTATGCCGCGCTTCCCTTCTCCTGCACCAGCTTTTCAATCCAGGTGTAGGGGTTGTCCCAGGTGATCTCCCGCAGCCATACCGTAAAGGCGGACCAGTTGCCGGAGATCCACTCGGAGCTGTCCTTCCAGGCCTGGGCCACCCATTTGCTGGAATCGTCCCATGCCTGGCTCACCCATTTGGATGCGTCTTCCCATGCCTGACCCACCCATTTGGTCGTGTCCTCCCACGCATGGCTGAACCAGTCGCCGATCTGCCCGAAGATATCCTTGTTTTCCCCTTCCGCGAAAGCCGCCGTGGAAACAAGGCAAAGAATCAGAACCAGCGCAAATGCTTTTTTCACATACTTCATATGACTGCACTCCTATACATTCTTCTCAGATATTTATTCGCTTGTAATAGTTTTTGCCACGGTTCAAGTATACGTTTTTATACCCTCTCCGTCAAGGGAACGATGGGGACGACGACCCTTTTCGTTCCCTCCGGTCACTCCTCCATCATTTTCTGTGGTATAATCAGGCCGTATGCAAAGAGCGCTGTCTGTACCACCGATGATCGGAGGAAACAAAGAATGAAACGGCTTATCATCATGACTGCGGTTCTGCTTCTGGCGGTGCTGGCCTGGAATACGGCGGCCGCGGAGGAAGCGCTTCACCCCATGATCAGGATCAGCGAAGTGATGGCCAGCAATGATTCGGTCGCCACGTATCCGAAAGCAGGCTTTACCGATTGGGTTGAGATCTTCAATTCCGGAGATACTCCCGTGGATCTGAGCGGATGGGGGCTGAGCAACAATCCGGAAAAGCCGCGGAAATGGCAGTTCCCCGACGGAACAACGATTCGTCCCGGAGAGTACAGGGTCATTCTGTGCGATAAGGACGCGGATCAGCGCGGGGACGCGCAGCTTTTCGCGCCTTTCAATATCAGCAAAAAGAGCGGCGAGGTGATTCTCCTGACGGACGCGGAAGGCGCCGTACAGGACCGGATCACCCTTCCGGAGATGAAGACGGATATCTCCTTCGGCCGGAGTCCGGAGGACGGTGGCCTGTACTGTTTTGACCCGCCCACGCCTTTTGCGGCAAACAGCGGCAGTTTTCCGGGATATGCCGCGGCACCGTCGTTCTCAGAGGAGCCCGGTTTTTATGATTCGGCCGTACATCTGCGGATCATCGTCCCGGAAGGCACGCAGGTGTTTTATACCCTGGACGGATCGGAGCCGACGCAGCAATCCGCGCCTTACGGCGGGGAAACGCTGGAAATTGCCGCTACAGCCGTGATCCGGGCCCGGGCTTTCGCGGATGGGAGGATCCGGCCTGGCGATACGCTCACCGGTACGTTCTTTGTCCATGCGGATCACAGCCTGCCGGTGGTATCCGTCACGGTGGATCCGGATGACCTGTGGGATCCTGAGCGGGGAATGCTGACCGTCGGAAAGAACGCCAATAAAAAATCGGGCCTGCCCTTCAAAAATACGGTTTACCGGAAAGTGAAAAACTCCGGGGTTAAATATGAAAGCTATGTGGAGATGTACGACGACGCCGGAAAAAAGATCCTCAGCCAGGGCGCGGATATCTCCCTGAACGGCGACTATTCGCTGGACATGCCCCAGAAGAGCTTCAAATTCAAAGCGAAAAGCAAATACGGTGAAAAAACGTTCAAGGCAAAACTGTTCCCGGACCGGGATTATGAGGAATACAAAAGCTTCGTGCTGCGCAACAGCGGGAATGACTGCATGTGGACCCGCCTGCAGGACGGGTTCCAGAGCCGGCTGATGGATCTGTGCGGGAGCACCGTGGCCCATCAGGCGTGGAAACCCTATGCGGTCTATCTGAATGGTCAGTACTGGGGCCATATGAACCTGCGGGAGCGGGTGGACGAGTATATGGTCGCGCAGTTTGAAGGGGTGGACCTGGAAGAGGCGGATCAGCTGGACCTGCTGACCGCAAACGGCAGCGTGAAGAACGGATCCAATTCGGAATACAAGGCCATGATCAAAAAGATCAAGGCCGGCAAGCCGGCTAAAAAGAAGGAGGATCTGCAGTATATCCTGGATAATGTCGACGTGGACAATTATTTCGAGTTTATGGCTTTCGAGATGTTCTTCGGCAACAGCGATATCGGCAATTTCCGCATCTACCGCCTGAACGCTCCCGGCAGCAAATGGAAATGGCTGATCAACGATCTGGACTACGGCCTCTGGGACTCCGGATTCAACAGTCCGAAGAGTTATACCAAGAAGAGCGGCATGGGTCAGCTGAATTTCGACAATACGATCCTGCTGAAGCTGCTGACCGTTCCGGAATACAAGGACCGGTTCCTGACCATCTACGGCGAAATCTACCGGAAACTGACAACGGACACCATGATGGAAGTGCTGGAGGAACTGGTGGCGCTGATTGAGCCGGAGATGGAACGGCACTGGACCCGCTGGGGCCCGGAGAACGACAAAAACGTTATTTCCGAAGTGCCGACGACAGCGGAAGGCGCCTATAAATACTGGCTGAAGCGGGTGGACCGCCTCCGGAACGTGATCCGGAAACGGCCGACGCGGCTGTGGGATTTTACGAAAAAAGCCTTCGGCCTGAACAATAAGCAGATGGAGAAATACTTCGGCCCGAAACCGCCGATGCCGCCCGAAGCCATCTGATCCTCCTCAGCAGAATAAAAGGGAATGTGCAGTTTCCGCACATTCCTTTTGCTGTTTCTGACCCTTCATTCATATTCATTCTGATACGAAACTCAGTCGTCATGCATCCCGCTCCCTTATCCTTCCTTCGGAACAAAGTACGGGCAGTCCGGATTATACGGGCCGCAATCGAAGCCGCACCAGCCGCCCGACAGAGCGTTCAGCTGCTCCTCGGACAGATCATATCCGGTATCTTTTGCGATCATCAGCAGTTCTCTCATAAATCCCGGAAATTCCGGACTTTCCTTGTCCCGGTCAGCGCCCTGCCGGACCGTACCGGGCCGGAATGGCCATACGAAAAAGAGAGCCGCTTTCGCAGCCCTCCGTGGGATCGTTTTCGGTGCAGGTCAGCATTTCCTGCGGCCAGTCCTGGCATCCGTTTTGTCCGTTTTTTCATCCTGATCGGTATCATAGGGATTCGGGATGATCTTATGCAGGATTTTCATCATCTCTTCGTAGAATCCTCCGCCGTTGACCTGCTCCAGTTCCTTCATATCTTTTTCTGTCTTCATTTTCTTATCCTTTCCAGCGCTGTGCGCCTGATCTTTCTTGGATGTCCCGGCGTTTCACCGCTGACATCTGTATATACGCAGCGCCGGGCGGTGCCGGCAGCGGTTTCTGTAAAATTTCTGTAAATAGTCCCTATCTTTCCCTTTTTTTGATTGCGGAGAAGACGATCACCGCCAGAATCACCGCGCCGGCGATCATCAGGTAGAGTCCGAAGCCGCCGCCGTCATGCGCGACAGACGGATTGCCAGGATCATACAGCACGGAAATCGTCTGTCCGATGTGATAAGACATGCTGCCTGTATCCAGCTCCCTGGTATAGGTTTTCCCGTTCACGGTGTACTCTACCGTGGGGTAATAGACCGTGTTTTCACCCGTGCTGTCCATCCGGAGATCGGTAATACTGGCTGTGGTCTTTATAAAGCCGCGGGTCTGGAAAAAAGTCATATAAACTCCGACGATCAGTACGATCCCTGCCAGGATCCCGGCAAATAGTTTCAGTTTTGGTCCTTTTTCTGAAAACATGATTCTTTTCTCCTCACAGGGCCGTCACAGGCCCCTGTCATCCGGTTCAGACTGGATATAGACCAGATACGCGAAGAGGATCGTCAGGCCGAGAACCGGTACCGACAGGGAAATCAGGATCACGCCGAAATTGATAAATTCCAGCATCTTGAAAATGAGGATCAGTTCGCCGGCAAGCTTCAGGATTGCCGCGGAAGCCATGTACCCGATGGAGGCTTTTTTCCGGTCCAGCTTGTTGGCGAACATGATGACGTCGGCAAATGCAATCAGATTGAAGATATTGATCATCATGGTCAGCTCTTTGCTCAGGCCGAACCCGGAGATCATCTGGCCGGACTGGAGAAGCTGAATGCCCAGCAGCGCGGCGTAAGCATAAACGACTCCCAGAAAGGGAGTTTCTCCCTCCATTCTGTTTGTGTACAGAACGTAACCCAGTATAGCCAGATGGGCCAGAACCTGAATCACGCTCTGGAGCACGCCCATCACGGTCAGGGTGCCCTGGAAGGTCCGGATCAGGTTCCACACGCTGATCGCTGTTCCGCAGACGGAAAGCAGAACCAGGACTGCATAAACCCATCTTTTTCCGGAAGAAACTGTCTTGCCGCTCATATTTTCTCATTCTCCTGTTACTATACATTTGCCCCTCGTTCCTGGCAGCCAGCCAGAGGCCTGGGACATCTCGTTGCCTAGGCTGTACAATGTGGAGGCAATGGTCTGGTGAAATCCTCCAAGAGCTTTTCGCTCGCAATAAAGTTAACCAG